>NZ_BDAE01000019.1 GCF_002091675.1 Pseudomonas luteola NBRC 103146 | reverse complement strand
TTTTGGCCGGACTGAAAAATCTTCTTTTGTCTTAGCTGAGTGGCGATGAATGGTAAGCGAAGCACAAGCAGCAGGCCTCCTATCGAGGCGTATATCAGCCACTCGCGGATATCCGAGCGAGTTATCCAGAACATGTGCAGCAAGGCCATAACCAATGCTATATAAATGAGGCGATGCAGCCGCTTCCACTGCTTGCCTAATTTACGCATGCTGTAACGGTTCGAGGTCAGAGCTAGAGGAAGCAGCCCCAGCACGGCAATGAACCCTACAATCACATAGGGACGCTTCTGCAATTCAATACCCAAGCGGGAAAAATCCCAGCCTAATACAAAGGCCAGGTAAGAGCAGAAATGAAGCGCTGCATAGGTGAATGTCCACAAGCCTAACTGGCGGCGAACCAATGCCCATCCTTTCCAGCTCGTCATTTTCTGCAAGGGCGTCAAGCTGAGCGTTATCAGTAAGAGTACTAGCGCCCCCAGGCCAAGCCTATCAATGATTACTTTACCAGGGTCAGGACCCAAGGCAGAACTCCATGCCTCGTACAGCCAAACACCAAGCACCGAAAACGCACTGATAAAAACGACCAATCGCCATACTTGCAACATCATTAATACTGCGTCCTTAGGTCCATTCCGGCGTATAGGCCAGCAACCTCCTCTGCATAACCGTTAAACATCTGTGTTTCTTTAATATTAGGACTAAATAGACCGCTAGGAAGCCGTCGCTCTTTAGCCTGACTCCAACGGGGATGATCGACCTGCGGATTGACGTTGGCGTAAAAGCCATACTCATTTGGCGCCATGCTTTGCCAGGTTGTCTGCGGTTGATCACTCACCAAGCTGATGCGAACAATCGACTTGATACTTTTGAATCCATACTTCCACGGCACAACTAATCTAATGGGTGCGCCGTTCTGATTAGGCAGTACTCGCCCATACATGCCTACCGCCAATATAGCCAATGGATGCATGGCCTCATCCATACGCAGACCTTCTCGATAAGGCCAATCCAGTAGAGAGAAACTGGAACGCTGCCCTGGCATATGCTGGGGATCATTCAATGTTTCAAAACGAACGTACTTGGCATTAGCTGTTGGCTGGAACTGTTTAATGACATCTGCCAGTGGAATACCCAGCCACGGGATAACCATGGACCAGGCTTCGACACAACGCAGGCGGTATATCCTTTCTTCCAACTGCTGAGGCCGGATAATGTCCTCCAGCGAGTAGGTACCTGGCTTACCAACCTCTCCGTCTACCTTGACTGTCCAAGGCTCGATCACCATCTGCCCTGCATTGGCATAGGGATCCCCTTTATCAGGGCCGAACTCATAAAAGTTATTGTATTGCGTGGCGTCTTTGAAAGGCGTTATAGACTCACCTTTTACATCTACCGCTTTCCAATGAATAGCAGACTGTTTCTCGGCAAACCAATCAGGCGCTTTGCCTGGCTCCACATCTGAATAAACAGATCCGTCAGCAAGCGCCCAGCCGGGCAGCACCGTAGCAGTGACAGCAGCACTGGCTGCACCCATGAATTGACGGCGAGACAAATAGATATTTTCTGGAGTGATTTCAGATGGCTTGCAGGCAGAACGCGGAGGGACGTTGATCAGCATGGCAATCTCCACAGCGACTACTGTCGATACGTAGTCTCACTGTGGAGATAATCAGGGAATTAATCAATGCATGCGGTCGCGATGATGGCGGAAGCGCATTAATGCCTTGACGGGACCTGACACAGCATAAGCAAGGAAACCCAGCAGCAGGACACGTGGCGGATCAGTAAAGATAATGGCGAAGATCAGGACAGCGATGAGGATGCCCACGAACGGAACACGCCCTTTCATATCCAGGGTCTTGAAGCTCCAGTACTTGAAATTACTAACCATGAGCATTCCTGCAGCAGCAACCATGAACGCGACTAGGAATGAGAGTTTGGAACCCTGAATACCAAAGTCGCTAAAGCACCATACTGTTCCAGCAACTAGCGCAGCGGCGGACGGACTGGCCAATCCAATGAAGTAACGCTTATCGACGGAGCCGATCTGAGTGTTGAAACGCGCCAGTCGAAGTGCTGCACCTGCCACATAGATAAAGGCCACAGCCCAACCTACATTGCCTAGACTGATCAGAGCCCATTCAAATGCAAGAATGGCCGGCGCCACACCAAAGGCCACCATGTCGGACAGCGAATCGTACTGTTCCCCAAAAGCACTCTGGGTATTGGTCAAGCGTGCAACACGACCATCCAGTCCATCAAGGATCATGGCGATAAAAATGGCTGCCGCTGCTGCTGCAAACCCTACAGCAGCCTCTTCCGACTGCCCTTGGATAAACGCAGTCTGTGCCGCAATGGACTTGATGATTGAATAAAGTCCTGCAAAAAGCGCGGCTGTCGTGAAGAGGTTCGGAAGTAAATATACGCCTCGACGGCGAATCTTTCGTCCCTGGGCATCGTGTGTTTCTTCGAAATGCTCATCGACGGGAATAATGCTTTCAGTGCTTGAGGAAGCTGTTTCGTTAGCTTCGTCGGGACGCTCGCTCATGAAAATTCCTTGCATAGGACTTGAAGTCTTGGATGATCCCCTCCTCTCAGGGTTCATCCTTAACACGTTACAGCTTTTATATCAGAAGACGAGCTGAAACGAAAAAACGCGGCCGTGGCCGCGTTTTTCCGAAACTGAGATCAACAGGACCTTTAATGGCCCTAATGATTAGTTTTTGCTCTTATCGACGATCTTGTTAGCAGCAATCCAAGGCATCATGGCGCGCAGTTTTTCACCGATCTGCTCGATACCGTGCGCCGCATTATTGCGACGATATGCCGTCATGGATGGGTAGTTGCTTGCGCCTTCGCTGATAAACATCTTGGCATATTCGCCATCCTGAATACGCTTGAGCGCATTGCGCATAGCTTGGCGAGATTCGGCGTTGATAATTTCAGGACCTGTCACGTACTCGCCATACTCCGCATTGTTGGAGATGGAGTAGTTCATGTTGGCGATACCGCCTTCATACATAAGATCCACGATCAGCTTCAGCTCGTGCAGGCACTCGAAGTAGGCCATCTCAGGAGCGTAGCCCGCTTCAACCAGTGTTTCGAAACCTGCTTTAACCAACTCAACGGTACCACCGCACAGGACAGCCTGCTCACCGAACAGGTCGGTCTCGGTCTCGTCCTTGAATGTGGTTTCGATGATACCGGTACGGCCACCACCCACGCCGCAAGCGTAGGACAGCGCTACGTTCTTGGCATTGCCGGAGGCATCCTGGTAAACGGCGATCAGGTCAGGAATACCGCCGCCCTTGACGAATTCGGAGCGAACAGTATGACCCGGAGCCTTGGGTGCAATCATGATGACGTCCAGATCCGCTCGCGGCACAACCTGGTTGTAATGGATTGCAAAGCCGTGAGCGAACGCCAGGGTAGCGCCCTGCTTCAGGTTAGGCTCGATTTCATTCTTGTACAGCTGAGCCTGAAATTCGTCAGGCGTCAGAATCATGATGACATCGGAAGAGCTAACGGCTTCTGGAACGCTTTTGACAGCCAGTCCAGCCGCTTCGGCCTTCTTGGCAGAGGCAGAGCCCGGGCGCAGCGCGACGACAACGTCTACGCCTGAGTCTTTCAGGTTGTTTGCATGAGCGTGGCCCTGAGAGCCATAGCCGATAATGGCGACTTTCTTGCCCTGAATGATGGAAAGATCACAATCTTTATCGTAATAAACGCGCATGAAATTCTCCTTAGAATTAGCCGCGTGGCTTTATCAAATTTAAATGCTCAGAGCCTTGTCGCCACGGGAAATCCCTGTGACACCACTGCGTACGACTTCCAGAATAGACGTCGTACCGATCGCCTGGATAAAGCTGTCGAGTTTTTCACTCGTACCAGCCAGCTGAATCGTATAGACGCTACTCGTTACATCCACTATCTGTCCACGGAAGATATCCGTGGTGCGTTTGACTTCATCGCGTTGAGCTCCGGTCGCCTTGACTTTGATCAGCAGAAGCTCACGCTCAATGTGGGAGCCCTCGGACAGATTCACCAGCTTTACAACCTCGATCAGCTTATTGAGGTTCTTGGTAATCTGCTCGATGGTTTCATCGTGCCCCACGGTTGTCAGCGTCAGACGCGAGAGCGTTGGGTCTTCTGTCGGAGCAACGGTCAGGCTTTCGATGTTGTAGTTGCGCTGCGAGAACAGGCCGACCACACGGGACAATGCGCCTGGCTCGTTTTCTAGCAGAAGGGAAATGATGTGCCGCATGATTAAGTCCGCTCCGTCTTGCTCAGCCACATTTCGCGCATCGACCCATCTTTAATCTGCATCGGATAGACGTGCTCGCTGGTATCGACCTGAATATCCAGGAAGACCAGACGGTCCTTCATGGCAAAGGCCTCTTCCATCATGGGCTTGAGATCAGCCAGACGCGTGATGCGCATACCGGCATGCCCGTATGCCTCAGCCACCTTGACGAAGTCAGGGAGCGATTCCATATAGGAATGCGAGTAACGGCTGTTGTACTGCATGTCTTGCCACTGGCGAACCATGCCCAGGGCCTGGTTGTTCAGCGTAATGATCTTGACGGGAAGGTCATACTGCAGACAGGTGGACAGCTCCTGAATATTCATCTGGATACTGCCCTCGCCTGTTACACAAGCGACGTCGACGTCGGGGAAGTTCAGCTTGACGCCCATCGCGGCTGGCAGGCCGAACCCCATGGTGCCCAGGCCACCGGAGTTGATCCAGCGGTTTGGCTTGTCATACAGATAGTACTGTGCAGCGAACATCTGATGCTGACCTACGTCAGAAGTGATGAACGCATCTCCATGGGTTACTTCGTAAAGCGTCTCGATCACCGTCTGCGGCTTGATGATGCTTCCATCCCCCTTGTCATAGGGGAACAGGCCGCCCTGCGAGCTGCGCCATTCCTCAATCTGCTTCCACCAATTGGCCTGAGCTTCTGCCGCAGGTTTCTCGCCAATTTCCTTGAGGATGGCAACCATTTCCGTCAGAACGCTATCGACAGGCCCAACAATCGGAACATCCGCCTTGATCATTTTAGAAATGGAGGCAGGATCGATATCGACGTGAATGATCTTGGCATTGGGGCAGAAACGTTTGGCGCCATTGATGACGCGATCATCAAAGCGGGCACCTACTGCCAGGATGACATCGCTATGGTGCATTGCCAGGTTGGCTGTGTAACTGCCGTGCATACCTAGCATACCCAGGAACTGACGATCACTGCCTGGAAAACCGCCCAGCCCCATCAACGTGTTGGTAACTGGCAGGTTGAGCATCTTGGCAAGCTCGGTCAGCTGGGCTGCACCGTTCCCCATGATGACGCCGCCGCCCGAATACAGGATAGGCCGCTTGGCCGCCAACAGCATTTCAGCGGCCTTGCGAATCTGTCCTGAATGGCCACGAACAGCCGGATTATAGGAACGCAGCTTGACCTTTTTGGGGTATACGTATTCGAACTTCTCCGTGGGGCTGGTCATATCCTTCGGGATATCAACCACAACCGGCCCGGGACGACCCGACTCCGCCAGATAGAAGGCCTTTTTCATGACCTCTGGAATTTCGGAGGGGTGCTTGATCATGAAGCTGTGTTTAACGATAGGCCGGGAAATCCCCACCATGTCGACTTCCTGGAACGCATCGGAGCCGATCATGTTGCTGCCAACCTGCCCAGACAGGATCACCATCGGAATGGAATCCATATACGCCGTAGCGATACCTGTAATGGCGTTAGTGGCACCGGGGCCTGACGTTACCAGAACGACGCCAGCCTTTCCGGTCGCACGCGCATAGCCGTCTGCCATATGCGTGGCTGACTGCTCATGGCGAACAAGAATATGGGTTACTTCTTTTTCTTTAAAGAGGGCATCGTAGATGTGCAGCAGGGCACCACCAGGATACCCATAAATGTATTTAACGCCTTCGTCACGCAAAAAACGGACGACCATTTCAGCGCCGGATAAGAGCTCCACGTTTCACCTCTCAACGCAATACGAGCGCCCACGAGTGGGCTTTCGGGGTTCGATCGACTGCAAGGCAGAGCATGGGCGACGGTGATCGCCGACGGAACAGCTGCCAAGAAAGCCGTGTTGGAAGAGCTCTAGAGTTACCGAGTTCCTCCACCCAGCGCGAGGTAACGCGTTACGGGTATGACTGCGGCGGCGCGGGTAGGCACCTCATGGTCTGCCGAGAAGCTAGCTTTGGGCCGGCTTTCTACAGCGAACTTTGGATTCTTCGCGTTCAGCCGGTGCAAGTCAAGCCGTCTATGCACTTAATTTATGCACAGATCGAAGTCTCATTTTTTAAAGGCAAGTTTCGCTATAGTAGAGCGCTCTAACCCTTACGCTAAAGGATTCAACATGTGGCGTACGTTTTTAGCCATTAGCAGTGCCTTTGTCTTGATGGGCTCCGTTCACGCCGCTCAGGTCTACAAGTGGGTCGATGCCCAAGGCGTCACCCACTTCAGCGCGCAACCGCCTGCTGACCGCAGTGCAGATGAAATGAAGGTAAAACCGGCACCCAGTCTTTCAGGCCAGGCCAACACACCGGGAGCCAGGAATGGTACGGGCGACGCCGTGAACAATGCAGAACAGCGCTCTATCGAGCAGAAGGTTCAGCAAGACGTCAGAGAACAAGAAAAGAAGCGTGAGGAGTACTGCAAGGCTGCGCGAACCAACCTGGCACAGCTGCGCAGTAATCCTCGGGTCATGGTCGAAGAAGGTCGGGGTCAAATGAGACGGCTTACCGAGGAAGAACGCCAGCAGCGTATCAGCGAAGCCGAATTCTCGATCAATCAGAACTGCAATTAAGCCTTAGCGATGTTCGATCAGACGATCGAACTCGCCCAGCGCCTCCAAGAGCGTTGCCACGTTGCGCATGTCGTTTTGATAGACCACTTCCGCCATAGGGCGGATGCCTGAGCGTCCAGGCAACCCGCTGTCCGACTCAATGATGACCTTCATCCGTGGTAGAAAAATCCACTGAAGCCATTGCGCAAAGCTCAACGTGTCTACACAGAACGGCTCTTGGCTGGCCAGGTCCTGATCGCTGGGCGGCACGCTTTCCCACCACCCCAGCACACGCAACTCTCGCTCGATCAGAAGCAATTGCTCCGCCAGATCAGACAGGCGAGCATCCATCAGGCACCCACCTTGGCACGCTGACGTGCTGTAGCCGCACCCGCGGCATCGCCTTGGCGTTCGCGCGATTGAGCGATCAATTCCCACAGACTGGCTTGCAGGGCAGGACGGCCATTGGCGTACGTCAGTCCACGTCGAGCCAGCTGCTCAGCCTGCGCGGCATCGCCTTGGGCCAGGCGGACTTCAGCCAGCCTATATAGCACTTGCGGCTCGCGAGGCGCGATGCGCATGGCACGCTCCAGGCTTGAGGACGCTCCGTTAAGGTCGCCGCCGCCCTGCTGTTGCTGTGCTGTTGTCAGCAAGGCCAATACGGGACCATCGAGCTGCTCATCGGCCGACAGCGCACTGCTACGGCCGGAAGGAATTCCCGTAGGCGCGCTGGGTGCCGGCTGGGGCGCTGAGTAGCTGTCATACCCCTGAGCAGCTGGCGCACCGGTAGAGGGTCCCACCGTTATAGGCCCCGTCGAAATAGGCGCTGTAGCCGGAGCTGCCGCAAAGGTCTGGATGGGCGCCGGATTATCACCGGGCACCATCACCGTTACACCGCCATCCTGCTGCTGTGGCGCCTGGGCAGCCATAGGCGGCGGTGAATTAGTCGGCATGCGACCGTCACTACGCGCCAGCTCCTGATTGGAAACAGGCGTGCTTGAGTCCACAACCGGAATAGCACCTTGCTGTGGCGTGGCACAACCTGCCAGAACTACCGTAGCGGCCAATGCCGCCCATACCGCTTTAGTCACGTTCTACCCTCTTAATTCAACCAACCGCGGACCCAGTCCATGACAGAGTCGGAAGGGTTCTGTCCACCACATGCCGGCCCAGGGGGCGGCTCACTTCCCTGAATATAGGGCATTTGGACCGCGCCGGGGCAACTTGGATCGGTCCCCTGCCCTGTGGCCGGATTAACCCATGCCTGAACAACATTATCGGGCAGCGGAAGGTCCAGCGAGGTTGGCTTGGCACGCTTCATGAACCCGGTCCATACCTGCAGGGCTCCTGTCGCGCCGGTCAACGGCGTCTTGCCATTGTCATCACGACCCAGCCAGACCACGGCAAGCAAGTCCTGACTGAAGCCCGAGAACCAACTGTCTCGTGAATCGTTGGTCGTACCGGTCTTGCCCGCCAGATTCAAGGATGAAGGCAGCTGGTTATAGACCGAGCGAGCAGTACCCTCGCGCACGACACGCTGCATCGCGTATTGGGTCAGATAAATAGCGCCCGGATCGAAACGCTGTTGAATCTGGAACGGATAACGCTTGAGCGGCTCACCGTCAGATGCCAGAACGCTACGAATACTACGCAGCGGTGTATTGAACCCGCCATTGGCCAGCGTCTGATACATGGTGGCGACTTCCATGGGAGTCAACGCACCAGCACCCAGAAGCGTTGAAGGATAAGGCGGCAACGAGCGACTCACCCCCAGACGCTCGATGGTCTTGAGCACCTCAGGCACGCCCAGATCCAGGCCCAGCCGGGCAGTAGACAGGTTGTAGGAGTGAGCTAGTCCCTGATACAAGAAAATCGTTCCGTGGGAATCACGTTCGTAATTCTGCGGACGCCAAACCTGACCATCACCGGTCTTAACGGAGAACGGCTCGTCCTTGATGAACGTGGTCAGGGTGTACTGACTCGGCCTTTCCAGTGCTGTCAGGTATACCGCAGGCTTGATGATGGAGCCGACCTGCCGAACTGCATCCAGTGCCCGGTTATAGCCGGCAAAGCGAGGATCACGCCCGCCCAGCAATGCCTGAACTTCACCGGTTTCAGGGTTGGTGACCACCATGGCCGCCTCAATGCCTTCCACACCCTTGCGGCCGTCGAGGCGCTTCAAGGCCTCGGCCATGGAGGTCTCGGCCTTGAGCTGAAGAATTGGATCGAAGCTGGTGAAAATACGCAGCCCTTCACCAGTCAAATCTTCTTCCCGGTAGTCTTGTTGGAGCTGACGCTTAACCAGATCGATGAAGGCGGGATAGGAGCTGTTTGTCAGCGAGCCTGCCTTGCTGATTCCCAAGGGCCGCTGCTTGGCCGCTTCCGCATCTTCCTTTGTGACTGCACCCTGTTCGGCCATCAGGTCGATGACCAGGTTACGACGAGCCAGGGCACGCTCCGGATAACGCCGCGGGTTGTAGTAGGAAGGTCCTTTTACCATTCCTACCAGCAGAGCGACCTGGTGCAGTTTGAGCTCGGACAACGGCTGGCTAAAGAAATACTGACTGGCCAAACCGAAACCATGAATGGCGCGGGTGCCATCCTGCCCCAGGAAAACTTCATTGAGGTAGGCCTGAAGGATTTCGTTCTTGTCGTAATGCAGCTCCAGCAATACCGCCATCAGGGCTTCGGTAAGCTTACGCGTCAGACTGCGCTCACTGGTGAGGTAGAAGTTCTTGACCAACTGCTGAGTCAGCGTACTGCCGCCCTGACGCAACTGCCCTGTGGTGACGTTGATCCAGGCTGCTCGCCCAATCGACTTCAGCGAAACACCATGGTGATCCCAGAACTCACGGTCTTCGACCGAGACCAGTCCATTGATAAGTGCAGGCGGAACCTGATCCAGCTTAACGAGGATTCGGTCTTCGTTGTGGGCAGGGTATATTCCGCCGATCAACAGAGGCTCAAGACGCGCCACGGCCAGATCCGAGCCGTCCTTGCTACTCAGCCCCGAGACAAAATCGCCAGAGAAGTTCACCTTGATCGAGCGAGGAGGTTCCTCACCCTCGTAAAACTGAAAGCCTCGGGTATCCAGCTCGACGCTGGAGCCTGCTACCGAGACGTCACCCGGCCCCTGAATGGCTTTTTCACGGCGATAGCCTAGTGCATCAAGCTCGGTCAGGAAGTCATCCTTGCTGAGCTTAAGCCCTGTAAACAGCTCAAGCGGCCGTGCATATACCTTGGCAGGAACCATCCAGCGCTTGCCGGAAAATTTCTCCTGCACGATAGCGTCGAGATAAATGGAAAATCCCGCAAGGACGACCAAGCCCACCAGGCCTAATTTAAGAGCCCAGCCGGACAGGGAGCGCCAGTTGAAGAATTGGCGGGACGGTTTTTTTGAGCGAGAGGATCGGGTGCGTTTCATGGCGGCGCATTATACGCACTTTGCTTCTAGCGGGCAGACGCCAGCCAGCGGTTTGCAGGGTCACTCACAGCAGCCATAATGGCGATCACTTTTTCATGGCTACGCTAAGGACCGCTTGTGAGTCAGACCCTGATCGCTGCGCTGCAGAACCCGGCCCTCTATCCGCACCCGGTTACCGCGTTCAATGTTATCGAGACGCATATTTCCTGGGTTGTTCTGACAGGGGAGTATGCCTACAAGATCAAGAAGCCGGTGAACTTCGGCTTTCTTGACTTTACTGACCTGAAAGCCAGAGAGCATTTCTGTAGCGAGGAACTACGCCTCAACCAACGCCTGACTAAAGGACTGTATCTGGATGTCGTTCCCATTACAGGCCGTCCGGAGGCACCCCAGATAAGTGGCGAAGGTCCGGTTATTGAATATGCCATCAAGATGCGCGAGTTTCCTCAGAGTCAGCTATTAAGCGAGATTGAAAAGCGCGGCGAACTCACCGAGCAGCATATTGATGCACTGGCCGAGCAGATTGCGCGCTTCCATTTGAGCGCACCGGTTGTCGATGCTTCAAACGAACTGGGGTCGCCCGATGCGGTGATGGCACCTGTGCGTCAGAACTTCGAGCAGATCCGCCCGATGCTTGAGCATGCACAAGACCTTGCCCAACTGGATCACCTGGAGGCCTGGGCAGAGGAACATTTTGCCCGGCTGCATCCCCTGTTCGAGCGGCGCAAGGCGGAGGGTTTCATTCGTGAATGCCATGGCGACATCTACCTTGCCAATGTGACCCAACTGGACGGACAGGTCGTACTCTTTGACTGCATCGAGTTCAACGAGCCTTTCCGTATGACGGATGTGATTGCCGATACCGCCTTCCTGGCGATGGACCTGGAAGACCGCAAGCACAAGACGCTAGCCCGCCGCTTCATCAATGCCTATTTCGAGATGACCGGCGATTATGACGGGCTGCATGTTCTGCCGTTCTATAAGGCTTACCGGGCCATGGTTCGGGCCAAGGTCAACCTCTTCCAGTACGGACAGACCTCCGATCCGGCTCAAAAGGCTGAAATCCTGGCACGCTACCGCAATTATGCGTCTCTGGCAGAAAGTTACTGCGCCATTCCGTACTGCCTGCTGGCCATTACCCATGGCGTATCCGCTGTAGGCAAAAGCAGCGCAGCGCTCAAACTGGTGGAGGCACTGGGCGCGATTCGTATTCGCTCGGATGTCGAGCGCAAGCGGTTGATTCAAGACGCTACGCCTGACGTGCTGTATAGCGCTGAGTCCGGGAAGGCAACCTATGATCGCCTGCATCACCTAGCGGCAGATATCCTTCAGGCCGGCTATCCGGTAGTACTGGATGCAACCTATCTGAAACAGGCCCAGCGCGAAGCAGCTGCTCAGGTGGCAGAAACGGCAGCCGTCCCCTTCCTGATTATCGACTGCCACGCCCCGGATACCGTGATTGCCCAGTGGCTTGCCGAGCGCCAGGCTGAAGGCCGTGACCCGTCTGATGCAACCCTGGCGGTCGTCCAGGCTCAGCAGCAAGGCCGTGAAGCGCTGACAGAGCAGGAATTGATCCGAACACGGCATGTTGACATGACCGATCCGACCAACCTGGATGCGCTCGTCAAGGCCATGCAAGACAAGCTACCGGTCAACTAACTGCAGGCTCCACACATCGTTTCCTCCTCCAGCGCCCGGAGAGACCGCTACACTGAAGAGGTACTCAGGCGAGTGCATTCAGTGAGCACTAGGCAAAACGGGCCTGGAGGGCACGATGAGTAATGACTTACTGTTGTTGAAGAATCTCGGCAAGACGTCAGTACTTTGGTTACATGCGGTAGGTATCCGTACGGTAGACGAGTTGCGCAATCGGGGCTCGGCGGGAGCTTACATGGCGGTATGTGCACGCGGTTTTCGTACATCGAAAGTTCTGCTTTATGCCCTGGAGGGCGCTCTGCTCAACATTCACTGGAATGAACTGACACCTCAACACAAGCAGGCCCTACTCGCTCAGGCCAGAGCCTTGGCTCAGGAACACGAGATAGCTCACAAGCTCCGCTGATGAGGATTTACGCCGTCCACCGGCTTGCTTATTGTGCGAGCTATTTCACACCTCTGATATAAAGGATTCAGGGCCATGTATCTCCTTGGCGAGCAGCCTACCTATGCCGACCAGCTGATCAGCCGTCTACAGGGTATTCCGGCGCAGTTGCTCGAAGGACTTTCCCCTTCAGGCGAGCCTATTTCTGTTTACTGCCTGTATGGCTTGAGCGAGCTCGAGCCAGCCAACCATCTTTTTTTGATACAGAAAGGCATGGTGCATGCCTTAGTGGAGGGGCGTCCCCTGTTTTATTTGCAGGAAGGCGACCTGGTTGGCATGAGACAAGGGCTGGACCTTCCCGAGTGCACCTATAAAAGCGACGAGCCCGTCACGCTCATTCCCTACCGGCGCTCGGATGTATTTCGCCATATCCACAGCAGCGAACAGCGCCAGGAGCTGCTGCTTCAATACCTTATTGGTCAAAACGCGCTGCTTTCCGATGCACTGGTGCGACTCAAGCCCCAGGAAGTACGCCCCAGCACAGGCTTCAAGCAATTTGCCATAGGCGAAGAGTTGATCCGTCAGGGGGATGAGGCTGACCACGTCTTCATTATTATCGAAGGCCACGCCGAGGCGCGGGTCAATGATCAGAAGGTAGGCGATGTGTGCAAAGACGAAATCTTTGGCGCCATGGCGGTTTTCACCCAGGAGAAACGCAGTGCGACTGTAGTAGCGACCGAGCCCTGCACAGTGATGATCATTCCCAAGGATCAGTTTTTAAGCCTGATGTACAGCACGCCCCGTATCGCTCACAACCTTATTGAGAATATGGCTCGCCGCATCGATCTGCTTAACAAGGAAGTCACGCAGTTGCGCCAGCAGCTCAAATCATAAGCCTGCTTCCTATTTGAGAATAAGAAATATTCTCGAATAGCTTGACACAGAAATGAGAATAGCTATTATTTGAATCAGCTGGTCGCGAGACTGGCTCTGATAACTGAGAGACTAGCAGGTCGGCCTTTCAGGTTATCTCCTCATCAGGCTAATCACGGTTTCGACCCGGCTCTGCCGGGTCTTTTTTTTGTCTGGAGAAAAGCGACTGCTCTAAGTGCGTAACTGGTTATCCAGCCTTCAGATGTACTCGTGAATCAGTCTGCCGGGCACAGGGCTCTCCATTCCCAAGCGGTAGGCACGCTTGATCGAGACAGCTGCTTCCTGGGCTTTGTCCTTATTGGCAGCATGAACCCAGCAGAGAGGTTTCTGCTCGTCTACGGCCTCGCCTACAAAAGCCAGCTCACTTAAACCAACCGACAGATCGATTTGATCGGCTGGGTGCTGACGACCGCCACCCAGGACTACAACAGCCAGGCCTACCGAACGTGTATCGATGGACACCACACGTCCCGGTCGTTCGCTGAAAACAGGCATGACGACAGGCGCTTGCTGTAGATACCGCTCCGGTGCTTTGGTCAGGTTAACCGGGCCGCCCAGCGCGGCCACCATACGAGCGAAACACTCTAGGGCGGAACCGTCTCTCCAGACCCCGAGCAATTGTTCATGGGCCTGGACTGTTGTATTGGCCTGCCCTGCCAAAACCAGGGCCTGTGCAGCCAAGGCCATTGTTACCTCCCAAAGTCGCTGACTACGGATCTCGCCTTTGAGAAGCGCGATAGCCTCAGCCACTTCCAGCGAGTTTCCCGCACTGCGTGCCAGCGGCTGGTTCATATCGGTAACCAATGCCCGCGTTTTGACACCTGCCCCGTTGGCTACCGCGACAATGCTCTGTGCTAGCGCTTGCGCCTGGCTAGTCTCTGCCATGAAGGCACCGTTACCCGTCTTGACGTCCATGACCAGAACATCCAGTCCTGCCGCCAGCTTCTTGGCCAGAATCGACCCGGTAATAAGATCAATGGACTCAACCGTACCGGTCACATCGCGAATGGCATAAAGCCGTTTATCCGCCGGTGCCAGGTCAGCGGTCTGCCCAATGATGGCACAGCCCACTTCAGCCACGACTCGCCTCAACTGCTCAGGTGATGGCTGGCAGTTATAACCGGGAATACTGTCCAGCTTGTCCAGCGTACCGCCGGTATGGCCCAAGCCGCGACCTGAGATCATCGGCACGTAACAGCCACAAGCTGCCAGCAATGGCGCAAGAACGAGGCTTACCACATCACCCACACCGCCGGTGGAGTGCTTGTCGACTACAGGACCGGGCAGGCTCCAGGAGAGCGTTTGTCCCGAATCGCGCATGGCAGTCGTAAGGGAAATGCGTTCATCGACTGTCATGCCTTTGAGAAAAACAGCCATGGCGAATGCCGCGATCTGGCCTTCGCTGAGGGTTCCGTCCGTTATTCCTGCAACGAAATGCTTGATATCCGAGCGCTCCAGTACCAAGCCGTCACGCTTGCGACGAATCACTTCCTGAGCCAACCACATCCTGGCAGTCCTCCGGGCTAATCCACCATCACGAGGTAGGCGCAGCATATAACTGCCGCGCCGCCTGGTTCATATCGAGATGAAAAATCCCACAATCGCTGCGCTCATGAAGTTAGAGAGCGTCCCGCCAATCATGGCGCGCAGTCCAAGCCGTGCCAGCTCAGAGCGGCGTTGCGGAGCAATGGAACTCAAGCCACCCAATTGAATGGCAATGGATGCCAAATTGGCGAAGCCGCACAAAGCAAAAGTCACAATGATTTGTGTATGGGTAGACAAGACCTGCACGCCTGCAGCAGCCGCCTTGGCAGGATCCATATAGTTGGCAAGATCCACATAGGCCACGAACTCATTCAGAACAATTTTCTGGCCAATGAAACCGCCTGCCTGAACCGCTTCATTCCACGGCACGCCGAGGAGAAATGCGACAGGCGCCAGCAGATAACCCAAAATTAGCTGCATCGTAATCTGCGGATAACCCAGCCAACTGCCAGCCCAGCCGAGCAATCCGTTAAGCATGGCAATGAGTGCAATGAACGACAGCAGCATTGCGCCTACGGCCACGGCAAGCTTCAAACCCGCCTGAGCGCCTTCTGCGGCGGCATCAATGACATTGGCTGGCCGGTTCTCGCCCTGCCCCAGATTACCCACAATGGTTTCGTCCCGGGTCGCCTCGGTTTCAGGCTCCATCAGCTTGGCCATAAGCAAGCCTCCCGGTGCAGCCATGAAGCTGGCAGCGATCAGATATTTGAGATCAACACCCAGCCCGGCATAGCCCAGCAATACCGATCCGGCAACGGCTGCAAACCCGCCAACCATCACTGCAAATAACTCTGACCGGGTCATATCGGCGATAAATGGCCGAACGACAAGCGGTACCTCAGACTGACCAATAAAGATGGCCGACGTTACTGCCATCGATTCAATCCGGCTGGTCCCCAGCATCAGCCTCAAGCCCCCTCCGATCAGCCGAATGATCCAGCCCATGATGCCTAGGTAGTAGAGTACGGAAATAAAGCTTCCAAAGAAGACAATGACCGGCAGTACTTTGATGGCAAATACAAAGCCGCCATTGCCGAACACCTCGAACATGCGTGCACTGCTCAAACCGCCAAAGAGAAACTCGATGCCCTTGTCCGCATAGAGCTGTAGCGACGAGACGCCACTGGAGATCGATGCCAACACGGTCTGGCCCCAGGGGATGTAGAGTGCAAAGGCCCCCAGCGCGACCTGAATGCCAAAGGCACAGAGAACCGTACGCGGCCGGATAGCGCGGCGATGGCTGGATAGCACGACGGCAATAGCGACGAGCACAGCCATCCCGACAAGACTGATCATGGTGTTGTCTCCGAACACAATAGGACCTCAAGCGCCGACTCGAACGCCGGCAAGCCTTCGGTGACGTTAGAAAGAATCAAAGGCGCCCGGAAGCAATTCCTTGAGTGTCCAGACCTTGGTGGCCGACGCGTCGCTACCCTGGCAGATGATCACTGCATCAGGCGCCATAAGTTCGAGCAGGACCTGACGACAGGCACCGCACGGGCTGATCAGAGGAACCTTGGGAGCATAAACGGCAATTGCCTTGAAGCTGCGTGGAGCAAATCCCTGACTGATGGCCGAAAACAATGCGCTACGCTCGGCACAGTTGGTGAGGCCGTAGGAAATATTTTCGACGTTTACGCCATGAATTACGCGCCCGTCCTCGGTCAACAGTGCAGCGCCCACTGGAAACTGAGAATACGGTGAGTAAGTTTGGTCAGCAGCCAGCTTGGCTTCTTCCAACAATTGTTCATGCTCAGTGGCGGCATGCTCGCTCATAAAAGGTCCTCGCAGATAAAAGGCCGGCACTTTAAACGTTCCAGCCTCGTTTTATGAATCAGAATTGATAACCCACGCCGAAGTAATAGCCCCAACCGTTCGAGCGAGCCCTGAAGGGGCCATCACCAAAATTCAGTTCGGTGCCATCCTTCCATTGTCCGCCATTATGGAAATAGCGCCCTACTGCCATCAGGCGCAGGTGCGTAAAGGAATACAAAACGACGTTGGTAGCGACGGTCGCGTTGGCGGTACGAGCAGGGCCTGCCTTGTCGTGCAGATCCGAGCCGAAGTCAACGTTGGTAAAGCCGACATATGTTAGGGACGCTCCGTTGTCGAACGTCCCCAAGGGTAGAATGTACTTTAGCTGCGCCCGGTAGCCATCCCAGGAGTTTTCATTGGCAGCGCCATAATTTTCCCACTGACGACGCACATACAGGTTAGCGGAGAGGTTGAGACGCGTCCCCGTCTCGATATCCGTTCCCAGGCCGCTATAAAGCGTGTTGCCCCGGTTCTCGCGGTTATGGCCGTGATCATAAATCCAGTCAAACGCAACATAGAACTCCTTGAAAGGGCCGAACCCCAGCTTGCGACCCAGCAGCTCATCGATGGATACCCGCGGCTCATGCTCCATGAACACGGGAGAGCCTTTATCCCATACGCCGCTGTCGTGACTGTTACCAATCCCCAATACCTTGGGAATATCGACATACCCATAGAGCTCGAAAGGCCCTTTACGCCCGAAATATTCATATTCGAGATAGATATCATCGACGGGACGTGGACCGAAGCTGATGTCCTTGCTACCGATCAGTGTCACGTTCTGGTTATACCAGGAGGACAGATAGGTTCCTTTCTCCGGCGGAGCGACTTCGTAGCTGAGGTCCTCGCCCTGGGCACTCTCCTCTCCTTGCGCAGGTGGCGTCGCTCCAAACACGGGCATGCCAATGCCTGCAGTCAGCGAGACACCTAACAAGACCTTTTGAGTCCGCTTGGTCATAGGTAAACAGGTAAAGAAACGAGAAATAACCGCGTACTCCAATGTTGCACTCCTTCAAAGGGTTACATCACCGCCAGATTAGGCACAGCAGAAGGCCATAGGCTTTACCCTGTGCGGAGTAACCGCATTACAAAAAGGTTACGTATTGATACGTTTGTAAAGTGGGAGGGAGCGTAAGCACGGGATATGCCAAACCTGACTCGCTGAACAGGATTCAGGCAAGAGCCGCTGCCGGCCCGCATTTTCTCCATGCACACCGGAATCAGTCGGCCTCACATTACTGAATCCATTAGTCGCTGCACCGTCATGACTCATTCGTGCCCAGTGAAGGGCACAACGGCGTGGTCGTGCTCATCCCACCGAGAGTTACATCACGACCTTAAGCCGACGAGTCACCTGTATGGCCTGTGGCGTAATATCAGCACCGTAAGCCAGAATCTCGACTCCGGCCTCCAGCGCCTCTCGCAATGCACGTCCGTAGGCAGGATCGATATCATCGGCAGGACGAACCGCCTCGATACCTGTGAGATTGACGCAATACAACAGCACCGCACGCGCGCCCTCACGCGCCAGCGCCGACAATTCACGTAGATGCTTGGCTCCCCGAACCGTAACGGCGTCTGGGAAAGCTGCCACACAGTCCATGTTGTAGCCGAGCGTTACGCTCTTCACCTCGACAAAAACCTCTCCTGAGGGATACGTCAAACGAAAATCCGCCCGGCTATTTTCAGCGCCATAAGCCACCTCACGACGCAACGCGCTAAAGCCGGCAAGTTCTGGAATTGCCCCAGCCAATAGCGCTTCCTCCACCAACCGGTTCGCTCTGCTGGTATTGATGCAGGCGAGCCGCCCGTGAGGCGTCTCTACAAGCTCCCATGTCCCAGGAAGCTTGCGCTTGGGATCATTGGAACGGCTGAACCAGACACGAGCACCCTCTGCCTGACAATTGAGCATTGATCCCGTATTCGGGCAATGAATCGTCAGGGTCTCGCCCGTCACCGTCTCGATATCAGCCAAAAAACGTTTATAACGCCGGATCAAAAGCCCCTCTTCCAGAGGTGGATCAAACTGCATGGACTACTTCCGCTTCGATGATCAGGGACGCCAGGTTTTGAGGCCGCGAGCAATGCGTGTGACGGCCTCCTCCAACCGCGGCAGGCTTTGGGTATAGGCAAAGCGGACATGCTGACCGGCACGGTAGCGTCCGAAGTCGAGCCCCGGAGTAAAGGCTACATGCTCGGTCTCGATGAAGTGCTGGCAAAAAGCATACGCATCACCGCCAAAGGCAGACATATCGGCGTAGAGGTAAAACGCGCCTTCCGGCTCGACCTCAACTTTAAAGCCCAGCGCCCGCAAGGCTGGCAGCAGGAAGTCGCGACGCTGCTGAAACGCTGTACGCCGGGCCTCGAAAATCTCGATCGCGTCTGGCTTGAAACAGGCCAAGGCCGCATGCTGAGCAATCGTGGGTGCGCTGATATAAAGATTTTGTGCCAGCTTCTCGAGCTCTGGAATAGCCTCCGACGGTGCGACAAGCCAGCCCAGGCGCCAGCCGGTCATTCCAAAGTATTTGGAAAAACTGTTCAGAACGAAGGCCTCGTCATCGACTTCCAACACGCTTGCCGCGTCCAACCCATAGGTCAGACCATGGTAGATCTCATCCACTACCAGATGACCGCCTCGCGTGGATAGACTCCTGGAGAGCGCCTCCAACTCATCCCTGTGCAGGACCGTTCCCGTGGGATTGGCAGGCGATGCTACTAGAGCACCTACGCTGTCTTGCGTCCAATGGGCGTCGACGAGCTCGGGCGTCAACTGGTAGCGCGTCTGCGGACCAGCCGGGACCAACTGGGCCGCCCCTTCGATCAGGCGCAGGAAATGGCGATTACAGGGATAACCGGGATCAGCCATCAGCCAGTGCTTGCCCGGGTCGACCAGAAGCGCACTGGTTAGCAGAAGTGCGCCTGAGCCTCCGGGCGTAATCATAATGCGTTCGGGATCAATATTGACGGCATAGCGCTTGGCATAGAATTCGGCAATGGCTTCGCGCAGCTCAGGCAGACCTCGCGCAGCGGTGTAACGGGTATTACCATTCGCCAGCGCCGCCTGACCAGCCTGGACGATGGGTTCTGCTGTCGTGAAATCCGGCTCGCCGATCTCCAGATGAATGACATCATGTCCAGCGGCCTGTAACTGATTGGCACGAGCCAGCAGGGCCATGACATGGAAGGGCTCAATGGCACGGCTACGCGCACTAAATGATTTGGTCATGGTCTATCCGAACTTGTTAAAGAGAGGGGATTCTAACCAAGGCTATAAAGACGGCACCAATACATATAATTCGAGCAAGACCCACAAGATATGCCTTGGGGCTTGATAACAAGGACTTCAGGTAGTAGCGCCGCACCAAGGCTTCTGGTAAGTTCGCCCGCTTGCATCCGCGGGGGCCTCTTGCCCAGTAGACGTATCCAGCCTGCGGACAGGATTAGCGAAAGTGAGAGGGTCATCCATGGCGACCGACGAAAAACAGCAAAACACCCCTTTGACCCGTGGCTTCGAACCTTATCAGGAGGAGTCTGGCGAGGAGTACATGAGTGAGCGCATGCGCGCCCATTTCACTAACATCCTGAATAAATGGAAGCAGGAACTGCGGGAAGAAGTAGACCGCACTGTAAGTCACATGAAGGAAGATGCCGGCAGCCATGCCGACCCGGCCGACCGTGCGACCCAGGAAGAAGAGTTCAGCTTCGAGCTACGTACCCGTGATCGTGAGCGCAAGCTGATCAAGAAGATCGACGAGACGCTTCAGCTGATCGAAGACAACGAATACGGCTGGTGCGACTCTTGCGGTATCGAAATCGGTATCCGCCGCCTTGAAGCCCGTCCGACTGCCAGTCTGTGCATCGACTGCAAGACACTGGCGGAAATCAAGGAAAAGCAGATCGGTTCCTGATCGATCAAGGGGCGCTCAGGCGCCCCGCTTGCTTTTTAACGATTGTCATTTCCCACCATGACGACCTCATCCTATATAGGCCGGTTTGCCCCGACACCTAGCGGTTACCTGCATTTCGGGTCACTGGTTGCAGCCGTTGCGTCTTATCTGGACGCCCGTGCCGCAGGAGGACGCTGGCTTGTACGCATGGAGGATCTCGATCCGCCTCGTGAGGTTCCAGGCGCCCAAACAGCCATTCTCGACACGCTGGAACGCTATGGCTTCGAATGGGATGGCGCCGTAGAGCGGCAAAGTGATCGTCATGATGCCTATGAGGCTACCGTAGCGCGCCTGCTGCATAGCGGCCTGGCCTATGCCTGTACCTGCTCGCGCAAACAGCTGGAAGGCTATGGGGGACTCTATCCAGGGCACTGCCGTAATGCTCGGCACCCCTACGAAAATGCAGCCATACGCATTCGTGTGCCTGAACTGACGTACACGTTTACCGACAGGGTCCAAGGTGAATTCCGCCAGCATCTTGGCCGGGAGGTGGGTGATTTTGTCATTCGCAGGCGTGATGGCTTGTTTGCGTATCAGCTCGCCGTGGTACTGGATGATGCCTGGCAGGGCATTACCGATATCGTCCGAGGTGCAGACCTTCTCGACTCCACGCCGCGTCAGCTCTATCTGCAGGAACTGCTAGGCTTTCCCCAGCCTCGCTACCTGCACGTCCCGCTGATCATTCAGCCTGACGGACACAAGCTGGGCAAATCGTACCGCTCCCCGCCTCTTCCGCACGATCAAGCCGGACCGCTACTGCTCAGAGCCCTGCGTGCGCTAGGCCAGCAGCCATCCTCCGAGCTCCATGGCGCCAATGCTCGAGAGATTCTGGCCTGGGGTATACAATCCTGGCAGCCTGCCCGGATACCACATACCCATACACTTGCCGAAGCTGAACTCCGGTAACAACGCAGATTGTCTCAAAACGGATAAGGCAGACCTGCGCTAACGGATGCAGGCTCCCCCATCCATCGGCTACCATCCAGCCAAGGCCTATTTGAGAATGCAGTATGTATATCTACCGGTTGGTCCTGCTCCTGGTTGTGGGCATCTACCTGTTTTCCCCTGCCATCATGGATTGGTGGATCGACCCGACTGGTGCCTGGTATCGCCCTTACCTGCTCTGGCTGATTCTGATCGTGGTTACTTTTATTCTTCAGAGCCAACGCGATGCCGATGAGCTTTAGTATTTCCCAACTGCTTGCCATCAGCGCAGGTTATCTGCTGATTTTCTTTGGCGTAGCCTGGATGACCGAGCGAGGCTGGGTCCCCCGCCGCCTGGTCAGACATCCGATCATCTATACCCTGTCCTTGGGCGTCTACACCAGCGCCTGGGCCTTTTACGGAACGGTTGGCCTGGCTTATGACTATGGGTACGGCTTTCTTTCCTATTATCTGGGTCTATGTGGCGCATTTCTGCTGGCACCTGTGCTGCTCTACCCCATTCTGCGGCTGACCCGTGTCTATCAGTTGTCCTCACTGGCAGATCTTTTCGCCTTTCGCTTTCGAAGTACCTGGGCAGGCGCACTCACGGCCCTGCTGATGGTGGTTGCCGTTCTGCCATTATTGGCCCTTCAGATCCAGGCGGTCGCTACCAGCACCGGCATTCTGATCAGCGCACCGGCACAGGACGGCCCGGCACTGGCCTTCTGCTTTCTGATTACGCTGTTCGCCATGCTGTTTGGCGCGCGACAGATTACCGCTCGCGAACGTCATGAAGGACTCGTGGTAGCGATTGCTTTCGAATCGCTGGTCAAGCTCATCGCGCTAGGTGCTGTTGGCCTGGTAACGCTCTATACCGTGTTCGATGGTCCCTCTGGGCTTGAAACCTGGCTGACCCAGAATCAGACAGCACTTTCCACACTGCATACACCCTTGCAGGAAGGCCCCTGGCGGATCCTGCTCCTTGTCTTTTTTGCGGCGGCCATCGTGATGCCACACATGTATCACATGGCGTTCACGGAAAATCTGAGCCCCCGTGCCCTTGTCAGCGCCAGCTGGGGCCTTCCGTTATTCCTGTTATTGATGAGCCTGGCTATTCCACCGATTCTCTGGGGCGGTCTTGCTCTTGGAGCGCCCACGAGCCCGGAATATTTCACATTGGGTGTGGGCATGGCGCTGGATAAACCGCTGCTGGCGCTGGTAGCGTTTGTAGGAGGCCTGTCCGCCGCCAGCGGCGTGATCATCGTGATGACCATGGCCTTGTCTGGCATGGTGCTCAACCACCTGGTGCTGCCCCTGTATCAGCCACCTACCGACGGCAATATCTATCGCTGGTTACGCTGGACGCGCCGCGGATTGATTGCAGCCATCATCATGGCCGCCTATGGGTTTTACCGCCTGATCGGTAATCATAGCGACCTGTCGAGTCTTGGCATTGTTGCCTTTGTGGCCACGGTGCAGTTTCTACCAGGCGCATTATCCGTTCTCTACTGGCAGACCGCCAATCACCGCGGCTTCATCGCAGGCCTTCTGACCGGCATGGGCCTGTGGACGCTGACCATGCTGCTGCCGGCGCTTGGCTTCATGAAAGGCTTCGAAGTCGGTCCTTTCTCCTACTACATCGATGCCACCAACTGGCACTTGGCAGCCCTGGCGTCACTGGCCGCTAACGTTCTGGTGTTTGCACTGGTCTCTCTGTTCACCGAAGCCAGCGATGAGGAAAAAAGCGCGGCGGAAGCCTGTGCGGTAGACAATGTCAGACGGCCCCAGCGACGGGAGCTGATTGCCGCCTCGCCCCAGGAGTTCGCTACTCAGCTGGCCAAGCCCCTGGGTGCCAAGACCGCCCAGAAGGAAGTAGAGCGCGCCCTCAGCGATCTGCTGCTTCCCTTCGATGAGCGCCGCCCGTACGCGCTACGTCGGCTCAGAGACCGTATCGAGGCCAACCTGTCAGGCCTGATGGGGCCACGGGTCGCCCAGGATATCGTCGAAACGTTCCTGCCTTACAAGGAAGGCAGCGAGGCCTATGTCACCGAAGACATCCATTTTATTGAAAGCCGTCTGGAAGATTATCAGTCCCGTCTTACAGGTCTTGCAGCCGAACTGGACGCATTGCGTCGTTACCACCGGCAAACCCTGCAGGAACTGCCCATGGGTGTTTGCGCGCTAGCCCAGGACTGCGAGATCCTAATGTGGAACCGGGCCATGGAGCGGCTGACAAACATCGACTCAGTGCAAGTTGTAGGCTCGCGCCTTTCGGCACTACCTGAGCCCTGGAAAGCCCTGTTCGAACGCTTTCTCCGCTCTCCCGACCAGCATCTATACAAACAGCGCCTGGCACTCGACAGCAACCAGCGCTGGCTCAATTTGCACAAGGCGGCCATCGACGAGCCTCTTGCCCCCGGTAACAGCGGCAACGTTCTGGTCGTGGAAGACATCAGTGAGACCCAACTGCTTGAGGATCGACTGATTCACTCCGAGCGCCTCGCCTCTATTGGCCGCCTCGCAGCAGGAGTCGCCCACGAGATTGGTAATCCGGTTACCGGTATTGCCTGCCTGGCACAGATCCTTCAGGAAGAACGCGAAGCGGATGCAGAAATTCAGGAGATTAGCGGACAGATCGTCGAGCAGACACGCCGCATCACCCGCATCGTTCAATCACTGATGAGCTTTGCCCATGCCGGTGGTCGGCAACATGACCCAGAGCCGGTCAGACTGTTAGATACTGCACAAGAAGCCATCTCGCTGTTGTCGCTTAACCGCCGCAGCGTCGATGTCGAGTTCCAGAACCTGTGCGATCCGGAGCACTGGGTCAAAGGCGACCCACAACGGCTTGCTCAGGTATTGATCAATCTATTGTCCAATGCTCGCGATGCCTCGCCACCCACCGGCACGATCAAGGTGCGTAGCGAAGCCCGTGGGCAGACGGTAACGCTTATCGTCGAGGACGAAGGCTCCGGCATCCCAAAAGCCATAATCAGCCGTCTTTTCGAGCCCTTCTTTACAACCAAAGACCCTGGTAAAGGGACGGGACTTGGCCTTGCTCTGGTCTATTCCATCGTGGAAGAGCATTATGGAGACATAATGATCGACAGCCCGATCGACCTTGTGCAAGGCCGCGGTACGCGTATACGTGTGAATTTGCCGCGTCATTTTGAACAACCTGATCGAGCCGTAACCGGAACGTAGAGCGGAAACGAGATGCGCCACTGCCTGGCGCCTCCGCTCTGCCACCGTCGAGAGAGCCCAATATGGCACATATTTTGATCGTCGAAGACGAAACCATCATTCGCTCGGCCCTGCGCCGATTGCTCGAGCGCAATCAGTTTCAGGTCAGCGAGGCTGGCTCTGTGCAGGAAGCGCAGGATCGTTACGACATTCCATCGTTCGACCTGATTATCAGTGACCTGCGCCTGCCCGGTGCCCCTGGTACTGAGCTGATCGACCTGGCTGCAGGCAAGCCGGTGCTGATCATGACCAGCTATGCCAGCCTGCGCTCTGCCGTAGACTCCATGAAGCAAGGCGCTGTCGACTACATCGCCAAGCCATTCGACCATGACGAGATGTTGCAGGCGGTTGCGCGCATTCTCATCGAGCGCGAACAGGCCCCGCAGCAGACACCGCCGGAGCGTCCAGCCACTCGCGGCGAAGCACTGCCAGTCCACGACAGCGACATTGGTATCATCGGCAGTTGTGCTCCCATGCAGGATCTGTATGGGAAGATTCGCAAGGTTGCCCCTACTGATTCCACCGTGCTCATTCAGGGGGAGTCCGGTACGGGCAAGGAGCTGGTGGCTCGTGCACTTCATAACCTGTCACGCCGGGTAAAAGCGCCTCTGATTTCCGTGAACTGCGCTGCCATTCCCGAAACGTTGATCGAGTCCGAACTGTTCGGCCATGAGAAAGGTGCCTTTACAGGTGCTAGCGCAAGCCGCACCGGTCTGGTCGAGGCAGCTGATGGCGGTACGCTCTTTTTGGACGAAATCGGCGAGCTGCCGCTGGAAGCTCAGGCACGCCTGCTGCGTGTCTTGCAGGAGGGCGAGATTCGCCGCGTCGGCTCGGTGCAGTCGCAAAAGGTCAATGTCCGCCTGATTGCAGCCACTCACCGTGATTTGAAGACGTTGGCCAAGACCGGGCAATTCCGGGAAGACCTCTATTATCGTCTGAATGTTATTTCCCTGCGCCTTCCGCCGTTGCGTGAGCGAAGCAATGACGTGCTGGAAATCGCCCGCGTATTTCTGGCACGCCAGTCCAACCGCATGGGTCGTGAGGCCATGCATTTCAGCCAGGAAGCTGAACTCGCCATTCGCCATTACAGCTGGCCGGGTAACGTTCGGGAGCTGGAGAATGCAATCGAACGAGCCGTCATTCTCAGCGAGAAGAACGAAATCGAGCCGGACCTGCTCGGCATCGATATTGAACTGGAAGATCTGGACCTTTCCGAACACTTCCTGGATCCACTCGAGACGCCTCTGGGCTCCTCCAATGTCAGCCATGAGCCTACGGAAGACCTTTCCCTGGAGGATTACTTCCAGCACTTCGTACTTGAACACCAGGACCACATGACCGAGACCGAATTAGCCCGCAAGCTTGGCATAAGTCGCAAGTGCTTATGGGAGCGACGTCAACGGCTTGGTATTCCGCGCCGAAAAACGGGCGCTACCAGCACCGACCTGTCCTGATAGACAGAAAACGCATCGTTACCGATGCGTTTTTTTTGCGGGTAACACAGGGCCATCATTTCAGAATGTGTTACCGCCGTAACATCAGGCGAGGTTAACGGTAACGAATTTCTCATGTTGCCCGCCTCAAAAAACACTACATATTTTCATAACTCTTTGTTTTAAAACGATTTTCAAAAGTTGGCACAGCATCTGCTTTATATCTGGCACAACAAAAATAAAAAATCAGTAAAACCCCTAATAAAAATAAGACGTAACGACTCCAGCACAATAAGAACAAGCAGGCGGAGGCGTAGCTAACTGATCATTTTGGAGAAGAGTCGATTGCGGAGCATTTGCCCCGTACCAGGCCGAGAACAATAAAACTGCCCTGAGGCAGCACCTGCACTGGATAGATCAATTGTGATCATGACGACATCAGCGTCCAAAGTAATCCGTTTGCTCTTGGCCCCGAATTTGGGAGCCCTCCTGGCGGCAGGTATCCGACCAGGACGGACCAGACAAGAAAAACAACAGGTTCGATATAACAATAAAAACAAAGCACGTACCAATTTGGGGGGGAGCTTCGGCTCCCCCAGTGCCTTAAGCTTCACGCCAGCCATCATTCAAGATCCCCTCCTATAATGCTAGAATCCGCCATAACCGCGGGTTTCCGCTCGCTCCGCCGACCTCAAGAACAGTGCTATCAATGCTGAAAAAGCTGATCCAGTCCCTGCGTTCGCCATTACGTCGCGCACCCAGTAAGCCTGAACTACCTATCGTGATTCCTCGTAGCCAGCACGCGCTGGAGCGTGAACAGATTAGTCGCCATGCCCTGAGCGTTGTGGATCGGCTGGAGAAGGCTGGCTACCAGGCCTATCTGGTCGGTGGTTGCGTAAGAGATCTGATGCTGGGCGTTGAGCCGAAGGATTTCGACGTCGCGACCAACGCAACGCCTGAGCAGGTACGCGCTGAATTTCGCAATGCACGCGTCATTGGACGTCGCTTCAAGCTGGTCCACGTACATTTTGGCCGAGAGATCATTGAAGTGGCGACTTTCCGCGCCAATCACCCCGAAGAAGAAGAGGATGAAGACTCCGTTCACTCCGCCCGCCACGAAAGTGGACGCATCCTTCGTGACAACATCTATGGCAATCAGGAGCAGGATGCACAGCGGCGTGACTTCACGATCAATGCCCTGTACTACGAAGCTACCCAGGAACGTATCTTCGATTATGCCAATGGCGCCTCGGATATTCGTAATCGCCTGATTCGCCTGATTGGAGATCCCGAGCAGCGCTACCAGGAAGATCCAGTGCGCATGCTGCGAGCCGTACGCTTCGCGGCTAAGCTGGGCTTCGAGATCGAAGAGCAGACAGCAGCACCTATTCGCCGCCTGGCACACCTGTTAAGGGATATCCCAGCCTCCCGTCTGTTCGATGAAGTGCTCAAGTTGTTCCTGAGCGGTAACGCAGAGCGCACCTATGAGCTGCTGGTCACCTATGATCTCTTTGCCCCTCTGTTCCCGGCAACAGCTGAAGCGCTCGAAAAGAACCCTGAATACACAGGCCGTCTCATCAAGCAGGCGTTGGCCAATACGGACGCACGTATTCGTGAAGGCAAGCCGGTAACACCCGCCTTCCTGTTTGCAGCGCTGCTCTGGCCTGCCCTTCCCGCCCGCGTGGATTACCATCAGGAAAAGGGGCTGCCACCGATTCCAGCCATGCAGGAAGCGGCTCACGACATTACGCTTGAACAGTGTCGCCGGATCGCCATTCCCAAGCGCTTTACTATTCCCATGCGCGAGATCTGGGACATGCAGGAACGCTTGCCTCGTCGTCAGGGCAAACGCGCCGATATGCTCTTGGAAAACCCCCGCTTCCGGGCAGGCTATGACTTCCTTCTGTTGCGTGAGAGCGCCGGCGAGCGTACCGGTAACCTGGGTCAATGGTGGACGCGTTATCAGGAAGTCAGCGACAGTCAACGTCGAGAGATGATTCGTGAATTGAGTCAGGAAGACGGCAAGGGCGCGGTCCGCAAGCGCCGCCGTGGCGGTGGGTCACGCAAGCGTCGCACACCTGGCACCGACAAACCTACCCCGTCAGCGGAGTAATCGATGGAGCGTGTTTACATCGGGCTCGGCAGTAATCTGGCGGAGCCCCGTACCCAGCTTGAATCAGCGCTGGCGGCGTTGAGTACACTTCCGCAAAGCCGACTTGTCTCCCGATCCTCCTTTTATGGAAGCGACCCATTGGGTCCGGCTGATCAGCCCCGCTATGTAAATGCTGTCGCAGCGCTTGATACCGCTCTGGAACCACTTGCGCTGCTGGATGAGCTGCAAGCCATCGAGCAACAGCAGGGTCGAGTCCGCAAGGATGAGCGCTGGGGCCCCAGAACACTAGACCTTGATATCCTGCTATTCGGCAGCCACACGATCAATGAGCCCCGCCTGACCGTACCGCACTATCATATGCATGCCCGGGCGTTCGTTCTCTACCCTCTGGCCGAAATTGCCTCGGATGAGTTGCGCCTGCCCGATGGCAGCCTGTTGCAGGCTCTGCTGGACCAGTGCCCGTTCGTGGGCCTGGAGCGACTGGAATAAGGGACTTGCAAGTCATAGTGTTACCGTAACGTTCCGGTAACACATCGTGATTGACTTCCCCTGAACTCGCCGAGACTATAGGCACCCACTTGCCTGGCCATCCCTTTGTTACTGCCTACAGACAGGCTGTGTCCTCTGCAGAATTGGCAGGCAAGCGATGAGATCTGTAGTTCGCTACAGCCATCAACCAGAATAAAAAGATACGACTGTATGTCCCCAGCCATTCAGGACACAGCCTGAAGAGGAAGTTTGATATGCCTGAGGTTACCCTCACCACTTTGCAGGCGCTGAAACAGCGTGGTGAAAAAATCACCATGCTGACCTGCTATGACGCGACCTTTGCCCATACGGCTAGCCAGGCGGGCGTCGAAATACTGCTGGTAGGCGACTCCCTGGGCATGGTCCTTCAGGGCCACGACAGCACCCTGCCTGTTACCACGGCCGATATGGCCTATCACACGGCCTGTGTAAAACGCGGCAATCGTGGCGCACTTATCGTGGCCGATATGTCCTTTATGGCTTACTCGACACTGGAGCAGACCTTCCAGAATGCTGGCGCACTGATGCAGGCCGGCGCGCACATGATCAAGCTGGAAGGCGCTGCCTGGCTGGCAGAGCCTATTCGCCAGCTGGCTGAACGGGGCGTTCCGGTCTGCGCGCACCTGGGCCTTACGCCTCAGTCAGTAAATGTGTTTGGTGGCTTCAAGGTACAAGGGCGTGATGAGGCTCGCGCCCAGCAGCTGCGTGAAGATGCCAAGGCGCTTGAGGCAGCCGGAGCTGCCATGATTGTGCTTGAGTGTGTCCCCAGCCCGCTGGCGGCCGACATCACACGCGCTGCCAACATACCGGTCATCGGTATCGGTGCTGGCGCGGACACGGATGGGCAGGTACTGGTCATGCACGACATGCTAGGCCTTGCTCTGACAGGCCGCTCACCCAAGTTCGTGAAGAATTTCATGGCCGGCCAGAGCAGTATCCAGGAAGCCTTCACAGCCTATGTTCAGGCTGTCAAGAGCGGCACCTTTCCCGCACCAGAACACGGATTTTCGGCATGATTACCGTACACACTATCAGCGAGCTGCGAAACGCAGTCGCCGAGGCCCGCCGCTCAGGCAAGCGCATCGGTTTTGTTCCTACCATGGGCAATCTGCATGCAGGCCATGTCGCCCTGGTTGATACAGCGCGGGCCCATAGCGATTTCGTGGTTGCCAGTATTTTCGTCAATCCGCTGCAGTTCGGTCCCACCGAAGACTTGGACAAATACCCGAGAACGCTTGCCGCTGACCAGGAGAAACTGGCAGCGGCCGGCTGCGCAGTTCTGTTTGCACCTGCCGTATCGGAGATGTATCCCGAAGGGATGGACCACCAGACGCGGGTCAGCGTCCCGGTCGTTTCAGAAGGCCTGTGTGGCGCCAGCCGCCCCGGTCATTTCGAAGGCGTCGCCACGGTTGTCAGCAAGCTGTTCAACATGGTCCAGCCTGATGTCGCTGTGTTTGGTGAAAAGGACTACCAGCAGCTCGCTGTTATCCGCAAGATGGTCAATGACCTGAACATGCCTATCGAGATCATAGGTCAGCCTACCGTTCGAGACACCGATGGGCTGGCACTATCATCACGTAACGGCTACCTCAATGGCGAACAGCGCGCCACGGCCCCTTGCCTGTACAGCCTGCTGAAACAAGTGGCCGAGCGTATCCAGGCAGGTCGCCGCGATTACCCTGCCCTGCTCGACGAGGCCAGACAGCAGCTTGAAGCGGATGGCCTGCGAGTGGATTATCTGGAGCTTCGTCAGCAAGGCACATTGCGCCCGGCGGCAGAAGCCGATCGGCAACTGGTAATACTATTGGCCGTCTATGTTGGAAACACGCGGTTGATTGATAATTTGTCACTCGAGCTTGATATCTAATCAGCAGGATGAGCACCGCTTCGCTAAAGCCCGGAACACCCCGGGCTTTTTCGTGTCTGACGGCCATCATTAGCTTGACTGACGCGCTCTATCTGGCGTGCTATAGCCGGGCGTGCCACAAGCTTTATCCCAAGATGTAGTGCACAACGTACGACAATACCTACAGAAGGAAGCGAATCCCAATGGAGTATTACAAACAGCCTATCAACGTTACCGAGTTGAAGTCTTGGCAGGCACTGACAGAACATCGTCAGGAGATGCAGTCCTTCACTATGCGTAATGCGTTCGCGGCGGACCCAGGACGCTTCAAGCAATTTTCATTGAGCGCCTGCGGGCTGTTTCTGGACTACTCCAAGAACCTGCTAACTCAGCAGACTCGCGACCTGCTGATCAACCTGGCACGTGAAGCAAACCTTGAAGGCGCGATCAAGGCGTTATTGTCAGGCAAGCCCGTCAATTCCTCGGAAAATCGTCCTGCACTCCATACAGCCCTGCGCCGCCCGCTAGGCGACAAGGTGATGGTGAACGGGCAGGATGTCATGCCGGAGGTACATCGCGTACTGGGCCGCATGACCGACCTGGTCAACCGTATCCATAACCGCCTCTGGCGAGGACACACAGGCAAGCCGATCACAGATGTCGTCAATATCGGAATCGGCGGCTCCTTCCTCGGGCCCCAGCAGGTTGCCGAGGCACTCACGCCTTACGCACAGTCGCAGGTCCGCTGCCATTACCTCGCAAACATCGATGGCAGCGAATTCCATGAACTGGTGACCGGCTTGGAAGCCGAAACGACCTTATTCATCGTTTCCTCCAAATCCTTCGGTACCCTGGAAACCCTGAAAAACGCCCAGGCTGCACGTGCGTGGTGCCTTGGCCAGGGCTGCGCCGAGCAGGATCTGCATAAGCATTTCATTGCGGTCTCCAGTAACGTGAAGACAGCCGTTGAGTTCGGGATCAGCGAAGAAAACATTTTCCCGATGTGGGATTGGGTCGGCGGCCGTTACTCGCTGTGGTCGGCAATCGGCCTGCCTGTTGCCATTGCCATCGGTGTATCCAATTTCAAGGAATTGCTGGCTGGCGCCTATGCTATGGACCAGCACTTCCTGAACACGCCCTTCGAAAGCAACCTGCCCGTGCTGCTGGGCCTGCTGGGTGTGTGGTATGGCAACTTCTGGGATGCTCAGAGTCACGCTGTACTGACCTACGATTACTATCTGCGCGACTTCACTAAGCATTTGCAGCAGCTGGATATGGAGTCCAATGGCAAGCGTGTTCGCCAGGACGGTACTCCTGTCGCCACGGCAACCGGCCCGGTCATCTGGGGTGGCGTAGGCACCAATGGGCAACACGCGTATCACCAGCTGATGCACCAGGGCACCCCGATGATTCCATGCGATTTCATCGTGCCGGCCTCCAGCCATCATCCCATTGCTGACCATCACCCCTGGTTATATGCCAATTGCCTCTCCCAGAGCCAGGCCCTTATGCGCGGCAAGACGCTTGAAGAAGCGGAAGCCGAACTGCGCGCTAAGGGCCTGCCTGATGAGCAAGTAGCATTCCTGGCTCCGCACAAGGTCATCCCGGGCAACCGCCCCAGCAATACGCTGGTATTCGAGCGCGTAACCCCGAGCAGCCTAGGCGCCCTGGTGGCGCTCTATGAGCACAAGGTATTCGTACAAAGCGTGATCTGGGGTATCAATGCCTTTGACCAGTGGGGCGTAGAGCTGGGTAAAGAGCTGGGTAACAGCGTCTATCAGCATTTGGTTGGTAATGGAGAAGAGGCTGCGGAAGATGCCTCGACTCAAGGTCTGATCGAGTACTTCCGCCAGCACCATCGCGGCTGACCAATCCGCTCCGCTCAAAACGCCGCTCTTGCGGCGTTTTTTTATTTTCACCTACGACTTTCGGCCAGAAATACACACACTCTATCGCCTGGCTGAACCCCATCGCCCAAATAGCGCCTAATGTGGATGGAAGCGGAGAACAACCACAACAGGAGCCCGCCATGTCGGAACACCATCGCTACCCCGTGCCCGAAGCAGTGCAAAAGCAAGCCCTTCTGGATAAAGAAGGCTATGAGCGTCTCTATCGCCAGTCCATTGAAGACCCTGAGCGCTTTTGGGGTGAGCAGGCCAAAGCCATGCTTGACTGGTTCAAACCGTGGGATGAAGTTCACCATAGCGATCTGGCCAAGGGTGAAGCCTCATGGTTCAAGGGTGGTCAACTGAATGTGTCCTACAACTGTGTCGACCGCCATCTGGACAAGCGTGCGGACCAGGTCGCCATTATCTGGGAAGGCGACAATCCCTCCGATTCCCAGAAAATCACCTACCGTGAGTTGCACCAGAATGTTTGCAGGCTGGCTAACGTTCTGAAGGCGCATGGCGTCAAGAAAGGCGACCGTGTGTGCCTGTATCTCCCCATGATTCCCGAAGCGGCCTATGCCATGCTGGCCTGCTCCCGGCTGGGTGCGGTCCACTCTGTGGTGTTTGGCGGTTTTTCTCCCGATGCCCTGCGCGACCGTATCCTGGATGCCGATTGCCGTACCGTCATTACCGCCGATGAAGGGACCCGCGGCGGCAAATGTGTCCCGCTCAAAAACAATGTGGATAAGGCCTTAGCCTCATGCCCGAATGTTTCCAATGTGATCGTAGTACAGCGCACCAAGGGCAATATTGCATGGACCGAAGGTCGGGACGTTTGGTACCACGACGCCGTGCAAAACGTCAGTGATGAATGTCCAGCCGAACCGGTGGATGCGGAAGATCCGCTCTTCATCCTCTACACCTCGGGCTCGACCGGTAAACCCAAAGGGGTATTACATACCACCGGGGGTTACCTGCTGGGCTCTGCAATGACCTTCAAGTATGTATTCGATTATCACGAAGGTGAGATCTTCTGGTGCACCGCGGACGTCGGCTGGGTAACCGGCCACAGTTACATCGTCTATGGTCCCTTGACCAATGGGGCAACAACGCTGATGTACGAAGGCATGCCCAGTTATCCGGATGCCTCACGCTTCTGGCAGGTCGTGGATAAGCATCAGGTTAACATCTTCTATACAGCCCCCACCGCCATTCGGGCACTAATGCGTGAGGGAGACGCCCATGTGCACAAAAGCTCCCGCGCCAGCCTCCGCTTGCTGGGTAGTGTAGGCGAGCCCATTAACCCTGAAGCGTGGGAATGGTACTACCGCGTCGTAGGTGAGAAGCGCTGCCCTATTGTCGACACATGGTGGCAGACCGAAACAGGCAGCATCCTGATCGCACCGCTCCCTGGCGCAACGGACCTCAAGCCCGGCTCGGCTACACGCCCCTTCTTTGGCGTTCAGCCTGTTCTTCTGGACGACAAGGGCAAGGAGATCGAAGGTCCTGCCGCAGGTGTTCTGGCTATCAAGGCCAGCTGGCCCAGCCAGATCCGAAGCATCTATGGCGATCATCAACGTATGATCGATACCTACTTCAAGGCCTACCCCGGCTACTATTTCACCGGTGACGGTGCCCGCCGTGATGAAGATGGATATTACTGGATTACCGGCCGCGTGGATGACGTAATCAACGTATCCGGCCACCGGATCGGCACGGCAGAAGTGGAAAGCGTGCTGGCTTTGCATGACGAAGTAGCCGAGGCCGCTGTAGTAGGCTGCCCCCATGATGTGAAAGGCCAGTGCGTCTATGCATTTGTCACCCCAATGGGCGGTGTGCAACCCACGGATGAGCTGAAAAAGCGCCTGCTGGCTCAGGTCAGTTCCGAGATTGGCAGCTTTGCAAAGCCGGACTTCCTCCAGTGGGCGCCGCGGCTACCCAAGACACGCTCTGGCAAGATCATGCGACGTATCCTGCGCAAGATTGCCTGTGATGAGCTGGACACTCTGGGCGATACCTCCACCCTGGCTGATCCTTCCGTCGTGCAGGAGCTGATTGAGCATCGGCAGAATCTTGCAGCCAAAAAGTGAGTAAAACCGCCGCCGCCGGGCATAGCGTTGGATGTCTGGCGGCTCGTTATCCATTAAGCTTTACGTGAGGAAGCATCATTTGGGGCTGTAATGGAAATCCTGCGACGCCGTATTGAAAGTCAGGTCATGAGCCTTACCGGGCTAAGCCTGGGCGGAGTCGATTACGAGAACCCACCTGGGGACCCTGGCCTGTTCGGACCTGACTCCGCCTGCTGGAAGGTACACAGTGACTTTACCTGCATGATGATCGGCGGGGTCGCCGCCCTGCTTCTGCAAATGCTGCATCCCTTGGCACTGGCAGGTGTCTGGGATCACTCCCGCTTTCGAGAAGATATGCTGGGCCGATTACGGCGTACGGGCCAATTCATTGCCGCCACTACCTTTGGCAACCAGGCCGACGCACAACGGTTGATCGAAAAAGTCCGGATGATTCATGGCCATATCAAAGGAGTTGCCCTGGATGGACGCCCTTACGCAGCCGATGATCCTGATCTTTTAACGTGGGTACATGTCGCGGAGGTGAGCAGCTTCCTGAAAGCCTACCTTCGCTATTTCAATCCCCACTTTTCCCTTGCGGAGCAGGACCGTTATTACCGAGAAGTTCCCCTGATTGCCAGGCAACTGGGCGCTCAGCAAGTCCCCGCATCACGGATAGAAATCGAACATTACCTCAATACGATGCGCCCAGAGCTGGTCTGCGATGAACGTACGCGTGAGATTACACAGATCCTGCTCTCAGCCCCAGCCCCCAGTGCGCTGGCCAAGCCATTCGGTTCACTGATCATGAGAGCAGGGATTGATCTGCTACCCGAATGGGCCGCTCAGCAACTGGATATCCTGCCCGGCCATGCGGAGCGGCATCTGGTAAGGGCCGGCGTCAACCGTACAGCTCCCCTGTTACGCTGGGCGGTTCGCAACGGCTCTTCACATCGGGCACGCCGCCGCATGGGTCAGCCCACCAAGCCCTGATCGGTCGCACGGCCGCCCACAATAATCTGTATTCTGTACGCCTTTATTGCTCTTCGCTTCAAGGCCTGCCCATGCAAACCCTTTTCTCCGCTCTGGACTCAGCATTGTCCCGCCGTGAGTCGCTCCTGGCACGACTCCATACCCAGGGTACGGACTGCTATCGACTGTTTCATGGATCACAGGAGGGAGCAGCAGGACTTACGCTCGACCGGTACGGCCCACAATTACTGATTCAGAGCTTTCACGCCCCTGTCGAAAATGACGTGATCCTTGCACTGCATCAGCAGGTTCAGCGTTTTTTGGGCCAGGAATTATTTCTCGTCTATAACGACCGGTCGCAAGGCAATTCCCGGATTGATCGCAGCAGCACCGCCCATACAACCGAACCAGATGCACTGGAGGCCACCACCGCTCACGAATGGGACTTGACCTATCGTGTGCGGGGCCGCCATGCCGGCCAAGACCCGTTACTCTTTCTTGACCTGCGTAACGCGCGAGGCTGGGTCAAGCAGAACAGCCAGGACAAGTCAGTCCTGAATCTCTTTGCCTATACCTGCGGTGTAGGACTCTGCGCTGCGGCTGGTGGAGCGCAGGAGGTCTGGAATCTGGACTTCGCTACGCGCAATCTGGCTGTAGGTCAGGAAAACGGTACTCTCAATCCTTCATTGCCGCCCATGCAGTTCGTTCAGTCGGACTATTTCCCCGCTATTCGCCAGCTAGCCGGCTTACCTATCACTCATCGTCGAGGCCAGCGCTTGCCCAGTTATCCTCGCCTGGACCCAAAGCAATTCGACCTTGTGTTTCTTGATCCACCGGCTTGGGCCAAAAGTGCCTTTGGAACGGTAGACCTTCAGCGTGACTATCAAAGCCTGCTCAAACCAGCGCTCCTAGCTACTGCCGAAAACGGCACCCTGGTGTGCTGTAACAACCTGGCCAAAGTCTCCATGGCAGAATGGCGCGAGTCTATTCTGCGCTGCGCCAGCAAACAGGGAAGACCGGTACGTGACTGTCAGGTTATCGCGCCAGACGAGGACTTCCCGTCCTTTGACGGCCAACCGCCCCTTAAGATCTTGATTTTACAGTTGTAACGATCACGCTTTGCGCATGCTGCCGTTGGCACCACAGCGGCACGTGCGATACTGGAGAGCACTCTTGATGGATAGACGCCATGCCCAAAGCATTGAAACGCGCCGCCATTGTGTTGTCGCTCCTCCTGCTGTATTGCCTGCTTGGTTTTCTGATTCTCCCGCGCGTTGCGTTGCACGTTGCAAACCAACAGTTGACGCGTTACACCACGCAGCCTGCTCAGATCGATAAGATCAGCCTTAATCCCTTCACATTTGAAGTAGAACTGAAAGGGTTTCGCATTGGCTCTCCCGAACACCCCGTCTTGGCAGCCAAGCGCCTCTATGCTGACCTTGAGCTGAACAGCTTATGGCGAAGGGAAGCACATCTGGCGCGTCTGGAGCTGGAAGAGCCCGTTGTCGACGTTACGCTCGAGAAAGACGGTACGCTAAATCTTACCGAGCTGTTTAAAACGCCTGAGAGTTCTGACCCTCAAGACAAGCCTACGGCAAATGCAACCGAGCCACCCTTTCCCTTGACCATCGATGCTCTTGTCCTTCAGAGGGCCCAAGTGCATTACCGAGATCAACAGCTCAAACAGCCCGTCGAAGTCAGTTTCAACCCCATTGATCTGACCCTGGAAAACATCGGCACCCGCACAGAAAATCCAGGCCGCTACAGCCTGAATGCCCAAGCAGGCCAGGATGGGGCACTCACAAGCGAAGGAACGCTCCACTTGGTCCCCTTCACCCTTAATGGCTCCCTGGAGCTCAAGGAGGCTGCGCTGGCCCCCTGGTGGACCTACGTCAGCGAAGCACTACCGCTTTCACTCGATAAGGGTCGGTTGAATGGGCATGCTCAGTACCACCTCGAAACAGGAAATACCTTTCAACTACAACTGTCCAAGACCAGCCTGAGCCTTGATGAGTTTTCCAGCAAAGCAGTCAATGCCACGCCACAGATACATCTAAACCACCTCGCTATTGCCGATGCCACACTGGACCTGACCAAACGCCAGATCCATCTGGGAAAGCTCGAGACCCGAAACTTGGAGGCCTGGGTATCTCGGGATCGGGACGGTCAGCTGGATTGGGCCAAGCTGTTCACCTTCCCAGAGCAACCCGAGGCATTGCCCGACACACCGAATTGGCAGATCAGCATTGGCAAGACTGACCTACAAGGCGGCCGCCTTCATCTAAAAGACCTGGCCGCTTCAGCACCTGTAGATCTGGACATAAAGGACATCAACCTGGCGTTGTCCAACCTTGATCTGGCAGGCCAAATGCCGACCACGGTCAACCTCAACGCTCAAGTTGGTCTACATGGGCAGCTTGAGGTTAGCGGTGAGCTGACATTGAATCCTGTGACCGCTCGCCTGCATATCGTGAATAATGATATCGACCTGCGTCTGGCCCAAGCCTATATTGCCCCCTATATCCGCCTTGAAGTGCGGAGCGGCATGCTGGCAAGCGACATCAATCTCTCCCTTCATGATACAGCGCCTCTTGCCTTGTCCGTGACCGGGCAGGCCCAGCTCACCCAGCTGCATACTCTAGATACCCAGCGCCAGCGTGACTTCCTGCGCTGGCAAACGCTTACGCTAAAAGGTATCAGCTACGAGCATGGCCAGCGTCTCGCCATTGATGACATTACCCTGCTGCGCCCCTATGCCCGTCTTATTATCAACGAAGACCTGACCACTAACTTTCGTCAGCTGCTGATTCCTCAACCCAAAGACGAAGCACCTGACGACACCACTCCGCTAACCCTGCACATCGGCGGTATTCATGTCGTTAACGGCTCGGCCAATTTTGCAGACTATAGCCTTACGCCCAGCTTCATAACGGCTATTCAGGAGCTGAACGGTCAGATCGGCACGCTGGATACAAAGGCCTCCGATCCGGCGGAAATAAGCCTGACCGGCAAGGTGGATCGCTTTGCACCCGTCAATATCAAAGGTCGTCTGAACCCACTGGATCCGCTCAACAAACTCAACGTGACAGCGGCATTCCGTCATGTTGAACTTACAACCCTCACGCCCTATTCCGGAAAATTCGCCGGCTATGCCATCCGCAAAGGGCGCCTGGACCTGGATCTCAACTACCGGATCGACAACAGCAAGCTGGATGCTCAAAACCATCTGGTATTGGATCAACTTGAGCTAGGTGAACGGATTGACAGCCCTGATGCCGTCGACCTGCCTGTCAGGCTTGCGGTTGCGCTACTCAAGGACTCCCACGGCAGAATTGACCTGACTCTCCCTGTCGCGGGTAACCTCAACGACCCTAACTTCAGCGTGGCGCCCATCATCTGGCAAACGATGCGCAACGTCATTGCAAGGGCCGTCCAATCGCCCTTCAAGATGCTGGCAGGCCTGGCAGGTCGAGCAGAAACGGATCTCAACGAGATACCCTTTGAAGCGGCCTCGGTCAACTTGACGGGTGAGGCGCGTCAGTCGCTCGATACGCTGGCCCAGGCGCTAAAAAGGCGTCCGCAGCTGCAACTGGATGTAGAAGGCCGTAGCGCGGTTGAGATCGACGGCCCTTCACTTTCTGCGCAGCGCTTGGAGCGCGAATTCCAGACACAGTACTACAATTTGCTGCAGCGGCGAGGCGGCAAGGTTCCCGCAGATGCCACCCAGCTTGCCGTACCGGAAGATATGCGACCTGCCTTGCTAGAAGGGATTTACCGTACCCGCCTTAAACAACAGCCGCCTGCCGAGTGGACACACCTGAGCGATACCGAGCGGCAGCAGCGTCTGAGTGCCGCCATTCTTGACTCATGGAAAACGAGTGATCTGCTTCTGCGACGACTGGCACAGGCGCGTGCTCAAAACATCAAGCAATACCTCGTAGAAAAGACCGGGCTTGAGGAAGGGCGTATTTATTTAATTGATGTCAATACAAGCCAGCAAGGCAATAATGGGCGTATCGCGGCACAACTTCATCTTGGCAGTAGCTAGGACAGCAGATGAGATACACCACAACCGCCATAGCCCTATTACTAGCGCTCTCCGCCTCGGTGGCGCTAGGTGACACGCTCCGCTGCGGCAGTAACTTGGTTAACCGGGGCGACCGTACGTTTGAGGTACAACGGAAATGCGGCGAACCTGCGCATCGAGATTTTATAGGCTACACGCAGGGTGACTATGGTCGTAGGGAATCGACACGGGAAGAATGGGTTTACGGTCCCTGGAATGGTGGAATCTACATTTTGACATTTGAAGCCAACCGACTTGTCAGCATCGAATTCACACGTGATTAGAGCCTGTTCATGCCCTTTAATGCTCTTCGAGTCTCTGTACTGCTCATCCTCTCTACCATAGTGTGGCCTGCTCATGCCGAGTCCTTACGATGCGGTAGTCAGCTGGTCAATACAGATGACCATATCAGCGAAATTTACCGTAAATGTGGAAGGCCCGGCAGCCGTGCTAACTTGGGTTACATTGAGATCGTAGACAGTTACAGAAGACGCAGCGACGTTAAAGTCGAAGAATGGGTGTATGGCCCATGGAACGGCATGTATCACTATTTGACGTTTCGCGGCGACCGGCTGTTCAAGATTGAAAGCAAGCGCGGCCAGTAATTAGGCCACGTTAAGGCGAAGCTTGAGCTCTAAAAGGTGATCATGGCACAGCTTGGCTTTTTGTAGCTGCTCCTGAACCAGCGGCTTGGCTTCCAGTTCGGGCATATCGTGTATGGCCTGTTCCAGCAGGTGGAGAAGCTGGTCCTCAGACTCCTCTAATACTTGAATATAGGTGGTATCCCCCGCTTCTGCCAGAGCAGCTCTGGTCTGTTCATAAAGCACTTTGAAAGAGCTTACAAAAAGACTGTCATTAGCAGGCTGCCTGCCATGCAAGGATGTCTGGCTACTTAACAGGATAACCAGACCCGCTTTCATCTGAGCCATCTCAGAGAACAACGCTTTGAGCTGGGGACTGCTCACTGCATTGATCGCTGACTCGTAGAATGTTCTGCCATTACGAGAAACTTCAATCAGATCCACAAAGGCATCTGCTTTTCCAGACATGGCACTTACCTCACAGATACTAAAAGTGGCGGGCTTCAAGCCCGCCACCTTAGATTACTCGGCCGATTTCAAGCCATCAGCCGATACGGCTTTAACGCCTTTGATATTTTTTGCTTTCTCAACAGCCAGCTCACGCTGAGCGTCTGTCGCAACGGTACCTGAAAGGGAGACTACACCTTTGTTGGTCTCGACCTTGATATCGGTCCCTTTGATATGATCATCAGCAAGGAAAGAAGATTTCACCTTTCCAGTGATCCATGTGTCGGAAACTGTTTCCTCTGCCTTCTCCACGTTGTCATTAGCGGCCAACGTCATCGTTTGATGGTTTGTGGCAGCAAACGCACCTCCGGCAAGCGGCATGCTTAGAGCGGTAACAGCGGCGGCGGCAAGAGCGAAATGGCTGAAAGTCTTCTTCATGGTGTGACTCCTGTTTTGAGTGTACGCCGTATCCTGGCGCTAGCACTAATCATGATCGCAATCAGCATGCCAAGTCGGCCTCATAAAAAAATCATTAAATATCAATAAGTTAACAATTTGGCTTTTTAATAAACCGTTGCACATTGCAATAAATCGTTCATGCAATACATGCAAGTTGCATGAACAACGGACATAAAAAAGCCCAGCCAAGGCTGGGCTTTCAACTTACTAACTATCAGGCGCCAGAAGCTTCAGCTGCTGCGACATCCTTGATAGAGAGCTTGATACGGCCGCGGTTATCCACGTCCAATACCAATACCTTCACTTCCTGTCCTTCTTTCAGTACATCGGAAACCTTCTCGATGCGCTGATCGCTGATCTGAGAAATGTGTACCAGACCATCTTTACCAGGCAGGATATTTACGAACGCACCGAAATCGACAATGCGCTCGACCTTACCAACGTAAATCTTGCCGATTTCAGCTTCTGCAGTAATACCCAGAACGCGCTGTTTGGCGGCCTCGGCAGCTTCACGGGTTTCGCCGTAAATCTTGACGCTGCCATCATCTTCGATGTCGATCGACGCCTTGGTTTCTTCACAGATTCCACGAATAACAGCGCCGCCTTTACCGATGACGTCGCGGATCTTGTCCGGCTCGATCTTCATAGCAATCATGGTCGGTGCATTGGCAGACAGCTCTGCACGCGGCTTGGCGATTACCTGATTCATTTGGGATAGGATATTGAGGCGAGCCTCTAGAGCCTGAGCCAAAGCGACTTCCATGATCTCTTCGGTAATACCGTTGATCTTGATGTCCATCTGCAGAGCGGTAACGCCCTTGTCAGTACCGGCCACCTTGAAGTCCATATCGCCAAGGTGATCTTCATCACCTAGAATATCGGTCAGAACAGCAAATCTGTCGCCTTCCTTTACCAGGCCCATCGCAACGCCAGCAACCGGAGCGCGAACTGGAACACCAGCATCCATCAATGCCAACGAGGCACCGCAGACAGAAGCCATGGAGCTTGAGCCGTTTGACTCAGTGATCTCTGAAACAACACGAATGCTGTAAGGAAACTCTTCCTGAGAAGGCAGCATAGCCTGCACACCACGGCGTGCCAGACGGCCATGACCGATTTCACGGCGGCCTGGGCTACCCATACGTCCGCACTCACCGACCGAGAAAGGCGGGAAGTTGTAGTGCAGCATAAAGGTGTCACGGCGCTCGCCTTCCAGCATGTCGAGGATCTGAGCATCGCGGGCAGTACCCAGGGTAGTCGCTACCAGCGCCTGAGTTTCACCACGCGTAAACAATGCGGAGCCGTGAGTCTTGGGCAGCACACCCACTTCAATATTCAGCGGACGAACAGTACGGGTATCACGACCATCGATACGCGGCTTACCGCCTACGATGTTCTCACGTACAGTGCGATATTCCAGCAGGCCAAAAATTTCCTTGACCTCGGCGGTACTGTACTGACCCTCTTCCTCACCCGCAAACTTGGCCACAGCCTGATCGCGCAGCTCACCCAGAGCCGCATAACGGTCCTGCTTGATGGTAATGGTATAAGCCTGAGAAATTGCCTCACCAAATTCGGCACGCAGCTGGTTAACCAAAGCTGTGTTCTCGACCGGAGCTTGCCAGTCCCACGTAGGCTTGCCTGCTTCAGCAGCAAATGCCTTGATTGCCTCGATGACAACCTGGAACTCTTCATGGGCAAACAGTACAGCGCCCAGCATCTGGTCTTCAGTCAGCTCGTCCGCTTCGGACTCAACCATTAGAACCGCGTCAGAGGTACCTGCGACAACCATGTCCAGGCTGGAACTCTGAAGCTGCTCATAGCTTGGGTTGATGATATAGCCCAGCTCTGGGTGGAACCCTACGCGTGCAGCACCAATCGGGCCTGCGAACGGAATGCCGGAAATAGCCAGAGCGGCAGACGTACCGATCATGGCAGCAATATCCGGATCAGACTTCTTGTTGGTAGAAACTACAGTACAGACAACCTGTACTTCGTTCATGAAGCCTTCGGGGAATAGAGGACGAATCGGGCGATCGATCAGGCGGGAGGTCAATGTTTCCTTTTCGCTTGGACGACCTTCACGCTTGAAATAGCCACCGGGGATACGACCTGCCGCATACGTCTTTTCCTGATAGTGGACAGACAGCGGGAAGAAGTCACGGCCTTCTGCTGGAGACTTGGCACCCACAACAGTGACCAGAACGCTAACGTCTTCAGTACTGACAAGTACTGCACCACTGGCCTGACGCGCAATACGGCCCGTCTCCAGGGTTACGGTCTGCTGACCGAATTTGAATGTCTTGATTACTGGATTCACAGTATTTCCTTCTTGTATTGCCCTTGGGGAAATCTTGAGAGCGGCGGGGTATCGGACCCGGCGCGATCTCAGGGGACGCATGAAGCAAAAAAGCTGGAAACCGGCATAGCCGACCCCCAGCTTTTAAGCGACTAGCGTCCAGCTTGCATCGTGATCAACGACGCAGGCCCAGACGGCTGATCAGGTCACTGTAACGAGTAGTGTCCTTGGCCTTCAGGTAGTCCAGCAGCTTACGACGCTGGTTAACCATACGGATCAGACCACGACGGCTGTGGTGGTCCTTGCTGTTGGCCTTGAAGTGACCCTGCAGCTTGTCGATATTGGCAGACAGCAGAGCAACCTGCACTTCCGGAGAACCGGTATCGCCTTCGCCGCGCTTGTAGTCGCTAACGATCTGGGCTTTTTCTTCAACGCTAAGTGCCATGATAGGGCTCCTAGATATAACAGGCCGAGGGAACTACCCCCGTGTTCAGAGAAGAGGAATGACCATGCCTGTTAACAGCCACCCTCATATCAGTCTTACGACCGAACCAAACGACGCGGCGCAATACGCCCGTCGTCAGTCACCTCACCGATACCGATGAAGCGACCTTCATTATCCTGTACTCGCATCCAGCCAAATTTGGGCGCGTTCGCCGCTCGCACTGGCTGACCATGCAACCAATAGTAGGCTGTGTGCTCGGTCAGTTGTAGCAGCGGCCAGTGCTCCAGACCACTATCAACCGGGAGCAGGAAGGCATCCAACGCTTCTGCACCACCTTCTTCGTGCGCTTTTTCAAGCACCTCAAGGCTTACAGACTGAGCCAGAGCGAAGGGGCCTGCCTGGGTTCTGCGTAGTTCCGCTACATGAGCTCCGCAACCAAGCGTCTGGCCTAAGTCTTCGACCAGGGACCGAATGTAGGTGCCCTTGCTACAGTGCACATCGAGTGTAGCGCGATCCGTTGTCAGCGCCAGCAGCTCGAGACGGCTAATAGTAACAGAACGCGGTTCACGCTCCACCACCTCGCCTGCACGAGCCAGCTTATAGAGCGGCTGACCGTCTCGCTTCAGCGCCGAATACATAGGCGGAACCTGTAGGATATCACCTCGAAACACTGGCAGGGCTGCTTCTACGGCCGAGGCGTAAAGGTTCACCTCTCGACGGTCAACGATTTCTCCCTCGGCATCACCTGTCGTTGTAGTGACACCTAGCTGCATAACCGTTTCATACCCTTTATCCGCATCAAGCAGATACTGGGAGAACTTTGTTGCCTCACCAAAGCACAACGGCAAAACACCTGTTGCCAATGGATCAAGGCTACCGGTATGCCCCGCTTTTTCAGCATTAAGCAACCAGCGTACCTTCTGCAGGGCCGCATTAGAGGTCAGGCCTCTCGGCTTGTCGAGTACCAGAATACCGTTAACCGATCGACGGATTCGTTTCACTTGCGCCACGCTTACTCTCCATCCTCGTGACGACGATCTTCAGATACTGCACGCTCGATCAACGCAGACAGTTCCGCTCCGCGACGGATGCTCTCATCATAATGAAAGCGCATTTGCGGGATCGTCCTAAGCTTCATTGCGCGTCCTAACTGCTGACGCAAAAAGCCAGAGGCTTCATTCAGAATCCCTAAATTCTGGGCAATATCCTCAGACGAATCTTTACCCAAAACAGTAATAAATACTTTGGCGTGGGAAAGATCACGCGCCACATTGACGTCAGTAATCGTTACCAGGCCCAGACGAGGATCTTTAATTTCCCGCTGAATCAAAAGCGCTAACTCACGCTGCATCTGATCACCGATGCGCTGAGTACGAGTGTATTCTTTAGCCATCTTCGCTCTCTCTTAAAGCCAGGTGCTGTTAAAAAGACGAAGCTGGAAGCTGCCTTGCGGCACCTTCCAGCTCCTGGCTTTTCGCTTGCGTGAATTACAGCGAGCGTGCTACTTCGACCTTCTCGAAAACTTCGATCTTATCGCCGACCTTAACGTCGTTATAGCTCTTCACACCGATACCGCATTCCATGCCGGCACGAACTTCAGCCACGTCATCTTTGAAGCGACGCAGAGATTCAAGTTCACCTTCAAAGATCACAATATCTTCACGTAGAACACGAATCGGACGATTGCGATGGACCATGCCTTCAACAACCATACAGCCTGCAACAGCGCCAAACTTCGGCGAGCGGAAGACGTCACGAACTTCTGCAATGCCCAGAATGTTCTCGCGAACATCGCTGCCCAGCATACCCGTTAGCGCTTTCTTAACATCTTCGATAATGTCGTAGATCACGTTGTAATAACGTAGATCCAAACCTTCCTGCTCAATGATCTTACGAGCACCAGCATCGGCACGAACGTTAAAGCCGAAGAGAACCGCATTAGAAGCCAGCGCTAGGTTCGCATCACTTTCAGTGATACCCCCTACACCACCAGCAACAACACGCACCTGAACTTCATCGTTACCCAGACCACTTAGCGAGCTTTGTAGAGCCTCTAGAGAACCGCGCACATCGGACTTGAGAACGATGTTAAGCGTCTTTTTCTCGTCCTGGCCCATGTTTTCGAAAATATTTTCGAGCTTGCCTGCCTGAGCACGTGCCAGCTTGACCTCACGGAACTTACCCTGACGGAACAAGGCAACTTCACGCGCTTTTTTCTCATCGGTCAGAACAGTCAGCTCATCACCGGCATCCGGCGTGCCATCCAAGCCAAGAATTTCGACGGGGATGGATGGACCTGCCTCTTTGATCGGCTTGCCGTTCTCATCGAGCATGGCACGGATACGACCGAAGTTAACACCGACCAGGGCCATATCACCCTGACGCAGAGTACCGTTTTGCACCAGAACAGTAGCAACCGGTCCGCGACCCTTATCAAGGCGCGACTCAATTACTACACCACGACCTGGAGCCGAAGGTGTTGCAGTCAATTCAAGAACTTCAGCCTGCAGAAGAATGGCTTCTAACAGCTCATCAACGCCAGTACCTGCTTTGGCAGATACATGAACAAACTGAGTATCACCGCCCCACTCTTCTGGGATGACATCACGCCCAGCCAGATCATGTTTAACACGGTCCGGATCTGCATCAGGCTTGTCGATCTTGTTTACTGCAACAACAATCGGTACACCAGCAGCCTTAGCGTGCTGGATAGCTTCTTCTGTCTGTGGCATGACACCGTCATCGGCAGCGACAACCAGAATTACAATGTCGGTTGCCTGAGCACCACGAGCACGCATGGCGGTAAATGCTGCGTGACCAGGGGTATCCAGGAACGTCACCATGCCACGATCAGTGTTTACATGGTAGGCGCCGATATGCTGGGTAATGCCACCCGCTTCGCCTGCTGCAACCTTGGCGCGACGGATGTAGTCCAGCAAGGAAGTCTTACCATGGTCAACGTGACCCATGACCGTAACCACCGGCGCACGGTGAACCTGCTCGCCCTCGAACTTGAGGGACTCAGCCAGCTGCTCTTCCAACGCATTTTCGCTAACCAGCTTAACCTTGTGACCAAGCTCCTCAGCAACCAGCTGAGCGGTTTCACGATCCAGCACCTGGTTGATCGTGGCAGGCGAGCCCATCTTAAACATGAACTTGATGACTTCAGCTGCCTTGACAGACATCTGCTGGGCCAGCTCGGCAACAGTAATTGTTTCGCCTAAAGCGACTTCACGAACAACCGGCCCTGTAGGGTTCTGGAAGCCATGCTGGTTACGCTTTTTGAGCTTGGACTTGTTTCGGCCGCCACGGCGACCGCCAAAACCATCATCTTCATCATCGCCGGCGCTACGAACAACGCGCGGACTACTAACCTTATCCTTCTCCTTCAAGGAAGGACGGTGCTGTGCATGCTTGCGATCGCGACGCTCATCCTCATCCCGCTTGCCTGCTACAGGCGGCGCTACGGGACGACGCGGTTCTTCGCGCTTACGCTCATCAGATGCAGCTGCCGGCGCTGCCGGTGCTGCTTTATTTGCAACCACTTCTTCCACTACTTCCTCGGGCTTGGTTTCTGTAGCGGCTTTCGCAGCCGCTTCTGCCACTTCTTGAGCGGCCTTGGCAGCAGCCTGCTGGCGAGCTTCTTCTTCAGCTTTAAGGCGAGCTTCCTCTTCGGCCTTCAAGCGAATCTCTTCTTCTGCTCGCTGGCGAGCTTCTTCTTCGGCCTTCAAGCGAGCAGCCTCTTCGGCCTCGCGCTGCGCCTCAAGCTCACGCTGCTGTTCGGTCGCCAACTCATCGGGACTTTGCTTGACGTAGGTCTTCTTTTTACGGACTTCGACATTAACCGTCTTGCTTCCAGACACCTTCAATGTCGTTTGAGTCTTGCGCTGGAGCGTTATTTTACGCGGTTCGTCCAGCTTGGTGTTTCCTTTCAGATGAGACAGCAGTTTTTGCTTTTCAGTGTCGGTCACAACCTGGTCTGCACTGCTATGGGACAGACCCGCTTCCCGCATTTGCTGCAGCAGGCGTTCAACCGGTGTATTGACCGTTTGGGCCAGTTCTTTCACCGTGACTTGCGTCATGCACTCTTCTCCTCAGGCAGCACCGCTCACTCAAACCAATGGGCACGGGCAGCCATGATCAACTTGCCGGCACGCTCTTCATTCATGCCGTTAATATCGAGCAGGTCATCAATGGACTGCTCGGCAAGATCTTCGCGATTGGCAACGCCTCGCTGCGCCAGCTCAAGCGCGAGTTCCTCAGTCATGCCTTCGAGACTAAGCAAATCTTCTTCCGGCTTCTTGTCAGCCAGTTGTTCTTCCGTCGCGATGGCACGGGTTAACAGGCGGTCCTTAGCCCTATTACGAAGCTCATTGACGATGTCTTCATCGAAACCATCAATATTGAGCATTTCCTCCATGGGAACGTAGGCGATTTCTTCGAGCGTGGTGAAACCTTCTTCAACCAACACCTGAGCCAACTCTTCATCTACGTCCAGTTCGTCTACAAACTGCTGAAGAATATCGCCCGTCTCTGCCTGCTGCTTGGCCATGATGTCCTCTTCGGTCATCACGTTCAGCGTCCAGCCTGTCAATTGACTTGCAAGGCGAACGTTTTGGCCACTACGACCAATAGCCTGAGCTAAATTATCAGCGGCAACTGCGATATCCATGGTGTGGGTATCTTCATCAACAATGATTGACGCAACCTCAGCAGGCGCCATGGCATTGATAACGAACTGAGCAGGGTTGTCATCCCACAAAACGATGTCTACTCGCTCACCGCCCAATTCGCCAGACACGGCCTGGACACGCGATCCCCGCATGCCGATACAGGCACCCTGCGGATCGATACGCTTGTCTTTCGAGCGCACGGCAATTTTTGCACGCGAGCCTGGATCCCGAGCAGCGGCCATAACATCAATCAGCTGCTCAGATATTTCCGGTACTTCAATCCGGAACAGCTCAATCAACATTTCAGGCGCTGTGCGCGACAGGATTAGCTGAGGGCCACGATTTTCCGTACGGATTTCCTTGAGCAGTGCACGAACCCGAACGCCAACACGGAAGTTTTCCCGTGGGATGATCTGATCACGGGCCAGTAAGGCTTCTGCATTGTTGCCCAAGTCGACGATTACATTGTCTCGCGTAACTTTTTTGACTGTACCAGAAATGATCTCACCCACTTTCTCGCGGTAAGCATCAACAATCTGAGCACGCTCAGCTTCACGCACTTTCTGGACAATAACTTGCTTGGCTGTTTGAGCCGCAATGCGGCCGAACTCTATGGATTCGATCTTTTCTTCAATCAGATCGCCAATTTTGGCATCTGGATTGATTTCCTGAGCCTCATCGAGCGTCAGGTTTGCTGCTGGATTATCAAAGTCTTCATCTTTGACAACTGTCCAGCAGCGAAACGTTTCATAACTACCGTTGTGGCGATTAATAGCCACACGCAGCTCTACATCTTCTTCGTAGCGTTTCTTTGTGGCAGTGGCCAGGGCTAGCTCCAATGCCTCGAAAATGACACCGGGCGGAACACCTTTTTCATTGGAAACCGATTCCACTACCAGTAGAACTTCTTTACTCATCGTACGCCTCGCCTGTCGCAATCCTTTGGGATCCGCGGATTTGCGCTTATTCAAATCGGGGAATGACATTAGCCTTATCGATCATCTCGACGGGAAGCAGATATTCATGGTCATCAACCTGAACCACGACATCCTGTTCTTCCACACCGCGCAAAAGGCCTTGAAAATTGCGGCGGCCTTCATAAGGCGAACGAAGCCTTATTTTTACTTGCTCACCGACAAAAGCGTTGAATTGCTCAAGAGTGAATAAAGGTCTATCCATACCTGGAGATGAAACCTCCAAGGTGTATTCGCCCGGAATAGGATCTTCTACGTCTAAAATCCCGCTAACTTGACGACTGACTTTTTCACAGTCCTCAACCAGAATTCCGTTTGAATGATCGATATAGACCCTTAGCAGAGAATGCCGGCCCTGGGAAATGTACTCGATGCCCCAGCATTCATAGCCAAGCGCTTCGATGACGGGGGCCAGCATGGCTTGCAACTGTTCTAGCTTGCTCGACACCTGGTTGCCTCACGCATGCTGTGCAAATAAAAAATGGGCGATAACGCCCATCCCTTGTGGTCGCTGCAAGAACGCACGACCTGATTGTTTAGCTAACAAAAAGCCCCTATAAAGGGGCCTTTGTTGACTGGTTGCGGGGGCAGGATTTGAACCTACGACCTTCGGGTTATGAGCCCGACGAGCTACCAGACTGCTCCACCCCGCGTCAAAGCTGGAGCGAAAGTATAAGAAAGAGTCTCTTTCAGGTCAATCTACTTACGCTCACGACACTATTTTCAGTGTTTAGATATGGTGCCGAAGATGGGACTCGAACCCATACAGCCGTTGGCCACTACCCCCTCAAGATAGCGTGTCTACCAATTCCACCACTTCGGCAAAAACTTCTTACTATTTCTGATTTCCCGGAACATCACCTTCTGAGGATGTCAAAGGTTTCTGCTGTGACATGGGAACATCATCATTTGCCGCAGGCTTCTGAACTTCAGGCGCCTGCTGCATGGCTGCAGGCTTAGGAAGTCCCACTTCCTGCAACGCGTTGGCTTTTTCCTTAGCGAAATAAGCCAAACCTAAACTAGTAGCAAAAAAAACCGCCGCCAGTATAGCAGTAAAACGACTCAAAAAGGTAGCAGAGCCTTGGCTTCCAAAAACAGTACCCGAAGCACCTGCACCAAAAGAAGCACCAGCGTCCGCACCTTTACCCTGCTGAAGAAGAACCAGGACAACCAGCCCCAGCGCCATTAGCAGATGCACGACAACAACTAGAGTTTCTAACATCATTTACTTCCAGCAGCGTGATAAATCACGCCAAATTCATTCGCATTTAGGGAGGCTCCACCTACAAGCCCACCATCGATATCAGGCATACCGAACAATTCGGCAGCATTACCGCCCTTTACACTTCCACCGTATAGCAGCCGAACTTTATCAGCCACAACACTGCTATAAGAGCGGATAAACTGTCGCAGTTCCTGATGCACCGCCTGAGCTTCATCAGGAGTTGCTGTCAATCCTGTACCTATCGCCCATACAGGCTCATAGGCTACAACCGCAGACTCAAAAGCCTCGATACCCAGCACATCTATTACAGATTTGAGCTGCCCTTTAACAACGTCAAAGGTTTTACCAGCTTCTCGCTGCTCTCGAGTCTCACCAACACAAAGGACCGGCACTATACCCATCTTTTGGGCTGAAGCAAACTTTTTTGCAACCGTATCGTCATCTTCCAGCAAGATCAAACGACGCTCGGAATGCCCTACAAGGACATATCCACAGCCCACATCACGCAACTGAGAAGCTGCTACCTCACCAGTGAGCGCACCTTGCTCAGGCTGCACGGCACAATCTTGTGCGCCGAGGCCTATACTACTATCCGCAAGGCCTACCTCTACCTGATCAATAAACAGAAATGGCGGAAACACTACCATCTCAACTTCATCAGACAAGGCGAGCTTACTCAACCCTTCTATCAGCTCGGCTACATCTGCACGTGTTCCGTGCATTTTCCAGTTACCAGCGACCAAAGGCTTGCGCATGCTAATGCCTCAGTGAGCGAAGTGGGCGCAGATATTATCTAAGTTCTTTTGCTTTGACAAGCCAAATCAAGCACATACCTCACTTACCAGCTTAGCCAAGGCTTCTGCATGCTTGTGAACCTGGCGTTCGTCGCTGCCTTCAACCATTACTCGAACAAGCGGTTCTGTTCCCGACTTACGCAGTAAAACACGCCCTTTACCCGCCATTTGCTCAGTCACTTCTGTACATGCTTTTTGTACGTCAGGATGCGCCAAGGGATCTACGTCTCCGGAGTAGCGCACATTGATAAGCACTTGAGGATACTTTTTGAGGCCCTTACGCGCCTCTGCCAATGTTTGCCCAGCGCGCCTCAATGCCATCAAAACCTGCAAAGCGGAAATAATGGCATCGCCCGTTGTGGTGTACTGGCAACATACAATGTGACCAGAACTCTCGCCACCTAGCGTCCATTTCTTGGACAAGAGCTCAGCCATGACATAGCGGTCGCCGACCTTGGCCCTGGCAAATGGAATTCCCAACTCAGCCAGACCAAGCTCCAACCCCAGATTGCTCATCTGAGTACCCACGACCCCACCATCAAGGCGATTGCGGCCCTTGAGATCCTTCGCAATCAGGAACAAGAGCTCGTCCCCATCAACGATTGCGCCTGTATGATCAACCATCAACACACGATCACCATCGCCATCAAAGGCAATACCAAGATCAGCATGCTGATCCCGCACAGCCTTCTGCAGCTCGCCTAAATGAGTAGAGCCGCAATTTTTGTTGATATTGAGACCATCTGGCTGAGCACCGATAACACTAACCTGAGCACCCAGCTCACGGAAGACACTTGGGGCAATCTTGTAAGTCGCACCGTGAGCACAGTCGACTACGATCCGCATACCAGCAAAACTGGTACCCGCTGGCACGCTACTTTTGCAGAACTCTATATAGCGCCCTGCGGCATCATTGATACGAGACACTTTACCGATGCGAGCAGACTCCACAACAGTCATCGGCTGATCCAGTAACTCCTCAATCATCAGCTCTACCTCATCAGGCAACTTAGTGCCCAACCCGGAAAAGAACTTGATCCCGTTATCGTAGAACGGGTTATGGGAGGCACTGATAACAATGCCGGCATTAGCCTGGAATGTACGTGTAAGATAAGCGATACCTGGCGTTGGCATCGGCCCTAAAAGCATGACATCTGCGCCAGCGGCTGAAAGGCCGGCCTCAAGTGCAGATTCGAACATATAACCAGAGTTACGCGTATCCTTACCTACTAAGACACGACAGATACCCTGACTACGAAACGCAATGCCCGCAGCCCATCCCAACTTCAACATAAAGTCAGGCGTAATGGGATACTCACCTACGCGACCACGAATTCCATCTGTTCCAAAATACTTTCTAGCCATTGCTATCGCCTTGCCTTAAGCCTGCTCTACCGCAGCAATCATTTTTATAACATCAACCGTCTGCTCTACATCATGCACCCGGATAATACTGGCTCCCTTGGCAACCGCGAGTGCAGCTAAAGCGAGACTGCCATATAAACGCTCTTCGACAGGTTTGGTCAGGACCGCCCCGATCATGCTCTTACGTGAAACGCCTACTAACAGCGGCAACGCCAGCTCAAACAACTCTGGCATACGCTTGAACAGAACAAGGTTATGCTCAAGCGTTTTGGCAAACCCGAAGCCAGGATCAAGAATAAGTTGGTCGCGACGAATTCCCTCATTTTCACAAGCAGCAACCCGCTTACTCAAGAAGGCAATCACATCGGTAACCACATCCTCATAATGAGGGTTTTGCTGCATTGTCCCAGGCTCACCCTGCATATGCATCAGACAGACAGGTAGGCCTGTTGCAGCGGCAGCCTCAAGCGCACCGGGACGCTTCAAGGCACGCACGTCATTAATCAGTCCCGCCCCCACCTTTGCACTTTCAAGCATCACCTGAGGTGAAGAGGTATCAACCGAAATGATAACGTCCAATTCTTTGGATATAGCTTCAACTACAGGCACTACCCGACTGAGCTCTTCGTCCTCTGAAACAGCAGGAGCTCCAGGCCTTGTTGACTCGCCGCCAATATCAACAAGGGTGGCACCTGCCAATACCAAAGCACGCGCATGAAACAGCGCGCTATCCAAGGTATTGAACCGGCCGCCATCAGAAAAGGAATCAGGGGTGACATTAAGGATCCCCATAACATGGGGATGTGATAAATCAAGAACCCGACTGCCGCAAAGCAGTCGGGTTTGGATTGAAACAGGAATCATGGAGAAATTAGTGCTCGCCTGCCGGTCCACCTATTGGTGTTTCGGGACGACTATCTCCTTGAGTAGCATTAGTGCCGGTAGGACCTGAACCGTCCTGCCAATCACGCGGCTCCCTCGGTACACGACCTGCCATGATGTCGTCGATCTGATCAGCATCAATTGTCTCGTACTTCATCAAAGCGTCAGACATCATTTCCAGCTTGTCTCGATTCTCATCCAACAGACGCTTGGCTGTGTTGTAACAGTCATTGATGATTCGCCGGATTTCAGAGTCGATCTCTTTGGCTGTCTCACCTGACATGCTGCCGCTACCACCACCCGAACCACGACCCAGGAAGCTTTCACTTTCTTCCTCACCGTAGAGTAGCGGGCCGAGCTTTTCAGACAAGCCCCACTTGGTGACCATATTGCGAGCCAACTGAGTAGCGCGCATGATGTCATTCGAAGCGCCAGTAGTGACACCTTCGAAGCCAAGCGTCATCTCCTCAGCGATTCGTCCTCCAAACAGCGAGCAGATCTGACTCTCCAACGCCCGCTTGGACAGACTGTAACGATCCTCCTCAGGCAGGAACATGGTTACACCTAAAGCGCGTCCACGAGGAATAATCGAGACCTTGTAGACAGGGTCATGCTCAGGCACCAGGCGACCTACGATAGCGTGCCCCGCCTCGTGATAAGCAGTGTTGCGCTTCTCCTTCTCGGACATGACCATTGTCTTGCGCTCTGCGCCCATCATGATCTTGTCTTTGGCCAACTCGAATTCACGCATATCTACAGTGCGCTTATTGGAACGCGCTGCAAATAGAGAGGCTTCGTTTACCAGATTGGCAAGGTCAGCGCCCGAAAACCCCGGGGTGCCACGCGCAATAACAGCGGCATCCACACGATCTCCCATTGGAACTTTCCGCATGTGAACCTTAAGGATTTGCTCACGACCACGAATATCTGGAAGACCTACTACGACCTGACGATCGAAGCGACCCGGGCGTAGTAAAGCAGGGTCAAGTACATCAGGACGGTTGGTAGCAGCTATGACGATAATACCGTCATTCATTTCGAAGCCGTCCATCTCAACCAGCAATTGGTTCAGGGTCTGCTCACGCTCATCATGACCACCGCCCATACCCGCTCCACGGTGGCGGCCAACCGCATCGATCTCGTCGATAAAAATAATGCAGGGCGCATGTTTTTTCGCCTGATCAAACATGTCACGAACGCGGCTAGCACCAACGCCCACGAACATTTCAACGAAGTCGGAACCTGAAATAGTGAAAAAAGGTACCTTGGCCTCACCGGCAACAGCCTTTGCCAACAGGGTCTTGCCTGTACCGGGCGGACCTACCATCAGCACACCACGAGGAATACGTCCACCCAGACGCTGAAACTTACCGGGGTCACGCAGAAACTCTACCAGCTCGGTAACTTCTTCTTTCGCCTCATCACAGCCAGCAACGTCTGCGAACGTTGTTCGCACCTGATCTTCAGATAGTAGTCGAGCCTTGCTCTTGCCGAAGCTCATGGGGCCGCCGCGTCCACCTGCGCCGCCTTGCATCTGCCTCATAAAGAACATGAACACGGCAATGATCACCAGAATCGGGAAGCTCGCTACAAGTAGCTGCGTCCAGATGCTCTGCTGTTCAGGCATTTTGCCTTCAATGACCACATTATTGTTGACCAGATCACCAATCAGACCGTTGTCCTGAATAGCAGGCCGAACCGTCTTGAACGTATCGCCGCCACGATGTTTCCCCGTGATGACGTAACCGTCGACAGTCACACGCTCAACCTGACCGTCCTTCACTTGTTGAATGAAGTCAGAATAATTGAGCGTTTGCGGCTCATTGGGACTGGAGAAATTGTTCATCACCGTGACCAGTACGGCCGCGATGATGAGCCACAGAATCAGATTCTTTGCCATATCGTTCAATTGACTACCCTCTGAGCCGGCTTCGCTTGGAACCGTTCGTATCGAAACCGGCTATTGGCCGGTAAGTTACTACACAACGCTGACGCTGAGCAGCGGCCGTCTGTAACCCTTTATGAGATCCGTCGCTCTTCTCACTTTAGCTGAGACTTTCAGAAGAGTCTGCCGTTGCATCTGACTGCGCGTTACCTTTAAGCCTCGCACCAGCAAATACTGCTCATGCAGACGATCTTGTGACGCAGAAGACGTGCGCATAACAACCTTGTCGAAGTTCTCCCGCTCCAGCTTCAGGTAACTGCCAAACCCCTCGTCTTGAAATATTTTGATTAAGAATTCACCAGCCGGACGCAGTAGACACTGCGCAAGATCAGGCGCCAGCTTACAAAATATTTAGCTTGCAGCTGACTTACTGCACTCAAACCCCACATATTGGGGCCCTATCAGAAATAACAAGGTCTTCGGAAGCTCCACTAGTCGCCTTGCCAATTCGTTCAAAACTTTATGTTGCGCGAAAACACTCTGAACAATGTTACCTGAGCAAAAACACGCTGCTTTTCTGATCGAGCCACGCGTACTTTATCCTGTCCTTCTGGGCTATACCTAGCCGCTAGGGTACAATAGATACCTTTTCTCTGGGGTTTAATTATGGCTCTCAATCAAGAGCAGAAAAAGCAATTCAAATCTATCGGACACCATTTAAAGCCTGTATTGATAGTAGGTGAAAATGGTCTTACTGAAGGTGTACTGGCTGAGCTTGAGCGGGCACTCAACGATCATGAACTCATCAAGGTCAAGTTCAATTTAAGTGAGCGCGAAGATCGGCGAACCCTAATGGAAGAACTTTGCCAGTCCGCCAAATGCGACCTGATTCAGACCATTGGCAAAATGGCACTTATCTATCGCAAGGCTCAGCCGCAGAACCGTTCGCTTTCAAACGTAGTCCGCCACAGCCTGTAATGCCCGGGACGAATCAGGCATACAGATAACTGCATTCTGTCTGATGGGAAGAGAAAGCAGGCCCACCTTGGGCAGACCTCTCACCTTAATGCTTGTTCGGCAAGTCATCTTTTGACAACCTGCCTACCCGCCTCCAATCGCTACCTCAAGGGAAGCGATTGGACAGCTGGCTACCTACATCAGATATGACGCACTTCGACGATTTCGTATTCAACATCGCCACCCGGGGTCTTGACGATCACCGCGTCGCCCTCTTGCTTGCCGATTAATGCGCGAGCAATTGGAGAACTAACCGAGATCTTGCCAGACTTTATATCTGCCTCGTCGTCACCAACGATCTGATACGTCACCGACTCGTCCGTATCAACGTTTATGATCTCAACGGTTGTACCAAAAATCACCTTGCCCGAGCGCGGAATCGTTGTGATATCGATTACCTGGGCATTGGATAAACGCCCTTCGATATCACGAATACGCGCCTCGACCATACCCTGCTGCTCGCGAGCCGCATGATATTCCGCATTTTCTTTCAAATCACCCAGCTCGCGCGCCTCGGCAATCGCCTGTGTAATTTGGGGACGAAGCTCCGTCTTGAGATGCTTGAGCTCTTCCTCCAGGGCGCGAGCGCCCTGGATTGTCATAGGATATTTGTTCATGCCTTGATTCCTGCATGTAAATCTTGAAGCCGGCGCACAGTCTTTTCTGCACCAAACTTCAAAGCTTCACAAATCGCCTGGCCGCCTGCAAGCGTTGTCGTGCAGCAGATCTTGTGTTGAAGCGCATTCCGGCGAATTGAGTAGGAGTCAGCAATAGACTGACGACCTTCGGTTGTATTGATCACCAATGTAATTTCATCATTCTTGATCATGTCGACAACGTGTGGGCGACCTTCAGTCACCTTGTTAACACGGCGAACCGGCAGGCCAGCTTCCTCAATGACACGGGCCGTACCAGCCGTAGCAACAACCTCAAAGCCCAGCTCAACCAGCTCTTTAGCCACTTCAGCGACAAAAGGCTTATCGTCATCCCGAACACTGATAAAGGCACAACCACTATTGGGAAGGATCTCACTCGCACCCAACTGGGCTTTCGAGAATGCCTCGGCGAAGCTGTCGCCTACGCCCATGACCTCTCCGGTAGATTTCATTTCTGGGCCGAGAAGCGGATCGACGCCAGGGAATTTGGCGAAGGGGAACACTGCCTCCTTAACACTGTAATAAGGCGGAATGATCTCCTTGGTAAACCCGATCTCTTCCAGGGTTTTACCCGCCATTACACGTGCCGCTACCTTGGCCAGTGACTCGCCAATGCACTTGGAAACGAATGGCACTGTACGGGAGGCACGCGGGTTTACTTCCAGCACATAAACATCGTTCCCCTGAAGGGCCAACTGCACGTTCATCAGTCCGACCACGCCAAGCTCCAGCGCCATTTTCCGGATCTGCTCACGCATTTCATCCTGTATGTGTGCCGGCAGGGAGTACGGAGGCAATGAGCACGCCGAATCACCCGAGTGGATACCTGCCTGCTCGATGTGCTGCATGATAGCGCCAATGACTACGTCCTTGCCGTCACATACTGCATCCACGTCTACTTCTATCGCGCAGTTCAGGAAGTGATCCAGCAACACTGGGCTATCATTGGACACCTGCACCGCTTCGCGCATGTAGCGCTTGAGCTCTTCTTCTTCGTAAACGATTTCCATGGCACGGCCACCCAACACATATGAAGGGCGAACCACCAACGGATAACCGATACGCTTGGCACCAGCAATCGCTTCTTCTTCGCTGCGAGCAGTAGCATTCGGCGGCTGGCGCAGATTCAAACGCTCGATCATCTGCTGGAAGCGCTCACGATCCTCAGCACGATCGATTGCATCGGGACTGGTACCGATAATCGGAACCCCGGCCTCCTCCAGCGCGCGAGCCAGCTTCAACGGTGTCTGGCCACCGAACTGAACGATTACACCCTTAGGCTGCTCGACACGCACGATTTCCAACACGTCCTCAAGCGTAACCGGCTCAAAATACAGGCGGTCAGACGTGTCGTAATCCGTCGACACGGTTTCGGGGTTGCAGTTGATCATGATGGTTTCGTAACCATCTTCACGCATAGCCAGAGCCGCATGAACACAGCAGTAGTCGAACTCGATACCTTGTCCGATACGGTTGGGGCCACCCCCAATCACCATGATCTTGTCACGGCTGGATGGGTTGGCCTCACACTCCTCCTCATACGTGGAGTACATGTACGCAGTGTCGGTCGCGAACTCTGCGGCGCAGGTATCGACACGCTTGTAGACCGGGAGCACTTCCAGCTTGTAGCGATGGCGACGCAGGCTTTTTTCCGTCACACCGAGCAGCTTGGCCAGACGTGCGTCCGAGAAGCCCTTGCGCTTGAGCTTCCACATGAGATTACGATCGACATCCGCCAACCCCAGGGTTTTGACCTTTTCTTCATCCTTGATCAGGTCCTCGATCTGCACCAGGAACCACGGATCGATCTTGGTCAGCTCAAACACACGCTCAACGCTCAGACCACGACGGAACGCATCTCCGACGTACCAGATACGCTCTGCGCCAGGCACTGTAAGTTCGCGCTTGAGAATGCTATCGGCTTCAGGATCTTCTGGATTGAGCTTGGGATCAAATCCATTTACGCCAACCTCCAGGCCACGCAATGCTTTTTGGACCGATTCCTGGAAGGTACGACCGATCGCCATTACCTCACCCACTGACTTCATCTGGGTAGTCAGGCGAGCATCAGCCTTAGGGAATTTCTCAAAGGCAAAGCGCGGTATCTTGGTTACGACATAATCGATAGCCGGCTCGAACGATGCCGGGGTGCGCCCACCGGTAATGTCGTTCTGCAGCTCGTCCAGCGTGTAGCCAACTGCGAGTTTGGCTGCAATTTTGGCAATCGGGAAACCAGTGGCCTTGGATGCCAGCGCTGAAGAGCGGCTGACACGTGGGTTCATCTCGATGACAACCATGCGACCTGTATCAGGGCAGATACCGAACTGCACGTTGGAGCCACCGGTTTCTACACCAATTTCACGCAGCACCGCCAGGGAGGCGTTACGCATGATCTGGTATTCCTTATCGGTTAGCGTCTGCGCAGGCGCAACGGTGATGGAGTCGCCCGTATGCACCCCCATAGGATCGAAGTTTTCGATGGAGCAGACGATGATGCAGTTGTCCTTTTTGTCGCGGACAACTTCCATTTCGTATTCTTTCCAACCGATCAGAGACTCATCGATCAAAAGCTCGTTGGTTGGTGAAAGGTCCAGACCGCGAGAGCAAATCTCTTCGAATTCTTCACGGTTATAGGCAATACCGCCACCACTGCCACCCATAGTGAAGGATGGGCGGATGATGCAAGGGAAACCAACCTGCTCCAGCACGCCGTACGCCTCTTCCATGCTGTGGGCAATACCCGAGCGCGGACAGGCCAGGCCGATGGCACGCATGGCCTTGTCGAAACGGGAGCGGTCCTCTGCCTTATCAATCGTATCAGCATTGGCACCGATCATTTCGACGCCAAACTTTTCCAGGACGCCATGACGCTCAAGGTCCAGCGCACAGTTCAACGCTGTCTGGCCACCCATGGTAGGCAGCAGCGCGTCAGGGCGCTCTTTCTCAATGATTTTAGCTACCGTCGCCCACTTGATAGGCTCGATGTAGGTCGCATCAGCCATGGATGGGTCAGTCATAATGGTGGCCGGATTGGAGTTCACCAGAATGACGCGGAAACCTTCTTCTTTCAGGGCCTTACAGGCCTGTGCACCGGAGTAATCGAATTCGCAGGCCTGGCCGATAACGATAGGGCCGGCACCGAGGATCAGGATGCTCTTTATGTCTGTACGCTTGGGCATGGGATTCTCGTTGCAGTAATCAAGTCAGAGTTGCGGTCGCCAGCTTCACACCAAAGCCAACGAATAATGCGCCTACACCAGTATTGGCACTGGCGGCGAGCCGCTGCCGCTGGCGGAACCAGGCCGCCAAACGCACACCGGTAAAAATCAGAAAACTGAGGTATATCGCGCTAATCACTTCAAGAATCAGCCCGAGCACCCCGAATGCCAACCCTGGATGAGCGTACCCGGGATCGACAAACTGTATGAAGAAAGACACAAAGAACAAAATGGCCTTTGGATTCGACAAACTCAATAGAAGTGCCTTTCTAAAAGGCTTGTCGATGCCCTCTTCTTGAGTCTGCTGCTCAATGGGCGACAGGGGATAACGCCACTGACGCCAAGCGCCACGTAATATTCCTACACCTAGATACAGTAGATAAGCTGCGCCCAGGTACTTGAGTCCCATGAAAAACAGGGGCTCGGCTTTCAGGAGTGAGGCTACTCCCAACGCGGATAGCGTCATAAGCAACGCATCCCCAAAGAAGACGCCAAAGGCAGCACGATAACCGGCTGCCACGCCTCTTCTTGCAGAGGACGCCAGCACAAAGAGGGAGTTGGGACCGGGCAGCAATACGACGAAAATCACACCCGCTATATATGTCCAAAGGTCAGTGATACCCAACTCCGACCAGGCCATTTATTAACGCCGCCCCGCCATGGCATTGATGAAGCGATCAAACAGTGGCGCCACATCATGCGGCCCCGGACTTGCTTCCGGATGACCCTGGAAGCTGAACGCGACCTTATCAGTACGCTCGATGCCCTGGAGGGTACCGTCGAACAGCGACTTGTGAGTTGCACGAACGTTGCCCGGCAATGTCGCTTCATCTACAGCAAAGCCGTGGTTTTGACTGGTGATCATCACAACACCCGTATCGAGGTCCTGCACCGGGTGGTTTGCACCATGGTGCCCGTTAGGCATTTTCACTGTACGCGCACCAGAGGCCAACGCTAAAAGCTGATGCCCCAAGCAGATACCGAAAACGGGAATGTCTGTTTCGAGCACTTCCTGAATAGCCTGGATTGCATAATCACAAGGCTCAGGATCTCCCGGACCATTGGCTAGGAATATACCATCAGGATTTAACGCCAAGGCTTCGCTGGCTGGGGTTTGCGCGGGCAGAACAGTAATTCGGCAGCCGCGAGCAACCAACATCCTGAGGATGTTGTATTTGACACCGTAGTCAAACGCAACCACATGGTAAGGCAACTGGTCAGCCGGAATCTCTGGAGCACTATCTGTCTCCAGCCCCCAAACAGAGCGGCGCCATTCGTAGGACTGCTTGACGCTCACCTCTTTGGCAAGATCCATTCCCTTGAGGCCTGGGAACGCACGGGCTGCTTCAAGCGCCTGCGCCTCAGTGATGTCATCACCTGCAAGAATGCAGCCGTTTTGAGCGCCCTTTTCACGCAGAATCCGGGTCAGCTTGCGGGTATCAATTCCAGCAATGGCTACGGTCTGATTGGCACGAAGATAGTCAGGAAGTGACTGCTTGTTACGCCAGTTGCTGGCTACCAGGGGAAGATCACGAATAATCAGGCCGGAGGCCCATACCTGATTGGCCTCACTGTCTTCAGGTGTCGTACCGGTGTTGCCAATGTGAGGATAAGTAAGGGTTACGAGTTGCTTGGCATAGGAAGGATCGGTGAGGATTTCCTGATAGCCGGTCATAGCGGTATTAAACACCACCTCACCGACTGTAAGACCGTCGGCACCGATGGATTCTCCGTGGAAAATCGTGCCATCGGCAAGTGCGAGAATGGCTGGCTTAGTCAAGAGACCTCCCAAAATCTAGTCTGAAGAGGCAAACGCAGGTTGTAAAAAAGCGGGATGTGGTATGAACCGCATCCCGCTTTTTTATTAGATCATGCTGCGCTGGCTTTAGTGGACACACTAAAGCTGCATGATACGGAAATTACTTGAGAAAATCCATACTTATTGATGCAGCTCATCGCCTTAGATGCCAAAACGAAACTAGATAATCTAAAGCACCTCTAAGCGCATCCCATAAGTGCCTAGCGAAAAGATAACTCAACGCAGCCCTAAAACATCCTGCATATCGTAAAGGCCAGGCTCTTTCCCCTCCAGCCACAGCGCCGCGCGGACCGCACCCTTTGCAAAGGTCATGCGACTTGACGCCTTGTGGGTAATCTCGACTCGCTCGCCCTCGGCAGCAAACAATACCGTATGGTCTCCAACCACATCTCCCGCCCGCACAGTAGCAAAACCAATTGTCTTGCGGTCACGTGCTCCGGTTTGACCTTCACGACCGTATACAGCCACCTCATTCAGATCTCGGCCCAAGGCCTGCGCAACGACTTCGCCCATACGCAACGCTGTACCGGAAGGAGCATCAACTTTATGCCGGTGGTGAGCCTCAATGACTTCAATGTCAACTTCATCTCCAAGCACACGAGCAGCCGTGTCAAGAAGCTTCAAACACAGGTTGACGCCTACACTGAAATTGGCTGCAAACACGATCGGAACCTGTTTACTCGCCTCCATGAGCATAAGTTTCTGCTCTGCAGTAAAGCCGGTGGTCCCAATGACCATGGCTTTGCCTGCCTGACGGCAATAAGTCAGATTCTGTAGCGTTACGGTTGGATGAGTAAAATCAATCAGCACATCGAACTCATCGGCAACCCGCGCCAGATCGCCAGATAAAGGCACACCGATACGACCAATGCCAGCCAACTCACCGGCATCCGCTCCAACCAAGGTACTGTCAGGACGATCCACCGCTGCCGTCAGTCCCGCCGCGCCACTGGTTTGCTGCACGGCTTCAACCAGCGTCTTACCCATGCGCCCGGCGGCGCCCATTACTGCTATACGTCGCATTGTTATGCTCCATGCCGCTAGCAACAGGCCGACACGCCGCCAGGCCTGTGCCCGCCTAGCTTATAGATCGTCGAAAAACCGCTTCATACCATCGAACCACCCACTGGCACGCGGCGAGTGCGAGCTATTGCCTTGAAGTGTATTACGGAACTCTTCGAGCAGCTCACGCTGGCGCTTGTCCAGATTAACAGGCGTCTCGACCACCACACGGCACATCAGATCACCCGCACCACCCCCGCGCACAGGCACAACACCCTTACCGCGCAAGCGGAACATTTTGCCTGTCTGGGTGGCTTCTGGAATCTTGAGCTTCACGCGGCCGTCGAGCGTTGGCACCTCTAGTTCGCCTCCCAGCGCCGCATCGGCAAAGCTGATCGGCACTTCACAATAGAGATGCTTACCGTCACGTTGGAAGATGGCATGCTCACGAACGTTCACAACCACGTATAGATCGCCGGCCGGGCCACCCATTGTTCCCGCCTCGCCCTCGCCAGAAAGGCGGATGCGGTCACCGGTATCAACACCTGCCGGAACCTTGACCGACAGCGTCTTCTGCTCTTCGATACGCCCCTGACCATGACAGGTCTGGCATGGCTCAGGAATGATCTTGCCAGTGCCATGACACCGCGGACAGGTCTGTTGAACCGAAAAGAAGCCTTGCTGCATGCGAACCTGACCAATACCACCACAGGTCGTACAGGTAGTTGGCGACGTGCCGGGCTTTGCACCGCTGCCATCACAGGTCTTACACCCGACCAGTGTTGGGACACGGATCGTGACATTAGTGCCACGTACAGCCTCTTCAAGGTCTAGATCCAGCGTATAACGCAGGTCTGCGCCACGCTGCGGACCACCACGTCCGCCTCCACGAGCGTTACCAAAGAAATCACTAAACACATCGCCAAATATGTCGGAGAAGCTGGCGCCTGCTGCTCCGGCGCCGAAGCCACCAGCCCCCATGCTGGGATCAACCCCTGCATGCCCATATTGGTCGTATGCAGAGCGCTTACCCGCATCAGACAGCACTTCATAGGCCTCATTGGCCTCTTTGAATTTTTCCTCAGCGGCCTTATCGCCCGGATTACGGTCCGGGTGATATTTCATCGCAAGGCGCCTGTAAGCCTTTTTCAGGTCAGCATCACTAGCGCCACGCTCGACACCAAGAATCTCGTAATAATCACGCTTGGCCATAAGTTTCCTGCACCTTCATTTTTCAACCCTCCAGACACGCCAACGCGGGAGGCAGGCTCCCGCGCAGCGGATCAGGCAGGTCAAGTGACCTGCCGGGGCTCAAGCAAGCGCGAGGCTTACTTATTGTCCTTGACCTCTTCGAACTCGGCATCCACAACGTCATCGCCGGCAGGCTTGTCGCTGTTGGTATCTGCCTTGGCTGCGCCTTCTGCATTTGGAGCAGGCTGCTCAGCATACATCTTCTGAGCCAACGGAGCAGAAGCCTGAGACAAAGCGTTCATCTTGGCCTCGATGGCCTCTTTGTCATCACCCTTCACCGCTGCTTCAAGCTCACCAAGCGCTTTTTCGATGGCCGCTTTTTCGTCAGCGCTCGCCTTGTCACCCGCTTCGGTAAGCATCTTGCGAGTGCCGTGCGCCAGCGCATCGCCCTGGTTACGTGCAGTTACCAGCTCTTCGAACTTACGGTCCTCATCAGCATTGGCCTCGGCATCACGAACCATCTGCTGGATCTCTTCTTCGGAAAGACCAGAAGACGCCTTGATGACAATGGACTGCTGCTTACCAGTGGCCTTGTCCTTGGCAGACACATGCAGAATGCCGTTGGCATCAATATCGAATGTGACCTCGATCTGCGGTACGCCGCGGGGTGCTGGCGGAATCTCAGCCAGGTCAAACTTACCCAGGGACTTGTTCTGTGCAGCCTGCTTACGCTCACCCTGCAGCACATGAATAGTCACAGCGCTCTGGTTATCATCTGCCGTCGAGAACACCTGCGACTTTTTGGTTGGAATCGTAGTGTTTTTCTCGATCAGCGGAGTCATCACGCCGCCCATGGTTTCGATGCCCAGCGTCAGCGGACTTACGTCCAGCAGCAGAACATCTTTAACGTCACCTGCCAGTACGGCACCCTGAATCGCAGCGCCGATAGCTACCGCTTCGTCAGGATTGACATCTTTACGTGCTTCTTTGCCAAAGAACTCAGCTACACGCTTCTGAACCAGAGGCATACGCGTCTGACCACCAACCAGGATCACCTCATCGATGCTGGACACATCGATACCGGCATCCTTCAGTGCCGTACGGCAGGGCTCGATGGTGCGCTCGACCAAGTCCTCAACCAGCGACTCCAGCTTGGCACGGGAGATCTTCACGTTCAGGTGCTTGGGACCTGTTGCGTCTGCGGTAATGTACGGCAGGTTCACATCAGTCTGTTGAGCAGAAGAAAGCTCGATCTTGGCTTTCTCAGCAGCTTCTTTCAGACGCTGCATAGCTAGCGGATCACCCTTGAGGTTGATGCCGCTTTCTTTTTTGAATTCGTCTACCAGATAGTCGATCAGACGAATATCGAAGTCTTCACCACCCAGGAAGGTATCACCATTGGTCGCCAGTACTTCGAACTGGTGTTCCCCATCCACTTCCGCGATTTCAATCACGGACACGTCGAAGGTACCGCCACCCAGATCGTACACGATAACGGTGTGGTCGCCCTTGGCCTTGTCCAGGCCATACGCCAGCGCAGCAGCCGTCGGCTCGTTGATGATTCGCTTAACATCCAAGCCTGCGATACGACCGGCATCCTTGGTAGCCTGACGCTGGCTATCATTGAAGTAGGCCGGAACGGTAATTACCGCTTCGCTTACTGTCTCGCCCAGGTAATCCTCGGCGGTTTTCTTCATCTTCTTCAGCACTTCGGCAGAAATCTGCGGAGGAGCCATCTTCTGGCCCTTCACTTCTACCCACGCATCACCATTGTCTGCCTTGACGATGCTGTAAGGCACCATCTGGATATCTTTCTGTACCACATTCTCTTCGAAGCGGCGGCCGATCAGACGCTTGACGGCGTACAGCGTGTTTTGCGGGTTAGTCACCGCCTGACGCTTAGCAGGCTGACCTACCAGTGTTTCGCCATCGTTGGTGTAGGCAATAATGGACGGCGTGGTGCGAGCGCCTTCAGCGTTCTCAAGCACCTTTACATTGCCGTTTTCGAGGATGGCCACGCAGGAGTTGGTCGTCCCCAGGTCGATACCAATGATCTTACCCATGTTCACTCTCCAGAAATCTTGATTCCGTGCGATCCGTCTGCGGATCTTTTTTGCTCGGTTGTTTCACCAAATGGGGATCGAGCAGATTATTTCAAGCCTTTTCGTTAATTGTCGGCTGCTGACTCGAAGGCGCCTTGCTGACAACCACCATGGCCGGACGCAACAGGCGTCCATTGATGGAATAGCCCTTCTGGAAAACTTTCAGCACACTGCCCGGCTCGACATTGGCACTTTCCTCCATTGCCATAGCCTGATGATGCTCTGGATTAAAGGGCGCACCATGCGGATCAATAACCTCTACCTGGTAACGCTTGAGCGTGTCCTGGAAAACCTTGAGCGTCAGCTCCATGCCTTCACGCATAGGGCGCAGCGCCTCGTTGTTGGCATCCGACATCTCAAGACCACGCTCAAGGCTATCGATCACAGCCAATAGGTCGCCCGCGAACTTTTCCAAGGCAAACTTGTGCGCTTTCTCGACATCCTGCTCAGCGCGGCGACGGACGTTCTGCAACTCAGCTGCGCTACGCAGCATCTGATCTTGTGCAGCCGCTAGCTGCTCTTCCAATGACGCTACGCGAGCAGCCAGGTCATCTCCCTGAGAAGCCTGGGCGTCTTGATTGGTTTCAGGCTTTTGAATATCTGGATTTTGTTCGTCAGCCATGTCGTCCTCCTGTCGAATCAGTTGGCAGGCGAGGCACCATATAAAGCGCTGCAAAGCCTGCGGTTCTGCCCGCTATATGGGGCCGGCATTTAAAGCTTCAAGGGTTGAGCTTATTGCCAGAACGAAAAGAAAAACTGTATAAATGAACATCACTGAATAAATAACCAGATCAACAGATTTCGGAGCCCACCCACATGCTGGTGCATCTGTCCGTCCGTAATTACGCGATTGTTGAACATCTCGATCTTGAACTTGAGCGTGGCATGACAGTGATTACCGGCGAAACGGGCGCCGGCAAATCGATCATGCTCGATGCGCTCGGCCTTACCATGGGCGACAGGGCAGATAGCGGCGTAGTACGCCCTGGCGCTGACAAGGCGGACATCCTGGCCACCTTTGATCTGAAACGCATCCCCGAGGCGCAAAGCTGGCTGGCCGAGCGAGACCTTGATAATGATGGGCTGTGTATTTTGCGTCGTGTTATTACAGCCGAAGGTCGCTCGCGGGCCTACATCAACGGGTCGCCCTGCCCTCAAGGGGATCTTAAGGCATTGGGCAGCCTGCTCATCGACATCCATAGCCAGCATGAACATCAGTCACTGCTGAAAACGGATACCCATCGCCGCTTGCTGGATGAATTTGCCGAGGCAAAAGAGCTGGCACGCCAGGTACAGCTGGCTTCACAGCGGTGGCGCCAGACCAAGCAAACCCTTGAGCGACTGTCGAGTAGCAGTGAAGAACAACGAGCTCGCTATCAGTTGCTGAGTTACCAGCTTGAAGAGCTGGCAAATCTCGCTTTGAGCGAAGGGGAAATCGAAGCACTTGAACAGGAGCAGAAGACACTAGCCAGCGCAGAGCAGCTTCTTGTTGCCTGTCGTCAGGTCATCGACCTATGCAGTGAGGGTGAAGGCGGCAACGTCCTGTCGGCCCTGAACACAAGCACTCACCGCCTGGGCGGATTCAGTCATGCGCCCAAAGCGCTGGAGGAAGCGACAAACCTGATTGGTTCGGCGCAGATACAGATCGAAGAAGCCGTGTCCGAACTCAACCGCTTTATCGATAACTTCGAGGCCGATCCAGAGCGCCAACAGGTAGTACAGGAGCGCCTGGATGCCATTTACACCATGGCGCGTAAACATCGCGTACAGCCCGAAGAGCTTGTTCACTTGCAGACACAACTTCAGAGTGAGCTCGAGTCGCTTAATGCTGATGATGCAGCGGTTGAGCGCCTCCAGGAAGAGCTGGCAGCGTATGCACGTCATTATCAGGAAAAGGCCAATGAACTGAGCGAACGGCGACAAACCCGTGCGCCCGAATTGGCGGCAGCCGTAGAGACAGAGATGCAGCGCCTCGGCATGCCTGGCGGTCGCTTCTCTATTACGCTACAGCCTGAATCCTCAGACGACCTGCAACCTTACGGTCAAGAAACGGTGGAGTTTCGCGTAAGCGCAAACCCAGGTCAGCCCTTGAAACCTCTGGCCAAGGTAGCGTCAGGAGGCGAGCTGTCTCGTATCAGCTTGGCCATTCAGGTCATCACAGCCCAGACGTCACGCGTCCCTACGCTTGTATTCGACGAAGTGGATGTAGGGATCGGCGGGCCTACCGCTGAAATTGTAGGTCAATTGCTACGACGCCTCGGCGAAGATGGACAGGTTTTAACCGTTACTCACCTACCACAAGTAGCGGCTCAGGGACATCACCACCTCTTTGTTCACAAGGAGCGTGGCGTCAGTGAAACACGGACGGCGGTTGCGATACTCGACAAACAGCGCCGCATTGAGGAAGTGGCCCGCATGCTAGGGGGCATCGACCTGACGCGCGAATCCCTTGCGCATGCCAAAAAGATGGTTACAGCGAAATAACAGCGTTAAGACGAAACAAAAACAGCGGCAAAGGCCGCTGTTTTTTATTGCGCAGCAAGGCTTATTTTCTTTTTTTGACGTACAGCACAAGATTGTGATCGACCAGCTCATAGCCGTGCTCTTCAACAATCTCACGCTGACGCTTTTCGATTGAGGCATCTGTGAACTCGATGACCTCGCCTGAGTCTACACACACCATGTGATCGTGATGTCCCGTATCTGCCAGCTCAAACACAGCATGGCCACCATCGAAATTGTGGCGATCCACCAGTCCAGCGGCTTCAAACTGGGTCAATACACGATAAACAGTAGCGAGCCCGACATCCTCGCCGGCCTCCATTAACGCCTTGTATACATCTTCAGCACTCATATGGCGCTGACCGGCGGAATCCAGCATTTGCAGGATCTTGACCCTTGGAAGAGTCACTTTTAGCCCGGCTTTACGGAGCTCGTTATTTTCAACCATGTTCTTTCTCGGCTTCGAACGCTTCGCAGCACTTCGGAATGCAGGTATGATCAGAGTTCATTGCCTAGCAAGATAGTGGAAGTCTTCCCCCGATGCAAAACCTCAAGCTAACGCTGACCGGGCTTACCTTTCTGAGCCTCGCCACGCTCGCCGGATGTTCTTTTCCGGGGGTCTACAAAATTGATATCCAGCAGGGCAACGTTGTCACGCAGGACATGATAGACCAGCTTCGCCCAGGAATGACCCGACGACAAGTAAGGTTTATCATGGGGAGCCCCCTGATTACCGATACTTTTCACGCTAATCGCTGGGATTACCTCTATAGCATGCAGCCGGGTGGCGGTCAGCGCCAGCAGGAGCGTGTGAGCCTGGTTTTCGATGACAGCGATCATCTTGTAGGCCTCGCCGGCGACTTCAAACCGGGTGTTACCCGGGAGCAGGAAATCATGGGCACAGACGGTCAAACCGCTGCTCCAGAGACTTCCAGCCCAGCGGACCAGCCCGCTCAACAACAACCTCAGCAGCCGGTTGATCAACCGCCAGCACCTGGCTCAGTTGAAGAGCAGATCCAGCAGGAAATCGATAGAACACAGTCGACTCCAGTCCCTACGCCAGCCCCTATTGATACACAGAACGAATAGATTCCATTATCTATTTCAAATAAAAAAGCCCCGGTTGACGGGGCTTTTTTATGGGGCGCCATGGTTAGCTGTCTGTCTTTAACAACAGGCTCAGCCCCTCACGCATAGACGTAACGTGATCAAAAGTGAAATATGCCTTGAGACGCGAGTTATCTGCTTTTGAATGACGGATATCACCTGCGCGTGTTGCTGCATGTGTGATCTTGGGAAGACCGCCTACTAAGTCGCCAACTTCCTGTAACAATTGATTCAGGCTAACGACTTGGCCGTGTCCTACGTTGACAGGCCCAACCACGGGTTCAGCGCTTTCAAGACCCTGGACAATAAGCCCTACCAGATCGCCCACATATACAAAATCGCGGGTCTGCTCGCCATCGCCGTAAACGGTTATTGGCTCTCCCTGACGTGCTCGATCCGTAAAAATACTGATGACCCCCGAATATGGTGAAGACGGATCCTGCCGAGGGCCATATATATTGAAGAACCGGAAGACGACCGGCTCCAGAGCGTGCTCACGGCGGTAGAAATCAAAGTAATACTCGCCAGCCAGCTTATCAGCTGCATAGGGCGTAAGCGGCGCCTTGGGCGTTTCCTCGGCAATGGCCTGCCCTTCTCCGTTCGGCCCATATACCGCAGCACTTGAAGCAAAAACCACACGGCGAACATGATGCTTGCGCATGGCTTCGCAGACATTCAACGTGCCTATAAAATTGCTCTGATGTGTACTAACTGGGTTGTCTACCGACGCCTGAACCGAGGCGACAGCTGCCAAATGCACAACAGCACAGCAACCTGTCATCGCTTGGTGAACCGTATCGGTATCGGCCACGTCCCCTTGAATGATTTCCAACCAAGCATTATCTGCTGGGAGATTGTCCCGTTTACCGGTAGAGAAATCGTCCAGTACCCGGACATGTTTGCCTTTGGCTAGTAGCACATCAACCAGATGAGAACCGATGAACCCGGCTCCGCCCGTTATGAGAATTGGTTGCTCAGTCATGGCGACTTCCTGTTTGCCGATAATAACGGTCCAGCAAAGCGGACATTCCGCTACGCCAGTTACGCGGCTTGACGCCAAACGTGTTCAAAATCTTTCTGCAAGCTAACACTGCATTTTGCGGCTCTTCAGAAGCATCAAGAGTCGCGCCATGAGCTCTTGGCTCAAGGTTCGGCTCTGGCATCCCGTGCAGAGTCAGGGCCTCGGCAATAATCGCCTGTCCCAGCGTCAATTGAGTAACAGCCTCAATACCGCCGTAATGATAGGTCCCCCACAGAGGAGCACTGCAATCCAGTTGCTTGATGACGGCTAGGATAACCCGCCCGGCGTCATCGACAGGGGTTGGGCTTCCACGACGGTCATCAGCAAGCGGCATCAATTGCCCTACCTCAGCCCGCGACAGGAAACGGTCCAGTTCACCTTGCGGGCTTTCATCCAGAAGCCATCCCAATCGCAACAGAACATGCTGGGGGCACAAGGCACGTACTGTTTGCTCTATAGTCAATAGCGCCTGTCCGCGCACACCAAGAGGATTGGGCTCATCTTTCTCGCTATACGCACTCGCTCTACTCCCATCGAAAACACGGTAGCTGGAGGGCTGTATCAAGGCAATTGAGTAATGTTGGCAGAGTTCAGCCAGCCGCTCGATAGCGCTGGCCTGCCGAGAGAGCTGGTCATCATCGACGTGCTCGGCCTGAAACCAGTCGAAATAATAGGCCAGGTTGATAATTACATCGGGACGGGTGTCATCAAGCAACTGAGTCAGGTGGCTGGCGTTCCAGCCCTGCGCTGGCGGACGAGGTGCAAGAAAGTGAATATCTTCTTCAGCACCCAGACGGATCAGCGCCTGACCCAGGGCATTACCGCCGCCCAACAGCATGAGGCGCATGCGCATGGAGTTCGGGTATCTTCCAAAATCTAATCATAAATGGCGTGCCTGAAAACAGGCACGCCGACAGTGTCATCATTGTGCAGCATAGCGGAAGCTTTCGTCATCCGCGTCAGGATGGGACAGCCTCAACGGTTGTCTCATCTTCGGTATTTTCTTTTGGCGCACGTAGCACATAGGCCGCTGCGCTCTTGAGGTTGGGTAGCAGACGGCTGATCAAGGCCAATTGGGTCAGTACCAGACGATGCCCATCGTCAAGATCATCCGGAAACTGTTCCAGCTCATCAGCCAAGGCATTTTCTTCTTCTGCCGTAGGCACCAGAGAACGCCGCTCATTGAGCGCTTGGGCTATTTCAAGCAGCCCTGCGCTCAAGCGGTCCATGGCTTTTTCAATCAGGACATCTACGGGATGCTCAGCCAGCTGTATACGGTGAGCCCCTAATGCTGAGAGATAACCCAACAAGGTATTGGATAACGCCAGAAAGCGAAACCCTGCCTCTAAATTACGGCGAAAATGCCCAGGCTCTCGCAACATGTTAGCCAGTGCTGCCGATAACGTCGCGTCTGCGTTGTGTACGTTACGCCGCGCCACCCGGTAGTTCAGATCATCCCGCTTGCCGTGGCGATACTGGTCGATAACGCTACGCAGGTAGTTATTGCTGGTCAGCAGTGTGTTGGCCATCACCTGATGCAAGCGTCTTCCCTGCCAGTCGGGCAAGATAAAGAAGACAGCCAATACTGCAATTAGGCAACCGATAAGGGTATCGATCAGACGCGGCCAGATCAGGCCGAAACCATCGCCCACCTGGTTGAAGCAGAACAGCACCATGACCGTGATAGCCGCTGTGGCGATGGTATATCGATCGGTCCGGGTCACGAAAAAGACCGTACCTGCGATAACCGCCAACGACAGCTGAGCCTCGGTACTGCCAAAAAGCTGCAGCAAGGCATTTCCCAACAATAGACCTATGACGGTACCCACTATTCGCTGAACCAGGCGCACCCGTGTAGCGCCATAATTTGGACGGCATACGAAAACAGTCGTGAGCAATATCCAATAGCCGTAGTTCGGGTGAATCAGATGCAAGATGCCATAGCCGGCAGCCAGAGCAATAGCCATTCTCAGCCCATGGCGAAACAGAAGCGATGTTGGCGTAAGTTGCAGCCGTATGCGTTGCAACATGTCCTTGAGGGAGCGCGGCGTTGGATCAAGCAGGCTGGTATCCAACTCTCCTATATTGACATCAGGCTGGCTGGCATTGGAAAGCTGGCGCTCCAGAGTCGTCAGATTGGTGGATAACGAATCCAGAGAACGTAACAGCCCACGCCAACGGGGGTTGTTCTGCTGTTTGAGGTGTTCGATCGATGCGTGCAGATCAGCCATAGCCTGATGACTCTGCTGGCCATACTCAAAGGGCTGACGCAATCGAGTAGCCTCACCTAGCAAGGCACAAGCCTTTGCCTGCAGACTCAGCAAGCGCTGGCAACGAAACAGCACATCGCTATGGAAAAACGCCTCGGTCAATGCGCTATAAGGATAATGGGAAGAGCTGGCCCGCTCGTGAATATCCTGAGCCATGAAATAGAGCTTGAAATAGAACCCCGAACGTACGCCTGGTCTACCTGAGCGGCCAAAGCGAATCAGAATAGTGGCCTTGGCCTTGTTCAGTGCATCGACAACACGCCCATTCTGCTGCGCCAGTTTCAAACGGCGCTCATGGAGATCTACCTGACGCACCGGCTCAAGCAGATCAGCCTTGTAGCGTAGAAAGAGACCCAGTTCATAATACAAAGCTGCTAGGTGCTGCCGCACCGGCTGATGCGCAAACAAGGCACACCATAGCACCGATAGAAAGCCGTACCACGTGGCACCCGCCAACAGAAGCGCGGGCTCATGCCAGATCGGCACCTCGCCTCCAAGCCGCTGATCCACACCGATCATTCCGTAGATGGACAAGATCACTGTTGCTTGGGCTATTGAGCCATACCTCTCGCCAAGCGCGCCCAGCAACGTCAACAAGAATGTAGCCAGCGCCAGCCCGCAGACAAAGATCCAAGGATAGGGGAACAGTATCTCCACAGAAAATGCAGCGATGGCAAAGCAGACCAGCGTTACCAGCAGGGACTTCAGTCGTCCCAGCCAATTGTCATCGGTCTCAGCCAGGGCACTGGCAATAATTCCGAGAAAGACAGGAGAAATGGAGCGTAGATCCCCTAGATACCAGCATACGGCCATAGCCCCTGTCAGGGCGACAAACACACGAACACTGTAGCTGGCCTTATCATGGGCCCACAAATGACGCAGAGGTTTGCCGAATAAAGTCATAGTGAGGCTTCGTTAGCTCCGTTGTGCCTCTTCAGCGAGGCTGTTACCAATAGACGCTGGGCAAAGAGGAAAAGACATCCTACAGATGAAAGTGTTTTTATTGTTTCCAGGCCAATCCACCAATACAAGGACAAGCAGCCTCAAAGATCGGCTCGAACAGGAATAACTGAAGCACACGTCTTGAGCGGTAAAAATAAAAAAGCCCAACTCTTTCAAGTCGGGCTTTTCGTTCAGAACCAGCTCAATACGTATCAGAACGGGATATCGTCATCAAAGCTGTCGTAGTCTGGTGCCGGCTGCTGCGGCGCAGGTGCCGGACGGTTTTCACGCTGAGGCGCCGCAGCTTGCTGGGGACGAGGTGCCCGAGGCGCCTGTTGAGTCTGATTGTATTCATCGCCACCACCAGCAGACGCGCCACCACGGCCGCCCAGGAGCTGCATGGTACCGTTGATATCTACCACGATCTCGGTGGTATAGCGGTCCTGTCCGTCCTGGCCCTGCCACTTACGGGTGCGCAAGCTACCTTCCACATAGACCTGTGAGCCTTTACGCAGGTATTCCCCGGCAATTTCAGCCAACTTGCCAAAGAAAACCACGCGGTGCCACTCGGTACGCTCTTGCTGCTGGCCGGTCTGCTTGTCTTTCCAGCTATCACTGGTTGCCAGCGTGACATTGGTCACTGCATTGCCATTGGGCATATAACGAGTTTCCGGGTCGCCGCCGACGTTCCCGACCAGGATTACTTTATTAACACCACGAGCCATTTACTTCTCCTGAAATCTTCATCAATCAATGAGCTGCCGGCGCGGGATTTACCAACCGCTCCAAGGCCTCACGATTGACCTGTTTGGTATCTATTTTAACGTAGACCGCAGCTTCTTCCGCTACGACTACCGCGTCGGTAACGCCGGGCAAAGCCATTAGCCTATCAGTCAATGCCGCATCTTGGGCAACGGATGGCGCCAACGGCATGCGCAGACTGGTGACATAAGGGGGTTCGCGCATCGTAACAGCTATTAGCAGCCAAACGACACAAAGCGCCGCACACCCTAGAAAAACGGTATTCAACCCTCCATGCTGGAACAGCCAGCCACCTAAAATGCCACCGGCCGCCGAACCTAGAAACTGACTGGTGGAATAGATGCCCATTGCCGTCCCCTTTCCTCCAGCAGGGGCCACCTTGCTTACTAGCGAGGGCAGTGAAGCCTCCAACAGATTAAAGGCAGCAAAGAACACAACGATGCCAATTACCAGTGCCGTCAGACTTTCATCAAAGGCAAAGAAAAACAGCTCACACAAAGCCAGTACCGCAATAGCGCCCACGAGCACCCGCTTCATCTGCCGCTTCTTTTCGCCATAGATGATAAAGGGCACCATGGCAAAGAACCCTACGACCAAGGCAGTCAGATAAACCCACCAGTGCTGCTCCTTGGGCAACCCGGCATGCTCAGCCAGCGCCAATGGCAGCGCTACAAAGCTGGACATCAGCACGGCATGCAATACGCCAATGCCAAGGTCCAGCCGCAAAAGATCCTTGTTGCGCAACGTTTTGCCCAATGCCTGTTTGGCAACACTGGACTCGCGATGTTGCATGACGCGCGACCCCTTGGGCACGAGGAAAAGAATCAACAGGAGTCCAATCAGCGCCAACGCAGAAGTCGCCCAGAAGAGACCTGACAAACCAAACGAGCGCGTCAGCAGAGGACCGGACACCATTGCAACCGCAAAGGACACGCCAATACTCATTCCAATGGTAGCCATGGCCTTCGTACGATGCTGTTCGCGAGTCAGATCGGACAGCAGTGCCATCACAGCGGCAGAAATAGCTCCGCCCCCTTGAATGACACGACCCAGAATAACACCCCATATGCTGTGCGCATTAGCAGCCACTGCAGCACCTGCAGCAAATACCAGCAGGCCGGCAATGATAACCGGCCGCCGACCAATACGATCAGAAAGCGTACCGAAGGGAATTTGCAGTACAGCCTGGGTCAAACCATAAGCACCGATTGCCAAACCGATGAGGGCTGGCGTCGCATCTGCCAGCTCCTGACCATAGGTGGCCAGCACCGGTAACACCATGAACATACCAAGCATGCGAAAGGCAAACACAAGGGCCAGTCCGACCGCCGCGCGGCGCTCTAAAGCGCTCATGCGGTCGCTGAGCTTATCGTGCATGAATACTCCTCTTGTCGGCACCTCAAAATTCATCGTGCCGGATAACTTTAAAAATAGCGAAAGAATGACCACATATAGGAAAGCGGGACGAAGCCCAAGCATGCCGACTTATACCCCAGACATGCTGTCCCTTGGCTGTACCGTTGCCAATTTGGCAACGCGGCAATTACTGCTGAAGAGCACTCACAATTTTACCAGTCTTGACCTGTCCGGCACAGGCGCGACGTTTCGACGCGCACCCGGCCGACGTCGTACAATTGCGGGTTCTCAGATGCCCGCCAAGCGAGGCCATAACATACGTGGATAAGATCCTTATCCGTGGGGCGCGAACCCACAATCTAAAAAATTTCGACCTTACCCTACCCCGCGATCAGCTCATCGTCATTACAGGCTTGTCCGGCTCGGGCAAATCGTCTCTGGCATTCGATACGCTTTATGCCGAAGGGCAGCGCCGCTACGTCGAATCATTATCGGCTTATGCTCGCCAATTCCTGTCAATGATGGAAAAGCCTGAGGTCGATAGCATAGAAGGCTTATCACCTGCGATTTCCATTGAGCAGAAGTCTACCTCGCATAACCCTCGCTCAACGGTAGGGACTATCACCGAGATCTACGATTACCTGCGCCTGCTTTACGCGCGTGTAGGCACGCCACGGTGTCCCGATCACGACGTGCCTCTGGAAGCACAGACCGTCAGTCAGATGGTCGATCAGGTCGTCAGCATGCCGGAAGGTCGCCGCCTTATGTTGCTGGCTCCTGTCATCCGTGAGCGCAAGGGTGAGCATCAGGCTATCTTCGAAGAGATGCGTGCGCAGGGCTTTGTTCGTGCTCGGGTAGATGGTCGCCTGTACGAATTAGACGACCTGCCCAAGCTAGACAAGCAAAAAAAGCACACCATCGAAATCGTGGTCGATCGCTTTAAAGTACGCGGCGACATCCAGCAGCGCTTGGCAGAATCGTTTGAGACAGCGCTTAAACTGGCCGATGATATTGCTGTAATCGCTCCCTTGGAGGGCGAGGACGGTGGAGAAGTACTCTTTTCAGCTCGCTTCTCCTGCCCGATTTGCGGATTCTCCATCGGCGAGCTTGAGCCCAAGCTATTCTCGTTCAACAACCCGGCCGGTGCCTGCCCTACCTGTGACGGCCTGGGCGTTAGGCAGTTTTTCGATGCACGCCGAGTTGTAAATAGCGAGCTTTCCCTGGCAGAAGGGGCCGTACGCGGGTGGGATCGCCGCAACGTCTATTACTTCCAAATGCTGGGTTCACTTGCAGCCCATTACGGCTTCAGCCTTGAAGAACCCTTTAAGAACCTCAGCGCCAACCATCAGAAAGCGGTGCTCAACGGCTCTGGTCGTGAGGGCGTAGAGTTTCGCTATCTCAACGATCGCGGAGACATCGTCAAGCGCTCTCACCCATTCGAAGGCATTCTGCCGAATCTGGAGCGACGCTATCGTGAAACCGAATCACAAAGCGTACGGGACGAGTTGGCCAAATACCTGAGCACACAGCCGTGTTCGGAGTGTAATGGTACACGTCTGCGCCGTGAGTCACGTCACGTATGGGTCGGGGACAAAACGCTACCTGCCGTGACGCGCTTACCGGTAGGAGATGCAACCAGCTACTTTGCGGACCTGACCCTGGCCGGACATAAAGGCCAGATCGCAGACAAGATTCTCAAGGAAATCCGCGAGCGCTTGCAGTTCCTGGTCAATGTAGGACTGGACTACCTCACCCTGGACCGCAGCGCCGACACACTTTCCGGGGGCGAGGCTCAACGTATTCGCCTCGCCAGCCAGATTGGCGCAGGCCTTGTCGGGGTCATGTACATTCTTGATGAGCCTTCTATTGGCCTGCATCAACGGGACAACGAACGCCTGTTAGGAACACTTACGCACCTGCGTAACCTGGGTAATACTGTCATCGTCGTAGAGCACGATGAGGATGCAATCCGCCTTGCCGATTATGTTGTAGATATTGGCCCAGGGGCAGGCGTACACGGTGGCCAGATCATTGCCCAAGGTACACCGGCAGAAGTCATGGCACACCCAGAGTCCGTAACGGGTATGTATCTTTCAGGACGAAAGAAAATCGTCGTGCCTGCCGAGCGCACCAAGCGTGACAAGAAGAAAGAACTGGTCATTAAAGGTGCCCGCGGCAATAACCTACAGAACGTTGAGCTGCGTATTCCAGTAGGCTTGTTCACATGCATTACAGGTGTTTCAGGCTCAGGCAAGTCAACCCTCATCAATAATACCCTGTTCCCTATTACAGCTACCGCACTCAACGGCGCCACTACGCTGGAAGTAGCACCCTATGATTCGTTCGATGGCCTGCAGCATATCGACAAAGTTGTCGATATCGACCAAAGCCCTATTGGACGCACTCCTCGATCAAACCCGGCGACTTATACGGGCATTTTCACACCCATACGTGAGCTGTTCGCGGGTGTGCCAGAGGCGCGCTCCAGAGGATACGGGCCGGGCCGCTTCTCCTTTAACGTGAAAGGTGGCCGCTGTGAGGCATGTCAGGGTGATGGCGTTATCAAGGTAGAGATGCACTTCTTGCCCGACATTTATGTGTCATGCGATGTCTGTAAAGGCAAGCGCTATAACCGTGAAACACTTGAGGTCAAATACAAGGGTAAGACCATCACAGAGGTGTTGGACATGACCATCGAAGAAGCGCGTGAGTTCTTTGATGCAGTGCCTGCCCTGGCGCGTAAGCTTCAAACCCTGATGGATGTCGGCCTGTCGTATATCCGCCTAGGCCAAAGCGCAACCACGCTCTCTGGTGGAGAAGCACAGCGTGTCAAACTGGCTCGAGAGCTATCCAAGCGTGATACAGGCAAGACACTCTATATCCTTGACGAGCCCACAACCGGTCTTCACTTTGCGGATATCCAGCAATTGCTTGACGTACTTCACCGCCTACGTGACCACGGCAATACCGTCGTAGTGATCGAGCATAACCTGGATGTTATCAAGACGGCAGACTGGCTGGTGGACCTAGGACCTGAAGGCGGCTCGAAGGGCGGTCAGATCATCGCGACAGGTACACCAGAAGACGTAGCCGAGAATCCAGCCTCGCATACCGGACGGTTTCTGCAACCATTGCTGGAGCGTGACCGAGCGTGATGCCCCCTACTAACCTTTATAGGTTAGTAGGCTTTGCATCTACAACTTGGAGCTCTGTCGGCCTACTTTGCTGGCAGCGCTCCAACTCCTTTGCATCATGACTGCAAAAAAGCTCCACCTCACTCTTATGTGTCAACGAAAGCTCACGCAGCCGCTGCTGATTACGCAGACGTAGCTCTCGGTTAACTTCCATCATCGTTTGATAAAAACGCAAACCTGGCGTACAGGAACGCTTCGGCTGCCCGACTTCTTCACGATAAAAGTAAGCATCACCAGCGTGAAGCAACCAACCTGTCGGTGTCTGAATGGCAATCCCCGCATGCCCCCAGGTATGGCCTGCCAATGGAATCATGAGAATTTCTGGAGGCAGACCTTTCAAATCCCGAACTGCAGAAAAGCCATACCATGCCTCGCCTTGAGGCTCATATAGTTCCCAGCGCCTTACCTGGTCCCATTGATGAAAACGGTAGCGTCGCTTGCCTATATAGCCATGAGGCAAACGAGCCATACTTATCTCACGCTCTAGCACATGAACCGTGGCGTCTGGAAAATCCTCCAGACCACCCGCATGGTCGAAGTCCAGATGGGTAAGCACAATATGGCGTACATCGCTGGCCTGGAATCCAAGCAGCCGAATTTGCTCGATAGCGGTATAACGCATCTCAAACTGGATATTGTTGAACCCAATGAAAAATCTGCTAAGACGCTTGTGCGGTGCATGAACATCACGGGCACCAAACCCTGTATCAACCAAGACAAGGCCATCGTTGTCTGTCTCAATCAACAGACAATGACAAACAAGATGTCCTGTCAGGCCTTTGCTAAATCCATCAAAAAGCGCACCGCCCCACGGACACATACAACCGCAGTTAAGATGATGTATACGCATGAGATCAATCCCAGTGTGGTTCTTTTATTGCGACACACCGCGGGCGTCAGGTGTTTCCTCTATCTGTACATTTATTTGCAGACAATAAAAAAGCCCCTCGTAGGAGGGGCCTTCTGAACTGACGATACTTATTCCACTTCGCTTAAGGACACACCCAAACCACTGGCGATCCCCTCACCATAAGCGCGATCCGCCTTAAGGAAATGAGCAATCTGGCGGCATTGAACGTCACGCGTAACAGAACGCATAGCACCAGTGATGTTATCGATCAACAATGCCTTTTGCGCATCGGACATCAGGCGGAACAACGCTCCTGCTTGAGAGTAATAATCCTCGTCCAGGCGATGATCATGACGATCCGCTGCACCACTCAATGCCATTGCAGGCTCACGGTACTGAGGGGCCTCCTTGGGTGCATTGCTAAAGCTGTTTGGCTCATAGTTGGGCGCTGCCCCACCATTACCATCAAAACGCATGGCACCATCACGTTGGTAGTTCTGGTAAGGCGAACGCGGAATATTTACAGGCAGCTGCTGATAGTTGGTTCCGACACGATAACGCTGAGCATCAGCATAAGCGAACACGCGCCCCTGCAACATTCGATCAGGCGACAGACCAACCCCTGGCACTACGTTACTAGGAGCAAAAGCTGCCTGTTCAACCTCTGCAAAATAATTAAGTGGATTACGGTTAAGCTCCAGGTCACCCACCTCAATCAACGGAAACTCTTTTTGCGACCATACCTTGGTGACATCGAACGGATTCTCTGTACGGCTAAACGCTTCAGCTTCGTCCATCACCTGAATGCAAACGCGCCATTTCGGAAAGTCACCCCGCTCGATTGCATCGAACAGATCACGCTGAGCATAATCTGGATCAGTACCGGCCAACCTCGTAGCTTCCGCCGGAGATAGATTCTTGATGCCCTGCTTGCTCTTAAAATGCCACTTCACGAAGCGCCGCTCACCCGCTTCATTGATAACGCTAAACGTGTGGCTCCCAAAGCCATGCATGAAGCGATAGCCGTCAGGAATACCACGATCAGAGAACAGAATGGTTACCTGGTGCAGTGACTCCGGAGAATGCGACCAGAAGTCCCACATCATTTGCGGGCTCTTTAGGTTAGTCTGCGGGTTGCGCTTCTGGGTATGAATGAAATCGGGAAACTTCAGTGGATCACGCAGGAAGAAAACAGGCGTGTTGTTACCAACGATATCCCAGTTGCCCTCTTCCGTGTAAAACTTCAAGGCAAAACCACGAGGATCACGTTCGGTATCTGCCGAGCCACGCTCACCGCCAACAGTAGAAAAGCGCAAGAATACCGGCGTCTGCTTACCTACGCTTTCAAAAAGCCGAGCAGAGGATAGATGGGTAATATTTTGAGTAACGGTAAAAGTACCGTAAGCCCCAGAACCTTTTGCATGTACACGACGCTCAGGAATCACTTCACGGTTGAAGTGAGCCAGCTTTTCAACAAGATGAAAATCATCTAACAGCAACGGGCCACGCTCACCGGCAGAGCGAGAGTTTTGATTGTCGGCAACTGGAATGCCGCTAGCAGTAGTGAGCGTATTGTTCTGGCTCATGAAAAACTTCTCCCTTGGAATTGCGCTTCAGCGCGTCTTGCAGAGAAGTATGTTAAAAGCGGGACGGTAGATCTAATTTATTAGATCTAGCCTTGTGATAGAAAACCCAACTACTTTAAGCATAAAAAAGCCGGACACTAGGCCCGGCTTTTGATAACACTCACTGTTTATTCAGCAGAGTCAGCCTCAACTGTGCCGCCAATAGGACGGTCAACCAGCTCAACATAGGCCATAGGAGCGTTATCACCAGCACGGAAGCCGCACTTGAGAATACGCAGGTAACCACCTGGACGATTTGCATAACGCTTGCCCAGATCGTTAAACAGCTTGCCGACAGCAGCTTTCGAACGAGTACGGTCGAAAGCCAGACGACGGTTGGCAACGCTATCTTCTTTGGCCAGAGTGATCAGCGGCTCGGCAACGCGACGCAGTTCCTTGGCTTTCGGAAGAGTAGTTTTGATCAGTTCATGCTCGAACAGCGACACAGCCATGTTCTGGAACATAGCCTTGCGGTGTGCGCTCGTGCGGTTCAGGTGACGACCACTTTTACGATGACGCATGGTTAAATTCCTTACCAAACTAACGTTCGGTGACTAATAACGATCAGGCTGTAGCCTTATCGTCCTTCTTAAGACTTGCCGGGGGCCAGTTGTCCAGGCGCATGCCAAGCGACAAACCACGTGAAGCTAGGACATCCTTAATCTCGGTAAGCGACTTCTTACCTAGGTTAGGCGTCTTGAGCAGCTCTACTTCGGTACGCTGAATCAGATCACCGATATAGTAGATATTCTCAGCTTTCAAGCAGTTAGCCGAACGGACGGTCAGTTCAAGGTCATCAACCGGACGCAGCAGAATCGGATCAATTTCGTCTTCCTGCTCAACGACAACAGGCTCACTGTCACCTTTGAGATCAACGAAAGCAGCCAATTGCTGTTGCAAGATGGTTGCAGCACGACGGATAGCTTCCTCAGGATCTAGAGTACCATTGGTCTCAAGATCAAGAACCAGCTTATCCAGGTTAGTACGCTGCTCAACACGAGCGTTTTCGACCACATAGGCCACACGGCGAACCGGGCTAAAAGAGGAATCGAGCTGCAGGCGACCAATGGCACGCGTCTCGTCTTCTTCACTCTGGCGAGCATCAGCCGGCTCATAGCCACGGCCACGAGCAATCTTAAGCCGCATGTTCAGCGAACCGTTATCAGCCAGATGAGCAATGACATGATCGCCGTTGACGATTTCAACGTCATGCTCAAGCTGAATATCGGAAGCCAGAACGGGACCTTGACCTTTCTTGGAAAGGGTCAGAGTCACCTCGTCACGACCATGAAGCTTGATAGCCAGACCTTTAAGGTTAAGCAGGATTTCAATAACGTCTTCCTGCACGCCTTCGATTGCGCTGTACTCGTGTAGTACGCCATCAATTTCGGCTTCGACCACCGCGCAGCCAGGCATGGAGGACAACAAGATGCGACGAAGCGCGTTGCCCAAGGTATGACCAAAACCGCGCTCGAGAGGCTCGAGCGTGATTTTGGCGCGGGTTGGACTGACCGCCTGCACATCAATGTGCCGGGGGGTCAGGAACTCATTTACCGAACTCTGCATGGATGCACCTATTTTCTAGCCCTTACTTGGAGTAGAGCTCGACAATCAGGTTTTCGTTGATGTCGGCGGAAAGGTCGCCACGAGCCGGAACGCTCTTGAACGTACCAGACTTCTTCTCGGAGTCGACTTCTACCCACTCAACACGACCGCGCTGGGCGCAAAGCTCGAGAGCTTGGGCGATACGCAGTTGATTCTTTGCCTTCTCGCGTACTGCTACCACATCACCAGGCTTAACTTGGTAGGACGGGATGTTTACAGTCTGACCATTAACAGTAATGGACTTGTGAGAAACCAGCTGGCGAGACTCTGCACGAGTAGCACCGAAACCCATACGGTAAACAACGTTATCCAAACGAGTTTCTAGCAGCTGCAGCAGGTTTTCGCCTGTTGCACCTTTGCGACGAGCAGCTTCTTTGTAATAACCAGCAAACTGACGCTCCAGGACGCCGTAGATACGACGAACTTTTTGCTTCTCACGTAACTGCAGACCATAGTCGGATAGACGACCACGACGCTGACCGTGAGCTCCAGGAGCAGTTTCAATATTGCACTTGGATTCAATCGCGCGCACACCGCTCTTCAGGAAGAGATCGGTGCCTTCACGGCGGGACAGTTTGCACTTGGGACCAATGTAACGAGCCATTTCTTACTGTCTCCTATTACACGCGACGCTTCTTCGGCGGACGGCATCCATTATGCGGGATGGGCGTCACGTCGGTAATGCTGGCGATCTTGTAACCACAGGCGTTCAATGCACGCACTGCAGACTCACGGCCCGGGCCTGGGCCTTTGACGTTTACGTCAAGGTTCTTGAGACCGTACTCAAGAGCTGCCTGTCCGGCACGCTCAGCTGCAACCTGGGCAGCGAACGGAGTGCTCTTACGGGAGCCACGGAAACCGGAACCACCAGAAGTAGCCCAGGACAACGCATTACCTTGACGATCAGTAATGGTTACGATGGTGTTATTGAAAGACGCATGGATGTGGGCGATGCCATCAACCACTGTCTTTTTGACTTTCTTACGAGGACGAGCAGCAGGTTTTGCCATGACTAAATTCCTGTCGATTCGCGGATGCGATTACTTGCGGATCGGCTTACGCGGGCCCTTACGGGTACGCGCGTTGGTCTTGGTACGCTGACCACGAACCGGCAGACCGCGACGATGGCGAAGGCCACGGTAGCAACCCAGGTCCATCAAGCGCTTGATGTTCATGTTGAGTTCGCGACGCAGGTCACCTTCAGTGACGAGCTTAGCGACTTCATTACGCAGCTGATCGATCTGCTCGTCGCTCAGATCCTTGATTTTGGCGGACGGGCTGATGCCTGTGGCCGCACAGATATTCTGAGCAGTAGTGCGACCAATACCATAGATATAGGTCAGCGAGATAACAGTATGCTTGTTATCCGGAATGTTAACGCCTGCAATACGGGCCATTCTAGAAAAACTCCATGTGACAGCAACCCACGCCCTGGAAGCCAAGAAAAGGGCGCGAGATATTAACGCTGTAATAAAAAATGATCAACCCGACAGCACACTAGCTGTCGGGTTATACGCGTGTATTCACACTCAGCCTTGGCGCTGCTTGTGACGCGGCTCCGCGCTGCAGATCACCCGAACGACGCCGTCGCGACGGATGATTTTGCAGTTACGGCACAGCTTCTTGACCGATGCACGAACTTTCATCACCAACTCCTTAACCTTACGGGTACTGATCAGCGGAGCATTCCGCCGCCGTAGCCCTTCAGGTTGGCTTTCTTCATCAGAGACTCATACTGGTGGGATACAAGATGCGATTGGACCTGGGACATAAAGTCCATGACCACCACAACTACGATCAGCAGCGAAGTCCCGCCGAGGTAAAACGGCACGTTGGCTGCAACCACCAGAAACTGGGGCAACAAGCAGACCGCCGTCATATACAGGGCGCCGAACATGGTCAAACGCGTCAACACACCATCTATATAGCGTGCAGACTGCTCACCAGGACGGATTCCTGGAATAAACGCACCAGACTTCTTTAGGTTCTCGGCAACGTCTTTGGGGTTAAACATCAAGGCTGTATAGAAGAAGCAGAAGAATATGATCCCTGCACTAAACAGCAAGATATTAAGCGGCTGTCCTGGAGCAATGGCCTGAGCCACATCCTGAAGCCAACCGAGCCCTTGAGACTGACCGAACCACGAGCCTAGCGAGGCCGGGAATAGCAAAATGCTACTTGCAAAGATAGCAGGTATGACACCCGCCATATTTACTTTCAGTGGCAAATGACTATTTTGCGCTGCAAACACCTTGCGGCCTTGCTGGCGCTTAGCATAATGAACAGCGATACGACGCTGGCCGCGCTCGATGAAGACCACGAACGCAATGATAGCAACAGCAACAAGGCCCACCGCTATCAGAGCGAAGATATTAATATCGCCTTGACGAGCAGACTCGAAGGATTGACCAATCGCTCGCGGTAAGCCAGCAACGATACCCGAGAAGATCAGCATGGAAATTCCATTACCAACACCTCGCTCGGTTATCTGCTCACCCAGCCACATCATAAAAAGTGCGCCTGCAACAAACGTGGTTACAGCAACAAAATAGAAGCTGAACCCTGCTGAAAAGGCTACACCTTGACTCGCCAGTCCTACAGACATACCCGTAGCCTGAACCAGCGCAAGCACGAGCGTACCGTAACGAGTGTACTGACTGATCTTGCGGCGACCAGACTCGCCTTCTTTTTTCAACTGCTCTAGCTGTGGGCTGATAGCAGTGAGAAGCTGCATGATGATCGACGCCGAGATATACGGCATGATCCCAAGTGCAAATATACTCATCCGCTCCAGCGCACCGCCAGAGAACATGTTGAACAGGCTAAGAATGGTCCCCTCGTTCTGCCGAAACAGTGCAGCCAATTGATCAGGATTTATACCTGGAACTGGAATATGCGCACCAATTCGATAAACGATGATTGCCAGAAACAGGAAGCGCAAGCGCGCCCACAGTTCCGACAAACCGCCATTGTTGAGCGCAGAGAGAGAACCTTGCTTAGCCATTTATTCCTCGATCTTACCGCCAGCTGCTTCGATAGCCGCGCGAGCGCCCTTAGTGGCAGGAATGCCCTTCAAGGTAATAGCGTGACCGATTTCGCCAGAGAGAACGACCTTAACGCGCACAACGCTACGATTGATAACATTGGCATCTTTCAGCGCTTGCAAAGTGATCACGCCGCCTTCTACCTTTGCCAGCTCTGAAGTACGAACCTCAGCGCGATCAAGGGCTTTCAGCGATACGAAACCAAACTTCGGCAGACGACGGTGAAGGGGCTGTTGACCACCCTCGAAACCAGGAGCAACCTTACCGCCGGAACGGGAAGTAGCACCCTTGTGGCCACGGCCGCCAGTCTTACCAAGACCGCTACCGATACCACGACCTGGACGCAGCTTTTCACGACGTGCACCAGGAGCGGAACGTAGATCGTTAAGTTTCATAACTTAACCCTCCACACGCAGTAAATAGTAAGCCTTATTAATCATGCCGCGGTTTTCTGGAGTATCCAGAACTTCAACGGTATGACCGATGCGACGCAGGCCGAGACCCTTGACGCAGGCTTTGTGATTAGCCAAACGGCCATTCACGCTTTTGATCAGCGTAACTTTAACAGTTGAAGTAGCCATGATCAGAGAATCTCCTCGACGCTCTTGCCACGCTTGGCCGCGACCGACTCAGGCGACTGCATGTGCTTCAAACCCTCAAACGTTGCATAGACAACGTTTACTGGATTAGTGGAGCCATAGCACTTAGCCAGAACGTTCTGAACGCCAGCCACCTCTAGAACGGCACGCATGGCACCGCCGGCAATGATACCCGTACCTTCAGAAGCAGGCTGCATGAAAACTTTGGATGCGCCATGAGCAGACTTCACTGGGTATTGAAGTGTGTTGCCGTTCAGATCAACCTGAATCATGTTACGGCGCGCAGCTTCCATAGCCTTTTGAATAGCTGCAGGAACTTCGCGCGCCTTACCACGGCCAAAACCAACACGACCCTTACCATCACCCACCACGGTTAGTGCAGTGAAAGCGAAGATACGGCCACCTTTAACGGTTTTAGCAACACGGTTAACTTGAACGAGCTTCTCGATGTAACCTTCGTCGCGCTTTTGATCGTTGTTTGCCATGACTTAGAACTCCAGCCCGCCTTCACGAGCGGCATCGGCCAGCGCCTTAACGCGACCATGATACTTGAAGCCAGAACGATCAAACGCTACTTGAGTAACGCCAGCCGCTTTGGCACGCTCTGCTACCAGCTTGCCGACCTTTTGCGCCGCTTCGATGTTGCTGGTTGCGCCTTCGCGCAGGTCTTTGTCCAGCGTAGACGCACTGGCCAGAACCTTGCTGCCGTCGGCCGCGATGACCTGGGCATAGATGTGCTGAGAGGAACGGTAGACGCACAGGCGTACAGTTTCCAGCTCGCGCATTCTCAGGCGTGCCTTGCGAGCGCGACGCAGTCGAGTTTCTTTCTTTACGCTCATTTGCTATGCCCTACTTTTTCTTGGCTTCTTTACGGCGAACGACTTCATCGGAATAACGTACACCTTTGCCCTTATAGGGCTCTGGCGGACGGAAATCACGAATCTCTGCTGCCACCTGTCCAACGAGCTGCTTATCAATACCCTTAATCAGGATATCAGTCTGGCTCGGGGTCTCAGCAGTAATGCCTTGCGGCAATTCATAGTCGACCGGATGAGAGAAACCCAGGGAAAGCGAAAGAACCTGGCCCTTGGCCTGAGCTTTATAACCAACACCAACCAGCTGAAGCTTGCGCTCAAAGCCTTGGCTCACGCCAATGACCATATTGTTGACCAGCGCACGGGTAGTACCAGCCATGGCACGAGTCTGCTGATCACCATTACGAGCGGCGAAACGAAGCTCACCGGACTCTTGAGAGACTTCAACAGAAGGATGAACCTTAAGCTCAAGAGAGCCTTTGGAACCCTTAATAGAAAGCTGTTGACCAGCCAGGTTAATTTCAACACCGGCAGGAAGCTTAACGGGGTTTTTAGCAACGCGAGACATGCTTCTTCCCCTTAGAAAACAGTGCAGAGCACTTCGCCGCCAACACCAGCAGCACGGGCTGCACGATCAGTCATCACACCCTTGTTGGTGGACACGATCGATACACCCAAACCGCCGCGCACTTTCGGCAACTGGTCAACAGATTTGTACTGGCGAAGGCCAGGACGGCTAGAACGCTTAAGCTCTTCGATTACAGGCTTACCTTCGAAGTACTTCAGCTCGATGGACAGCAGCGGCTTAACTTCCGTGCTGACCTGAAAACCCGCGATGTAACCTTCGTCCTTAAGGACTTTAGCTACCGCCACCTTCAGCTTGGAGGAAGGCATGCTTACGACGGACTTTTCAGCCATCTGGGCATTACGGATACGAGTTAGCATATCTGCTAACGGGTCCTGCATACTCATGGGCTTGTAGCTCCTAAATGCATAAATGAGCCTATAGCTCTGAAACTGCCCAGCCGAAAACATGCCGACTCGGGCGAGCCGGATATTCTAGTAGGCATACAAAAACGAATCAAGCCCCAAAAGGGGCTTGATTCGCATACTTACTGCAAATTGCTATGAAATTACCAGCTGGCTTTAACCAGACCAGGAACATCACCACGCATTGCAGCTTCGCGCAACATAATACGCGACAGACCGAACTTACGGTATACACCGTGCGGACGACCAGTCAAACGGCAGCGATTACGCAGACGACTGGCGCTAGCGTCGCGAGGCTGCTTTTGAAGTGCAACCTGTGCAGCCCAACGATCTTCCGGAGAAGTGTTGGGATTGGCAATAGCTGCCTTTAACTCAGCGCGCTTAGCTGCAAACTTAGCAACCGTTTGCTGACGCTTCAGCTCACGGTTCTTCATGCTTTGCTTAGCCATACGTAGCTCCTATCAGTTACGGAACGGGAAGTTAAATGCACGAAGCAGTGCACGACCTTCCTCATCCGTACGAGCAGTTGTAGTCAGAGTAATATCCATACCGCGGAGCGCATCGATTTTATCGTAATCGATTTCCGGGAAGATGATTTGCTCTTTAACACCCATGCTGTAGTTACCGCGACCATCAAAGGACTTGGCATTCAGACCACGGAAGTCACGAACGCGCGGCAAAGAGATAGCCAGCAGACGATCCAGGAACTCGTACATGCGATCGCTACGCAGAGTTACCTTGACGCCAATCGGCCAACCATCACGGATCTTAAAACCAGCGATCGACTTACGCGCATAAGTTACAACCGGCTTCTGACCAGCAATTTTCTCAAGGTCAGCCAGCGCATTGTCGATAATCTTCTTATCGCCTACCGCCTCACCAACACCCATATTCAGAGTGATTTTAGTGATACGCGGAACTTCCATCACGTTAGCCAGCTGAAGCTGTTCTTTCAGCTTGGGCGCGATGTCCTTCCGATAAACTTCTTTCAATCGTGCCATGGTGATCTACCTAGCAACCTTAAGCCTGAACCGCTTTCTGGTTCGACTTAAAGATACGAATTTTTTTACCGTCCTCTACCTTGAAACCTACGCGGTCAGCCTTGTTAGTTTCAGGGTTGAAGATAGCAACGTTGGAGACATGCAGAGGAGCTTCCTTCTCAACAATGCCACCTTGCGCGCCCAGCATGGGGTTAGGCTTGGTGTGACGCTTGACAAGGTTAACACCACCAACAACCAAACGGTCATCAGCTAGAACCTTGAGCACCTTACCGCGCTTGCCCTTGTCCTTGCCTGCGATGACGATTACTTCATCGTCACGACGAATCTTTTGCATGACGGCTACTCCTTACAGCACTTCGGGGGCAAGGGAGACGATCTTCATGAACTTCTCAGAGCGAAGTTCACGCGTCACCGGCCCAAAGATACGGGTACCGATAGGCTCCTGCTTGTTGTTCAACAGAACAGCCGCGTTACCGTCGAAGCGAATGATGGAGCCGTCAGTACGACGCACACCGTGCTTAGTACGTACCACAACAGCCGTCATCACCTGGCCCTTCTTCACCTTTCCACGAGGAATGGCTTCTTTTACGGTGACCTTGATGATGTCGCCAATACCTGCGTAGCGGCGATGCGAACCACCCAGCACCTTGATGCACATAACACGACGAGCGCCGCTGTTATCGGCCACATCGAGCATGGATTGAGTCTGAATCATGGCTCTTCACCCTTACACTTGTACGGCGCGCTCAACGACATCAACCAGCGTCCACGCCTTGGTCTTTGCCAGAGGGCGGGTTTCACGAATGGTGACCAGGTCACCAGCGCGGCACTGATTGTTTTCGTCGTGGGCGTGCAGCTTAGTGGAACGCTTGACGTATTTACCGTAGATCGGGTGCTTAACGCGACGCTCGATCAATACAGTGATGGTTTTGTCCATTTTATCACTGACCACTCGGCCGGTCAGTGTACGGACGGTCTTTTCAGCTTCAGCCATGATCACTTACCTGCTTGCTGGTTCAGCACAGTCTTGACACGAGCAATGTCGCGCTTCACTTGCGAGAGCATGTGAGACTGCCCCAATTGGCCAGTTGCCTTCTGCATACGCAGATTAAACTGGTCACGCAGCAGGCTAAGGAGCTGCTCGTTCAGCTCCTCGACGGATTTCTCACGTAATTCTTGCGCTTTCATTACATCACCGTCCGCTTAACAAAGGAGGTTTCAACGGGAAGCTTGGCAGCCGCGAGCGCAAAAGCTTCACGAGCCAGAACCTCAGAAACACCCTCGATCTCGTAGAGGACCTTGCCCGGCTGGATCTGGGCTACCCAGTACTCAACACTACCCTTACCTTTACCCATACGCACTTCAAGGGGCTTCTTGGTAACAGGCTTGTCCGGGAACACACGGATCCAGATTTTACCGCCACGCTTAACGTGACGAGTCAAGGCACGACGAGCTGCTTCGATCTGGCGAGCAGTAAGACGGCCACGGCCAACAGCTTTCAGCGCATATTCGCCAAAGCTTACTTTACTACCGCGATGAGCCAAGCCACGGTTGTGACCAGTCATCTGCTTGCGGAATTTTGTACGCTTAGGTTGCAGCATGATGCGTACTCCTTACTTAGCAGCTTTTTTACGCGGAGCAGGAGCTACAGGCTTAAGCTCTTCCTGGCGGCCACCAATGACCTCGCCCTTGAAGATCCAAACCTTCACACCGATCACACCATAAGTGGTGTGCGCTTCCGCAGTTGCGTAGTCAATATCGGCACGCAGTGTGTGCAGCGGCACACGACCTTCGCGATACCACTCGGTACGAGCAATTTCTGCCCCGCCAAGACGACCACTCACCTGAATCTTGATGCCTTTGGCACCTAGACGCATCGCACTCTGCACCGCGCGCTTCATTGCACGACGGAACATAACGCGACGCTCGAGCTGCTGAGCCACGCTTTGCGCAACCAGCGCACCGTCGAGTTCCGGCTTACGGATCTCTTCGATGTTGATGTGCACAGGCACACCCATTTGCTTGGTCAGGTCCTGACGCAGCTTTTCTACATCCTCACCCTTCTTGCCGATAACGATACCGGGACGAGCAGTGTGGATGGTAATGCGTGCAGTTTGCGCCGGACGATGAATATCGATACGGCTTACGGACGCGCTTTTTAGTTTGTCTTGGAGGTACTCACGAACCTTCAGGTCGGAGAGCAGATAATCAGCGTAAGTGCGTTTATCTGCATACCAAACGGAAGTATGCTCCTTGACGATGCCCAGGCGAATGCCATTGGGATGTACTTTCTGACCCATCTGATCGACTCCGTTACTTGTCCGCAACCTTGACCGTGATATGGCAAGACCGCTTCACGATGCGATCAGCACGACCTTTGGCGCGCGGCATGATGCGCTTCAGCGAACGCCCTTCGTTGACGAAAACCGTGGAGACTTTTAGGTCATCCACGTCTGCGCCTTCGTTGTGCTCGGCATTGGCAACAGCCGACTCCAACACTTTTTTCATGATCTCGGCAGCTTTCTTACTGCTGAAAGCCAGGAGGTTGAGCGCCTCGCCCACCTTCTTCCCGCGAATCTGGTCGGCGACCAAGCGGGCTTTCTGGGCGGAGATTCGAGCGCCCGACAGCTTAGCGGCTACTTCCATCTTTCCTTACCCCTTAACGCTTGGCTTTCTTGTCAGCCGCATGACCGCGATAAGTGCGGGTAGCAGCGAACTCGCCGAGTTTATGACCAACCATGTCTTCGTTGACTAGCACCGGGACATGCTGACGGCCGTTGTGTACAGCGATGGTCAGGCCGACCATCTGCGGAAGAATCATCGAACGACGCGACCAAGTCTTAATTGGCTTACGATCGTTCTTCTCTACCGCAACTTCGATCTTCTTCAGTAGGTGAAGATCGATAAAAGGACCTTTCTTAAGAGAACGTGGCACAGTCGTATCCTCAATTCGTTACTTGCGGCGACGGACGATCATCTTGTCAGTGCGCTTGTTCGCACGGGTCTTCGCGCCCTTGGTCGGGAAGCCCCATGGAGACACCGGATGACGGCCACCGGAGGTACGACCCTCACCACCACCATGCGGGTGATCAACAGGGTTCATCGCCACACCGCGGACGGTTGGACGAATACCACGCCAGCGCTTAGCACCTGCTTTACCCAGGGAACGCAGACTGTGCTCGGTATTGGATACTTCACCCAACGTTGCGCGACATTCACTTAGAACCTTGCGCATCTCGCCGGAGCGTAGACGCAGCGTTACATAAGCGCCTTCACGGGCAACTAGCTGGGCGGAAGCACCAGCTGAGCGGGCGATCTGTGCGCCTTTGCCTGGCTTGAGCTCAATACCGTGAACAGTACTACCTACCGGGATATTGCGCAGAGGCAAGCTGTTACCTGCTTTGATTGGAGCACCAGCACCAGAGATCAGCTGATCACCTGCTGTCACACCTTTCGGAGCGATGATGTAACGACGTTCGCCATCAGCATACTTCAGCAGCGCGATGTGAGCAGTACGGTTTGGATCGTACTCAACGCGCTCAACAACAGCCGGGATACCATCCTTATCGCGACGGAAATCAACCAGACGATAGTGCTGCTTATGACCACCACCCTTGTGACGAGTGGTGATACGACCGTTGTTATTACGGCCACCGGACTTACCCTGCTTCTCCAGAAGAGGAGCATACGGGGCGCCCTTGTGCAGATCAGCATTGACAACCTTGACCACGAAACGGCGGCCAGCGGAGGTCGGCTTGCATTTTACGATTGCCATGATGCCCCCTTACTTACTCAGCATTGCTGGAGAAATCGAGGTCTTGGCCCGGCTGGAGAGCAATATATGCCTTCTTCCAATCGTTACGCTTGCCCAGACCACGTGCGGTACGCTTAGTCTTACCCTTTACATTCAGGGTGCTAACACTGCGCACTTTAACGTCGAACAACTGCTCGACCGCCTTCTTGATTTCCAGCTTGGTTGCATCAGTAGCAACCTTAAAAATAAACTGCTTTTGGTTTTCCGCTAGCACAGTTGCCTTCTCGGAGATGTGCGGACCAAGCAGTACCTTGAATACACGTTCCTGGTTCATCCCAGCAGCTCCTCGAATTTCTTCACGGCAGACACTGTGACCAAAACCTTGTCGTAAGCGATCAGGCTAACAGGGTCAGAACCCTGTACATCACGAACGTCAACGAAAGGCAGGTTGCGGGCAGCCAAGTAAAGGTTCTGATCGACGTTATCAGTCACAATCAGGACATCTTTCAGGCCAAGGCCGTCAAGCTTGTTTACCAACCCTTTAGTCTTAGGGGCATCGATAGAAAACTCGTCCACTACGACCAGACGATCCAGACGTACCAGCTCCGCCAGAATAGAGCGCAGCGCAGCGCGATACATCTTCTTGTTGAGCTTCTGCTCATGGTTCTGCGGCTTAGCAGCAAAAGTGGTACCACCGCCACGCCAGATAGGGCTACGAATAGTACCTGCACGGGCACGACCGCTACCCTTTTGACGCCAGGGCTTTTTGCCGCCGCCAGATACTTCGGAGCGAGTCTTTTGAGCGCGAGTACCCTGACGACCGCCAGCCATGTAGGCGACTACTGCCTGATGGACCAGCGTCTCGTTGAATTCGCCACCAAAGGCGCGCTCAGAGACTTCAATAGCCTGCGAGCCATTTACATTTAGTTGCATGTTCCGTTCCCCTCTTAACCGCGAGCCTTGGCTGCAGGACGAACAACCACATCACCGCCAGGCGCGCCAGGAATGGCACCCTTGACCAGAAGCAGGTTGCGCTCAGCATCAACACGGACAATTTCAAGGGACTGCACAGTTACACGCTCAGCACCCAGGTGACCGGACATCTTCTTGCCCTTGAACACTCGACCAGGAGTCTGGCACTGGCCGATAGAGCCAGGTGCGCGGTGAGAAACGGAGTTACCGTGAGTATTATCTTGGCCACGGAAGTTCCAACGCTTAATGGTACCGGCATAGCCTTTACCTTTGGACTGACCAGTCACATCGACCAGCTGTCCAGCTTGGAAAATATCAACCGTGATCTGATCACCAGCGTTGTACTCGCCTTCTTCAAGACGAAACTCCAGAACGCTACGACCAGCAGCAACGCTCGCTTTGGCAAAGTGACCTGCCTGAGCCTTGCTAACACGAGAAGCACGACGCTCACCCACTGTCACTTGAACAGCACGATAGCCATCAGTCTCTTCTACTTTCATCTGTGTTACACGGTTCGGCTCAATCTCGATGACTGTAACCGGAACGGAAACACCTTCCTCGGTGAAAACGCGGGTCATGCCGCACTTACGACCGACTACACCAATAGTCATTGTATAAACCTCTTGAGTGTACGGGGCTTTCACCCGCTATGGCCGCCCATTTCAGAGCGTTACACGACTAAAACCCCAAGGTTTTAGCCGAGGCTGATTTGTACTTCTACACCAGCAGCAAGGTCGAGCTTCATCAGCGCATCAACGGTTTTATCCGTTGGCTGGACGATATCCAGCACACGCTTGTGAGTACGAATCTCGTACTGGTCACGTGCATCCTTGTTGACGTGCGGAGAAATCAGCACTGTGTAACGTTCCTTGCGGGTAGGCAGAGGAATCGGACCACGCACCTGAGCACCAGTACGTTTCGCGGTTTCCACGATTTCCTGGGTGGACTGATCAATCAGGCGATGATCAAAAGCCTTCAACCGAATACGGATTTGTTGGTTTTGCATTTGACCTCAGACTCCAAGCTTTCCCCTCAGGCAGAATATGCCCGATAAAAGGAGGCGCAATTCTATAGAGACGCCAGAGGGGTGTCAATAATAGACAAAGCAGAAAAGGCCCCGAAGGGCCTTCTCTGGACGAACGTCGATA
>NZ_BDAE01000018.1 GCF_002091675.1 Pseudomonas luteola NBRC 103146 | reverse complement strand
GCTCTGGCTCTGGCTCTGGCTCTGGCTCTGGCTCTGGCTCTGGCTCTGGCTCTGGCTCTGGCTCTGGCTCTGGCTCTGGCTCTGGCTCTTCAGCATGGTCTACAGACGTAACCGGAGCCTCAACATCAGCATTTTCATCCTGAGAACCGGGCTCAACCTCAGAGGCAGGCTCTACCTGTTCAGAAGACTCAAACGCGTCTGGAATCGGAAGCCCGCGGGCCAGCGCATGAGCCGCCGCTGCAAGGTAATCGACATCGTTACGCTGACGCTGAGCATTCAGCTCGTACTCATCAATCAGCTGCGGCAGTAGCTGTAGGACCTCGTTTACTACATGCTGAATATCAGCAGAGGTTTCTACACTGTGGTCGATGACACGGTTGAGAAGGTTTTCAACCGCCCATGAGAGTTCGCCAATGATCAAGGCGCGCACCATGCGCCCGCTACCCTTCAGCGTATGGAAGGCTCGACGGCTCTCAGATAACGCTTCACGATCCGAGGCATTAGCCAACCAGCGGGGAATATACGTGTTAAGCGTTTCGAGCACTTCTTCTGCCTCTTCGATGAAGACTTCTCTCAAATCTTCATCGACAGGCTCCTCCTCAACAGGAGGAGGAAGAATAGAGGGAGGAACTTCTTTTGCAGGCGGATTGATAGCCTGCACAGGGGAGGCCATGACATCCCCCAGATCCATATCAGTCTCTTCGCCATGACTGGGGAGAGAGGCGTCAGCTACTGTATCGACGTGCTCAGGTAACGCCTCAGCCTCAGTCGGCTGCGTTGCATCCAGAGACGCAGTGGTCTCTTGCGCGTCATCACTGGCTTCCAAGGCACCGGTAGCTGCGTCGGCAGGCAGTTCTGGCTCTGTCGAGGGCTCGTGAGAAAGCGCCTCCTCCGCCATCGGCTCAAGTGATGTGGCGTCCTGCTGTTGGCCGTCAACACCAGAAGCGGTGCTGGCTTCAGGAGAGCTGCTTTCGAGCGAATCAACCGCTTCAGCGTGGGCAGGCTCTTCAACCCCTGCATCAGCATCGCTCATAGCGCTGTCAGCGCTTGCGTCCGGCGTCGGCTCTGTAGCGATTTCCTCTATAACCAGAGGCACATCAGTCGAACTGGATACCAAGGGATAGCCCAAGGTTTCCATGCTCTCCTCTGCTACATCAAGAATCAGCTCCTGCTGTGCATTGGAGTCGTCAGCGAGACGTTCAAGGTAATATTCGACACTGGTAATAGCATCTGCCAGCGTGTCCAAGCTCTGCCAGTCTGGAACGACCTGGCGAGCCAGGAGCTCTTGCTGAATATAGCGATTACATGCCTCAACCAGGCCTGCTGCACGCTCCAGAGGAATCATGCCCAGGCCGCCTCGAACCTGGGTCAGCAACTGGGGAATCGGCAACAAATGCTCATGATTCCATTGAGAGGCTATGAATTCGATAATGGCATCTTTGGTCTGCTCAAGACCGTTACGCGCCTCTCTAATGACAAGCTGATGTACCTGGGCAACGTCTGTCGTGGGAAGATGAGACTCCTCATCATCGCCATGATCCGTCACGCCAATCATGCCCGCCAGTGTTGCCTCGACATAAAGCAACGCACCTGCGATATCCATGAGCGCAGAATCGGTACTGGGCACATCCCCAGCGGCCAGCGCCGAGACCTGATCGATCTGATCCAGAATAACGCGACGCGGCTGGCCAAAGCCCAGGACAGCCAACGTGTCTGCAATTTGCTTCAAGGGAAGCAGCAGTGCGCCCAGCTCGCTAGACTGCTGACGGTCGCTACGTACATACAAATCAAGGCTGTCCTTGATGCGCACCAGCTCTTCGCATAGAGCTGTCACCACGGAGCGCATCGCATCGCGATCCGGACCAATGCTTCCATTGTTTCCAGTATAACCCTGCCCTGAAATCTGCAGGGCTTCTTCGAGCTTGTAGAGAGCCTTTATTTCCTTGATTCGGGGCGTATCGCTTGTAGCTTGGCCCAGATAGAAAAGCAGATCGCGTGTCAGATCATAAGAAGCTGGCACATTGAGTGCCGCTGTTCCGCTTGCCAGCAGCCGCTTCAGCTCATTATCGATGCGACGCAGAAATACACGTACGCGGCTATCGTTCTCGAAGACGCCAGCGCTGAGTCCTTCAATCAGAGCAGAAGCCATCGGCCACAACTCGCCAAGCGGACTGCCTGCGCATAAATGCTCAAGACGCTCGAACACCTTCGTCAGATAATTGAGGTGACTGGCAACACCTTGGTTACGGAACAGGCTGACTTGTGCAACCTGTAAAACCTGACGGAGTTTGCGTACGACTACCGGCCAATCGGTTGCTTGTCTGCGAGCCAGCTCTTCGGGCTCGAGAAGCGGTACAAGAGGCGGAGAAGCTGGCGAGAAGAAGTTAACCTCGGATAAAGGCTTCTCGCCTCTGACTGCACGCAGTTCATTCAGAAGCGGCAGCACCATCATCGGCAGGTCGCGACGGGCACCGAGAATGCGATCCAGATAGGATGGAAGTTGCAAGATGGCTCGCATCAGAACTTCAAGCGCATCACTCTGGGCTGCTACCGGATCGTTCTGAAGCACCTCGGCCAGCCGCTCCATTTCTTCGGCAAGCAGCGCCGCGCCATAGAACTCGACCATCTGCAGGGTGCCGTGGACCTGGTGAATGTAGGTCAGGCAGAAGCGAATCCGGGTAGTGTCCTGAGGATTCTCAACGAAAGCTTCAAGTGCATGCTGGGCTTGCTTCAGCGTTTCGGCAATCTCACCCTTCACCCACTCCAGAGCGACATAATCGTGCCGATCTGCCATATTCACTCCATTCATACCGTTAAGCTACCCTGCGGGTAAAAGCCAAAACACGCTCATCAGCGACCGGGATCAGGTCTGGATGACTCCAGCCAGTGACCTCTCCCACGCCAATTACTAAAAGTCCGCCGGGGTTCAGCTTGCTGACAAGCTGATTGAGAATGTCCTTACGAAGCCACCGACGAAAATAAATGAGCAGGTTTTGACAGAAAATGACATCCATGCCAGATATGGGTGTTCTACCAAGCTCGAGCACATTCAATCGCGCGCAACACAGGCGAGCTTTCAAAGCGGAAGCTATGGAAAACGTTCCATCTGCATGATTTGAAAAATAGCGATCAAGCAGCGAACTATCTAAATGCTTAACTTTCTCAGAGGCATATATTCCAAGACGAGCGTTGCTCAAGGCATGTGAACTAATGTCTGTAGCAAAGACACCGTAGCGCTCGGATAAACCCGCCTTGCGGAAGGTCTCTGAGGCCGTTATTGCCATTGAGTAAGCTTCTTCTCCACTGGAGCAACCCACACTCCACAAAGACAAGGTTGCCTCGCTGTCCAATTGGATACGCTGACTCAAATAAGCCTCCAACGTCTCGAAGGAAGGAAGGTGGCGAAAAAACTGAGTGAACTGCGTGGTTAAGTGATTCAGCAGATCAGTCCATTCCCTTGTGCCCGTCACTCCCCGTGTTACATATCGATAGTAGTCTGCGTAATCGTTGATACCCAGCGCTCGCATACGGCTCGTCAAATGGGTCTGAAAAAATGGGCGCCTCGCGATATCGATAACAATCCCAACACGACTCTCAAGCAAATGCTGCCAAGCGATGAATTCGCTTGGCAGCATTTCCATTGAGGGCTGGAAACTCCAGCCCTGGGGATGCTCGACATTCGTTGCGATAGCGTCCATACCTCTCGCCGCTCCGTACGAGCTATGCACTTAGCTAGGAGACTGATCTTCTGGCAGCTTGAAGCCCGAAACCGAACGTCTCATTTCATTCGCCATCTTCGCCAGGTCTCCAATGCTACGAGCGGTAGCGGTAGTACCGGCAGAGGTTTGCGAAGTAATTTCCTGAATGACGTTCATGGTGTTCGAGATGTGACCTGCAGACGACGCCTGCTGACGCGCAGCATTGGAAATGTTCTGGATCAGACCTGCCAACGCTCTGGAAACCTTTTCAATTTCCTCGAGCGCCACACCCGCGTCCTGGGCCAGAGAGGCACCACGAACTACTTCGGAGGTCGTTTGTTCCATGGAAATAACAGCTTCGTTGGTATCAGTCTGAATCGCTTTTACAAGGGCTTCGATCTGCTTGGTTGCGCCAGAGGAACGCTCAGCAAGACGTTGAACTTCATCGGCTACCACGGCGAAGCCGCGACCCGCATCACCGGCCATCGAAGCCTGGATGGCCGCATTAAGGGCCAGAATGTTTGTCTGGTCGGCAATGTCGTTAATCAAGCTAACGATGTCACCGATCTCTTGGGAGGACTCACCCAGTCGCTTGATCCGCTTGGAGGTGTCCTGAATCTGCTCACGGATGTTATCCATGCCCACGATCGTATTATGTACGACCTGGTTGCCCTTGTTTGCAATGGATACAGAGCGCTCTGCTACCGCAGTCGACTCGGAGGCGTTGGCCGATACCTGGTCAATAGAAACTGCCATTTCGTTAACTGCGGCAGAAGCCCCGGCGATTTCCTGCGCCTGGTGCTCGGAAGCCTCCGCCAGATGAATAGCGGTTGACTGAGTTTCCTGAGCAGCTGCCGATACCTGAACCGCTGTCTGGTTAATGGTTTTAACCAGGTCACGCAACTGGTCGATCGAGTAGTTGATCGAGTCAGCAATCGCCCCTGTAAAGTCTTCGGTAACGGTTGCCTCTACGGTCAGGTCACCGTCGGCAAGGTCTGCAATTTCGTCAAGCAAGCGAAGAATCGCAGCCTGGTTACGCTGGTTCTTTTCATTGGTTTCAGCCAGACGCTGACGTGCTTCTTTTACAATGATAAGACCGATTGAAATAATCGATACCAACGCGATAAGGCCCAGAACGTAGTTACCGAGGACGTTGATACGTCGCTCAGCCGTTACGTTGCCATAACCTTGCGCCAGATCCGACGCTTTGGTCAAAAGCTGCTGTGAACTGGCAAAAATCTGGTTGGCTGCTTCACGAACGACAAGCAGTTCAGAAGACGTACCGAGAATTTCGTCCACGTTGCCGGAAACGAATTCAAACAGCTCGTTAACCTCATTCAAACGGCTAACAGCTTCGGGGTCAGTCACTTTTGCGATGTTCATCGAAGCGTTGCCTTCAAGCATCGCGTTCAAGACACGGCCAAACATACTGGCATCACGACCGAAACTATCGGCGGCCTGAACAGCAGACTGATCGCCAGCCAGCACCTTGTTAACCGAACCCAGAATACGCTCAGCCAGGAGTGACTGACGTTGCGCGACCGCTACTTGTTCAGCGGGTGCCTTACGCTCCAGCAGGATGTTAACGATCTCATCGTACTCTACCTGCAACTGGGGAATCGTCTGGGCAAGCGTAGTCGCAAGCTGATGCAATGATAGTACGGTCTGCTCACTGGCCGTAATGTCATCCGCACTTTTCCGGACACGATCCCATTCAGCCTGTACCGCTTCCATTTGTGGGGCAACAGACAATGAAGAAGGCGGCAAACCTGCTAGCTCATTACCGTTACGCAAGATATCCCAGCGTCTTTCGAACTCGTTACGAGCCGCCTTAAGCTGATTGAATGCCTCGGGCTTACCTGTTGCAGCCTCACTCGCGTTGGTGGAAATACGCTGTGAGAGAACACGCAACTCACCCGCATGCTCAAGATATTGCTTATCGTGGTTGGCTTGCGTACTGAGATACGCGAAGTTTGCGAAAAGCAGAACAATTGAAATGATCAGCGCGACAAAAAGGCCGGCGACCAAAGGACTCGTTTTCCCCGTACTCGTTTTCTTCATTGCTGGCCCCCGCCTGGACCGGTTTATTGCATATTCCTTTGTGATAAAGCCAATTCATTTGGCCCCACAATCCATTGCCCATGCAATTAGATGGCCAGCTTGACTGGCTCTCGTTCAGCATGGATGTGTCCGCCTGCATGTCTTATACAGAGAAGCGTGGCGATACTGATGTTACGTTGTGCGCTAAGCGGCAACGTTTAAAAACTGCTGGTGTTGAACCAGTGCGTGTGGACTGAAAACCAACCACTCCGATTCCCGGATAAAAACCCCGTGAATGAAAGCCTCTAGCTTTTCTATCGGCGCAGCGGACTTTTCACTGAAGGAAGTGATTGAAAAATGTTGCATACCAAACACTTCATCGACGATCAGTCCAGCATAAATGTCCTGGTGATCAACAACCAGAACACGGCGCTGAGCACGAACAGACGATGACTCGCCGCCCAGAAATCCATTGAGATCCATCAAGGGAAGCAAGCGTCCGCGAACATTGGCTACACCCTTCACCCAGCTTTTTACGCCAGGTAAAAGGGTATAACGAGGCTCATGGAGAATTTCGCTCACCTCCCCCATTGGAGCAACAAACAGACGGCCTCCCATACGGAACCCGACCCCGCTCCATGAGCGCACCACCTCCTGCTGAGCAGGCAATCCCGCCGCCAAGTCCCGGCATCGCTGATCGATCTGAGCGAAAAGGGTATAAGGAGTATGGCTTCCATTCATATGAAGATCCTGCCTTGAATGACCTTAAGCGCGGAGTACACCAGCCAAGGTTTTCAACAATGTGTCTTCATCAATCGGCTTCGTCAGATAATCACGCGCACCTTGACGCTTGCCCCAGACCTTGTCGGTCTCCTGATCCTTGGTCGTCACGATAACGACAGGGATCTGGCTGGTTTCGCTGTCCTTGGTTAACTGACGGGTTGCCTGAAAACCGTTCAGACCGGGCATCACGATGTCCATCAGAACGACATCGGGCTTTTCCTGACGAGCCAAGGCAACGCCATCAGCACCGTTTTCAGCCTTGAGAACCTGATGGCCGTGCTTTTCCAGCATGGCGGTCAGCTTGTACATTTCAGTCGGTGAATCATCGACTATCAAAATTCTAGCCATTTTCGAATCCTACTTGGTCAGTACCACGAACCAGACGCCTCAGGACGTATGCTCGACTGGGGTAAAATTAGGCACATGGTTTTTTATTGCGCCGATCAGCTCTTCTTTGCTGAACGGTTTGGTCAGGTATTGATCGGACCCAACGATCCGACCCTTAGCCTTGTCAAAGAGGCCGTCACGCGAAGAAAGCATGATGACCGGCGTCGATTTGAATGCGCTATTGTTCTTGATAAGCGCACAGGTCTGATAACCGTCCAAACGAGGCATCATGATATCAACGAAAATGATGTTGGGATGGTTATCCGCAATTTTTGCGAGCGCATCGAATCCATCGACGGCAGTAATAACTTCGCAGCCTACTTTCTTGAGAAGCGTCTCGGCGGTTCGACGAATCGTTTTCGAATCATCGATTACCATTACCTTCAGACCTTCGGAGTACTGTTCCATGTTTGCTTTACCACCACATAGGCGAGTTATGACGCCTTTATCAATGCATTCCAGCCCTTTTAAGCTATCGGCTGGAAATCGAATCTTTTTAGCACAGTCTACAGGGTCTATCTATTAACCACCGGACTACCGGTTTTTCTTGATAACTAAGCGCGCTATCGCCACTCTGAGCACTCATCAGTGTCGGCCGATCAGAGCCGTCAAACCGTTTGCTTTGGAGAATCGATCAATGAGCATACGCATCGGGATAGTTATGGATCCCATTGCCCATATTGCCTACAAAAAAGACAGTTCCCTTGCCATGTTGTGGGCTGCTCAGGCGCGTGGATGGACACTACATTACATGGAGATGCAGGACCTGTACCACCTTGACGGCAAATCTCGTGCGCGCTGCCGTTTATTGAAGGTACATCAAAATTCTGAACACTGGTACGACCTGCATGATGAGCTGGACATTCCTCTTGCAGACTTAGACGTCATTCTGATGCGCAAGGATCCACCCTTCGACAATGAGTATGTCTATGCTACTTATATGTTGGAACAGGCAGAGCGGGAAGGATCGTTGATTGTTAACAAGCCCTCCAGCCTTCGCGACTGCAATGAGAAATTTTTTGCCACTTTATTCCCAGAATTGACACCCCCTACACTGGTCAGTCGACGTGCCGACTTGATTCGGGAATTTGCCCAAACCCATCAGGACGTCATCCTCAAGCCGCTTGATGGAATGGGTGGCTCGTCCATCTTCAGACACCGCGAAGGCGACCCAAACCTGTCGGTCATACTGGAAACGCTGACACAGCACGGAACACAACAGATCATTGCGCAGCGCTACCTACCGGCTATCAAGAGTGGCGACAAGCGTGTACTCATGATCGATGGCGAACCCGTGGAGTACTGCCTTGCCAGAATACCGGCTCAAGGCGAAACCCGAGGCAATCTGGCGGCGGGTGGCCGGGGTGTCGCGCAGCCCTTGTCTGACAGGGACAGAGAGATCGCGGCTAAGGTAGGACCTGAGCTTCGCAAGCGTGGCCTACTATTTGTAGGACTGGATGTAATTGGCGAGCATCTGACAGAAATCAACGTGACCAGCCCTACCTGTATTCGGGAAATTGATAACGCCTACGATACCCGCATCGCTGAGCGGCTGATGGATGTCATCGAAAAGAAGGTGGCGATGAGACCTGGACGATAGACATTTGTCCCAACTCTCTTCAGACTTCCTCAAATAGTCATCAACCGGCAAGACAGGATCGTCCTGCCGGTTAGCAGTTTTCTCATAGCGTAATCTCAACTACTCATCATGAATGCCGCTATCCCAAATACGCTGCCTGCCGCCTCTGCCGTTCGCCCTGCAGACCGTCTTGGCTTTACCCTCTTTATAGCGGCACTGGTTCATGTCGTTCTGATTTTGGGTTTGGGCTTTTCCATGCCGGAACCTAGTGAAGTCAGCAAGTCCCTTGAGATTACACTCGCCTCATTCAAGAGCGACAAGGCGCCGGAGAAAGCGGATTTTCTGGCCCAGGAAAATCAGCAGGGCAGCGGCACGCTTGATAAGGCACTGGCCCCCAGCACTACAGAAGAGGTGCCATTCAAGGACAGCGAGATAAAGCCTGCCGTCAAGCCGACTTCCCCTCGGCAAACCACTGAACCCAAGACCCCCAAGGCCGCCGTCACGACCAAGTCGGCACGTCAGGACAAAGCACCTACTCGGAAAGAAAAACCCGAGCCAGAAGCTGTCGCCCGAGAAACACCTCACTTTGATAATTCTCAGATCTCAAGCGAAATAGCCAGCCTTGAGGCCCAGCTTTCCCAAGAGCGTCAGCAGTATGCCAAGCGGCCAAAGATCTACCGGATCAATGCAGCCTCTACCATGAAGGACAAAGGCGCCTGGTACAAGGAAGACTGGCGCAAGAAGATCGAACGCGTCGGCAACCTGAACTATCCAGAACAAGCCCGCCGAGAACGACTTTACGGAAGTCTTCGTCTGCTGGTCTCTATCAACCGAGACGGCTCGCTTTACGAGGTTCAAATCCTCGAGTCCTCTGGACAGACCGTGCTTGATCAGGCCGCCCTGCGCATTGTGCGCCTGGCTGCGCCATTTGCCCCGTTTAGCGGAGACCTCAGCGATATCGACAGGCTTGAAATCATACGGACATGGCGCTTTGAGCGTGGAGACCGACTCGCCAGCCAATAATGTTGTTGAGTTAGGCTTGAAGCTTCCTACGTGAAGCTAGAAACTAGCAGCATGAACGCTAGCACTCCGCAATACCTCAAAAACCATCTTTTGATCGCTATGCCGCACATGGCGGACTCCAACTTTGCCCAGACGCTCATCTATCTGGTTGAGCACGGCGAGGATGGTGCCATGGGCATTATCATCAACAAGCCAAGCGCATTAAATCTGGAAGATGTTCTGGAACAGCTGCGCCCTGATGAAGCGCCGCCGCTTTCCTCGAGAAGCACTGCCATTTATAACGGCGGACCAGTGCAAGTCGAGCGCGGCTTTGTTCTTCATCCATCCGGCCCGCAATTCCAGGCAACACTGGAGCTGGGTGAGCTGGCACTTTCCACCTCTCAGGACATCTTGTTTTCCATAGCCGATGGCCACGGGCCCGAGCAGCACCTGATTGCCTTGGGCTACGCTGGGTGGGAAGCAGGCCAGCTTGAAGTCGAGCTGGCTGAAAATGCCTGGCTTACCTGCGAGGCCGATCTATCCATTCTGTTCAATGTTCCCAGTGAGCTTCGTTTGAAAGCAGCAGCGGCCCAGCTAGGTATCAACCTATCCTTATTGACCAGCCAATCGGGTCATGCCTGAATGATTTCCTCATTTAAACTGGTACTGGGATTTGACTACGGCACGCGCCAGATAGGCGTTGCGGTGGGCCAGCCTGTAACAGGCCAAGCTCGAGAGCTATGCATTCTCAAAGCACAAAATGGTGTGCCGGACTGGTCGAAGGTTGAGAGCCTGCTTAAAGAATGGCAACCCGATGCGCTGGTAGTGGGCCTTCCATTGAATATGGACGGTACGTCTAGCGAGATGAGTACACGTGCGGAGAAATTCGCACGACGCCTCAATGGTCGATTCAATCTACCTGTTTACACCTACGATGAGCGCCTGACCACATACGAAGCCAAGGGTGTACGTCTTGCCCAAGGCCAGCGTGATGGTTACCGTGAGCGCCCTGTCGACGCCTTGGCCGCTGCCATGCTCCTTGAAGGCTGGCTTACTGCCCAAGCCGAGACGGTCAAACCCGAGCCTCCGCAGGAGAATGCATGAGCACCCCGAATCCTACCGATCTAATTCCGCAAATGGCGGATCAATTGACTCGCCACCTTGAGCGCAAGGGTATTAGCGAACCCTGCTTGGTGGGAATCCGAACCGGAGGTGTCTGGGTTGCTCAAGCGCTACTGGATGCTCTTCAAAATGAATGGCCTCTAGGCACCCTGGATGTTTCATTCTATCGGGATGACTTTACTCAGAATGGGTTGCATCCACAGGTACAACCCTCTGCCCTCCCCTTTGAAATAGAAGGCAGGCACCTTGTTCTGGTTGACGATGTGCTTATGACCGGGCGCACCATTCGTGCGGCATTGAATGAATTGTTCGATTATGGCCGCCCAGCCAGCGTGACCCTCGTCTGCCTATTGGATCTGGAGGCGCGCGAACTTCCTATTCGCCCCGACATCGTTGGTCAAACGCTTCCCTTGGGTCCGGATGAGCGCATCAAGCTGACAGGGCCTACTCCCCTGGCCTTTGAACGAAAAGCCCTTTCTTCTGCTATTTGACACTCAAGGCTTACCGCCATGACCAACGCTACGCGTTCCTTGCAACTGAATGCCAATGGTCAGTTGCGCCATTTTCTTTCCCTGGATGACTTACCTCGCCCTCTGCTGACCGAACTGCTTGATACGGCAGACTCCTTTCTTGAGGTAGGCGCACGCGCAGTCAAGAAAGTACCCTTGTTGCGCGGCAAAACGGTATGCAATGTTTTCTTTGAAAACTCAACCCGGACTCGAACCACTTTCGAGCTGGCGGCCAAGCGGCTTTCTGCCGATGTCATCACACTGAACGTTTCGACTTCCTCGACCAGCAAAGGCGAAACACTGTTCGATACCTTACGAAACCTGGAAGCCATGGCGGCGGACATGTTCGTAGTCAGACATGCCGACTCCGGCGCTGCACATTTTATTGCTGAGCATGTTTGTCCACAGGTAGCAATCATCAATGGCGGTGACGGCCGCCATGCACACCCCACACAAGGCATGCTCGATATGCTCACCATTCGCCGTCACAAAGGTGATTTCGAAAAACTGTCTGTAGCGATTGTTGGCGACATCCTGCACTCCCGCGTGGCGCGCTCGAATATGCTGGCGCTACGGACTCTGGGATGCCAGGACATTCGCGTCGTCGCACCACGCACGCTCCTGCCCATCGGCCTTGAAGATAGTTATGGCGTAAAAACGTTTACGGACATGACGGCCGGACTGAAAGATGTGGATGTAGTCATCATGCTGCGTCTTCAACGCGAACGGATGCAGGGTGGGCTACTGCCCAGCGAAGGCGAGTATTACAAGCTGTTCGGACTGACCACACAACGCCTGGCTCAGGCTAAACCAGACGCAATTGTCATGCACCCCGGACCGATCAACCGTGGAGTGGAAATAGAGTCGGCCGTCGCTGACGGGAGTCAATCTGTGATTCTCAATCAGGTGACCTACGGCATTGCCGTACGTATGGCTGTTCTATCCATGGCAATGAGCGGGCAAACGGCCCAGCGTCAACTTGAGCAGGAGAGTATCTAAGTGACTCTGAGCATTATCAAGGCGCGAGTAATAGATCCCGCCACCCGCCTCGATCAAATAACCGATATTCACGTTTCCCAAGGCAATATCATTGCCTTGGGTGAAGCCCCTGTTGGTTTCAAGGCAGAAACTGTAATTGATGCCTCTGGACTGATAGCAGCTCCCGGCCTTGTTGATCTGAATGTGTCGCTCCGCGAACCAGGCCATACCCGAAAAGGCACTATAGAAAGCGAAACGCAGGCAGCGGCAGCAGGTGGTACAACCAGCCTGTGTTGTCCGCCGTCTACCAAGCCCGTACTGGATACTACTGCGGTCACCGAACTCATTCTGGATCGTGCGCAAGCGGCAGGTAAAGCGCGTGTCTTTCCTGTTGGTGCCCTGACAAAAGGGTTGGCCGGAGAGCAACTTGCCGAACTCGTTACATTGCACAGTGCAGGCTGTGTAGCCTTTACCAATGGGCTGGCCCCCATGGCAGGCATGCGCACGCTTCGGCGAGCACTGGAGTACGCAGCGACCTTTGATTTGAAGGTTATCTTTACATCTCAGGATGCTGATCTAGCAGAAGGCGGGTTGGCTCATGAGGGCCCTACCGCTAGCTTCCTAGGTCTTGCTGGCATACCAGAGACAGCTGAAACCGTTGCCCTATCCCAAAACCTTCTTCTGGTTGAGCAAAGCGGCGTACGAGCACACTTTAGCCAGCTGACCAGCGCCCGTGGAATTGAGATGATTGCTGAAGCACAGGCACGAGGGCTCCCTGTCACCGCCGATGTAGCGTTGTATCAACTGTTCCTTACTGATGAACGGCTTGAAGGGTTTTCCAGTTTTTACCATGTGCAGCCGCCTCTTCGCACTGAGCGAGACAGGCAGGCGTTGCGTGAAGCAGTACGAAGCGGCGTAGTACAGGCCATTGCCAGTCATCACCAGCCGCATGAAGAAGATGCGAAGCTTGCGCCTTTCGCAGCCACCGAGCCCGGTATCAGCAGTGCAGAAATGTTGTTACCTCTGACCCTGAAGCTTGTAGAAGAAGGATTACTGGATTTATCGACTGCCCTTCACAGGCTAACAAGTGGCCCTGCCTCTGTATTGGATCTGCCTGCCGGTCAGTTATCAGTAGGCACCCCAGCCGATATCGTCCTCTTCTCGCTCGAAGAGCGTACCACCGTAGGCAAGCCCTGGCTTTCACGCGGGCGCAATACGCCATTCATGGACGTAGAGCTGCCGGGAAGGGTTCGCCATACACTGGTTGCAGGCAAGACAACGTATCAGGCCTGAAACCAGCGAACCCGCTGTGTACAGCGGGTTCGCTCATCCCTACCCTAGAATACCGCCTCCTTTCTGCCGATTCTCGATGGAGACCTGATCGTTCAGCGTCCAGAAATCGTACAGCACACCCAACAGGAAAAATCCACCGGTAAAGAAGTACAGAATGGCCGTGATCCATTTACCCATGTACAACCGATGGACGCCAAAAATGCCTAGAAATGTCAACAGTATCCACGCAATGCTGTAATTGACGCGACCGCCCTGGAACCGCATATCTGCCTCACGATCCATGCTGGGGATCAGGAACAGGTCGATCAGCCAGCCAACCCCTAGAAGGCCTAGCGTAAAAAACCAAATGGTGCCGGTAACCGGCTTTCCGTAATAAAAGCGATGAGCACCTAGAAAGCCAAAAATCCACAACAGGTATCCAAGCACTTTGCTATGCGTATCGTTTTGGTACTTCATGACAACCTCAGTCACAGAGCGGTAATGTCTGCTTCATAAGCAAGATTTTTTGACTTCACTGGTCATTCTGCCAGTGATTCCAACTGGTATAGAAACCTTTTGCGACATGAACCGCTGATTTTTGATAAATATCTCGACCGGCGGAGCGGAAATAAAACTATCGATCTGATATAAAGTTGCGCGATTTTGATTATCAGGTCTGTCGACAATGCGCTCTTTACTCATTACCTGGCTATCAGCCTGTTTGGTACTGCCTGTGACGGCAGTCCAGGCCAAAGAAGCCGTTAGTGCTCGCGCTGCCGCTCCGGCTCATGCCAAGTCAGCACCACGTGCCAATAAACCCAAGGCACGTACACAACATGTTTATGCTCCTGCCAAGCCCAAGGCGGGAACCATTGTGCAAGCACATGCTGCCGCTCAGCATGCTGCGGCCAAGGAAAGCACCAAAGTAGTCAACCGCGCAATCGATGTACTAGGGACACCCTACCGTTGGGGCGGCACAACACCTAAGCATGGTTTTGACTGCAGCGGACTCGTGAATTATGTATACCGTGACGTCCAGAATCTTGAGCTACCTCGTACCTCTCAGGAGCTGGCTCGCATGGATGGCATGAAGGTTGGAAAAAAGGATCTAAAACCTGGCGATTTGATCTTTTTCAAGATACATGGCCGCAATGTTGACCATGTTGCGATTTATATGGGCCATGATCGCTTTATCCATGCACCACGTCGTGGAGAAAGCGTACGAATTGATCATCTCAGCCGCCCCTACTGGAAAACGCGTTTCGCCTCAGCCAAGCGTGTTCTTCCCCAGATGGTCGCCACGAGTGAACAGCAGGTCCGCCCACGTAGTGCGCCTAATCCCCACAAGTCCTAACGATAGCGCTACCGTAAGCCCACCGTTGAGCAGAAGCGGTTGAAGACTTTCTGCAGCCCTTTATACTGTGCACATATACAGTATAAAGGGCTGCTTCATGGAGTTGACCGACAAACTCATCGTTTTGGCTGACGCCGCCAAATATGACGTGTCATGTGCCAGTAGTGGAGCACCCAAGCGCTCATCCAAGGGTAAGGATGGTCTAGGCGCCACAGATGGCATGGGTATTTGCCACAGCTTTACGCCCGATGGCCGTTGCGTCTCCCTGCTTAAAATCTTACTGACCAACTTTTGCCTCTACGACTGCCAATACTGTGTCAATCGTAGGTCCAGCAATGTCCCCCGCGCCCGTTTCACGCCGGAAGAAGTTGTAAAACTTACGCTCGATTTTTATCGGCGCAATACCATCAGCGGTCTCTTCTTGAGCTCAGGAATTATCCGCTCGGCAGACTATACGATGGAGCAGCTGATCCGAGTGGCTCAGTTACTGCGCGAGGAGCATCAGTTTCGAGGTTATATTCATCTAAAGACCATTCCTGATGCAGATCCCTTACTAATCGCCAAGGCAGGGCTTTATGCCGATCGTCTTTCAGTCAATATCGAACTGCCTACCGAATCGGGCCTGACACGTCTTGCTCCTGAAAAGGAGGTTCGCAGCATCAAAAAAGCCATGGGCACGATCCGTCTTGGTCTGGAGGAAACCGCCGCTGAAAAGAATGCGCCACGCTTTGCACCGGCTGGGCAGAGTACGCAGATGATCGTAGGCGCTGATGCTACTGATGACCGGACCATACTGGATACCGCGCAAACCCTGTACGGCGCCTATCAGCTGAAACGCGTGTACTATTCGGCGTTCAGCCCCATCCCGGATAGTCCGAACTCCGTACCTCTCATACCTCCGCCTTTATTGCGCGAACATCGACTTTATCAAGCAGATTTTCTTATTAGAGGTTACGGTTTTACGGCCACGGAATTACCAACGGAAGGTGGAAATCTCCCGCTGGATATTGATCCTAAGCTTGCTTGGGCTCTGAGTAACCGTGACACTTTTCCCCTCGATCTCAATCAGGCGGAGCCTGCGTTAATTGCTCGGGTTCCAGGCATTGGGATGCTGTCAGCCAAGCGCCTCGTGACATTAAGACAGCAACGGCGTATCCGCTATGCAGATCTCATTCGTCTTCGTTGCAGCCTGGAAAAAGCCAGGCCGTTCATCATTGTTCACGATTACCGTCCCAGCTCCATGCTTGCTGAGTCCTTGCACCTTCGTACTCAGCTCAGTGAAAAGCCTGCCCAATTGGCGCTCTGGTGACTATGCGCACTGTTTCCTTTGACGGCTCGTTTGCAGGTTGGCGGCGCGTAGCCAGAAAGTTGCTAGAGCAGGACATAGCGCCCCATGAAATCAGTTGGCAAACCGAGCCTCTATCAAATGATTTGTTTGCTACCGCAGATGCACAGCCATTGGAAACGGCCTCATCAACTATCCGAGTACCCAGGCAACTTGCAGACTTATTGAACTTGGCAGCCTGTTATCGACATCCCCAGCGTTGGGCACTGCTATACCGTGTCCTGTGGCGAGTCATACGGGGTGATCAAGCAGCGATGCTGGCCGGTGACGAGGATGGTAGCGAATTGCACCGTTGGGCCAAGGCAGTCAGGCGAGAAATTCATCATTTACATGCTTTCCTACGCTTTAAACAGCGGGGCGAGCATGCGGGTAACCCCCACTACGTTGCGTGGCATGAGCCGGCTCATGATGTGTTGGCGCTGGCCGCCCCACATTTCTGCAACCGGATGGGGAATACCTCCTGGCTGATCGCCACACCGGAGGCAGCCGCATTATGGGATGGAAAGACATTAACGCTCGAGGCCCCCTGCCCCACAGGACTGGAAGCGCTTGCTAAACAGCAACGTGATGATGGCGAGCGCCTCTGGATGGCTTATTACGCAAGCACATTCAATCCCGCCCGCGCCAACCCCAAGGTCATGACGGGACATATGCCCAGGCGATTCTGGAAAGACCTGCCGGAGGGACCGTTGATCCCCACACTGCTTAGCGAGGCGCGCACCGGTACGCAGCGAACGGCCCAAGCAAAAAGCGTAAGCGAACAGACAGGAAAAACGGTACCCGTATCAGCTGCTGAGGTATTACCGGTACGCGAACAACCAAGCACCCTGGAAACCTGCCGTCGCTGTCCGCTCTGGCAGCGCGCCACTCAAGCCGTTCCAGGCGAGGGGCCTCTCAATGCGAGGCTTTTCCTGATAGGCGAGCAGCCTGGCGATCAGGAAGATCTGCAAGGCCGCCCTTTCATGGGTCCGGCTGGGCAGGTGCTTGATCGAGCTATTCGAGAGGCAGGCCTGCAGCGGGAATCGCTCTATCTGACCAATGCCGTCAAGCATTTCAAGTGGACGCCACAGGGACGTCGACGCAAACACGTTACCCCTACCGTTGAGATCGCCCCGTGCCGCCATTGGCTGGAGAACGAGCTGGATACCATCAAGCCGGACGTCATTGTTGCATTAGGGGCTACCGCACTGGAGTCCCTGATGCACAGAAAACCAGGCTCATTGAGTGAGTATATGGGTCGTGTTACACAGTGGCAGGGGCGGTGGCTGATCGTCACGTATCACCCATCCTATGTTCTGCGCGTACCCGAGGAAGCCAAGCAGAGACAGGCCCAAGCAGCGCTTACCGCAGCCCTGGTACAGGCCAGGCAGCTACTTGAGCCTTAAAGGTTATCGGAAACGCTTGCTGTCCTCGCCCATATCCAGGGAGAGTCCTTGAGTAATGTTAGTCAAATGATCCGCATCGGTTTCGGAGCCCAGCTTAATCATCAAGCGCAGATCATTGGCAGAGTCCGCATGCGCCAACGCATCTTCGTAGCTGATCTCACCGTCGCGATACAACTGGTACAAGGCCTGATCGAACGTTTGCATGCCCAATTCCGTCGAGCGCTTCATGAGCGGCTTGAGCTCATGCACCTCTCCCTTCCGAATCAGGTCTGCCGCCAACGGCGTGTTGATCAACACTTCGATAACCGCCCTACGGCCCTTACCATCAACCGTGGGAACCAGCTGTTGAGCCACAATGGCCTTGAGGTTGAGCGAAAGGTCCATCCATATCTGCTGATGCCGATCAGCCGGGAAAAAGTGGATGATCCGCTCCAACGCCTGGTTCGCATTGTTAGCGTGTAACGTTGCCAAACACAGGTGGCCGGTCTCGGCGAATGCCACCGCATACTCCATGGTTTCCCGAGTACGTACCTCGCCGATCATGATGACATCAGGTGCCTGACGAAGCGTGTTCTTCAGCGCGACCTCAAAAGACTCCGTATCCAGGCCCACTTCCCGCTGCGTCACAATGCAGTTCTGGTGCTGGTGAATGTATTCGATAGGGTCTTCGATCGAGATGATATGGCCAGTGGAGTTCTTGTTGCGGTGACCAATCATGGCAGCTAGCGACGTGGATTTGCCCGTGCCGGTTGCCCCGACGAACAGCACCAGGCCACGCTTGGTCATGGACAGTTTTTTCAACGCCTCGGGCAGACGCAACTGATCAAGCGTAGGGATGCTTACCTCGATACGCCGAAGCACCATGCCCACCAGGTTACGCTGATAGAACGCACTTACCCGAAAACGCCCCACCCCTCTGGAGCTGATCGCAAAATTGCATTCATGCTTTTCGGCGAACTCCGCTCTCTGCTGTTCATTCATGACGCCAAGGACCACTTCCCGAGCCTGATCAGGCGAAAGCGGCTCCTTGGTTACCGGCAGAACACGACCGTTCACCTTCATGGACGGTGGAACACCGGTTGTAATGAATAGATCGGAGCCGCCCTTTTCGACCATCAGCCGCAGCAGCTTTTCGAATTCCATCAGAAGTTCTCCGGAATCTTGGCTTTCTCACGAGCGCTGTCGCGACTGATCAGCCCCTTCGCCAGCAGGTTTTTCAGGCACATATCCAGCGTTTGCATTCCAAGACCACCACCTGTCTGGATGGCAGAGTACATCTGCGCCACTTTGTCTTCACGAATGAGGTTGCGGATCGCAGGCGTCCCGATCATGATTTCATGGGCAGCCACACGGCCCCCGCCGACCTTCTTGACAAGGGTTTGAGAGATAACGGCCTGCAGGGACTCGGACAACATCGAGCGAACCATGGATTTTTCTTCGGCCGGGAAAACGTCCACGATACGGTCGATCGTTTTGGCGGCCGATGTGGTGTGCAGCGTACCAAATACCAAGTGTCCGGTTTCCGCAGCGGTCAGCGCCAGCCGGATCGTTTCAAGGTCGCGCAGCTCACCGACCAGAATGATATCCGGGTCCTCACGCAGCGCAGAGCGCAATGCCTCCGAGAAGCCTAGAGTATCGCGGTGCACTTCCCGCTGGTTGACCAGGCATTTCTTGGACTCGTGAACGAATTCGATCGGATCTTCAATAGTCAGAATATGGTGATACTTGGTGTTATTCAGGTAATCCAGCATGGCCGCCAGCGTCGTTGACTTGCCGGACCCTGTAGGACCGGTGACCAACACCAGACCACGAGGAACATCGGTTATCTTGCGAAACACATCGCCCATTCCCAGCTCTTCCATCGAAAGCACTTTAGAGGGAATAGTACGGAATACGGCACCCGGTCCACGGTTCTGATTGAAGGCATTGACACGAAAGCGTGCAATGCCTGGCACCTCGAACGAAAAGTCGGTTTCAAGGAATTCTTCATAATCCTTGCGCTGCTTGTCATTCATGATGTCGTAGATGAGCGCATGCACCTGCTTATCGTTGAAAGCGGGCAGGTTGATGCGTCGAACATCGCCGTCGACACGGATCATGGGTGGCAAACCGGAGGAAAGGTGTAGGTCGGATGCACCCTGTCTGGCACAAAACGCCAGCAGTTCCGTGATATCCATGAAGACTCCCTTAATACAAACAAGCAGGTAGAATGCCGCCTTATCAGCAGCGGTATTTAGAGAACGAGGTTGAATGTCAACGATAGCTGAAAATATCGCAACAGTACGCACCCGTATCCAAGCCGCAGCGCAGGCTTGTGGTCGTGACCCTGAGACCGTTGGTCTACTTGCCGTCAGCAAGACCAAACCGGCATCGGATCTACGCGAAGCGTACAACTGCGGCTTACAACATTTTGGCGAGAACTACCTGCAAGAAGCGATCCAGAAGCAGGAGATGCTAAAAGATCTGCCCTTGACCTGGCATTTCATCGGCCCGATTCAATCCAATAAGACACGCTCGATCGCTAGCCATTTCGATTGGGTGCATTCCGTTGATCGCCTGAAAATCGCCCAGCGGCTTTCCGAGCAACGCCCAGAGGACATGCTCCCGCTCAATATTTGCCTACAGGTCAATATCAGTGGTGAGGCCAGCAAGTCAGGATGTTTGCCAGAAGAACTGCCTGAGCTGGCCCGTGCCGTTGCTCAGCTGCCCAACCTCGTCTTACGTGGGCTGATGGCTATACCAGAAGCCGCTACGGAACCTGAGGCGCAGCATGCTGCCTTTTCATCCCTACGAAAACTCAGCGAGGCGCTGAACCTGAATCTTGATACCCTGTCCATGGGCATGAGCCACGACTTGGAAGCAGCGATTGCCGAGGGCGCGACCTGGGTTCGAATCGGTACAGCACTGTTTGGCGCCAGACATTACAGCGCAATCCCTTCGCCTGCTTCTCATTAAGGAATTTACCTATGAGCGATACCCGCATCGCCTTTATCGGCGCCGGAAATATGGCGGCCAGTCTGATTGGAGGTCTTCTCGCACAGGGACTGCCGGCCAGCTGCATTACTGCAAGCAATCCTGACGCTGCACAACGCTCAGCGCTTGAGTCTGACCATGGGATTCAGACATTCACGTCTAACCTTGAGGCTGCCCAACAGGCTGATGTAATTGTCCTGTCGGTCAAGCCACAGGTCATGAAAAGCGTCTGTGAGGAGCTCTCCAGCGCACTTACCGGCACTCAGCTGATCGTTTCTGTTGCAGCTGGAATCACCTGTGCCAGCCTGACTCAATGGCTAGGCGAGCGTGCCCTGGTGCGCTGCATGCCCAACACCCCGGCACTGCTTCGCCAGGGTGCCAGCGGCCTGTATGCCAACGAGCATGTGTCATCAACCCAGCGCGATCAGGCTGAGCAGTTACTGTCTGCCGTAGGCCTTACCGTCTGGGTAGAAGACGAAAAGCAACTGGATGCCGTAACGGCAGTATCAGGCAGCGGCCCAGCGTATTTCTTCCTGATGATGGAAGCCATGACCCAGGCCGGTGAAGCACTTGGCCTGGACAGGGAGACATCAGCACGGCTGACCCTGCAGACAGCCCTTGGCACTGCCCAGATGGCCTTGAACAGCGAGGCGTCACCGGCCGAACTGCGCCGCCGCGTCACTTCACCTGGCGGCACTACCGAACAGGCCATCAAGACCTTTCAGGAGGGCGGCTTCGAGGCCCTCGTTCAACAAGCACTTTCAGCGGCTGCACGCCGCTCGGCCGAGCTGGCGGAAGAGCTCGGTAAATAAGGAGTAGTCATGTACGGATTGAATACCGCCCTGATTCTTATTCTGCAAACGCTTGGCAGTCTTTATCTGCTCATTGTTTTGCTGCGCTTCATTCTACAACTCGTGAAGGCAGATTTTTATAATCCCCTGAGTCAATTCATCGTCAAAGCCACACAACCCTTGCTGCGCCCGCTACGCAGAGTCATTCCAGGCTTTGGCGGCATCGATCTGGCATCGCTGGCGCTTGCGGTACTGGTACAGCTGGTTCTCATGGTTCTGCTGCTCCTCCTGACCAACGTTGAAGGCATAAACGGCCTCACCCTGATCACCATGCAATATGGCGTCGGCGGAGCAATTGCCCATCTGTTCATCTGGTCGTTGATTGCCGTGGCGTCCCTGTTTCTCAAGGTCTTTTTCTTCGCCATGATCATCAGCGTGATTCTCTCCTGGGTCGCGCCGGGCAGTTACAACCCCAGTGCCCAGCTTGTAAACCAGATCTGCGAACCTGTTCTGGCGCCTTTCCGTCGCCTTCTGCCCAACCTGGGCGGGCTGGATATCTCGCCCATTTTCGCGTTCATTGCGATCAAATTGATCGACATGCTGGTCATCAACAACCTGGCCATGATGTCAGGCATGCCGTCAGTCCTCGCACCGTTCCTGTAAGCGATGGCCCCATCTGTTCGGTGGGGCCTTTATCGTTAACCATTCACACACTTTGCGTGACCGCCTAGAGAATCCCGTCGGGTCTTGATTGACGCAAGACCCGCCTTACGGCACCGTACCGCCCTTTATTACGCTCATGATGATGACAGGGATGGGGTATGGAGCGTCTGTCTCAGCAAGTCGATGCCTACGCGACTTGGAAGCTTGAACTCATACAGCAGATCAATCGCTACAGCGGCTGGCTTGTTCGTAATCGCCTCAATTCGCAAAGCCTTGATGAAACCCTGGCACGCTGTGTTCAGATCCTGCGCGACGATCACATTACGCTGGCTTTCGCTGGTGAGTTTTCCCGTGGAAAAACCGAACTGATCAATGCCTTGTTCTTTGCCGACTATGGGCAGCGCATGCTGCCGTCCCAGGCTGGCAGAACAACCATGTGCCCTACCGAGCTCTTCTATGATATCAAGGCAGAAGCCCCGTATATTCGGCTTCTACCTATCGAATCACGGCTAGATGACCTCAGTATTGCAGATCTGAGAAGCGATACGGCCCGTTGGCAACAGATTGCACTGGATTACGAACAGCCGGACCTCATGGCAGCTGCGCTCGGAAAGGTCGCCGAAACGCGCCTAGTGCCGGTTGAGCAGGCCATATCCCTTGGATTCGATGCCGAGCAACTGGACAAGCCCAGCAAGGACGGAATGGTCGAAATCCCGACCTGGCGCCATGCGATCATCAACTTCGATCATCCCTTGCTGCGTCAGGGCCTGCGCATACTTGATACGCCAGGCCTCAACGCGCTTGGCAGTGAGCCTGAACTGACACTTTCGATGCTTCCAGCCGCTCAGGCCGTACTGTTTCTGCTCGCGGCCGATACGGGGGTTACAGCCTCCGACCTTCAGCTGTGGGAGCATCACATCAAGCCAACCAGTGACGACGCGGAAGGCTCGCTGTTCGCGGTACTCAACAAGATCGATACCCTCTGGGGCGACCTGAATGGTGACGAATCCGTCGATCAGTCCATCCAGCGCATTCGTGAGGTCAGCGCTCGTCATCTGGGCATTCCCATGACGGATGTACTGCCCTTGTCTGCCAAGCAAGCCTTGCTTGCCAAGGTACGCCATGACACAGCGCTGCTTGAGCGCAGCCAGTTGGCCGCCCTCGAACGCCTGCTCTGTGACCGTATCGTTGGGCACAGAGAGCGTTTGCTACAAAGCCGAGTGGTCAATCAGGTGATTTCACTTCTGGCGAGCAGCCATGCGCTTCTGGGCGAACGCTTCGAGGATATGAAGCGGCAACATGCATTACTGGAAAATGCCGCTACCGGCTCGACGCTGGCAGAGCAGATAGAAAAAACACGTGAGGAGCATGCGCTTTATCACAAGCGGCTACTTAACCTGCGCACCACACAGCGGATGCTTCAGGGGCAGGCCGTCCTACTTAACGATGCCCTGAACCCGGCACGCCTTGAAAGGCACCTGACCGACGTACGCAATAACCTTGCAGGAAGCTGGACCACACTAGGCATCAGCGAAGCGATCCATCGCTTCTTCCAAAGCGTCGAACACGACATGTTATCCCTTTACTACGAGGGTGAACGTGCGAACAAGGTTCTTCAGTCGATTTACCAGCGTCACAACGAAGAAAATCCTGGCCATCGCCTGGATGCTCCCCGTTTGCGTGTCAAAGCGCAGATTCGTGCGCTTCGCCAGCTACAGCAGAAGTCGGATCGTTTCCGTCGTCAGATGAAAACGCTGTTTACTGAACAGCGTGTGCTGACTCGCCGGTTCTTTGCAACGCTGGTAAAGGAAGCGGTCTTCGTGCATGAGCAGGCCTGTCGGGAAGCCAAACGCTGGAACGAGGTTGCCCTGCTGCCTCTCATTCAGTTTACTCGCGAGCACAAGCAGTTGCTGGAATCCAATATGCTGGAGCTCAAGGCGCTGACCCAGCAGGCGCTGGATACCCAGCAACAGAAGAGTCGTCTGCAAACCTACTGCGAAACACTGGCAGGTCAGCTTGATGAGGCCAACGATATCTTGCGACAGTTGCGCCGCCCTGCTCCGGCCCAACGCCATGCCAAGGTCGTCGCTCTCCCCGGGGTAAGTGTCGCCTAGCCACATCGGGCCTTTATCCGATGCGGCAAGCACCCTGCTTGCAGGATGCTTGCCGCTTGCGATGGCGCTCTTTAGACTGGCGCCCTCTCACGTATAAGAGCCTTAAATGCCCAGCGTCATACCCCCTGATTCCGTAGGCCTGGTTACGCCTCAGGTCCTTCACTTCTCCGAGCCGCTCCCCTTGGCTTGCGGCAGGTCTTTGGCCGAGTACGATCTGGTCATCGAGACGTATGGAGAGCTCAACGAAAACCGTAGCAATGCTGTGCTCATTTGCCATGCCCTGTCCGGCCATCACCATGCGGCGGGCTACCACAGCATGGAGGATCGCAAGCCGGGCTGGTGGGACAGCTGTATCGGTCCAGGAAAGCCCATCGATACCCGCCGGTTCTTTGTCGTCGCACTGAACAACCTGGGCGGCTGTAACGGATCAACAGGCCCAGGCAGCGCCAATCCTGCTACAGGAAAGCCCTACGGCGCCGACTTTCCCGTCATTACCGTGGAAGACTGGGTCAATAGCCAGGCACGTCTGGCTGATGCGCTAGGCATTCAACAATGGGCGGCCGTCGTAGGCGGCAGCATGGGAGGCATGCAGGCCCTGCAATGGACCATCAGCTACCCTGATCGTGTACGTCACTGCATGGCTATCGCCTCGGCGCCCAAACTATCAGCTCAGAACATTGCATTTAATGAAGTGGCACGCCAAGCCATTCTGACTGATGAAGAATTCCATGGCGGTCGCTTCTATGAGCAGAACGTCGTACCCAAGCGGGGACTGATGCTGGCCCGCATGGTAGGTCACATCACCTATCTATCCGATGACGCAATGGGGCAGAAGTTTGGCCGCGAACTCAAGACAGACAAGTTGAACTACGACTTCCACAATGTGGAATTTCAAGTCGAAAGCTACCTGCGCTATCAGGGCGAAGAGTTTTCAGGCCGCTTCGATGCCAATACCTACCTGCTGATGACCAAAGCGCTGGATTACTTTGATCCCGCCAGTGCACACGATGGTGATCTAGCCAGAACGTTTGCAGATGCAAAGGCTGATTTCTGCATCATGTCCTTCACGACAGATTGGCGATTCTCACCGGCCCGCTCACGCGAGATCGTGGATGCCTTGATTGCAGCGAAAAAGAATGTCAGCTATCTCGACATCGACGCGCCACAAGGGCATGACGCTTTTCTTCTACCGATCCCCCGGTACCTGGAAGCCTTCGTTAGTTATATGAATCGCATTGCTGTATGAGGGCCTGAACGTGCGTGCCGATCTGGATATCATCAAAGACTGGATTCCCGCCGGTAGCCGGGTCCTTGACCTGGGATGTGGTAATGGCGAGCTGCTTGCCTATCTGCAGACAAACAAGCAGGTCACCGGCTATGGCCTTGAGATCAACGACGAAAACATCAAGCAGTGCATTCGCAGAGGTGTAAACGTCCTTGAGCAGGACTTGGATAAGGGGCTGGGGAATTTTGCCAGCAACAGCTTTGACATTGTTGTCATGAGCCAGGCCCTGCAAGCGGTACATTATCCTGATCGTATTCTCGAGGAAATGCTGCGCGTAGGCAGAGAATGCATCATTACCTTCCCGAATTTTGGTCACTGGCGCTGCCGCTGGTATCTGGCCCGTAACGGGCGAATGCCGGTATCGGAATTCTTGCCTTATACCTGGTACAACACGCCGAACATCCACTTCTGTACGTTTGAGGATTTCGAGCGTCTGTGCCACGAACTCAAGGTCAAGGTGCTTGACCGGCTGGCCGTTGACCGTCAGCACCGCCACGGCATTGGTAGCCGCCTGTGGCCCAACCTCCTGGGCGAGATCGGTATTTATCGCGTGACGGGCCAGTCGTTGTAAGACAGGTTCGTCACGCTGACTCAGATGACGTCATGACCCGCCATCTGAATCACGTACATCGACTTTCCAGATTTCATATCATGCGAGCAGGCATTCGCCTGTCTCCGCCTTAAACCAGAGATGACACGACATGATTCAATTGTCCGAGCTGGTGCTGGCCAGCCACAACGCCGGTAAGCTCAAAGAACTTCAAGCCATGCTGGGTGATGCCGTCAAGGTGCGCTCCGTCGGTGAATTCAGTCAGGTCGAACCGGAAGAGACCGGACTTTCCTTTATTGAAAACGCCATTCTCAAAGCGCGTAATGCAGCGCGTGTATCCGGCCTGCCCGCCCTGGCCGATGACTCCGGCCTTGCTGTCGACGCCCTGGGTGGCGCGCCCGGTATCTACTCGGCACGCTATGCAGAAGGACGCGGCGATGCCGCGAACAACGCAAAGCTGCTCAAGGCTCTTGAAAGCACTCCTGAAGCCGAGCGTGGCGCTCAGTTTGTCAGTGTGCTGGCCTTGGTTCGCCACGCTGATGACCCGCTTCCTATCGTTTGTGAAGGGATCTGGGAAGGGCGCATCCTCTTCGAAGCCCGAGGTGAGCATGGCTTTGGGTATGACCCTCTTTTCTGGGTGCCCGAGCGGGACTGCTCGAGTGCAGAGCTGACACCTGAGGAAAAGAACCGTATCAGCCACCGTGCCCGTGCCATGGCTATTCTTCGTGAGCGGCTCGGACTTTGATTCGATCAGCCTCGTTTGAACTGCCGCCCCTGTCGGCCTATATCCATATTCCGTGGTGCGTGCGTAAATGTCCTTATTGCGACTTCAACTCGCACGCAGCAGGGCCCGGGCTACCTGAAGAGGCCTATGTCGATGCCTTGCTGGCAGACTTGGATGCGGACCTTGTCCATGTGCATGGCCGACCACTGACCTCCATCTTTTTTGGAGGTGGCACTCCCAGTCTGTTTTCAGCCAGGGCGCTGGGGCGCTTGCTTGAAGGCGTCGAGCGCCACGTTGCCTTTGCTTCCAATATCGAAATTACCCTTGAAGCCAACCCTGGGACATTTGAGCAGGACAAGTTTGCTGCCTACCGACAGCTCGGCATCAACCGGCTTTCAATTGGCATCCAGAGCTTTCAGGACGCCAAGTTAAAAGCCTTGGGCCGGATCCACGGGCAGGACGAAGCGGTTCGAGCCGCCGAGATGGCACGCCGGGCAGGGTTCGATAACTTCAATCTGGACCTCATGCACGGCCTGCCAGGCCAGAGCGTTGCCGATGCGATGGCGGATCTTGAGCAGGCGATTGCCCTCGCGCCTACGCATATTTCCTGGTATCAGCTCACCATGGAACCCAATACCGTCTTTTGGAGCCAGCCGCCTGAGCTACCTGAAGACGATACCCTCTGGGATATTCAGGAAGCGGGACAGGCTCGACTTGCCGAAATGGGTTATCGGCAATACGAGACCTCGGCCTATGCCCAGCCTGGACGCCAGGCACGTCACAACCTGAATTACTGGACATTCGGTGATTTCCTTGGAATTGGCGCGGGCGCCCACGCCAAGCTGAGCGCACCTGATGGTCAGATTATTCGCACCTGGAAGACGCGCCTTCCCAAGGACTATCTGGATTCTGCCAAGCACTTCCAGGCCGGTGAGCGTGTACTGACGCCAGCAGAGCTGCCCTTTGAATTCATGATGAATGCTCTGCGCCTGGTAGAAGGCGTTTCAAGTGAGCAGTATTCACAGCGAACCGGCCAGCCCTTGGAAAGCCTATCTGGGGCACTGGAAGCGCTACGCGGCAAAGGTCTGCTTGAGAAGGATTCGACCAGATTGGCCCCTACGTCCCGAGGGCAGCTTTTTTTGAATGATGTGCTGCAGCATTTTCTGTCTGACTAAGGAGACATGACGCTTGGACTACCTACTTAGCCTTATTGCAGAGGCTTCTCGCTGGTGCCGCGGTCATCTGGCCGAGATCGCCCTGGCTCTGATTTCAACCCTGCTGGTAATGTTCGGCACTGAAATCAACAACTGGATGAAGCAGCGCCTGGGCAATTTGCCTACCTTTGTACGGGTTCCGGTTCTGGCTTCGGCTTCAGTAAGTCTTTACGGCGCAGCAACTACCCACCTGACCCCCTGGGTTGTGAAAGGCTTAGGACAGTTCAACAATTACAGCCTGGCACCCGCCTTGCTGGTCGGTGCTTGTCTGCTGGGTGTTCTAGCCGAGCGACGCTGAGATACGCAGAAAAAAGGCCTGACACCTGTCAGGCCTTTTTTTATTCGGTACGCTCGAACTTCAAATCCCAGACACCGTGCCCAAGTCGCTCACCTCTACGCTCGAACTTGGTGATGGGTCGCTCTTCGGGACGCGGAACATAGCGCTCATCTGAAGCCTGATTCCGATACCCCGGCGCGACACTCATGACTTCCAGCATGTATTCCGCATAGGGCTCCCAGTCGGTTGCCATATGCAGCACCCCGCCAACCTTGAGCTTGCTACGAATCAGCTCGGCAAACTCAGGCTGAACGATACGGCGCTTATGGTGGCGGGCCTTGTGCCATGGGTCCGGGAAAAACAGTAGGACCCGATCCAGGCTTGCATCAGCAACGCACTGGCGAAGCACTTCCAAGGCATCGCAGCTATAGACACGCACATTGGACAACTGCTGGGTCAGAAGGCCATTCAGCAACGCGCCGACCCCAGGACGGTGGACCTCAACACCAATGAAGTCCTGCTCCGGCGCTGCGGCTGCCATTTCCAGTAGAGAGTGCCCCATACCAAAGCCGATTTCAAAGGTACGAGGCGCTTGGCGACCAAACACAGCGTCGAAATCCTGTAGCCCCGCATCCAGGTGGAGACCGAAGCGGGGCCAGCCTTGGTCATGCCCCTTTTTTTGACCTTCCGTCATGCGTCCCGCACGCATGACAAAGCTTTTGATGGTACGCATTGGTCGTGCGGGGGCGTTATCGAATTCCTGATCGCTCATGGCTATTCACAAAGACAGCACGACCCGGCCTGAAGGCCGGGTCGTTAAGGTTAAGGTGGAATGAAACGTCTTGATCAGCTGATCAGACCTTCCAGAGGTGACGAGGCGGAGGCATATAGCTTGCGTGGCATGCGACCTGCCAGATAAGCCATGCGTCCTGCCAGGATGGCGTGCTTCATGGCTTCGCCCATCAGGACAGGATCCTTGGCGTGGGCAATGGCGGTGTTCATCAGGACGGCATCACATCCCAGCTCCATCGCAATGGTGGCATCCGAAGCGGTACCTACACCGGCATCGACCAGAACCGGCACCTTGGCCTCTTCCAGAATGATGCGCAGGTTGTACGGATTGCAGATACCCAGACCGGAACCGATCAGACCGGCCAGCGGCATAACCGCAATACAGCCAATCTCCGCCAACTGACGGGCAATGATAGGGTCATCACTGGTATACACCATGACATCGAACCCATCCTTTACCAAGGTTTCGGCGGCCTTCAAGGTTTCGATGACGTTTGGGAACAACGTTTTCTGATCCGCCAGTACCTCAAGCTTGACCAGTGAGTGCCCATCAAGAAGCTCGCGCGCCAGACGGCAGGTACGCACAGCTTCAACAGCGTCATAGCAGCCAGCCGTATTGGGCAGAATGGTATAGCGATCCGGTGGAATAACGTCCAACAGATTAGGCTCACCGGGATTCTGACCGATATTGGTCCGGCGAACCGCAACGGTCACGATTTCGGCTCCCGACGCCTCGATGGCCAGACGGGTTTCTTCCAGGTCCTTGTATTTACCGGTGCCCACCAGCAGACGCGACTGGTAAGTGCGTCCGGCCAGGGTAAGCGGTGTATCTTGACGATTGCTGTTCATGGCAGATTCTCCGGCGGTCTAGCCGCCACCAATAGCATGAACCACTTCCAGCTGATCGCCGTCCACAAGCGTGGTATCGGCGTGCTGGCTGCGGGGTACGATATCGAGGTTTCGTTCCACGGCTACCCGTTTTCCGGTCAGTTCAAGCCGGACGAGCAAGTCCGCCACGGTGGCACCGTCAGGAAGTTCGAAAGATTCGCCGTTCAATTGAATGCGCATGGCAGAAGCGGTCTGAAATGTATGAAGGGCTGCATTCTAGCCCCTTCTGCCACGATGACCAACGTTGTATCGTCATCTAGGCCAGACGCCAAGCCACCAATCCAAGACAAACCCACCCTGCCAGGAAGGCGAGCCCGCCAAAAGGCGTGACGATGCCCAGCTTGCTGATACCGGACAATGTCAGAACATAAAGGCTGCCAGAGAACAGAATAATCCCTATGGCGAAGAAGGCGCCGGCCAAGCTGACCAAACGTCCCTGCAGATGCGTCGCCAGCAGGGCAACGCCCAGCAATGCCAGAGCATGTATGAGCTGATATAACACGCCGGTCTGAAATACAGCCAGGTGCTCCGGCGACAGTCGCCCTTTCAAACCATGGGCGGCGAATGCACCAAGGCCGACGCCAGTAAAGCCAAACACGGCGGCCAGCATGAGAAACGTACGAAGCATGGATAACTCCCAGACAGAATCGAAGCGATCGTTATAATGGACCGCTCATAACTAAAGACCAAGTCGCATGGTGCGCTCTCTTCTACGCCGTCTATTTCGCTACACACTCATCTTCATGGCTGCGAGCGTACTGCTCGTGTTGCTCTTTCGCTGGGTGCCCCCACCCGGCTCGATGGTCATGGTCGAACGAAAGATAGAATCCTGGATCGATGGCAAGCCCATCGATCTGCATCGGGAATGGCGGCCATGGCGTGAACTACCAGACAACCTGAAGATGTCGGTGGTGGCAGGAGAGGATCAACACTTTAGTGAGCACTGGGGCTTCGACATGGACGCCATTCGTCAGGCCTTCAGCCATAACGAAGCCGGTGGTTCCCTACGTGGAGCTAGCACGATCAGTCAGCAGGTTGCCAAGAATCTATTTCTCTGGACGGGCCGTAGCTGGGTACGTAAAGGCCTGGAAGCCTGGTTTACCGTGCTGATTGAAACCCTTTGGCCCAAGCAGCGCATCCTGGAAGTTTACCTCAACAGCGTTGAATGGGATTCTGGCATCTTCGGCGCTGAAGCCGCTGCGCAGCACCATTTCGGTATTGGCGCACCGTACTTGTCGGATCGACAAGCCAGCCTGCTGGCTGCCATCCTGCCCAACCCTAGGGAATGGAGTCCAAGTCATCCTAGCGCTTACGTTAGCCGTCGTGCCAACTGGATACGGCAGCAGGTCCGGCAGTTGGGCGGTAGTGACTACCTGTTGCACATGAAATAAAAAAGGCCCTGGTAATAACCAGGGCCTTTTTTTGATCAACCTGCGAGATAGGACGAGCGGGTCAATCCCAGACGCAAGGCATCCAGATACTGCGTACGCTCGCGTGCAGTCAGCTTTGCTCCGGCTACCTTGTCGCGGTAGTAGGTCATCAGCTCCTCTGGCGAGAGGTGCACATAGCGAAGCATGTCTTCAATGGTGTCATGAGTCTCGATGCCACCATGACGCACAGTGCTATCCGCATCCTGATAGACGTTGACCGAGTCCGTATCGCCAAACAGGTTATGCATATCGCCCAGGATTTCCTGATAGGCACCTACCAGGAATACACCCAACATGTAATCTTCATTCGGACGCACATCGTGAACCGGCAAACTGGTCTCGATACTCTGCTCATCTACGTAATGGTTGATTTTGCCGTCCGAGTCACAGGTCAGATCCTGTAACACCGCGCGGCGCATCGGCTCTTCATCCAGACGCGTCAGCGGTACGATAGGCAAGATCTGCCCTATCGCCCAGGTATCCGGCAAGCTCTGGAAAACCGAGAAGTTACAGATGTACTTGTCGGCCAGCTTGTCGTTCAGCTCGTCCAGCACCTGGCGATGCGAACGCTGGCGTGCCTTGAGCTGATTGTAGAGTCGACGGCAGATCGCAAAGTAGCATTGCTCTGCAAGCGCCTTGTCACTCAGGCTCAGGCGACCTGACGCATACTGCGCAGAGGCTTCGCTCACGTACTGGGTTGCACGCCAGTACGTCTCGGTCACCATTTCCGGATCGGTATCACCCAGCAGCTCAACCAGCCACTGCACGACTTCAGGCTTGTCGGAGAAATTCTCGATATCAGGCATGGCGTCGTTGTTGCGCTCGACATCGGTTACCTGCATGACCAGCACGGCATGGTGCGCAGTCATGGCACGGCCACTTTCCGAGAAGATGTTTGGATGTGGAAGGCCCTGACGATCGCAGAACTCCTTGAGCATCCCCACGACCGTCGCGGCATAGTCATCCATGTCGTAATTGATGGAACTGGCGTTACGCGAGTGCGTACCGTCGTAGTCCACACCCAGGCCACCGCCCACATCGACATGATCGACCGGCAATCCAAGCGCGCGCAGTTCGGCGTAATACCGAATGGCCTCACGGAAACCCTGACGATAATCAGCCAGATTGGCAATCTGCGAACCCATATGGAAATGCAGCAGGCGAACCCCCTGCTCGAGTCCTGCCTTGCGGAAACGCTCGATCACGGACAGCAGCTGTGCCGCCGACAGGCCAAACTTGGACTTTTCGCCCCCGGTATCGGCCCATTTACTGGAAGCCAGCGATGACAGGCGAACGCGGAGACCTACCTGCGGAGTCACCTTGAGATCGGCCGCCTCTTCAATCACCAGCGGGACTTCGGACTCCTTCTCGATCACGATGAAGACGTTGTGACCAAGCTTGAGCCCCATCAGGGCCAGCCGTATGAATTCGCGATCCTTGTAACCGTTGCAAACGATGGTGCCCCCCTTGGGCGCCAGCGCCAGCACAGCCATCAGCTCAGGTTTGGAACCAGCTTCGAGCCCGATCGACACATTACGCGTGGCAATAATGTTCTCGACGACCGCTTCCTGCTGATTGACCTTGATCGGATACAGGGCCGTGTACTGACCACCATACTCCATTCGCTCGATATTGGCATCGAACGCACCGGTCAGTGCCCGCACGCGACCTTGCAGAATGTCAGGGAAGCGCACCAATAGAGGCAGCGAAAGGCCCGCCTCGCACAGTTGCCCCACCAGTAGATGAAGGTCGATGGGCTCTCCATCGGGACCATGAGGACGGACTTCGACATTGCCGATGTCATTGATAGCGAAGTAGCCAGCGCCCCAGTGGCGAATGCCGTACACACTACGGCTATCGGCTACGGTCCATTGGCTGCCGTCATCTTTGCGCGTACGTCGTGGGGACATCCGCCAGATTCTCCTGTTGAAAGGTAATAAGGTGTTGACCGCAGATCGCTGCGGTAAGTTTGGATAGATATGGCCTGAACGTGGAACCGTTCGTTTAACCGCCGGACTTCTTGGCTTTGAAACCGCGTTTGGTCAGCTCGTCAATCAGCAGGTCGACATGATCGCCCTGAATCTCGATGACGCCATCCTTCAACGCACCACCAGTACCGCACCGCCGCTTCAGTGTGCTCGCCAATTCTTTCAGTTCATCGGCCGTCACAGGCACACCACTGACCGTGGTCACGGTCTTGCCGCCACGACCTTTGGTTTCGCGGCGAACACGTGCAATACCGTCTCCAGCCTGCACGGGGGCCTGCTTACAGAGGCAGTCAGCGAGAGGTTTGTTACAAGCCGGGCAATGACGACCACTATCGGTGGAATACACCAGGCCGCCGAGACCGGCAAAGGAAGAGGCTTTCTTGACCACCGGGCATTCCTCACAGGGTCAGGATAGCGACAGGTTGGAGAACCAACCAAGAGCGCCCCACTCTGGCAGGGGCTGCGCATCAAAAGGTCGCGCAATTTACCAGCATTGAACGCAAATGCTAAGTACAAATTTGCGTCAATGCTGGATATTTTCATGACAGGCTCACAGAAAACCTGCTGCTGGGCTCATTACCCTTTTCGTGTCGGTGGCGCCATGAATTCCGGCCCTACCGGATCAGTCACATGTCGGGTCAGAATTTTATCGATTTCGTCTAGCTCCTCTTGGCTCAGGGACCAGCCGAATGCCTCGTCTACTCCCTCGATCTGCTCGGGCTTTCGTGCACCCCACAGCGCAATCGTTGGGCCCTTATCAAGAATCCAGCGGATAGCCAGCGCCAAGACCGTCTTGTCATGGCGAGCACGGGCGTAATCCTCCAGTGCGGCCACTGCTGCAAGGTACTGCTCAAAACGCGGTGACTGAAACTTTGGATCGACCTTGCGCAAATCGTCCCCATCAAACCGTGTCGAGGGTGACATTTTACCGGCCAGCAGGCCGCGGCACAGCGCCCCGTAAGCCAACACCGCCAGCCCGTGATCCTTGGCATAAGGCAGTACGTCCTTTTCGATATCGCGCTCGAACAGGTTATAGGGAGGCTGTACCGCTGCCAGAGGGGCTACATCACGAAAGGCATCCATCTGCTCAGGCGAGAAGTTGCTGACGCCCAGGGCCAGCACTTTTCCTTCCTGGCGCAGCTTTTCCAACTCGCGGGCAGTCTCGTCAATGGGCGTCAAGGGGTCTGGCCAATGTACCTGGTAAAGGTCGATGTGATCGGTCTTGAGGCGACGCAGGGAATCTTCAATTTCCTGACGGATACGGGCCGGAGTAGCGTTACGGAATGGGCCGTCATCATTCCAGTCCAGTGCAACCTTGGTAGCAATCACTGCTTTATCGCGTATTCCTTCCAGCGCCTTGCCCACGATCTCTTCGGAATTGCCGAAACCGTAGACGGGCGCAGTATCAATCAGATTGATACCACGCTCTACTGCACTGCGGATCGTGGCGATGGCCTTGGATTCATCACTACCGCCCCACATCCAGCCGCCAATCGCCCAGGTACCCAGGGCGATGCGGCTGACGGGACGGGATATACCTTGAATAGTCAATGTTTCAACTGACATGAGACCTCCTGTATGGCTCAGGGGTGGATAGGCTGATAACGCCTGATAAGCGCAAGACATGCGTATGGAGAGGTATTGAACAGGCCGTTCAATGAAAGTTGCCTGGCTGCAGCGCAACACTGCAGCCAGGCGAGGTATCAACCCTGCTCCATCAGCTGGCGCAAGTCGATAATTGCCGCATTGGCGCGGGAGATGTAATTGGCAATCACCAGGGAATGGTTAGCCAGAATACCGAAGCCACTGCCATTGAGAATCATCGGGCTCCAGACCGGCTGCTGAGCGGCCTCCAGCTCACGAATGATTTCGCGCACGTTTACCGTTGCGTTCTTCTTGGCCAGCACATCGGCAAAATCTACTTCGATGGCGCGCAGGATATGAGACAGCGCCCAGGCCTGCCCGCGTGCCTCGTAGAAAACGTTATCTATCTGAAGCCAGGGCGTCTTGACGATACGCTCGTGAACTTCAGGCACCTGTCCGGGGAGCAGATCCTGATTGGGATTGATGTCAGCATCCAGACGAGAACGGCCCACACTGGCGGAGAGCCGTTGTGACAGGGACCCCAGGCGAGTCTCTACGTCGCCCAGCCAGTTACGCAGGTTATCGGCACGCGCGTAAAAGAGCGCACGCTGCTGCTCCTGCCCACCCAGACGCGCCAAGTAAAGGTCAAGGGAGCGAATACCCGCACGATATTCAGACTCCGAAGACGGCATCGCCCAGCTACGGTTGTCAAAGTTGAAGTGTGGCTCGGCCTTGGCCAAATCAACATCTTCCGTTGACTGAGACTGAGAGCGGGCAAAGTCCTTGCGCAGCGCACGGGAAAGATCACGTACCTGCACCAGGACGCCGTATTCCCAGGAAGGCATGTTGTCGAGCCAGAGACCAGGGGGCGCAACATCGTTGGACAGATAGCCGCCTGGCTTGTCGAGCAAAGTGCCCGCTACCATCTTGAGTGTCTCTACCGTGGTATAACCCAGGGCCAGTTTGCGTTGAGCGGCAGCCGCCGCTTCCTGGGCATGCTGCTGGACAGGAAAGCGGTCCGGCTCGCGGCTCCAGTACCAACCCAGGATAAACATCACGAGCAGATAAAGGCCGATGATGATAGCCACGGCGCGCAGCCAGGGGCGGCCGCCAACAGCCGAAGCGCCGTCTGTCCGCCGCCTCCAACTGCTTGTACGATTCTTCCAGTCCAGCATGATGTTATTCCTTATAGTCGACTCCAGCGTTCGACCACGTCTATGACAAGGGGTTGCCGATTAAGTACGCTCGGTAGTGTACATAAGCCGTTCAGCTCTTGGTCCTAATGTTGCTCGATCCTGAGCCGATGACCTAGCAAGGCGATGCTGGTAGGCTTTAGTGATGGCCTATCGCTACCGATCTTTACTCAGGACGAGCCGGACTACCATGAGCGAGCATGACGATCCTTCACTGGACCGTATCAAGAACCATTTTGCCCAAAGGGTCATCACCCAGGCCAGACATGTTCTGGAAATCTGGCAACGCCTGCATCGTGTGGAGTGGAGTACGGCAAGCCTGGAAGAGCTGACCGAGGCCAACAATCGCCTCCTGCGCTATGCCCAGCGATTCGATCAGCAGGAGCACAGCCAGCTGGCAGAACGGATTGCTGGCTGTCTTTTGGCCGTCGAGGCCAACCGGGGACGCCTGACCAGTACAACGATTTCAGAACTGAGCCAGCTCATGCAAAGCTTGTCTCGCACTGGCTTACGCCATGGCGATCAGCTGGAAAGCACCAACCTGCCCCCGTTGCGCAAGCCTATTTATATTGCCCTGCAGGATCGGGAGCGCTCTGAACGCCTGGCCCTGCAAATGGAGTACTTTGGCGTCACGATTCATATCTTCGAAGACGCAGTCACATTCCGCCAGGCTATTTCCGAGCGCCACCCGGCAGTGCTCATCATGGAAGTGGATTTCAACGGCCCGGGCGCAGGTCTTCAGCTGACAGCCGAAATCCAGGCAAACCTGACTATCAAGCTGCCGGTGCTGTTCTTCAGCCATGAGGAAGCCGATACCGCCATGCGTCTGGCAGCCGTACGCGCGGGTGGCCACGAGTTCTATACCGGCACCCTGGATGCCTCGCACCTGCTTGAAAAGGTCGAAACGCTGACCCGCGTCGCCTATTACGACCCGATCCGCGCCCTGATCGTCGACGACTCGCGCGCTCAGGCGATGCACACGGAAATGTCCCTGAATAGCGCTGGTATTGTGACGCGCACCCTGCTCAACCCGACTGCCGTGATGCCGCATCTTGCCGAGTTCAACCCGGACCTGATCATTCTGGACATGTATATGCCGGAGTGCATGGGGACGGAGCTGGCTAAGGTCATCCGTCAGCATGAGCGCTATGTAAGCGTCCCGATCATCTACCTTTCGGCTGAAGGTGATCTGGACAAGCAGCTGGATGCCATGAGCGAAGGCGGCGATGATTTTTTGACCAAGCCGATCAAACCCCGCCACTTGATCGCCACCGTGCGTACACGCGCCGCCAGGGCACGTAACCTCAAAGCGCGCATCGTTCAAGACAGTCTGACGGGCCTGTATAACCATACCCACATTTTGCAGCTCCTGGAGGACGCGAGTTTTCTGGCTCGCCGACGCAGCAAAAGCCTGTCGTTTGTGATGCTCGATATCGATCACTTCAAAAAAGTGAACGATCAATATGGCCATCCTATGGGGGATCGCGTCATCAAGAGCCTGGCCCTGTTTCTGAAACAGCGTCTGCGCAAGACCGATCATATCGGCCGTTACGGTGGCGAGGAATTCGCCGTGGTGTTGCAGGACACCGATAGCCAGAATGCCCTGCGACTGATCGATGAAATCCGCAAACGGTTTTCAGAAATTTGCTATCCAGCCCAGCAGGAAAGCCTCTTCTGCACGTTCAGCGCAGGGGTTGCACAGTTGCAGCCCGACCAGGACATCAAGAGCCTGGCTAGGCAGGCTGATGAGGCGCTTTATCAGGCCAAGCGCGGTGGGCGTAACCGCGTGGAAATCTATCAGCCCCAGCCGTCAGCCTGACAATCCATCACGCATATGGAGACAATTCCTGAGGGCTAGCGGCGAACGCTTTCGGTATCATGGCCGGGAGTTTCACCTGCCGAGAGTGTCATGCGCCGCCTGTTATTTCTGCTTTTGCTGATTATCGCCCTGCCCGTCTCTGCCGGCCTGTTTGACGGTAACCGTCCTGCGTCGACTCTTGGCGCTTCAAGTAACGCCAGCGACTTTCTACCTGTTGACCAGGCGTTCCGGCTGGAGCGGCTCGAATCCACTCCTGATAAACAGGTGCTGCGCTTCATTATTGCGGACGGCTATTACCTGTATCGGCATCGCTTTCAATTCAGCACGCAACCTGAAGGCCTGACACAGGATATTGCCTTGCCGGCTGGAGAACCCAAGCATGATGAGTGGTTCGGTGATGTACAGGTTTATCATCATGTAGTGGATATCGAGGTCCCGCTGGCGCAGGCAGGCGTATCCGGACAATTGTCCATTACCTACCAGGGCTGCGCTGACAAAGGTCTGTGCTATCCACCGGAAACCAAGCAGATCGCATTGGGTGATGCCTCTGCCTTACCCGCTACCGTGCCCTCCTCAACGACAGTCGAAACCGCATGGCACTGGCGTGACATGCTCCTGTTTTTCCTGGCAGGCCTGGGATTGACCTTTACCCCTTGCGTACTGCCCATGCTGCCTATCATGTCTTCAGTCCTGCTTCACGGTCGGGACAGAAGCTCTCATACAGCAGGCCGCGGGTTATTTCTTTCTCTAGTGTATGTCGTGCACATGGCAGGGTGCTTTGCCCTCCTGGGCTCGCTGATGGGGCTTTTTGGCGCAAGCCTCAATCTGCAGGCGCGTCTGCAGTCGGCCTGGGTGCTCGTTCCCTTTGCTGCATTCTTCGTAGCCTTTGCACTGGCCATGTTTGGACTGTTCGAGCTTCGCCTGCCCGCCTTTATCCGAAACCCAGTCGACCGCCTGGCCAGTGGCGCGAAGGGCGGCTCCGTACTAGGTGCAGCCACGCTGGGCATTCTTTCCAGCCTGTTGGTATCGCCGTGTGTCTCGGCGCCACTGGCGGGTGCATTGCTCTACATCAGCAGCAGTGGTGATGCGTTAGGCGGTGGACTCAAGCTGTTTGCTCTGGGCTTGGGGATGGGTACTCCACTTATTCTCTTTGCTACAGGTGGTGGAGCTCTCCTACCCAAATCCGGTGTGTGGATGGTGGGTGTACGAAACGCCTTTGGCGTTCTGCTCCTTGGAGTAGCCGTCTGGATGCTGGAACGCCTGCTACCCGGCCCTGTGTCATTGGCACTATGGGGCTTGCTGGCCGGCGGAACCGGGCTGTTCCTTGGAGCCTTGGAGTTGACACCCAAGACTCCCCGTCAAAAGCTGGCTCAGCTTCTGGGACTGGCCTTGCTGGTCTATGCCGTAGCGGCATGGATTGGTGCGCTGCAAGGCCGCTCAGATCCGCTTCGCCCGCTTACAGTGACCTCACCTCCTGCCACCCTGTCTAGCAGTACCAGCGCCTCGAATTGGCAGACGGTCAGTACGCCCGCCGAACTGGATGCTGCCTTGAAGGCCGCAAAAGCTGCGGGGCAGCCCCTTTTGCTCGACTGGTATGCCGACTGGTGCATCAGCTGCAAGGTAATCGAGCGTGAAGTATTCAGCGATCCTGTCATCAAGACCCGACTAGCCGCCTTTCGTCTGATACGCTTCGATATTACGGCCAGCAATGCGCAACAGCGTGCGCTTCTGGATCGTTACCACCTCTTTGGCCCACCTGCGATCCAGTTTTTTGATCGCAAGGGGCAGGAAGCCCAAGACCTGAGGGTCATCGGTGAAATTGGCGCAGATGCATTTGCCACACACCTTGAGCGCGCTCAAGAAACCTTATAACCCCCAATTAGATAAAATTTCGCCCAACGTGCTGGCATTTACAGCAAACATCGGGCGACTGGACAGTCAGCGAGCAATGCGGCATAGTCCGCGGCCATCGCTTTGCCTGTTGAAGGATGTCGTCATGGCTACGCTGCTGGTCCTGCATGGACCCAACCTGAATCTGCTGGGCACCCGCGAGCCGGGCGTCTACGGCGCGGTCACGCTGGATGAAATCAACCAGGATCTCAAGCGTCGCGCGGAAGCGGCCGGACATACACTGGACTATTTCCAGAGCAATGCCGAGCACCAATTGATCGAACGAATCCATGCCGCTCGTCATGAAGGCGTGGATTTTATTGTGATCAATCCTGCTGCCTTCACTCACACCAGCGTTGCGCTACGTGACGCATTGCTGGCTGTGAGCATCCCATTCATCGAGGTGCATCTTTCAAACGTGCACAAGCGAGAACCCTTTCGTCATCATTCCTACTTTTCAGACGTTGCCGTAGGGGTGATCTGCGGTCTCGGTGCCAGCGGTTATCGCATGGCGCTTGACGCTGCAATCGAAATGACAGGCAAGGCACAGAACGCCTAGCCGCTGCATAACCGGGCATTGAATCGACATCTCGATGTGCCCGACAAAAACTTAAACGTAACAGACCTTAGGGGAGTGCCAACGTTAATGGACATTCGTAAAGTCAAGAAGCTGATCGAACTGCTGGAAGAATCCGGAATCGACGAACTGGAGATCCGTGAAGGCGAAGAATCCGTTCGCATCAGCCGTCAGAGTCAGCGTGCTGTACAGACTGCTGTCTACGCTGCTCCGCCCGTCGCTGCCCCGGCTGCTGCACCCGCTCCGGTTGCTGCCCCGGCTGCCGAAGCACCCGCTGCGCAACAACTGACGGGCAATGTAGTTCGCTCGCCCATGGTAGGCACTTTCTATCGCGCCTCCTCTCCTACCTCTGCGCCCTTCGCCGAAGTGGGCCAGGCCGTGAAGAAAGGCGACATCGTCTGCATCGTTGAAGCCATGAAAATGATGAACCACATCGAAGCCGAAACCAGCGGTACCATCGGCGCTGTCCTGGTCGAAAACGGCCAGCCGGTTGAGTTTGACCAGCCGCTGTTCACCATTGTCTGATCGACAGGAGTCCGCGATGCTGGAAAAAGTCCTGATCGCCAACCGCGGGGAAATTGCCCTGCGTGTGGTTCGTGCCTGCAAGGAGTTGGGCATCAAGACGGTGGCCGTACACTCCACCGCTGATCGTGAGTTGATGCACTTGTCCCTGGCCGACGAATCGGTCTGCATCGGCCCCGCCCCGTCTCCTCAGTCTTACCTGAACATCCCGGCCATCATCAGCGCAGCTGAAGTTACCGGCGCCACCGCTATTCACCCTGGCTACGGCTTCCTGGCAGAAAATGCCGACTTTGCCGAGCAGGTCGAGCGCTCCGGCTTTACCTTTGTCGGTCCGACCGCAGACGTGATCCGCCTCATGGGCGACAAGGTCTCCGCGAAGGATGCGATGAAAAAGGCAGGCGTACCCACGGTTCCCGGCTCCGATGGCGCAATGCCAACCGACGAAGCCGAGTGCCTGCGTATTGCACGCGAAGTGGGCTACCCGGTCATCATCAAGGCGGCTGGCGGCGGTGGTGGCCGTGGCATGCGCGTGGTTTACGAAGAGTCCGAGCTGATCAAGTCCATCAGCATGACTCAGACCGAAGCAGGCGCTGCGTTTGGCAACTCTACGGTTTATTTGGAAAAGTTTCTGGGCAACCCGCGTCACGTGGAAGTTCAGGTTCTGTCCGATGGCCAGGGCAATGCTGTTCACCTGTTCGACCGCGACTGCTCGCTGCAACGTCGTCACCAGAAAGTCATTGAAGAAGCACCTGCCCCGCAGATCGACGAAAAGGCACGTGCCGAAGTACTTGCCCGCTGCGTTCAGGCCTGCGTTGAGATCGGTTACCGTGGTGCCGGTACGTTCGAGTTCCTCTATGAGGACGGCCGTTTCTACTTCATCGAAATGAACACGCGCGTTCAGGTGGAGCACCCGGTTACCGAGATGATTACCGGTGTTGACATCGTCAAGGAGATGCTGAGCATCGCTGCTGGCAACAAGCTGTCGATCAAACAGGAAGACATCAAAATCACCGGGCACGCCATCGAGTGCCGGATCAACGCGGAAGACCCCAAGACCTTCATGCCCTCGCCTGGCCTGGTCAAGCACTTCCACGCGCCGGGCGGCAATGGCGTACGAGTCGATTCGCACCTGTACAGCGGTTACAAGGTTCCGCCGAATTACGACTCGCTGATCGCCAAGCTGATCACCTGGGGACGTGACCGTGACGAGGCCATGGCCCGCATGCGTAACGCGCTGGATGAACTGATTGTCGATGGCATCAAAACCAATGCCGACCTGCATCGCATGCTTACACGCGATGAAGCCTTTGGCAAAGGCGGTGTGAACATCCATTATCTGGAGAAGAAGCTAGGCTTGAAACACTGATAGCCTTGCTTAAAGCCCGGGCCGCACATGCGGCCCGTTGCTTTTTAAACTACCCATTTACGTATTTGAAAGGTTTCGCCATGCCGTGGCTGCAAGTCCGACTCGCCATTACCCCTGATCAGGCAGAGCCCTATGAAGACGCCCTGCTCGGCCTGGGTGCTGTTTCCGTGACATTCATGGATGCAGAAGACCAGCCCATTTTCGAGCCGGACCTGGGCACAACGCCTCTTTGGAGCAAGACGCATCTACTGGCCCTGTTCGAGTCAGATATCAATGAGCAGGACCTGGCGAAACACCTGACACTCATTGCAGGTACCGGCGCTGATTTTCATATCGAGCATATCGAGGATCAGGACTGGGAACGCAGCTGGATGGATAACTTCCACCCCATGCGCTTTGGCCAGCGCCTATGGATCGTACCCAGCTGGCATGAAGCGCCCGAGCCGGGTGCAGTCAACCTGCATCTGGATCCCGGGCTTGCTTTCGGTACGGGGACGCACCCCACCACTGCACTGTGCCTCGAATGGCTGGATGGACAGCCACTTGAAGGCTATCAGGTTATCGATTTTGGCTGCGGCTCGGGCATTCTGGCCATCGCGGCACTGCTGCTGGGCGCAACGCGTGCCGTAGGAACGGATATCGACGTACAGGCGCTTGAAGCCTCTCGCGACAATGCCAATCGAAACGGCATTGACCCAGCCCGCTTCCCGGTCTACCTGCCAGCCGACATGCCGGACGAACCGGCTGATGTCGTTGTTGCCAATATCCTGGCCGGCCCGCTTGTAAGCCTCGCGCCACAATTGAGCCGCCTGGTAAAATCGGGCGGCCGACTGGCCTTGTCTGGCATTCTGGCGGAGCAGGCGGAAGAGGTACGCGCCGCTTACAGTGCCGATTTCGAGCTGGACCCTACGGCCGAGCGCGAAGGCTGGATCAGAATTACGGGCATAAAACGCTAAGATGAACGACGCGCGGCAAAAAGTGGCTTCAACGAGCCACTTTTCAGCCTTGAGCGTTAGAGTAAACTAGTCGGCTTTTCCGCAGGACCAGACCAGATCGCCATAATGACTGAAACCTACGTCACTCAATGCCCGCATTGCAGTACTCGCTTTCGAGTCAAGCAGGAGCATTTGGCGATTGCCCAAGGCAACGTGCGTTGCGGCGCCTGCCTTGAAATCTTCGATGCCACTCAGCATCTCGAAGGATTGCCGACACCGCTCAAGCCCGTCATCGAGTCGACAGCCGTCGTCACTCAGCCTGCGCCCCCTATGGCTCAGTCACCTTCGACGCAGCCCCAGTCTATCAGCCATGTTTCAGATGCTGCCGAAGCAGTGCCCAAGCACCCTTCGGACACTCTATTGATCCATGATGACCTAGATCTGGACGGGCTTGACCTGGATGAAGAGCTGGCCAAGCTGGACGCCATGGAGTCGGCGCAACGCCTTCCTCCCCTTCCAACATTTGGGCAGCAGAAACCCGCCTCGAAAACTACACCGGTTTATGATGAAAGCTGGGCTGAGGCCCTGCTGCGCGAGGAAAGTGCAGAATCTGACAACGAGCAGCGCCAGGAACCGACTTTAACGCTCGACACCATCGAGGAAGATCATGCTCATGAAGAGCCCTCGCTAGGGCTACATGCCTCGCATGAGGCAGACGAGCCCGAGCTTGAATCATCCCTGAGGGCTGACGAGAAGGACAATCACGATCAGCCGATCGAAGCGGCCGAACCTCATATGGGCGACACGGCGCCCTCTGACCAGGAAGCCACGCCTGTACGTGCCGAGCCCGCTCTGCGTAACGACACATTGCTCGACCTTCATGACGAGCCATTGCAGCTCGACTGGCAACCGCCGAAGAAGCAGTGGGCCAAGCGGCTCGGCTGGGTGCTGTTGAATCTGGTTGCCCTGTTTGGTCTGTTTGCTCAGTACGTTGGCTTTCATTTCGACGAGCTGGCGCGTCAAGACCAGTATCGTCCCTGGTTTGTTCAGTTCTGCGCGTGGGCGGACTGCAAGGTTCCGTCCAAGGTCGATGTAAAACAGATCCGTAGCAGCAACCTGGTTGTACGCAGTCACCCAGAATTTTCAGGCGCGCTACAGGTCGATGCGATCCTGTATAACCGGGCAACGTTCTCACAGCCCTTCCCGCTTCTGGAACTGCGCTTTGCCGACCTGAATGGGCAGCTCATTGCCAGCCGTCGGTTCAAGCCGTGGGAATACCTGGGCGGCGAATTGAAAGGACAGACCGAGATGCCACCGCAGACACCTATCCATATCTCGCTGGACATTCTTGATCCAGGCAGCCGAGCTGTAAATTACAGCCTCAGCTTTCATTCGCCCGAGTAAAAAACACTCCAATATGGCAAAGGTGTCCGGGCCAGGCTGAACTGTTCAGTTTTTGTTCAATTCAGCCTTTATCCGGACACGGCGAGCGGGTATCATTGCCGACCCTTTTCCAGTACACCCGTACCTCCAAAGCGCCTGCAGTTGCTATTGGATAAGGTAATTTCGGCCAGGGAAACTCATGTCGATGGTACGCATCGGCCCATATACATTGCCCAACCCACTGATCCTCGCGCCAATGGCCGGGGTGACTGATCGCCCATTCCGCCAGCTGTGTCGTCAGCTTGGTGCAGGTCTGGTCGTATCGGAAATGGTAACTAGCGACGTTCGTCTGTATAACAGCCGCAAGTCACGGCTACGCCTGATTCACGACGGCGAGGCCGAGCCGCGTTCGGTACAGATTGCCGGCGGCGATCCAGCCATGCTGGCTGAAGCGGCACAGCGCAATGTCGAGCTGGGTGCACAGATCATCGACATCAATATGGGTTGCCCGGCTAAAAAGGTCTGCAACAAGGCAGCCGGTTCGGCGCTGATGAAAGATGAAGCGCTGGTAGCCGATATCCTGGATGCCGTCGTAGCCGCCGTTGACGTGCCCGTCACGCTCAAGATCCGTACAGGTTGGGACCGTGAACACCGCAATGGCGTGACGATTGCCCGCATTGCAGAGCAGGCCGGTATTGCGGCACTCTCCGTGCACGGACGGACTCGGGCCGATCTGTATACCGGGACAGCGGAATACGACACCATCGCTGAAATCAAGCAGGCGGTTTCCATTCCGATTTTTGCCAACGGTGACATCGACTCACCGGAAAAGGCTCGCTACGTGCTGGACCATACTGGTGCCGATGCCCTGTTGATTGGCCGTGCGGCGCAAGGGAGACCCTGGATCTTCCGAGAGATCGATCATTACCTGCGTACAGGCCAGCATCTGCCGGCACCGACCCTTGGAGAAGTGAAACAGATCCTGCTGGGCCATTTGTCCGAGTTGCATGGTTTCTACGGCCCCGAAATGGGCGTACGGATCGCTCGCAAGCACGTAGGCTGGTATCTTTCAGCTCTTCCTGGCGCCCAGGACTTTCGCGCTCAGTTCAACCGTCTCCAAGATATGGACGCACAACACGCCAGCATTTGCGCCTTTTTCGCGCAGTGCCCATCTGATGGGAAGGAAGTGGCATGACTTCGTTGACCGATAACTCTATGACTGGAATCACGCCTGTGAGCGACAATGCCAATCTGAAGCAGCACCTGACGGCACCGCTGCAGGAAGGCCAGACCCTGCGAGACAGCGTTGAAAAGGCGCTTCGCAACTATTTCGCTCACCTGGACGGCCAGCCGGTTACCGATGTCTACAACATGGTGTTGTGTGAAGTCGAAGCCCCCTTGCTGGAAAGCGTAATGAATTACGTCAAGGGCAATCAGACCAAGGCGTCTGAGATGCTCGGCTTGAATCGCGGCACCCTGCGCAAAAAGCTCAAGCAATACGATCTGCTCTGATTCTCATGATGTCCAGAGCCGGTCGAGCAAGGTCCGGTTCTGGACAGCCCTTCCTCTCGCCTGACCGATGGACTTTGTGATGACAGACCAAACCGCCCGCCTTCCCGTTCGCCGTGCGCTGATCAGCGTCTCCGACAAGACTGGCGTCGTTGATTTTGCCCGAGAGCTTGCAGCATTAGGTGTCGAGATTCTTTCGACTGGCGGCACCTATAAATTGCTGCGCGACAATAATGTCCCGGCAGTGGAGGTGGCGGATTACACCGGCTTTCCAGAAATGATGGACGGTCGCGTCAAGACGCTGCATCCGAAGATTCATGGTGGCATCCTGGGTCGCCGCGGTACGGATGATGGCGTCATGGGTCAACACGGCATCCAGCCGATTGATCTGGTAGCCGTTAACCTCTACCCCTTCGAGGCAACTGTAGCCAAGCCAGACTGCGACCTGCCAACTGCCATCGAGAATATCGATATTGGCGGTCCGACCATGGTTCGCTCAGCCGCGAAAAATCATAAGGACGTTGCTATCGTCGTCAATGCCGGCGATTACGCTCAGGTCATCGAAAGCCTCAAGCATGGCGGCATGACCTACGCACAGCGTTTCGATCTGGCCCTCAAAGCCTTCGAGCATACATCAGCCTATGACGGCATGATCGCCAACTACCTGGGCACGATTGACCAGACGGCCGAAGTATTATCCACCCAGGGCCGCGGCAGCTTTCCCCGTACCTTCAATACCCAGTTCATCAAGGCGCAAGAGATGCGCTACGGCGAAAATCCGCATCAGAGCGCTGCTTTCTATGTAGAAGGCAAGCCCCAGGAGGCGAGTGTCGCCACGGCGACCCAGCTTCAAGGCAAGGAGCTTTCCTTCAATAACGTGGCTGACACCGATGCAGCCCTGGAGTGCGTAAAGAGCTTTGATGCTCCAGCCTGCGTTATCGTCAAACATGCCAATCCCTGTGGCGTTGCGGTAGCCTCCGAAGAGGATGGTGGCATTCGCAAGGCCTATGACCTGGCATATGCCACTGATAGCGAGTCAGCCTTTGGCGGCATCATCGCTTTCAACCGCGAGCTGGATGGCGAAACGGCCAAGGCGATTGTCGAGCGCCAGTTCGTCGAAGTCATCATTGCACCCAAGGTATCAGCTGCCGCTCGCGAGATCATCGCAGCCAAAGCCAATGTTCGACTGCTGGAATGCGGCGAATGGAGCACCGAACGCGTGGGCGGCTGGGACTTCAAGCGAGTAAACGGTGGCCTGCTGGTACAGAGCCGCGACATCGGTATGATCACTCAGGCCGATCTCAAAATCGTTACTCAGCGCGCGCCCAGTGAGCAGGAAATCCAAGACCTGCTGTTCGCCTGGAAAGTCGCCAAATTTGTGAAGTCCAACGCCATCGTTTATGCCAAGCATCGTCAGACCGTAGGCGTAGGAGCTGGCCAGATGAGCCGTGTCAATTCTGCCCGCATCGCTGCCATCAAGGCAGAACATGCCGGACTGGCCGTACAAGGAGCCGTCATGGCATCCGATGCCTTCTTCCCCTTCCGTGACGGCATCGACAATGCTGCCAAGGCCGGCATTACCGCCGTGATTCAACCCGGCGGCTCGATGCGTGACGCGGAAGTCATTGCGGCTGCCGATGAAGCAGGCATGGCCATGGTCTTTACCGGCATGCGTCATTTCCGTCACTAATCAAACCGGCTTTGCCGTATTGTCCGGAGCCTTGATCTGCCACTGCGCAGACGAGAGGCTCCAGACATCTTGCATCACTGCGGGCTCATGCCCTGGCCGGCATGAGCCCTAGAAGGAGCGAACATGAATGTATTGATCATTGGCAGCGGCGGACGAGAACACGCGCTGGCCTGGAAGGCGGCACAGGATCCTCGCGTTGAAAAGGTATTCGTTGCACCGGGTAATGCGGGTACGGCCATCGAAGATAAATGTGAAAACGTCGCTATTGATGTCCTGGCTCTGGAGCAACTGGCGGACTTTGCCGAGAAAAACGTTGCTCTGACAATCGTCGGACCAGAAGCCCCTCTGGTAAAAGGTGTCGTAGACCTATTTCGCTCACGTGGCCTGAAGTGCTTCGGCCCTACGGCAGGCGCTGCCCAGCTGGAAGGATCCAAGGCCTTCACCAAGGATTTCCTGGCCCGCCACCAGATTCCTACAGCGGCATACCAGAACTTTACTGAAATTGAGCCTGCCCTTGCCTACCTGCGTGAAAAGGGCGCACCTATCGTAGTCAAGGCCGACGGCCTTGCTGCAGGCAAGGGTGTGATCGTCGCCATGACGCTTGAAGAAGCTGAGGCTGCCGTACGTGACATGCTGTCAGGCAATGCCTTTGGCGATGCGGGTGCTCGTGTTGTTATCGAGGAGTTCCTGGAGGGCGAAGAAGCCAGCTTTATCGTCATGGTCGACGGCCATAATGTACTGCCCATGGCGACCAGTCAGGATCACAAGCGTGTAGGCGATGCAGACACCGGCCCGAATACCGGCGGCATGGGTGCGTACTCACCCGCTCCGGTGGTCACTACTGATATCCATCAGCGCATCATGGATGAAGTAATCTATCCCACGGTACAGGGTATGGCGGCTGAAGGTCATGTCTATACCGGTTTTCTGTATGCTGGCCTGATGATCGACAAGAGCGGCGCTCCCAAGGTCATCGAGTTCAACTGCCGCTTTGGCGATCCTGAAACGCAGCCGATCATGCTGCGCCTGCAATCCAGTCTGGTAGCACTGGTCGAAGCAGCGCTGGCTGAGCAGCTGGATACGGCTGATGCCCAGTGGGATCCTCGACCCAGCCTGGGTGTCGTGCTGGCAGCAGGCGGCTACCCTGGAGACTACGCCAAGGGAGACGTCATTTCCGGCCTGGAGCAGGCAGTTGCTGCTGACGGCAAGGTCTTTCATGCTGGCACAGCATTGGTACAAGATCAGGTCGTGACCAGCGGTGGCCGCGTCCTGTGCGCCACGGCACTAGGTAACTCCGTGGCTCAGGCACAGCAGAATGCCTATGCCCTAGCCAGACAGATCAACTGGAACGGCTGCTTCTACCGCAACGATATCGGTTATCGTGCAATAGCTCGCGAACGCAGCTAATTACCACTGCCGGACGTCATGAAGATGTCCGGCAGCATTTATCCCTGCTGGTCGGCTCGCTATACTCTGAATTCAACTTACGAAGGGAATTTTCGTGCGCCGGCTCAGGACCGCCATCTGTTTGCTTGCCAGCGTTGTGCTGGCTTTCCTGTATGCCTCGTTTCCTGTGGCTGCCGACGAAATGGCGGCATGGTCACGCCTGGATGATCCAGAGGGTAGCCTGCAGCTGAGCGATGTGCGTGAGCGGCTTTCTGAGTTCAGATCGCTCCCGGGCCAGGAAACCCATCGTCCGGCTGATGAAGGAGCAATCTGGCTCTATACTCGCCTGCCCGCCTCGGATGCCTCACGCGTTCTACGGGCCATTGCACCAAACGTGGCGTATATCGATTTTTATGCCTTGAGTGATGGCAGGACCCTGTCCCTCAATCGAACCGGCATCGCACGCCCCGGTAACTACCGTGAGCAGCCCAGCCGCGACTTTCTGTTTACCCTGCCGAGTACCGCCGGCCCGCTGGACGTTTTTGTCCGCATGGAAAGCCGAAGTCCGATTCGTGCCTTTCTAAAGATTGCGCCCAATGCCGAGATCACCATCGCCTTCCGGCTACTGATGTTCGGCACGCTGCTGGGCTGCCTGTGCATGCTCATGATCTTCAACATGATGCAGCTCTTCTACCGGCGCAGCAGTACCGGTATTGCCCTAACCATTCTGCTCGGCCTGCAGATGGTGGCCGCCTTTAACATCTTCGGCCTGGCCAGCATGATCCTAGTCGAAAAACTGTACCTGACGCCATTGCTGATGGATCTCTCTACCCTAGCAACGATGGCGTGTGCGCTCTACTTTACCAGCGCTTTCTTTAACGGCCAGCAATTGCCATTACGCCTGCAACTGGTGCTTTATGTCGAGTTCATCGCGCTTGTATTGGCGGCCGCGTTCCTGATTCTGACCAAGGACGTATACATCGGCGAGGTGCTTTACAGCCTCATCGGCCTAAGTGTTTTCACCCTTTTCGCCATCAGCGTCAAATACTGGCAACAGGGCTTCAAGCCCGCACGCTGGCTGGCGCTGGCCTATCTGCTGGCCATCATTGCGGGTGGTTTGGCCCTGCCCCGCATGATGGGTTACTGGTCCTCACCAGAATGGCTGGGACGCGCACTGGTCATGGTCAGCGTGATTACCGGCTTTCTGTTTACGGTGGCTGTAGGCGAGCGCCAGCGTTATCTGCTTGAAAAGCACTTCCTGATGAGCCGTGACCAAGCCGCCAACACGGCTGAAATCAAAGGCAAGGCAGACTTCCTGGCACGCATGAGCCACGAAATACGCACCCCTATGAACGGTGTATTGGGCATGACCGAGCTGCTTTTAGGCACCGCTATGTCACCCAAGCAACGGGATTATGTCCAGACCATTCACAGCGCAGGTAATGAGCTGCTTAGCCTGATCAATGAAATTCTGGATATATCAAGGCTCGAGTCTGGCCAGATCGAACTGGAAGATGTCCAATTCGACTTCAATGCGCTGATCGAGGACAGCCTTGATATTTTCAGAGCCAAGGCCGAGCATCGACAGGTTGAACTGATCAGCTTTATCCAGCCCCAGGTGCCGCGCATGATGACGGGTGACCCGACGCGTCTGCGCCAGGTGTTGCTAAGCCTGCTGGATAATGCCTTCCAGCGGACTGAAATAGGCGAGATCCTGCTGGTGGTGGCTCTGGAAGGCCAAGGAACGCCAAACCCTCGCCTGCGTATCGCCGTTCAGGACAGCGGTACGCCCCTGGAGCCTGAGGCCCGTAACCGCCTGGTTTCCAGCACGTTGGACAGCCGGGAGTTTCTGGCAGCTGGTGTATCGGGTGCCCATCGGGGTCTTGCCATCACGCAGCGCCTGATCATGCTGATGAAGGGTGAGCTGGGTATCGAAAGCGGCGCTGAAACTGGCTCGACCGTCTGGCTTACCCTTCCCGTTCCACAAGGCCTTCTGGATAATCCCGGCGCTGATCTCGACCGTCCCCTGCATGGCGTCCGCCTGCTGGTGGTCGACGATAACGAAACCTGCCGCAAGGTTCTCCAGCTGCAATGCGGTGCCTGGGGCATGAACGTCACCCTGGCGGCTTCCGGGCGGGAGGCCCTGGCACTCCTGCGTACCAAGGCGAACCTGCAAGAATATTTCGATGTTGTGCTGCTGGATCAGGAGATGCCAGGCATGACCGGCATGCAACTGGCCGCACGGATCAACGAAGATCCCAACCTGAGCCATGATCTGCTACTGATCATGCTGACCGGTATCACTAACGCGCCCAGCAAGATTATTGCACGCAACGCGGGTATCAAGCGTGTCCTGACCAAGCCTGTAGCAGGCTACACGCTGAAGGCCACACTGGCCGATGAACTCTCCCGACGCAGCCAGCCGCTGGGCGAGACGCCTCGAGAGACCCAGTCGGCGCCTCTGCCAAACGACCTCAAGGTTCTGGTTGCCGAGGACAACATCATCTCAACCAAAGTTATTCGCGGCATGTTGAAAAAGATCAACATCGAGCCGGATACAGCCACAAATGGCCTTGAAGCCCTGGCAGCCATGCAACAGACCCAGTATGACCTCGTATTGATGGACTGCGAGATGCCGGAAATGGACGGCTTTACGGCAACCGAACGCATGCGTGCGTGGGAGGCGCGCGAGAACCGCCCACGAACACCCATTGTGGCGCTGACGGCGCATATCCTTTCCGAACACAAGGAGCGCGCCCAGGAAGCCGGAATGGATGGTCATATGGCCAAGCCTGTGGAGTTGTCTCAATTGCGTGACCTTGTGCAGTTCTGGGCTGGCGAACGTGAGCGAGGCGAAACAAAGAAGTAAGGTGGCAGCTACGTGACTTCTTCACCATGTAGCTGCCTGACTCGTCCAATAGGCTGCTTATAATTTATTCAAATAACGGCCCAAGCCAGGCGCCCCAAAAAAGGGCCGCCTGGTTTTTCGTATTTATCCAGAGCACCAAAAGAAGGCACCACGTCTACTACGCCGCCAGCGTTTGAGTATGAGAGCTTAGTCAAATCAAAGGCTGTGGCAGTTTGGCATGGATAGTGAAATGCATCGATTAAAGCCGAAAAGGCTTACCCACAATCGAGCACGATCATCCAGGAGCCATGCATGAAGCGCCGTCCCCTACTCAAGACAACGTTGGCCGCTAGCGCCCTGCTGTTCAGCGGACTTTTCCCTTTCAGCGCTGCGCACGCCGCCGACACCATTAAGGTCGGTATTCTGCACTCCCTGTCCGGCACCATGGCGATCTCCGAAACATCGCTCAAAGACATGGCGCTGATGACCATCGATGAAATCAATGCCAAGGGCGGCGTAAACGGTAAAAAGCTTGAGCCGGTGGTGGTTGACCCTGCTTCCAACTGGCCATTGTTTGCAGAAAAAGCACGCCAACTACTGACTCAGGACAAGGTAGCCGTGGTATTCGGCTGCTGGACCTCCGTCTCTCGCAAATCCGTATTACCGGTTTTTGAAGAGCTGAACGGCATGTTGTTCTACCCCGTTCAGTATGAGGGCGAGGAAATGTCGCCCAACGTGTTCTATACCGGCGCAGCGCCCAATCAGCAGGCCATTCCGGCAGTGGAATACCTGATGAGCGAGGATGGTGGTGCCGCCAAGCGCTTTTTCCTGCTGGGCACCGATTACGTCTATCCTCGTACCACGAACAAGATCCTCCGCGCCTTCCTGCATAGCAAGGGCGTAGACGACAAAAATATCGAAGAGGTCTATACCCCCTTTGGTCATAGTGACTATCAGACCATCGTTGCCAATATCAAAAAATTCTCTGCCGGCGGCAAGACCGCTGTGGTCTCGACCATCAACGGCGATTCCAACGTGCCCTTTTACAAGGAACTGGCCAACCAGGGGTTGAAGGCAACAGACGTACCGGTAGTGGCTTTCTCGGTGGGTGAGGAAGAGCTGCGTGGTATTGATACGGCGCCACTGGTCGGTCATCTGGCAGCCTGGAACTACTTTCAGTCCGTCGAAAATCCGGTCAACGAGAAATTCGTATCCGACTGGAAGGCCTATGCCAAGGCCCATAACCTTCCCAACGCCGCTACAGCTGTCACCAATGACCCGATGGAAGCGACCTACGTAGGTATCCACATGTGGGCGCAGGCCGTCGAGAAGGCCAAATCGACCGATGTGGACAAGGTCCGTGATGCGCTGGCTGATCAGAGCTTCCAGGCTCCCTCCGGCTACACCCTGACCATGGACAAGACCAATCATCACCTCCATAAGCCGGTCATGATCGGCGAGATCCAGGATGACGGTCAGTTCAGTGTGGTCTGGCAGACCGAAGGTCCCATCCGCGCACAGCCCTGGAGCCCTTATATCACCGGCAATGACAAGAAGCCGGATCATCCAGTCAAGGGTACGTTTTAACGCATGAGTTGATAACGCGTCGCGGGCATTGGGGAGCCTTTCGCTTGCCAGTGTCTGCTTCGCCACGAAGCGCCCGAGGGTGCAGCCCCTGCACACACGAGAGAAAACATGCGCCTGGTTTCCTTTTTATTGACTGCCTTGCTGCTGAGCGCTACCGGCTTGGCCTGCGCCGGCCCGGCCAGTGACTTCGCCGCCGCCAGCAGCGCCGAACAGATCAAGCTACTACAAGCCTGGTCGGCTGAGCCCAGCCCTGACCGCTTACCTTTTCTACAAGCCCTGCAGGACAACACCGTAGTCATCGACGATGAAAAGCACGTGTTCTACAAGGGCGGCAATACACTGCATGCCGCAGAAGGTGACTCTACAGTAGCGCCTGTCGGCACGCCGAAAAGCTTCCGCTTGAACAACCGGCTCCGGGTCTTGATCAGCAATGCCCTGGCGAGCCACCAGCTCCTGTCCGACGATGCTTCGGCACGTCTGCACGCCGCACAGGCATTACGGCAGGAAGCCAAGCCAGAACAGCGTACGCTGCTCGAACAGCGCCTGCATATCGAGGCAGATGAAGACGTCAAACAGGCGTTGAGCCTTACCCTAGCCAACCTACAGTTGACCGATCCTGATCCTGCCGTGCGTTTGGCTGCGGTGCGCCTGCTGGGCGACACCGGTGAGCCCCAGGCACGCACGCGCCTGCAGGCGCTGACCAATCCCGCCAACGAGACCGACGCCCATGTACGCAAGGCCGCAGCAACCAGTCAGAAACAGGTGGAACGTCGCCTCCTGATCGGTGATCTGCTTGGACAGGCCTTTACCGGCCTTTCCCTAGGCTCGATTCTGCTATTGGCAGCCTTGGGCCTTGCCATCACGTACGGCCTGCTGGGTGTGATCAATATGGCCCATGGCGAGATGCTGATGCTAGGCGCCTACTCCACGTACGTGGTTCAACTGCTGTTCCAGCGTCTGGCGCCCGATTGGCTCGCGTTTTATCCACTGCTGGCTCTGCCTGTGGCATTTCTTATCACGGCGGTCATTGGCATGGCACTGGAACGTACCGTGATCCGCCATCTGTACGGCCGCCCGCTTGAAACCCTGCTGGCAACCTGGGGCATCAGCCTGATGCTGATCCAGCTGGTGCGCGTCGTGTTCGGGGCCCAAAACGTGGAAGTGGCAAATCCGGCATGGCTCTCGGGCGGCATCCAGGTCTTGCCGAATCTGCTGCTGCCATATAACCGGCTGATCATCATTGGTTTTGTAATTGCGGTTCTGGTTCTCACCTGGAGTCTGCTCAATATGACCCGGCTAGGCTTGAATATCCGCGCCGTGACGCAGAACCGCAACATGGCAGCCTGCTGCGGCGTGCCGACCGGGCGCATCGACATGCTGGCGTTTGGCCTGGGCTCGGGTATTGCCGGCCTGGGTGGCGTGGCGCTGTCGCAGGTTGGCAACGTCGGACCTGACCTGGGTCAGGGCTACATCATCGACTCCTTTCTGGTCGTGGTGCTTGGCGGGGTTGGCCAGCTGGCTGGAAGCGTCATGGCTGCGTTCGGCCTGGGCATTGCCAACAAGATTCTCGAACCACAGATCGGCGCAGTACTGGGCAAGATTTTAATCCTTGCGCTGATCATCCTGTTTATCCAGAAGCGCCCGCAAGGACTCTTCGCTCTCAAAGGGAGGGTTATCGATTGAACCAGCCCCTGACCATTACGCTTGTGCAAAAAGCCGGCCCGCGCTGGACCCTGGCCCTTGGCGGATTAGCCCTGGTTGGCCTGCTCGCCTTGCCGCTTCTCTCCTTGCTACCGGCCGACAACCCATTACAGGTGTCGGCTTATACCCTGACACTGGTAGGCAAGATTCTCTGCTATGCCATCGTGGCGCTTGCCCTGGACCTGGTCTGGGGATACGCCGGACTGCTGTCGCTCGGCCACGGCCTGTTCTTCGCCCTGGGCGGCTACGCGATGGGCATGTACCTGGTACGCCAGTCTGCCGGAGAAGGCGTCCCGGCCTTCATGTCGTTTCTGTCCTGGACGGAAATCCCTTGGTTCTGGGCGGGTACGCAGCACTTCCTGTGGGCGCTGTGCTTGGTCGTGCTTGCGCCGGGCGTCCTTGCCTTTGTATTCGGCTTTTTTGCCTTCCGCTCACGCATTAAAGGCGTGTACTTCTCGATCATGACGCAGGCGCTAACCTTTGCCGGCATGCTGTTGTTCTTTCGCAACGAGACTGGTTTTGGAGGCAATAACGGATTTACCGGCTTTACTACCCTGCTCGGCTTCCCGATCGCCTCACCGGGCATGCGTGCCATGCTTTTCCTGCTGACAGTCGCCCTGCTTGTAGGCAGTCTGCTCCTGGGCTGGCAACTCGCGCGCAGTAAATTCGGCCGCATTCTTACCGCCATCCGCGATGCGGAGAACCGCGTCATGTTCTGCGGCTACGATCCACGCGGCTTCAAACTGTTCGTCTGGACGCTGTCGGCTGTGCTTTGTGGTCTGGCGGGTGCGCTGTACGTACCTCAGGTGGGCATCATCAACCCGAGCGAAATGGCTCCGACCAATTCCATCGAGGCTGCCATCTGGGTGGCACTGGGCGGCCGCGGTACGCTGATTGGCCCGATCATTGGTGCGGGCATCGTCAATGGCGCCAAGAGCTGGTTCACCGTTGCCTTTCCCGAGTACTGGCAATTCTTTCTGGGCCTGCTGTTCATCGTAGTAACCCTCTATCTTCCCAAAGGCGTGATCGGACTGATCCGTAAGGATAAAGACCTATGAAAGCCGCTCCTGTACCTGAGCTGCTCGATGCCTCCCTAGGCAGCGAATCGAGCGGGCTGGGCCACCGTGTTACAGGCGGTCTCGATACCCGCCACGGCACGATTCTTACGCTAGAGGATATCAGTGTCAGCTTCGATGGATTCAAGGCGCTAAATGACCTGACGCTTTACATCGGCGTGGGAGAACTGCGCTGCATTATCGGGCCCAATGGTGCCGGCAAGACGACCCTGATGGACGTCATTACCGGCAAGACCCGCCCCGATACTGGCAAGGCCTACTTTGGCGAAACCCTGGACCTGACACAGATGAGCGAGGTGCAAATCGCTCAGGCAGGCATCGGTCGGAAGTTTCAGAAGCCAACGGTATTCGAAGCGCTTACCGTGTATGAAAACTTGGAGTTGGCACAAAAGGCCGACAAGTCTGTCTGGGCCAGCTTGCGAGCAACGCTTAGTGGTGAGCATAAGGAGCGACTCGAGGACATCCTGACCACGATCCGCCTGAGCGAATCGCGTCATCGACCGGCCGGGTTGCTCTCCCATGGACAGAAACAATTCCTGGAAATCGGCATGCTACTGACGCAGGAGCCCCAGTTACTCCTGCTGGACGAACCGGTAGCCGGCATGACAGATGCCGAAACCGAGTTTACGGCGGAACTGTTCAAGTCGCTGGCCCGCAAGCATTCGCTCATGGTGGTGGAGCATGACATGGGCTTTGTCGACACCATCGCTGACCATGTCACCGTGCTGCACCAAGGGCGTGTTCTGGCAGAGGGCTCGCTTGCCGAAGTACAGGCCAATGAGCAGGTCATCGAGGTGTATCTAGGTCGATGAAAGCGCCCCGTAGCGTGGATCAAGCCCAGCAATGCTGTGCAGCTGGCAATTGATGAGTAGGTAATCGCCCCTCTCGCTCATGCGTCCATAAGGAACAACGATGCTTCAGGTTAACGAACTTCATCAGTATTACGGTGGTAGCCACATCCTGCGCGGTCTGTCCTTTGAGGCAAGAATTGGCGAAATCACGTGTCTGCTGGGCCGAAACGGCGTTGGCAAGACGACGCTGCTCAAGTGCCTGATGGGTCTTATACCCTCGAAACAGGGAAGTATGATCTGGGAAGATAAAGCAATTACCGCGCTCAAGCCGCACCAGCGGGTACACGCCGGTATTGCCTATGTACCGCAGGGCCGTGAGATCTTTCCCCGACTGACCGTAGAGGAAAATCTGCTGATGGGCCTGTCTCGCTTTCCGGCCGGACAAGCCAAGGAAGTCCCTGATTTTATCTATGAGCTGTTCCCTGTTCTCAAGCAGATGAAGCATCGTCGAGGGGGAGACCTCTCTGGTGGTCAGCAGCAACAGCTCGCCATTGGCCGCGCCCTGGCCAGTCAGCCTCGCCTGCTGATTCTTGATGAGCCCACCGAAGGGATTCAGCCGTCCGTTATCAAGGAGATCGGTACGGTCATCAAGCGGCTGGCGGCCAGAGGCGATATGGCCATTTTACTGGTGGAGCAATTCTATGATTTTGCCGCCGAATTGGCCGATCACTATCTTGTGATGTCTCGTGGGGAAATCATCCAGCGCGGCCAGGGTACACAGATGGAGGCCGACGGCGTACGCGGTCTGGTCGCCATTTGAAAACCGCTTGCCAGAGCACCCACGCGGCATGCCATGATCCCGTCAGTTCAGCGTAATGATGCTGACGGTAAACCAAAACAGATAAGAACCGATGAACGCACCAATTACATCCGCCCTGTTTACCCCTGCCTGGCAGGCCGAGCTGGAGCTGGCCTATGCGCGCCAAGATGACTGGACGCGTCCAGTCATGCGGCGGCATGCCGGTCCACTGCGGGTGCAGAAGCATTTGCACGCGGAGGGGCCGGAGGTGTGCCAGCACATCATTGTTCACCCACCTGGTGGTATTGCCGGCGGAGATCGCCTGGCAATCAATGCTCGTGTCGGTGAGCAGGCCTGGGCGCAACTGACCAGTCCGGGTGCCGCCAAGTGGTATCGCGCGACAGGCCCGGCTCATCAGTGTCTCACACTCGCCGTCGAGCCCGGCGCCACGCTGGAGTGGCTACCTCAAGAAACCATTGTCTTCTCGGGTGCGCAGGCCGAGCTGGCTACCCGTATCAATCTTGAAGGTGACGCCCGCCTTTTTTACTGGGACATGGTTGCCCTGGGTCGCCCCGCCAGCCAAGAGCGCTTTGCTACAGGACACTTCCAGTCTCATCTGGATATCTACCACGACGGCCATCCGCTATGGCATGAGCGTCAGCGGATTGCCGGAGGCGACCGTTTACTGGAGTCGCCTATTGGACTCGCCGGATATCCTGTCTTCGCCACGCTGATCGTGACCGGCGATATTGACGAGCCCCTGCTACAGGCCTGCCGCGCCCTGCCGTGCCAGGGCCGTGGCGATCTCTCACAACTCCCTGGCCTGCTGGTAGCTCGTTGTCTTGCCCATGAGGCGTTGGCGGCACGTGCCTGGCTGATCGAACTCTGGACGCTGTTACGCCCTGCCCTGCTGGGCCGCCGCGCCGCCCCTCCCCGCATCTGGAGCACCTGATGGATTTGACACCTCGCGAAAAAGACAAGCTATTGATTTTCACTGCCGGTCTTGTGGCTGAACGGCGTCTGGCCAGAGGCCTCAAGCTCAATTATCCCGAGGCCATGGCTTTCATATCGGCCGCCCTGCTCGAAGGCGCCCGGGACGGCCAGACGGTAGCCGAGCTGATGCACTACGGCACCACGCTGCTTACCCGCGAACAGGTCATGGAAGGGGTTCCGGAAATGATTCCAGACATCCAGGTGGAAGCTACCTTTCCTGACGGGACCAAGCTTGTAACCGTACACCAACCGATTGCCTGAGGCTGTTATGACGTGCTCTATCGCTCCTGCCCACGAATCCGATCTGCCTGGCATTCTGGCCATCTACAACGACGCCGTGGAAAACACCACGGCGATCTGGAACGAGACCCTGGTCGATCTAGCCAACCGCCGTACCTGGCTGGCAGACCGTACGGCTCAGGGGTTTCCCGTACTGGTTGCCCGTGATGCTGCCGGTGAGGTAGTCGGCTATGCCAGTTATGGCACCTGGCGAACCATTGAGGGTTTCCGTCATACCGTCGAGCATTCGGTATACGTTCGCAGCGATCAACGGGGTCAGGGCATCGGCCCCATGCTGATGAAGGCCCTGATCGAATATGCCCGCAACGCCAATCTACACATGATGGTGGCGGCTATAGAGAGCGGCAATACCGCGTCGATCCGCCTGCATGAGCGACTGGGTTTCGTAACGACCGGCCAGATGCCGGAAGTGGGCCGCAAGTTCGATCGGTGGCTGGACCTTACATTCATGCAACTCAAACTGGAGTCCCATCATGGTTGACGTCACCCTTGAACGCGTCGGTGCAGAGGCATTTCAACATTACAGGCGGGGCTTAGGCGACCTTTTGCGTGACTGTGTTGCAGGCGGCGCCTCGATCGGGTTTCTGGCTGATCTGAGCGATGCCGAAGTTGACGCATATCTGGATAACGTTCAACAGGACATCGCAGATGGCGGCCTTCATCTCTGGGTTGCGCTGTTAGGTGACCGGACGGTGGCCGGTAGCGTGCAACTGGCGCCAGCGACCAAACGCAATGGCCTCAAGCGCGCCGAAGTACAAAAGTTGATGGTACTACGTGGCGCTCGGCGGCACGGCATCGCACATCGGCTGATGATCACGCTGGAAAGCGCTGCATTGGACATGGGGCGCACCCTGCTCTACCTCGATACGCTGGCGGGTTCAGGCGCCGAACAGCTCTATCAATACCTAGGATATCAGCGTGTCGGGGAAATCCCGGATTATGCCGCGAACCCCGACGGTACCTATCACCCGACCGCCCTTTACTACAAGCAGCTCAGGAGCCTCTCATGACCCCTGGCGAATACCAGATCAAAGACGGCGATATAGAACTCAATGCCGGTCGTCGAACCTTGAGCCTGACGGTAGCCAACACGGGGGATCGCCCTGTCCAGGTCGGCTCTCACTATCACTTCTTCGAAACCAACGATGCCCTCGCCTTTGACCGTGAGCAGGCCCGTGGCATGCGCCTGAACATTCCGGCGGGTACGGCAGTACGCTTCGAGCCGGGTCAGTCACGCGATATAGAGCTGGTGGAGCTGGCAGGCGACCGTATCGTGTATGGCTTTGCTGGCCGTGTGATGGGCCATTTATAACGCGCAGCTCCGATGCAATGAATATCAGTCTTGATGATGGGTATTGCTTCGCACCTTCCATCCCATTGCCAGGATGGTCAAGGCGCGCCGCCTGAAGGCAGTAATACCCCCTACCAACCCACACCCGAAACACAGAACGGGACCGGCGCTGCGCCACCCTTCCCTACACGATCAGGATGAGTGATATGAAGATTTCACGCCAAGCCTATGCCGACATGTTCGGTCCCACTACGGGCGACAAGGTGCGTCTGGCGGATACGGACCTGTGGATTGAGGTCGAGCATGATCACACCGTTTATGGTGAAGAGGTCAAGTTCGGGGGCGGCAAGGTGATTCGTGACGGCATGGGCCAAAGTCAGCGCTGCGCAGCCGACGTGGCCGACACGGTCATCACCAATGCGCTGATCCTGGACCATTGGGGGATTGTGAAAGCGGACGTCGGCCTCAAGAATGGCCGTATTGCAGCCATCGGCAAGGCAGGCAACCCGGACATCCAGCCGGGAGTAACGATTGCTATTGGTGGCGCAACAGAGGTCATCGCCGGGGAAGGCATGATCCTCACAGCAGGCGGCATCGATAGTCACATTCACTTCATCTGTCCGCAGCAGATCGAAGAGGCCCTCATGAGTGGTGTGACTACCATGATCGGCGGAGGCACAGGCCCAGCGACAGGCACCAATGCGACTACCGTAACGCCCGGCCCCTGGCATATGGCGCGCATGCTCCAGGCCGCAGATGCCTTCCCGATGAACATCGGTTTTACCGGCAAAGGCAATGTGAGCGTCCCCGAACCGCTAATAGAGCAGATCAAGGCTGGTGCTATTGGCCTTAAGTTGCATGAGGACTGGGGCACGACACCGGCAGCTATCGACAACTGCCTTGCAGTGGCTGACCAGTACGATATCCAGGTTGCAATCCATACCGATACGCTGAATGAGTCTGGCTTTGTCGAGACAACCCTGGGCGCATTCAAAGACCGCACCATTCACACTTATCACACCGAAGGTGCAGGGGGTGGACACGCGCCGGATATCATCAAGGCCTGCGGTTTCCCCAATGTACTGCCCAGCTCTACCAATCCAACCCGGCCGTTTACCAAGAACACCATTGATGAGCACCTGGACATGCTTATGGTCTGCCATCATCTCGACCCAAGCATCGCGGAAGACGTAGCCTTCGCCGAGAGCCGTATCCGCCGTGAGACCATTGCTGCCGAGGATATCCTCCATGACCTGGGCGCGTTTTCAATGATCAGCTCTGACAGCCAGGCCATGGGCCGGGTAGGCGAGGTCATAACCCGTACCTGGCAGACGGCAGACAAAATGAAGAAGCAACGCGGCTCTTTGCCCGAGGACGGTCCCGGCCATGACAACTTTCGCGCAAAACGCTATATCGCCAAATACACTATTAACCCGGCCATTACCCATGGAGTCAGCCATGAGGTAGGCTCTATTGAAGTGGGTAAATGGGCAGATCTGGTCTTGTGGCGCCCGGCCTTCTTTGGCGTGAAACCCTCATTGATCCTAAAAGGCGGTGCCATTGCGGCGAGCCTCATGGGCGACGCCAACGCGTCCATCCCTACTCCACAACCGGTTCACTATCGACCTATGTTCGCAAGCTACGCCGGTTCGCGTCATGCCACGAGCCTGACCTTTATCAGTCAGGCGGCCTTTGACGCAGGTGTGCCTGCCCAGTTAGGCCTCAAGAAGCAAATTGGCGTCGTAAAGGGCTGCCGTACGGTGAAGAAAACCGACCTGATCCATAACGGCTATTTACCCACCATCGAAGTCGATCCGCAGAATTATCAAGTCAAAGCGGATGGACAGCTGTTGTGGTGCGAGCCGGCAGAAGTATTGCCCATGGCACAGCGGTATTTCCTGTTTTGATCAAGGTCTTGCGGAAGGCCCAAGGCAGCGTTACCGCTTCTGAACGATAACGCTGCCTTGGATAAACGGAATTACTTGCTGGCGGCGTCGATGGCCTTCTGCAGGTTTTCCGTATCGGTCGCGCCGGGAATAACGGTCACGTTGTCTGCGGTTGCGCCCTTGGTCGGCATGACTACGAACGTAGGCGTACCCTGGATCTGCATCTTGCTGCCCAGGTCCATGTTGGCCTGGATCTGGGACTCCAGCGTCTTCGCGTCAGCTTTGACATCGGCCAGCTTCAGGTCAACGGCTTTCAGGGCTTTCTCTACGTCCTGCTCGGTCAGCTTGCCCTCGTTCTTGCCGGTTGCGAACAGACCGTTGTGGTACTTCAGATAAGCCTCGCCGCCCTTCTTGGCATACACATACTGACCGGCTTCCGCCGCCAGGATGGACGCAGGCCAGCGAGCACCAAAGACTGGAAATTCCTTGAAGATGAAGCGAACGTTGGGGTTCGCCTTGATCAGCCCTTCGACCGTTTCGGACATGTGATAGCAATAGATGCACTGGTAATCGAAAAACTCGACGATCGCTACCTTGGCATCCTTCGGCCCTACGGCAGGCGTCTTGGCATCGTTGAGCAAGGCATCGGCGGAAGCTACGGCACCCACGGTCAGCTGACTGATCTGCTCTTCCTGTTGTTTCTGCTGCAACGCCTGGCTGACCTGAACCAGCACCTCAGGGTGCTTGATCAGATAATCCGCGGCAATCTTGCCAATCGCATCCTGCTGGCTGGCATTGAAACCGCCAACACTGCTATCGGCGTGGGCAAAGGGAGCGCAGGCCAGAACCAATGCTGCAAGAGCTGATTTGGCACGCAGCGTCCGACCTTTGAAATTCTGCATCTGTGGTTCCTTGGCTATGAACGAGGGGAAATAGCACTCCGCCGGTGGGCGGAAAGCTCATGATCGTACCGCATGCCGAGGCCTTTACAAAAACAGGTTGAATTGAACAGGCACAAACCTAAGGCATTCGGCACACCTGAAAGCAATCCAGCAGAATGCCTTGGGGCAGCTGGTCGCCTTCAACTGACGTTTGCCATGAATGAGAGTCCGAATGGTTTTAGCGAGGTAAATGTAAATGACTGATCAGGCTGACTTCATCCGGATAGTGAAGAGCGAAGTGCTCTCCGAAGGCTTTTCCGTACTCAAAAAAAACACCTTCGACTACCGTCGCCGTAACGGTCAGTGGCAACAGCTGACCCGGGAAACCTACGATGCAGGCGACAGCACTACCGTGCTCCTCTATAACCGGGCGCAGCGGACCGTTGTGCTCACCCGGCAATTTCGCTTTCCTGCCTTCGTCAATGGCGTAACCGATGGCATGCTATTAGAGACACCCGCCGGAAAGCTTGATAAGGCATCTCCTGAGAAACGTATTAAGGAAGAGATTCGTGAAGAGACCGGCTATGACATCCAGAATGTCACGCCACTGTTTGAAGCCTATTCAACCCCCGGCTCCGTGACGGAAAAGCTCTCTTTTTTCACGGCTGAATACGAGTCAAGTAACCGCAAGGAAGACGGTGGTGGTCTGGAAGGAGAAGGTGAGGACATCGAGGTATTAGAAATGCCTTTCGATGAAGCGCTAGGTTTGGTCAGGCAGGGGCAGATAAAAGACATGAAGACCATCACCTTGCTCTATCACGCAGCGTTACACGTATTCGATAAACCTGTAGCGTAATGTCAGCCATTTTTCGGGCGAGTAAGCTTACTAAGCCCACTCGCCCGAACGCGGTTCCTTACAGGCGGAACCGTGCCATTTGCGTGGCCAAGTGATCGGCCATAAGAGACAGTTCCTGACAATCCGCACGACAGGCATTCACATCCTTGACCGTTGTTTGAGCAAGGTCAGCGATACCCTGAACGTTCCGGTTGATCTCTTCCGTTACTGAGCTTTGCTCTTCAGTAGCGGTCGCCACCTGATGGTTTCTATCCGTAAGCTCTTCGACATGCGCAGCAATGGCATCTAATGACCGGCCTGTTTGTCTGCTGGCCTCTACGCCCGTTTCAGTAGCCGATTGCCCGGCACGTATGGAGGCAACGGCCTCGTCAGCACGTCCTTTGAGTTCACCAATCATGCGCTGAATTTCAGAGGTCGCGCTTTGGGTACGGCCAGCCAGGGTACGAACCTCATCAGCCACCACGGCAAATCCACGCCCCATTTCCCCTGCACGAGCTGCCTCAATGGCTGCATTGAGCGCCAGCAAATTCGTCTGGTCGGAAATACTACGAATTACCAGCAAAACCTCATCAATGGTATCGACCTGTTGAGCCAGGGCACCTACAGCGCTTGCCGCCTCCTCAATATCGGCCGACATCCCTTGGACATACTGGATAGATTGCCCAACCACCTGCTTGGCGGATACCGCCTCTTCCTGAGTGCTGCAAGAGACCTCAGCTGCAGCGCCAGCATTGCGTGCGATCTCTTGCACGGTCAGCCCCATTTCATGCACAGCGGTAGCCACCATATCGGTCATATGCTGCTGCTGGGTCGCTCGCGTCGATGTGCTATCCACTACCTGGGCAACCTGGACCACATTCTGCCGAAGCTGCTCGCTGGTATGCAGGGCATTACCGATCAGCTCGCGCAAACTTTCAACAAATCGATTAAAGCCACGCGCTAAATCACCTAGTTCATTCGCACGGCTTTCATCAAGCCGACGCGTTAGGTCGCCATCACCGCTACCAATATCGATCAGCGCGGTTGTTACCTGACGAATCGGCCGAACGATACTGCGCGCCATCCAGACAACCAGTCCCAGAAACGCCAGAACAACGGCCAGACTAATACCTGAAATGACAAGCAAAGCCTTTTGGGCAGGACCATAAACCTCCGAAAGCGGCACCTCGCTGACCAGCGTCCATCCAAGCGACTCGACTGGCTCAGCTACCGCTACGTATTCCTGGCCATCCCGCTCAAACATCACAGCCTGACTGTCAGCGCCTTTTGCCTTGGCAATCAGTTGCTGGGCGGGCCCAGTTCCTACTAACTGCTCAAGCATCTTCTTGTCATTGAGTTCGGCTTGGGGATGGATTTTCACCTTGCCGTCTGGACTGACTAAATATACCTGACCCTGCTGGCCAAAACGGAAGTCACGAATCATGTCTGACAATGCTGTCAGGCTGAAGCCTAGCCCTACTACACCCAACAGGCGGCCGTCGCGCTCGATACGCTCATCAATAAATAAGGTGGGCATATGAGTATTGTTATCAATGTCGATCACGATCAAACGCTGTTGTCCGCTCGCCAGAAAGTCATAAAACCACTTGCTGTTCGCTTCGCCAGGTTTGAGCGTGATATCCAAGCCTTTGTTCGTAAAATAATGGCCGGAATCCTTGGAGATGATAAAGGACACGAGCGCGTTGTAATGCTGTTGGAGATTCGATAAATAATGTACGAACTGAGGCTGTTGCTCGACAGCTTCGCCAGCACTCAACCAGTCGGCAATCAATGTATTGTTGGCCATATTACTGGCCGTGGTCAGCGGGACGGTCAGTACTCGCTCAAGATCATTTCGAATCGCTTTGACACTGGTCGGCATAGCCTCTTGAAGCAGATAACGATCGGTTAACCGATTCAAGGCATAGGCATAGATACCAATTACAACCAAACTGCTAATGACCAAGGCGGCGCCCATGCTCAAGATAAGCTGCCACTGGATACTGTTTCGCCAAAGACGCATAACGTAACGTGCCTCGAATTCCGCGACTAGAAGAGATGCTGCAAAGAGATCTGGAGATGGCTAAGCGGTAACTCTAAATGCAAGGGCACAGCTAGCGTCTAGACGTTCTTTGAGTAAACGAATAAGTAGTGCAACGCGTATCGACGAACAGAAGAAGAACTTTACGGGGGGAGAATGGTTTTTGGAGAGTGGGTGACTGACGGCAACAATAAAAACCGGACAATAAGGCGTTGCCTTTTAACAAAGGCAACGTCAATAGACTCCATAAAGTACGCGTAACGTGCAGTAGCGAGCCCTGCATTTATAAGGCTTTAACGAGCAGCAAGGTGACTCTACTGCCTTGCTCCTACTACTCTTTAGCGTAGCTGACTATCCTTACTGCCGCGTCGGTTATAGCCGCTGAATCTGGCCTGCTCCTTGTCGTGCGCGGCCTGACAGTTAACGCACAAGCGCACGCCCTTTACTGCCTGGCGTCGAGCCTCGGGAATAACCGCATCGCACTCTTCGCAGTGCGTCAGGCTTTCACCACGCCCCATCTGGCTTCGAGCGCGCTGGATAGCATCTTCAATGGTGCTGTCGATCTGCTCTTGAACCGCCCCGTCGTTTGCCCAACCACTGGCCATAGGACTCTCCCATTAGCTGTGAGACATCCTGTTGATATGGGTACATCTGCACCTATAACAAGAGGCCAGCGCAACGTCATTTGCCGTAGCCGACCAATGACATCCTATGACTCATTTACACCAGATCTGCTCGTGTCAGCTCACTTTTGAGATAGGCGTAATAAATAGGCGCAGCCACAAGTCCTGGTAGGCCGAAAGCCGATTCAAAAACCAGCATGGCTAGCAGTAATTCCCAGGAGCGGGCCTTGATTTGCCCTCCGACAATGCGCGCATTGAGGAAATACTCAAGCTTGTGGATAGCGACCAGATAGCATCCTACGGATACTGCCACCCAAAGAGAAACCGACAGCCCTACGATCAGAATCAGGGTATTAGAGAGCAAATTCCCGATCACGGGCAGCAGCCCCAGAATGAAGGTCGCTACGATCATTGTCTTGATCAGGGGCAAGTGGATGCCACAGAGCGGTAACACACCCGCAAGAAAGACGGCTGTCAGAATGGTATTGATAAAAGAGATTTTTACCTGGGCAAATACCACGTTGCGAAACGCCTCTGACAGCAGCGCCACACGGTCCAGCAGCGCGGTGGACAGCGGACGTTCCTGGGCTCTGCTGCGCTTGCGCTGCAAGGCAACGGCAGCGCCGAGAATCAGGCCAATCACGAGGGTGACAAATGTGTGTATTGCATCCTTGCCAATGGTCTGCAGTTCACCTAAGTGAGCACCCAGCCACTCATTGACCGAGTGCCGAAAATCCTCGGCGCTGGCGGGCAGGTATTTATCGAGCGCCATCGGAAGTTGCCCACGGGCACGCTCGGTGAGCGCCATGAATTTATCGATCAGACTGCCCGGATTGCGAACTTCATGCAGTACAAAACTGATCGCGCCCGCAAAGAACACGGCCAGTACACAGACAACTAGGGTCACCAGCAGGGCTACCGCTACGATACGGGCACGATCACCGGAAATAAGCCCCTGCAGGCGAGGCTCCAGCATATTGGCCAGTTCAAAGACCAGCAGACCGGCAAACAGACTGGGGACCAATCCAAGCGGAAAAACCAATATGAGGCTGGCCAGAATAACGAACCAGCTACCCAGAAGAATCTGACGAGGCGTAAATACGGGCATGATGTCCTATGCGTTGTAAGGCAGCCTCAAGGAGGCAATCCATTCCATCAATCATTATCGTAAAACAGAGGTGACTGCGGCTCTTGCGCAACCTCTATTGTGCCCTGTTAAGGGCCCGCGCGGGAAATACCGTTCATGTCCGGGTCTTTCAAAATTCGACGGCATAACGCCTAAAGCCACTACAAAATGAAGGGTTGCTCTATACTACGCGTTTCCCTTTCAGAGGCTTTGCCACGTGTTCGCCGGTCTCGCTCATTTTCGTCAAACGTACCTTGTCCGCTTCTGGGCTCCCCTTCCGACACTGGTCGCCTTGGGTGTCCTTTCGGCGTATTACTTCACGCTCACCCATACGTTCTGGGCCGTCACCGGAGAATTTACCCGTTGGGGAGGACATGTACTGTCCTGGTTCGGCCTCCATCCTGAGGAATGGAGCTATTTCAAGCTCATCGGTTTGCAGGGCACCCCGCTGGACCGGATCGATGGCGTCATGATCGCCGGCATGTTTCTCGGTGCCTTGAGCATGGCGTTGTTCGCAGGCAATGTGGGCTGGCGCTGGCCTACCAGTCGTAGGCGCCTGCTGCAGGGATTGATTGGTGGGATCGTTGCAGGCTTCGGTGCTCGCCTGGCCATGGGATGCAATCTGGCAGCCTTTTTTACCGGCATCCCTATGTTTTCCCTGCATGCCTGGGCTTTCATGCTGGCGACTGTCGCGGGAGCCTGGATAGGGGTAAAGCTCAGCCTGCTGCCCTTTCTGAGAGCGCCACTCAAGGTTGGCAAAACCCGCTCATCCCTGCCCTCCCCGGATTCGCTTGCACACCGGGCCAGAACACAGTCCCGCCTGGGCATCGCCGTACTGTGTGCCGCGGCACTGCTGGCCGCCTGGCGATTCGAGGCCTCCTTTGTATTGGGTATCGCCTGCGTATTCGGACTCCTGTTTGGCACCCTGATCGAGCGGGCCCAGATCTGCTTTACCAGCGCCGCCCGCGACATCTGGACGACCGGCCGCACTCGGGCTGCCCAAGGGATTCTGCTGGGCATGGCGGTTGCGTCCATTGGCACTTTTGGTGCAATTCAGCTGGGCGTTGCGCCCAAGATTTTCTGGATGGGCCCGAACGCCATCATTGGCGGCCTGCTCTTTGGTATCGGCATCGTATTAGCCGGTGGCTGCGAGACCGGCTGGATGTACCGCGCCGTAGAAGGACAGGTGCACTTCTGGGTAGTGGGCTTGGGCAACGTGATTGGCGGTACGCTGGTGGCAGTGTATTGGGACGAGCTGGGTAATGCACTGGCGCTTCCTTATCCTAAGATCGACTTACTGAAAGCCGTCGGCCCTGGCTATGGTTTGCTGCTGACCTTTATCGGCCTGGGCATCGCCCTATTATTGGTTCAACTCAACGCTCGCCGTTTCGGCACCTCCAGGAGAGTCCATGAGCACACAACCGGATCTGTCTCTCGACCTGAGGGGCGAACACTGCCCCTATAACGCCATCGCTACACTGGAAACTCTGGAAACGATGCAGGCTGGTCAATTGCTCGAAGTCATTACCGACTGTGCGCAGTCGGTACATGGCATTCCAGAGGATACCCAACGCTATGGCTATCTGTGCCGTAGCGTCGAGCAGCATGGCTCGCTGTTCCGCTTCCTGATCGAAGTCCCTGCGGAAAAGGCAGGCCAGACGGCAGCCAGCGTCACCGTGTAGTCAGGAGGCCTCTCTGGAGGCCCCCTTCGACTTACGCCTCGGCAGCCACTCGGTGCGCCATGGCAACACCGGGCCTTATGGCTGAGCCGACTGACATCAATTTATTCAATGCCGACACCACCTGATCGACAGTGATCGCCTGCATGGACGCCCGGCACTTTTTGCAGGGCAGCCGTGCGCCATTACCCAACGGCGTCTTGCCTTGATACAGATTGATATGGCCCAGGTATCCTGTGACCCGCGGCGAAATAAACTCTGAAAACAGCACCACGGCTGGCGTCGAAACCGCTGCAGCAGCATGGTGCATTCCGCCTTCAGCCCCAACAAAACCCCGGGCGTGAGCCAGTACGGCCGCCGCTTCGCGAAAACTGGCCGTCACGACATGGCGTACCCCTGGAAGCAGCCGGGTTCCCTCCGGCCCCAACTGCACGAAGTCGAAGCCGCACCGAGCCAGCTGTTCCCAACGCTCCCAGAGCCAGGCCTTGTTGGAATCGGTCACCTTGGTATGGGGCTCAATGACAATCGCGCCCTGGGCATGTTGTCGACCGAACACCAACTCCTGGGCAGAGAAAAATATCTCGCCAGGCACCAGCTCAAAGACCTGCCACTCGCAGACTTTCTTGTTCTTGCGGTAGATATACGGACGGCTCTTGGGTGCGTTGCATATCGTGACGCACCCTGGCTCCGGCTGTTTGAGAATATAGGGATTGTTCTCCCAGATCTCCGACCAGCGCGGCTGCCCCTCACAATCCACGAACACCACTTTCTGCCGGGTCTTTTCATAATGCACGCGGGCCTGACCCGCAGCCATCAGCTCGTCACCCCATCCCATTCGATTTCTCCCGAATGTAATGCCGAACCCAAAATGTGCCAGGAGACTAGCAGGCTCATCCTTAAGATTTGCTTAACCAAACTGCATTCGTGAGCGTTTCGTTAAGCAGACACCTTTCAAGGGTGTAAGCGGGTATTTCCATCGGTTCTGAGCGATGCTGTCGACAGCATCGTCACAGAGTAACCACAGGGGCACACGGCTTTTCAGCCAGACGTGCGATAGTGTGGGCTGATCGGATACCGGAGCGCTTGATGTACCAGGAACTCAACGAGCTATGGCTGCTGTTCATTCAGACCTTGGCCTGGACGACTTACTATCTTCAGCTCGGGCTGCTGCTTTGCGCTGTTGGCATTGTGGCCGGCCTAGTGAAATGGGGCGTATGGTGGGGTAAGGCTCTGGTTATAGGCTCTGTCGGGATCGCCGCCCTGCTTGCGCTGGCACTGGACGCCATTGGCAAACTGGTTGCCACGTTATAGATGAGAAGCATTATATAAGGCATGTCAAAAAAGCCCTGGAGCCGAACCTGTAAGGAACACTACCCGGCACCGCCGGTCCGTGTGTAGGTGACAAGGAAACTGCTTATAACAAGTTGTTTATCCATGGAGACCACCATGACTGTCAAAGCCCTGTTTGCTGTAACTGCCCTTCTAGCCTCCAGCGCTGCGCTGGCAGCCTCCCCCGCGATGGAAAAAAATGGTGTTCTGGTCGATGACCAGGGCAGAACGCTATATACCTACGACAAGGACACTGAAGGAGTTTCCAGTTGCAATGGCAAATGCGCGGAAAACTGGCCGCCGCTCAAGGTAGAGGCTGGTAGCAAGCCTTCGGATGCCTGGACCGTGATCGAGCGCGAAGATGGCGCCATGCAATGGACTTACAAGGGCAAGCCGCTGTATACCTTCGTCCAGGACAAAAAGGCTGGTGACAAGACTGGCGATGGCAAGGGTGGTGTCTGGCATATAGCCAAACCATAACGGCTCAGGAAACCGGCTACCGCGCCGGTTTCCCTTCTGACACACCGCTGCCAAGATGCACTGGCATGCTCATCAATACCCAGCACCTGAGCCCGGCATCAGCCCGCCTGAATACCCTCTTTCGAGAACTCCTCATGACCGACTCCTCGCCCATCCGTATCCTCGACTCACAGATTCTTGCCAATGACTGGGGCGTGCTGACCAAGTACACCCTGGATTACCAGCGGCGTGATGGATCACGACAGCAGCACACCCGTGAGACCTACGACCGCGGCAACGGCGCGACGGTACTGTTGTACAACCTGGAGCGCCGTACCATTGTGCTGATCCGACAGTTCCGCCTGCCGACCTATCTCAATGGCATTCCTGATGGCATGTTGATCGAAACGCCGGCCGGCCTGCTCGACAACGCCGCGCCTGAAGAGCGCATCCGCGCTGAAATCGAAGAGGAAACGGGATACCACCTCCATCATGTCACCAAGCTGTTCGAAGCCTACATGAGCCCGGGCTCGGTCACGGAAAAACTCTACTTCTTCGCGGCAGAATACGATAGCGATACACATAGAAGCGAAGGGGGTGGGCTGGCTGATGAAGGTGAGGACATCGAAGTAATGGAGTTTGGCTTCGATGAGTTGCTGGACATGATTCGCGCCGGACGCATTCTGGACGCCAAGACCATCATGCTGGTGCACTATGCAGCGCTCTACTTGTTCCCTAAGCGCTAGACATCGTACACATGGCTAATCCGCCTCTCAAAGCGAATATCCTGATCCAGACCCTGCGGCCTACGACCATGCTCTTCGTTGAACATGGCCAGGACGTGCTTTAACCAGATTTTCAAGCCATTTCACAGTTTTAGACCCCTCTCCTGCAAGGGCAGAAACCTCTGCGTTTGCAGGAGGTCGCACACCTCTTATCAGCTGAATCAGTGACCAGCCACTTTGCTGGCAAGCCCGTAATATGCAAGCACCAGATAGACGCATCAGGAAATAATATTCCGGCTTACTGGCCTGAAAAGGTGTGGATCGTTCAGGTTCTAGCCAGAATTTGGCATATACCCTGTTTGACGACTCCTGCGCGGCGTGCTCTATGCACAAACTCTGCATGAGGTGATTGCTGATCATAGGCCAGGCTTGTTACGGTACGGCCCTTTCCAAAAGATGGCCTTTTGTCCAGGCTCTCATACTTTTATTACATGACCATTTAATGCCTATGCCCACTTTTCTCGCAGCCCTTTTTTCTCGTACCCCGTTAGCCAAGGGCACACGCATTTTTTCCAAAGGCTCTACCTGGAGCGCCTGTTTGCTCGGAGCAGCCCTTACAGCAGGTCTGGGTCAGGTACAGGCCCAGGAAAACAAGGCGGCTGACCGTTGGGTCAGCGATACGCTGTCTACGTATGTTCGCAGCGGCCCGACCGATGGCTATCGTATCGTTGGATCACTCAAGTCCGGCCAGAAAGTCGAGCTGGTCAACACCCAAGGTGATTACAGCCAGATCCGAGGCGAAAGCGGTGATCTGGTATGGATTCGCTCCAGCGAACTGCAGGAACAACCAGGCCCGGTAGAGCGTGTACCGCAACTGGAACAGCAGGTAAACGAGCTGAGCAGCAAGCTCAAGACGATCGATGACAGCTGGAAATCCCGCGTTCAGGGCATGCAGGAAACCATGGACGCCCGCAAAGCACGCATAGATGAACTTGAGCAGACCCGGCGCCAGCTGGATGCCGAGCTGACCGACGCACAGTCCGAACTTCGCAGCGTCAAGGCGCGCCTGGGCGATGAGAACAAGGATGTCATGATGCGCTATCTCGTTTACGGAGGCAGCATTGCCGGGGCCGGCCTGTTGGCAGGTTTGATCCTGCCGTCATTTGCGGGTCGCAGAAAGCGCAACGATCGCTGGTTCTAAAGGGCAGGCTCCGGCACAGCATGTGTGCCTGGAGCCCTCCTCTTATTCATCAAGCACAAAGCGGGCAAGCCGCTGCCTGAGCATGCGGTTTTCCATACGCAGGGTTTCTACCTGGGTCAGCAGGTCGAGCGCCAGTGCGATGCCCGCCCAGTCCAGCTCAAGCTCTCGTTGCAGCCGTACGGCACGGCGTACCGTATGCAACGCTGGCAAATCGAATACCCATACCTCTGGCCGCGGCCCGTGTGGCTCGACGATGCCATGCTCGACAAGCTCAACGATGTGAGTCACTGGCGTATCGACCAGCTGGCTGATCTCTTCGATGTCAAATTCCACGATTACGGTGGTCATCTCAGTCCCTCCACTCACTTCTGGGGTTGAAGCTGGCCTTGCTCGCCAATTGCTCCCATAGTTTCCGAGTAGCCTCATCATGAGTCTTGGGCATGACAATTTTGATCACGGCGTACAGGTCCCCTGCGCCGCCCTTCCGGGTTCGCAACCCCTTACCCTTGAGACGTAAACGCTGCCCCGCCTGGCTGTTAGCCGGAACGGTCAATTGCAGTTTCCCGCTCAAGGTGGGGACAGTTACCTTGGCGCCTAGTGCAGCTTCCCAGGGCGCAAGCGGAACGGTCAGAAGCAGGTCATGCCCGTCGACATCGAAGAGTGGATGAGGAACCAGCCGGACAACCAGATAAAGATCGCCATCGGGTCCGCCATTGAGCCCTGGGGCGCCCCGCCCTTTCAACCGGATTCGCTCGCCATCGGTCACGCCTGCCGGAATGCGTACGTTCAGGCTCTTGGGTACGCTCTCGTGACGCAGCCCGTTCGCACTATAGCTAGGCACCCGATAGTTGATGGTCCGCGGCTCGTCCGACAGCGTGTCTTCGAGAAACAACGGCAGTTCCATTTCCACATCCTGCCCTCTTCGTCCGGCATTACGCTCCTGGCCGCGCCCACTACCGGGTCGGGCACCAAAAACAGATTCGAAGAAATCGGAAAAATGCCGCTCGTACTGCCCGTCTCCTCCTCCGCCAAAATTGCCGTTGAACTCCCAGCCTGGCGGCGGCTCGAACTGCTGCCCGGCCCGGCCGTACTGGCGTAGTTGATCGTATTCGGCTCGTTTTTCCGGATCTCTGAGAACCTCATAGGCCTCGGAGACTTCCTTGAATTTGTTTTCCGCATCCAGCTCTTTGCTGACATCTGGATGATATTTGCGCGCCAGCTTGCGGTATGCGGTCTTGATCGCTTTTTCGTCTGCGCCCGGGTCGACGCCCAGTAGCGCATAATAATCTTTGAATTCCATCGAACCTCACCGTCTCGTCAATCGACAACAGTCAAAAGCAGACAGCTATGACAGGCCTGTCGCTGCCCGGTGATCGTGCCTGTCTATAACCATAGCCCTATCAGCCCGGTATGGCGCTGATACAGGTCAGTGCACGACACAAACACCCTTCGATAAAGATGTGGACAGTACGCCAGGAATCCAGTGCCGGTTGCGAAAAAGACACGGAAGGCAGCCGTTTGCCAAGCGGCTTCAGGCGCGCACCGCCTGTGCGAAGGCGGTGCGCGAAAGAGGATCAGTTTTACTGCTGAATCAGATTGACGCGGTTGCCTGTGCCGGATTGGCTCAGGTTGACCCGTAGATCAGCACCGGTCTGCTGTAGCGTGATGTGGTTATCCGATCCGCTCAGCTGGCTGAGATACGCCACGTTACGATCGCCCTGCTGCCCGATGGTGATTTCATTGAGCGAGCCTTCGGTCGAAGCGCTCAGGATGTTATCACTACCCTCTTGCGTGCCGTACAGGACGTTACTGTTGCCGGTCTGATCGGCATAGAACTCGTTACCAGTCCCGGTCTGGTTGGCGGTCGCAATGTTGTAGTCACCCACCTGGCTGAGCTGAGCGGCCTGCCAGTCACCTGCCTGGAAAGCATCGATACTGTTCGAGACACCACTCTGGGTAGTGTCTGCGTCGTTATTGCTGCCTTCCTGAGTGACCAGGGCGCCGCCATTCTGACCGTCGATACGGACAGCGGCTTGCTGCTGCGTACCGCGCTGGGTGACATAGGCCGAGGTATTCACACCACTGACCTCAAGCGTGGCCACGGAACCCTGGCTGTCCAGCTGGTAGATATTGGCGGAGGTATCGTTCCCTGTCTGAATGACCGTCGCAACGTTATTGGAGCCGTCCCGCTGCCACAGCAGAGCGGTGTGATTGTCGCCCTGTTGATTAACGGATACTTCACTGGCCACGGCCCCTTCCTGCAGCGTATGGGCCCAGTGAGTGTTGCCGTTTTGCGTAATCCGGGAGGTTGCCTGGGTCGTGTTTAGTTGCTCGGTTTCAGCTTCGTTGGCAGTGCCTGTCTGGCTCTGGTTGACTGAAGCCGACTCGGAAGCTTGCTGGGAGACCGACGCCTGATTGTTCCAGCCATACTGGTATTGGTTGGAGTAGGCAGTGGTCGAGTCGGCCTGCTCGACAGTCGCGACGTTGTAATTGCCCGCCTGTGCCTGCTGTGCAGTACCGGCCTGGCTATTGACCTGAGTCAGGCGAGCCTCATTGGCGTAGCCGCTATGCGACTGCTTGGCGGCATTACCGGAGCCGGACTGCTCGATCGTAGCCGTATTGAGCACACCGTGCTGGTCCTGTCGGGCCGTATTATTTTCAGCAAAGGCTTGCGTGGCTAACACCGCGAGAACGGCAGCGGCGAGCGGTTTGAAGATAAACATAGCTCTCTCCATGAATGTTTATTCCACCAGAGGTACAGCAAGGTCTGGGAGACCTTTACCGCATTACCATTGCGCAAGAACCTGCAAGGGCACCCTAGCGATCAGGCATTGTGAATCGGGAGGCTATATTCGCCGTTTAGCGCAGCGACGGGTATCAATCGAAAGATTGAAAATGCTCGCTCTTTAACACTTTCCAAGTGAGACCAAAGGCCTCATAGATGGGTGGTCAGAACCTTCAGTATCTCCTGCGGCCTAACTTATAACGCCTGCACAAGGCCCGAACGGGAGACGAACATGAGCGACATCAAGCACCCCGAAAACCAGAACGCTGAAAACGAAGACCTCGATAATCGTGACGTCGATGACGACCAGCTAGACCAGGCCGTAGAGGAAACTTTTCCTGCCAGCGACCCGATTTCACCATGATCTGATCAGTCGATCGGATTTCTTCTACTCGGTCTTGGGGTTGAAGACTATATACCTATAGCTTCAACCCTTTTTTTGTGCCTGATGTTTCCCAACGCCAGTCCATCACGGATGCGCTAACGGGTTGGCCATCAGGGGGCGGATCAGGATCACCGAACGCAGCAGCGTTGAAAGCCTGGCTGCTGCCTTCGACATCCGGCGCAATCATTCCTGGATAGCAATCGTGCCCCTCATGCCTGTGGCAGTCAGGGCATGTTGCGTATTGAAGCGTTAGCCTGCCGAGCGGCACCTTTACTGATCGCTGTTGGAGCATCCTTGCAAGTTGGCTTGGGTCACGTTGCTGAACGCCGGAACACTGCGCGTCAGCCAGACATTACCGCCAATGGTGGAGCCTTTTCCGATAGTGATGCGTCCTAGAATCGTCGCGCCGGCGTAGATCACCACATCGTCCTCGACGATCGGATGGCGTGGATGCCCTTTTTGCAGATTACCGGACTCATCGGCCGGGAAGCGCTTGGCACCTAAAGTCACTGCCTGATAGATCCGGACCCGCTCGCCAATGATGGCTGTCTCACCGATAACCACGCCGGTACCATGATCGATAAAGAAGCTGGGGCCGATCTGCGCCCCTGGATGGATATCGATACCCGTGGCTGAATGAGCCAGCTCTGCAATCATGCGTGCCAGTAGCGGCAGGTCCGAACGATAAAGCTGATGCGCCAGACGATGGTAGATAACAGCCAGGATACCGGGATAGCACAGCAGCACTTCATCCACACTGCGCGCGGCCGGATCACCCCGGTAGGCTGCCAGCACATCCGTATCCAAAAGACGGCGTAGATCAGGCAGTGCCAAGGCAAAGTCCTGCACGATGCGCTGCGCCGGGTCTTCGACCGAGCACTCAGAGGTTCCCCGCTGCCGAGCGGTATAACATAGCTCCAGACGTACCTGCCCCAATAGAGCATTGAGTGCACGGTCCAGCACATGCCCTACGAAAAAGTCTTCGCTTTCCGCACGCAGGTCACTGGGTCCCAGACGGAGCGGAAACAAGGCGCTACAGAGCGACTCAAGGATCTCGCTCATTACCGCTCGCGACGGCAGCTCACGGCTGCTCAGTTCTCGCGTTCGGCCATGCTGGCTACGCCATTCGTTACGAGCGTCATGCAGCTCATCTACGATTCGTTCCAGTTGCCAGTTGATCCCCGGGGCTTTACCCCGCACCGCATTTGAATCGCTCATTACCACGTTCCTGGAAAAAGAACCGGCGCGAGCCGGTCCTGGGTTCGACAATAAAACGTTGCGGCTGATCAAGCGTGCCCCAACGCATGCTTGTACCTTACCGCATCGTCTGCCCGATCGGATAGGATGGGGACAGACCTGCCAACGCCGCACCGCCTGGCGTCAAGGCAACCACGAGTGAAACATTCATACAGGAGAACTCTTATGACGTTTGGCCCCCTGGTCAGTACCGAGTGGCTTGCCAACGCATTGGGCAACAAAGACCTGGTGATATTCGATGCCAGTGCCTACCTGCCCAACGAGTTGAAACATGCACGCGCCGAGTATGAGGCTGCTCACTTACCCGGTGCTCGCTTCTTCGATATCGAAGAGATTTCAGATCAGGACACAACGCTGCCGCACATGGTGCCCTCCCAGGGTCGTTTCGCCCGGCTGGTAGGTGAGCTGGGGGTCAACAACCAGTCCCGCGTTGTGGTTTATGACCAGAAAGGGTTGTTTTCAGCAGCACGTGCCTGGTGGATGTTTCGCCTCTTCGGCCATCATCAGGTCGCAGTGCTCGATGGAGGCCTTCCCAAGTGGCAGAGCGAACATCGACCTGTAGAACAAGGCCCGGCACCTGTCGTACCGGCCCAGACGTTTGAAGCCACGTTCCACGCCAGAATGCTACGGGGCCTGGGCGATATCCAGACCAACCTCGACAGCCGCCTCGAGCAGGTACTGGATGCACGCGCGGCCAATCGCTTCGAGGGGTCGGTGCCCGAGCCGCGTGCAGGCCTGGCCTCCGGGCATATTCCAGGTAGCGCCAGCCTGCCCTATACCGATCTTCTCAATGCTGACGGCACGTTCAAGGATGTCGATACGCTCCGCGCGCGCTTTGCACATGCGGGTGCGGATGGCTCACGATCAGTGGTTACCAGTTGCGGCAGCGGCGTGACAGCAGCCGTTCTTCTCCTGGGACTGGCAGTAGCAGGCCTACCGGAAGGGGCCCTGTACGACGGCTCCTGGACAGAATGGGGCTCGCGCTCAGATACCCCCAAAGCGACAGGACAGGCTTGATCATTCCCGCGGTATCGCTCCTCTGACGGTACCGCTCCACCACCGCGGCGTAGGCTTCAAAGATTATTCTTTGGTCTAATAGACGCCTTTTCTAGGGTCTTGATCAAGACAGATCTTCTTCTCTGAGCCACGCTGTTTCAGGGCTCGGCCGCTTATGTGCTACTTAAAACTGTTATCAGGCATACAGTTAAGCCATTTGTCTCATACGGTCTTTCAAGTGCGATAAACGAACAAATGGCTATTGCTTTAGGTAGCGAATCGATAGCATTATCGCGGCACGTCATCGTACAACCCTGGCCATAAGGCACAAGGGTGAATTCCACAATAAATTCAATAATGGAATAACCTGAATGTTGAAGATTGCACCCTGTACGGCCTTAATTTTCCCGCCCGATATTCCCCCCTCTTCTAGATTTCGCGGAGGCGTTTGCGCGTCCGCTTAGGTTCGGCTGCCTATTCAGGCCGGACATGAAATGCCCTGAGGATCAGGGCCTCTCCGCCTCTGATAAATCAATCCGCAAGAGATTGCGCTCAGGTGCGGCACCATTACTCATGGGAGTACAACAATAATGACCCTTCGCTATCTCTCTGTTCCTGCGTTTATTGGACTCACACCGCTTGCGCTGGCCTTGGCATTACCGATGGCTGCTCATGCTGAAGGTTTTCTGGAAGACGCCAAAGTCAACGTGATGACCCGTAACTATTACTTCAACCGGGATTTCCGCAACGGTACCAGCGCTCAACAGAGCAAGGTCGAAGAATGGGGCCAAGGTTTCATTATGACGGCAACCTCGGGTTACACACCGGGCGTCATAGGTTTTGGTCTGGACCTGACCGGGCTCTACGGAATCAAGCTGGATAGCGGTCGGGGCCGCGCTGGCACTCAGTTGCTGCCGGTACATGATGATGGGCGTGCCGCGGATGATTTCGGTCGTTTGGGCGCTACCTTCAAGGCTCGCATTTCCAAGACTGATCTGTTGTTAGGCGAATTGATGCCTAACGTACCCGTGCTTCGCTTCAACGATGGTCGCCTGCTTCCTCAGACATTCCGCGGTGCGACACTGACCTCCAAGGAACTGGACGGCTTCACGTTCTATGCTGCGCAGATTCGCCAGGTGAGCCTGCGTAACTCCTCCAACATGGAGGATCTGTCCATCACGACCGGCGGTGCCCGTCAGATTCGTGCAGCCTCTTCGGATCGCTTCAATTATGTAGGGGGTGAATACACCTTCAACGAGAAGCGCACCATGGTTGGCGTATGGCACGCGCAGTTCGAAGATGTCTACAAGCAGAACTTCTTCAACCTGACCCATACCCAGAAGTTCGGGGACTGGAGCCTGGGCGCGAACCTGGGTTACTTCACCGGTGAAGAGGAAGGCCAGGCACGTGCGGGCAACCTGGACAACAAACTCTTCACTGGACAGTTGTCCGCCGGTATTGGTGGTCACAAGTTTACCGTAGGTTATCAGCGCGTCAGCGGTGATAACGGCTGGCTGAGCGTTAACGGTTCCAGCGGCGGCAGTATCGTAAACGACATGTTTACCCAGAGCTTTGACAATGCCAAGGAACGCTCGTGGCAGCTGCGTTACGACTACAACTTTGCTGCTATGGGTATTCCGGGTCTGGCCTTCATGGCGCGTTACGGCCATGGTGACAACATCTACGTCAACGCTGCCAATGATGACGGCTCGGAATGGGAACGTAACTTCGATGTGGCCTATACCTTCCAGAGCGGCCCGCTCAAGGACCTGAACATGCGCTGGAGAAACTCTATGGTCCGTCGCGACTATGGCAGCAACAACGATGTCGACGAGAACCGCCTGATCTTCAGCTACCCTATCTCGATTCTGTAAGCGCCAGGTCAATACAAAAAGCCCGTCTTTCGACGGGCTTTTTTTAACGCCTTGCCTACTGCCCTTCATATTGAGTTTGGCGCGACTCCACGCCCAGCTCATCCCATACCGACTCGGCCAAATGGAAGGTCGCGTTGGCCGCTGGGATACCGCAATAAATGGCGCTCTGCATGATCACTTCCTTGATCTCGTCGCGCGTTACACCATTGTTGGCAGCGGCGCGCAGATGCAGCTTGAGTTCTTCGCTCCGGTTCATCCCAATCAGCATGGAAATGGTAATCAGGCTACGGGTATGCCGCGGCAGGCCCGGACGGGTCCAGATATCACCCCAGGCATGCCGGGTGATCATCTCCTGAAACTCCTCGTTGAATGGCGTGAGCTTTTCCAGGCTGCGATTCACATGGGCATCGCCCAATACCGCGCGACGGACCTCCATGCCCTTTTCATAACGTTCGCGTTCGTCCATCTCGAGATCTCCTAAGCCGTCAGGAAAGCCAGGACACGGCGACTGAATGCTTCGCCGGCCTGTACATTGGAAAGATGCGCAGCATCGAATTCCGCATACTCGGCATTCGGAATTTGAGCCTGCATGTAGTGACCGTCGGCCGGTGTGGTGACGGCATCGTGCGTACCCGCCACGATAAGCACCGGAACGGTAACGGTCTTGAGATGCTCACGAAAGTCACCGTCACGCACGGCAGCACAATTGGCGGCATACCCTTCTGGCGAGGTAGCTGCGAGCATGTCGGTAATGCGCTTGACTTTGGCTGGCTCTGCCTGGGAGAACTCAGGCGTAAACCAGCGCCCAACAGAGGCATCACGCAGATTGACCATGGCCGCCTGGCCGCCCTTCAAAACCGTATCGATACGGTCATTCCAACCGTCTGCCGTTCCGATCTTGGCGGCGGTATTACAGATAACGACACGCTGGATACGGTCACTGGCGTTTACTGCCAGCCACTGCCCGGTCAGTCCACCCATGGACAGTCCGCAGAAAAAGGCTTTCTGAACCTTGAGAGCATCCAGCAGCGCCAAGACGTCATGGCCCAATTGCTCAATGGTGTACGGACCGGGCGTGACGGTGGAGCCGCCGTGGCCGCGTGTGTCATAGCGCAGTACGCGAAAATGCTCGGTAAAGGCGGGAATCTGGTCATCCCACATATGCAGGTCAGTGCCCAGCGAGTTGGACAGTACCAGAACCGGCGCGTCTTCGCGGCCATCGAAACGGTAATTCAGTTCGCCCTCGGCGAGTTGCACAGTTGGCACAGGAATCCTCCTAGCGAGCAGACGTCAGTGAATGGTGTTCGGCACAGGCGCGTTCTACCCAGGTGCGGGCCTGTCCCAAGTAGTGCGCAGGATCGAGCAGATGATCCAGCTCATCGGCAGACAGCTCGGCGGTCACGGTCTCGTTCTGCCCGAGCGCCTCACGCAGGTGGCATTTCTGCTCGACCGCACGACGGCAGCACTGCTCGACCAGCTGATGCGCCTGCTCGCGGCCGACACGTTGGCTAAGGGTAATGCTGACAGCCTCGGCCAGTACCAGTCCGTGGGTCAGCTCCAGGTTCGTGCGCATGCGTTCGGCATCAACTTCCAGCCCTTCGGCTACCAGCAACGCCTGTTCCAGCGCACCCGAAGTGAGGCAGAAGATATCAGGCAGGGTGTCCCATTCGGCATGCCAGAGACCCAGACTGCGCTCGTGTTCCTGGGGCATGGCCGCGAACATGGTGGCGACAAGGTTGGGGATGCGGGTCGCGGCACTGATCAAGACCGCGGCGCTGACCGGATTGCGCTTGTGGGGCATGGTCGAGGAACCACCCCGCCCCTGCCCGGCCGGCTCGAAAACCTCTGCCGCTTCTGTCTGCATCAACAGGGAAAGGTCACGCCCCAGCTTGCCCAGGCTTCCGGCAATCATGCCGCACACACTGGCGGCCTCTACCAAGCGGTCCCGCTGGGTATGCCAGGGTTGATCAGGCAGTGTCAGGTCAAGTTCTTTAGCCAACGCCTCGGCGACCGGCATGGCCTTGTCACCGAGCGCCGCCAGTGTGCCCGACGCACCACCAAACTGCAGCACCAGAACACGCGGCTTGAGCTCAGCCAGCCGTTGGCGATGACGGTTAATGGCGCCTAGCCAGCCGGCAATCTTCATACCCAGCGTGACGGGCGTTGCATGCTGCAGCCATGTCCGTCCGGCCAAGGGCGTGTCTACATAGCGCTGAGCCTGTTTGGCCAGGGCATCAGCCAAGGCAGCCAGACCGTCTTCCAGCAGCGCGAGGGCTGCGCGGACCTGCAGCACAAGCCCAGTATCCATGACGTCCTGACTGGTGGCGCCCATGTGCACATAGCGCTCGGCCTCGGGGCTTGTACGCTTGATTTCACGTCCCAGTGCCTTGACCAGCGGAATGGCCGAGTTGCCGCTGCTCACGATGGCCTGCTGCAACTCGGCAAGGTCATAGGCCTCGGCGCGGCAAGCTGCCTCGATCGGTGCGACGGCATCCTTGGGAATCAGGCCGACCGCGGCTTCGGCTCGCGCCAGGGCGGCTTCGAAATCCAGCATGCCCTGCAGGCGCCCGCTATCACTGAAGACATCACGCATCGCAGCCTGGGTAAAGTAGGCATCGAAGAGCTGATGGGTCGGACGCTGACTCATATGCATTTATCCTTGTTAGTGATCGTCATGCAGATAGCTGGCTCTGCGCGGCAGGCGCAGGCTTACCAGGAAGGCCACTACCAGCATGCAGGACACATAGATGTAGAAGAGATTCTCATGCCCCATGGCTTTGAAGTTCAGCGCAACGAATTCGGCCGAACCGCCAAACAAGGCATTGGCTACGGCATAGGAGAGTCCTACCCCTAGCGCACGCACCTGTGGCGGAAACATCTCGGCTTTTACCAGGCCACTGATCGAGGTGTAGAAACTTACAATGGCCAGCGCGAGAATGATCAAGCCAAAGGCAATGACCGGGCTGGTCGTGGTTTTCAGAGTTAGCAGGATGGGATAGGTACACAGTGCACCGAGCGCACCGAACCACAACATGGAAGCGCGGCGGCCAATACGGTCAGACAAGGCACCAAACAGCGGCTGCATTAGCATGTACAGGAACAGCGCACCGGTCATAATGCCGCTGGCCGTCTTGGCATGCATGCCTACGGTGTTGACCAGATACTTCTGCATGTAAGTTGTAAAGGTATAGAAAATCAGCGAGCCACCGGCGGTATATCCCAGCACAGTGAAAAACGCCGCCTTGTGATGTTTGAACAGAGCCGACAGCGAACCCGCCTCTTTGGCAGCACGGCTTTCTGCCGTCGTGGTTTCCTCAAGCGAGCGACGCAGCAACAGCGAAATCACGGCAGCAACCGCACCCACCACAAAAGGAATACGCCAGCCCCAGGCACGCAGCTCCTCTTCGGACAGGACCTGCTGAAGGATGACCACCACCAGCACCGCCAGCAACTGCCCGCCAATCAGCGTCACGTACTGGAACGAGGCATAAAATCCGCGCTTACCCTTCAGCGCCACCTCACTCATATAGGTTGCAGTAGTGCCGTATTCACCGCCGACCGACAAGCCTTGGAAAAGTCGCGCCATGAGCAGAAGAAGCGGCGCCCAGAAGCCAATGCTGTCGTAGGTGGGCAGGCAGGCAATCACCAGTGAGCCGGCGCACATCATGAGCACGGAGATCATCATTGACGTACGCCGCCCATAACGGTCGGCCACCCCACCGAAGATCCAGCCACCGATGGGTCGCATCAGAAAGCCTGCGGCAAATACACCGGCAGTGTTAAGCAGTTGAACGGTGGGGTCGTCTGAAGGGAAAAACGCGTGAGCAAAATAGATGGAGCAAAAGGAGTAAACGTAAAAGTCGAACCACTCGACGAGGTTGCCGGACGAGGCGCCGACAATGGCAAAGATTCTTTTACGACGCTCTTCCAACGTATAGGAACTGGTAGTCATTCGATCCGCTCTTGTCATTGAAATAGGAATAATCCGGCACGCAATCGATCCTGACGTGCCGGTGAATGACCCTACAGAGGGCAGCCTTTGCCCTGTCGCAGGGTGTGCCGCCTACGCATGACGGATTCGCAGGCCTTGGTGAGACATGTCCTTTTACAATTCTCTCCTTTGCAAAGCCGCAAATCCTTCGCGCTGGCGCAGATCACCCTTATTCCTCATCAACGCCCCGTTGTACGAGGCGCCCAAGACATTGACCTCAAACGCGCTCGACTGCCAGCGCCAGACCTTGTCCAACCCCAACACACATGGTCGCGAGCCCCAGCTGCTTGTTGGTCTTTTCCAGCCAATGCACGGTAGTCATGACCAGGCGTGCACCGCTCATCCCCAGCGGATGACCCAGTGCAATGGCGCCGCCCTGCGGATTTACTTTTTCACTGTCGTCCGGTAATCCCAAGCCTCGCACTACCGCCAGGGCCTGGCTGGCAAAGGCCTCGTTCAGCTCCATCACATCGAAGTCTTCAATGGTTTTCCCCAGACGGGTCAGCAGCTTTTGCACCGCCGGCACTGGGCCGATTCCCATGACACGTGGCGCAACGCCGCCACTTGCCATACCGAGAATGCGGGCGCGAGGCTTGAGGCCATACTTCTGCACGGCCTCGGCCGAGGCGATGATCATGGCCGCAGCGCCGTCATTCACACCCGAGGCATTACCCGCCGTGACGGTCTTGTCGGGCCCATTGACGGGCTTGAGCTTGGCCAGCATCTCCAGCGTGGTATCAGGGCGTGGATGCTCGTCCTTGTCGACAATCGTCTCGCCTTTCTTGTGGACGATTCGCACCGGCACGATTTCTTCGGCAAAGAAGCCACTCTCCTGGGAAGCCGCCGTGCGCTGTTGGCTGCGCAACGCAAAGGCATCCTGATCGGCGCGGGAAACATTATGATCCTGCGCGACATTGTCTGCCGTTTCCGGCATGGAATCGGTACCGTACTTCTGTTTCATCAATGGGTTCACGAAGCGCCAGCCGATGGTGGTGTCTTCGATCTTCTGTCCGCGGGAAAACGCAGTGTCCGCCTTGCCCATCACGAACGGAGCGCGGGACATCGATTCCACACCGCCGGCAATGGCCAGCTCCATCTCACCTGTGGCAATGGCGCGATAAGCCGTCCCTACAGCGTCCATCCCCGACGCGCAAAGGCGGTTCAGGGTAACGCCCGGTACGGTTTCCGGAAGGCCTGCTAATAGAAGCGCCATACGCGCCACGTTACGGTTGTCCTCGCCCGCCTGGTTGGCGCAGCCCATGAATACCTCATCGACTTCCGCCCACTGCACTCCAGGGTTGCGCTCCATCAGGGCCTTGAGCGGAATAGCCGCCAGATCATCGGCACGGACGCTGGACAGCGCACCGCCAAAGCGTCCAATAGGTGTACGAACGGCATCGCAGATGAATACATCACGCATCATGAGTCTCCTGATACCGCTCCTGGTCGGGCCGATGGCCCATGGGTAAGGAGGCGGTGTGACGGTCATGGCAGCACCTGAAATCGGGGTGCCAGCTACCTAGGTCGTACTCGCCCGGATGGAAGACCTGGCGAGTAATGTTGAACGGAACAGTAAGCCGCAAGGCTGTGAGCAGACAATCCGATAATCGAATCTACGGTCGATTATCGAACACGATTATCTGTTCCCGTATGTGGCTGCGTAAATCGAAAGGGCCTTATGACGCATCTGAATGACTGACGATACCCTTGATCACTACGGCCGCTGTAGCCAGCGCAGCAGGTACTACCAGCGCAGTCAGCACCTGCTCAAAATTCCACCCCAGTCCCAGCAGAGTAGCTCCCATCCAGGCGCCCAGAATGGCACCAAAGCGTCCGATACCCAGCATCCAGGACACCCCTGTGGCACGACCCTGGGTCGGATAGAAGCGCGCCGCCAGTGAAGGCATGGCGGACTGCGCACCGTTGATGCACATCCCCGCAACCAGTACCAGCGTAGCCAGCAACGTCACGTGACCCAGGCTCTGCCCGACACAGTACGCAAAGACACCGGCGAGCAGGTAAAACGTGCCAATGACCCAGTGCGGATTGATCCGGTCCATCGCCCAGCCCACGGCTACCGCACTGAGCACGCCACCAAACTGGAACAGGGCTCCGATGAATGCAGCCTGCTCCATGCTCGCCCCGCTATCACGCATCAGGGTAGGCAGCCAGCTTGTCAGCAGGTATACGATGACAAGCCCCATGAAGTAGGTCAGCCAGAGCAGCACTGTGCCCAGCCCACACGCCTTGGAGAAAATAACGGCAAAGACATTGCGCGCCTTGACTGTGCGCTGCTCTGGTACGCTGAACTCCCTAGCCTGCTGCACGATACTTGGGCCGATGGGCAGCAAGGCCTTGCGAATCCGTGCCACGCCCCGGTTATGCACCACCAGATAGCGCGCCGATTCCGGCAACCACAGCAGCAGCACTACTGCCAGAGCCATCGGTAGCAAGCCCCCGAGCAACAGCAGGCTATGCCAACCGAACGCCGGAATCAGCTTGGCGGAGATGAACCCGCCACACGCCATGCCCAAATTGAAACCACAGAACATGCTGGTTACCAGTAACGACTTGAGCCGCTCCGGGGTGTATTCAGACAGCAGTGTCGTGGCGTTCGGCATGGCGGCACCTAGGCCAAGGCCGGTCAGAAAACGCAGGATCACCAGTTGATCCACCGTACCGCTGTAGGCCGAGATCACGCTGAAAAGTCCAAAGATGGAAACGGCGGCAACCAGCACGACCTTACGGCCGAACCGGTCCGCCAACGGTCCCGAGCCCAACGCACCAAACACCATCCCAACCAGGGCAGCGCTCATGACTGGTCCAAGGCTTGCTCGATCGATTCCCCAGTCCTGGGTCAACGCCGGTGCGATAAACCCCATGGCAGCAGTGTCCAGGCCATCCAGGAAAACGATCAAAAAGCACAACACCACGATTCGCCATTGATAGCGGCTCAGCGGCTGGGCATTGATAAATGTCTGAACATCAAGTGTCGTGTTCGTCGAGGCCCCCGTCATGACAAGGCCTCCATCATCCACGAATAGAAAGAAAGCGCATCGGAGCGATGCGCATGCACCATCCCGTTCACGGGAGAAATCATGCAGAACATAGGCGGACTCTGTTGTTTTTATCAGGCGTGCCGGCTGGCAACGTGCCTCTACCCTACGGAGCAGCCACGTACTGCACAATTCGATTAACGGCTAAAGGTTCGATTAGCGAACAGTTTCAGTGAAAGAGCTTGGAGCTGAGTTCCTGGCTGGCCTTGAGTAAAAGGGGCAGGAAACGACGCTCCAGCTCCTGCCGGGTGATACGGCTAGCATGGGTGCCCACGTTCATGGCAGCCATGACCTGACCTGAGGCATCCAGTACCGGTACGGCCAATGAACGAAGCCCGACCTCCAGTTCCTGGTCAACGACGCACCAGCCCTGCTGCCGGATCTGCTCGAGACAGGGCAACAGCTTTTCTGGCGTATGCAGTGTGCGACTGGTCTTGATCTGCAGGTCAGCACGCTCGAAGTAATCCTGAAGGGCAGCATCATCCAGAGCCGCCAGCAGAATACGGCCCATGGAGGTGCAGTAGGCCGGAAGCCGGCTGCCAACGCTCAGATCGACCGAAATCAGCCGCAGCGGTGTGGCGGACCGGGCGATGTACAACACCTCATCGCCCTCAAGCGTGGCGACGGAGCAGGCCTCATGCAGCTGCTCGCTCAGGCGATCCAGAATGGGTTGGGCGGTGAGCGCCATGGGCGTGGATGACAGATAGGCATGGCCCAACGTCAGCACCTTGGGTAATAGTGAATAGGTCCGTCCATCGGTGGTCACGTAGCCCAGCTTCATCAACGTATGCAGGCAACGCCGAACCGCCGCGCGGGGGATCTCGGTTCGGTGGCTGATCTGCGCGATGGTCAGATGCCGCTTGCGCTCCTGAAAGGCATGGATCACAGCCAAGCCACGCGCAAGGGACGTCATGAAGTTTGGATCGCCCGTGAAGGCCTCGATCCGCTTGGCCGGCGATGCAATGATAGGCGGTGCGCCAAAGCTGTGAGGGTCACGCGAATTCGAGTTATCCATGATCTCTGCTCGGCCGCTGTCTGATTTGGCCGATTATCGAAGCATCTGATCGATAATCGCAATACGACAAACGCAGTCTTGTTCGTTTATAGGCCACTTACAGATCGTCACTGTGCCGATTTCGTCCTCGCACCTGGGGAAAAATCTCAAGCCATAAGAGCGGTAGCGGTTCACCCTGTAGGCATCTGTCTATTGCCAAAGGGATAACGACCATGGGGCATCAAGCGATCAACTGGCGTGGCGTCTTTCCGGCTGTCAGCACTCAGTTCAAGCCTGACTTTTCTCTGGATCTGGACGCCACTCACCGCGTGATCAGCAATCTCGTGGCGGATGGTGTGTCCGGGCTTGTAGTGTGCGGCACCGTTGGAGAAAACACTTCGCTTACCACGACGGAAAAGCTATCGGTCATCGAGACCGCCAAAGCGGCGGCGGCCGGACGCGTACCCGTGATTGCCGGCGTAGCCGAGTTTACTACCGCCTTCGCGCAGAAGATGGTTAACGAGGCGCGCTTTGCTGGCGTGGACGGTGTGATGGTTATGCCCGCGCTGGTCTACTCTGCCAAGCCCCACGAAACCGCCATGCACTTTCGCAGCGTTGCGACTTCGACCGATCTTCCGGCCATGGTCTACAACAATCCGCCGGTGTACAAGAACGACGTTACGCCGGACATCCTGGCCTCGCTCAAGGACTGTGAGAATATCGTCTGCTTCAAAGATTCCTCAGGTGATACTCGCCGCTTTATTGACCTGCGCAACGCTGTGGGTGATCGCTTCGTGCTCTTTGCCGGCCTGGATGATGTAGTGCTTGAAAGCATTGCTGTAGGGGCCGTCGGTTGGGTATCCGGCATGTCCAATGCGTTTCCCAGGGAAGGCGAAACCCTGTTCCGCCTCGCCATGCAAAAGCGTTTCGACGAAGCCCTGGCGCTCTATCAATGGTTCATGCCCCTGCTACATCTGGACGCCCGCCCTGACCTGGTCCATTGCATCAAGCTCTGCGAAGAGATACTAGGCCGTGGTTCAGCCGTCACCCGCCCTCCTCGCCTGAGCCTCGAAGGGGCTGCCCGTGATGAAGTGAAAGCGATTGTGGACAACGCGCTGACCCAACGTCCTGCACTGCCTGACGTCGCGCTTTAAACTGCGTCGCTGGCAGCCTGCCGAAACTGCCGGGGCGTGAGTCCCGTCAGTGCCTTGAACTGGCGGCTGAAGGCGCTGTGATCGGTGTAGCCGCACTGCAAGGCAATATCGGTGATCGGCATCGTCGTCGCCAGCAATTGAGAGGCTTTTTCCAGACGCACCTTATGGATCATCTGGCGGGGCGTGAGATGAAAGATCCGCTTGCAATAGCGCTCCAACTGAGCCACGGAAAGCTCTGCGATGGCTGTCAGCTCTGCCAGTGTGATCGGACGGGTGTAATGGGCACGAATGTGTTTATCGACCGCCGCAAGCCGTCGATACGCCGGGTGGCTATCCTGCGCGGCTTGCAAGTCATAGGAAATGCCAGCCATGCCCAACACCTGCCCTGAATGCCCTTTCAAGGGCAGCTTGTAGGTCAGACACCACCCTGGCTCACGACCGTTGTAAAAATGCAGCTCAAGCTTGTCCTCGATGATCGCTCCGCGAAGCACCTCGTGGTCCTGCTCGGTATAGAGCGGTCCTAGATTCGCCGGAAAGACCTCAGAGGACGTCTTGCCCAAGAGAGGCGCAACCGTCTTGAACCCACACCGTCTCGCCAACGTCAGGTTGGCTAAGAGGTAACGTGCGTCTAGATCCTTAATAAAGAAGACCACATTGGGAATCGCATTGAGAAGCGGAGCAATCAGCGCAACGCTGTTAAGCAAGGTTTCTAAGTCTTCAGGGCGCTCTGCGGCAAGCCCCTCACACCAGGCTGTCATCTGCTCAGGGGCAAAACCTGGAGCCTGCCTGTCGCGTTCGGCTATAGGAGACATCATCTGAAGCATGAGCACCTCTTATGAGTGGTGGCGCGAATGCGCTCAGGGTATATCCGTCTCTGAGCATGCCATAAGCGTCTCGACCCGTGCAGGGACCAACGGAATACGGGGCTCCGGCAAGGCCCAGCCAAACAATTCGCGAGCCGCCGTGCCACAGACACGTCCCTGGCAGGCTCCCATACCGCACCGGCTCTGAAGCTTTGCCGCATCCCATCCTTGCTCTCCCACCAGAGCAGACAGGGCGACATCCTCGCAGCGGCAAATCAGCGTATCCGCACGGGCCAGTTGCCTGACCTCAGGTCGCAATCTGAAATGCGCTTGCACATGTCGGGCAAACCGCTGCCAACGCTCGCGACGTGTGAACAAAGTCTCTGCCTGTTCAACCTTGTCAATAGCAGCCAATCCGGCGATTTCGCCCTCGATCAACGCCAACTCACTACCGCCAACGCCGGTACATTCACCGGCCGCATAGAGACCTGTCTGACTCGTCTGCTGATAGCGATCGACCGCTACAGCATCACCCTCAAGCTGACACCCAAGATGACTCGCCAGTCCAGTATTGGGCACCAGACCAAACCCACAGGCCAGACGCGTACAAGGTACGACCTTATCACGGCCACTCTGGCGAATACGCACAGCCTCCAGACGATTATCCCCCAAGGCCTCAACGACATAACTCGCCCAGCGGTAGTGAGTCGAGAGCAACCTGAATGCCTGGGTGAGCTTGTCAGGCCAGCGCAGCAACCCGGCACCGAACGATATAACTTGCTGACGGGCCGCCTGTTCATAGACGCCTGCAAGCACAGCGCCGGCCGCTCTGGCCGTTCCGGCAGAAGCCAGCAATAACGGACCGCTTCCCGCTACCACCAGCCGCTCACCTGCCACAGGCGCGCCCCCTTTGATCAAGGCCTGCAACGCTCCGGCACCCGTCACGCCGGGCAATGTCCAGCCCGGAAACGGTAGCAGCAGTTCCCGTGCACCACAGCACAGGATCAATTGCCCATAGTCCAGCCGGTAACCTGACTGTGCATCCTCCAGTAACAAGGCCCCTGGAGCCAACGCAGCCACGATGCGCGCTCCTGCCAAGTACCGAACATTAGGCTGAGATAAAGCCTTTCGATAATTCTGCGCCGATGCAGGTAGTACCACCCCTGGCCCGTCGCGCCATATCTGGCCGCCTAGCCGGGGATTATCATCGATGACCACAATGGAGCGCTGGCTGGCGGATGCAGCCCTGGCCGCTGCCAGACCTGCCGGCCCAGCACCTACGATAGCGATATCGCAAGACAGCCTGTTCAGTCCCGTCATACCGTACGCTCTACCTGCATGCCCTCACGGCACAGCGTCTGGCAGGCCAGCTGCCGGCGACCGTCAATCGTTACCCGACATTCCTGGCAAATACCCATTCCACAAAACGGTGCACGTGGCTGACCTGTACAGGACAGCCGTGCCACCGGTGATTCGCTCAATGCCAGCAAGGCGGCAACCGTCAGTCCGCCCGTAACGACTATAGGTTGCCGGTCGAGATACACCGTGATCATGCCGTTGCCTCCTGGGTGGTGGAAGCCGCATTTACAAAGCGCTCAGGCCGGAACGGAGTGGAATCGAGAGGAATCGCTTCACCCAATAACTGAGCAGCGATCATCCGTGCACTGGCCGGTGCGGTGGTAACGCCCAGCCCTTCATGGCCCAGCGCCAGCCATAGGCCCGGTTGACCAGGATACTGTCCGAGCAAAGGCAAACCATCCGGTGTTGCAACACGAAAACCTGTCCAGCTGCGAATGGCATTCAACTCGCCCAAGCCGGGTAAGTAATACTGTGCACGCGTGAGCATACGACCTAGCACATCGAACTCGACGCGCTTATCCAGGGTATCAAATTGTCGGGATGAGCCGATCAGCAACTGTCCTGTAGGCCTTGGCTGCACATTGAACGCGATGGAGGTTCCATCACTGGCGTGAGCGCTGGCAGCATACCCAAGCTCCACCAGTTGATGGGTGACACAGGCGGGGTATCGATCTGTAATCAGTAAATGGCCTTTCTTCGGCCTTAACGGCACCTCCGGGAGTAACCGGCAAGCACCCAGGCCATTGGCAAGCAGAATAGCGGGTGCCGTCATCCAGAGACCATCGCTCAGGCATAATCGATTACCCTCGACCCGGATGACCTCCTCCTCCTGAACGGTGATTCGATTGCCGTGCTGGCCGAGCAGCCAGCGCGCGGTTGCCGGAGCGTAGAGGATCCCGTCGTCACCCACCTTCAGCGCACCTGCCAGATCAGAGCGCAGCATCGGCTCTAATTGCCGTAGCGAAGAGGCAGTGACCCAACCCGACTGAACGCCATGCTCAGCCAGCCTGGCTTGCTTTGCCTCTGCTAACGCGCGCTCATCACCGTTCGCCGCCAGCCACAGTGTCCCGCAGTTACGATAGGCGCATGCTTCAGGCAAGCGCTCACGCAACGCATTCCAGAGCTCTATGGAATAATGACTGAGCGCAAGCTCGGCAGGATTGTCATCCATGGCAACCAAGTGGCCCATCCCCACGCCGGTAGCACCACCGCTTCGATTGTCGATGACCCGAACGCACAAGCCTCGGGCAGCCAGTTCATAGGCACACATAGCCCCTACGATACCGGCTCCCACGATAACGATATCTGCTGCAGCGGTGCGTGCCAAAAGGCTCACAGCCGAATTCCCCAGGCGAAGGGATCAGCCTCATCAATCAACAACGTGGCCTCGGCGCTGATATGGGCAGTGCCTCGAATAGTGGGAATGATCCGCTCCCCTTCCCACGCATAACTGGCCTCGAAAAGGCTGCCGATCACGCTGGCCTGCCGCCAGAGCTCACCCGGCTGCAGATGCCCATCCGCAGCAAGGCAGGCAAGCTTGGCGCTGGTTCCTGTCCCGCAGGGCGAGCGGTCATAGGCTTTGCCTGGGCAGAGCACAAAATTGCGGCTATCCGCGCATTCATCGCCTCCAAACAGCTCGATGTGATCGATCACACCGCCGTTTTCGCCGCGTACGCCTTGCGCCTCAAGCGCCTGCCGTACTGCCCAGCTGTATTCGGTCAGCGCGTCGAGGTTGTCGCTGTTCACCTGCAGGCCATGATTGGCAATCAGATAAAACCAGTTGCCACCCCAGGCAATGTCACCCCTCACCACGCCCAGGCCGGGCACCTCCAACGGAACATCCTTGCGATAGCGGTACGCAGGTACATTACGCACGCTGACGGAAAGGTCCTCATGCAGCGTTGCCTCTACTGTCCCTACAGGGGTCTCGATCCGGTGCCGCCCTACGTCGATCCGACCGAGATGATAAAGCGATCGCACCAGCCCAATCGTGCCGTGCCCACACATTCCCAAATAGCCGGAGTTGTTGAAAAAAATAACGCCGGTGCAGGCCTCAGGATCGACCGGCTCGCACAGGAGCGCACCCACCAACACATCGCTCCCACGGGGTTCAAGCACGCAAGTAGCCCGCCAGTCATCGTATTCATGCCGCAACAGTTTCAATCGCTCCGCCATGGAGCCTTTTCCCATATCGGGAAATCCCTCGATGACCAAGCGAGTCGGCTCACCGCCCGTATGGGAGTCGATAACCTGGATACGTCTCATGGCGCCACCTCGGCAAAAGAGGCTTATAGCGTGGCGTGTCAACGCAAAATCGGCTTGGTGTTTTTCGCTCGGCGGAAGGACGAAATCAGCACAATTGCCTTGGTAACACTTACGGTAGAAATGTATTACTCGAGCAGTCAGCTAAAATTTATTGCAGCCGCTCTACTCCCAGCTGCCTCAACCGGCTCAGCGTCCGGGCAAAGTCCACGGTGGCATCCCCGGCCAGCTCATCCATAGGCACTTCGCTGGATAGGATCAGAGTCACGCCCCGGTCGTAAGCGATATCCACCAGGTTTAGAAATCGCTGTCGAACGGCATCAGACTGACGCGCCAGGCAATCAAGCCCGCTGACGCCAACGTGTGAAAAATGCTCGACAATCCAGAGGTAATCCAAGGTCGAATGAGGCTGCTCACAGAGGTCGGCAAAATCCAGCCAGATCCGCTCCCCTTCATACGCGCGCACCGAAAGGGGATGATGATTGACGTCCAGGGTAGCGTCAGTCGTAGCGGCAGCAGACAGGTCCAGCAGTGTTTGCAAACGCTTCACACCGCCCGCTGACTCTGGCCAGAGGTAATACCCCCATAGGGTCTGCTCGTCGCTGCGCTGCCGATAATCGACCTTACCGTTGATGGCAAGCACATCGAAGCGCTTTTCGATCAATGCAATGATCGGCTTGAAGCGCTCTCGATACAACGGGTTTGGACACAGGCCCTCCGGCTTGTAATTGGATGTCATCACCAGCCCGACACCCTCATCTACCAGCACCTTGAGCATACGACCCAACAGCATGGCATCGCCAATGTCATGCACATGAAATTCATCAAAGCACAGCAGACGTACTTCCCGAGCGATTTCCCGGGCTACCTGTGCTAGAGGATCGGCTTGGCCGGCATAGTCACGCATCCGCCGCTGCAACTCCTGCAGAAAGGAATGAAAATGCACGCGACGCTTTTCCGTAATAGGGACGGCCGTATAGAAGGCGTCCATGACAAAGCTCTTGCCTCGCCCTACGTCGCCCCAGATATAGACGCCCGCAGACGGCTTTTTAAACCAGGATTTACGATCGGCCAGAAAGCGATCAAGCCAGTCAGCCAGATGCACCAATGCCGCCTCTTGGGCGGCATCGGCCTGATAGTGACGGGCGGCCAGTTCGGCAGCGAAATGTTGCCGAATTAACTCGCCCGCGTTGAGCGGTTCAGATGTAGCCATCAGAAATCGAAAAAGACAGTTTCCTGTGGACCTTGCAGATGCATGTCGAAACGGTAAATCACTTTGCCGTTTTCTTCAAAGCGCTTGGCGATCAGAGTCGGCCTGCGAGGTGGCTCGACAAGGTTGAGCACTGGACAAATCGCATTGGCTTCCGCTTCGTCCTCAAAGTAGATACGGGTCTGCAGATGGATATTGATGCCACGGGCAAACAGCGCCAGATTGATATGCGGCGCCATGGGCCTGCCCTGGCTATCCATCACCTTACCCGGCTTTATCGTTTGCATCGACCACTCACCGGCATCAAAGGTAGTAGCCGTACGGCCAAAGCTGTTGAATGCCTTTTCCGGATGATAAACCGGATCGTAGACACCGTCGTGATTGGCTTGCCAGACCTCCAGAAAGGAATCGCGCACCAGATTGCCGTTGCCGTCAAACACTTGCCCCGTCAGCACGATGTGCTGGCCTGGCGCATCCGGCTTGGCAAGATCATTCCAGATTTCCATGTCACGCGTCGGATTACCAGCTGCGGCCAGCGCAAGACCGATGTGAACGTAAGGGCCTGCGGTTTGTGAAGGCGTCTCTGGCAGAAATGTCGTCGTCATGATCGCCTCCTCACAGGTTCTCGAAATGGGTTTGACGTGCGCCACGCGTCACAATGTCAAAACGGTAAGCCAAGCAGTCCATTGGATTGGCCATGGTCATGTCCAGACGTGCAATAAGTGTCTGCACGGCCTCCGGGTTCGTAATCGACTTCACGATCGGGCAGATCGGTATCAGCGGATCACCTTCGAAATACAGCTGCGTAATCAATCGAGTGGAAATCGAAGGTCCCATGACCGAAACATGGATATGGGCGGGCCGCCAATCATTCACCCCATTACGCCACGGATAAGGCCCCGGCTTGATGGTACGGAATACATAGTTGCCATCATTGTCGGTCAGGGTACGTCCTACACCGCCAAAGTTGGGATCGAGCGGCGCCAGGTAGACGTCGTTCTTATGGCGATACCGTCCACCAGCGTTAGCCTGCCAGATCTCTACATACGTCTTCGGTACGGGCTTACCAAACTGATCGACTACTCGTCCAAACAGGATGATTCGCTCGCCCTGTGGCAAGCCCCCATTATTGAAGTTCAGCAGCAGATCGTTATCATGCTTGCCCAACTGAAGATGAGAAAAATCCGGGCCGGTACGTTCAGAAACCGTTTGCTGAATGCTAACCAAGGCCTGTCGGGGTGAACGGGGTACAGACGACTTATAACCAGGCGTATAGGCATGGGGATGCCAGTTACGGTCACGGGCGACAAAGCGAGTGTCATTGGAATTATTATTCATGGCTTTACTCCACAAAGAGCCTTACCCATCAAAGGGGTTGCCCGGAGTGTGGCGCAATGCCGCAGGCCAGCCAATTGAAATGACGGCAATCATTCATAACCAAATGGTTATGAGGCTGATCGCTCGGCAACCAGCTCGCTGGCGACTTCCCGTAGAACCTCACAGAACCATTGCGCCGCCAGCGGAAGCGTTGCCGTATTATTGCGGCACAAGCCAATCGAGCCACCCGGCTCCTGAACGCCTAGAGACAGCTCAGCCAGCACACCAGCCTTGATGTCGGTCTCCACGGCATCCAGAGGCGCAATCCAGACGGCATCACTTAACAGTACATAGCGCCGGCTCAGCGCTGGCGAAAGCGTCTCCAACCGCTGCGACATCAGGCTGATCCCACACTGCACCAGAAAGCTTTCGGCGTACTGCCGAATTGTGGTGCCCGTCAACGGAAGAACCCAGGGATAGTCCGCCAGTCGTTGCCGGTCAATTCCAGTCGCTGCTTGCAACGGATGACCGTTTCGAACCACCAACGTCATCGACTCGCTATACAGATGCTCGAAGTTCAGGCCGCGGATTTCAGGGTTGTCTGTCATGCGCCCCACCACAATATCCAGCTCACCTACTCTCAGTTTATTGAGTAGATAGGTACTCATGCCTGTCGTAACACTGATGGTGAGCCCGCTGTAGCGTTCGTGGAGTCGCCTGATGACCTCCGGTATAACCAGACTTTCCACTGTCGAAAGTACCCCAACCCGTACTTGGCCACCCTGCATCCCGCCGCTGCGTACCGTATTGACCCCGTCTCGCAATGCCTGGACGCAGGGGCCCGCATAACGCATGAAGGCCTGACCGGCTTGCGTCAGCACTACGCCATTCTTGTCCCGCTCGAACAGGCGCGCCTCAAGAATGCCCTCAAGCTCCTTAAGGGTCTTGGAAATGGCAGGCTGAGAAACCGACACGGCATGGGCCGCCTTGGCGAAACTGCGGTGCTGAGCCACTTCAATAAAGCACAGGAGATGTCGAAATTTAATACGGGTATCGATGTTCATATCGCGCCAGCGTCAGGAGCAGACTGCCATTGTTAACCTCAACCCGTCGGCAAGTCACTCGACCCAACTGCCATACCCGGTAAAATGACCGTCCCACGCCCTGCTGCCAGATAAGCCCCTCAGCTCATGAAGAAAGTGTTGATCGTTCTGCTACGAGGTTACCAGCTCTTCATCAGCCCCATGATTGGCCCACGCTGCCGTTTCTATCCCTCCTGTTCGCATTACGCCATTGAGGCCCTACAGACCCATGGCGCCTTGCGCGGCAGCTGGCTGACCATTCGCCGCTTGCTGCGCTGCCACCCGTTTCATCCGGGCGGTATCGACCCTGTTCCTCCCTGTCATTGCAAAACCCAGGATAAACACTCGAACCGCTGCCATTAATATGAGATCAGCCTAGTTCATCTCCTATTTAAAAGGCAGGCAATTTCACCCTTTAGAGCGATACCCAAGTGGCCCGCCCTGCGCGATAACGTAGTACGAAGCGCTATTGAGGAAATAGCCATGAACGTACTGCAGCGGATCAGTTTGAGGTTTGCGTTGCTGGTTTCATGTCTCGGCTTTTCCATCGAGACGCCCAACGCGGCGGACCTGCTCAATAACTTCGATCTTTCTACGGTCTCGGATGTAGCCGCCCGGCAGGCCCAGGGTTCCCTTGGTCAATCGACTGCCGACCGCATAGCGGCCACCGTTATCCAGCAGGGCAGCGACAGCCAGGCCTTTCTCACCCAAACCGGATTAGGCAGTCAGGCACTTATCCAACAACTCGGTGGAAATCATCAGGCAGCCATGCTGCAAAATGGTACGGAGCTGACCGCTGTCATTCTGCAAAGCGGCCAGGGCCATAACGCTTCTATCATTCAGCGAGGCTCGGCTAATCAAGCCGCTATCCATCAGTATGGCGCCTATAACGAAGCGCTGATCGACCAGAACGGCACCGGTTTACAGGGCAGTATTATCCAGTTCGGAAACAACCAGAGCATCACTGTTCAACAGCGCTAGCGGCTCAATGCCGCTTGTTCATGAAGTCAAAGGAAGATGTCATGTGCAAGGTCCAATCTATTCCTGTGCTCTCTCCCGTTTCCCAGCTGGCAGAGACTTGTTTGACAAAGGCTAGAAAAAACCGCATCCCGCCCTAGCTCACTTCTACAGCTCGCTTACAGGCAATGCTCTGTAGCGTTCGGCTGTCTGCCTGTTAGAGCTGTATGGCTTTTACCCTTCCGATAACTACAAGGAGCACGTCATGTTTATGATGAAACCTAGCGTTGCGGCTGCTTTGCCCAGGCTTGGCCTGCCTGCTCTAGCCGTCATTAATAATGCAAGCCTCAACCAGGCAGGCAACAACGCTTTCCTCCCCGAGAATGAGAAAGCCTATCGTAACCGCATCGACTACGGGCAATGGCAACACGCTTTCCCTGGAGCAGCCAATCGTGCTGTGTCGATCAACACTGCCACGGTAGAGGAGCAGAGAATAAACAATCAGGCCATGCTGACTCAGAGTGGCAATTTTAACGAGTTGGACTATCGTCAGGAAGGCAATGGCACCAGCCAGCGATCACCATGAATGGACAGGAGTTGCGCCGCTCTGTAAAGCAGCGCCTGCTGTTGGCCATACCAGAGAATTAAGTCTTTTTTATTTCGCTTTGATTAAAGTTTCAATCTTTAGATTGATAGCGAAGCGGGAACCCGTCAGCAAAACTTGTAAGTGCTAAACAGGAGTTAGCCATGACCATGTTGCAACGACTGCTTTCTCAAACGGCCCTGGTAGTAAGCTGCCTTGCAGCGCCACTGTATTTGCAGGCTGCTGACCTGCTCGATAACTTCGATATCGCCTCCTCATCGACAGATTTGGCTGGCACACCCGACGTACGTGCATTGGCTGCCGCCTCGGTCAATGGTCTCGTCGCTCAGGTCCAGCAGAATGGCAACAGCAACCAGGCCACCTTGAGTCAGCGAGGGCTTAACTCCCTGGCAACCATTACTCAACAGGGTAATGACCAGCAGGCTTATATTCTGCAGCAAGGCTCAGACCTGGCTGCCGTTATCAAGCAGGTAGGAGAAGCCAATAGCGCACTGATTTCCCAGACCGGGTCAGCAAATGCTGCTGTTATCAGTCAGTACGGCAACGCTAACAATGCTGCCATCGAACAGAATGGTACTGGTCAGCAAGCCAGCATTATCCAATACGGAAACAATCAGAATGCTGTCATTCGCCAATACTGAGCCCAAGGAGCCATCAATGCTTAGCAAAAGCCAGATCAGTTAACGCCTCTTGATGGTAGAGGTTGCCTAGGTATACCGTTCATCGGGCCTAGCCAGCTCTAGATCCGCCTCCTCCGGCAGCCATGGATTAATCCCTCTATGGCTTAAATGCCCCATCTTTTCAATCTTTTGGTTGATACCCAGTTTCGCCTGTACGACCAACAATCCGCACAGCGCTATACAGGGATTAGCCATGAATTCGCTGCAAAGATTGTGCTCAGGACTTGCGCTCGCCTTCTCCGGCATGAGCCTTGTTGTACCGCCGCTCCAGGCGGCTGATCTGCTTGATAATTTCGATATCGCCACGACGACTTCAGACCTTGCCGGCACGCCTGACCCGCGCGCACTGGCAGCTACAGCATCGGCTGGCGGACTGGTTGCTCAAATCCAGCAGAACGGTAACAACAACCAGGCCACCTTAAGCCAACAAGGCCTTAACTCACAGGCGCTCATCTCACAACTTGGTAACGATCAGCAGGCCTTTATCCTTCAGCAAGGGGCTGACCTCTCCGCAGTTATTACCCAGGCTGGTTATGGCAACACGGCTTCCATTACCCAGATCGGCTCGGCAAACGTCGCACTGATCAACCAGTACGGCGCTTATAACAGCGCTTCCATTGAGCAGAACGGTACCGGTCAACAGGCCAGTATTACGCAATACGGTAATAACCAAACCGCAGTGGTACGTCAGTACTGATAACAACGGATGTTTAAACATCACGCATTAGAACGTCGACATTTTCATTTCTCGTTATTGTGATTACTACGAAGGGAATAATCATGCACAGCTTCAAGCCTCTTGCTGCCGCCATCCTGATCGCTCTCAGCTCACACGCCTTTGCTGAGATGAACTCCGCTGAAACTACTCAGGATGGAGACAACAACTCCATTACGACCGAACAAATCAACGGCACTCAAAACAGCAAGAGCATTCAGGAGCAGATCGGTAATGGTAATGCTGCAACCCTGACCCAGAGCGCTGCCCTGAATAGCACTTCCTATCAGTACCAGGACGGATCAAATAACGTTGCCAACACTGCGCAGGAAGGCAGCGACAATTACTCGAGCATCTATCAGGAGGCTCAGGAGAGCAGCCAGGTAGCCGTAACACAAACTGGCGACACTAACTCGTCTACGGTTTATCAGTTGACCGGCAACGACAACCAGGCTCAGGTTATCCAGCTGGGTAACAACAACGTAGCTGAAGTCACCCAGGGTGGCGGCGCTGCTTATGGCATGTCCAGCAGCAGCGTGGCTACCATCAACCAGAATGGCAACGACAACTCCCACATCATAAACCAGGATGGCTATGCCCATCAGCTGAGCGCTACCGCGACCGGCAATGGCAACCAGGCTGAAGTGACGCAAAGCGGTATGAACACTTCTGCAACACTGGCCCAGACAGGCGATAACAACGCCATTACCCTGACCCAGACAGGCGACGGCCAAACAGCGACCGTTACTCAGGACGGCACTGCCAATACCGTGGCCATGGTCCAGGATGGGTACAGTGGTCCAGACTTCGCCACCATCTCCCAGCGCGGCGATAACAACGCCATTACCAGCTTCCAGGATGGCAAGTTCAACGAGTTGTATTTTGATCAGAACGGCACAGCCAACACGCTGAACGTGTCCCAGATTGGTCGTGGCAACAACCTGACTGGCGCCACCTCAGGCACCAACAACTCGGCTGATGTGAGCCAGAAAGGTGATAGCAACTACACCAGCGTTACTCAGGGTGGCAGCGACAACATCGCTACCGTTCAACAGCTGGAATCGCAGCTGGCCGCCAATGCAGTGGTCTATCAGTCCGGTGTAGCTAACCAGGCCGCTATTACGCAGCGTGGTGAGTTTGCCATTGGCAACTCTGCAACCATCTCGCAGACGGGTACTGGCAACAGCGCTGTCATTACCCAGCAGTAAGCGCTTGCATCTGAGCAGTATCCTGGACGCCCTCATTTAGAGGGCGTCTGCACAAGGAGGTCAAAGATGCGCTACTCTGATCTCCAGCCTGTTCAAATGATCGTAACGTAGACTGACATGCCTGGACTCTTCGCCCTGCCTATGACTGCCATGTTACTTGCCGCCTCGACTCCACCTGTAGAGGCCAATCTGAACCTGAGTGCAATTTCACCACAGCAAGCCTCCATAGAGCTCTGTTTCAAAGGCAGCGGGCAAGCCGTACGGTTTGAGATGATTGTTCAGGCCAGTGGCAAAGCCGGCAATAACCGATCCCGCCAAGCTGGTGAGGTCAAGGCAAGCGAAGATGGAGCCTGCCCTGTACGTAACAAACTGGGCTTCGCCCCTCAGACAATGGTCAGTGCTCATTTGAAATGGTGGGTCGATGGAGTTGAGCAACCCGAGGTCCATAAGCAACTAGGCGACTCTCTGGAAGAAAACAAAGACACCCGCGCCTAGACACGCAGCGAGTATTATTGCTTCAGCAACCGCAACGTTTGAGCGTCCTCCTGGCCATTGAAATACTTGATCAACGCCGCCTGATAAGGGCTCTGCTCTCCTGCAACGTGTGCGAATAACGTCATTGATGAATGAAATTTCAAATCGTCAGGATGACCAAAAACCTGCGCTACCGACGCCCCTTCCAGGCTATTCACAATCTCACAACACGTTTTCAGCCGATTCCCTAGAAGCTCATGCTCAAGGTAGGCAGTAGCTTCATCCAGCCCGGATACGGCATACCGCCTCGCCATGGCGCTATGCCCAAGTCCTTGCAACTGCGGAAATACGAACCACATCCAGTGGGTACGTTTATGACCTGAGCGGAGCTCTGCAATCACTTGTTGCCAAACAGTCTCTTGAGCGCTCACGAAGCGTTGCAAATCATGACGATCTGACATGTGGATTACCGTGAGCGCTGCGCCTGTGGATCCTCTGGCTCGTTGAATTTGGTACGGCGCTGCTCTCCCCCCTTCTCATTCTGGGACTTGTTCACCTCACCTACCTTGCTGGCTTCCTCGGGCGTTTCCGCCGTGCTGCGCTTCGCATGCTCGTCGGCCATGATGCACCTCATTGATTCAATACGTACTGCTTAGGCAATATCCTCAGCCAGTAGTGCCCAACAGTTGACGAGCAAATTCAGTCATCGAAACCCACCTGCTCATGCATTTCATCCACTTTCATTTCCAGGCGGTAGGCCAGAGCAATGAACAGTGCCTGGCAAAGGCATAGCGTTGCGCTCAGGGAACGAAAAGCGAATGCACTGCCCTCGTTGACCAGCAACAATGCGCTGGCTCGCTTGGCCAGGGGTGACAACTGGCTGTCTGTAATGATGAGCGTCTTGGCTTGATTATGCTGAGCGATACGTACGCACTGCTGGCTTTCCTTGCCATAAGGCGTAAAGCTAATGGCTACGATGAGGTCGTTGGCTCGGACGCTACGCATCTGTTCTCGATAGCTACCGCCAAGGCCAGACACGAGATGAATACGCTTGTTGGTGTGTTGCAGGTTATAAACAAGGTAGTGCGCTACCGCAAATGAACGACGAACCCCCACTACATAAATGTTCTCCGCATTGACCAGCAGGTCGACCGCTTTCTCGAACGCCTGATCGTCCAGCTCTTCTCCCAATCTATCCAGTCCTGAACGTGTGGCACTAATGCATTCACGCGCCAAATCGCTTCCGGCAGCCGGTTGAGACTTGTTGGCAATCATTCGTCGGATACGCTGCTGATAATTCTGGACAGGTGTTGCCTTATGCGTATAAGCCTCACGAAACAGGGATTGCATTTCACTGAAGCCTTTGAAGCCGAAACGCTGAGAGAACCGTACGATTGCCGAAGGGTGTACTTCGCATTGACGGGCAATATCGCTAATACGATCAACCATGACACGATCACTTTGCTGGCTCATGTATGCCGCTACACGCTTGAGCTGACGAGGCAGAGACTCGTACTCTGCCGTAATCATCTGCTGCAGAGTTTCCACACTAGCAGGCGCTACAAGGGAAGAGCTTGAAGAATCAGTAGTAAGCATTTCGAATCCTTTAGATGAATCGTTACAGCAAGCACTTAACGAAACCAGACGCCAACGTAATCGAAAATGCTTTCATTCTTCAGGAATATCTGCAAAAGAAAGGAATTTAAAGGCGGCTCGCTTCGTTGTCATACGGCGGAATATCAGCTTAGAACACAAGATTATTTTTCTAAACATAATTTTTTAGAAAAATAATTTATTGACTTATTCTGGACTAGATTATCGCTGTACAACCAGCTGAACAGGGGCCAGCCGTACTTCAAATGCTGTAAAAAAATACAGCTGACAATAAGGCTCGCTTTGCGCACGTCTCCAAAGCTGTTTTGAAGTCGATAAAGCCAAATGCGAAACTGAATACTTAGGTTCCACCGCACGCATCAGCGCATAAGTTATGCACCGCATATCGCGCAGCACTGCATCAGAAACAGGCGCTGCTGCTTTTACAGTGATACGCGTAAGCTGCTCGCCTGTAGTCTCTACTGACATGTCAAAGCTGGACGCGCCCCGAGCGGAATATACCCACCCGGCCTCATCCTTCATTGGGTGTGGCGCTCCCAGCATCAGGGCTTTGCAGCTAGGCAGCACCGCTAAATAGGCAGGAATTCTCCGTTCGAGCTGCGCCTTGTCCAATCCAAGAGACAAAGGCGCAGCCTCACTGACCGTCGCTAAGACAATACTGCCAAGAAGCCACACCCCTAGCCAGTTTAACAATGACATATCAGGCGATAGTGTCGACAACACCACCATCAACACGCAACGCGGCACCCGTTGTCGCTGAAGCCAGAGGAGAAGCTGTGTAGACAACCAGATTAGCGACTTCCTCTGTAGTTGCTGCACGCTGGAGAATGGAGCTAGGCCGGTTTTCCCTTACAAAATCAGCGGCCACCTCCTCTAGAGTCTGACCAGTACGCTCGCTCGCCTCCTTGAGCATCTCCGCTACGCCTTCAGAAAGCGTTGGACCTGGCAGAATGGAATTAACTGTCACGCCTGTACCAGCCATCCGTTTGGCCAATCCACGCGCCACGGACAGGTTGGCTGTTTTGGTAAAGCCGTAATGAATCATGTCGGCCGGAATATTGAGCGCTGATTCAGAAGAAATAAAGATTACGCGCCCCCATTGCCTCGAGACCATGCCAGGCAAATATTCCCGAGAGAGCCGAACGCCAGACATCACGTTGACCTCGAAAAACTCCGTCCAAATATCATCGCCCGTTTCAAAAAAGTCTCGAGGCCCGTATATACCCGTGTTGTTGACTAGAATATCAACCTCAGGCTCAGCAGCTTTCAATACAGCACATCCGTCAACGCTCCCGACATCCGCAACCACTCCACGTAACGTCGCATCCGGTACGTACTGCTGCAGGAGACTAACCGCCTTGTCTACTGATGGAGCCGATCGACCGTTTATAACTACAGTCGCTCCTGCCTGAGCCAATCCTTTCGCAATAGCGAAACCAATACCACGAGTAGAGCCGGTTACGATTGCCGTTTTTCCAGAAAGATCAATCTGCATGAAAAATCTCCAGACACGTTAAAAGAGCCAATGAGCACAATGGCTAGTCCATTATTCGAGTCTGACGAAAAATCCAGCGCAAAGGTCCCTAGCGCTGCTCAGGCTGTTGCAGCGTTCATGGCTGCTTTGAGTAACTCACGACCCTCCAACGATCCTAAGGCTTCAACGACACCGGGAGTAAACACGATCTGAATCTCATTGTCGCTGGTCTTCCAGCGCTCTAGAACCAATAGGGTCGCCTTTGTACCGTTGCGATGCATCAATCTCAAAGAGGCCTTTTGCAAGAAACTCAGCTGGGCCTCTAGCTGCTCTTGATCTTCTAGGCTGTCAGATTTGATCGAGACGACATTGCTGCTCAACGGTGCGATCTCCAAGTCAGAAACAGATGTGGTTGTTTGCTCCAGCATAAAGCCGAATCGTCCAGCCCAATTGAACGCAGGATAAAACTGTCCTGATGTTCGGCAGCTATAAATGGTCGCATAAGACAAAAAACAGATTCAAACACTTCGGATGGATGTCACCACACTGCTAGTTCATGAGTCTTACCAGCTTATACACTGGCTAGCAGATTAGAGGTGCTAAAGGTTTCTACAGCAATGATGCTAAAAGAAGCCGATAAAGAATGATGAGGCGTTTGCTGAAGTGCTGATTGCAGAACCGTTTCCAGCCTGGCGATGTTACGTTGGCTACAAGGCCTAAGCGGCCCAAGAGGCTCAACAGCGGCTATTACGGTAGGAGAAGGATCATTGGTAACATGATGCAATTACAATGGATCAGTCGGCTCGGCGGCGATCCTCTTTTTCTTCACGGGCACGTCGCCATGAGGCCATATCAACCACACGCGGGTCATTGAGCATTGGCGCTTCAGGTACCGCATAAGGGGCAAATTCAATAAGCCCTAAGCGGTAACCAAACAGCACTACCTTACCTGCCAGACGCTGCTCGCCAGTAGCGGTAAATTCAAAATCATAAACGCGAGCAAACCGCTTGAAGCCTTTAGCATCCCGCATAAAAGAAAACCGGCGGAACGCTACATTCTCATCCAACAGCTCTACATCACGCTTGCGACAATGCTCTTTAGCCAAAGCGAGCGCACGCTCACGCAAACCATGGGAATGCCATAGCCAGGCGCAGGCTGAGGCCACCAGAAGAAATCCAAAAATGTTACCTAAGGTCAGCATGAATAATCACCTAAACCAAGCCGTCCCAAGCGCTTCAATACCAAGAAAGCCATTCAGCCCCTGCTAGTTTATTGCTTAGCCCCAACGCCCATCGAGGGTGCCTCAGGTTCATGTAGCAAACGTATGTTGTCACGCTCGCTCTTATACAAGCTTAGCGGAGTAATTTCCTTTGCGCGCAAAGGCGCCTGCTGTTGGTTCCACACGTAATAGAACACATTCAATGCCAACAGGAAAACGAAAAGCCATCGCATATTTATGAGTCCACAGGGCAAGCCAAGGCCAAACCGTCAAAGACCAGATCAGGCACAACACGAGAAGTGGGAATAACGTCTTTTACCAGCTCAGCGTCTCCCCCTGTGAGAAAGACAGCAAAATCAGCCCCTAGCAGCTCAAGGGCTAAATCATATTGCGTCCTCACAAATCCGCGGAGCATATACACGCATCCGCCCTCAACAGCATGCATCGTATTTCTTCCAGGCAGAGGATGCCCGTTAGTGGCCTCAAGTTCTGGGTTATAGCGAATTCGACGAGTATGCGTCTGCAATTCTCGACGCATGAGCGGAATCCCCGGACAGATGAAGCCACCCGCATGCTGTCCAGTCTGATCAACAAAGTCTGAAGTAACGGCGGTTCCCAGATCAATCACGACACATGCTTTGTTACCCGCCAGCTTAAAGCCGCCTAAAAGGGCAAGCCAACGATCCATCCCCAGTCGTTCGTAGTCTGAATATCCATTCTTTACACCAAGAAACGATGCTACGGGTTTTGCCTGCTGACATGAAAAACCAAACGTGCTGTCTAGCCGTTCAATTAAGCCTGTAGTTTCCAGATCGCTACGAACGCTGACAAGCCGACCATGGCTGAGGGAGAGGCTCTCATAAGATTCAAGCGTTACGAGCAGCTCATCATCAGAATGAGCGATACCGCTGGCAACAACGCCATCAATTTTAGATAGGACGCGCCATTTGATCAGACTGTTGCCGCAGTCAAGCTCAAGAATCATTACGTAATCTCAAACTGAGCTCACCGCCATTAAAAGACTTTTCGTAGCCATTAACATTTAATCTAAGTGATCCATCCAATCCAACACCCAGCACCTTACCTTCGATTTGATTGGCACCGGCAGAAAGAATCACCTCTCGTCCCTGCCATAAATGATTGGCTTCCCACGAATCCTTCAATGCAGCAAAGCCATGTGACTGATGCAGTTTCAAGCAATCACTTAACTCATGCAACACATTAGAAGCTAACTGGTTTCTATCAACGGGCCTACCGAGCGCCTCATATAAGGAAATCCATGGTTGATCGATATTGTCTGCATTTCTCATATTTACATTCAAGCCAATGCCGATAATTGCTGTACAGCTATCAGCAGGATCACCTGACAACTCGATGAGAATGCCAGATAGCTTGCGCCCAAACAGGAGAATGTCGTTAGGCCACTTCAAACCAGCATCAACTAAGCTCAGCTTTTTTAGTGCTGAAACAACCGCAAGCCCTACTACCAGACTCAATCCTTCAAGCTGCTTGATACCACCATGAATGGTAACAGCTGCTGTCAGGTAGAGATTTTTTGCATATGGACTAACCCAGGCCCTTCCCCGACGCCCTCTGCCAAAGGTCTGGTGCTCAGCCAACAGCACGAAAGGCGCGTGGCCACGCTGCCCCATGACACGCCGCAGCGCCTCAGCATTCGTAGAGTCAATCGTATCCAGGATTTCTATTGGCCACTCATCAAAGTCTATCCGGCTATTTGCCAGCAGATTGAGAGGTTCAGCGAGACGGTACCCTTTTCCAGGTACTTTAAAAAAAGATAAACCTGTACGTTGTTCTATTCCTTGCAGCTGCTTCCAGACGGCACTACGGCTAACACCTAGAAGCGCCCCCAACTCTTCTCCGGAATGAAACTGACCATCAGCAAGGCATTCAAGTAGTAGGGAAACAGCCATATTTTTTATCC
>NZ_BDAE01000017.1 GCF_002091675.1 Pseudomonas luteola NBRC 103146 | reverse complement strand
CTTGATTGATACCCCGGCCTGGCAACTGCCTCGTACGGCCTGGAGAGCTTACATTCAGGTTATCGGCGCTTACTTAATTTGCTTTAGAAATTTATTTAAGGTTTCCAAGGCTTTAAGTGATACCGACACATCCCAAGCCACGACAAGCAGGGCTTCCTGAGCGGGTTACTTTCTATTTCGGCCTTGAACTCGTTTGCTTTAACGAAAGTTTTTACCTTTTGTCGCCCTCTTTTTCTTACTTCAGCCACTCTGTTTACAGCAATAAAAAAGGCGAGCTCGAAGCTCGCCTTTTTTACTGGCTTAGAACTTACAGCTTGTCGAACAAGCTAAGCTGGCTGACACGCGCAAAGGAAGCTTGCGCCGCCTCCAGCATTGTTTGCTGCAGGATGAGCTTTGAAGAAGCCTCGGCCATGTCCGTGTCACGGATATCGGACTGAGTAGACTTGTTCGTCATGTTCAAGCTTTCGTTCTCCACCGAGAGCGTCTCAATCGTATTAAGGCGCGCGCCAATTGAAGCTTGAGTAGAAAGCACCTGCCCCAGCGCACTATCAATATTACCTACGGCGGCGTTCAGCGACTCACTCAGCTTGAATTTGGCCGCGTTGTCACCCGATACCGGCGCCCTTAGTGCTTTCGACAAGTTAGACAGTGTATCCAGGATACCTTGGGTATTCTGTGACTTAGGCGAAGCACTCAACCGGTCGCCAGCCTGCGCGGTACCACCAACATCAAACTGGACGCCGCCATACGTCAGCGTGTTGCTGTTGAGCGCGCCTGAAGCCAAGGGCTTGTCACCTTCAGAAAGCGGCTGAGCATAGACTTCGTAATCGGTAGTACTGGTGAACTTGATCGTCACTCCGGAAGCTGGAAAAGTCGATGAGTACGCGCCTGCATCTACAATCGTGGCATTGCCAATCTGAGCATTCGACGCATTTTGGCCTGAGACGGTGAACTTGTCTGAGGCGACCGACAGATCGAATGTGTGTCCTTTCAGTTGATCCTCAGCGCTTGGAGCTGCAGACAGCGCGTTAAAGTCAAGAGCAAACTCAACACCCCGGAACGATATGTTGTTCTTGCTTTTGGCAACATCGAACGAGCCGGTCGTCAACGTTTGGCTAGGATCAGCCTTGCTGTAAATTTTGTATTCATTACTGCTGGTCAGCTCGGCTACATAAGGCGCACCGCTGCGATAGCTATTGTCAAAGCTCTGCTCGTTGCTGATTACGCCCTGCCCCATATAGGCCTTCTGGCCGCTGCTGGGTGCATTGGTCAACGTTGTGCCGGTACGGCTGCTGTTGCCTACGTTTTCAAACAGACTCCAGCCACTGTCATTGGACGAAAGCCGCATTGAGCTCGATACCTGAACTTCAAGAGTGCCTTGGTCTCCCGTATAGCTATAGCTTCCGTCAGGATTTTGGGTGAATGGAGCTGACGAACTCTTGGCCCCACCAAACAAGTATTGGCCATTTGCATCCTGGCTATTCATCGAGGTCAAGAGCTGCTGTTGAATCTGGTCAATTTCAGCTGCTACGGACTTTCTGTCGATATCAGAATAGGAGCCATTGCCCGCACCAAGCGCCAACTCACGTGCGCGCTGCAGCATGTTGCCCATGGAAGTCAGTACACTTTCCTCTTGCAGCAAACTATTTTTCGCCGTATCCAGATTGCCTTTGTACTGTCCAAGCTGAGCCTGTTGCTGCTCCAACTGAAGCAGACGAGCAGCGCCAACAGGATCGTCTGCCGGCGTCTGGATACGAACGCCGCTGGAGATCTGCTGTTGAGTTTTAACAATGCTCGAATAGCCGTTCTGATATCCGGCAATATTCGAAGCAAACATTTGTGAAGTAGAGATGCGCATGAATAAAGCCTCTATCGAACTGCGTTGATCAGCGTATCGAACGTGCTGCGAGCAATCGAGATCACCTGCGCAGACGCGTTGTAATACTGTTGAAACTTGACCAGGTTGGCCGCCTCTTCGTCCAGGTTGACGCCTGATACCGAATCACGACTGTCTTTTGCTTGGGTCAGCACAGCGCTCGTTGCCTTGGTGTCGAGCTGGGCTTGACTTGTAATGGCCCCTACTCGCTCAATCAATGAGCTATAAGCACCAGTAATGCTGGTTCCTACACTCCCGCCACTGACGCCCACCGCATTCTTGGCTTGCAGATTCAGCAGTTGCTGAGCGTTGCGGTTGTCAGAGGCGCCGCTCTTGTTGAACGACACGGTGAGACTGTCATCCTTGGATGGAGAGCCGCTCACCGTCATTTCAAACGAGAACGTTTTGGCCGTTCCGTCTGTATTCAGTACCGCATTGCCAGCGTCATCCAGTACAGGAACATTGACAGCAACCTTGTTGTTGTTGCCCGGAACGATAGTACCGGTCCCGATGGATTCACCCTTGGTATTGAATACCGAGTAGCTCTGAGAGCCATTCGCGACGTCACCAAATACAATCTTGACCGGCGTGCCGTTCTTGATACCCGCCTGCATCTGAGCATTGGCGGTAGCATCATTGACATCCAGCTTGGTCGTCAAAGTCGGCTGCGTCACACTGCCAGACCCTTTATTACCGGTTGTAAGCGTGGCGGACAGCGGTGCAGCGAACGCCAGCTGAGAGGCATCCTTGAGCTGCGCGGAGATGTCTGCCGCCCCGGTACGAGTTGGTATGATCGTGAACTTGTCACCCTTTACCGCAGACCCGCTCGCCAGGCTCAGCGAGAAGCCATCAATCACCGGTGCAGGCGAAGCATCCAGGCTGTAAGAGCCCATGGCTTGGCCATCGGAAAGACGGCGCACCGAATATCTATTACCTTCCTGCATCGTGACTTCATAGTCACTAGTGGTCAGCTTGCTGGTGTCCTTGATGTCTACGTTCAGGCTTGCCGTCTTATCGCTGTTGCCAATCTGGGCAAGGCTGCGATGAGAAACGTTGGCGGCGCTGTTAAGATCAGCAAACATCGGCGAACCGAAGTTGCCGTTAAGATCCAGGCCCTGCCCCAACTGGCTATTCACCTGCTCGGTAATTACCATCGCCATGCGGCCCAGCTCATTTCGGGCCGGATCAAGCACGTTGTCACGGTAGTTGAGCAATCCACCCATCTCACCGCCCGTTACTACGGAAGAGACATCTTGGGTTGTATTGGCCTTGGTCAACGTAACGGCATAACGCGCCGGATCGATTTGGCTGGGGCCTGCTGCAAGCGTAGACACGGAGTTGCCGACCACCAGGGGCTGACCTGAGCCGATATACAGGTTGTAGTTGCCGTCCTGGTTGACCACCGTTACGCCGATCATCTCGGAAAGCTGACGTACCGCCTCGTCACGGGCATCCAGCAGGTCGTTGGGCGAAGCGCCGTTGCCTGAGGCCTCGGCTATGGCCTGGTTGTACTGAGCTACGCTACCTGCCAGTTTGTTGGCCTGCGTGGCCATGCTGGCCAACTGCTCGTTAACGTAGTTGTTCTGGTCTACCAGCTGATTGGTTACAGAGTTGAAGCGCTCGCTCAAGCCCTGAGCCTGTGTCAGAAGCAGCTGGCGAGAGGCATTATCCGTAGGACTGGCCGATGCTGTCTGCAGCGCAGCAAAGAACGACTGCATGACCTTGCTAACGCCGGTAGTACCGTCCGACAGCAGTGAGTCGACCTGCTTGACCTGGTTGTAAAACGACTGCGCGGCGCTATTCAGCGCAGTGGTCGTCCTTACCTGGGTACCCAGATAGTCATTATAAATACGGCGCACGTCGGCAATGGTCGTACCGGTACCAATATAGGAGGTACCTTCAAGACGCGCTGCCGTCGTTTTCTGAACAGTCTGCTGACGGGTATACCCTGCGGTATCCGCATTGGTAATGTTATGACCCGTCGTGCTCAAAGCACTCTGGCTGGCTGAAAGCCCCGAAAGTCCGATTGAAATGAGGTTCGACATGATCAGGCCTTATGAACGAATCGTAGTTGAGCTATTCGAGGCAATGTTCTGGTAAGTACCAATGCCTTGAGCAATTTGCGTTACCTTGCGTGCATAGTTCGGGTCAGTGGCGTAGCCGGCTTGCTGGAGTCCTTTCATGAACTTCTCTGAATCGCCTCCGCTGTTAAGCGCCTTCTGATACCGATCGTTGTCCTGCAGAAAGCTCACATAGTCATGGAAGCTGTCTGCGTACGAGCCATATGCACGGAACTTGGCTACCTCTTTAACGGGCTGCCCGTTCACATATTCGGTAGTCAGTGCACGCGCCGAACCACCCTGCCAGCCATGAGCCTTGATGCCGAACAGGTTGTGGCTACTGGAGCCGTCCTGCTGCTGGATGATGGACTTGCCCCAGCCGGTTTCAAGTGCAGCCTGGGCTACCAGGAAACGCGGGTCGACGCCGATCCGCTCAGCCGCTTCCTTCGCCATTGGCAGCATCGTGTTAACGAAGTCCTCACGGCTACTGAAGGATGACTTACTGGCCAGGGGCGGTTGCGCATACCGACGTCCACTAATCTCTTGGGAGGCACCCGTACTCAGACCTTTATCGGCCGAAACGGCCAGAGCTTGAGCAGGCTTCCAATCATTTTTTGACAGTGCAGTGTTAGCCGTGCCGGCAACTTGACTGGTCGGATTTTGTACATCCGGCACAATACCGGCCATGACGCGATCAACCAGCTTTCCAGGCAACGCCAGGCGGCGTTGATTGAGAAACTTAGAGTCATCACGCGCAGGATCTACAGTGGCCAGTTTGTGATCGGAGCGAAGCGTTGAAGGCTGGGCAGCCGCTGAAGCCTCACTTTTCGGCGCCGCCGCTGCCTGCCCTACCTGCGCAAATGGATTCGGACGATGACTGGTCTGACCCGTCTTCGAGAGCTGACGCTCAAGCACAGAGGCTAAGCCAAGGCCACCACCCTCTCGCGAGAGCGACACGGCCATCTGCTGGTCATACATGCTCTGGTATTGCTTGGTCGTTTCGCTCTGAAACGGACTGTCCTTATCGGCCAGCACTTCATTAGCCGAGCGCATGGACTTCATCATCTGGTTCAGGAAGAGCGACTCGAACTCCTGAGCCACTTTCTTGACGTTTTCCTCACTGTCCCGGTTCTTGCCCTTCATCTGGGCAAGGCGGTTCAGGTCGGTGTATGCGCCGGAATCGACGTTACTGCTGTAGGTTCCGCCCAAACGAGAGTCCATGACTACTGCTCCGTTAAATTACAATCAGATCGGCCTGCAAGGCGCCAGCCTGTTTAAGCGCCTCGAGGATCGCCATCAAATCACTGGGTGCTGCGCCAACTTGGTTGACGGCCCGTACAATCTCATCAAGAGTCGTGCCAGGACCAAACCTGAACATCGGCTTGGCTTCCTGCTTGGCCTTGACCGTCGAGTTGGGTACCACTGCTGTCTGGCCGTCCGAGAGCGGATTGGGCTGACTGACAATGGGATCTTCACTGATGGTGACCGTCAGGCTGCCGTGCGTAACAGCTGCAGGCGCAACTTTTACGTTCTGCCCGACGACGATAGTGCCGGTACGCGAGTTGATAATGACCTTGGCAACTGCTTCGCCTGGGCTGACTTCCAGGTTTTCCAGCACAGAGATATAGTCCACGCGCTGGTTGGGATCGAGCGGTGCCGTCACACGAACCGAGCCGCCATCTACTGCCGTTGCCACACCGGGACCCAGCAGGTCGTTGATCTTGTCAACGATATGTTTGGCGGTTGTAAAGTCCGAACGGTTAAGGTTCAGCGTCAGCGAGTTACCTTGATCGAAGCCGCTCGGAACCGGACGCTCGACGGTGGCCCCGCCAGGGATACGCCCTGCTGACGGAACGTTGACAGTGATACGCGAGCCGTCCTTACCTTCTGCGTCAAAACCACCTACAACCAGGTTGCCTTGCGCGACGGCATACACATTACCGTCGATACCTTTTAGCGGAGCCATCAACAGGCTACCGCCACGCAGGCTCTTGGCATTACCGATCGACGAGATGGTAACGTCGATCGTCTGGCCTGGCTTGGCAAACGCTGGCAGGTCCGCATGAATGGATACAGCAGCCACGTTTTTAAGCTGGACGTTTCCGCCGTTGGGGACCTTGATACCGAACTGCGCCATCATGTTATTGAAGGTCTGGACGGTAAACGGTGTCTGAGTCGTCTGGTCACCTGTACCATTCAGGCCTACAACCAGGCCATAACCAATCAACTGGTTGGTCCGCACGCCCTGAATCGTGGCGATGTCCTTGAGGCGTTCTGCCTGGACTGCCGTTGCCGACAGTACCAGTGCGAAAGCAACGCATAGATGTTTCAACATGATTTCACGCCTCAGAACGGAAATAGCGGACTAGTAAAGAAGCGGCTCAACCAACCCGGCTGACTGGCATCGGCAAATGCCCCGGTACCGGAATAGGTAATCCGTGCATCTGCTACCCGAGTGGAAGACACGGTGTTATTAGTGCTGATATCGTCTGCACGAATCAGTCCAGAAATGCGCATCAGCTCATTACCTGTGTTGAGCGTCAGCCATTTTTCACCCCTGACGGCCAATACTCCGTTGGGCATCACATCTGCCACCGTCACGGTCAAAGAACCCGTCAGACTGTTGCCTTGTGCAGCCTTGGCATCACCCTTGTTCTCTCGAGCGCCGTCAAACTGGGCGCCCAGGTTCAGGTTGCCACCCGAAAGCGGGTTGCCAATCTGTGCCTTAGTGCCAAACAGGGAGCTGACCCCAAGATTGGCCGAACTGTCCTTGGAAATATCCGAACTCGCGTTCTTGCTCGCCTGAGTCCTTTCTTCCAGCGTGATGGTAATGATGTCACCCACGCGGAACGCCTTGCGGTCGGTATACAGGTTCTGGTCGAACCCAGGCTGGTAAATGGAGCCATTGTTCTGCGCAGCCGGCATCGGCGTGCGCGGCAGCACCGGCGCGTAATACGGATCGTTTGGCTGAGCAGCAGGTGCTACGCAGCCAACCAGCAATACAGCGCCAAGCGCGGGAACAAGAGCAAGAAGGCGGTTCATACAAACAACGACCTCGCGAATAAAAGCGATTACAGGTTCTGAGTAACGAAGCCAAGCATCTGGTCAGCGGTGGAGATGACCTTGGAGTTCATCTCGTAAGCGCGCTGAGTAGTGATCATGTTCACTAACTCTTCCACGGTGCTTACGTTGGAGTTTTCCAATGTCTGCTGCATGACGGTGCCAAGACCATTCAAGCCAGGGGTACCGTTCTGCGGAGCACCACTGGCAGCGGTTTCCATGAATAGGTTGTTGCCTACAGCCTGCAGGCCGCCCGGGTTGATAAAGTCAGCCGTCTGAAGATTGCCGATCACCTGCGGCGCCGCATTGTTAGCAGTGGTTACCGACACCGTACCGTCTTCGCCCACAGTAAAGGTTCTGGTCTCGGCAGGAACAACAATCGCTGGCTCCAGCGCGAAACCATTGGCGGTAACGACCTGACCATCAGAGTTCAGGTGGAAGGTACCGTCACGGGTATAGGCAATCGTGCCGTCCGGCATGGAAACCTGGAAGAAACCACGACCGTTGATGGCCATGTCCAACGGCTGATCCGTGGTTTGCAGGCTACCTTCGGTAAAGTTTTTCTGGGTACCTACGATACGTACACCAGTACCCAGTTGCAGACCTGACGGCAGCTGGCTGTCCTGAGTGGACTGGGCGCCTGGCTGGCGACGTACCTGATACAGCAAATCCTGGAACTCGGCACGGTCGCGCTTGAAGCCCGTCGTGGAGACGTTGGCCAGGTTGTTGGAAATAGTGGTCAGGTTCATGTCCTGAGCGGACAGACCTGTTTTACTGACCCACAATGCAGACATCATAATTGCGTTCTCCTCAAGCGCCGGCTTTACGGCGTTTCATGCAAACTGGTAATTAGGATTGCAAAACCTTTGCCATCGCAGCCGAGTTGTCTTCAGCCGAACGCATCATCTTGATGTGCAACTCGAACTGACGGGCCAGGGCAAGAACAGAGGTCATTTCTTCAGCAGCATTTACGTTGCTGCTTTCTACGAATCCCGAAGCCACACGGACATTGGCATCCGGCGCTGCAGGCTGGTTGTTCTTGGTGTGGATCAGGCCATCAAGACCTTTTTCCATTTGCTTGGTATCAGGGTTAACCAGCTTGATGCGGTCAACCTCGGCCAGTACGCGAGGACTCTCACCTAGCGCCTGAATACTGATTGTGCCGTCCTGACCGATTTCCACCTTGGCTTGCGGAGGCACCGCAATAGGTCCGCCATTGCCAATGACCGGAAAGCCGCCGCTAGTACGCAGCTGACCCAATGCATCAATCTGAAGACTGGCGGTACGTACATACGCCTCGCTACCATCGGGCGCCTGGACAGCAATCATGCCGTTACCCTCGATAGCGATATCCAGGTTCCGTCCGGTCTCCTGAAGCGAGCCAGGCGTAAAGTCCGTTGCCGGACGCTCGCTCATGGCATAGACGCGTGAAGGATGAGTATCACCAAATACCTGCATCGAGCGTGCTTGCTCAAGATCCTTACGGAATCCTGAAGTGGAAACGTTCGCCAAGTTGTTGGCGTGGGCACGCTGTGCCATTTCATTCTGGCTGGCACCGCTCATAGCGACGTAAAGCAACTTGTCCATAGAATCCTCTAGCGACGGTTTTTTGCAGCGAATTGCTTCGATGCAGGATCTATAGCAAGGCCTGTGCCATATTATTTAAATTAGTTAAGCAGTTGATTTAAAAAGAAAAAGGCCTCGAATGAGGCCTTTTTCTCAGAGCGCCGGAATATTGTTGCCGCTAGCGGCAAACCTATCCTTCCCCTAATTAACGAATCTGAATGATCGTCTGGGAAATAGCGTTCTCAGTTTCGATGGTCTTGGCGTTAGCCTGATAGTTGCGCTGAGCAACGATCAGATCTACCAGCTGCGCCGTCAGATCCACGTTGGAATCCTCCAGTGCGCCGGACTCGATCGTACCAATCACACCTGAACCCGGAGTACCACGAACGGGCTCGCCGGACGCAACAGTCTGGATCCAATTAGTATTACCTACCGGACGCAGGCCCTGCATGTTGGCGAAAGTAGCCAGAACAGTCTGACCAATGTTTTTCGACTGGCCATTGGTGTAGTTGGCGAACAACGTGCCGCTGGCATCTACGGAAAGACCTGACAGCTGACCCGTGGTATAGCCATCCTGGGTTACTTTAGTAACTGCAGAGCTGCTGTTAGTCTGGGTGACTTTGGTGATATCCAGGGTTACACCCGCACCGTTGGCAGCCGCGCCATTGGCACCCCAAACGACCGGATCAGCCTTGCTGTCTTTAACAGCAGCAGGCACCCAGTTGTTCATGGTCAGCACGTTGTTTGCGTCGACCTGGAAGTCATTCGACGCAATTGAGCTCATACGACCGGCAGCGTCAAAATTAACGTTCGCTGAATACGGTGTGGTTGAGGTCGGATCTGCAGGGTTACGACCGTCAACCGTTACATACATGGTCCACTGGTTTGTATCATTCTTGACGAAGTACTGCATCATGTTGTGCTCGTTACCTTGAGTATCGAACACACTGACTGAGGTAGACCAGTTGTAGCTAGAAGCTAGATTAGGATCGAATGTAGTGGACGTCGGTACCGTCGAGCTTGAGTTCAATGTCAGCGTCTGTGCTACGGCAGTCGTGGCTTTAGGCAGCTGGTTGGTCGTATCGACCACAAGGTCAGTCACCGCGCCGGGCACAATATTACCATCGACATCAGCGCGATAGCCCTGGAGACGGTTGCCCGAATTGTCAACGATATAGCCTTCTTTATCCGTGCTGAACGTACCGTTACGAGTATAGGTCTCCGTACCGTTGTTGCTCATGATGTAAAAGCCATTACCGTTAATGGCCATGTCCAGGCTATTGCCGGTCTTGCTGATTGTGCCCTGCGTGAACTGCTGGGAAATATTGGCAGTCAAGACGCCGCTGCCTGTGGTGTTATTGCCTACACCAAACATCGACGTTGCATAGATATCGGCAAATTCGGCACGGGATGCCTTGAAGCCGGTGCTGCCTACGTTGGCAATGTTATTACCGGTAACGTTCAAGTGAGTGCTTGCTGCTTTCAGACCGCTCAGACCAACATTGAATGACATAATTCTTTCCTCTGCCGGACTGCCGGCTTACTGACCAATCATCTGAACTTGCGACAGCGTCACGCTGCCCAGCCCAGCCAGGTTAAGTTGCATTTCACCGCCATCCTGTCCCAGCGTTACGCTATTGACGGTGGCCGGCAGATAAGTAGTCAGGGCTTGCCGCGTTTCATCGATATCGGCAGATGCCTTGAAGCTATAAATTCCCGCATCAACTTTATTACCTTTCGCATCTGTACCATCCCAGATGAAATCGGTAGTGCCTGCCTTGGCTACGCCCAGGTCGATGGTCTTGACCAGCGAACCTGCACTGTCGTACACGCCGACAGTGACATCCTTACCGGCCGCCGGCATGACCAGCGAGCCATTGAAACTTTTCGAGGTGTCCACCATGGACGACCCCGTTTGGGCGATCACGGAGCGTCCCACTAGTGACGACGCCTGCAGCGCTTGCGAAGACTGATAGGTACCTGCGATGCCGTTAACCGCAGAGTTCAGGTTCTGCAGGCTTTCAACACTACTGAACTGCGCCAACTGAGCAACGAACTCACTATTGTCCTGAGGGCTTAGCGGGTTCTGGTTGTTGAGCTGAGTGACCAGCAGCTGCAGAAAGTCATCCTTTCCCAGACTGCCTTTCTTATCGGTAGACGCAGTAGCATCCTTTGACGAAGTGCTCGTAAGACTTGTCAATGCCGATGCTGCAACGCCTGCGTTATTGGTATTCGTATTGATAGTGGACATGCGTGATCTCCGCTTACTGACCTAACGTCAAGACTTTCTGCATCATCTGCTTGGCAGTGTTCATGATGTCAGCGTTGGTCTGAAATGCACGGCTTGCCGAAATCATGTCCGCCATCTCTTCCACGACATTGACGTTCGGGTAGTACACATAACCGTCTTTATCAGCAGCCGGATGATTGGGCTCGTAACGGGCCTCAAGATTGCTTTGGTCTTCAACGATGCCCAGTACCTGCACACCCGTTCCAGCTTCGCCCTGCTCATCGAACAGAGAAGCGCTGCCACCGTTCTGTGCCTGGTTCAACATGGTTGCGAACACAGGGTGACGGGCACGGTAGGTCTCATCCACGCTGGACGAAACGGTCTCGGCGTTAGCAATGTTACTGGCGATGGTATTCAGGCGCGTGGTCTGTGCGCTCATACCTGTACCAGCAATGTTGAATACATTACTCAGGGACATGGTTACTCTCCACGAAGGGCAGACATGAGCCCTTTGAATTTGTTGTTAAGCAACGTGAAGCTGGCCTGGAACTGCACAGAGTTTTCTGCGTAATTGGCTTGCTCTACTTGCTCATCTACAGTGTTCTGATCCAGCGAAGGCTGAGTGGGTATGCGATAGCGCATCGCAGCATCCGCTGACAGATCACCGAAACCTTCAGCCTCGATATGACGAGTGTTGGTCGTATCAAGGTTGAATTTGCTATGCGACGACTTGCTGGCTTGCTCTGCCAGAACGGCCGAGAAATCCAGATCGCGCGCCTTGTATCCAGGCGTGTCGGCGTTAGCAATGTTGTTGCCCAACACTTCGGCGCGTTGAGAACGGAAATTCAACGCCTGCTGATGGATACCCAATGCTTTATCGAAACTGATACTCATGGTCATGAACCTATTGCCAGAAGGGCTATCTCCCTTTAGCAATGCACATGCCAACTATTAAAACCCTTAAATATCAATGGTTTAAAAAAATAAGGCGCGCTACGGCGCCAAAAGCGGCAAGGTTTTTCCGTATTTGAAGGGGCAAGCGGCAAGGATGACGGCAAAACTTTGACAGGAAGGATGGCAAGACAGGAAAAGAAAAGGCCCGACATGTCGGGCCTTTGGCTTATTTCGCTTTGTAAATGATGCCAGGATTACACTGGACCATCTGATAGAGTTCCGGCAGCCCGTTCAAGGCTTCCGACGCCCCCAGGAACAGGTAGCCTCCCGGTTTGAGCGTGCCGTGAATACGCGTCAGGATATCTTTCTTCACATCAGCCGAGAAATAAATCAGCACGTTGCGGCAAAAGACCATGTCGAACTTGCCCAGGCTGGCATAACTGTCCAACAGATTGAGCGCTCTGAATTCAACGCGGCTTTTAATAGCGGGCTTTACTGACCACCGATTCGGCGGAACCACGTCAAAATTACGTTGCAGTCTTTCCTGGGAAAGGCCACGCCCGATTGCCAATGAGTCATACTCACCCGATTTAGCCGCTGTCAAAATTACACCGGATAAGTCTGTTGCTACGATCTGGACACCACTGCGTAGCTGGCCTGGGCTGCTACGCTCAAACTCGTCTATGGTCATCGATAGCGAGTAAGGCTCCTGGCCCGACGAGCAGGCTGCCGACCAGATACGCAGTCGCTGTCCAGGGTTGGCTTTGGTCAACTCTGGCAGCAGGCGATTCTTCAGAACCTCAAACGGATAGGTATCACGAAACCATAGGGTTTCATTGGTCGTCATCGCATCGACGACCTTCTCCTTAAGTCCACTGCGTGGCTGGGTCTGGATACGCTGCACCAGCTCTCCCAACGACTTGATTCCTTCCGCCTCCATCAGTTTGTTGAGGCGACTGGAAACCAGATACTGTTTATTATCACCAAGCAGGATTCCACACGTCTTTTCAAGAAAGACACGGAACTGCATAAAATCTGCATTAACTGCTGACACTTCCGTTCTGCTCCTGAATCAGAAAAGAAGAGCGTTGATCATCTCAGCCTTCATCGGCTGCCTTGATACGCTCAATAACCCGGGATGCAAGATCATCGGGGCGGAATTTAGCGAGGAAATCATTAGCTCCAACCTTCTTAACCATAGCTTGGTTGAATACACCAGACAGCGAGGTATGAAGAAGGATATGGAGGTTGCTCATCCGGGGGTCGTTACGGATTTCTGCCGTCAAAGTATAGCCGTCCATTTCAGGCATCTCGATATCAGAGATCAGCATGAGCAACTCCCGCTCCGGCTTTTCACCATTATCGACCATGTCCTTCAGGAAATTCAGCGCCTGACGTCCGTCATTGAGCGCAGTTACTTCCACTCCAACGGTTCCCAGACAGCGGCTCACCTGCTTACGTGCCACAGACGAGTCATCGACGATCAGCACATGCTTGGTAACGGCTTTTGCCTGAACAACCGTGTCAATAACACCTTCCGAAATGGTTTCGACCGAAGGCGCTACTTCTGAAAGGATTTTTTCCACGTCGATAATTTCAACCAGCTGATTATCGACACGCGTAACAGCCGTCAGGTAATGATCACGACCGGTTCCCTTGGGTGGCGGTTGGATCATATCCCAGTTCATATTGATGATTCGCTCGACGGAGCGCACCAGGAAGCCCTGAACCTTGGTGTTGTATTCTGTAATGATGACGAAGCTGTTCGTCAGATCATCCAGACCACGGCGACCCGTTGCCAGCGCTAGGTCCATGATCGGAAAGGTGCCACCACGAATACTTGCAACGCCACGTACGACAGCACTGGATTTCGGCATCACGGTAAGTTTGGGGCACTGCAGCACTTCCCTTACCTTGAAAACGTTGATTCCATAAAGCTGCGGGCCGTCTAAACGGAACAACAGCAGTTCCAGCCGATTCTGCCCGACCAACTGAGTACGCTGGTTGACTGCATCTAATACGCCAGCCATTTGTGAACTCCTGAAAAGGCCGGCCTATCGGATGACAGAAGACGGCACAGGGATTGCTTAGGTAGGTTCATGAACCGCCGAAGACAGTTTCTCGACGCATGAACAGACGCCACATCTCATTACTGATAACGCTTGTAGGGTTCTGCTCTGCAAACCAGACCTATGCAGCTGCCGAGCTAACCCTGCCTGAAGAACTTATCGGCGCGGCTCAAGGATTTCTTGAGGAGCGCGTTCAGGAATATTTGATCGAGAGTCATGCCGAGGGTCGACATGAGGTTCAGGTGAAAGACTTGGACCCACGTTTACGTCTGGCGGCTTGCGATCGACCGTTAACCGTTGCACAGCAGGGCCTTGAAGCACCGCTAGGCCGTGTTTCGGTACGTGTTCGATGCGAAGGAAGCACCCCTTGGACCGTCTACATTCCCGCGGAGGTTCGCCTGTATCGAAATGTCGTAGTCACTACCCGACCGTTGCTGCGCGATACGATTATAGATCCGCAAAATGTAGCTCTACTGGAGCGAGACGTCGGAAAATTACCTCAAGGTTATCTCACCGATATCGATTTAATAATGGGCCAGAAACTCAAGCGGCAGGTAGTGGCAGATCAGATACTGGCTCCCTCCTTTCTCCAGGCAGCCGAAGTGGTGCGCAAGGGCGATCAGGTTGTCATTAGTGCGGGATCGGGAGGCTTTACTGTAAGAATGCAGGGAGAGGCGTTGATTGATGGAGCCCAGGGAGAACAGATTCGCGTCAAGAATCTGAATTCCAAGCGCGTCATTAAAGCGCGTGTGATTGGCCCGGGAATGGTTGAGGTCGCCATGTAAACCAAACAGCCACCATGGCCTCTAACAGATGGTTTATACTGGTCCATTAGCTTTTTGCCAAACGGAGCACAAAATTTAGCCTAAAGTTTTTTTGGGCTAAGCCGAAAAGCTGGGCATGCGACCGAAACTGTCCGAGGTTCTCCATCATGGTTATTGATTTCAACAGAACGAACAGCACTTCCAGCACCGCCAGCACTAGCCGGACTACTGGACCTGCAGCGACCAATGCAACTAACAAAACCAGTGAAGTTGCCAAGGCAGCTGCCGTATCCCCAACCCAGCCAGCAGGCGAAAATGTAAAGCTGAGCGATGAAGCCCAAACGCTTCAGAAGGCTGTCGAAAAGATTCGCCAAGAGCCGGTGGTTGATAGCGAGCGTGTTAATCGCCTGAAGCAGGCCATTGCTGATGGCAGCTATAAAGTCGATAGCCAGCGCGTAGCTTCCAAACTGCTTGATTTTGAATCCCAGCGCTAAGCGACGCAGCGTTGGAAATATGACGCACGAGTGTAGATCGTATGCACAACGCCAGCTTGCTTGAGCTAACCCTTAGCGATTTGAACATCGCTACAAGGTTGCTGGAACTGATCGAGTTAGAACACGAAGCCCTGGTAAATCGCAAGTTCGATTTGCTTGGCCTGCTGCTGGATGAAAAGCAGCCACTCTTGGTTCAACTGGATCAGCATAATCACTTGCGCTCTGCACAATTGCAGCGCCTGGGGTTACCCTTGAGCCGTGAAGGCCTGTTAGCCTATGCCGAACGCTTCGAGCAGGACGATCAGTTGATCGAGGCGGCAGACCAGCTCACGACCGTTATTGAGCAGTGCAAGGAAGCCAACAACCGGAATGGCCAGATCATCAAGGCCAACCAGTATACTGTGGCCAGCATGCTCGAAATTTTGCAGGGTCCTCCTGTGCCCAGTCTGTACAACAGACGCGGCCATCTGCCCCGCTCGAGTTACCAACGCCCGTTAAGTCAGGTATGAATTGTTGAAACAATGGCTGGGATTAAACGATCCCGGCCATTCTTTATTTATTTGTCAAGAAATGGAGACAGGGCGTGTCCAACGCATTTAATGATGTGCAGGGTCCTCAGCCACCCAAGCTACTCAAGACACCTATTGAGATAGCTGCATACCTAAAACCGTTGGTGGAAACCCGTAGTCCACTCCGCGTAACCTTCCTGGAACGTAACAGACAGTTCCAGAGCTTTCTGATCGACATCAATACTGAACAAGGCTTGATCGCGCTGGATGAACTCATCCCTACCGAAGGAGAACGGCTACTGCTTCAGGGAGAGCGTTTTCGCATCGACAGCTCCCATGAAGGCGTGCAAATCACTTGGGAATACGACGTTCCAGGCAATTTGAGCGAGCTGGACGACAGCCGCTGCTACTGGTTTCCACTCCCGAAGGAAGTAAGCTATCACCAGCGTCGAAATGCTTTTCGGGTCCGCCTTCAGCTTAATCGCCAGCCAACAGCCGAGCTCTCAGACCTTCCCAGTAAAAAATTCCTGAAAGGTTCGCTCTTGGACATTTCGGCGACCGGCTGCAAGATCCGTATCGCCAAGAATGCAACGTCCATGGTGTCTCCTGGTGAGCTACTGGAAAAATTCTCCGTAGCCCTCCCTGGCAGCGCCTTTAGCTCAACAGTAGAAGTCCGCCACGTTTCTTATAACGAAAAACTAGATTGTACCGAGGTAGGCCTGCGCTTCTATCGCATGTCGGGCCTAACTCAACGTCAGGTCGAACGCTTCGTCTATCAACTTCAACGCGAAACACGGCGGATAGACTAACGCTTGGGCTCATCCTCAGGTATAGGATTGCTCTCTTCAGCCATAGTCTCCACTGCAGATGAGGAAGTATCTTCATCTGCAGCCTCCGCTGGAGTTGCCACTGCCTCTGCATTCTGCATCTGATCATGGACTACCTGCTCATCTACTCGCGGGTCCAGTGCCGCAACCAAAGGTGAGCTGGCCAGGCTATCCGGCATAGGCACGTGTTGCAGCGGGGCCTCGTCGACACGGTGTAAGCCTTTTACATCCTGCGGCCTGATACGCCACACCAGAATCAATCCGCACACACCGATGGACGCGTACAACATGTTGGCGCCGAACCAATTCATCAAGGCACCTACCAATAGCGGACCGATACAGGCTCCCACGCCAAAGGTGGCCAGGAGCATGGCGGTAAGGGATACCCGTCGCTCCCCTTCCACATGGTCATTGGAAAGCGCAACGGCTAGAGGATAAAGCACAAAAAGCAACATGCTGACTGCAAAGCCAAGAGCAAGCAGCAGTAATAAGGGGACCTTGGGCAATAACGCCAGCGGTAGTGCAGCCACCACCAGAACAAGCGCAACCTTATTGATCAGCCAACTACGATCATGGCGGTCGGAAAGCCAACCAATAGGCCATTGAGCCAGCAGCCCTGCGAAAATACAAACCCCCATGAATAAACCGACTCGCTCGGTTGGCAGCCCTTGGGCCGCGGCGTAAACAGGCGCAAGACCATAAAACGAACCGATAGCGAGGCCACTCACTACAGTTGTTGTTAACGATTGAGGGATTCGTTTGAAGAAAAATCCAGGATCAAGAGGAGCCGGACTCATCGGGGCCGGGTGGATCTTTGCAGTGATCGCAACAGGCACCAGACAGAGCGCAAAACAGAGCGCAACCAGCATAAGCTTTTCGCTACCGAGCTCAGGCCAGGCAATCAGGACACCTTGCCCTAGCACCAGACCAAAGTAGGAAGCCGTCATATACCCCGAGAATACCTTGCCTCTCTGGTTGGGCTCAGCTTGTTCATTCAACCAGCTTTCCAACACCATGTACTGGCACATCATGCCCATCCCTACCAGCATACGCAGCAGCAGCCACACGGGCAGAAAGGGCAATATTCCGGTTCCCAGAACTGCAGCAGTTACGATTCCCGCACAAGCAACGTAAGCCCTTATATGCCCTACACGCGCAATAAGCCGATGCCCTACCTTACCTCCCAACACCAGACCCAGGTATTGAGCACCTGTCAATGCACCGATCCAGGCTCCTGGAACTTCCTCGGACGCAAGCCTTAGTGCCATATAGGTGCTAAGCAGACCTGAGCCGATCAGCATGAGCAACGTAGCAGCATAAAGCGCTCGGAAGGCAGATAACGTACGTCCCATTACAGCTCCTTACGAAGGCAGCACAATGCGCTTCGAAGACAGATTCTTATGCGTTTGATACGAAGGCCTGTTGCCTTGACGTTGATGTACCCCTTCGATGGGCAGCAAGCCCAAGAGTTCGGTCGAGTCAGGAGGGATTTTTAGCCGAAACAAACACGGCGGCCTAAGCCGCCGTGTTTATAGTCCCTCAAGGGTTGTACTGTCCCGTACACGCCTTGAAGAGAACTTGAAGAACAGAGAGATTTCCTCTCACGCTACTGATCTTGGTGGGCACTTCACCTTTAGGGTAGCGGCGGATGGTAGGCAGCTCTACACAACGATAACCCAGCTTGGGCACTCGATAGGACAGGTAAGCCAACAGCTCATAGGTCATGAACACATCACGGAATGGAGCGACACGCGGATCCAACAGCATTTTGCGACTATAGGCCCGGAACCCCTGGGTCGTATCGGTCCAGTGAAAGCCTGATGCCATGCTCAGCATAGGCGCATGAATGAAGCGAATAGCGAAATCACGGGACTTTGGCGTGTTTTCAGCAACACCGCCTTGCAGGAAGCGCGACGCCTGCACGAAGTCTGCCCCCTCCTCCAACGCCTTGATGAACCGCGGGATAGCCTCAGGATCATCCTTGTCGTTCCCGTCAATCGTCACGATGCCCTCGTAGCCCTGCTCTAATGCAAAGGCGTAGGCACAACGCAACTGAGCACTTAGCTTACCAGGTCCCTTTTTGAGCAACAGGCCTCTAACACCCTTGGACTTGAGGCGCTCCAGCTCCAATGAGCCGTCTGTGCTGCCGCCATCGATAATGATTACATCCGACGCTTGATCAACGTTCAGATCCTTCATCCGAGTCAGCAAACTGACAATACGGCTTCCTTCATTGATAACGGGAATGATGATGCATGTGGCGTGCTGCTTGCCCAACCACATCGTTTTTTCATACGCAGGCACTTGCCAGGAAGTGCGTATGTGTTCGGAAATATCTGCTGTCATAGTCATGTCTACATTATGAGCTTACACGGGCCGTAATCAGCGCAACACCGGCGATTACCATGATGATCCCGGTAATGGTCGTCCATGGGAAAGGTTCTTTGAATATCGCTGCCGACATGATCGCCACGGTTGCTATGGCACCAGCGGTCAAAACGGGATGCGCCACATTCAGCGGCAAACGTGCAAGCGCAGCGGCATACAGCAGAAACGCCAATCCATAAAGAAAAAGCCCAAGCCAGAATGGCCAGTTGCTTAACGCTCCCATAGGATCGGAAAGACTTGGAAACTTTCTTGGTGGCATCATGGCCATCTTTACAAGGACACTGGCAGATGCATTGGACAGGATGCCCAGTATGAGGATCATCCACTTCATGCCATTACCCCTGCTTGCACACCATCTCGATAGAGCCGTGTAGCAACGCCCAGTGCTCTTTCGATAGATGCCATGTTCGATTCTTCCTTGGCAGGGAGCATCTCGATAGTCACGACATGATCGGGAAGGTGTTGTGCCAATGCTTGGGCAACCTGCGCATGCTTCGAACCGCCATCACCCAACGTAATCAGATTGGGTTCACTGGCATGTACATGCCCAATGAAAGGTGCAAAGCGGGCAATGATCTCTTCAGGATTTTCGTCATTGATCGCCAAGGCGCCGGTATCGAGTTGCATCCGGATAGAGTCATGATCAACTGCCTCAACTACACGAGCAGTCTCTACACTATTGACCATGAAGTTAGCCCCATAACAGGTGGGATTTGGCTCCAGGCATATCAGCACACCATGACGAGCAGCAATATCACCCAAGCGGCGGAAGAAAGGGATAGCTACGCTATCTACCTGTTCCTCCGCAATTGCAGAGCGATCACGGTTCTTGGGAGAGCCAAATACCAAACGCGTAGAGCCCAGGCCTGCCGCAATACGGCAGACGGCATCCAAGTGATCCAGCATTGCCTGCTGTGACTCAGCGGAGCCAAAAACATTTAATCCAGTAGTTCCGAATAACAGGGACTGCATACCTGTTAGCGAAACACCACGGGACTGCCACCACTGCTTGACCGCCCGGATCTCTGCATCAGTCGCATCCTTGGGCTGCGGAAAGTATTTACCGGGCGCTATATCGACTGCATCTACATCGTAACGGGAAAGCAGCTGCGCTACTTCTTCGTCATTGGAAACATCCCAAGCGATGTTGGAAATGGCGACTCGCATCAATGAGCCTCCGAAGCAGTCTTCGCTTTCAACGGCTCGGACTGTGCATATGCCCTTACTGCCTGAAGCGTCTCACGCTTGCTGTACTGATAGCCGGCACCACCGCCAAACTCCTCAGCATGGAGGGATTGGAAATCATACGAAGCTGGAGTGTTGCTTAATTCATTAGTGAACTCGAAGCCAAAGCCATAGCGAGCGATATCAGCGACGCTGACAGGCTCCGAAGTAAAATGCACCAGTTTGAGATTAGCCTTCAGGGCAGTCTGGATGTCGTACCAGAGATTGACCATGGGATAGAACTGGAATACCCCACGGCTATCGATGACCGAGAGATTATTATCGTTCAGGAAGTCAAAAATAACGTTCTTGCGAAGTCCTGGTCCGACTAGACCTGGCAAACGAACAATCAGGTAATTGGGGAAATGACTTTCTACGAATTTCTCAAGGCGTCTGCGATTCAAGCCATACGCATGCAGGCCCTCTTCAACAACAGGCGTTTCTTCATTGACTCCAACGGGCGAGCCGAATACATCAACAGTACTGATAAGAACAAATGTCTCGCATTTAACCTGCTTCAAGTGTTCGATCAAACCGTCGATTTTCTCTCGGTCAGCCTCGGGGTTCTTATTCGCAATCCATTTCTGAGCGGGGGCACCGGCGCATACAAGCGTGTGATAAGCCTTTTCGCCTACCTCAGAGATGTTGGTCGAGCGAAACTGGCCCTCAAAGTCTTTTTGCTTGAGCAATGTCGAACCGACAAAGCCGCTATATCCTATAAGCGCGTCTGGCAAACTCATTCCTATCACCCCTGAGTATTTTTAAAACGAAGACAATATTCCGACTCGCACTTTTCGTACGGATACCTTTCATCCAGATACTTTTTGAGTTCAGGAAATTTGTCGTGCATTGATATGTCGTTGATATTGAACGACCAGAACGTTGTGGAGTAGACCACGACAGAGGGGTCTGACTTTTTCAGATCCGAAATCATGTCTTGCTCATACACGCGCGTGGCATACACCGGATAAATGTATTTCGTACACGCGGGCAAACCTGTCACGCCATTGATAATTCCGTTATTGGAAAGATCAAACACACACTGCGATCCTGACCCCTTGATCTGGCTGGCCGCCCAACGCGCACCGTCAGAGGCCAACAGAGAGTTCTCAGGGGGCGACGCCATATTGGGTAGCCACTTGTAGCCGTTTACAAGAACATTGGGGACTGGCGATTTGTAAAGTGTAAAGGCAGCCAGCAACCCCGAGAGACCTACCAGGGCTACATACCCCAAGGGCTTGCGGTTGCTGTTAATGAGTACCAAACCCAGCAGAACTGCAAAAAAGGGCATCGGGTTCTTACCAATCAGCCCTAGAAGCAGCATAGACCCAACCACCGCCACGGCTACGGGCTTTTTCAGCAGCACAAATTCCTGCTTTCGGCCCGTCTTACGCAGCTGGTCATAAGCGAAGAGGAAACTGAGCAAAGGCGCCCACATACCCATCGGAACATGGATGAAATCTGCACGGTTGGTCGCGATCTTGTACAAAACCAACATCAGGACAGCCAGCATTCCAGCAATGGCAAACGCAGAGCCGAAATGGAACGGCTTAGGCAGCGCTTTGAACAGTGCATAATAAGCCAGCACTGTCGGTACGGTCAGTAGCGCGCTCTGAATGATGAAGCGTGGACTGTGATACGTCCATTGCGAGGATGTACTGAGTAGAAAGTCGAAGTTCCGTAGATAATCGCTAAGGGAAAACACCTCAGTCATCAGGGACAGTACAAGAAACGTCCCAACAAAGATGGCCATGGCATAGATGAAACGGCGATCGTAAAAGCTGGCCAGAAGCACGCCCAACCCTATCGCCCCAAACCCGGTAATGCCCCGGTCATAAGACCAAAACATGTTGAATGCTGCAGCAATACCCAAGAGAGTCGCTTTAACAAAAAAATCGGAGGAGCGATTGGCTCGCAAACACAGCAGGAATAAATAGATCGAAAGCAGCAAGCACAGGTCACGGTAACCAACCAGTTGGCTGGCTACCACCGCCACTGCAACGAGTGTCAGCAACTCATATCTAGCGCCACGCTCAATGAATAAAGACGCTATCAAGTAAAACAGCCAAGCCGCACCTAGGTTGCACAGCGCGTAGGCAACCTGGGTATAGAGAAAGTTATTATCCGGCCCGCTGAAATGAGTGGCGATCCAGGCAGGCAAAAAGTCGAGCGCACCATGAATGGTGAAGGCATGCTCACCTACCCGACCATGCAGCATACTGGGCAAAGTGGCAAAGTATTCTCCCTGGTGAAAGGGATCGACAATATTGCCGGGGCCTAGCGTAAAAAAACTGACGAAAGCAAATGCGAATAGCGCAACGACTCCGAGCCAACGGACTGACCGAGCTGGAGTGACATCCGCGAAATTGGTTGCATCAGTGGATGGGTTCGGCATCTAGCTTCTCCAGAACATCAAAAATGTTATCGATTTTTCCGCCTAGAACCGAGTAACAATTGGGCAGTTGAGCGTGTTGCTCAAAAAGGATGGGACGACCGTCATCCCCTTCGTTCTTAACGAGAATGGTCTTGACTTCAAAAAGCGAGTCCCTGTACTGAACATTGGCAACAGGCGCCATGTAGCGTGCTACATCTCGAATCATGCGATCAACGCGTGTGTCACGATGGTAATGCTCAAGGCGATGATAGGGATCGAGATCCGGTGAATCGTTCCACTGCATATGCGGCGTGTATCGCACATGGGATAGCGTATGCAGCCCTCTCGCAGGGAAAGGCATCATGGAAAAGAAAGGCCCATCCATCACCGTAACACCTAGGCCTTTAAGCGCATCCGGCATCTCAACCAAGGCCATTTCTGTTAACTCATGCTTCAACTTGGTTTGAGTACCCGGAAAGTCGCCAGAAAACTGATTCAGGCCACTATAGGTGCAGTTAAAAATGAACCGCGTGGAGCGCTCTACCGATTTTCCATCCTGCTCATAAGTGACCGAAAGCGTGTCACTGCCCTGCCGATGAATAGATTTCACCCTGGTATTAAGTAATACCTCGACTCCAACTTCATCGAGTTCGCGCCTCGCCTCCCCTGCCAATTCTCTAGAATTGAACGCGTACTCTTCCGTTAGATAAACAGCCTCAATAAGCCGTGGCTCAAAGAGCTTTTCCATTGACGCAGGTACAGGCTCAAGCTTTGCACCAATTTCATGGCAAAACCGCTCGAACTGCTTGGCAGTAACTTTCGAGTTATTACGGGCTATGGCGTAGAGCTTTGTGAAGTTTGTGACTACAGCGTCAGGATAATCTTTTATAAAGCGGGGTAAGTTGACGCGACTTCTGAAGGCAGTCGTGAAACTACGCGGATAATGATAGCCGTTATGCACACGGGCCTGATTGTTATAAGACGCACGATTGAGCAGAGTCGCCTCTCGCTCAATCAACGTCACAGCCTTGAAACCTCGTACTTTCATCAAATACAAGGCAATCATGGAACCGTAGAAACCGCCACCAATGACAATAGCATCCTGCATGATGTATGTATGCCTTAAGCCATATTAGAGGCAGCAGCAGTCACGGTAGACGGCTGTGGGTCACTGACGACCTCAATGTTGAGTTTCTCGCGTCGCGTCATGATGGCGCTCGTAAACTCCTGAGCAACATGGTATGCCGGCCCTTCATTGGTACGGGTAGCCACTTGCAGGATGTATTCGCCCAATACCAGCAGCACGAGGGACAAAAGAAAGAACATGCCTGACTGCTGCAGGGATAGCGTTACCCAACCTGGCGCAACATCCGACTTGAGAAGTCCAACCGCGATGACGTATGCCGAGTAGATAAGGTTCGCTGCAGCACCAAACATGCAAAGCATGTTGACCAGTCGCATAGGGGCACGCGTTGTAGAGATCAGAAGACGGATTCCCCGCTCGATACTGTCTCCCAGACGCTTGTTCTGAGGCGCTTTGGGCGTAGAGCTATAGGTCAACTTTGTCTGAGCAAAGCCCGCTGTTGCCGGCAAATGACGATAGGTCAAAGCAGGAACAGGGTGTTGCAGAATAAAATTAACTACGCGCTTGCTCAACAGGCGATACTGAGGGGCATCGTTTGCAAGGTCGATGCCGCCTAGACGCTTGTACAAAGAGTTAAAGCTGGAGAAGCAGGCTTTGTAGGCTAATGTACGCTTGGGCTTTTGGGAATTGGCCGCAAATACAACGTCACTTCCCTCCGCTGCTTTTTCCAGCATTGCAGGCAAGAACCCGACATCGTCCGTCAGTGGATCAATGACGGCTACATAATCGCCAAGTGCATTTTCCAAACCCACCCAGCATGCCGTATCCGTATCGACCTCTTTGGTCAGAGCATACACCTGAAGATTCGGCAGCCCCCTTTCACCAGTCAACTCCTTGAGCATGGCTACACTGCCATCGGTAGAGGCGTTATCAACAATAATCAGTTCGTAGTCACTTACTAGTGAGGCAATAACGCTTGCCGCATTAGTCAACGATTCCGCAAGCTCCCTAGATTGATTACGGACAACAAAAACGATTGATAACAGGACGGGATAATAAGACATTCACGCTTCCTCTCAGAGAGCCCAAGTGGGTTGATCCATATTACAGCAAAGCTGTCTAGATAAACTTTAATATTGCGGCTTCATTAAGAATGGGCGCGACATAACGAACAAACCATCACAGCCAACTCAATTGGCCGTGCCTGTAAAACAAGTTCATTGCTGGGCTCTGCTTGTTCGAATCGTTATCGAGGCCAACACGCTCAGCCCAATGAGCACCGGAATAACATAACTATAGTTAAGGAATCTTGTTAATCCCTTAATACTAGCGCCAGCGATAGATTCTCATGCCCACCAAAGGTTCCCCTTCAGCCTGCCAACCCCATCACATATTTATATATCAGTTATAGGACGACTAACTATTAATATCACTTTACGGTAGAAGTCATACTAATAGTTGCCATAAAAATGAAAGGACAACCGTTAACGCACAATAATATAAAAGACCATAAAGTCCAGTTTATGCGCTAGTCAAGGATGTGAAGAGTAGAAGTGCGTGAGGTATTGCAAGTTTTATGGTGTCCCAGGCGAGGTTCGAACTCACAACCTTCCCCTTAGGAGGGGGATGCTCTATCCAATTGAGCTACTGGGACCAAATGACGTCGTGCGAGAGCAGAATGTTAACGACAAGAGCGCGCTTTGTCATGCGTTATGTAAAACCTAGCGTTAAAGACCGCTATTCCCAGAAATCATTGCTAAGCTTCTCATTAGCATTGATTTAGAGAGAAGCCACTTTGCTTTTTTTGAAAATTGTCACTAAATTGACGCCAATAAGCTCACGCAAGTAATGGCGTTGAGAGCAAATAACAAATGCTGTCCCAAGCTTCATGAAAGCCTTGTTGGCATCGTCCTTGACCACTTAGATGAATGTACTCATGACTCAGGCAATTAGATCGTACTCCAGTCGCACAGCTGACAAATTCGTCGTCCGTCTTCCCGAAGGAATGCGCGAACGTATCGCCGAAGTTGCACGCAACCATCATCGCAGCATGAATTCTGAAATCATTGCTCGACTGGAGCAGAGTCTCATTCAAGAAGGCGCTATCGATACAGACCCGAGCATGCGTATGGATAGTCCAGAGCTAAGCGCTCATGAACGGGAACTGCTACAGCGCTTCAGGCAACTTTCTGGACGCCAGCAAAACGCCCTCCTCTCTCTGATTGCCAATGACGTCGAGTCATCACAGGAATAAAGTACTTGTTAAAGGATCAGGATACGCCCTGATCCTTTTGCTTGAAGTTACAGAAGGAACATAGTGGCAAGACCAAGGAAGATGAAAAAGCCGCCGCTGTCTGTCATTGCCGTAATCAGCACGCTGGACCCCATTGCGGGATCTCGCCCAAACCGCTGTAACGTCATGGGAATCAATACTCCCATGAACGCGGCCAGCAAGAGATTCAACGTCATGGCAGCCGTCATGACGACCCCTAACGACCAACTGTTATAAAGGTAATAGGCAATCAGGCCAATTACCCCACCCCAAATCAATCCATTGAAGAGCGCAACACCTAGCTCTTTCCTCAACAATCTCATGGTGCTGCTGGCATTGAGCTGACCCAGCGCGATAGCACGCACAATCATAGTGATCGTCTGATTACCCGAATTACCGCCAATACCTGCAACGATAGGCATCAAGGCGGCCAGCGCTACTAACTTTTCAATGCTGCCTTCAAAGAGCCCGATTACACGAGATGCAACAAACGCCGTTACCAGATTGGTAGCAAGCCAGGTCCAACGATTGCCTACCGACTTCCAAACAGAAGCAAAAACATCTTCGTCTTCACGAAGACCCGCCATGTTGAGGACCTCAGATTCACTTTCCTCGCGAATCAAGTCCACCATTTCATCGATAGTGAGACGACCTATCAATTTGCCATTCTTGTCAACGACAGGCGCAGAAATTAGATCGTAACGTTCAAACGCTTGAGCGGCCTCGTAGGCATCATTATCAGGATGAAACGCTACCGGGTCGTTAGCCATTACCTCAGCGACTTGCTTTTCCGGGTCATTGACCAAAAGCCGCTTCACAGGAAGCACGCCCTTCAATATGCCGTCATAATCGACAACAAACAGCTTATCCGTATGGCCTGGCAGCTCCTTCAAGCGACGCAAATACCGCAGAACAACCTCAAGCGTGACATCGTCGCGGATAGTCACCATCTCGAAGTCCATCAGTGCGCCAACCTGATCCTCTTCATATGAAAGCGCTGAGCGCACCCGCTCACGCTGCTGGGCGTCCAGAGCCTCCATAAGCTCATGTACAACATCTCGAGGCAGGTCAGGCGCCAGGTCGGCCAGCTCATCAGCATCCAGCTGTCCTGCCACTGCAAGGATTTCCTGATCATCCATGTCGGCGATCAGTGTTTCACGAACAGAGTCGGAGACTTCAAGAAGGATGTCGCCGTCACGCTCGGTCTTAACCAGGCTCCAGACGGTCAGACGCTCATGAAGTGGAAGCGCCTCAAGGATAAAAGCAATATCGGCCGGATGCAGTTCATCCAGACGGCGACGGAGTTCGGACAGCCCCTCTTCATGCAGCGCCTCATCAGGCTGCACAACCTGTTCGTCGTGAGCGGGACCTTCAACGAAACGATACTGATGGAGCAGCTCAACGACTTGAGCCAGTCGTTCCTGCAGACTTTCCTGTGGCTTTCTTGCTTCCACTTCACTCATAAGCGCACTCCATCCCCGGCAACGGAGCGCGCTGCGGGAATCAAATCTTTAATAAACGAAACAGCGATCGAAGTTTGTTAGATCGGGGTATGTCCATGGAAAGGGTCCACGAGCCCCGGCGGGGCTGACAAGCGGAATCATAGCACTGCATGCGCTGAATCGGCGATGTAAAACAGTTAAAAACAATCATTTGGCAGCTAATGCTCATGCCTGACCGAGCCTGGCCGTTGATCTGCGGAGCCAATCACAGCGGCACGGCGCATCTCGCACTACGCTATAAACAGATGTCATGGAGGACAGCTATGTACCGTAATCCCGTTACACTTCTATGTTTGGCAACGTTGTTTTTTTCAAATACGGCTACTGCCACAACCGTCTTTCGGTGTACAAGCGAAGACGGCCATATCAGCTTTTCCGCAAATGGTTGCCTTAAAGGCGAGACGATCAGCCACCAAACCGCTGATAATCCCAAGCCTGGCGGCAACGGACCCAAAACACCGATATCGACACAACCGTTATCCCCGCCTTCCCCCTCAAAGGATCAATTGCCTACCTACCATGAGCTGGCAGTTGTGGGAGCTAAGGAAGGAGCCTGTCCAAACGTGCTTTCAGGCTCGGAAAGAAGAACGGCGGCCATCCACAAAAAGGTTATAGCGGGCATGACGAAAGAGGATGTCGAAAGCGCCCTGGGAAAGCCAGACAGGATCGTCGAGAACAATAATCGCGCCCGTTACTACTATGTAACGCAGCGCAAGAAGCATTCACGCGTCATTAGTTTTGATGATGCGGGATGCGTTGCAGATACAGAAAGCAAATATAAAAAAGCCACACCCTAACGGTGTGGCTTTCGAGCGTTACAACACTGCTTTAGGATACGACCCTAAAACTTTCAAGGCGACCGTATCGCCATTGATTTTTTCCAGCACATCCTTGATGAGAGGATCATGCTGATGACCGATGAAGTCTATAAAGAAAACATAGGTCCACTTACCACTGCGGGACGGACGTGTTTCGATGCGCGTCAGGTCAATGTTGTTGGCATGAAACGGCATTAGCAAATCATGCAAGGCGCCCGGCTTATTGCGAGTCGACACGATCACAGACGTCTTATCATCGCCGCTAGGCGGGACCTCCTGATTTCCGATAATCAAAAACCGCGTGGAGTTATCTGGACGATCTTCGATTTTCTCATGCAGCTTTGACAAACCATACAGGGAAGCCGCCATATCCCCTGCTATCGCCGCGCTATTCCATTCACTTTTAACCCGCTTCGCAGCCTCGGCATTGCTCGAAACTGCGATTCGTTCGATGTTAGGGAAATACGCGTCTAGCCATTTACGGCACTGAGCCAGGGACTGCGCGTGTGAGTAAACACGCGAAATGCTATCTGTCTTGGTCGTTTCACCCACAAGCAGATGATGGTGGATACGCAATTCCACCTCGCCGCAGATAACCAGATCATGCTCCAGGAAACTATCAAGCGTATGGTTGACGGCACCTTCAGTTGAGTTCTCAACAGGAACCACACCAAAATTTACGGCCCCAGCCGCCACCTCACGAAAAACTTCGTCGATAGCGGCCATTGGCCGTGTCTTTACCGCCATACCAAAATGCTTAAGCGTAGCCGCCTGCGAAAACGTACCTTCCGGCCCCAAATAGGCAACCTTTAATGGCTCTTCAAGCGCAAGGCACGACGACATGATCTCTCGAAACAAACGAGCCATGTCCTCGTTACCCAACGGGCCCTGGTTACGCTCCATTACCCGCTTGAGCACCTGCGCTTCGCGCTCCGGTCGATAGAAAACCGGACTTTCATTCTCACCTAGCGACTGCATTTTCACGCGAGCCACATCCTGAGCGCAGCGGGCGCGCTCACTGATGAGTTCCTGAATCCGTTCATCCAAGCTATCGATACGGAGGCGCAGGGCCTTGAGCTCTTGTTCCGCCATGGTTTAACCGTGCTCCTTTTCAAACTCTGTCATATAGGCGACCAGTGCTTGCACAGCCTCAAGACTGACAGCGTTGTAGATGGATGCGCGCATGCCACCTACCGAGCGATGCCCCTGAAGATATAGAAGGCCTCGCTCTTCGGCACCCGACAGGAAAGTCTTGTCCAGACGCTCATCTGCCAGGCGGAAAGGCACGTTCATCCAGGAACGATCATTTACCGCAATCGGATTCATGTACATGTCACTACTATCGATGAAGCCATACAGAAGCTCCTGCTTCTGACGGTTGATCCGCTCGATGGCAGGTAGTCCACCCTGATCTTTCAGCCACTGGAACACCAGGCCAGACAGATACCAGGAAAACGTGGCGGGCGTGTTGTACATCGAACCATTGTCTGCTTCGACCTTATAATCAAGGAGCTTGGGGCAAGAGGAACGTGCCCGCCCCAGCAACTCCTCCTGAACGATCACCACTACAAGCCCACTGGGTCCGATGTTTTTCTGTGCGCCCGCATAAATCAACCCAAACCGTGACACGTCCAAAGGACGTGACAGCAGGTTCGAGGACGCATCAGCAACTAGAGGAACATCGCCTGTCTCAGGAATCCAGTTGTACTCAAGACCGCCAATGGTTTCGTTCGGCGTGTAATGAACGTAGGCCGCATCCTTGGAAAGCTGCCACTCATTCTGCCCAGGGATAGCTAGGTAATCGTATTTCTTGGCGCTGGCGGCAACATTCACTGCGCCATAGTTTCGCGCCTGCTCGATAGCCTTGCGTGACCAGATCCCTGTATCGATGTAATCAGCCTTTCCACCTTCAGGTAGTAGGTTCAGTGCAATCTGAGCGAACTGTAGACTTGCCCCACCCTGCAGGAAAAGCACTTTGTAATCAGTGGGGATTACAAGCAGATCCCGCAAGTCCTGCTCGGCTTTCGAGCTGATTGCAGTGAAGTCGTCGCCACGGTGACTCATCTCCATGACAGACAAGCCGCGCCCCTGCCAGTCGAGCAGATCGGCCTGAGCTTGTTTCAGTACCGCCTCCGGCAGCGCAGCCGGGCCAGCGCAGAAGTTATACGCTCGCTTGCTCATCACTCATCGTCCTCATTGGGCATGTCATCAGAGGGAACATCGTTGGCGCCCGGCAGGACATCCTCATCGCTTGGCTCTTCGCTAATGACAGGAAGCTCCTTTTCAAGCAACTCGTCATCAAGCTCGCCCTCATGCTCGATCAACTCGTCGTCAACTGAGGGCTCCTGCACACGCTCAAGGCCTACGAGCTTCTCGCCCTTGCCAAGCTTGATCAGTGTTACACCCTGCGTGTTGCGGCCTTGAAGGGAAACCTCATCAACCCGTGTACGCACCAGCGTACCCTGATCGGAAATCAACATGATTTCCTCACCTTCAAGGACTTGAATAGCGCCAATCAGCGGGCCATTACGCTCATTAGTTACCATGGCTATCACGCCCTGACCACCACGACCACGCTGCGGATACTCAGCAATAGCAGTACGCTTGCCATAACCATTCAGACTGGCTGTCAGTATCTGCGCCTGCTCTTCTGGAATCAGCATGGAAATCAGATGCTGCCCATCACCCAGACGCATACCGCGGACACCACGGGCTGTACGTCCCATTGTGCGGACATGACGCTCCTTGAAGCGAATGACCTTACCGTTGTCAGAGAACAGCATGACCTCCTGGGCGCCATCGGTAATGGCCGCTGCAATCAGGCTATCGCCCTCTTCCAGCTTCAGCGCAATCAGGCCATTGCTACGAGGACGACTGAACTGCACCAGCGGGGTTTTCTTGACCGTGCCGTAAGCAGTAGCCATGAAGATATAGGATCCGGTAGGCTCATCCTTGCCGCTATCTTCAACCCCTTCTGCGCCCTCATCGACCTCAGCATCATCTTCAAGCACCACGTCTTCAACGACATCGTCCTGATCGCCCAGGTCTTCATCCTCAGGTGCCTGTTGACGCACGGCCTCCAGATCTACTGGCAACATCGCAGTGATACGCTCGCCTTCAGCCAATGGCAGCAGATTTACAAGCGGACGACCACGTGCAGCACGAGAAGCCTCAGGAATTTCGTAGGTCTTTTTCCAGTACACCTTACCCAGGCTGGAGAACAACAGCAGTGTGGTATGGCTATTGGCGACGAGAAGATGCTCGATGTAATCGTCTTCCTTCACGCCCGAGGCAGAACGGCCGCGACCACCACGGCGCTGAGCCTGATAGGCATGCAAGGGCTGGGACTTGGCGTAGCCGCCATGGGAAATGGTGACGACACGATCTTCTTCTGTGATCAGGTCAGCAATGGTCAGATCGACTTGAGACGCAACGATTTCAGTACGACGTGCATCACCGAACTCTGTCTTGATCTTTTCAAGCTCCTCACGGATGACTTCCATGAGACGCTCAGGGCTGTTGAGTATTCGGATCAGCTCTGCAATCTGTTTCAGGATCTCCTGATATTCAGCCAGCAGCTTTTCATGCTCCAGGCCGGTCAGGCGATGCAGTCGCAAATCAAGGATGGCCTGCGCCTGTTCAGGAGATAGCCAGTATTTGCCGTCACGAAGACCATACTGCGGATCAAGGTTTTCCGGGCGGCAGGAATCCGCACCAGCGCGTTCTACCATCGCCTCGACAGCACTGGACTCCCAACCGGTCGCAATGAGCCGCTCTTTGGCTTCAGCTGGGGTTGGAGAGGACCTGATCAGTTCAATAACCGGATCGATATTGGACAGCGCAACCGCTTGGCCTTCGAGAACATGACCACGCTCACGCGCTTTACGCAGTTCATAAATGGTCCGACGGGTAACCACTTCGCGACGGTGACGGATGAATGCCTCAAGCATGTCCTTTAGGTTAAGGACCTTGGGCTGGCCGTCCACCAGCGCAACGATATTGATACCAAACACTGTTTGCAGCTGGGTTTGTGCATACAGATTGTTCAGCACAACCTCAGCCACTTCACCACGACGCAACTCGATCACGACACGCATGCCATCCTTGTCGGACTCATCACGCAGCTCGGTGATACCTTCGATCTTGCGTTCTTTCACCAGCTCGGCAATCTTTTCGATCAGACGAGCCTTGTTCAGCTGATAAGGCAGCTCGGTGATGACGATCTGCTGGCGAGTGCCTGACTTGTCGATATCTTCGACGTCAGCACGTGCACGTACGTAAATACGCCCCCGCCCTGTACGATAAGCCTCGATGATACCTGCCCGGCCATTGATAATGCCTGCAGTCGGGAAATCAGGCCCCGGGATATACTGCATCAGTTGGTCGACATTCAGCTCACTGTTTTCGATCAGCGCCAGGCAGCCATCAATCACTTCGGTCAGGTTGTGAGGCGGAATGTTAGTAGCCATCCCCACCGCGATACCACTGGAGCCATTGACCAGAAGGTTCGGAACCTTTGTAGGCATGACTGCCGGGATCTTCAGGGACCCGTCGTAGTTGTCTACCCAGTCAACGGTTTCCTTATCCAGGTCCGCCAGGATTTCGTGGGTCAATTTGAACATGCGCACTTCGGTGTATCGCATAGCGGCTGCGGAGTCACCGTCAACCGAACCGAAGTTACCTTGACCATTCACCAGCATGTAGCGAAGGGAGAACGGCTGCGCCATACGTACAATCGTGTCGTATACCGCAGAGTCGCCGTGAGGGTGGTATTTACCGATTACGTCGCCCACGACACGGGCGGATTTCAGATAAGGCTTGTTCCAATCGTTACCCAGCTCGCTCATGGCATAAAGCACACGGCGATGCACAGGTTTCAAGCCGTCGCGCACATCCGGCAATGCGCGTCCGACGATTACGCTCATCGCATAATCGAGGTAAGACTGTCTGAGTTCGTCTTCAATATTGACCGGGAGGATTTCTTTGGCCAGTTCGCCCATGAGAAGCCTGGTTCCTTAGTTTCAACACCCTGCGGGAAAGCAGTAAATACTACCACAAACCAAGGGTTGCCTGCGGTTTCCCGCAGGCGATGTGTGAGTCGTGTTAAGCGGAAAAATCAGTGCAAGCGCTTGCGGTTCATAAGTGCAGCCATTTTCTCTGCAGTGGGCCGCTCCACGACGCCTCGCTCCGTGACAATCGCATCAATCAGATCAGCAGGCGTTACATCGAAAACAGGATTTACAGTATCGACTTCTGCCGCAATCCGAACACCGCCTATTTCAAGCAGTTCGCGTCCCTCACGCTGCTCGATGGGGATATCCTCACCGGATGTCAGATTCATGTCGATGGTCGAGCTGGGCGCCACAACCATAAAGCGCACCCCATGGTGCATTGCATTGACGGCCAGCTGATAGGTCCCGATCTTGTTGGCAACGTCACCGTTGGCTGTGATTCGGTCAGCCCCTACGATGACCCAGGAGATATTGCCGGTTTTCATCAGATGGGCCGCTGCCGCATCGGCATTCAAAGTGACAGGAATGCCTTCGCCAGCCAACTCCCAGGCAGTAAGGCGGGCACCTTGTAGCCACGGGCGCGTCTCATCGGCAAATACCTTGTCCACAAGTCCTTCCAGGTGAGCCGCACGAATAACCCCCAGGGCGGTTCCAAACCCTCCGGTCGCCAACGCACCGGTATTGCAATGGGTCAGAAGCGTCTGAACGCCATCGCCATGCTTGCGAATCAACTCGACCCCGAGCTGCGCCATGGTCAGATTGGCTTCGCGATCGCTCTCATGGATGGCAACGGCCTCCGCTTCAAGGGCCGCTAGTGCCTCCTCGCCCGGCTTGAGTCGCTTCAGGCGCTCTCGCATACGGTTAAGCGCCCAGAACAGGTTGACTGCTGTAGGACGGGACTCTGCGAGCATCTGCATATCCTCATCCAGCGTTTGCAACCAGTCCTCTCCTGCCTGCTGGCGCGCTTGAGCGCCTAACACCACGCCGTAGGCTGCACTAATACCGATTGCCGGTGCTCCTCGCACGACCATCTGCCTGATTGCCTCGGCCACACCACTGGCCGAGTCATACGTGAGCCAGACTTCCTGCATGGGCAATAAACGCTGATCCAGCAGATGCAGTACGCCCTCTTTCCACTCGATAGCCTTGACCTTCTCTGCGGCCAGAAGTCGCTCGCGCATGATCACCCTCATCGCCTGAAACAAAAAAGTCGATTATACAGGGGTGATACAAGCCGCTGTGACAGGACATCGCGAATACATGGGTTTATAAACGCTTTTATCGATAATGTGGCCCGACTGAGTCCCGCCATTGGGCTGACGCCAGTTATACTTTCATTTATTTACCTTCAGGAAGCCCTTCCATGCCCGGTGTCGTGCCCCTTGACCTGCTTCTTTTCCCCACCTGGATCGTTCCGGTGGAACCGGCCGGGGTGGTACTGACTGACTACGCTATCGGCATCAAGGATGGGCAAGTCGCCGTATTGGCACCCCGCTCTGATCTGCGACGCTATCAGGCGGCCGAGTCAGTCGAACTTCCCGGCATGCTACTGAGTCCGGGCCTCATCAATATGCACGGCCATGCTGCGATGACACTGTTTCGTGGCCTTGCGGATGACCTTCCGCTCATGACTTGGCTACAGGAGCATATCTGGCCCGCTGAAGCCAAATGGGTAAGCGAGGATTTTGTCCGCGACGGCACCCGATTGGCCATCGCAGAGCAAATCAAAGGCGGCATAACCTGCTTTTCGGATATGTACTTTTTTCCGCAGGTAGCGTGTGAGGCCATCCACGAGTCAGGTATGCGGGCGCAAGTCACCCTGCCGATCATGAACTTTCCTGTACCAGGGGCAAGGACTGCAGATGAGGCGATACGCCGGGGACTTGAGCTTTTTGATGACCTGAAGCTACATGAGCGCATCAAGGTCGCTTTTGGGCCTCACGCCCCCTACACCGTCAGCGATGACAAGCTGGCCAATGTCCTGATGCTGGCCGATCAACTTGACGCATGCATCCACATGCATGTGCATGAAACGGCTGGCGAGGTGCAGGAGGCAATCGAAAAGACAGGGGAACGTCCGCTTGCTCGCCTGCGCAGGCTAGGGCTTTTAGGTCCCCGCTTCCAGTCTGTCCACATGACCCAGATTGACGAGGAAGACCTGGAAAATCTGGTTGAGACCAATACTCATGTAATCCACTGCCCAGAATCCAATCTCAAGCTAGCCAGCGGTTTCTGCCCGGTAGAAACGCTTTGGCAGGCAGGCGTGAACGTCGCCATAGGTACGGACGGGGCAGCCAGCAACAATGACCTGGATCTGTTGGGCGAAACCCGTACCGCCGCTCTTCTGGCCAAGGCTGTAGCCGGTTCCGCAACAGCACTGGATGCACACAGAGCCTTGCGTATGGCCACGCTCAATGGGGCGCGCGCCCTGGGTCTTGAGCGCTGCCTGGGCTCCCTTGAGGTGGGCAAGGCAGCTGACATGGTCGCTTTCGACATGAGCGGACTGGCTCAACAACCCATTTATGATCCAGTGTCTCAACTGATTTATGCCAGCAACCGTGATTGTGTGAAGCATGTCTGGGTGGGTGGTCGCCCCTTGTTAAAGAACGGCAAGCTGACCCGCCTGGATGAACAAGAACTTATCGAGAACGCTCGCACCTGGGGCCAAAAGATAGCCGCTCGCTAACGACTGGCTGCGCCAGTGGTGCGTTCATCTAGCAAATGCCAAATCACAAGCGCATTTGCACAACGAATTTAGAGAATGGAGTGCAATGGATGTCCAACGTCGATAATGCCGAGATTGCCAAATTCGAAGCCCTGGCCTCGCGGTGGTGGGACAGAGAGAGTGAATTCAAGCCGCTTCATGATATCAATCCGCTGCGCGTCAATTGGATTGACCAACACGCCAACCTCGCCGGCAAAAAAGTACTCGACGTAGGCTGCGGCGGCGGCATCCTGAGCGAAGCCATGGCAGTACGGGGCGCGGACGTCACAGGAATCGACATGGGCGAAGCGCCGCTTTCAGTTGCACAGCTTCATCAACTGGAATCAGGCGTGCCCGTCAGCTACCGCCGCATTACCGCTGAGGAGCTGGCAGCTGAAACGCCCGGCGCTTACGATGTCGTCACATGTATGGAAATGCTTGAGCATGTCCCAGATCCGGCATCTGTGATTCAAGCATGCCGGACACTAGTCAAACCTGGCGGCCATGTCTTTTTCTCTACGATTAACCGCAACCCCAAATCCTATCTATTTGCCATTGTGGGCGCCGAATATGTCTTGCGTCTGCTGCCGCGCGGCACTCATGACTTCCGCAAGTTTATTCGTCCATCCGAATTAGGCGCCTGGTGCCGAAACGCCGGCCTACACGTACGCGATGTCATCGGTATGACTTACAACCCGATTACCAAGGTCTACAAGTTGGGCAATGATGTCGACGTAAACTACATGCTGCGCACCATCCGCGAGGAGTAATAGGATGCGAATAAAAGCAGTACTGTTCGATATGGACGGCACATTGCTCGACACGGCACCTGACTTTATCGCCGTGATCCAGTCCATGCGCGCTGATCGAGGCTTGCCAGCCGTCGATGAGAAAACTGTCCGGGACGTCGTATCGGGTGGCGCGCGAGCCATGGTAGCCAGCGCGTTCGAAGTAGATCCCTTGAGCGATGAGTTTGACCCACTACGACTGGACTTTCTTGACCGCTATCAGGATCACTGCGCCATCCACTCTCACCTATTCGAGGGCATGGAAGAATTGTTGGCGGACCTGGAACGGGCTCGTCTGACTTGGGGCGTAGTCACCAACAAGCCCGTCCGTTATGCTGAGCCCATCATGCAGGCACTTGGCCTTGCTAAACGTTCAGCCGTTCTGGTCTGCCCTGACCATGTCACCTACAGCAAACCTGATCCAGAGCCCGTGTTGTTAGCGTGTAAACAAATCAATATCGAGCCGCAAGCCGTCATTTTTGTCGGTGACGATCGTCGAGATATCGAATCGGGGCGCGCAGCGGGCACCAAAACAGCGGCCGTGCGATATGGCTATATCCATCCAGAGGACAATCCTGCTCACTGGGGCGCCGATCTGGTAGTAGATCACCCGCTTGAGCTGCGTGACGCCTTGGACCGCGCCATTTGCGGCTGTTAAAACAGTAGGGCCGCTCAAGCGAGCGGCTGGGAGTCAAGATGTTTGAATACAAGGCCCGCCCTGACCTTCTCAAAAATCGAATCATCCTTGTAACAGGTGCCGGACGAGGCATTGGCCGGGCAGCGGCAAAAACCTATGCTGCCCATGGCGCAACCATCCTGCTCTTGGGTAAGACAGAAGAGAACCTCAACGAGGTCTACGATGAAATCGAGGCTGCTGGCCATCCACAAGCGGTAGTCGTTCCTTTTGACCTTGAAGCCGCACGGCCTGAGCAGTTCGAAGAGCTGGCTGCCATGGCAGAGACGGAGTTTGGTCGACTTGATGGTCTTTTGCACAATGCAGGTATTCTAGGTCCTCGCACCTCTGTTGAGCAGACCAGCGGAGAAGCCTTCATGCAGGTTATGCAAGTCAACGTCAACGCAGTCTTCATGCTAACGCGTGCGCTACTGCCACTGCTCAGACAATCGAACGATGCCTCGATCATTTTCACCTCCAGCAGTGTGGGGCGAAAAGGACGTGCCTATTGGGGAGCATACGCCGTTTCTAAATTTGCCAACGAAGGCCTTATGCAGGTGGTTGCCGATGAAATGGATGGCACTGCGGCCGTACGGGCCAATAGTATCAATCCCGGCGGAACCCGAACCGACATGCGTGCTCTCGCTTACCCTGCTGAAAACCCTGCACGCAACCCAACACCCGAGGAGATCATGCCCGTCTACCTCTATTTGATGGGACCAGACAGCGCACACGTCAATGGGCAAGCGTTCAACGCTCAAGGCTAGATAGAGGAAAGGGAAGCAAGAAGGATGAACATGTGAGATGTTCATCCTTGGATCAATCAACGACCAGCGCGTGATTCGCGAATATAAAAGCGCGCCTTTTGAGCATTCTGAACGCAGCCGTTATAGGCTTCTACCTGCTGCTGAGTCTTGGCGGTTGAAATCAAGCCCAGCGCCTTGGAGTAGCTGACCGTACCTGCAAACCCTTCGGTTTTGGCTATATCCAGTTCTTTCCATGCAGCGTTCACTTCCGCTGCACAACTGTCTCGGTTGACCGTTTTGGCTGCACATCCAGCAAGTACCAGCGCCGCGACAGGCATCATTGCAAGCCAGCGATTCATGATTTGACTCCTTCAATGGATAAGTAAATCCGGCGCATTAAAGACCTCGTTTTAACTAGCCTGTTCAACGGTTTGCCTTGAGATAGCTCACGACCGACTGCTGATCTCCAGCAAAGAGGATGCGCCCTGACTTATTCTCGCGTTGATAGGCATACATAGGGTCGTAATATTCACTTAGCAACGCTCGAATCCATTCACGATGCTGCCCTACATCGCCACTGACCTTCTGCACCGCGAGTGCTTCATTCATGATCTCCGCCAGGCGCTGATAGCGCTCGCCGCCCAGTCTTTTGGCAATATTGGAAAGACTTTTACAAAGCTGTTCAGCAAACAAATCGAATCCGCTGTCGCCATGCTCACGATTGAACTCGGCTGCCAGATCAGTCACGTAGTCCTTTAGTATTCGCTCAACACGCCCCTCCAGGGTGTCTTCCAGCCATACCATGGGAAAATGCTGCATGGCCTGATGCAACTCAAAAGGCAAGGAGCACCGCCCAATCAACCGAGACTCATCTTCCAGCACAAAACGATCCTGCCCCTTTGCACGACGCCTTAACAGGTCAATGGCCAAACTGTTTTCAAAATCGATTTGTGATGGCTGTACGGTAGCGCGCTTACCAAAACTTGAGCCGCGATGATTGGCATGCCCTTCCAGATCAACACTATCGTCGAGCTGAGCGATGACTTCTGTTTTGCCAGTTCCAGTCATACCGCCCACCAATACGAAGCGGCATTCCTCAACAGACTGAAGCAGTGTTTCCATGAGAAACGTACGCATGGCCTTATAGCCGCCGGCTACACGTGGATAGGCAATACCTGCCTCACTAAGCAGCCATTGCTGAGTAATTTGCGACCGCAGGCCACCCCTGAAGCAGTACAGATAGCCCTCCGGATTGGCCTCGGCAAACTCGGCCCACGCCTGTACCCGCGCTTCCTTCAACTTGCCGGAAACCAGGGAGTGTCCAAGCTCCAGAGCAGCCTGCTGCCCCTTCAGCTTGTAACAGGTACCCACCTTTTGCCGCTCGATGTCATTCATCAACGGCCGGTTGGTTGCGCCCGGAAAAGCGCCCTTGGAAAACTCGACGGGTGCGCGCACATCCATTAGCGGCACACCAGAAAGAAAGAGGGAGCGGTAGTCCCGAGCGTCATCGCGCATCAATACACCTCAACCGCATGCCGCTGTCGATCAACCATTTCGCCAATAGGCTGAAGTGACAGGCCTAACTCTCGAGCGACCGACATGAATTCTGACTCGCCCTGCGGCTCGACCGCGATTAACAGCCCGCCACTGGTCTGGGGATCGCACAAAAGCAATTTCTGCTGCTCGGATAGCGATGCAATACGGTCACCGTAGCTATCGAAGTTGCGTAAGGTGCCACCAGGCACACACCCCCACTCCAGATACTGCTCAACCATAGGCAAACGTGGAACTGCGTTATATTCGACCCGGGCAGTCAAGCCGCTGCCGTCAGCCATTTCCACTAGATGTCCCAGTAACCCAAAGCCCGTTACATCTGTCATTGCGGTGACGGCAGCCAACTTGCCAAAGCGACTACCCGGCTTGTTCAGTTGACACATCCAATCGCGTGCGACACCCATGTCTTCCACACGCAATTTTGATTTTTTTTCAGCGGTAGTCAGGATGCCAATGCCTAGAGGCTTGGTGAGGAACAACTTGCAGCCTAACGAAGCCGTGTCGTTTCGCTTCATCTTTCGCTTTTCGACGACACCTGTTACTGCCAGACCAAAAATAGGTTCAGGCGCATCGATAGAGTGTCCACCAGCCAACGGGATGCCCGCCTCGTCACAAACCTTGCGGCCACCTGCCACCACTTCCCGTGCAACCTCAGGCGGAAGCACATTGACAGGCCAGCCCAAAATTGCAATTGCCATCAAAGGATCGCCACCCATGGCGTAGATATCGCTAATGGCGTTGGTCGCCGCGATACGTCCGAAATCAAAGGGATCATCCACAATGGGCATGAAGAAGTCAGTTGTGGAAACCACACCTCGCTCAGCATCAAGGGCATATACCGCTGCATCATCCCTCGAGGCATTTCCTACCCAAAGGTTCGGGTCCAGATGCTGGGCACCACTGCCGGCCAGAATGATTTCCAATACCTTAGGCGAAATCTTGCAACCACAGCCGGCTCCATGGCTGTATTGGGTAAGGCGAATCGGCTCGGACATAAGTACTCCGCTGAAGGCTAAGAATTTCATACGCGCGAGGCGCGCTTATAGGTCAGTATTCTAACAAAGCCTGGATAAGGTTAGGCTTGCTTGGTAAGTGAACCAGACTAAATAGCCAGAATACGCCTGCTATACGCGTGATTCGAGGCTCGTATGGAGCCACAGATGGAACTTGCCAGCTATTTACAAAGACAAAATGTCGCGAAAAAACATTGTATAAACGCCTAAAAGTACCTGGCATGAACGGTTTTAATCCACAAAAGCTGTGGATAAGTTCGTGGAAAAGATGGTGGAAATCACCGCAACGCCAGTAGCCACGCCACCTTTAACTAAACTGTCGTTTTTTTAGGCAATCCATAAATTCTGTGCCTTTTCAGTCATTTATAATTTTAGAGTATAGCTTTACTACGCATTACAACCCCTTGACATTATGCCCAATGGCGTTTTAGTCGGGTGTGTATATCTCGCCATCCCAACTACAAAAATATCCTGCCGATTGTTTGAGGTAGGATGAGCATGTTTATACATTTGGATTACTTAATGTCTGCCCCATCAACCCACACCTCATCTGTACCCGCACGTGCGTGGTTACTCCTGCTGGGACTCTTTCTTGTCGCACTCAATTTAAGGCCCGCCTTATCAAGTCTTTCCCCTCTGCTTCGTCAGATCGAGGCCTCGACCGGGTTGTCCAGCTCGGCAGCCGGACTACTGACCACAGCACCCGTCCTGTGCCTGGGACTTTTTGCGCCATTGGCGCCTCGCCTCTCCCGGTGGCTGGGCAGCGAAAGAACCGTGCTGGTGATACTGCTTACACTGGCAGGCGGTATTGTCTTACGTAGTCTGTTACCCCCTGCCAGCCTGTTTATAGGCAGTCTTGTTGCAGGTGCCAGCATTGGAGTCATCGGCGTTCTATTACCCGGCATTATCAAGCGGGACTTTCCGGAGCAGGCAGGCATGCTCATGGGCGCCTATACCATGGCGCTATGCCTGGGTGCCGCCCTCGCCGCCGGTGCAACAGCCCCACTGGAGCATCTGTTCAACGACCGCTGGCAACCGGCCTTGGCTTTCTGGGCAACACCAGCGATCTTGGCAGCAATCGTCTGGTTGCCGCAAACCCGCGCTAATCATCATGCGAACAGCCAGAAATGGCAGGTGGTAGGCTTATGGCGGGATAAGCTGGCTTGGCAGGTCACCCTTTATATGGGGCTTCAATCGTCGCTCGCCTATATTGTTTTTGGATGGCTACCCTCCATCCTGATTGATCGAGGTCTCAGCGCTGTAGAGGCAGGACTCATGCTGTCCATTTCAGTCCTACTTCAATTATTGACCGCGCTTATCACGCCCTGGCTGGCTACCCGAGGCAAGGACCAGCGCCTGGCCATCATCCTGGTGCTGAGCATGACGCTAACCGGCCTTCTTGGCTGCCTGTACGGTTCCCTCGGCAGTCTATGGTTCTGGGCTTGCATTCTAGGCCTGGGCCAAGGCGGAACCTTCAGTATAGCCCTGGCCTTGATCGTACTTCGTTCGCCTGATGCGCATATTGCAGCTCGCCTGTCAGGAATGTCCCAAGGCGTAGGCTATACATTGGCAGCCATGGGTCCCCTGCTGGTAGGCGTGATCCATGACATGAGCAGCGGCTGGAGCAGTGTGGGCATCCTGTTTATTGGAATCGCCATTTCAGCCGCGTTATTTGGCCTGCTTGCAGGACGCAACCTGCATGTAAACGCCAAGAGCCTTCCGCTATAACGTGCTTGAGTGGGGTAAAACGTCTTGTTTGCCCCACTCGTTTGGTTATGGCTTTGGGACCTGATCTGTAGCGCCTGCCATCCAGTCACGAATCAGATTGTAGGCAACGGCCAAAAGAATAGGCCCCAGAAACAATCCCATAAAACCAAACGCCAGCAGGCCGCCAAAGACACCAAGCAATACGACTACCAATGGCAGGTCCCCTCCCCGACTAATCAAATACGGCTTGAGAATATTATCTACACCGCTAATGACAAAGAGCCCCCAAAGTCCCATGAATATGGCGTATCCATATTCCTGCTGGAGCACCAGCCAGATCGTTGAAGGTATCCAGACCAGCGGAGGCCCTACAGGGATCAAGCTCAATGCAAAGGTCAACAGCGCCAATCCTAACGCGCCGGGCACCCCAGCGATCATTAGGCCTATCATCGCCAAGACACCTTGAGCCGCCGCCGTTCCTAGAATTCCATTAACGACTCGATGCACTGTGCCGCCGACCAGTTGCATATAATGGCCGGCTTGAGCACCAATCAGCCTGACGAGCAGCTTCTCAACCAAGGTAGCCAGCCGAGGTCCGTCACGGTAGAAGAAAAACACCAGGACAAGACTTAGCGCCAGCTCTAAAAAGCCGCCACCTACGCGCGCACTTCGCGCCAGAAGCCAATTCCCCATCTGCCCCAGATAGGGCTTCAAGCTGTCAAAATAGGCAGTACCTCGCGCATCCAGGGTTTGCCATAGACTGGCCAGCCGGTCGCCAACAAGAGGCAACCGCACTACCCACTCTGGCACAGGCGGCAAACCGCCCACTTGAATGCTGCGAACTAACTCAATCGTTCCACGCACATGATCAGCAAGTCCGATACCAACCCATACAAGCGGCAATGCCACCAACAATATCCAACCGATCGTAAGAATCGCAGCGGCCACCGTATTACGGCCGTTCAGCCTGCGGGTCAAGCCCCGCATCAGGGGCCAACTGGCGTAAGCCAGTACCGCAGCCCAAAATAGGGCCGACATGAATGGCAGCAACACCCATAGACAGGCACCAAGGAGTGACAGGAGAAGTATGCGGACGAGCAGGCGATCGTGCTCATACATGGGCGGAGGTAATTGGGGAGACTGACCAGCAGGAAGCCGCATATAAATTCCTAAGATGACAATCGAATCACTGTCCTGCTTAAGCGGCTCCATCCGCCGGACAGGCAAGCGATAGTGTCAGAGCTTAACGCCCCGGCAGATACCTGTCGTTACCGCTAGATGGATTATGGCTGCAGATAGAGCCCAGGCTCACGATTCGGATCAGCTTCAAGCCGGGCCGCTCGTATACGCCTGGCCAGCAACGCTTTTTCCCACTTGCCCGCTTGCGGCCCACCGATGATCACTCGGGTACCTGTGTCCAGATTAAGGCACTGCCCTACCAGGTCCAGCCAGATATCGTCTGGTGGATCGGCTAACGCAGGAAGATGTAACTCACCATCTTGCCGCAATTGACGAAGCAATGTTGCAGGACTTGCTACCAGCTTGCCCAAAGGTATGGAAGCCTCGAGCTGCTCCACATGCAGATAACCCCTTCGATTACCCCGAGTGATCGCGTAAAGCGCCAGCAATGTATCGTCTTGTGGTGGAGCGAGACGCAACAGGAGATACGACTGTTGCTCGTCCGGCCCATACAACTGCGATTTTCCAAAAATAGCATTGGCAAATACATTACTGGAGCCACAATCGCGTCCCTTACACCACGATAACGGTATCGCAGATTGCTTCTGCAATGTACTTCTAGCCTCATTGAGTGCCGCAATAGGGTCATGGCCACGGGGCAACTCATAGGTCAGCGTGACGAGCTTACCCTCTGCTTGGACGTCTCCCTCCAGGCGCAACTTGCCTCCTATACGACTTACAGCGCCCTGTGGGTACATTTTTTCGACAGACCCAGCCTCACGATAATCAATAATTTCGGCATGAGCAGGTCGCGCCAGCACTGGAAGATCGACACTGCCTGGCATATCTGCCGCAACAGCAGCACACGTCATGAACCCCAGACCAAGCGCAAAAAAAAGTCGCATATATATTAGTGAATCACCCTGAATTAATTTAAAGACCCATAAATAATAGCGGGGACATGTTTACCTGGAGTGGCGTGTTATACCGGCACGCGCCTTTTCCTGCCTGAAGACTGACAGGCGAATCTGACAGAGCGAATACACGTTCAAAACCGCCCAAACGCTGCATCCTTTAGAGGCATGGCTCCCTGTGACTTGATCGCTATTGATCCTTTATGCATAACAAGCCTTATCAATACCCGTATTCGAGTCAAGCTGCAGAGAAAAAGCGATTGAAACAATCTGCTACCGCCCTTGCGCCAACCTCGTTATCCAGATGCAAGTGATGCCCCCCAGCCAAACGGGTAACTTCATAGCAAGCAAGCTCCTGTAGAAGTCCATCGATACCGGGAATTTTGACGAGCAGCCCCTTATCAGCCACAACGAGACTCGCGGGGCACTGCACTTTTTTAATGAACGCCAAGGCCTGCTCATGCGTCAGCCTTAATGTGGCCGGCAAGGTTAAACGAGCATCGGAGCGCCAGGTATACCCTCCTGGAATAGGCATCAACCCTCGCTCTGCCAGTAGCTCTGCAGCCTCCATACTGACCGATCCCACACCTTTGAGTCTGGCTTGAGCGGCCTGCTGAACAGTCTCATAAACCGGCTTGCGCTTATTGGGCAAATTAAGCTGAGCACGCAAGGCATTGCCTAGTTTTTCAGGCGCCTCATCCGGCTCTGTCGTGTACGGTAGCAGCCCGTCGATCAACGCCAGACGCTCGACACGTTCCGGCAATGCTGCTGCGAAAAGCACCGAAATAATGGCCCCGAGTGAGTGACCCAGTAACGAGAAGCGCTCCCACCCTAGCTGCTCTGCTGCCATCAAGACGTCCTGCACGTAGTCTTGCAGCAGGTAGCCAACACCGGCCGGGCGATGAGCGGATAAACCATGCCCCGGCAGGTCGACTGCAACAATGCGCAACCCCTCCAGATAAGGGGCCAATCGCGAGAACGTCATAGCATTATCTAACCAGCCATGCAAAGCCAGCACTGGCCGCCCGTCTTCAGGGCCGAATAAACGAGCCGCAAGCTCAAGGTGGGGTAAGTTAAGGCGCAACTCCTGTACATGGGCAGTCATGTCTAGTTCTCATAATTGATTTTCAGATCAGACAATAAAGCAAGCAGAAGGGCTTCGCAGAGCAATGGCGCTCATGCTCGACGAACCAGTAAATGCTCTAGATATAAAGAGGCGCAAGACCAACACCTAATAACCGAAAGGGCTGGTCCAGGCGCGGCATCAGGACGAAATGCGGTCTTTGGGGATGACAGCTACCGTTAAACGCGAAATACAGGTTGCACGCCCCGCTTCATCTGACAATCGGATATCCCATACATGAGTACTTCGACCCAGATGGACAGGCTTTGCCACAGCGGTCACCCGTCCACGTCTAACAGCGCGCAAATGATTGGCATTGACCTCAAGCCCCACGCAGGTGTACTGGCTCCTGTCGATACAGAGCAGACTGGCAATGGAGCCGACGGTTTCTGCCAAGACAACAGAAGCCCCTCCATGAAGCAACCCAAACGGCTGGTGGGTACGCTCATCTACCGCCATGCTTGCAGTGAGCGAATCTTCATCATAAGCCTCAAAATGAATATCCACGCGCTCGCAAATAGTGTTTTGCAAACTCTCATCCAGCGCAGCGAGGTCCGGCTCGGTGAACCAGATACTCATACCAGGTACTCCGCATAGACCCGTAAAGACACACCTGATGCATCAATTAACATAACGACCTCTTTTTTGTTAGAAATTATGGAATCGTCGAATCAGTCAAGGATGGAAAAGCTCAACCAGCTCCATGGCACCTGCAATGCGCATTTCTCCTTCAAGCGTAGCCAGTGAGCCTGTAGCCATACTCAGTGGCTGCTGTAGGTTTCCATGAACCAGAAGACCAGCCAGGTAGCTGACAAAGGGATTATGGGTAGTTAACAGGATATTACTGCCGGAAAGATCATCCAGAAGATCAATAGCCTTGATCACGTCATCATCAGGCGTTATCCAGGGCAGAGTGACAATGGACTCTTTGTGCCCTAGAACACCCCTGACCAGCTCGGCTGTCTGCTGGGCTCGGACGTATGGACTGGCATAAATCACATCGATTCTTTGCCCTAATAGCCGCTCTGCACTGCGCCTGACCTCAGTACGCCCTCTATCCGTCAACGGCCTGAACTCATCGCCCTCTGAACGCGGCTCCGCCTCACCATGCCTTAGCAACCAGAGCGTCATGGCTGCTTCTCTTGCATAGAGGAAGCGGTATCGGGCCAGTCAGCAAGAGGCCATGGCTTTTCTTCTGTAGCAAAGGTTCCGAAACGAACAATCTGCGCCAGATAGCAGGACAAACTCGAACCAAATTCACTTAAGGCGTCACTTGGTGTGCCTTTGACGAGGCGATAGCCCAGCTGAGCAATTACCACGCCTGCAAAAATGTACTGCGACACTAACCATACAAGCAGGAAAATCACCATCCAGATAAGACGCAACGCGAGGCTTTCGCGTTCATGAGTGTCTGCTGACATATTCTCTCCTAAGCTTCGGAGCCTATCGGCAAATAGAAATCGACATCGGTTTTAGGCTCCCCACGCATCAGCGCAGCAATAACCTGATCCAGCGTGCGGGATTCGAACAGTACCGCATACAGGCCTTGCACCAGCGGCATATAGACGCCGAGTTCATCGGCTTTTTCCTTGAGAACACGCAAGGTGTTGACCCCTTCCGCCGTCTCCCCCATTCGAGCAACTGCCGCCTCAAGCGTAAGGCCCTCACCCAATGCATGCCCTACCTGATAGTTGCGGCTCTTGGGCGAAGAACAAGTGACGATAAGATCACCTACCCCGGCCAAACCCATGAATGTAATGGGATTGGCACCCTGCTGTACGGCAAAGCGAGTCATCTCGGCGAGCGCGCGGGTAATCAGCATGCTGCGGGTGTTTTCACCCATATTCAGCGCAGCTGCCAGCCCCGCCATGATGGCATATACGTTCTTCAAGGCTCCGGCCAGCTCTACTCCCAGCCGGTCACGGCTGGCATAGACCCTGAAGGTACGCCCATGGAGAACAGCCTGCACCTGCTGGCAGAGCGCATCATCTTCACTGGCAATAACGGTAGCCGTCAGTGCGTGCTCTGCAATCTCTCGCGCCAGGTTAGGTCCTGAAATCACACCAATTCTGGCTTTCGGTGCGATCTCCTCAAGAATCTGGCTCATCAGCTTGAAGGTATGCGCTTCAATTCCTTTGGTGAGGCTGACCAACGCCTTACCCGCCAGGCGATCGGCTACCGGGGCAAGCACATTACGTAACGCACTGGAGGGCAGCGCGACAAAGGCAATGTCACACCCTGCCAGAGAGGCATCAAGATCACATCCCGGCTCGACAGATTGATGAACCTTTATGCCCTTTAGATACCGCGGATTCTCACGAACTTGACGAATAGCTTCAGCCTGCTCAGGATCGCGCATCCAGAGCTTTACAGGATGACCATTCTCCGCCAGCAGATTGGCCAGGGCAGTTCCAAAACTGCCTCCGCCCAAGACTGCTATAGGTTGCTTTACACTCATCGGGTTATCCATTTATGCCGCAATGTGCGACGGTATCCACATTATACGAAGCCCCTATTTAACATTCCGCTCTCTTTTATTGAACCATGTGTAATTACCGTATCCTTCTTCCTGAAGGTGGACGCTAACACCATAACGGCCAGAATGGCCTATTGTAGTAAGAGCATCGAGCTCAAGGCTCACGGAGAACGCTCTATTGGACAAGCGACGCGGCTGGGGCATACGTACCCGTACTTTAGCCATCAGCCTGGGACCTGCCCTGATTATTACATTGGTACTGACGGGCTATTTCACATACGCCCGCCTTCAGGATCTGCATCACGAACTCAGTCACACAGGTCAGCTGATTGCAATTCAGTTGGCATCTGCCAGTGAATATGGGGTCTCGACCGATAACCTCCCGATGCTACGCAACCTCCTGGAGGCCACACTGGCGACCCGCTACGTTCGCTTTATCGAAATCCGCGATCGTCAGGAGCGCATCATCATGTATGCGCATAATCCGCCCCCCAATGCGCAATCGGCTTCACAGGTAGAGATATTTCACGCAAGCATCAGCCGCTCGGGCACACCCAATTCGAATGGGTCCCTTGGCCGTGTTGCCGTTGGCGTGACCAACGAAGCCTTCCATGAGCGCCAACAGGCTATTTTGACCAAGGCAGGCGCACTGGCCTTACTGGCACTTGGGCTTACCTTCTTGCTGGCCTGGCGCCTGGCCAAGCGCCTTTCCGCGCCGCTAAGCGACATGGGTCGTACCGTGAATGCCATTCGCGCAGGCGACTACCACAGCCGTCTTCCGGTACCAGACAACTCCGAAATGGGCGTATTGGCGCATCTGATCAATGATCTTGCCCAAGCCCTGCAGCGGGCCAGTGAAGAGCAACAGCGCAGCATTGATCAGCCGGTTGCGGCACGTGAAGAGGCCGAGCAGGCCAACCGCGCCAAATCAGACTTTCTCGCCATGATGAGTCATGAGCTTCGTACACCACTCAATGGCGTACTGGGCATGTTGCAGCTCCTTGAAACCACAGAGCAATCCCGCGAGCAAAGTGAATACACTAGCCTTGCTACCGAATCCACAGAGCATTTGCTGAAAGTTATCAACGATGTTTTGGATTTCTCACGCATCGAGCGTGGTGCGCTGGAGCTGGAAAGCATTCCATTCAATCTGGCCGACCTGATTACAGGTTCGGTGCAGGTTTTCCAGCACAGTGCAACACAACGTGGTCTGCAGCTGGCGCTTGAAGGCGCCGAAAGTCTGGAGCGACTGGAGGTTACCGGAGACCCGACGCGCCTGAGGCAGATCCTGGTCAATCTGGTTGGCAATGCACTCAAATTTACCGAGAGCGGCTCAATCGAGGTTAAATGCTACTGCCAACCTCTGGATGAGCGCCTGCTCTGGCTCACCTGCTCGGTACACGATAGCGGCATAGGTATTTCGGCAGAACGCCTGGAACGCATGTTTGATGCCTTCCAGCAGGCTGACCCAACCATCAGCCGCCGTTACGGAGGTACCGGGCTTGGACTGTCCATCGCACGCACACTGGCGGAGCGGATGGGTGGATCGCTTCATGCCATAAGCCAGGAAAGCCAGGGATCAACCTTTACGCTCGAATTGCCGCTTCCCTTCCGACACGTCCAGCAGACAGAGCGCAACCAGTCTCCTCTTCAGGAGTTTCAGGTCAATGGACTGAACGTCCTGCTGGTTGAGGATAACCCGGTCAATCAGACAGTTATCGAAGCCATGTTACGCAGCCTGGGGTATCATATTACTATCGCAGGGGATGGAGCCCAGGCGGTAAGTCTGGCCGAGCAGCAGTCTTTCAGTGCAATTCTCATGGACTGTCGTTTACCGGTGCTGGATGGCTATCAGGCTACTCGCCTGATCCGTCAACAGCCTGGGCCTATGGTTCCCATCATTGCACTAACGGCCAATGCGCTGCAGGGGGATCGGGAAAATTGTTTGGCTGCCGGAATGAATGATTATCTGGCAAAACCCTTCAAGCGAGCTGATCTTCAACAGATGCTGCAACGCTGGATTAGCCAGCCCGAGCGGTCTCGAGGAGCAACGTCCTTGTAATCGGATATGCATCACTATTGGAGTATTTGATCTCCAACGTGCACAATTCGTCTTTCGCGAGGTTTTACCGCCTCGCTGTGACTTTCAAAATGGCTTGGCTGTCTATGTGGTGGCTGTCCAATAGCGAGAGCGACACTATAATCGCCGACATTGATCACCAGGCCAGCTACAGGAGCTTGCATGACCAAACAACACGCCTTCACCCACGAAGACTTGCTGCGCTGCAGCCGTGGCGAGCTATTCGGCCCGGGTAATGCGCAACTGCCCGCCCCGAACATGCTGATGATCGATCGGATCACTCATATCAGCGATGTAGGCGGCAAGTACGGTAAGGGTGAACTGGTCGCCGAGCTGGATATCAATCCAGATCTCTGGTTCTTTAAATGCCATTTCGAAGGTGACCCGGTAATGCCAGGCTGCCTGGGCTTGGATGCCATGTGGCAATTGGTAGGTTTCTATCTTGGCTGGCAGGGAAATCCTGGCCGCGGCCGTGCGCTGGGCTCAGGAGAGGTCAAGTTTTTTGGCCAGGTACTGCCCACTGCCAAGAAAGTGACCTACAACATACATATCAAGCGCACCATTACACGTTCGCTAATTCTAGCCATTGCAGATGGTACGGTTAGCGTTGATGGTCGCGAGATTTACTCGGCCGAAGGTCTTCGTGTCGGCCTATTCACTTCAACAGAAAGTTTCTAAGGGTCCTTCCGCATGCGTCGCGTCGTGATCACCGGCTTGGGCATTGTTTCCTGCCTCGGCAATGACAAAGACACCGTTTCCGCCAACCTGCGCGCAGGTCGTCCCGGCATTCGTTTCAATCCGGAATATGCCGAAATGGGGCTTCGCAGCCAAGTGTCCGGGTCCGTCGACCTGAACCTGGAAGAGCTGATCGACCGCAAGGTCAAGCGCTTCGTGGGTGATGCAGCCGCCTATGCCTACCTGGCAATGGAACAGGCTGTCAAAGACTCAGGCTTGACCGAAGAGCAGGTTTCAAACCCACGTACCGGCCTGATTGCCGGCTCTGGGGGCGCCTCTACGTTCAACCAGATGGAAGCGCTGGATATCCTGCGCGAAAAAGGCGTCAAGCGTGTCGGCCCCTACCGGGTTACTCGTACTATGAGCAGTACGGTATCGGCTTGCCTTGCAACGCCTTTCAAAATTAAAGGCCTGAACTATTCCGTGGCATCGGCCTGCGCAACCAGTGCGCACTGCATTGGTCTGGCGATGGAGCAGATTCAACTGGGCAAGCAGGACGTCGTGTTTGCCGGTGGCGGTGAAGAGGAACATTGGTCCCAGTCCTTCCTGTTCGACGCCATGGGCGCCCTGTCTAGCCAGTACAACGAAACCCCTGAAAAAGCTTCCCGCGCGTACGATGCCAATCGTGATGGCTTTGTCATCGCTGGCGGCGGCGGTATGGTTGTAGTCGAGGAACTCGAGCATGCCCTTGCTCGTGGTGCCAAGATTTATGCAGAAATCGTAGGCTACGGTGCAACATCCGATGGCTATGACATGGTTGCGCCGAGCGGTGAAGGCGCTGCACGCTGCATGCGCCAGGCGATGTCTACAGTGGACGCCCCGATTGACTACCTGAACACCCACGGCACCTCCACTCCGGTGGGTGATGTTGCAGAGATCAAGGCGGTACGGGAAGTCTTTGGTGACAAGGCCCCGGCCATCAGCTCTACAAAGAGCCTGTCAGGTCACTCTTTGGGCGCCGCTGGTGTTCATGAAGCGATCTACTGCATGTTGATGATGGAAGGCAACTTCATCGCTGGCTCAGCCAATATCGATGAGCTCGACTCTCAGGTAGCAGACTTGCCCATTCTTCGTGAGACTCAGGAGAATGCCAAGCTCGACGTTGTCATGAGCAACAGCTTTGGCTTTGGTGGAACCAACGCCACGCTGATTCTCAAGCGCTGGAATAGCTGATCCAGCGCCGCGTGCAACACCCTAAAACCCGCACACCGTGCGGGTTTTTTTACAACCAAAACATGACTTTAGACGAACTTTTTAAAAATTTAACCTCTCGCTGAATCGATTTCTGCACGGTTCATAACTATTATTCCGCGCGGATTGAACCGAAACGGATTGGATCAATCATATGCGAGCTTTAAACGGGCGTTCATTTGAGTCGCCTACCCCTTTGGAGAGAAGATGAATAATTCCAACGAAGTTCCAAATTACAGAGGCCCCCTGTCGGTACTGACCGTACTGTTCTTCATGTGGGGATTGATTACCTCGCTGAATGATATTCTGGTTCCTCACCTCAAGGCTGTCTTCACGCTGAGCTACGTTCAAGCCTCGCTGATTCAGTTCTGTTTCTTTACCGCCTACTTCATCGTCTCGTTCCCGGCAGGTCGCCTGGTTGAGGGGCTTGGCTACAAGAAGGGAATTATCTTCGGTTTATGTACAGCTGCTGTTGGCTGTTTGCTGTTTTATCCAGCTGCCGGAGCGCACTCCTACGCCTTCTTCCTACTGGCCTTATTCGTACTAGCGGGCGGTATCACTGTCCTACAGGTGGCAGCCAACCCTTACGTTACTGTTCTTGGTAAGCCGGAAACCGCTGCAAGCCGTCTGACGCTGACTCAGGCCTTCAACTCTCTGGGCACAACCGTAGGCCCGCTGATTGGCGCCGTAACCATTCTGGCACTGGTCGAGCACAGCACAGATGCCTCTTCGGTACAGATGCCCTACCTGATTCTGGCCGGTATGCTTCTGGCAATTGCCGTGATCATTGGCTTTATCAAATTGCCGCAAATCAAAGGTGGTAATGACGAAGTTCAGACCCAGCAGAACAGCGCTCCTCAGCACGAAGCCAAAAGCATCTGGCAGTACAAGCACCTTCTTCTCGGTGTTATCGGTATTTTCATGTATGTAGGCTCCGAGGTATCGATCGGCACCTACCTGATCAGCCTGATGGAAAGCCCTGACGTGGCAGGCCTCTCGAGTGATGTAGCTGGACGCTACCTCGCTCTGTACTGGGGCGGCGCGATGGTAGGCCGCTTTGTCGGTGGTGTGATCATGGCACGCGTCAGACCTAACTATGTGCTGGCCTTCAACAGCGTTGCAAACGTCGTATTGCTTGCGATTGCCATGGCAGTCAGTGGTAAGGCAGCAATGTGGGCTCTGCTTTGCATTGGTCTGTTCAACTCCATTATGTTCCCCACCATCTTCTCCCTGGCTCTAGACGGCCTAGGCAAGTTCACCAGTAAGGGCTCTGGTCTGCTGTGCATGGGCATCGTTGGCGGCGCACTGGTTCCGTTTATCCAGGCTATGTTTGCTGACTCTATCGGCCTGCTGATGTCGTTCTTTGTTCCGATGCTGGGCTATGTCTACATTCTCTTCTACGGTTTGAAAGGCTATCGCACCAAACCTGTAGTTGCTCACTAAACACAAAAGGCTGGCTTTTTAGCCAGCCTTTTTCTAATCCCTGAAAATAGAGCAAAAAAAAGGCGACCGAAGTCGCCCAAGTGCCTTGCGTGCCCTTTGTCCAGAAGGTCAGCGTTTATGCATATCCTTCCAGACGATGAAACCTACAACCGCAACAAACAGCGAAATCGAAGCCAACGCGCCGATACCCATTGTGATGACATCATCGATAAACATGGTGATGATCTCTGCGGCCAAGCAATGGGTATACGTTAAACGAGAGACAGCTTCGGATTATTGACCTCAGTCAATGGTTGGGTAGGTAGGTAACTGACACTCAACGTTTCTTGGGCTTTGACTTGCCTTTCTTTTTGGGCTTCGCCAATGGCAGAGCCTGTTCGAACGCCTGACGCATCTCGTTCAGCCGTTTTTCATTCAAATCATGGATGCGCTTGCTTCGCTCGGAAGTAAAATCAATCAGGTTGTTATCGCTCACGTTCGTATCCAACGAAAAGTAAGATTGAGTCGAGAAGACATAGACCGTTTTGTACGGGCAACTTGATGCTGCCAATAATGCTGGGTAGCACCTCGCATAACCAGAAGCGAGCCGTGCGTTAGCTCGATGGAATGCTCGATACGTTGCACACCGCGACGACGCAGATCGAAACGTCGCGCCTCCCCCAGGCTTAACGAAGCAATTGTAGGGTTTCGGCCTAGCACAGCCTCGTTATCACTATGCCAACCCATGGCATCTTGGCCGTTACGATAATAGTTGATCAACACCCCATTGAATGGGTGTTCACAAAACCGACTCACTAGACCACGAATATCGCCAAGAAGCTCCGTCCAAGGCAAAGAAGGATGCGCAAGACTGGAATATCCATAACTGATTCCAGGATCACCATACCAAGCAACGAGCCTGGGGGTTGGATAGCTCCTGCCGTAAACCTGCACCTGCGGCTGCTCCCATGGCGTTTGTTTAATCAGCTCCGCCATCCAGTCGTCAGCTTCCTGAGAAACAACCCAAGACTCATAGAGCGTCACATCGGCATTCGCCAAACCTGTCTGAGTCATGGCCTCCCTTCTCCTTCCCGAGAGGGCTTGCGGCCGACCCTCTCTTGGCATTGACTTATACAGAGCGCTATATATGGCTTGATAGAACCCAGCCGCCGCCTAAACTTTGATATCAACACACTGCCCTTTTTCGGAAGGTTCCATCAATGCTTCGGCACGCTCATCCGGCAGTAAAACCTGCAGTCCCCGCTTACGCTTGCGACGTTTTTCGCTTTCCTGCTCCAGCTTTTGCTCATCCAGAACGGATTGAAAGCCTGCTTCCTTTGCATGGGCGACAGCTGTTACTGGAGCGATGTCCGGTCGAGGCTTTACGGAATCGTGCTGCGTAGTGATCGGAATCAAGGCTTGCGGTATGGGCGGTAACATCAACTTGTCCTCTCGCGATATACCTATTTAAAGATTTTATGCCATCAGGCTTTGGCCTCGGCGGGCGCATTCGTTAACATAACCGGCTTTTTGAATGGGCGGGAGAAGCTACTACATGGCGCAGTATCAACCTGGGCAACGTTGGATCAGTGACAGTGAAGCCGAGCTGGGGCTCGGTACCATCCTGGCACAGGATGGACGCCTTCTGACCGTACTGTATCCGGCTACCGGAGAAACACGCCAGTATGCTCAACGCAACGCACCCTTGACCCGCGTACGCTTCGCACCAGGTGATGAAATCACCCACTTTGAAGGCTGGAAACTCACCGTTCGTGAGGTGGAAGAAAACGAAGGCCTGCTCACCTATCACGGTTTGAATGCCAAAAACGAACCTCGCACGATGACCGAGGCTGAACTATCCAACTTTATTCAGTTCCGTCTGGCAAGTGATCGTCTTTTCGCAGGTCAAATCGACCCGCTTTCCTGGTTCAGCCTGCGTTACCACACACTTGAACACAGCAGTCGTCTCTTACAATCGCCACTCTGGGGGCTGGCAGGCGCTCGAGCCCAACCTATCCCACACCAGCTGCATATTGCCCGTAGTGTAGCTGACCGTATTGCTCCACGTGTCCTTTTGGCCGACGAAGTGGGCCTTGGCAAGACGATCGAAGCAGGTCTTGTTATCCATCGTCAGCTGCTCAGTGGTCGTGCGCGTCGCATTCTGATTCTTGTGCCTGAAAACCTCCAGCATCAGTGGCTGGTAGAGATGCGCCGGCGCTTCAATCTGGAAGTCGCCCTGTTCGATTCAGAGCGCTTCCGCGCCAGTGACGCGACCAATCCTTTTGAAGATAATCAGATTGCTTTGGTCTCTTTGGACTGGCTAAAGCGTGATGAGCGCGCCCAGGACGCCGCGTTTGCAGCCGGCTGGGACCTTATGGTTGTGGATGAAGCCCATCACCTTGTATGGCACCCGGAACAGGTAAGTCCCGAATATGCTCTGGTCGAGCAGCTGGCTGAAGTCATCCCTGGCGTCCTGCTTCTGACCGCTACGCCCGAACAGCTTGGTCAAGACAGCCACTTTGCCCGCCTGCGCCTGCTGGATCCTAATCGCTTCCACGATCTTGAAGCATTCCGTAATGAAAGTGCCAATTACCGCCCGGTTGCCGAAGCTGTTCAAGAGCTGCTGGACCACGGTACGATGAGCGATGCTTCACGTGCCGCCATTCATGGCTTCCTGGGCGAGGAAGGCGACGCGCTGCTTACATCCGCTGCGGCTGGTGACGAAGAGGCTCGTTCGCGCCTTATTCGTGAACTACTGGACCGTCACGGGACAGGTCGGGTTCTTTTCCGTAATACTCGCGCCGCAGTGCTGGGCTTTCCAGAGCGAAACCTGGATGCATCAGCCTTGCCCTTCCCAGATCAGTACATGGATGCCAGCGCCTCGCTGTATCCTGAAACACTGTATGTTCCAGAGGATGAAAACGATCGCTGGTGGCGCCATGACCCACGTGTAGAGTGGCTGATTGAAACCCTCAAAGGCTTGAAAAAATTCAAGGTTCTAGTCATCTGCGCACATGCAGAGACTGCACTGGATTTGGAAGACGCCTTGCGACTGCGCTCGGGCATTCCGGCCACGGTTTTCCATGAGCGGATGAGTATTCTTGAACGTGACCGGGCTGCCGCCTACTTCGCTGACGAAGAATTTGGGGCGCAGGTACTGATCTGCTCTGAAATTGGTAGTGAAGGACGCAACTTCCAGTTTGCCCATCATCTCGTGTTGTTCGATCTACCCGCGCACCCTGACTTGCTGGAGCAGCGAATCGGCCGTTTGGACCGGATCGGTCAGCGCCACACTATTCAGCTGCATGTTCCTTACCTCGAAGGTAGCGCACAGGAGCGCAAGTTCCAGTGGTACCACCATGCACTGAATGCGTTTCTGTCAACCTGCCCTACCGGCAATACGCTAGAGCAGCGCTTCGGTGAACAGCTCAACACGCTGCTCCCTGGTGGAGATGAGGACAGCTGGCAAGCTCTGCTTGAAGAGGGTCGCCGCACACGTGAAGCACTTGAAGCTGAGCTGCATACAGGCCGCGATCGGTTGCTTGAGCTTAACTCCAGTGGCTCCGGCGAAGGTGAAGAGCTTCAGGAGGCGATCCTGGAACAGGATGACGAGTTTGCACTGCCGATCTATATGGAGAAGCTATTGGATGCCTTTGGCGTCGACAGCGAAGACCACTCCGATAATGCGCTCATCCTCAAGCCCAGCGAAAAAATGCTCGATGCAGGCTTCCCCCTGGGTAACGATGAAGGCGTGACGATTACCTATGACCGGGATCTGGCCCTGGCACGTGAAGACATGCAGTTTCTTACCTGGGAGCACCCCATGGTCCAGGGCGGCATGGACCTTGTGCTATCAGGCTCGATGGGCAACACGGCAGTAGCGCTGATCAAGAACAAGGCACTCAAGCCTGGCACAGTACTGCTTGAACTGCTTTACGTCAGCGAGGCGGTAGCCCCACGTTCACTTCAGTTGACTCGCTTCCTGCCCCCTATTGCCCTTCGCTGCCTGCTGGATGCAAACGGCAATGATCTGGCTGCACGCGTTTCGTTCGAGACGCTTAATGATCAGCTGGAAAGCGTACCACGCGGAAGCGCCAACAAGTTTGTTCAAGCCCAGCGTGACGCCTTGAGCAAACTCGTGGCGGCTGGCGAAGGCAAGGTATTGCCTCGTCATAACGAGCGCGTCGAACTGGCACGTCAGCGTTTCGTTGCCAACATGGACGAGGAGCTGGCTCGCTTGACGGCATTGCAAGCCGTCAACCCAAGTGTTCGTGATACTGAAATCGACACCCTGCGTCAGCAGCGTGAAGAAGGTATTGCCCACTTGGACAAAGCATCGCTACGCCTTGAATCTATACGGGTTCTAGTAGCTGGTTGATGACAAAGGCCCTTCTCAGAAGGGCCTTTCATTTCCACTGCGCTATGCCAGCACCTCAACAGGCATACCGATATTCACTGCGCCTGGATTAAGCTGGATCAGATTCTGCCCAAAGTAAACGGCGCCCTCATGTTCTCTATAAGTCTTCAGTGTTGCTAAAGGCTCCCGGTCATGACTGCGCACGCTGGTAACCGGATCAACAGTAATCAGTACACACCGAGAGCAAGGCTTCACAATACGAAATTCAACCTCCCCTATTCGTATATGCGTCCATTTATCCTCCGCGTAAGCCTTGCTACCTTCAACGACCAGATTAGGTCTGAACCGCCTCATATCCAAAGGCCGGCCCACACGCTGAGCCAGATCATCCAGAGAGGCCTGGCCAATCAGTAGCAATGGAAAACCGTCTGCGAAATTAACGTGATCACCAGGACTGGCATAAGCAGTATCAACCTGACGCGCCCGACTTTCGGGCATGTACACCAAGCGACAAGGTCTGTCCAAGAAGGTGCTTAACCAGGCATTGGCTTCTTCTCCTGCCTCTGGAACCTGGAACGTGTCTCGCCAGAGTGTGACGCCCTGCAGGGCCTCATCTGGCAGAGGAACAGAAATTTCAAGCGTTGACATTCCGGGGGCATTAAGCGAGAGACAACCGTTACTGATCCAACGGGCTACAATCTGCCCCATGCTGGGTAACAATCGCTGGGTCAGGAAACGTCCTGTCGAAGCCTCTACCACCATCCATCGCCGATCACCCGCCACGCCTAGGCAATCAATATCGGCACGCTCAAGAGGCTCAGGCGCAGTAGATTTGACGGGATAACGATAAAGTCCGCTGAGATGAAACATGGCACGGCTTCCTGTCGACCAAAGAAGCCGTGAGTCTAGAAAAGATCAGCGCCTGTGTGCAGGCTTGACGGACAAAATTATCGTCAGGACCTACACTTATTGGTCTAGCAGGCTCAATCGGGTTCGTACCGCCTCAACCAATAAATCAGGCTGGAACTTGGACAGGAATGCGTTGCAGCCTACTTTCTTGACCATCGCCTCGTTGAAACTACCGGATAGCGAGGTATGGAGTACGACGTAGAGGCTACTGAGCTGAGGATCCTGACGGATCTCCGTCGTTAGGCGATAGCCATCCATCTCCGGCATTTCAGCGTCTGTAATAAGCATTAGCAGCTTTTCAGAGACATTGACCCCGTCCTTGGCCCATTGTTTGAGTTTCTGCAACGCCTTGAGACCATCTGTAGCGATGTGGAAGGTCAAACCGAGCTGCGTCAGTGTATCGCGCATCTGATTGAGCGCGGTGCTGGAGTCATCCACCAACATAATTTCACGTGACTTCGCTTTGGTTAGCAACGAGTCGTCCAAGCGCTCGCGGGAAACCTTGACGTTATAAGGCACGATTTCAGCCAGTACTTTTTCTACATCGATGACTTCGATCAGCTTGTCCTCAAACTTGGTAATAGCCGTCAGATAATGTTGACGACCGGCTCCACCCGGAGGGGGTTGGATGCTGTCCCAGTTAAGGTTGATGATGCGATCCACGCTTCCTACCAGGAACGCCTGGACGGTGCGGTTGTACTCAGTGACGATAATCGTGCTGTTTTGATCAGGCACAATCGGCCTCATCCCAATGGCACATGCCAAGTCAATAACCGGCAGTGTTTGTCCGCGCAGATGAATGACACCGCAGACCATCGGATTACGCTTGGGCATTAAAGTCAGTTTGGGCAGGTGCAATACTTCCTGCACCTTAAACACGTTGATGGCAAACATCTGCCGACTGGACAGACGAAACATCAGAATTTCCAGACGGTTCTCGCCTACCAGCTGCGTGCGCTGGTCGACAGAATCAAGAATGCTAGCCATGCCAAATCTCCTAAGAATAGCGTTTCCTAGGTATCGGCCATCTTGCAAGGACCTTGAAGCGAAACTCTGCAAAAGCCCGTCCGCTCAGCCACGACAGATGGCTGTATGGCTCTTACTGTATCGGCATGCGGTAGGGTCTACTTAAAGCGTTTTTACGCCTCCGTCTAACCGGCCTCTTAATACGGTTGAGCAGACTGGTTAGATCAGCAGGCATGAAAAAGCCGGGACACGCCCGGCTTCAGCCACTATTGTCAATCAGGCTTTCGGCAGTGTTACACCGCGTTGCCCCTGATACTTTCCACCACGATCCTTATAAGACACCTCGCAAGGCTCGTCAGATTCCAGGAACAGCATTTGAGCCACGCCTTCGTTAGCATAGATCTTAGCTGGCAGGTTGGTAGTATTGGAGAACTCCAATGTTACGTGCCCTTCCCACTCCGGCTCAAGCGGCGTGACATTCACAATAATGCCACAGCGGGCATAAGTGCTTTTGCCAAGGCAGATGGTCAATACGTTACGAGGAATACGGAAGTACTCGACGGTACGCGCCAGCGCAAAGGAGTTTGGCGGAATAACGCAAACATCTCCCTTGATATCGACGAAGCTTTTTTCATCGAAATTCTTCGGGTCGACGGTAGCTGAATGGATGTTGGTGAATACTTTGAACTCATCAGCGCAGCGCACATCGTAACCGTAGCTGGACACGCCAAAAGAGATCAGCCGGTCGGCTCCCTCCCCACGCATCTGCCGCTCAACGAACGGCTCGATCATGCCGTGTTCCTGGGCCATGCGGCGAATCCACTTATCTGCTTTGATGCTCATGGCACTGTCCTGTCAGGGGTAAAAACATAACCGCACATCTTACCGGTACGGCGGCACTCATCAAAGACCTAAACCATGAGAAAGCGAAGGACCAACGCTATTCAGTCCCTCGCTCGTCAATGGTATCAGTCGTCCGAAACCGTGATGGTGGGCATGATGGCAGCCTTTTTTCCACTCTGAGAAATGCGTGCGCCAACATGACGCGCCATATCCTGATAAATCATGGCGATCTGGCTGTCTGGATCAGCGATGGCCGTAGGACGTCCTTGGTCCGCCTGCTCGCGAATAGCCATGGATAGCGGCAGAGAGGCTAGAAGATCAACCCCATACTGACTGGCAAGCTTGTTGCCGCCGCCCTCGCCAAACAAATGCTCGGCATGACCACAATTCGAGCAGATGTGCACAGCCATATTCTCGACTACGCCCAACACTGGAATATTGACCTTACGGAACATCTCAACGCCCTTCTTGGCATCAAGAAGGGCCAGATCCTGCGGAGTCGTTACGATGACAGAACCAGCTACAGGAACCTTCTGGGCCAGCGTAAGCTGGATGTCACCCGTGCCTGGCGGCATATCGATGACGAGGTAATCCAGATTATTCCAGGCGGTCTGAGTAATCAGCTGCAGCAGCGCGCCCGACACCATCGGACCACGCCACACCACAGGTGTGCGCTCATCGGTCAGGAAAGCCATGGACATGACTTCGACCCCATGTGCCACCAGCGGAATGAACCACTTCTCATCCTGGATCTTGGGACGTGTACCTTCAGGCAAACCAAACATGATGCCCTGGCTGGGGCCGTAGATGTCGGCATCCAGGATACCTACTCGAGCCCCTTCACGTGCCAGGGCCAGCGCGAGGTTGGCAGAAGTCGTGGACTTGCCGACCCCACCCTTACCAGATGCGACCGCAATAATATTCTTTACGTTCGACATCGCCTCAACCTGAGGCTGAGCCGCATGGGGCTTGATGACACACTGGATCTGGACATCCGCCTGGGTAACACCTGGCAGGTTTTCCAGCGAATTCTTGAGCACCTGTGCCATGCCATTCTTGAACAGTCCCGCCGCATAACCCAGTTCGATGCTAACGACGATGTGTCCGCCGTTAAGGGTGACATCGCGCAGGCAACCTGCGGTGACCAGGTCCTGGTTGAGGTAGGGATCGGTGTACTGGCGCAGAGTGGCTTCTACCACTTCGCGGGTAAGTGCGCTCATAACAGCTCCAAACAAGGGTACGGTGTAATCGTAGTCACTATGCTACCGGTCAGACAGGATAAAACCTACCCGAATACTCAGCTATTGGACCAGGCGTGAAAAAAAACGGTTCGGCCTTTATAGTGTTCAATTATTTTTAGCCTTAATTGACAGTCGAGCCCTATGTCCGAACCCCGGAAGATTCTTGTCACTAGCGCCCTCCCCTATGCCAACGGTTCGATTCACCTTGGCCATATGCTGGAGTACATCCAGACTGACATCTGGGTGCGCTATCAAAAACTGCGCGGCAACCAGTGCATATATGTCTGTGCCGATGATGCCCATGGCTCCGCCATCATGCTGCGCGCCGAACGTGAAGGCGTTACGCCGCAACAGCTTATTGATGGTGTTCGTACCGAGCACATGGCGGATTTCACCGATTTTCTTATTGATTTCGACAATTACTATTCGACGCACTCGGAAGAGAACCGTGCACTGGCAAGCCAGATCTATCTGAAGCTACGGGATGCTGGCCACATTGCTACACGTGCAGTGACCCAGTACTTCGACCCGGACAAGAACATGTTCCTGGCTGACCGCTTCATCAAGGGCACCTGCCCTAAATGCGGCACCGAGGATCAATATGGTGATAACTGCGAAAAGTGTGGCGCTACCTATGAGCCAACGGATCTGATCAATCCAAAGTCAGCCATCTCCGGCGCGACACCTGTTCTCAAGGAATCGCAACACTTTTTCTTCAAGCTACCTGACTTCGACACCATGCTCAAAAGCTGGACGCGCGGCGGCGCCTTACAGGAGTCAGTAGCCAACAAGATTGCCGAATGGCTCGATGCCGGTCTGCAGGAGTGGGACATCAGCCGTGACGCGCCTTACTTCGGCTTCGAAATCCCTGATGCGCCTGGCAAGTATTTTTATGTCTGGCTGGACGCTCCAATTGGCTACATGGCCAGCTTCCAGAACCTGATCACTCATCGTCCGGAACTAGGTCTTGAGTTCGATGCATTCTGGGGCAAGGACTCCACCGCAGAGCTCTATCACTTTATCGGCAAAGATATTGTCAACTTCCATGCCTTATTCTGGCCAGCTATGCTGGAGGGTGCAGGCTACCGCAAGCCTACCGCCGTCAACGTTCATGGTTACGTTACGGTAAATGGGCAGAAAATGTCGAAGTCACGCGGTACATTCGTCAAGGCACGTACTTACCTTGAGCATCTCTCGCCTGAATACCTGCGTTACTACTATGCCGCCAAGCTGGGTCGCGGTGTAGATGACCTGGACCTGAACCTTGAAGATTTTGTCCAGAAAGTCAATTCCGATCTGGTGGGCAAGGTTGTCAATATCGCCAGCCGCTGTGCTGGCTTCATTCACAAGGGTAATAACGGGCTCTTGATCGAGGCCAACCCGGCACCTGAACTCTGGCAGGCATTTCAGGCCGCGGCGCCCAGCATCGCCGAAGCCTATGAAGGTCGCGAATTTGGGCGCGCCATGCGTGAAATCATGGCGCTGGCCGACCAAGCTAACGCCTGGATTGCTGAAAAAGCGCCTTGGGCACTGGCCAAGCAGGAAGGTAAACAGGATGAAGTCCAGGCAATCTGCGCATTGGGCATCAATCTCTTCCGTCAACTGGTCATCTTCCTCAAGCCCGTACTCCCCAAGCTCGTAGAGGCCGCCGAAACGTTCCTGAATATAGCTCCGCTGCACTGGGAAGATCTTTCAACGGCATTGGCGAATCATCAGCTAAACCCATTTGCACCCCTCATGACACGAATCGAATCTGCAAAAGTGACCGAGATGATCGAAGCATCAAAAGAAGACCTGACTGCCAGCACTACAGCGCCTCAGGCCTCCAATAATGGTGAGCTGGCCAAGGAGCCTATTGCAGGAACCATCGACTTCGATGCCTTTTCCGCTGTAGATCTGCGAGTGGCACGTATCGTCAAGGCTGAAGCGGTGGCAGGGGCTGACAAGCTTCTGCAACTCACGCTCGATATTGGCGACGAATTGCGCAATGTGTTCTCTGGAATCAAGAGCGCCTATGACCCCGCTACGCTGGAAGGTCGCCTTACTCTGTACGTTGCCAATCTGGCTCCCCGTAAGATGCGCTTTGGTGTTTCCGAAGGCATGGTGCTGGCAGCCGGTCCTGGTGGGAAAGATATTTTCTTGTTAAGTCCAGACGCGGGTGCCTTGCCAGGGCAGCGAGTGAAGTAATCAAAACGGCCGCTATAAGCGGCCGTTTTCTTACAAGTGGTTGAACAATAACGGCTAAATATTGCAAAGAGACTTGAAAACATAAGCTGTTAGTCGCCTAATAATAAAGCATCTCATTTGCAGGGAAGAGTAATGTTTAATTCCATATTGTCTGGCAAGCGCTGGCTTGGCCTTCTATCAGGCTTTTCTCTGGCTGCCATCATGTCGAGTGGTCTTCATGCTGAGACTATTACTGATATCGCTGGCCGCCAGGTAGAAATTCCTGCCAAGGTTGACCGTATCCTTCTGGGCGAAGGACGGATGCTTTATGCACTGGCTCTACTGGAAGGCGACAAGCCACTCGACCGTATTGTTGGCTGGCAAGGTGAACTCAGTACCGTAGACAAGCAGGGCTACGCGGCCTATCAGGCCAAGTATCCTCAAATCGACAAGATCCCGACTATTGGCAAAACGTCTGAAGCCAGTGTCAACGATGAAAAAGCGATCTCCCTGAAGCCTGATATTGCAATTTTCGGCATTGCTGGTCACGGCCCGGGCGTCAAGAATGAGCTGGTAGAGCAGCTAAAGGCTGCAGGTGTGCCGGTTGTTTTCATTGATTTCCGTCAGCACCCCATGCAAAACACCATTCCCAGTATGCGTGTACTTGGCAAGGCTGTGCATCGAGAAAAGCAGGCTGAAGATTACATTGCGTTCTATCAACGTCATCTGGATCGAATTCAGAAAACCGTCTCAACTATCCCTAGCGACAAACGTCCCAATGTCTTCATCGAAATGCTGGCAGGTATCTGGCCTGGCGCAGCGTGCTGCCATACGGCCGGTAAAGGCAATTTTGGCGAATTTATCGAAGCGGCTGGAGGCAACAACTTGGCCGCTCCCCTGCTGCCTGGCGTAATCGGCGACATCAATGCCGAGACCCTTCTGAGTGTTAACCCTGATATCTACATTGCAAGTGGCACTCGGGACATGAGCTCCACTGACAATGGCCTGAAGTCAGGCACAGGCGTTACAGATGATGCCGCGGCCGCCAGCCTGCAAGGCCTGCTCAAGCGTCAGGAAATCGCGCCGCTCAGAGCTGTTCATGAAGGTCGTACGTACGGCATCTGGCATAATTTCTATAACTCGCCCTACAACATTTTGGCCATCGAGGCATTTGCCAAATGGTTCTACCCGGACGCGTTCAAGGACGTCGACCCCAAGCAAACGCTGGATGAGCTGAATAACCAGTTCCTTCCTGTCGATATCCGTGGCGCCTACTGGACGCAAGCCAAGAGTAATCCATGAACGCCAAGCAATCGATTGAGCATCCTGCCCTGGATGCCTCTCTCTCTAACGATTACCGCTCGCTCCTGAGTAAGCGACTCCTTATTCTGGCGATCTTCGTAATCGCGATTGGTTGTTCGTTATTACTGGACTTCACGCTCGGGCCGGCCGGCCTGAGCGTTAGTGATCTCTGGCAAACCCTGGTGCATCGCGAATCGGTCAGTCCTAGTCAGGCGGTTATTGTCTGGAATATTCGTCTCCCGCAAGCGCTCATGGCCGTTTGTGTCGGCGCAGCGTTAGGCCTTGCCGGCGCCGAAATGCAGACAATACTGAATAACCCTCTGGCCAGCCCTTTCACGCTAGGGCTTTCACACGCCGCCGCGTTCGGAGCGGCCCTGGCCATTGTGTTGAATCTGGGCATTCCGGGTGTACCCAGCGAGTGGCTTATCTCGATCAACGCCTTTGTGTTTGTTCTGGCAGCCACCCTTCTACTCGACGTTGTCGCACGGCTTCGTCAAGCCACAACCAGCGCCATTGTGCTGTTCGGTATTGCCTTGGGCTTTACCTTTCAGGCACTAGTATCGTTGGTTCAATTTGTTGCCAGTGAGGATACGCTTTCAGGACTGGTCTTCTGGACCATGGGAAGCCTTGCCCGAGCCACCTGGCTCAAGCTCGGCATTCTGGCGCTGGCACTTGCCATCGCACTTCCCTTGTCGCTTCGTCGGGCATGGCAGCTGACAGCGTTACGACTCGGTGAGGATCGTGCAGCCAGCTTTGGAATCAATGTCAAGCGCTTAAGGCTAGGCACCCTGCTGAGAGTTAGTATTCTCACCGCCCTGGCTGTGGCGTTTGTAGGCACCATCGGCTTCATTGGCTTGGTAGGCCCGCACATTTCTCGCCTGATCTTTGGCGAAGATCACCGGTTCTATCTACCTGCCAGCGCCTTGGCCGGTGCGTTGATTCTTTCACTTGCATCTGTTGCATCCAAGAACCTGCTCCCCGGCGTGCTGATACCGGTTGGAATCGTAACGGCTCTTGTGGGTATACCCTTTTTCCTCACGGTTGTCCTGCGTAACAAGGGAGGCCTGTAATGCACGCGTTATCTATGCAGGGGCTGAATGTTGGCTATGGCAAAAAAACGATCATTCAGGACCTTACCCTTGAAGGCATTACGCATGGCAAGGTAACCGCCTTGCTCGGTCCCAACGGAAGCGGTAAGTCAACTTTACTCAAGGCCATCGCTGGCCTGACGCCGGCCAAAGGCACCATCACACTGGACGAAGAGGCGCTTACCAGTCTGAGCTTTGCCAAACGCGCGGAGAAAGTGGTCTATCTTCCCCAGACATTGCCTGCCAGCGTCCATCTGCGTGTTTTCGAGTCGCTTCTGGTTGCACGCCGTGCCTCTGGGCAGCCGCATGCCAAAGACACTGAGGACGCGCTTACCCTGCTTAGGCGCCTTGAGATCGAACACCTGGGCATGCACTACCTTGACCAGCTCTCTGGTGGACAAAAACAGCTGGTAGGTCTGGCACAGGCCCTGATCCGCAGACCGACACTGCTTTTACTTGATGAGCCCCTGAGCGCACTCGATCTGAACTTCCAGTTTCATGTGATGGACGTGATAGCCCAGGAAACACGTCAGCGCGATATGGTTACCCTTATCGTGTTGCACGATATCAACATCGCCTTGAGACAAACCGACCATATTGTCATGCTCAAGAATGGACGCCTGGCGGCTCATGGCACTCCGCAGAGCGTGATCGATGCGGATAGTCTGGCAGAAGTTTATGGAGTTCGCGCACGGATTGAGTCTTGCTCCAAAGGGCGACCGCAAGTCCTGATCGATGGCCTCCATAGCGCCTCGTTGATCTAGCAGCCTGCCGCTGGCCAGCGGCAGGTGTTCATTCGCGGCCATATCCCGGATAATACGCCCCTGTCTGGCTATCCGCTTTATCTGCTGACCATGCTTGAATTTGTTTTTGGCGCCATGCGCACGTCACTGGATGTATGTGCATGAGCCTGATACATGCAATCGACGCGCTTTTACCGCAAACCCAGTGCGGTAAATGTGGCCATCCTGGCTGTCTCCCTTATGCCACTTCCATTGCGGCGGGCGAAGCCATTAACAAATGTCCTCCCGGTGGGGATGAAACCATTCATGATCTGGCCGTGCTGCTGGGCGTCGAGGCCACGCCTCTGGACTCACCCTACCCGCCCACACCTGCTCAGGTAGCGTTCATTCGTGAGGCAGAATGCATTGGCTGTACCAAATGCTTAAAGGCTTGCCCGGTGGATGCCATCGTAGGCGCAGCAAAGCTGATGCACACGGTCATAGCGGCTGAATGTACCGGATGTGAACTGTGCATTGCGCCTTGCCCTGTCGACTGTATCGATCTGAACCCGCTACCTGTACAACCTTCTCACGAACAGCAACGGCAGCAAGCGGCTCATTACCGCTTACGCTATGACGCACACAACGCACGTCTGGCGCGTGAAGAGCAGCGTAAACAGGCCGATCGAGATGCACGTCTGGCACGCTCTCAATTGTCGACAGAGGCGGTTCAAACTGCCACGTCAGTCGATCCTGTCCAGGCAGCAATATCGCGCATCAAAGCTCAGAAAGATCCATCCACTGATGCGGACGTAATACTTAAAAAACTCAAGCTCAACGCCTCTACAGCCCAAATGGCGCTCAAGAAAGCTGAAAAGCAGCTGGCTCAGCGTGCCACACAACAATTGGAAGATCAGGTTAAATGGCTCAAACAGGCCGCTGAAGCCGCCCAGCAAGCGCTGGATGAAGCGCTGAGTGGTAGCCGCCCTTCAAGCCAAGCCCAACCGATTGATGTTTCTGCTGAAATAAAGCGAGCCAAAATCAATGCTGCCATGGCACGAGCGCAACTCAGTAAAGCTGAGAAAGCATTCGGGCAACAGCCAACCCCGGAACAGCAAGAGCAGCTGAGCATGCTTCACGGCTCAGCTGCCGCTGCTGCACAAGCCCTGGCAAATCTTGAAGATCAGACGCCGCCCAAGACGCCGGATGCATTGAAACAGGCAAAGTTGGGTCTAGTAAGTGCCCGTGCCGCGTTTCTCTCGGCAGAGCGTAACGGTGCACCTCAAGAGGAGCTTTCGCAACTGCGCCAAATGATTCATCAGGCTGAGAACACTTTGGACATGGCTGAAAAGGCTTCAGACAGACCTCTGCCGGAGCATACTCTGATACAGAAAAGCCCTGTCGACCCTCTAACGCGGACCCTTAAGACGCAGATTGCTTATGCCAAGGCAGAAGTAAAACGCCTTGAACGCGACAGGAACACTTCCGAGAATGTCTTGTTGGAAGTGCGTGGCCGATTGACCGAGCTTGAAAATAAACTGTCAGAGCATTTGGCGTCGTAATGATGCGTTAGCCCTTTACCGTGAAAGCCGAGCCACTATTCCCATGAATGCCGCCAAGCGCCTGGAAATCTTTCGTCGTCTCCACGAGGACAACCCTGATCCCAAGACCGAGCTGTCCTACACGACGCCTTTCGAATTACTGATTGCCGTAATGCTATCGGCACAAGCCACCGATAAAGGGGTCAACAAGGCAACCGCAAAGTTGTTCCCAGTGGCCAACACTCCGGAAACCCTGTATGCCCTTGGTGTGGATGGGCTTTCTGCATACATCAATACGATCAATTTCTATAACACAAAAGCCAAGAACGTTATCGAAACCTGCCGTATTTTGATCGAGCAGCACAACGGTGAAGTTCCACAGACACGTGAGGCACTGGAAGCCCTTCCTGGCGTAGGTCGTAAAACTGCAAATGTCATTTTAAATACAGCGTTTCGGCAGTTTGCGATGGCCGTTGATACGCATATTTTCCGTGTCAGCAACCGGACCAATCTTGCTCCAGGAAAAAATGTAGTTGAGGTGGAGCAAAAGCTTCTCAAGGTGGTTCCGAAGGAATATCTGCTGGATGCACACCACTGGTTGATTCTGCATGGGCGCTACGTGTGTCAGGCGCGAAAACCCCGCTGTGGGAGCTGTCGCATTGAAGACCTGTGCGAATACAAAGCCAAGACATCGGATAATTGATAAGTACCGTAACTTTCAAGCTGATCGATTAAAAAAATCTTTTTTACGACTCATCACTTTGTCGCTATAAGGTGCGCCAAAAGGGCTGTGTAGTCCTCTCAAACTGCACCCGCTCCTTGACCACCTCATGCTAGGAGTTTTCTCATGGCGAGCGAGAAAAGCGATATCGAACTTGATGATGACTTCGTAGAAACCGAGGGTGACGTTGAGGCTGCTGATGTGCCTGTCAGCAAAACCAACCTTACCAAGCGCCGCTTGATAGACAATATGCTTGAAGAGCGTCGCTTGAAGCGTCAGATCTCGGAATACGATTTCGATCTGTAAATAAAAAAAGCCCGGTTGGGCTTTTTTTATTAGCGTTTAAGAGCGAGAGCCCCTCCAGACGGAAGGGCTGCCCAGGTATTGATCCGGGGCAAGATCACTCAAAACAATTTGCGTCCGCTATTAGCGGCGATACGCATACGCAATGCATTGAGCTTGATGAAACCTGCTGCATCAGCCTGGTCGTAAGCACCACCGTCTTCTTCAAACGTAGCGATATTCGCATCAAACAGGGAGTCGTCAGATTTACGACCAACGACAATTACGTTGCCTTTATACAACTTCAGACGTACGACCCCGTTTACGTTGGACTGGGAAGCATCGATCATCTGCTGGAGCATCAGGCGTTCGGGACTCCACCAATAGCCGGTATAGATCAGGCTCGCATAGCGAGGCATGAGCTCATCCTTGAGGTGGGCGACTTCACGATCCAGGGTAATGGACTCGATAGCTCGGTGGGCCTTGAGCATAATGGTGCCGCCAGGCGTTTCATAGCAGCCACGCGACTTCATTCCCACGTAACGGTTCTCAACGATATCCAGACGGCCAATACCGTTTTCGCCACCGATGCGATTGAGCTCAGCCAGCACATGGGCAGGCGTCATGTCCTTGCCATCGATAGCCACGATATCACCAGCACGGTAAGTCAATTCGATATACGTCGGCTGATCCGGAGCAGCCTCTGGCGACTTGGTCCAGCGCCACATGTCCTCCTCATGCTCAGTCCATGTGTCTTCCAGCACACCACCTTCATAAGAGATGTGTAGGAGGTTAGCATCCATGGAATAAGGCGATTTTTTCTTGCCGTGACGCTCGATCGGGATATTGTGCTTTTCTGCATAATCCATGAGCTTTTCGCGGGACAACAAATCCCACTCACGCCAGGGTGCAATAACTTTTACGCCAGGCTTGAGCGCATAGGCTCCCAGTTCGAAGCGTACCTGATCATTGCCCTTGCCGGTTGCACCGTGGGAGATGGCATCAGCGCCCGTTTCGTTGGCAATTTCGATCAATCGCTTGGCGATAAGCGGACGAGCAATGGAAGTACCTAGCAGGTATTCGCCTTCGTATACCGTATTCGCCCGGAACATCGGATAAACGAAATCACGAACGAATTCTTCACGCAGGTCTTCGATGAAGATTTCCTTGACGCCTAAAGCCTTGGCTTTAGCGCGAGCGGGCTCCACTTCTTCCCCTTGGCCAAGGTCCGCTGTAAATGTTACGACTTCACAGTTATAGGTATCCTGCAGCCACTTGAGGATCACCGAAGTATCCAGGCCGCCCGAATACGCCAGGACTACCTTCTTGACGTCCGTCATGCCACTCGCTCCCACGCATTGCTTAGAAAGAAAATGATTCTACTTGCCAAGCGGAGCTATTTATAGAGGCGCGACACAAGAAGTTGCCTAGGCGACACCCGGTACGCTATTAACTGCTTGGCTTACCACCTTGCGAAGCTGTAGCTGGAACGGCCGCCGGCGCGTCGGCTGGCGCTGCCGTAGAAGACTCTGGCTTGGAGTCAGAGGCTACAGGCTCACGGGTAAACACCATCGACACCCTTCTGTTCTTGGCTCGATTTGCCTTGCTGTTATTGGCGACCAAAGGATACTGCTCTCCAAAAAAGCGAATTTCCATTTGCTCCTCAGGAACGCCGCTGGCTTTCAGATACTGCATGACAGCCATTGCACGCAGCCGCGATTCCTGGCGGTTATCGAGTCGATTACCGGAATTATCGGTAAAGCCAGAAATCACTACATGGTTTACAGTGGGATCGGCTTTGAGATACTGAAGAATGATGTCCAGCTTGTTACGTGCCACTTCATCCAGATCACTTCCCCCCTTGGGAAAGCCAACCAGGGAGTGACGAATTTGATCAAAGTTGACTGGCAGAAGCTTGGCAGCACACAGCTGGAAATCCTGATACGCCGACTCAAACCTCGCGGGTAGAATACGAACCTCAAGCGGGTCGCCATTACGGCTACGCGATTTGATCAATGGACTGCGACCTTCCATCAATCCGGTCAGCAGGCGCCGCCCCTGACTCTCGCTCGTATTGAGCGGAGTATTGCCACCTTGAATTCTGATTGAACCCAGCGACTCATCACCTCGTCCCGGCTGCCATGGCGTAGCGGCAGCCAGCAGCGTCGCAGAGCCTTGGGAAAGCCAGTTTTCAGATGTTTTGAGCCTGAAAGTAGGTTGCTCTCCGGCACGACGAACAAACTCACCCGTACCAAAGCGGGGAACATCCTGAGAAAGCCGGCATTCAAACTGATCGCCCTCCACTTTCCATCCCGCTTTTTCAATGCGGTCCTGGAATGTGATGCCCATTGCCGGCAGGCTGGCCAGGAGCGGTAGAAGGGTCAAGTAACGAAGGCGCACGGGGAGGCTCCGAATCCAATAGAAGAATCTTACCCTTGTGATATCGGTTCATTACCCAGAAAACTTGAATACAATCAGCACCTGGATAGTACGCCAACGCTACGCAGGCGGCATTGCTTTAGAACAACTCTGCCTGTTTCACCCAATGGATCAGCTATTCTGAAATACTTCTAGGCTGGGCGGCGTGCCCGAGTCCGCCTTTTCCGGTAGCATTCTCTCCACATTTGTTCGCCTGGAAATCAGCATGTCCGACCGGATAACGCTTCGCCGTCCCGATGACTGGCATATACACCTCCGTGATGGTGCGGCCTTGAGCCAAACCGTAGCCGATGTTGCTCGCACCTTTGCCCGTGCCATCATCATGCCCAACCTGGTACCACCTGTACGCAATGCGGAACAAGCCGCGGCTTATCGCGAGCGTATTCTGGCTGCCCGCCCCGCCGCCAACCGCTTCGAACCGCTGATGGTACTGTACCTGACTGACCGCACCACACCAGACGAAATCCGTGCTGCCAAGGCGAGCGGCTTCGTACATGCCGTCAAGCTCTACCCTGCTGGCGCCACAACAAATTCCGACTCAGGGGTCACCTCGCTGGACAATATCTTTCCGGTATTGGAAACGATGGCCGAGGTAGGACTGCCGCTGCTGGTACATGGCGAAGTTACACGCTCAGAAGTCGACATTTTCGACCGTGAAAAGCGCTTTATCGACGAGCAGCTTAGCGTCATCGTTAGACGCTTCCCCGCGCTTCGGGTCGTGCTTGAACACATCACGACAGGCGATGCAGCACAATTTGTACGTGATGCGTCGGCAAACGTAGCCGCCACCATCACCGCTCATCATCTGCTCTATAATCGTAATCACATGCTGGTTGGCGGCATCCGCCCGCACTTTTTTTGTCTACCTATCCTCAAACGCAACACGCATCAGGAAGCGCTACTGGATGCCGCTGTCAGCGGAAGTCCAAAGTTCTTTCTGGGTACGGACTCAGCACCACACCCCAAACACGCCAAGGAGTCTGCATGCGGCTGCGCTGGCTGCTATACCGCCTATGCAGCACTTGAACTGTATGCCGAAGCCTTCGAAGGCCGCGACGCGCTGGATAAATTAGAGGGCTTCGCCAGCCTGTTTGGCGCCGACTTTTATGGCCTTCCGCATAATACCGATACCGTAACGCTGGTGCGTGAAGAGTGGAAAGCACCTAGCTCCCTGCCTTTTGGCGATTTTGAAGTTGTGCCGCTGCGTGCCGGAGAAACGTTGCGTTGGCGTCTGGAGACCTCTGCATGAGTGATGATGAAGAACTGTTCGCGGAAGAAATGGAAAACACCGCGCCAATGTCCGACTCGCGTATTCCAATGGCCCGACGCTTTCGTGGCTATTTACCTGTAGTCGTGGACGTGGAAACCGGTGGCTTCAATGCGTCCACCGATGCGCTATTGGAAATAGCCGCTACTATCATTGGGATGGATGAGAAAGGTTTTCTCTTCCCTGAGCACACCCATTTCTTTCGGGTCGAGCCGTTCGAAGGGGCCAATGTAGAACCTGCCGCGCTCGAGTTTACTGGCATCAAGCTTGATCACCCGCTGAGAATGGCCGTCAAGGAAGAACATGCCCTTACGGAAATCTTCCGTGGGGTGCGGAAATCTTTGAAAGCCAACGGTTGCAAGCGAGCCATTTTGGTAGGTCATAACAGTAGCTTTGATCTTGCGTTTCTCAACGCTGCGGTCTTGCGCTGTGGTATCAAACGAAACCCCTTTCACCCCTTCTCAAGCTTTGACACGGCTACATTAGCCGGACTGGCTTATGGGCAAACGGTACTAGCCAAAGCCTGCCAAAGCGCTGGAATCGGGTTTGATAATCGGGAAGCGCACTCTGCCCGTTATGACACGGAAAAAACGGCCGATCTGTTCTGCGGTATCGTCAATCGCTGGCGTGAGCTGGGCGGCTGGATGGACCCTGAATAAACCTTTTGCCGAGCGGCCATCGTGCCGCTCGGCAGGTTAATAACATTCCCTCCTATAACGCTTTGACAATCATTCTCACTACGATTAGTCTGCCGATATCTCTTTTCAGCCATAGACGAATCGCCATGTACGTATGTTTGTGCCGAGGTGTCACCGATAAGCAAATCCGTGAAGCTATCTACGAAGGATGCTGCAGCTATCGGGAAGTAAGGGAATGCACAGGAGTAGGTACTCAATGCGGTAAATGTGCCTGCCTGGCTAAAACGGTTGTCAGGGAAACCCTTGGCGAGCTTCAGGCGGCTCAAAGTCTGGCCTACCCGGTCGGATTATCCCAAGCCTGATAAACAGATTTTTAAGAGCCGGGCGGTTGGCCCGGTTTTTTTATGTCTAAAAATCAGTAGGTTATGAATCAGTTGCGAAAGCGTGTTATTCACAGATGTTTTTCATAATCAATTCAATAACTTACGTTTGACAAGCCCTCGCTTCGCGCCCAGACTTGTATTACATAATCCTTGGGCGGAGCCGTCATGAAAGGCGACATTAAAGTCATTCAGCATCTCAACAAGATACTTGGAAACGAGCTTGTTGCCATCAATCAGTACTTCCTCCATTCGCGCATGTATAACGACTGGGGCCTGAAAAAACTTGGCCACCATGAATACCATGAGTCAATCGACGAGATGAAGCATGCGGATCGTCTGATTGAGCGAATCCTGTTTCTTGAAGGCCTTCCAAACCTTCAGGATCTTGGCAAGTTGATGATTGGTGAAAATACCAAGGAAATGCTTGAGTGTGACCTTCGCCTGGAAATCGCAGCGGTTGCCGACCTACGAGATGCAATTGTGTACTGCGAAAGTGTTCGAGACTATGTAAGTCGCGACATGCTCAAGGACATCCTGGAGTCCGAAGAGGAGCATATCGATTGGCTCGAAACTCAGTTGGGGCTGATCGACAAGGTAGGGATTGAGAACTACCTGCAATCCAATATGCATGACGACGATTAAATCTTACAGGTCATAAAAAGCCCGCCTATTGGCGGGCTTTTCTTAGACCAGGCACTGCTGCGGGTCTTCGCATACTAGCGCGACATGACCTCATCAAACAGATTATGCATAGCCAGGAAGGCGCGTTTGGCAACAACCGGATTGTATTGCTGCTTGCCTGGATTATTGGCTTCCGGATCAGTAAAGGAATGGACAGCATTACCGTAACTGATAACTTGCCAATCGACATTGGCTGCGGTCATTTCTGCCTCGAAGGCAGAAATCTGTTCGCTAGGCACTAACGGATCAGCAGCCCCGTGCAGCACTAGAACGGGTGCTTTGATATTACGGGCATCTTCAGGATTTGGCGTATCCAGATTGGCATGGAAAGTGACAACAGCAGCCAATTCTGCACCTTCACGCGCCAACTCAAGCGCAGCACAGCCACCAAAGCAAAAGCCAATGGCAGCAATGTGTTTCGTGTCTATTGCAACAGTGCCCGCTTGAGCAACAAGCGCCTGATAAGCAGACTGCAGGCGCTTGCGTAGTAAAGCCCTATCATTACGAATCGGCATCATGGCTGCCAGCGCCTCATCTGCATTAGCAGGACGCACCTTCTGACCATAAAAATCCACGATGAAATAAACCAGCCCATCTTCGCTGGCAAGGCGCTTGGCTAAATCAATAGCGCCTTGCGATACGCCCATCCAGTTAGGCGAAAGCAGAACTGCTGGCCGCGTCTGGGGCTGATCAGCATCGTAGACCAGCTGCCCTTCGAACGGCTGTCCATCGATCTCATACTGGATTGCCTTAACCGTCATTTCGGCCATGGGTTACCTCTTCGTCGTTGGGTGTTAAAAGAAAGCCCGCCAGAAGCGGGCTTTATCAGCGCATCAGGCAGAAAGTTCTACCAGAAGCTTATTGAGACGGCGCACGTACGCAGCCGGATCCTTGAGACTATCACCTGCAGCGAGAGCTGCCTGATCGAACAAGACATGAGCTAAATCTACGAAGCGGTCTTCATCCTGCTCCATGTCCAGCTTTTCAATCAAAGGATGCTGTGGATTGATTTCAAAAATCGGCTTGGATTCAGGGGCCTTCTGGCCGCTCGCCTCAAGGATGCGACGCATCTGCAGACCCAGGTCCTGTTCGCCGATTGCCAGAATAGCCGGTGAGTCTGTCAGGCGATGAGAAACCCGCACTTCGCTGACCTCGTTATCCAGTGCCTTCTTGATGCGACCAACAAGATCTTCTTTGGCCTTGGCTATTTCTTCCTGAGCCTTCTTGTCCTCTTCGGAATCAAGCTTGCCCAAGTCCAGATCGCCACGAGCAACATCAATGAATGCCTTACCATCGAACTCAGTCAGGTAGCTCATCAGCCACTCATCGATGCGATCCGTTAGCAGAAGGACTTCGATACCCTTCTTACGGAAAACTTCCAGGTGTGGACTGCTCTTCACCTGATTGTAGCTTTCGCCTGTCAGGTAGTAGATCTTGTCTTGCCCTTCCTTCATGCGACCAATGTAGTCAGCGAGCGCAACGTCCTGTTCACCCGCATCTCCATGAGTCGATGCAAAACGCAGCAAGCCGGCAATCTTTTCACGATTGGCAAAGTCCTCCGCCGGCCCTTCTTTCAGAACCTGTCCAAAAGCACTCCAGAACTGCTTGTATTGCTCCGGCTCGTTTTTGGCCAGCTTTTCCAACATATCCAGGACCCGCTTGGTCAACGCCGACTTCATGGAGTCGATGACCGGATCCTTCTGAAGAATCTCACGAGAGACGTTAAGCGAGAGATCGTTGGAATCCACCACACCCTTGATGAAGCGCAGGTAAAGGGGCAGGAACTCGTCAGCCTGATCCATAATGAATACACGCTGCACATAAAGCTTCAATCCACGCGGCGCTTCACGCTGGTACAGATCAAAGGGCGCGCGTGCAGGCACATAAAGTAGCGAGGTGTATTCAAGCTTGCCCTCTACCTTATTGTGACTCCAGGTCAGAGGGTTCTCGAAATCATGGGAGACGTGCTTGTAAAACTCCTGGTATTCCTCATCCTTGACTTCAGTACGCGGCCGTGTCCACAACGCGCTGGCCCGATTGACCGTTTCCCACTCCTGCTCTGAGGGTGTGTCCTCTCCGTGATGCTCTTTTGGCAGCTCGATCGGCAGTGCAATGTGATCAGAATACTTCTTGATGATATTACGCAGACGCCAGCCGTCAGCGAACTCTTCTTCGCCTGTTTTCAGATGCAGAACGATGCGAGTACCACGCTCAGGTTTTTCGATGGTTTCAACATCGAACTCGCCTTCGCCTTTCGAACTCCAGTGGACCCCTTCCGCAGCAGGCTGTCCAGCACGGCGTGTAAAGACATCCACTTTGTCCGCTACGATAAAGGCACTATAAAAACCGACCCCAAACTGGCCGATCAAGTGGGAGTCCTTGCGCTGGTCGCCCGACAGGTTCTTAAGGAAATCAGCGGTGCCTGATTTGGCAATAGTTCCCAGATGCGTAACGACATCCTCACGGCTCATGCCGATGCCGTTGTCCTCTATCGTGACAGTGCGTGCATCCTTGTCGTAGCTGATACGGATCTTGAGCGCGTCGCCGCCCTCAAGCAGCTCCGGCTTGGCCAGGGCCTCAAAGCGGAGCTTGTCCGCCGCATCGGATGCGTTGGAAACCAACTCCCGAAGAAAAATTTCCTTGTTGGAATACAGAGAATGAATCATGAGATGAAGCAGCTGCTTCACTTCAGTCTGAAAACCTAATGTTTCTTTCTGAGTCTCCACACTCATGGTTACGAACTCCACAGATGACGGTTGAGCCGCGATAGCGGTGATGGACGCAAAATGGGGGCAAGTCCTTATTTTTCAACCCAAAACGGATTGCAGGTCTCATATCCGGGCCATTTAATCAAATGTTAGGAACTACCTGGCCATGATTGCTGCCAATAGGTCTGGCAGCCGTACCTGTTAGGCTCGCATACCGCCATAGACGCTAAGAAGGTCTACGCGGAACTTCGCTGTATACGTATGCTCGAAGTGCTGCCGTGAATTAAACAAGGAGAAGACCATGCAAAAACCTTTCGCTTACGCCCTGCTGCTTGCTGCAGCCCTTGGCTTAGCTGCCTGTGACAAGCCTTCCGAAGAAAAGGCACAAGACGCACAGCAATCCGAGCAGAAAGCTCAAGACCACATGAATGAAGCAGCCAAGGAAAGCAATCAGGCTGCTCAAGAGCGTACTGAGGCCGCCCAAGAGCAAGCTAAAGAAGCTCAGGATACCGGCACCAATACTTCTCCTCAGGGAAATCCGGATCAGCCTCTGCAAGGCGGTGATCCGAACACCAAGCAGCAGTAAGCTTGTAATAAAAAAGCCCGCAATAGCGGGCTTTTTTATTACCGGGAAAAAGCTCTTATGAAGCTCGCACGGCCTGTGGCTGGCCTTGCTGTCTATCCCAGAGCGTAGCCAATACACCCACTACAACCGATGGAATGAGCCACGCCAGCCCTTGATCTACCAGCGGAAGCTTGGCTTCCAGCCATGTAATCCAGCTGACATCAAAACCTGCCGCCTTTATGCCATCTACAATGCCGAACAGAAACGCAACCAGCATGACAGGGGCTACAACGCGCGAGGATGAATGCCACAGTCTGGAGCAGAAGCTAAGCACAACCAAGACAATGCACGGTGGATAAATAGCCGTCAGCACGGGTACGGATATTTGAATCAGATGAGTCAAACCCAGATTCGAAACGAGTAGAGAAAAAAGTGCCAGTGCAACAACCAGAACTTTGTAAGGCAGATGCAGGGCTTCACTAAAGTATTCTGCACAGGCGCAGGTCAATCCAACCGCAGTGACCAGACAGGCAAGCGAAATCAGACAGGCAAGGAAAATACTGCCAGGTTCACCAAACGTATGCTGTACATAGGCATGAAGCACCTCTGCCCCATTAGTGGCCGCTGGCACCAATGAATGGCTAGTAGAGCCCAACTGGAACAGGCTGATGTAAACCAGAGCCAACCCAACACCTGCAATCAGTCCTGCAATAACAGCGTAGCGCGTAATCAGTGTTGCTGATTCTATGCCACGCGCCTTGATCGCATTTACAATGACGATGCCAAACACCAGAGCGCCCAACGTATCCATGGTCAGATAACCATTAATGAAACCTTGGGAAAACGCCTGTGCCTGATAAGCTTTGACGGACTCGCCCGTCCCGCCGGCAGGCCATAGGAATGCCGCCGCCCCCAGAATGGCAAGCGCCAGGATTTTCAACGGCGCCAGGAAACGGCCCACCGTATCCAACAACCGACCTGGATAAAGCGATACCAGCAATACAACACAGAAATAGACAAGGCTGTAGAGAAACAGCGGTAGCGCCCCACCACCTGTAAGGGGCGCAAGCCCAACCTCGAATGAGACAGTTGCAGTACGTGGGGTGGCAAACAGCGGACCGACTGATAAATAGCAGACCGCTGCCAACAGGCCACCGGCTACCCGTCCGATTGGTGAGCTCAGCGCATTCATGGCGCCGCCTACACGAGCTAAGGCAACCACTGTTAGTACAGGCAAGCCTACCGCTGTAATAAGGAAGCCAATAGCCGCAGCCCAAACGTGTGGACCGGCTTGCAAGCCTACAATCGGAGGGAAAATGATGTTACCCGCGCCTACAAAGAGAGCGAAGGTCATAAAGCCAAGCGCCAGGATATCCTGGCCTTTCAGAGATTTCATTTAAGGGAATACCGGATTCAGACAGATTGATCGCGAAGGGTTCCCGTTGCTTATTAGGAACGACGCCCGCTTGGCTAAAGCGGACCACTAATGGCTACCCTACTCTTTTGGAGACGGTGGCTGTGAAGGGTGCACATCCTAACGAAATCTGCAGACAAAGGCAGCAAAAACGTCTTACAACCCGACTAAACGGGCCGAAATCAGGCCCTCTGTAGCAGTATTGTCGATCGATCAGCGATTTACAGAACTAAAAATTTATCAGCCCTATAAAAACAAAGGCCACCTTAAAGGTGGCCTTTGCATCAAGGTAAGGCTTACGCCTTCTTGACTTCCCAACCAGTCAGCTCGGCCAGGGCCTTGCCGATATCAGCCAGGGAACGTACGGTCTTGACGCCTGCGTCTTGCAGCGCAGCGAACTTCTCGTCAGCAGTACCTTTGCCGCCAGAGATGATTGCGCCCGCATGACCCATACGCTTGCCAGGAGGTGCAGTAACACCGGCAATGTAGGACACAACAGGCTTGGTCACATTGGCCTTGATGAAGGCTGCAGCCTCTTCTTCGGCAGAACCACCGATCTCACCGATCATGACGATCGCTTCGGTCTGGGGATCTTCCTGGAACAGCTTCAGAATATCGATGAAGTTGGAACCCGGAATCGGGTCACCGCCAATACCCACACATGTGGATTGGCCGAAACCTGCGTCAGTGGTTTGCTTGACCGCTTCGTACGTCAGCGTACCGGAACGGGAAACAATGCCGACCTTACCTGGCAAATGAATGTGACCAGGCATGATGCCGATCTTGCATTCGCCGGGTGTGATTACGCCTGGGCAGTTTGGACCAATCAGGCGTACGCCCAACTCATCGCACTTGACCTTGGCATCCAGCATATCCAGCGTAGGAATGCCTTCGGTGATGCAAACGATCAGCTTGATACCACCAAACGCGGCTTCAAGAATGGAGTCCTTACAGAAAGGAGCCGGAACATAGATGACCGAAGCCTCGGCGCCGGTCGCTTCTACTGCTTCCTTAACCGTATTGAATACGGGCAGACCCAGGTGAGTAGTACCACCCTTGCCTGGCGTTACACCGCCAACCATCTTGGTGCCGTAGGCGATAGCTTGCTCGGAGTGGAAAGTACCTTGGCTACCGGTAAAGCCCTGGCAGATAACTTTGGTGTCTTTATTAATCAGGACGCTCATTACTTACCCTCCGCGGCCTTGACGACCTGCTGGGCAGCGTCGGTCAGGCTAGTTGCCGCGATGATGTTCAGACCGCTTTCGGCCAGGACCTTGGCACCCAACTCAGCGTTGTTGCCTTCCAGGCGCACAACGACGGGAACCTTCACGCCGACTTCTTTCACTGCGCCGATGATGCCTTCAGCAATCATGTCGCAACGAACAATACCGCCGAAGATATTAACCAGTACGGCTTTAACATTGCTGTCGGACAGAATGATCTTGAACGCTTCGGTTACGCGCTCTTTGGTCGCGCCACCGCCTACGTCCAGGAAGTTGGCCGGCTTGCCGCCATGCAGGTTAACGATGTCCATGGTACCCATGGCCAGACCTGCACCATTAACCATGCAGCCAATGTTACCTTCAAGTGCAACGTAGTTCAGTTCCCACTTCTGCGCATGGGCTTCACGAGCATCATCCTGGGATGGATCATGCATTGCACGCAGCTTGGGCTGACGATACATGGCGTTGCTGTCGATATTGATCTTGGCATCCAGGCAGTGAAGGTCGCCATCTTTCTTGATGACCAGCGGGTTCACTTCCAGCAGCGCCAGGTCATAATCCTGGAACAACTTAGCCAGACCAACAAAAATTTGGGTGAACTGCTTGATCTGGTTACCAGTCAGGCCTAGCTGAAAGGCCAGCTCACGGCCTTGATAAGGCTGAGCACCTACCAGAGGATCAACGGTTGCCTTCAGAATTTTCTCAGGCGTGTCGTGCGCAACTTTTTCGATGTCCACGCCACCTTCGGTGGAGGCCATGAAAACGATACGGCGGCTGGAGCGGTCAACGACCGCACCGAGGTACAGTTCCTTGTCGATGTCCGTGCAGGACTCAACCAGGATCTTGCTAACCGGCTGACCATTAGCATCAGTCTGGTAGGTCACCAGATTTTTGCCTAGCCAGTTTTGAGCAAACGCCTTGGCGTCTTCACGGCTCTTGACCAGCTTCACACCGCCGGCTTTACCACGGCCACCCGCATGAACTTGTGCTTTAACGACCCACTCGCTGCCGCCGATTTTGTCGCAGGCTTCCGCCGCTTCTTCCGGGGTGTCTACAGCGAAGCCCTTGGATACAGGCAGGCCGTACTCAGCGAACAGCTGCTTACCCTGATACTCGTGGAGATTCATGCTTATCTACCGTCTTCGTTAGGTATTGCGCATTTTCGGCGCTGCGCTCACTGGCGCCGCGCCACCTGTAACTGCCCTCTGGCAGTCCGGTGAGCGTTCCTGCGGCCCTCCCCTGGAGTAGCGGCGGGCTGCTCACCGTTGGTCTACCGTCTTAACGCTTCTTGCGGTTGGCAATATGAATGGCATGGCCATTCACTGCCAGGGCCGCTTCATGCAGCGCTTCAGACAGTGTTGGGTGCGAGAACACCATCATGCCCAGGTCTTCGGCACTGGTGCCGAATTCCATGGCGATGGCGCCTTGCTGAACCAGATCCGCTGCACTTGGGCCAATAATATGAACACCTAGAACGCGATCGGTCTTGGCGTCGGCAATTACCTTGACCAGGCCAGCCGTATCGTTGGCCGCCATGGCTCGGCCACTTGCAGCAAACGGGAAGGTGCCGACATTCACTTCAACGCCTTCAGCCTTCAAAGCCTGCTCGGTTTTGCCGACCCATGCCATTTCCGGATGGGTATAGATAACCGAAGGAATCAGATCATAGTTCATCTGAGCCTTGTGACCTGCGATACGCTCGGCCACCATGACACCTTCTTCGGAAGCTTTGTGAGCCAGCATCAGGCCGCGTACACAGTCACCGATTGCGTAAACGCCGGGTACGCTGGTAGCGCAATAGTCATCAACATAGATGTATCCGCGCTCATCGCTCTCCACGCCGCAATCAGAAGCCAGCAGATCGGTCGTCACGGGACGACGGCCTACGGCTACGATCAGCTTGTCGAACGTCTGCTTCTGCTCACCGGTAGAGTCGGTAAAGGTCACGGTCACTTCGTTTCCGTTGACTTCCGAACCGGTTACACGTGTACCCAGACGAACGTTCAGACCTTGCTTGGTTAGAATCTTCAGGCCTTCCTTCGCAATCTGCTCATCGGCAGCCGGCAGGAATTTGTCCAGCGCTTCCAGAACAGTTACTTCGGCCCCCAGACGAGCCCATACCGAGCCCAGTTCCAGACCAATAACGCCTGCACCAATAACGCCCAGACGCTTCGGAACTTCAGTGAAGTCAAGAGCACCCGTGGAGTCAACAACAATGCCTTCAACAAGCGGAGCCGGCGGAATTTCGATCGGACGCGAGCCCGAAGCCAGGATGACATTTGTCGCTTCGACAACTTGAGTCTGACCGTCCAGACCTGTCACTTCAACCTGCTTGTTGGCTAGCAGCTTGCCATGTCCTTCCAACAGCGTTACACCGTTGGCCTTGAATAGCGTGCCGATACCACCTGTCAGGTTCTTAACGATCTGATCCTTACGACCGATCATGGCAGGTACATCGATAGTCACGTTGGGTGCATCGATGCCGTGAACCTTGAAGCCTTCATGCGCTTCATGAAACTTGTAAGAGCTATCCAGCAGCGCCTTGGAAGGAATGCAACCTACGTTCAAGCAGGTACCACCCAGGGAGACCTTGCCTTCCTTACCCTTGTATCGCTCGATACAGGCAGTTTTCAGGCCGAGCTGCGCAGCACGGATGGCAGCCACATAGCCGCCAGGGCCGGCACCGATCACGACTACGTCGAATTTTTCGCTCATAAGTTTCATCCTATTTCGATAAACCGGACGGCTTCTTACGAAGCCGTCTCTATATATGGACCAGATTAGATATCCAGCAGCAGACGGGCCGGGTCTTCCAGCAGATCCTTCATGGTGACCAGGAAGGTTACAGCTTCCTTACCGTCGATCAGACGGTGATCATAGGACAGAGCAAGGTACATCATCGGCAGAATGACAACCTGACCATTCACTGCCATAGGCCGTTCCTGGATCTTGTGCATGCCAAGGATGGCAGTCTGCGGCGGGTTAACGATCGGAGTGGATAGCAACGAGCCAAAAACACCACCGTTGGAGATGGTAAAAGTACCGCCCTGCATGTCTTCCATGGTCAACTTGCCGGCTTTCGCCTTCTTGCCGAAATCAGCAATGGTACCCTCGACTTCAGCCAGGCTCATGAGCTCGGCATTGCGCAGCACCGGAACAACCAGGCCACGATCACTGGAAACCGCAACACCAATGTCCTGATAACCGTGGTAAACGATGTCGCTACCATCGATAGAGGCGTTGACGCCTGGCTGACGCTTGAGAGCCTCGGTCGCCGCCTTAACAAAGAAAGACATGAAGCCAAGGCGTACGCCATTGTGCTTCTTCTCAAACATGTCCTTGTACTTGGCGCGTAGCTCCATGATCGGCTTCATGTTGACTTCATTGAATGTAGTCAACATGGCCATGCTTGACTGAGCCTCGACCAAACGCTCGGCGACCTTGGCACGCAGACGTGTCATCGGTACACGCTTCTCGACGCGATCGCCTGCAGCAAAGGTCTGTGCCGGCGCAGCCGCTGCAGCCGGCTTGGCTGCCGGAGCGGAAGGCGCAGCTTTCTTGGCTTCGATAGCGGCTACAACGTCTTCCTTGGTTACGCGACCGCCTTTTCCGGTGCCCTTGATGCTGGCTGGATCCAGACCATTTTCTTCTGCCAGCTTACGAGCGGCTGGCGCCAGAATCGGATCCTCTTCATCCTGAGCTGCAGCAGCAGGCGCAGCAGATGACGCTACGGCCGGAGCACTAGCGGCTGGCGCAGCAGCTGCAGCACCCTCCTCCACGCGTGCAATGACTTCTTCGCTCAGCACGGTGTCGCCTTCGTTTTTCAAGACTTCGGCCAACACACCGTCAGCGGGAGCCACAACTTCCAGGACAACCTTGTCAGTTTCGATATCGACCAGCAGTTCGTCCCGCTTTACGGCTTCACCAGGCTTCTTGTGCCAAGTAGCGACGGTGCCATCTGCAACCGACTCTGGAAATGTTGGGGCTTTGATCTCGATAGCCATTCTATTGGATTCCTTAATTCGTTTTATGCGCACGCGTTAACCATTAAAAGCATCGTTCAGCAGTTTTTCCTGCTGCTCGGCATGCATCGAAGCGTAACCAACTGCCGGCGCAGCGGAGGCATCACGTCCTGCGTACTTAAGGCCAATCTCAGGCTTGAGCGCTGAAATGACGCGACGCATATGATGCTGACTGCAATACCAGGCACCCTGGTTCATAGGCTCTTCCTGACACCAAACAATATCCGTCAGATTGCTGTAGGCAGACATGACTTCTGTCAGGTCATCCTCAGGGAACGGATAAAGCTGTTCGATGCGTACGATCGCTGTATCTTCACGACCTTCGGTACGGCGCTTCTCAAGCAGGTCGTAATAGACCTTGCCGCTACACATGACCAGACGGGTTACCTTTTGCGGATCGATCGCATCGATTTCCGGTATAACAGTCTGGAACGAGCCTTCAGCCAAATCTTCCAGTGTGGAAATAGCAAGCTTGTGACGCAGAAGCGACTTGGGTGTTAGAACCACAAGTGGCTTACGCAGCGGACGAATAACCTGGCGACGCAACAGATGGTAGATCTGAGCGGGCGTGGTCGGTACGCATACCTGGATGTTCTGCTCGGCACACAGTTGCAGGTAGCGCTCCAGACGAGCAGAGGAATGCTCGGGGCCCTGTCCTTCATAACCATGAGGCAGCAGCATAGTCAGGCCACACAAGCGGCCCCACTTGATTTCGCCACTGGTAATAAACTGATCGATGACAACCTGCGCGCCGTTGGCGAAATCACCAAACTGCGCTTCCCAGATCACCAGAGCATTTGGTGTCGTCGTGGCATAGCCGTACTCAAACGCCAGTACAGCTTCCTCGGACAGCAAGGAATCGTAGATCTCGAAACTTGGCTGATCTTCGCTCAGATGTTGCAGCGGAACATAAGGCACGCCATCCTTCTGGTTATGAAGCACAGCATGGCGATGCGAGAACGTACCACGGCCAACATCCTGACCAGTAATACGAACCGGATGGCCCTCATGCAGCAACGTGGCATAGGCCATGGTTTCCGCGTAGCCCCAGTTGATCGGGAGCCCACCAGCACTCATCTTCTGGCGATCTTCGAGGATTTTGCCAACCTGACGCTGTACAACCAGGCCTTCCGGCAGCTGCAGCAACTTGTTGGATAGCTCCTGCAATGTCTTCAGGTCAAATCGAGTGTCGTGACGTGCGGTCCAGGCATGTCCCAGGTAAGGGCGCCAGTCAACGAACAAGCCTTTGTTCGGCTCCTTGACCAGGCTAGCCACCACATGGCGCCCTTCGTCCAAGGCACTACGATAGTTTTCGAACTGAGCCTGTACCTGCTCGGCGCTCATCACACCGGCCTGTACCAACGCATCCGCATAAAGGTCACGTGTGGTGCGCTGCTTGGTGATTTGCTGATACATCAGCGGCTGAGTACCACTGGGTTCGTCAGCTTCGTTATGGCCACGACGACGATAGCAAACGAGGTCAATGACTACGTCACGCTTGAAATGCATGCGGTAGTCGACCGCCAGCTGTGTCACGAAGAGAACCGCTTCCGGATCATCACCATTCACGTGGAAGATAGGCGCCTGCACCATTTTGGCAACATCAGTTGCATACTCGGTGGAACGGGCATCTTCCTGGCGGTTTGTGGTAAAGCCGACTTGGTTGTTGATGATGATATGCAGCGTGCCACCGGTCTTGTAAGCCCGGGTCTGGGACATCTGCAGGGTTTCCATCACTACGCCCTGCCCTGCAAAGGCCGCATCACCATGAATGGAAATCGGAACGACCTTGTCGCCGGATTTGTCGCTACGACGATCCTGACGTGCGCGTACCGATCCTTCCACCACTGGAGAAACGATTTCCAGGTGTGACGGGTTAAAGGCGAGCGCCAGGTGAACTTCTCCACCTTCAGTCATTACGTTGGAGGAGAAACCCTGGTGGTACTTCACATCACCGGAGCCCAGCTCAACGATTTTCTTGCCTTCGAACTCATCGAAAAGATCGCGAGGATTCTTGCCTAGCGTGTTAACCAGTACGTTCAAGCGGCCACGGTGGGCCATACCGATTACGATCTCTTGGGCGCCATAGGAGCCGGAGCGCTGAATGATTTCGTCGATCAGCGGAATGAGGCTTTCTCCACCTTCCAAGCCAAAGCGCTTGGTGCCTGGATACTTGGTACCCAGATACTTTTCCAAACCCTCTGCGGCCGTTAGGCGTTCGAGCAGATGTGTCTTGGCTTCGGCGGAATACTGAGGACGCCCACGGACACTTTCCAGACGCTGCAGGAACCAGCGGCGCTCCTCGGAATCGACAATATGCATGAACTCCGCACCGACAGTGCGGCAATATGTCTCTTGCAGAGCATCCCGTATTTCCCGCAGAGTTGCCTCTTCTTTGCCGAAGTACAACTCGCCGGTGCGGAAGGTCGTATCGAGATCTGCGTCAGTCAACCCGTAGTGATTGAGTGACAGGTCGGCAGGCGCTTGACGCTGCCACAACCCCAGCGGATCCAGACTCGCAGCCTGATGGCCGCGCATACGATAAGCCTGAATAAGGCGCAGAACTTCGACCTGCTTCTTCTCATGCTCACTGCTAACTGTACCTGCTGAGACAGGCTGGGCACGGCGTTGATTTTTTGCCAGGAGAACGAAGTGATCACGGATCGCTGAGTGCGATACGTCAGGGGAGAAATTTCCATCTGCAGGAAGCTTCTGGAAATAAGAGCGCCATTCCTCAGGAACGGCATTGGGATCGTGCAGATAGAGCTCATAGAGCTCTTCGACATAGGAGGCATTCCCACCTGATAGGTGAGCGCTTTCCCACATCCGCTGCATAACGCTTTCGTGCATTTAAGTCACCCCTCGGTCAGGGACAACACCATCGAGTCATACTGCGCGCCAGAAAGCTATACAGCATTCATTGATGTCCGGGCACCAGCCCGGTTGCCCCTAATATGTATTCAATCAACCGGCAGAGCCTACGCCTTGCAGGTCGCTTTAGAGCACCGACAAAGGATTCTGTTCCTTTGTCGGTGCAAATCGCTAATTAAGTACCGCTCTGAAGCAGCATGCTACGCACATGACCAATTGCTTTCGTTGGGTTCAACCCCTTCGGACATACCGTCACGCAGTTCATGATCGAACGGCAACGGAAGACACTGAAGGGATCGTCCATGGCAGCAAGACGCTCCTGAGTATGCGTATCACGGCTGTCAGCCAGGAAACGATAGGCTTGCAGCAGCGCAGCAGGGCCCAGGAACTTGTCAGGGTTCCACCAGAACGACGGGCAAGACGTAGAGCAGCAGGCGCACAGGATGCACTCGTACAAGCCATCAAGCTTTTCGCGCTCTTCAGGTGTTTGCAGCCGCTCGATAGCTGGCGCAGGCGTCTCGTTTTGCAGATAGGGCTGCACCTTCTCGTACTGCTTATAGAAGATGCTCATATCGACCACGAGGTCACGGATGACAGGCAGACCCGGTAAAGGACGAACAACCAGCTTGTTACCTTTTACAACGCTTGAAAGCGGTGTAATACATGCCAAGCCATTCTGGCCATTGATGTTCATACCATCGGAGCCGCAAACACCCTCGCGGCAAGAGCGACGGTAAGAGAACGTAACATCCTGTTCTTTGATCAAGGCCAGGATGTCAAGAACCATCAGATCCTTACCACCGGTCTCGATCTGAAATTCCTGCATGAAAGGAAGTTCATCCTTTTCAGGGTTGTAGCGGTAAACACTGACTTGCAACATAACGGCAAACCTCAGTATGTACGAACTTTAGGTTCGAACGTAGGAACTGTCTTCGGAGAGAAATTGACAGCGCGCTTGGTAACACGCTTGTCTTCTGGGAAGTACAAGGTATGGCAGAGCCAGTTCTCGTCGTCCCGCTCTTCAAAATCTTCGCGAGCATGCGCTCCACGACTTTCCTTGCGGGTTTCCGCTGCAATAGCAGTGGCTTCAGCAACTTCCAAAAGGTTCTGTAGCTCGAGTGCCTCGATACGGGCCGTGTTGAATGCCTGGCTCTTGTCTGCAATCTTCACGTTGGCGATTCGCTCGCGCAGCTCGGAAAGCTGTGCGATACCCTTCTGCATGTATTCGCCCGTACGGAATACACCGAAGTAGTTCTGCATGCAGCTCTGAAGCTCTTTGCGCAGAGGCGCTACGTCTTCTCCAGTGCTGCGTTCGTTGACACCAGAAATGCGAGCCAGGGAGTGCTCGATATCACTGGCGCTGGCGTCGCGATGCTCAACACCTTCCTTCAATGCTTTTTCCAAATGCAGACCCGCTGCGCGACCAAAGACAACAAGGTCAAGCAGAGAGTTACCACCCAGACGGTTTGCACCATGAACCGACACACAGGCTACCTCGCCCACGGCGAAAAGCCCTTCAATGATCTTATCATTGCCGTCGGTATCCTGAGTGATTGCTTGTCCATGAATATTGGTAGCGATACCACCCATCATGTAATGGCAGGTCGGAATAACAGGAATAGGTGCCTTGACCGGATCAACATGCGCGAATGTTTTGGACAGCTCGCAAATGCCTGGCAAACGACCGTGAAGTACTTCTTCACCCAGGTGATCCAGCTTCAACAATACATGATCGGCGTCTGGGCCACAGCCGTTGCCTGCAATGATCTCTTTGATCATGGACCGAGCAACAACGTCTCGTCCAGCCAGGTCTTTGGCATTAGGCGCATAACGCTCCATGAAGCGCTCGCCATGCTTGTTGATGAGGTAACCACCCTCACCACGGCAACCTTCGGTTACCAGCACGCCCGCACCGGCAATACCGGTTGGGTGGAACTGCCACATTTCAATGTCTTGAACAGGCACACCTGCACGCAATGCCATACCGATACCATCGCCGGTATTGATCAGCGCGTTGGTAGTAGAAGCGTAAATACGTCCAGCACCGCCGGTGGCCAGAACAGTGGCTTTCGAACGAATGTAAACGGTCTCACCCGTTTCGATGCAAACTGCAATGATCCCAACGATGGATCCATCCTGGTTTTTTACCAGATCGACTGCATACCACTCATTCAAGAAGACGGTATTGTTCTTCAGATTGTTTTGATAAAGGGTATGCAACAGCGCATGACCGGTACGGTCAGCCGCAGCACACGTACGCGCCGCCTGGCCGCCCTTACCATAGTCCTTGGACTGCCCACCGAATGGGCGCTGATAGATACGGCCTGTTTCAGTACGGGAGAACGGGAGGCCCATGTGTTCCAGTTCGAAAACCGCTTCGGGACCCACAGAGCACATGTACTCGATGGCATCTTGGTCGCCAATGTAGTCCGACCCCTTTACAGTGTCGTACATATGCCAGCGCCAATCGTCATTCGGGTCAGCCGATGCGATGGCACAGGTAATACCGCCCTGAGCGGATACGGTATGGGAACGAGTAGGGAAAACCTTAGTAACAACAGCTGTCTTGTGACCTGACTGGGCCAACTGCAGCGCTGCACGCATGCCTGCGCCGCCGCCACCTACGATGATGGCGTCAAAAGAAAGAGTACGAATACTGGACATGACTCACACACCCCAAAGAATCTGTACGCCCCACACAAAGAAGGCGAACATGGCAACACCACACACAGCCTGGAACAGGAAACGCACTGTCGTGGCGCCCTTACCCAAGGCCATAGGGGTCAGATAATCGGTAGAGATGGTCCACATGCCTACCCAGGCATGAACCCCAACCGAAACCAAGGCGAGCAAGCTGAAGATTCGCATCCAGCCGTTGCTATACAGCCCATGCCACTGCTCAAACGACATATCGGGGTGAAGCACGACATATCCAAGTAAGAAAAGCGTATAAATCGCAAGAATTACTGCGGATACGCGCTGAGCCATCCAGTCATAGAGACCTGAGCGCGAGAAGTTAGTGACGCTAGTTACCATATCCAGACCCCCACCAGAACGATCAGCACCGCAGATACAATCAATACGATCTGAGAGCCCAATTTGCCGCCTTGCAATGTTTCACCGGCACCCATGTCCATAATCAAATGGCGCACGCCTGCTACTAGGTGGTACAGCAATGCGGACAACACGGCCCAGATCACGAGCTTGACCAACGGATACGCCAGGAACGCTTTCACACGAGCAAATCCATCCTCAGAACTCAGCGACAGGTCGAGCCCATAAAGCAGCGCAGCAAGGCCGATGAAGAGGATAACGCCGGAAATTCGGTGAAGGATCGAGGTGTAAGCTGTGATAGGGAGTTTTATGGTCCTGAGGTCTAGATTTACAGGTCGTTTACTATTCACGGCTTCTTTCACACTGAGAGCCCAAAGTTGCCGGGCTAGTTATTGGGAATTGCTTTAATAGACATCCATTACTGGATTGACAACCGCGCTGGAGAGGCACACAGCCTGAGGCGGTCGGCCATGAAGTATAGACAGTTAGGCTGCTCATGACAACGCACCAATTCCATACAAATAGACTAATGTCGCTGCCCTAAACGGCGCTCAATAGTGTAAGTTATGAGCACGTTTGAAACCTAAGTAATAATTGGCGCAATATGTTCGTAAATTGACTTTCAAATGATTGCCTCTATAGTGGCCCTGGCCCTGCGTGGGGGTTGTATAAATGATTTCAAGCATAAATAAGGAGGCCTTAATGGCTGACAAGAAAGCGCAGCTAATCATTGAGGGCGCAGACCCGGTACAGCTGCCCGTAATGTCTGGAACCCTCGGACCTGATGTGGTCGATGTTCGTAATCTTACGAATGCTGGCGTTTTCACGTTCGATCCAGGCTTTATGTCGACGGCCTCCTGTGAATCGAAAATCACCTACATCGATGGTGATAATGGGATCCTCTTGCACCGCGGCTATCCCATTGAACAACTGGCAGAAAAGTCCGATTACCTTGAGACTTGTTACCTTTTACTAAAAGGTGAATTGCCTAACGAAGAACAAAAGCAGAACTTTGTAAGCATCATCAAGAACCACACCATGGTTCATGAACAGCTCAAGACGTTCTTCAATGGCTTTCGTCGTGACGCTCACCCAATGGCCATCATGTGTGGCGTAGTGGGCGCACTTTCCGCTTTCTATCATGACTCCCTGGATATCCAGGACCCGCATCATCGTGAAATTTCGGCCATGCGCCTGATTGCCAAGATGCCAACCCTGGCCGCCATGGTTTACAAGTACTCCATGGGTCAGCCAATGATGTATCCCGATAATCGCCTGGGATACGCAGAAAACTTCCTTCATATGATGTTCAATACACCCTGCGAAATTAAGCCGGTCAGCCCGGTTCTCGCAAAGGCAATGGACAAAATCTTTATTCTGCATGCCGACCACGAGCAAAACGCCTCCACCTCGACAGTTCGGCTGGCAGGCTCCTCGGGTGCAAACCCATTCGCCTGCATTGCAGCCGGCATTGCAGCGCTTTGGGGCCCCGCTCACGGCGGAGCAAACGAAGCAGTATTGCGAATGCTGGATGAGATTGGCGATGTCAGCAATATTGATAAGTTCGTCGCCAAGGCCAAGGATAAGAACGATCCATTCAAGCTAATGGGCTTTGGCCATCGTGTTTACAAGAACTTTGACCCTCGCGCCAAAGTTATGAAACAGACATGCGATGAAGTTCTTGCCGAACTTGGCATTAATGATCCTCAGCTTGAACTTGCTATGCAATTGGAGGAACTTGCGCGCAAAGATCCTTACTTCATTGAAAGAAATCTTTACCCCAACGTCGACTTCTATTCAGGCATTATCCTAAAAGCAATCGGCATACCCACCAGTATGTTTACTGTGATCTTCGCCCTGGCCAGAACAGTAGGCTGGATCTCTCACTGGCAAGAAATGCTTTCCGGCCCCTATAAGATTGGTCGTCCTCGCCAACTTTATACCGGCCCAACCAAGCGCGATATTAATCCGATTAATAATCGTTAATAAAAAAGCCCCGAAAGGGGCTTTTTTATTGCTTTAGCAAGCACAAATTAAAAAGCCCGCATCTTACGATGCGGGCTTTTTATTAGACAGCAACTAATTAATTACTGCTTAGCTTGAGCTTCAACTTCAGCTTCTACGCGACGGTTAACGGCACGACCAGCTTCAGTGGAGTTGTCAGCTACAGGACGGCTCTCACCGTAACCTACAGCATTCACGCGATTGCCAGAAACACCGTACTGGTTAACCAGAACGTTACGAACTGCGTTTGCGCGACGCTCAGACAGACGCTGGTTGTAAGCATCAGTACCAACAGAGTCAGTGTGACCTTCTACAGTAGTAGAAGTCTGCGGATACTGCTGCATGAAGTCAGCCAGGTTCTTGATATCGCCATAACTCTCAGGCTTCACAACAGCCTTGTCAAAGTCGAACTTCACGTCCAGCTCAACGCGAACAACTTCTGCAACAGCCGGGCAACCGTTGGCATCAACAGTTACGTTAGCCGGAGTGTTCGGGCACTGGTCGACGTTATCGCAAACGCCATCGTTGTCAGAATCGGTGCACACATCAGCAACCGGCTCCGGTGCTGGTGCAGCTTCCTGACGACGGGAAGAACCACCGAAGTTCACACCCACACCTACGACAGCAGACCATTCACCCTGGTCATCATCGATGTTGTAGTTGCCTTCCAGGCCACCGCGAGCGTACAGGTTCTCGGTGAAGTAGTACTTCAGGCCCGCACCTACGTTTGCGAACGTAGTGTGGTTGCGGCCGTGATGGTCAGCATGCGCATCAGTCAGGGACTGGTGAGCGAAACCGCCAGAAACGTAAGGACGCAGACCTACACCAGGAGTACCCCAGTGGTAGTAGGCATCAAGGGCAGCCAGGCTACCGTGAATCTTTTTGTGACCTTCATCGTGGTCGCCACGTACGTCGTGGTACTCACCATAGGACAGCGCCAGCTCGACGTCGTCAGTCAGGAAGTAACCCACCGAACCGCCATACAGGTTGGCATTGCTCATGTCACGCTGGCTGTCGGTGAAGTAGCGCTTGCCAAACAGCTCGCCCTCTACTGCGCCTTGACCCTGAGCCATGGCGCTCAGAGAAGAAGCGGCGACCAGGGAGCCAATGACGACGCCTAAGGTGCTCTTCAATTTCATCCTATGTATCCCCATCTTAATGATATTAGTGTTCCGGCAATCTCCGGATGCTTTGACAACAAGTTATTCAGAAGTTCATAAAAAACAGTGGACTATGGTGTTACCTAGCCCTCAACTTCTGCTGCGAACTTGTCACGCAGCTTATCCAGTGCCCGCTTATAACGCATCTTGGTCGCACTGAGCCCCATGTGCATGATGTCTGCAATTTCCTGGAACTCAAGCTCCGCCACAAAGCGTAACACCAGAATTTCTCGATCAATCTGATTCACATGGGCTAGCCAGCGATCCAGACCACCCCGCTCTTCCAACTTTGGCGCTTTTTCATCCGAAGCTTCTTCGATCGGCTCCAGACTCAAAGCATCTACCAGACGACGCTTACGACGCTCCTTCCGGTATTGGGTAATGCACTCATTGTACGTAATGCTATAGAGCCAGGTCTTAAACTTTGACTTGCCCTCAAAGTTCTTAAGTCCATACAGCACCTTCAGCATGACCTCCTGACAGACATCATCTGCATCTCGGTCGTTCCCCAGATAGCGTGCGCATACATTGAACAGCGTACGTTGATACCGCCGCATCAGTTCTTCGTAGGCACGCGTCACATGGAACAACTCGGTATGTGCGCGCTGAACCAGCTCCTCATCAGTGAGCTGGCGGGGGTCATAGGCTGTAGACAAGGTTTCGTTCAAAGCGGACGGTGCCGGACTGCCGTTCAGTGGGCGGCATGATATCCGTCTCACAGCTCGCTGTCGGCAACTTTTTCACTTGTTAGCGAGCCTTTACACGCTGATCAAGAAGGCGCTTGTTTGAAACCGATATCAATTCATCGTCCGCGGTAAGCAGCAACGTTTTCACCGTACCGATCTCTTCGATAACGCCTTCAACCTCATCAATTTGTACGAATTGCCCGACCTCGAAAATTTCTCGCACATAGATTCCAGCCAGGATCTGAGCGACCAGGTCGCGACTGCCCAACCCCAACGCCAGTGCGGCTGCCAGACCAAGTGATGCCAACACGATTGCAATAACGGTATTGAGTAGCTCAGTCTTTATTTCAAGCTGGCCGATGGCTACAGAAATGCTGATGATAATAACCAGCGCCTGGGCAACGCGCCCAAGGCCTGCGGAATAATCCAGCCCAACACCTTCAGCCGCGCCATGCACGATTCCATTGACCAGCTGCGCCAGCAGCACGCCTATGACTAGAACCAGAGCAGCGCCAAACACTTTGGGCAAGTACAAGGCCATGACATCAAGCGTAGACGAAACGCGCTGCAGGCCAAGCGACTCTGCAGCCGATACCAGAAAAACCAGCAGAATGAACCAGTAGACGATGCGACCGATCAATGTACTGACAGGAATCTTGATCCCAACCCGGGCCAACATCTTGGTAAGACCAGTCCCGGTCATCAATCTGTCCAGGCCTAGCTTGGCCAGGAGCCTGGAAAGAAGATGATCAAGCAGCTTCGCAAAAAAGAATCCGAGAATAACAACCAGCAAAGCCCCCAGAAGATTGGGAATGAAGCCTGCCACCTTGCTCCATAGGGTTGTCATCGCGGACAGGAGGCTTTGCGTCCAGATATCAAATTCCATGATTACTCGGCTTGTTTGTTAGAAGAACGGGAGCTACGAGAAGAACCACGTACAGGCTTGACGTGCCCCGAGCCATTATTGATAGCCATGAGGACGGCGGATCCCCAACGCCCCATCAGCCCGAACAGATCACCTGCACCCACCTGCCGATTGGCAGTCTTCAGGACGCGATCCAGTCTGTCGTAATCCGTCGGAGCCTCGGCTCCCGACTTGAGCATATCTTTTAATGATTCTTCGAAAGGATCTGGCATAGCGCACCCCTCGCCACTTTCATGCTAGACGGTCGTCCAAAACAGCAAGTCACACTTACAACCACCGCAACCGCCTGAAGAGCCACCACTGAAAGATAGCAATAAGCAGGATGGCACCGCATGCCACAACAAAGCCCATCGAGAATGTCGACCCGGGAATGCCGCCCACATTCATACCAAGCAGACCCGTTACAAAGCTCATGGGCAGGAAGAATCCGGTAATGATGGCAAGCAGATACATGGTCCGATTGGTCCGCTCAGCCACACTGCGCTGCTCGACCTCCTGCAAGAAGCTGACTCGCTCTCGCATAAGCTCAAGCTCCTCCAGATTCCGCGTCAGGCTATTATGAAGCTCACTCCAGTACTCGGCCTCTCCTCCGGCTACCAGCCAGGCTGGTTTCTGGCGCGACAGATCGAAGTAAATGTCGCGCTGAGGAGCCAGATAACGCTTGAGGCTAGCGACGCGCTTGCGCAGACCCAGGATCAGGCTGTGCTCGGGCAGGTTTGTTTCATCTTCTTCTACCCGTTCCTCCATTTCATCGAGCTGTTCAGCAAGCTCAACGACCAGCGTATCGACCCGGCTTGTCATGTAAGTAGCCAGTTGAAGGATAAGCGACCGCGTGTTTTCAGCCCCTATTCCCTCCTCGAGATCCTCTTGGATTTCAGCTGCCGCCTTGAGGGGACGCAAGCGAAGAGAAATAACGCGCTGGGCATCCACATAAACACGCAGCGATACCATATCCTCGGGAACAGCGTTGGGGTTCAGGTTCACGCCGCGTAGAAACAGGAGAAGGCTCTCGCCGATCAAGGGAACGATACGAGGACGGGTGGCCTCTTCCAGAAGAAGATCACAGGCAAACTCATTGAGTCCGCTGGACTGACGAAGCCACTGCTGGGCCTCAGGTACACTTCGGTCCCAATGCAACCACAGGGTTTCGTCGGGCTGCAGGTCAAGAATATCGAGCTCGTTGCGCTGAATCCGGCGGGCACCACCTCGTCCATTCAATACATAGCCATATACGAGGCCGCGTTCGTTACCGCTTTCGTAATCCTGCATTCCAGATTCTCGTTACTCTTTCATTCGCCTGGCATCTCAAGCCGCTGCGAGGAGACGATAATGCCGTTGTTATCAGCGTACAGATAATGGCCAACTTCAAAAGTGACCCCGCCAAACACAAGGGGTATATCGCGCTGCCCTACTCCACGCTTTTCGGATTTTCTGGGATGCGAAGCCAGTGCTTGGATACCTAGGTTGGTCTCAGCCAGCACATCCACATCCCGGACGCATCCGTAAATCACGATACCAGCCCATCCATTGGCTGCTGCTTTTTCAGCCAGCATATCGCCCAGAAGCGCACAGCGCATGGACCCACCGCCGTCCACGACCATGACCTTTCCCGAACCGTCTTCCTCGACCCGCTCCTTTACATACGAATTATCTTCAAAACATTTGATGGTGACAATTTGCCCACCAAACGAGTCGCAGCCACCAAAATTACTAAACAATGGCTCTACCACTTGTATCAGGTCGGGATAGGCATCACAGAGATCAGGTGTGACGTAGCGCATATGAGGCCTCTCTCGAGACGTTAAAGGTCGATACCGATACGATCCCGCTCATAGGCAGGATTGAGCAATTTCAACTCAGGACAGTTGGCGTTGACTGCCTTGCCTGTGTGCACATCGAACTCAAAGCCATGCCTGGGACATCGTATCGAGTCCGAGGTTAAGGCGCCCTGAAACAGTGAAGCGCCCTGATGGGGACACCTGTCTTCAAAAAGGATATGTTTGCCCTCGATGACCATCAGTACGATTGGCAACCCCTTGATCAGGAAGCGCTGACGATATCCTTCCTCAAGATTCAATAACCTTTCAAGCGGCACGAACATGGGCTCTCCTAACGATATCGCCCGCTGCGCATTGGGCTCCTGAGTGAATCCAGGGCTACTATTCAGTCAGTTCGATACTAGGTGCAACATCCTGCTTTTGTGAAGCTTTTTCGATACTGGTCAGCCATTCTGAAATTAGCCCGCTAAAGTGCCGATGTGCTTCCCGTGCCATGAAAGGCGAGGCATGACTCATACCGTTTTCGCGGAAAAGAAGCTGACCTAGAGAGATGAAATCCTTATACTGCCCTCCGAAACGGTCAAACAGCATTCGGCACGCCTCAGCGCTCACCAGTGGGTCATTGGCAGCTGCCAGTCCCAGTACAGGTATTGAGAGCGAAGACAATCGCGTTAGCAGCCGGTCCCGCTCGGAGCGACTACTGCCCAGTGCACGCTCATCCTGAAGTGCCTTTAGCAGCACCTTTGGCTCATCCTCAGGACCAACGCCTACTCCATGGCCGGAAATAGTCGAGCGCATTTTTTCCCGCCACGATAGCAGCCCCCACAGACGGTCGGACGTGGCAACGCCCAACAAGCCCAGCGACTTGACTGAGCGCTCGGTCAGCCATTCGTTGAGCACGCCCAAAATAACCGCAAGCCCGCCCTGCCCGTGCCCTATCCAGTGACCCGGCAACCCCGATTGCTCCTCTACAAAGGCTGCAATTGCTGGAAGGTCATAGCTTGCATAGTCAGATAATTGATTGCTCACATACTCCAGGTTGCGTGGTGAGCAGCCATGACCGCGCATCTCGGCAATCCAGACGTCGAATCCGGCATCGACAAGTTCGACACCCAGCCCAGTACCGCTCGCGGAATACCACGTAAAACGATTACCAAAGGCACCATGAATGAGGATAACGGGAGGTCTGTAGGGCGCTTGCCGGTTCAGCCGCCCAAGGCGTGTCAGAGACAGTTCAACACTAAGGTCTGAGCTATTGTTGGGCTTGAGAAGGTACACATCTTCGGTTAAATCCCCGTATAACTCGGCGCGCACGAGCGCAACAGGGAAAAGCTGGCTACTGCTTTGCATAATTACCGTTACATAAAAAGGCGGGGTTAACCCCCGCCTGTGAATGACGCGCTATTTTAAGCCTGTCCCTCGGCCAAGAAGAACCATGTATCAAGCACGGAATCCGGATTGAGCGATACGCTTTCGATTCCCTGATCCATCAGCCACTTGGCCAGGTCAGGATGATCGGACGGGCCCTGACCGCAAATACCAATGTATTTACCGGCCTTGTTACAAGCCGCGATGGCCTGAGCCAGGAGCTTCTTGACGGCTGGATTACGCTCATCGAAAAGATGAGCAATGATGCCAGAATCACGATCCAGGCCCAGCGTCAATTGAGTCATGTCATTAGAGCCGATGGAGAAACCATCGAAATACTCAAGGAACTCTTCAGCCAGAAGCGCATTGGAAGGCAGCTCGCACATCATGATCACGCGCAGGCCATTTTCGCCACGCTTGAGCCCGTAGGTCCCCAACAGATCAACTACCTGGGAGGCCTCTTCAAGAGTACGAACGAAAGGAACCATAAGCTCGACATTGGTCAGACCCATTTCATTACGCACTTTTTTCATGGCACGGCATTCAAGCTCGAAGCAGTCGCGGAAAGACTCGCTGATATAGCGAGAAGCACCACGGAACCCGAGCATCGGGTTTTCTTCTTCAGGCTCGTACAGTTTGCCACCAATGAGGTTGGCGTACTCGTTGGATTTGAAGTCGGACAGGCGGACAATGACCTTTTTGGGCCAGAACGCTGCAGCCAGCGTGCTAACACCCTCGACCAGCTTTTCGACGTAAAAGCCTACCGGATCGCTATAGCCAGCCGTACGCTTGTCGACGTTTTCCTTGATATCCAGCGGCAGACTGTCGTAATTGAGTAGCGCCTTGGGATGCACGCCGATCATGCGATTGATGATGAACTCAAGGCGCGCCAGTCCAACGCCTGCATTGGGCAATTGGGCGAAGTCGAATGCTCGATCTGGATTTCCTACATTCATCATGATTTTGAATGGCAGATCAGGCATGGCATCTACCGAGCTTTGACGGACATCGAAGCTCAATTCACCTTCGTAGATCAGGCCCGCGTCACCCTCTGCGCATGAGACGGTTACGACCTGCCCATCACTAAGGCGCTCGGTTGCATTGCCACACCCCACTACAGCTGGAATACCCAGCTCACGAGCGATGATTGCTGCGTGACACGTCCGGCCGCCGCGGTTGGTGACGATAGCGCTGGCGCGCTTCATGACCGGCTCCCAGTCGGGATCGGTCATATCGGAAACCAAGACATCGCCCGGCATGACGCGATCCATTTCGGAAACATCACGGATGACCTTGACCGGGCCTGCACCGATACGCTGGCCGATCGCACGCCCTTCAACAATGACCTGCCCCTTTTCCTTGAGCAGGTAGCGCTCCATTACTGTTGCACTGGCACGGCTCTTGACGGTCTCGGGGCGCGCCTGAACGATATAGAGCTTGCCATCATCTCCATCCTTGGCCCACTCGATATCCATCGGGCGACCATAATGCTTTTCAATGATGAGTGCCTGCTTGGCAAGCTCGGTGACCTCATCATCGGTAATGCTGAAGCGTGCACGCTCGGCAGCCTCAACATCGACGGTTTTGACAGAGCGCCCCGCCTTGGCTTCCTCACCATAAATCATCTTGATAGCCTTGCTACCCAGATTACGGCGAAGGATTGCAGGCCGCCCCGCCTCCAGCGTGGACTTGTGTACGTAGAATTCATCAGGGTTGACGGCACCCTGGACAACGGTCTCACCCAGGCCATAAGCACCTGTGATAAAGACCACATCCCGGAAACCCGACTCGGTGTCCAGTGTAAACATCACGCCTGCCGCCCCTGTTTCGGAGCGAACCATGCGCTGCACCCCAGCCGATAGCGCGACGAGCTTGTGATCGAAGCCCTGGTGTACGCGGTAAGCAATGGCCCGGTCGTTGAACAGCGATGCAAAGACCTCTTTGGCCGCTCGGATGACGTTGTCTACACCGCGTATATTCAGGAACGTTTCCTGCTGACCGGCAAAGGAGGCATCCGGCAGGTCTTCTGCCGTAGCGGAAGACCGCACGGCAACCGCCAGATTGTCATTTCCTGCCGACAGCTGTGCGAAGGCCGTTCTGATCTCAGTATCCAGACGAGCCGGAAATTCGGCGTCCATGATCCACTGCCGGATTTCGGCGCCTGTTTTAGCCAACGCGGTAACATCGTCGACATCTAACGCGTCCAGAGCGGCATGGATACGGTCATTAAGCCCGCTTTGCTCAAGGAAGTCCCGATAGGCCTGTGCAGTAGTAGCAAAACCGCCAGGAACCGAAACACCCGCACCCGCCAGGTTGCTGATCATCTCGCCAAGGGATGCGTTTTTGCCGCCCACTTGCTCAACATCGTGCACCCCGAGTTTATCCAGGGAAACTACGTACTCGTCCAAGGTGATCTCTCCATATTTGTATTTGTGGGAAAGCTCGTACGCAACTGGCACGTTCACACTGGGTCTTTATTCCAGAATCAGTAGAATTCGTTTTATCGACTGGCTACAGGCGCCAAGTACTTTTAAAAAAGTGCCAGTCTTCCAGCAGCCTTTACGAAGCACCTTACGATAAAATCAAAAACCACTGTCTCGGGAGTTTCACCCTGATGAAACGAACCGCCTTCTTTATTTCCGACGGTACCGGCATTACTGCCGAAACCCTCGGCCAAAGCTTACTCGCTCAATTCGAGAACATCAGCTTTACAAAACTGACCCGGCCCTATATCGACACCGTGGAAAAAGCCCGGGCCATGGTACAGCAAATCAACAACGCCGCCGTGTCAGACGGTGCGCGCCCCATTATTTTCGACACCATCGTTAATCGGGAAATACGCGCGATTCTCGACCAGTCGAATGGGTTCATGATTGACATCTTTTCCACTTTTTTATCCCCGCTTGAGCAGGAGTTGTGTGCTGAATCGTCATATTCGGTCGGTAAATCACACTCCATGATGCATAACGCCAATTATATGCAACGTATCGAGGCCGTGAATTTTGCTCTGGAAAACGACGACGGCGCGCGTACGCAACACTACGACAAGGCTGATTTGATTTTGGTCGGTGTCTCCCGGTGCGGCAAAACGCCCACCTGCCTTTATATGGCGCTCCAGTTTGGAATTCGAGCAGCGAACTATCCTTTAACCGAGGAGGACATGGAGCGCTTGCAACTGCCTGCCTCGCTCAAGGCACAAAAGAACAAACTGTTTGGTCTGACAATCGACCCTGACCGCCTATCGGCGATTCGGCACGAGCGCCGGCCCAATAGCCGATATGCCAGTTTTGCCCAGTGCGAGTTTGAGGTCCGGGAAGTAGAAAGCCTGTTCCGACGTGAAAATCTTCCGTCTATTAATTCAACCCATTTCTCTGTTGAGGAGATCGCCGCCAAGATTCTGGTAGAGAAAGGTGTTGAGCGCCGCCTAAAGTGATACGTCGCGGCAGGCTTCACTGGTTTAGAAAGGGGCCCATGCTAGAATGCGCCCTTTTGACTGACGCACTGTGCCGGAAGCCATCCTCCGCTGGCACATGCCTGGCCTGCACTAGCTTGATGAAATCTTTAATTTATCTACTGTTTAGCGTGCCCCTGCTATGGAGCACCCTGTGCTTTTCAAGCGAGAAGCGAACGTATGGCCTGCATGAAAATGTGTATCTGCCGGAGCTAAATTTACACCTTAAAGCAAAGCTTGATACGGGTGCAGAAACCGCCTCCTTGAGTGCACACCGCATCCATCTATTTACCCGTAGCGGGGAGCGCTGGGTGCGCTTTTCTCTGGCTATTGATCAGGCCCATGACATTACGCTGGAGCGCCCTCTGCTTCGTGTAAGCCATATCAAGCGGCGGCATGCAGACCACACACCAGGGGTCGAACCCAAGATGCATACCAGTCGTCCCGTTATTCCAATGGTTATCTGCATGGGAAATGAGAGGCATACGATTGAGGTTAATCTTACGAACCGTAGCCACTTTGACTTTCCCTTGCTGATTGGCAGCAAGGCACTCAGGCGCTATGACGCCTTGATTGACGTCTCCCGCTCTTATCTGGCCGGTACTCCGGCATGCCCTATTTGAAAGTCGAGTAACCTGCATGCGCTCCATTAATTTGCATCTGAAGATTCTTATCACCGTTCTGGTTCTACTTGGCGTATCCATTACCGCCTACCAGATCTTTGGGCTGGGCATTCCGATCACTCAGGATGAAACGGATGAGTTATGGAGCATCGATGCCAAGGTTACGTTTACTGCCACACCCCACGTGCCCGTCAAAGTACAACTGTTCGTTCCCCCCTTGACGCAAGGCTACGTCAGCCTTAACGAGAGCTTTGTCTCCAATAACTACGGCGTTAACGTCAGCCGTATAGAGGGTAACCGACAGCTGACCTGGTCTGCACGACGCGCCAAAGGCGACCAGACCCTGTATTACCGTCTGGTTATGACCAAGCGTTTTGGAAGTGACAAGCCACGAGAAGAAAAAGGCCCGGTTACTCGAGACCCTATTGTTCTGCCGGAAGGTCCTGAGCGCCTGGCCGCTGAAGCCTTGATCGCGCCTATCCGCCAGCACTCAGCGGATGTGGAAACATTCATCAGCGAAGCCATCAGGCGCGTCAATAACGTCAATGACGACAACGTAAAGCTGTTACTCAATGGTGACACCAGTATCACTAAGCGTGCACAGACCGTCGATCTGCTGGTGTCGCTGGCACGTGTACCCCTGGAAAAGGTTCACACCCTGCGCCTTGTCGCCCACATTCAGCAAAATCCGGAACTCTGGCTGCGTAGCTATAACGGCAAGGACTGGATCTATTTCAATCCTGAAACAGGCGAGCGCGGTCTACCGTCCGATCGCATGATCTGGTGGAGCGGTGACGGTCAACTGCTGAACCTCGATGGCGGTCGTAAAGCGAATGTGACGTTCACGCTGGACAGCAGCCAGATGAATGCCATTCGCCTGGCTCAGCTCACCAATTCGAGTGTGGAGACGGCCTTCATGGATTATTCCCTGTACGGCCTACCCCTCCAGACCCAGCAGACCTACCAGACGATGATCATGATCCCGCTTGGCGTGCTCGTGATTCTCATACTGCGAAATCTTATAGGCCTGCAGACATTGGGAACCTTTACACCGGTTCTGATTGCACTGGCTTTCCGGGAAACCGGCCTGCAGTGGGGCATCGGTCTGTTCACCGTGATCACTGCACTGGGCCTTTCCCTGCGTTCCTACCTGGAACACCTCCGCTTGCAGATGCTGCCTCGACTGTCGGTTGTACTGACGTTCGTCGTACTCATGATTGCCGCCATCAGCCTGTTCAGTCACAAATTGGGATTTGAAAACGGCCTTTCGGTTGCGCTCTTCCCAATGGTTATTCTGACCATGACCATTGAGCGACTCTCGATAACCTGGGAGGAGCGTGGCGCCAACCATGCTCTCAAGGTCGCCATCGGCACGTTGTTCGCCGGCTCGCTGGCTTATCTTCTGATGAAAATCCCACCGCTGGTGTATTTCGTATTTACGTTCCCGGCCGTCCTGTTGATTCTGGTGGGCTTCATGCTGGCAATGGGTCGTTATCGCGGTTATCGCCTGACGGAACTGGTTCGCTTCAAGGCCCTGCTGAAGGAAGACTGACATGTTCGGTTTGATCAAAACATGGAAGGCCCTTTCGGCTCGAGGGATCATGGGTATCAACCGGCGTAATGCCGATTATGTACTCAAGTACAACAGGCGCAGCCTGTACCCGGTCGTGGATGACAAAATCCTGACCAAGCAGCGAGCAATCGAGGCAGGCATCCATGTGCCGGATTTATACGGGATCATCTCGACAGAGCACGACATCGGGAAGATCGATACGATTATTGAGAACCATCAGGATTTCGTCGTTAAACCCGCACAGGGGGCTGGTGGCGACGGCATTCTGGTCATTGCCGACCGCTTTGAGGGGCGATTGAAAACAGTCTCCGGCAAGATGGTTAGCCGTTCGGACATGGAATATCACATCTCCAGCATCCTCTCGGGTCTCTATTCACTCGGTGGCCATAGAGATCGAGTACTCATCGAGTACCGGGTCATCCCTGATGAGCTGTTTCGCAATATCAGCTATGAAGGTGTTCCGGACATTCGAATTATCGTCTTGATGGGCTACCCCGTAATGGCCATGTTACGCCTGCCTACACGCCAGTCCGGCGGCAAGGCCAACCTGCACCAGGGTGCCATTGGTGTCGGAGTGGACTTGGCAACCGGGCTTACGCTGCGTGGCACCTGGCTTAACGCCAAGATCGAAAAGCATCCGGATACCGCCCACCCCGTAGACGGCGTACAGTTGCCGGACTGGGACGGCTTCATGCGCCTGGCGGCTTCCTGTTATGAATTGTCCGGGCTGGGTTACATTGGTGTTGACATGGTGCTCGACAAAGATAAAGGACCTCTGATTCTTGAACTCAATGCACGGCCTGGCCTGAATATTCAGATTGCCAATGACAGCGGACTTACCTTGCGAGCTCAGGCAGTAGAGGCTCGTCTCGCCGAAATGCAGGCCCAGGGTATCGTTGAAACAGCGGAAGAGCGTGTAGCCTTTTCTCAACGATTATTCGGTCATGTCTCCTCATCTACCATAACTCGCTGAACACATGCTCACCTGCACACTTTATCCGCTTGACTACCAAGCAGATCCCGGTGATTTCTTCGAGCGCATCCGTAATGCGGAGGGTGCTATTCTGCTGGACTCCGGCAGACCAACGGCCACACGTGGACGATATGACCTGCTTAGTGCCTGGCCGCTGGAGCAGCTCACCCCTTTAGCGGAGGAATCAGGGCATTCGTTTTTCGCTCGGCTTCGCCACGCACTCGGCAGGCTCGGAGCGGCGAAGCTTCCCACCGAAGTAGATCTGCCCTTTGCAGGTGGCGTGATGGGTTATCTGAGCTATGATTTTGGTCGCCAGCTGGAGCGTCTACCGGCTCAGGCCCAAGATGATCTGATGTTGCCTGAGGCCAGACTGGGTCTGTATGGCTGGGCATTGATTAGCGATCATGAAAGACAGACCAGCCAGCTAGTATTTCATCCGATCCTGAATGCCGCTGAACGCTCGCGCTTGATTGATCTCTTCACGAGCCCGGTTACTCCAAGCCAGGATCAAACCTTTTGCCTGAAAATCCCATTCCAGGCGAATGTGACTAAAGAGCGCTATCGCGAACAAATCGAGCGAACCCAGGCTTATATAAACGCCGGGGACTGTTATCAGATCAACTTCACACAGCGCTTTCAGGCGCCCTGCTCTGGATCAGACTGGCAAGCCTACCGCACCTTGCGAGCCGCCTGCCCTACGCCTTTTTCCGGTTATCTGCCTATCCAGGGCGGTGCCATCCTCAGCCACTCACCTGAACGTTTCATTCAGGTGCATGACGGTCGGGTAGAAACACGCCCCATCAAAGGGACGCGACCACGCAGCCTGGACCCCGTACGAGACGCCGCCCTGGCGGATGAACTGCTGTCCAGTCCAAAAGATCGTGCCGAAAATGTAATGATCGTGGATCTTTTGCGTAATGACCTGGGACGCAGCTGCCGAATAGGCTCGGTCAAAGTCCCTGAGCTGTTTACATTGGAGAGCTATCCAAACGTGCATCACTTGGTGAGCAGTGTGACGGGTGAGCTTGCATCCGGTTGCGATGTATTCGATCTGCTGGCCGGAAGCTTTCCAGGCGGCTCAATCACCGGAGCCCCCAAGATTCGGGCAATGGAAATTATTGATGAGCTGGAGCCGACTCGCCGCTCCATCTACTGTGGCTCCCTGCTCTATATCGACGTGCGGGGCGAGATGGACAGCTCCATCGCTATTCGCAGTGTATTGATCAAGGACGGGATGGCCAGCTGCTGGGGCGGCGGTGCAATCGTCAGGGACTCGGAATGGCAAGACGAGTATGAGGAATCTATTGCCAAGGTACGAGTGTTATTGAACACCCTTGAGATGCATAGCCTGACGGATGCCGCTACGTCGTGCAGCCCAGACGGGGCTTTGTTACCATGTTCGTCTTGACTTATTAGCGTTGGAGCCTTGCCATGTCACTTGATCTGGACCGCATCAATGCCGAATTCGCCAATCAGCCTGAGCAGCTTGTTGCCTGGGCATTGGGTCTTGGCAAGCCGGCTATCTGCACGACCAATTTTCGTCCGTTTGAAGCGGTCATTCTTCACATGGTAACGCGCGTAAAGCCTGACATCCCTGTGGTGTGGATGGACAACGGCTATAATACCGAGGCGACTTATCGCTTCGCCGATGAGGTCGCCCGCGCACTTAATCTCAACTTGATTACTTATCTACCCAAGCGCTCTCGGGCCCATCGCGAAGCTATTGAAGGTCCTGCGCCTGGATTAGACGATCCACGCCATGAGGCCTTTACCGAAGAAGTCAAACTTGAGCCGTTTACCCGCGCACTGCGGGAAATGGCACCCAGCGTGTGGTTTACCGCATTGCGTGCAAGCGATACTGCAGTGCGTGCCCAAATGCAGCCGGTCAGCATCAACCAGGATGGCCTGATCAAGGTTGCCCCCCTGCTGAACTGGACCTCTAAAGACCTGTATCAATATCTGGTTGAGCACAATCTGCCAAACAACTTCGATTACTTCGACCCCACCAAAGGCGAAGAAAACCGTGAGTGCGGCTTGCATATCCAACACTGATAAAGCAAAAAGCCACTCATCAAGAGTGGCTTTTTTATGCAGCCTGCTGCTGCTCAGGAAGACGGGGCAGTCTTAAGCGCAAGGCGCCGCTCCAGCTGGTTATACACGACCCATGTCATCAAAAGACCTATGCAAAGTACTCCTGCCAGGAAGTACAAACCGGACGATAATGTCCCGGTATAGGTTTTAAGTGCGCCAATACCAAATGGCCCGATATAACCTCCCAGGTTCCCCACCGAATTGATCAGCGCAATGGCAGCGGCGGCACTGGCACCCGAGAAAAAGCGACCTGGTAGCGCCCAGAAGATTGCAGTGCAGGAAAACAGGCTGAAGGCAGCCAGACACAAAGCCCCCAATTGCAGTGCTGGTGCACTTAGGTAAGCACTGAAGAAGAAGCCTATGGCACCTAGCGTATACAGGACCGCCAGATGACCATAACGATCATTCAGGCGATCTGAACTGCGAGGAATAACCAAAAGACCAATAATGCCAAAGAGATAAGGAACGGACGAGACAAAGCCGGTCATGATGTCACTTCCGCCAAACTGATGAATCAGCGTCGGCAGCCACAAGCCCAAGCCGTAAATACTCAAGGTCACCGGCAGATAGAAAAGTGCCAGTAGCAGGACGCGCTTGTCCTTGAGTGCATGCAGTGGATTGCCATGACGTGTCTGGCCATATTCCTGCAAATCCTTTTCAAGTTCGTTTGCCAACCAGCGTTTCTCATCAGCCGATAGCCATTTCACCTTTGCCGGGCCATCTGGCAGAAAACGCAAGGTTGGCCATGCGAGCAATACTGCAGGCGTACCGATAAGAATGAACAGCCACTGCCAGCCATGCAGACCCATTATGCCTTCCATGCCTAGCAAGGCGCCCGAGAGCGGACCAGTCACCATCATGGCAATGGGTTGCGACAGGATGAAAAATCCCAGGATCTTGCCGCGGTGACGTATGGGATACCACTGCGTGATGTAGTACAGCACCCCAGGAAAGAATCCAGCCTCCGCAATACCAAGCAGAAACCGCATTACATAAAAGCTGGTTGGCCCCTGGATGAAGGCCATGCCAATCGTAATGGCACCCCAGGTAATGAGGATCCGTGCAAACCAGCGGCGCGCTCCAAAGCGAGTCAGGAACAGATTGCTTGGCACTTCGAACAGGAAATATCCGATAAAGAACAGTCCTGCCCCCATCCCATAAGCCGCATCGCTGATGCCGATATCTGCCCCCATATGCAACTTGGCAAACCCGACAGCGGAACGGTCCACGTAGGCTACAAGGTACAGCAGGATAAGGAAGGGAATAAGTTTGAGTGTGATGAGGCGGATCAGCCGCATTTCTGGGCTCATAGCCAAGTCTCCGATTGTTTTTGTTATGTACGGCTTGAGCATAGCAGCCGCACTGGTGATATGGACTATAAAGTAATACTTTTTACTCAACAACACTTCACATGAAAGCTTATTAAGTCTAAATTCGGATCAATACCTCCGTTTAGTATGACAAATAAGAGTTAACAACATGTCTGAGAAAAAAACCCAG
>NZ_BDAE01000016.1 GCF_002091675.1 Pseudomonas luteola NBRC 103146 | reverse complement strand
ATCGGTGGCGGCCGCAACAGAAGAGCAAAGTGCGGTAGTGGAGTCGCTTAATGTCGACATTACCGAGATCAACTCGCTCAACCAGCAGGGCGTGGAAAACCTGAACGCGACCTTGGGCGCTTGCCATGCCCTAGAGCAACAGGCCAATCGCCTCGATCAGCTGGTTTCAAGCTTCAGAATCTAACTTAGGAAAGCCTCGTCATTAAAGCGAGGCTTTCTTTAGTTGTCTTGCAAAGGTGCAACTAGGTTGCTACCAATCTATGCACCTTTTTGATGCGGGTTGCACACATTGTTACCGTTATAAGCACAATTAAAGTGCGAGCTATTTATATAGGTGAAACCATTCAGCAAGCCTTTAGCAAGGGGTAAGCTTAAAAATCGTGCATATTGGTGGAAGTTCGCTTCAATTTATGGCGTTTATCAAAGGTGTTTGGTAGCTGGCTCATATATTGCTGCTGAAAGGTTTTTCCGCTTTAGGTAGCACCTATGAGCCAAGTACATAATGAAAAAAGCCTTTCACCCGCTTTAAAACCCCGCCATGTCACTATGCTTTCAATCGCTGGGGTAATCGGTGCCGGTTTATTTGTAGGATCCGGCCACGCCATTGCCGCTGCAGGTCCCGCTGTTCTGCTGGCCTATGCACTGGCAGGCACCCTTGTCGTACTGGTTATGCGCATGTTGGGCGAGATGGCAGTAGCTTCGCCGGACACGGGTTCTTTTTCTTCTTACGCGCAACGCGGCATTGGACGTTGGGCAGGGTTCACAATCGGTTGGTTGTACTGGTGGTTCTGGGTACTGGTTATCCCCCTCGAAGCCGTTGCCGCAGCGTCCATTCTGAACTCCTGGTTCCCTGTAGTGGCTACGTGGCAATTTGCACTGGCTATCACTGCGCTTCTTACCGTTACCAATCTCTTTAGTGTTGCCAAATACGGTGAATTCGAGTTCTGGTTCGCGCTGCTCAAGGTTATGGCTATTGTTGCGTTCATTGCGCTGGGTGCATTTGCCTTGGCCGGTGGGCTGCCAGGACGGGAAGTCAGTGGCCTGGGGCGCCTGATGGAAATGACCGGTGGGTTTATGCCCCATGGCTTTGGCGCAGTGCTGGGTGCCTTGCTTACAACAATGTTTAGCTTCATGGGCACTGAGATCGTGACCATTGCCGCGGCCGAGTCCAAGAATCCTTCCAAACAGATCAGCAAGGCGACTAACTCGGTTATCTGGCGTATTGCGCTGTTCTATCTGGTGTCGATCTTCCTGGTTGTTTCCATGGTTCCGTGGAATGACCCCCAGCTGCCTATCGTGGGTTCGTATCAGCGTGCGCTTGAGGTGATGTCCATCCCGCACGCCAAGCTGATCGTGGATGTTGTGGTGCTGGTGGCAGTAGCCAGTTGTCTGAACTCGGCCCTGTATACCGCCTCACGCATGCTGTTCTCGCTGAGCCGTCGTGGCGATGCACCTGCAATGACAGGGCGTGTCTCGGCAAACGGCGTCCCCCGCTCGGCTGTATTGGCCAGCACGGCCGTAGGCTTTATGAGTACCATTGCAAACTACACTATGCCTGAAGCCGTCTTTGGCTTCCTGCTGGCAACCTCCGGCGCTGTTGCCTTGCTGGTTTATCTGGTCATCGCCATTTCCCAGCTGCGTCTGCGTCACAAGTTGGAAGCTCATGGCGAGGCGATCGAGTTTCGCATGTGGCTGTTCCCCTACCTGACCTGGGCAGTTATTGTTTTCATCGTTGGCGCATTGACCGTCATGCTGTTCAGCGAGGCGCACCGTATGGAAATCATGGCAACCGGCCTGCTGGCCCTGATCGTGGTCGCCATCGGTAATCTGGTGGGCAAGCGCCATGCGGCAGCCAACCGGGTACCTGCCGCTGTCGTTCAGGGACGCTGAAGGACGCTCAATAAAAACATCTGATACAAAAAAGCCAGGATCGGAGACGGTCCTGGCTTTTTTGTATGCAGCCTGGCTATTACCTGGCCGCTGCTCGCCGTAAAGCTAGAAGATGCCGCCTCCCTGGCCGGTAAGTACATCGAAGAGCAGCTTGATGTTCAACGCAACGATCAGCAGGGCGATAAACCATGCCAGCGCCGCCACGCTACGACTAATGGCAAAACTGCCCATTAGTGTGCGATTTGATACGAACCGTACCAGCGGTATCACTGCAAATGGCAACTGCATGGATAAAACAACTTGACTCAGCACCAGCAGTTTTGCCGTGCCGCTTTCCCCGTACAGGATGGTAACCGCCACGACTGGAATGATGGCCAGCCCACGAGTAATCAGGCGACGTGCCCAGTCTGGCAGACGCAGGTTGAGAAAGCCTTCCATGACAATCTGGCCCGCCAGGGTGGCCGTCACAGTGGAGTTGATCCCTGAAGCCAATAGCGCTACCGCAAACAGTATCGAGGCGATACCTACGCCTAGCATCGGTGATAACAGGTGGTACGCCTGATCGATTTCCTCGACGTCTGTACGGCCTGCCTGATGAAAGACAGCCGCTGCTGTAATCAGAATGGACGCATTGACGAACAGGGCCAGCATAAGCGCAATGGTACTGTCCGTTACCGCCCAGCGAATACCCTGACGACGACCTTCTTCCGTACGGGGGTAGGCACGCGTCTGCACGATGGAGGAGTGCAGATACAGATTGTGCGGCATCACGGTCGCACCGATGATACCGATGGCCAGGTAAAGGGCTTCCGGATTCGTCACCACTTCTGCCTGGGGCAAAAATCCTTGGAGAATCTCGCCCACGGCGGGTTGTGCGAGCATCATCTGAACGCCAAAGCAGGCGAAGATAATGGTCAAAAGGGCGATGACAAAGGCTTCCAGCCAGCGGAAACCACGGCGCATCAGAAGCAGAATGATGAAGACATCGGCGGCGGTAATGATGGCTCCCCAGACCAAAGGAATACCAAACAGTAGATTCAGGGCAATGGCGGTGCCGATTACCTCAGCCAGATCGCAGGCAATGATTGCCACCTCGCAGGCGATCCAGAGAAGGAAATTGACTGGCCTGGAGTATTGATGGCGGCAGGCCTGCGCAAGATCCAAGCCCGATGCGATACCCAGCCGCGCTGCCAGCGACTGGAGCAGAATAGCCATGAGGTTGGACAGCAGGATCACTGACAGCAGCATATAGCCAAACTTGGAGCCGCCCGCGAGGTCGGTTGCCCAGTTGCCCGGATCCATATAGCCCACGGCTACCATGTAGCCAGGGCCGATAAAAGCCATCAGACGACGCAGCCAGTGCCCGGTTGCAGGAACAGGCACGCTGGCGTTCATTCGTCCCAGGCTGGGGCGCGGTTCTTCCCTGTCACCCCAGGAAAGTGCTGCATAAGTGGCCGACTCTTTCATGTAATGAACGCTCGCAAGGATTGTACAACGTAATACATATGAAACTTAGCCTAGGCTAAGTTTCCAAGCACGGGCAATAAAACTTATCTATTTCAAGGATTGACGGTTAAACATTTTGGCGTTGCAGAGGGGATCGGTCAGAATAGGGCGGCCCTACTAGTGTGTATTGGGCGCTTGATTCATTCTGGAGAATGTGTGGTGAGCAAAGTTCGAGGAGAAGCGGTATCGATGAAACCCCTGGTAGAGGCTTCCGTACACATGGAAGGCTTTCAGCAGGTGCGTGAAGCGCATCGGCAGGAACTCATTGAAGATTACGTCGAACTGATTTCCGACCTGATCCATGCCCACGGCGAGGCGCGCCAGATTGATATCGCCACCCGGATTGGCGTCGCCCAGCCTACGGTCGCGAAAATGCTCAAGCGTCTTGCTACCTGTGGCTATGTCGTCCAAAAGCCGTACCGGGGCATCTTCCTGACGCCGGAAGGGGAAGCGCTCGCCCAAGCCAGCCGTGAACGGCACCACATTGTCGAGTCTTTCCTCCTGGCCCTGGGAGTGGATCCAAGCGTTGCCCGACGTGACGCGGAAGGTATCGAACACCATGTCAGCAGCGAAACATTGGACATCTTTCGCCGCTTCGTGGAAGCCAAGCACGCCTGACCCTTTATAAAGGCGTTCAACTCAAATCATGCAACGGCTTGTCCAGTGCAGGCCCAACGGTAAAGTCCGAGAATACGATTTCCAGGCCAGCGCGTTCGGGCGTGCAGCAGAACGGTCCGACTTCAACGGCGCTGGAGCCTGGAAAATAGGCCAGCCTTAGCAATGGCCACTCTTGCCCATCCAACGAATACTGAATTCTCAAGGCGTTGTCCTTGAGGGTCGCCCTGAGCCAGAAGGTATCAGGCTCGCCCGGCAGTGCACCTACAGCCCAGTCCGAGTGGCCCAGCGTCAACACACTACCGATGAGGCGCTGGCCATCACTGACCTCTATACCCGCTTTACACCATGTGGTGTTGTTCATACGGATCATGAGCCCTGCCTGATCGTAGAGTTCGCTGAAGCGACCCTCCACTTTCACCGTTGCCGTGAAGTCACCTCCTGCGGCGACGTGAAACCAATGCCCGGTGTCTCTGATAAAGCCATAATAAGTCTCGCGCCAGAAGTCGGTATGCGCATCCGTCGTAACGCGCAAGCGATCATTCTCAAGTGCCCAGCGGCTGGGCTCGTTCAACCATTTGCAGTGATTCCACATGATCTGGGCTCCAGAGGTCAGTGCGAAGGAGGGCTGGTACGATCGGCGTTGTCTATTGTTCTCAGCACCCGGCAGGGATTACCTACCGCCACCACATGGGCCGGGATATCTTTCGTTACGACGCTACCTGCGCCGATGACAGCGCCTTCGCCAATCGTCACACCTGGCAACACCGTAACGCCCCCACCAATCCAGACGTTGTCGCCGATGGTAATGGGATGCGCATATTCCAGACCCTGATTTCGTCGTTCTGCATCCAGCGGATGGCCAGCCGTGTAGAGACCTACGTTGGGCGCTATGAATACGTTGCGGCCAATGCTGACCTTGGCGCAATCCAGAATTACCAGATTGACATTGGAATAGAAGTTTTCTCCCAGCTCGATGTTATAGCCGTAATCGCAATGAAAGGGCGCTTCGATGAGGACGTGCTCCCCTGTCTTGCCCAACAGCGTTTTCAAAATACGCTTTTTGCCCTCAAGGTCCCGAGGATCAAGGTGGTTATAAGCATGAACCTGAACCTTGGCCTCTAGGCGCTGCTGGATAAGTTCGGCATCATTGTTGGCGTCATAGAGCAGGCCAGCGGCCGCTTTTTCGCGTTCATTCATGGCAGGCTTCCTTGATTCGACGTTCCGGATGCAATCGACTGTCCCGTACGGCAGGTGCCAGCAGGACCGTGGCCGCCACCAATACCAGCACGACCACCATGGCCATGCGTAACCCGTAAGCTTGTCCAATGAAGCCCAGCGAGGGCGGGCCAATCAGAAAGGCGAGATAGCCCACAGTTGCAACGGCCGCTACCCGCTTGGCCGACTGTTCGCCAGAGTCGCCGGCAGCAGAGATCCCTACCGGAAAACCCAGCGATGCGCCAAGCCCCCAGAAGAGTACGGAGGCCGCCGCCAAGATGGGGTTGTCAGAGAACGACACGAGGGCAATACCCAACGCACCGGACAGGGCACTGGCCCGTATGACGGCCTCTCGGCTGAATCGCTGGAGGATATAGGTGCCTGAGAAGCGCCCTATCGTCATGGCCGTGGTAAAGCCAGCATACACGAGTGCGCTGGACGCGGGATCGAAACCGTGTCCATCGACCATCAACAGCGGCAGCCAGTCGGTGGCGGAGCCTTCCGCCAGGGCAAGCGCCAGTACGATCAGACCGATCATGATCAGCGTCTTGTCTTTCCAGGGTTTGAAAGGCGTGACCGACTGCTGCTCTGTTTTGGCGGTCTGCGTCTGCCCGGTACCCGGGGGGATGGCGAGGCACGCCCAGACGCAGGGAAGCAGGGTTGCCGCGCCCATGAGAATAAGGTGCCAGAAGACCGGCAGCGAAAGATGAGTCAGTCCCAGGCTGATCAGCGAGCCTGCCAATGTGCCAAGGCTGAAGCAGCCATGAAGCGCGGGCAGAAGCGGTTTGCGTGTAGTGGTTTCAAGTTCGGCGCCCTCGATATTGATGGCGATGTCCGAAAGGCCAAGGCCCAGGCCGAACAGAAAAAGCCCGGCAAACACACCAATGGCTAGCGAGGCGGTGGAAGCTCCGGCAATAGCCAGAAACCCCAGGTATACCAATACCAACCCACCACCAATGACCGGTCGGGTACCCAAGCGGCTTACCAGGCGGCCCGAGGCAAGTACGCCGAGCATGGCGCCCAATGACAGGCCGAACAGGATCATGCCCATCTCACTGGTCGAGGCACTCAGTAGGTCCCGGATATCGGGTGTCCGGGTTACCCATGACGCCAATAGGAGTCCGGGGATCAAAAACAGTACAAACAGAGCGGTACGTCTGCGCCGAATCGCGGGAGTCACGGATTTACTCCATCCTAGATAAAACAAAATCAGGGCTTATGTGTACGTTCGTACACATGGTAGCCTGTTCGTTCCATCCGTCCACCCGACCTATACGGTTACGTTGCATTGTTTCGGAGACTGACACGGCATGCCCTCTGAACGACGTCTGGATCCTGAGCGAAGGAGTCGCATCATTGATGCCACTCTGGAGGTCATCGCGCGTGATGGCGTGTCAGGCGCTACCCACCGCCGCATCGCAGCCGTAGCTGATGTGCCACTGGGCTCCATGACCTACCACTTTGACGGCATCGAGCACTTGCTCAAGGAAGCGTTCACCCGTTTTGCCTGGTCCATTTCTGCCCGCTTCGATGCTCTCCTGGGCGCAGCCAAGACACCCGAGCAAGCTCTCGACGCCGTGACCAATGTGATCTGTGGCGATTTCTGGCAGGAAGACAATGGTCGTGTCATGACGCTTTCCTACGAACTCTACGCCTACGCGAGTCGCAACCCCGCAATGAAGTCGATCATGCAAGACTGGATGTTTCGCAGTCAGCGGGCACTGGCGCAGCATTTCGATGCACGCACTGCCAGAACGCTAGATGCTCTGATCGAAGGGCTGACCATCCATCGCTCCGTTGAGCAAGAGCCGACGACCCGTGAAGATGTTCTGCGGGTGATCAGGTTGATCGTCAATGGCTGAATGCATTTGTCTACGCGGATTCGCTTGCGTCTAATAGTTAATTATATTAACTATTAGACAGGGGTAACCGCTGCTGTCATCCGGTGTCGCCTCTGTGATTGCTCTTTGACTGCTCCGACAATAAACACAAGAAGGACGCACCATGAAGCGAACCATTACCCACAAGACGCTGGCCGTTGCCGGCTGCCTGAGTGCTTTAGCTTTTATTATTCCCCTCGCCAGCGCTGACTCCACCCTCTCGTTGCAAGGTAGTTGCACCTCGCTGGCAAGCAAGCTTGCCAGGCTTGATAACACTCTGATTGACACAGCCACGCGGATTGATGTCGGTGAGCTCAAGGTCGGCGGGCATGATATTGCGGCCCACTGCTTGATTCAGGGGCGCATGAATCCTCGAACTGGTATCGATGGCGCCCATTATGCCGTTGGCTTTGAGATGCGCTTGCCCCTGGCCTGGAACGGACGGTTCTTCTATCAGGCCAATGGCGGGCTGGATGGCAGTGTAGTTACCGCTACAGGCGGGCTGGGCGGAGGGCCGGTCACTAATGCCCTCGATAAAGGCTTTGCCGTTCTGAGCTCCGATGCCGGTCATACGGCGCAACAGAACATGACATTTGGCATCGACCCGCAGGCCCGTCTCGACTATGGCTATCAGGCGGCCTTGAGACTGACGCCCATGGCCAAGCAGGCGTTACAGATAGCCTATGGCAGGCGGCCTGAACACTCCTACTTCGGTGGATGCTCCAATGGCGGTCGGCATACCTTTGTAGCCATGAATCAGCTGGCGAACGACTACGATGGCTTCCTGGCCGGCGCACCGGGCTATCGGCTTCCCCTGGCAGCGGTAGCCAGTATCTTTGGGGCGCAGCAGTATGCCAAGGTCGCCACGGATCCCAATGACCTGTCTACTGCATTCACTGCCCAGGAGCGTGCTTTGGTTGCAAAACGCGTCCTGGCACGTTGCGATGCCTTGGATGGTGCTATCGATGGGCTTGTGCAGGATTACCCGCGCTGCCAGCGTACGTTCAGTCTGTGGCGAGATGTCCCTACCTGTCGGGGTGAGCGCAACGGTCAGTGCCTGAGCATTGCGCAGAAGCGTGCCATAGACCCTATTTTCAAGGGAGCTACAACGCGGGTGGGCAAGCGATTCTATTCGAGTTTCCCCTATGACAGCGGTCTTGCGACCAAGGATGTAGCTTCCTGGGAGTTCGAGTCGCCTATCAGCCGTGACTCATTGGCCGTGGGTATTGTATTTGGCGTACCGCCGGTAAGCCCGGCGACGTTCGATGGCAAGTCGCTGGCCCTCAACAGCTCCATTGATGATCTGCTCGCACGAATCACACGTTCCAATGCGATCTACACCGAATCCGCCATGCGATTCATGACACCCCCGAATCCTACCCATCTTGAGTTACTGAGACAGCGGGGAGCCAAGGTCATGGTGTATCACGGTGTCAGCGATCCTATTTTTTCGGTCGACGATACCGTGGCTTGGTATGAAGGGCTCCAGAAAAGCAATCGCGGTCAAGCAGAGCGCTTTGCCCGCTTGTATACCGTACCGGGCATGGGACATTGCCAAGGCGGACCGTCCACCGATCAATTCGACATGTTGACACCTCTGGTCAACTGGGTTGAAAAGGGCAGGGCGCCAGAAGAGATCATTGCCACCGCACGCGGCGCAGGTAATGCAGGCGGAGTGAATGCTGACGTTCCGGCGGACTGGTCACCTGCACGGACACGCCCACTGTGTCCTTATCCGCGTATTGCTCTGTACAACGGCACGGGCGATATCGAATCGGCGGCAAGTTTCAGCTGCCGTGAACGGCCCCGTGGTTCGTCTGGAAACACGGAGCTGTAAGTCTGGTAGAAGCGCTCCGAGGAATGCTTCGGAGCGCTGCTGGCTTACTGGCCGGTTCTGGCCATTTTCAAAGGCAGACCGCACCGTGCATTACTGGTGCGTTGTAACAGGTGTGGCGGCCACATGCCTGGAATAGGCTGGGCCAGACGGATTTTAAGAAACTCGGTCGCGTCTGCTGCCCGCTCGCGACCACCACCGCCCGGAAAGTTGTTATCGTTGACCACCAGCAGGGTGCGCTCGTCCAGCGGCAGCACGTCTTCGATGGTGACATAGGGGAAGGTGAATACATTTGAGCCATCGCCGTTCAGGTCGTCTGGGTCGTCCAGGCGCATCAGATCGACCAGTTCGGTCTTGCGTACCACACCGCCATTAGGTACGGCACGGGTGTCGATCAGGTAGATCCGCTTGAACGGGACGCCATTGGTGGCTGTGCCGCCGTTACGCTCGATGACCAGAAAGCGATTATCGTCGATGGCTGTCATGTCCCCAATAGCATTGCCAGCAGCTTGGGTACGATAAAAATAGGTAACGCCAGTGAAGCGCTCATGATCGATGTCGAATTCGTTGATACGTAGCTGGTTAGCCGGATCACCTGTCACCGGTTTTTCCAGTAGGGCATACAATTTGTCACCACGGGGGTTGATAGCCATACCCTCAAACCCACCCGAGCCGCCCAGGTTGGCCGTGGCCTTTCCTGCCACAACGTCCTTGTTTTCCGGCGCGTAAACGCCTGGGAGTGGGATTTCGCTCCGCAATACGGTTCCTGAGCCGTCTGTCTTGACCAGATAAGGTCCGAACTCATCGCCAAACCACAATGCACAGTTCTTGTCTCGGCGCACGGACTCGACGTCCAGATCAGCACCAGTGATCAGGCGAGAGAACTGAATGGCGGGATCCACTTCGGGATTGGTGCTCTTGTTGTAGTAGTGAGCGTAATCCGCCTGGATAGGCATGGTCAGTTTACGGTTGACATCGTTGAGCGTGATTCGCGACGGCTCGGTAAAGCGAGCCAGAGGCATGCCGGTCAGAGCGTTGCTTGCGGTAATCGTACCAGTACCGCCGCGGCGGGTCTTGAAATCAACCCGTGCGCTATACAGACGCAGCAGGGCATCGGCAGAGTTGGCCTGAGTACCGAAGCCATTGTCTGTCAGGAACAGAAAACTGTTTTCATCAGCGCCTGGCAACACCGCGGAAAACCCCTGTACGGGCTGGAGGCTCTGATAAGGCGGTAGAAAGGTGCCATACGAATTTGGACTGATGAACTGGCCAGAAGTAGGCCCATCGGAAAACGTATCAGGTGGCATGACAGCCCAGCCTACCAGCGTGTTATTGGGAGACGCCAGCGCATGGGTAGACAGCACAGCCGCCAGCGCGACCCAGAGAGGCCGTACTTTTTTCATTGTTATCTTCTCCGTCCAGGAAGTGAGTGCACCGGTCGCAGGCCCATGGCCGCTGCTCCAGTGGTGCTGAGCACAATACGGCGCAAGTGTGTCAGGCATATGGCACCGAGCCGCACGGCTGGCGGTACGTTGACGCCTGTGCCAGAAGGAGAGGTATACGCTGAGGTTATACAGGCTCAAGGTGCGTGAAGCCCTTTCGACCCTATAAGGTGGCGGCAAAACATAGCCATGGCTAAAAAGATTAGCTCTATCTATCTGATAGACTTGATAAATTTCTTTGTGTATTGTGGCGGCTTCTTTGGGGAGTAGCCTGCTTTCGAATGCTTCGAAAGTGTTTATGTCAACATTCTCGGCATGCATGCCGTGGCATAAACGACCACCCGGTTGGCGAGACCATTGATATATCTGCGTTCAGGATCGGGCGCGTGGATATGTCATTGGATGTTAGCCCGATCGGTACGGAAATCGTGAATCCAGCTGCTCTCGTCTTACTTGCCTTAGCCATGTCCACGGATGCGTTCGCCGCTGCGGTGGGCAAAGGTGCCAGCCTGCATAAGCCTTGTCTGCGAGAAGCGCTACGCACCGGTGCGATCTTTGGCACCATTGAGGCCATTACCCCCGTCATTGGCTGGGCTGCCGGCCTTGCAGCTGCTCAGTTTGTACAAGAGTGGGATCACTGGATTGCCTTTACGCTTCTGTTAGGTCTGGGTCTGCGCATGATCTGGTCTGGCGTGAGAGAAGCAGAAGAGGTCGAGGAAAAGCCCACTCAGCACTCGTTCTGGTTGCTCGCCATTACGGCGGTAGCCACCAGTATCGATGCCCTGGCGGTCGGCGTGGGGCTTGCTTTCATCAACGTCAATATCATTGGCGCGGCGCTGGCCATCGGCTTGGCAACCATGATCATGGTGACTATCGGCGTCATGTTGGGGCGCGTGATGGGGGCTGTCATCGGCAAGCGGGCCGAGATCATTGGTGGGGTAGTGCTAATCGGTATCGGCTCGGTCATTCTGCATGAGCATCTGACCGCAGTAGCCGGCTGATCCGGCTGGGTGCCGTCCGTAATCGTTGATCAATTACGTCCTGTTTCATGTTTTAAAACCAGAGCGCCTGCGGTAGATGTCTGCAGGCGCTCTGTTGTTCTGGGAAGCGTTCCTGAGAAGGACTGGCGCTTCCAGGCTGCTTCGTTAACGCTGAACGTTAGGGAAGCGCTGCTTCAGGTAAGTATCCACTTCATTAAAGTCATAGCCCTGCTCTTTGGCCTTCAGGGCAAGGTCTGATACACATTTCGGACTTGGCGCATCTGCTGCCTCATCCTTACAGACGTCCGGCTGGGCCTGGGTAATGTATTCGCTGACTGAAGGTCTGGGTTTGACGGCATCGCCATCAAAGGTCTCGGACTTGGGCAGAATGAACTTGTTGACCACGATGGCAAACAGGATTCCCAGGATCGCAAGCGTTATGACATACGTAGCCGTAATGCGTTTACGCTTCGGGACATTCTCTAACTGGCTCAAATCAGCACTCCTTTCTAGAGGGATCGATAACATTGTCCTTCGGTTACGATTTAGTAACCCGCTTGTGACCAGAAGTTCAGCATTTTGCCGTGCAGGACGTTGATCCGAATCAATAAGGCGTCGATGTTGGAGTGAGCTAACAGGCCGGGCTGCGGATTTTCAGTGTTTCAGCCTGATAGGTTTTCCACTTATAAAGTGAATATGCTTGTGGATAATTACGGCTAGCCCATATACGGCAAGGGCTGGACAGAGTTGATCATTTTTTGATCAGTTTGAGATTGGGCAGCGACCAGCAGTAACCGGATCGCTTTGATTCATGAGGCGCCGGCGCGATAGGGTGAAAAGGTGGGGCCATACCCATCCTTCCAGACTCTCAAACCAAACGCCCCCGTTAGTACGGGGGCGTTTGGTTTCATCGGGTACAGTGCTATTTAGACCTGAGCGCTGCGCTCCTTGATTTCCTGGTGCAGAATGCGGTCGTTTTCGGAGTAATCGACCGGGCAATCGATTACATGTACGCCTGGTGTGTTCACGCAGCGCTCAACCAATGAGGCGAATTCCGCAGCGCTTTCCACCCGATGGCCCTGAGCGCCATAGCTTTCGGCATAACGGACAAAGTCCGGGTTACCGTAGTCCAGACCATAATCTTCAAAGCCCATCTGTGCCTGCTTCCAGCGGATCATGCCGTATCCGTCATCACGCAGGATGATGACCACAAGGTTCATCTTCAGGCGTACAGCGGTTTCCAGCTCTTGACTATTCATCATGAAGCCGCCGTCACCGCATACGGCAACGATAGGCGTCTGTGGATGAACCAGGCGTGCCGCCATGGCAGAAGGCAGACCAGCACCCATGGTTGCCAGTGCGTTATCTAGCAGCACGGTATTGGGCATGTAGGCCTTGTAGTTACGGGCAAACCAGATCTTGTAGATACCGTTATCCAGCGCCACGATACCATCCGACGGCAGTACCTTGCGCAGGTCTGCGACCATACGTTGCGGGTACATCGGGAAGCGGTCATCTGTGGAGCCTTCGGAGACATGAGCCTCATTGGCTTCACGAATGGTCAACAGGCGGTCGAAGTCCCAGGTTGGTTGAACTTCAATGGCTTCCTTGATTTGCCAGATGGCATTGGCGATATCGCCTACCACTTCTACCTGAGGGAAATACACCGGATCGACTTCGGCCGAACGGAAGTTGATGTGGATGACCTCCGTACCTCCACGCACCATGAAGAACGGTGGCTTCTCGATGACGTCGTGGCCAATGTTGACGATCAGATCAGCCGACTCCAGCGCACGGTGCACGAAGTCACCGGCCGACAGCGCCGCGTTACCCAGGAAACGGGGATGACGCTCATCCACCACCCCTTTACCCATCTGGGTGGTAATGAACGGAATACCCGTCTTTTCAATTAACTGACGCAGCACGCGCGCCGTCATCTTGCGATTGGCCCCCGCACCGATGACCAGGACTGGGCTGCGTGCGCCTTCCAGCTTGGATATGGCCGCCTGGATGGACTTGTATTCAGCGATGGGTCGGCGGGTCAGGCTGGGTGGAATCGGGGTGCTTTCAGTCTGCTCAGCCGCGATGTCTTCTGGAAGTTCCAGGTGAACCGAACCGGGCTTTTCTTCTTCAGCCAGACGGATCGCTTCACGGATACGCGAAGGGATATTGTCGGCAGAAGCCAGCTGGTGGGTGTACTTGGTAATCGGATCCATCATGCCGCAGACATCGATAATCTGGAAACGGCCCTGCTTGGACTTCTTGATCGGCTTCTGCCCGGTGATCATCATCATCGGCATGCCGCCCAGGTAAGCATAGGCGCCTGCAGTCACAAGGTTTGTGGCGCCTGGGCCTAACGTCGACAGACACACGCCGGTCTTACCGGTCAGACGACCATAGGTCGCCGCCATGAATCCGGCGGATTGTTCGTGACGTGTCAGGATCAGTTTGATCTGGCTGGAACGGGAGAGCGAGTCCAGCAGGTCCAGGTTTTCTTCCCCAGGAATACCAAAGATGTATTCCACACCTTCGTTTTCCAGACAACGTACGATCAAATCAGAGGCCTTGGCCATCACTTTTTCCTTCAGGTAGGGCGGTTAGAGAAGCTCCGACCCAAGGGTGCAATGCTGATAGTGATTTGTCCATGCCGCATGGGCCGTAGAAGAACAAATTCAGTAAAAAAATTCATTTTTTTGCAAAAAAAGCGAGGCGGAACAGACGAAATGTAGTGGTTTAGCTCAATAGCTACATGCTGACGCCTTAGCCTGACCGGATGCTAGTGAAGTGAGGCAATTTATAGCCCGCCTTAGGTTGTCTTTAAGGGTGCAAGGGGCTCTTTCAAGTTCGTACGGTAGATCTGCATGGATACGGAAGAGATAACGTTAAGCCTGGGCCGTGACTGGAACTCTTCAGCAACATCAGTAATCAAGCGCTTTTAAGAAGTTGCCCAAGTCTGCTGGCCAGCGGAGCAAACAGTTCCGTCGCCGTATTGCCATATCCAATTACCAAGCCGTTGTCCTCGGGCAGCGGTGACAAGGTATAACGTGACAGAGCCGCTGGAGTCATATTGTAGCGACTGGCCGCTTCAACTACCTTCTGATCACAACAATGTGCGGGTAGACGTAACGTCAGATGCATTCCCGCATTTCCACCCATGAGTTCATAGGGCATAGGGATGAACTGCTGGAGCGCGGTGCGCAAGATCTGTTGGCGCTCACGGTACAGACGCCTCATACGGCCTAGATGACGGCTGAAATGTCCCTTCTCGATAAAGGATGCCATCGCCAATTGCTCATGACGATGTCCTCCACGCAGCATTTCTGTCAGGGAGGCGCGGGTCGCTACCATCAGTGAGTGAGGCAGTACCATGAAACCCAGGCGAAGCGCTGGAAACATGGTTTTGCTGAAGCTGCCGATATACACCACCGGCGCATTCAGGACGAGGCCTTGCATGGCTTTTACAGGCTCACCGAAATGGCGAAACTCGCTATCATAATCATCTTCAATGATCCAGGCGCCATGCGCTCGTGCCTGCTCAATCAATGTCAGACGGCGGCTTACGCTAAGCACTGACCCCATGGGATATTGATGAGAGGGAGTGGTGTAGATCAGGCGAGGTGGAGCAGTAACCCAGTCAGCGGCTGCTACTGCCAACCCTTCTGTATCGACCCGTTTGGGAACGATATGTAGATCACCTGCACGCATTGCAGTCTTTATACCCCGGTAGCCGGGATCTTCAATCCAGGCCGTATCGCCTGGATTGGTCAGCAGGCGAACAGATAGCGCCAGGGCTTCCTGGGTTCCTTCGGTAATGATGATCTGTTCTGCCGTGCAGTTAACCCCGCGTGAAAGCGAGAGATAACGTGCTAGCGAGGCGCGTAAACGTGGATCACCCAACGGATCTCCATAGCCCAGACCCGAAGCGCCTGCACGGCTGATCTCCTGATCCAACACCCGTCGCCAGGTAGAGAGCGGAAAATAGGAGAGTGCCGGGATACCAGGCCGGAGTGCACCACTGGATTCGGCGAGCGCTGAGGCATCCCCTATCTGCTCAATGCGTCGGGCCAGTCCGACCGTGCATGGCGTATCATCTACAGCGGATACAGGCCTCTCGGACAATCTCGCGACTCGGGTACCGGTAGGGCTCGCATGAACATACCCTTCGGTGGAAAGTTGCTCATATACGGCAATAACCGTGTTGCGTGAAATTGATAACGCACTGGCCAGTTCACGTGAGCCGGGCAGCCGAGTGGCTGCCGCTAGCTGTCCCTTCAAAATAGCTGATTGAAGTCTTTCATAGAGCTGTGCCTGCAACGACGCCGCTGATGGGGCTCGAGAGAGTGGTGTGTCAAACAGCAACAGGGTTTCACGTATCGTATTCATCAGCTAAGTATGTGGCTCTATAAAAAAGCTCAAATGTGGCTCTTTTGGCAGAGCCATATCCTGAATACCGTTATAGCTCATTCAACTGTCGGTCAGGTAGATGATGAATCGGGAAGAAATACGGAACGTGTACCAACAACCCATAGGGCAGCCTCTGGCAGAGTGGACAGAGCGTTCACGGCCGTCTCGTACGGTAAAGGAGGGTCGCTATTGTCGCCTTGAGCCACTCAATGCTGAGATCCACGCATCCGACCTGTACGAGGCGTATGGTCATGCAGAAGACGGCAGAGACTGGACCTATATGCTGTCCGGCCCTTTTATTCATGAAGCGGACTATCATCGGTTTGCCGAGCAGGCTGCTGCGAGTGAGGACCCGATGCACTTCGCGGTGGTCGATCTACGAAGCGGTCGCGCGGTTGGGACGTTGTCCCTGATGCGGATAGACCCTGCCAATGGCGTTATGGAGGTTGGGCATGTTGCTTTCTCCTCACTCATGAAGCGCTCGATACTTTCAACCGAAGCACATTATCTGCTTATGTATCATGCCTTCGAGGACCTGGGCTATCGGCGTTACGAGTGGAAATGCGATAGCCTGAACGAGCCCTCGCGCCAGGCTGCGCTTCGCTTGGGGTTTCAGTTTGAAGGGGTATTCCGGCAGGCTCTGGTCTACAAGGGACGGAGCCGGGATACGGCCTGGTTTTCAATCATTGACACTGAATGGCCGGTACTGCGTAACGCATTTACGGGATGGTTAGACCCGGCCAACTTTAACGAGGACGGCCAACAGCTCCGTTCCCTTCAGGCATTCCAAAGGAGCGCTCGGGTAAACGATCCACTCGGTTGAGCCGACTTGGTTGATTCAGAGAAAAGCCGTAGCAGCTTTTACTCCGGCCTTCCTGCGCTTCAAACATGCTGGCCGCCATTGACATGGATCTCGGAGCCATTAATGTACGACGCGCCTCCTGTACATAAAAAGTAGATCAAGGAGGCCACTTCCTCGGGCTTACCCAGGCGATGAAGTGGAATATCGCGTTGAACGATTTCTTCCGTTCCGGGTGAAAGAATCGAGGTATCGATTTCACCTGGAGCAATGGCATTTACCCTGATGCCATGCGGGCCGAAGTCGTAGGCCATTTCCCGGGTTAGCGCCGAAAGGGCCGCTTTGGACGTTGCATAGGCTACGCCGGCGAATGGATGAACTCGCGACCCAGCAATGGAGGTAACGTTGATGACGCAGCCCTTGGCGGCCTTGAGCTCATTGAACAACCCTTTTGCCAGCAGGGCGGTAGAAAATAAGTTGACGTTGAATACCTTGATCCAATCGGCGTAGCCCATTTCCAACACACCCAGCCGTGAACCGGTCTCGCTTTTGGGTGAGATGCCAGCATTATTCACTAGCGCGTCAAGACGACCACCCAGTTTGTCGTGAATCAGCGCCAAGTTCTGCTCAACGCTATCGATGTCTTCGAGGTCGAGATGGATATGGTTCATCAATCCTTCGGACCAGGGGCAGTCTGCCGCCCAGTTCTGGCGTGAAGCGGTAAATACGCGCCAGCCTGCTGCATTGAAGTGCTTGACCGTGGCATGGCCGATGCCACGGCTCGCGCCCGTCAATAATAATGTCTTTTGCGTCATGGCCGTCTTCCTGAAAGGGGACACCTATCATAAGCATATCTGCCTATTTGTGGTGTACAGGCGGCCTAGCGGTTAAACCACTGTTCAAGTTCGGAAGAAAGGGCAGAGGCGTACACGTCACAGAAGCACGGTGTGAAGTGTGTGCCTACCGGCGTAGGTAGGCACACGAGTAGGCGTTAATGGTCCATTTCGTCTTTAGTGATCTTGCCACTGTGCGGGTCTACATGAAATTCATACTTCATGCCGTCCTGCTTGGTGCCTTCTCCTTCCCAATGCCCATCGTCCGCTTCGATCTTGGTGATCTCTGTATAGCCGGCAGCCTTGAGCGCAGCCTCCGCCTGATCTTTGCTGATCCAGTCAGCACCCGGCTGATCAGCCCAGGCTACACTGGCAGTCAGTAGTGAGGCTGTTAGAAAAGCAGTTATCTTTCTCATGGCGAGTCCTCATGATGGGTACGAGATAATTGAGTGCTCCTGAAGCGTGGAGTTCGCGTGCCTAACGTGTCGCGATACCCTTCTTGAGAACCGACTCAGTACAATCACCGTGGTTGCCTGTTCTATCGCCGTAATGGCGGTAAAGGCGTTTCCTGAGATTTCCACTATTCTAGGCCTGAAAAGATTCAAGCAAAATAATATTACATGTAATGGTTAAAAATACTTACATGTAAGTATTGCGCTGCCCTGGATTCAGGCGTAAATTTCCTTACATGTAATGAGTCTGGGAGGTCAGATGCCTCGCAAGAAACCACTGGATGATGCTACGGCCAAGGCAGGCTCCGGCAAGGGTAAAACGACTGCTGATTATGTGCGCGAAATGCGGACACGATTACGTGAGGCAGGTCTGGTAAAGCGTGAGTTCTGGATTCTTCCTGAAAACGTTAACGCCCTTCGGGGTATAGAAAAAGCGCTACGGCAGCCCTTTTTGGGCGAGAAAGTCAAACTGGAGGACTTTATGACCGAGAACACCAACTGGAGTATCAGCTCGCTGCACAAGGCCCTGGCCGAGCTGGAGGTGGTTGAAAAGGGCGAGATTGTTCTGACCGTTGCCGAAGGTGCGGTGCCCAGCATCAAACTTATCATGACCGAGTATGGCGACCTGCCGATTTACCTGGCGGTCTCCGGTGATCAGGTGTTAGTCGATGCCACGCTGTTTGAGGCGGGCAAAGTCAAGGATACCGTTGAGTTCAACAGCCTGCTGCTGCGTAGCCGGGACATGTTCCCCCTGTCCTCGGTAGGTATCGAATCGGTAGACGGTACAGAGATTTATTGCATGTTTGGTGCCTTGAGCGCGGCCTCGTCCCTGACGGTCATCGTTCAGGAGATCTACACCCTGGCGGAAAACGTGATTCGTGCTGCTGAAGCATTCGAAGACCATATCAAGGCCTGACCCTTTATTCGCATTGGAGTACACAGATGAGCATTTGGAAAAAAGTAGTAACCGCGCTTCGCGGTGGCGCCTCTGAAGTGGGCGAAGCAATTGTCGATCAGCAGGCAATCCGTATTCTTGACCAGGAAATCCGTGATGCCGAAGCCGCCTTGCTGCGGGCTCGTAACGGCCTGGTCGATATCAAGGCCAAGCACAAGCTCTCGCTGCAACGTCTGGATGCCTTCAAGGGGGACATTCAGAACTGGGAAGGCAAGGCGATGGCTGCGCTGGAGAAAGGCGAGGAAGGTCTGGCGACTGAGTGTGCAAACAAGGTAGCCGAGATCGAGGCCCAGCGTGATCAGGAGCAGGTGCTGGCGGATCAGTTCGGCAAGCAGACAGAAGCCCTGCATGCTCAGGTCATCAAGGCCGAAGCGCAGATCAAGGGGCTCAAGCAGCAAGTCGAGATGGCCAAGGCGCGGGAAACCGTTCAGAAGGCACGAGTGGCAACAGCTGCCGCTACAGGTGGTGCCAATGGTTCCCTGGAAACGGCTGTAGATTCGCTGGCCCGGATCAAGGCCCGTCAGGACGAGCAGGATGCTCGCCTGCAGGCAGCTGAAGAGCTCGCCAGCGCTTCCAACGGCGGTGATCTGGAGCGCCGTCTACAAGAAGCCGGGATTGGCTCCAAGTCGGGCGGCGGTGCTGATGTCCTGGCTCGCCTGAAGGCCAAGCAGTCCTCGGGCTCTGCACAATAAGCGTTACAGAAGGGCAGCCGAATCCTTCCGGCTGCCATTCTGTGTCATGAGAGATGTCGATGCGTACAGGAAAATGCCTGCCGGTTATCCTCATGTTGGCCGGGATCATGGTGCTGGTTCAACTGGTGAACACCTTGACGGCGAACAGCCTGGTACACCACGGAATCATCCCTCGTACGACCAGCGGTTTGCAGGGGCTCCTGTTTGCCCCTTTTCTACACGGATCCATCCGGCATCTGCTCAGTAACCTTGCGCCCTTTGTAGTGCTCAGCTGGCTTATTTCCAACGAAGGCCTCGAGCGCTATGTTCGGGTGCTCGTGCTGATTGCCATGTTGGGCGGACTGCTGGTCTGGCTGCTGGGTCGGCCTAGTATTCATGTAGGAGCCAGTGGGCTGATCTTCGGTCTGTGGTCCTATGTCCTGGCCCGCGCATGGTTTCAGCGGAGCCTTTTAAGTCTGTTGATTGCCGCAGCCGCCTTGCTGGGTTATGGCGGGCTGGTCTTTGGTTTTCTACCCGTGCCGGGTATTTCGTTCGAGTCCCACATCGCCGGTGCCGTTGCAGGCATAGTGGTCGGGTGGATCATGCATTCGAAGACATTACTGGCTAATGCCAGATAATCTCTACAATAAAGAAACAGGAGGTGCTTTATGAGTTGGATCAAGAGGGCGCTAGGCATGGAGGCGCCGCTCCCTAAGGAAAGGGCAGGTTCTGCACCTATCACCAACGCCAGCCCGCTGGGGCTGACCCGGGAGCGGATGATATGCCTGGACAAATCCCTGAAGCTACTGCTCGACGGGCACTCGCACGTTACCCTGCCAGGGGATGAAAAGGTCTGGGCGGTGGGTAATATCGACCTTGGCCAGTCCATGCGGCTGCTGCGTTTCTATCTGGACGATGAGGACTATTTCCTCCAGATAGTCATGAACGGCCCTAGCAATGATGACATCCAGGACATCATTCTTTTTGGCTATCACAGCGTCACCACGATCAACAGCAAGGCCGAATTGCTAAGCCTTTCGGGGCCGGGCGCAAAGCTGGGTATGCCGCTCTATGAGCTCGACGGCGAGGAGTATGAACGCCAATGGGGGACGGAAGACGGCCAGACGGAGCTGACGCCGCTCCTTGAGTACGTCAAAAGTCCAGAGCAGTCTTATCGAATCCGGCATAATTGCATGCTCTACGCACGCGAAATCGGCTTGGTGAATCGTCGGGAGTTTCTGCTCCTGTCGGTCGAGGAAGATGATGAGGGTGTCATCTCGCTGTCGACGGCCGTTGGCGTAACGCTACAACCTACAGACCTTCAGGTCCTCTGATAAGGAAATCTCCATGCTTGAAGCACTTCGTCTATCCCTGAACGCCGGCGCGGTAATGGGCTTCATCATTTATATTGTTGTTGCCGCTATCCTCTTCGCCTTGTTCCAGCTGATTTATACCCGTCTCACACCACACAAGGAATTTGCGCTCATTCGCGAGGGCAATACCGCGGCTGCCATTGCCTTGGGTGGCTCGCTGATCGGTTTTGCCCTGCCAGCGAGCAATATCATTGCCTACAGCGTAAGCGTTCTGGACTTTGTGGTTTGGGTAGTCATCGCCGCGGTCGTTCAGCTGTTGACCTTCCTTGGCACCAGCCTGGTGGTGAAGGACCTTTCTGCTCGTATCGGGCGAGGTGAAACGGCTGCGGCAGTGTATTCAGCCTCTGTCGCAATCAGTATCGGTTTTATCAATTCCGCCTGCATGACGCCGTCGGTCTGAGCCAGGAGGAATAACCGATGAGAAAACGCAGTTCCGTCAAGCTGGTATTGGCCAGTACCCTGCCGCTGGCGCTGGTCGCCTGTGGCAAGTCACAGAATACCGCCACCTACAGCGCCAGCCAGAACTTCAGCTCCGTGCAGCAGTGCGTCGAGGCCAAGGTTCCGGTCGATATCTGTTCGGATGCCTATATGCAGGCGATGGCTGATCACAAGCGCATCGCGCCGACCTACGACGATCAAGCGTCATGCGATGCCGACTTCGTACCCGGTTATTGCCAGGCGACATCCGATGGCAAGTACATGCCCAAGCTGGGGGGCTTTGAACTGGCCATGTCCGGAGACCTGCCCAAGCAGGCTGTCGAGCAGGCGAACAATCAAAGCGGCGGCGGAGGTGGTGGGGGCAGTCACCTTAACGGCCTGCTCATGGGACTCCTGATCGGCAACATGCTTAGTGGCTCGGGTAACAACCACTATTACTCGCAGCCGATTTACCAGGCGCGTGACAACCGCGGCAACTATTACAACTCGACGCTTTCGCGCCAGATCGAGCAGGGTAAGACATTCAGCCGTTCGACGCAGGCCAGGACCAGTCCTACCAACAGCTATACCTCATCCACTCTGGGCAGAAGCCTGAGTCGAAATTCGGGAACATCCGGGTCAGCCGTATCTTCCACCATCTCTCGCGGAGGCTTTGGCAGTCAGGCCAGCGCTCGTAGCGGCTGGGGTGGCAAGAGCAGCGGTGGATACAGCAGTAGCTAAGGACATTCGAGCATGAAAAAGATCAGCATCGAAGAGCGCCCGGATTGGCGCGAGACCCTAGAGCGTGAAGGCTTCAACTTTCACACGATCGATGGCGAGCGCTACTGGGATGAACGGGGTTACTACCAGTTCACCGAGGCCCAGATCACCCGCGATCTGGAGCAGCCAACCCGGGAACTGCATGAGATGTGCCTGGATGTTGTCGACCGGGTTGTCGACAGCGAAGAGCTGCTCGAAGGTCTCGCCATTCCCTCGGCCTTTTTCGATCTGGTCCGCAGCTCATGGAAGGAAGGCCACCCGCATTTGTATGGGCGATTCGATTTTGCCTACGACGGAAGCGGGCCGGCCAAACTGCTGGAAGCCAACATGGATACGCCTACCTCGTTGCTTGAAGCAGGGTCCGTGCAGCTGTTATGGCTTGAAGATCAGATTGCCCGTGGCGTGTTGCCGCCTGAGGCAAATCAGTTCAATACCATCGCCGAAGACCTGGTACGTGCCTTTGCTGCATTTCCTGTCGGTGGGGCTTTCTATTTTTCGGCCATGTCGGGCTCGGTCGAGGACCGCGGTACGACAGATTTCTTGCGTCGAATGGCGGCACACGCCGGAATCGATGCGCGGCATATCAATGTGGAGGATATCGGGCTGACGGCTGAGGGGCGGTTCGTGGATCTTGAAGGACGTTGGATCGAGCGGCTCTTCAAGCTCCATGCCTGGGAGCATATCTTCAGCGAAGAGTTTGGCAAAGCCGTACCACGATGTGATACGCAGTTCGTGGAGCCCGCCTGGAAGTCTTTGATCAGCAACAAGGGTATTCTGCCGCTGTTGTGGCGATTCAACGAGGGACACCCCAATCTGCTGCCGTGCATGGTCGATGCTGATCCAGCAAAGCCGGTTCCCAAAGGTTGGGTGCGCAAACCCTTCTTTTCGCGGGAGGGTGCCAACATTGAAATCCGCACCGATGAGGATCAGGTTGTCAGGGAAGATGGTCCTTATACGGACGCGCCGTACATACTCCAGGCTTTTTCACCGCTCCCACGCTTTGGTGACAGTTACACCCTGATCGGCTCCTGGGTGATTGCCGATGTAGCTTCGGGTATCGGCATCAGAGAAGATGACAGCCTTATTACCAAGGACTCCAGCCGGTTTTTACCGCACGTGGTATTGGGTTGATAGCGGCTATAACCCACCCGGCGTGGCACTGACTGCGCCGCTTGCTGGTATCGCACTGAACCTTCTTTATGGCTCCATCCAGATGTTACGCAGGATAAGCCTGTTAGTCCCCGGCCATCATTTGCTTGTTACATCTCTGTCTGCGGCGCTCAGCCTACAGGCCTGCTTCTAAAAATCTTCTCTAAGCGACGAAACTTAGCTGTTATCTGCGGTATTGCCTGTGCGTGGCAATCAGCAGTGTCATTGTATTTTCATCGTGAAGGTTTTTGATAGGCGAGGTTTGTCGGAGTCGGCATCTGGCTCGGGTGCTTCGTTATGTATTGACGATAGCATCCTGGTGAGAGGCCGAACCCTATAGCCATACCTCATCCATGCCCAGTCTAACCAGTAGGGAGTTTTGCGGCCTGTTTACGTAAGCTCATGTAGTCACTGACTTGTCTGGTCCACCACAAGAAGGAATAGGCAATGACCGTCAAGGCTGTAAGTAATAACGATAACCCGCCAGCAGGCTCGGAGTCAGACAAAGCCTGGAATCAGGCAGTGGAAGATGCCAAGGAGGTCGGCATCCGCTGGGAGCGCCCTAAGGACGATACGCGTTCGGCTCAGGAAATCATCGACGACAGTCCGCTACTCAAACATCTGGGCAACCAGAGCGGGGTGAAGGACAAACTCAAGGAGCGGGTGGGCGATTTCGAGAAGGACGCTGACGCCGCATATCGGGCTGTTCAGGTGCTTGAGCACGTAGTGAAGATTGATGAAAACGGCAATCGCATCATCGGTGACAGCAATGTCGATAATGATCGAATCGATGGATTCACCAAAGGGGGCGATGCAAAGCACGGTACTGAAGCTGGCCGCCTACAAGACTTTGGCAAGTATGGGTTCTCTTTTTTGAAGGGCGAGCTCCATCAGGTCTCTTTAGCTGGTAATAACGACAAGGCTCGCGAGCAGGCAGAAGCGCTGGGTATCCGCTGGGAGCGGCCGGAAGGTGATGATCGCTCCGCGCAAGACATTATTGATTCCAATCCCTTGCTCAAGAACCTGGGCAACCAGAGCAACGTGAAGGACATGCTCAAGGAGCAGGTAGGTGATTTTGAAAAGGACGCCGATGCAGCCTACCGGGCTGCACAAGTGTTGGAGCATGTAGAAACGTTGGACGCCTCTGGTGAGAAGATTGCCGGAAAAGACGTGGGTAATGGCAGTATCAACGGCTTTACCAAGAGTGGTGAGGCGAAGCACGGCACTGAAGCCGGTCGGCTGCAGGATTTTGGTAAGTACGGTTTTTCTAGCCTGAAAGGTGAGCTCAAGGACCCTGCAGCGGTAGCGGGTGACAAGCAGGCCCGTGAGCAGGCCGAGAAGCTAGGCATCGTATGGGAGCTGCCTCCGAACGATAAGCGCTCGGCCCAGGATATTATCGACAGCGATCCGCTACTCAAGAATCTGGGAAACCAGAGTGGCATCAAGGATATGCTCAAGGAGCGAGTCGGCGATTTTGAAAAAGATGCCGATGCAGCCTACCGGGCTTCACAGGTGCTCGAACACATCGAGCGCTACGACGGTGAAGGCAAGGTTCTTTCTGGTAGCGATATTGGCGATGGCAAGATCAATGGCATCACCAAGGGCGGCGAAGCAGAAAATGGCACTGAAGCCGGCCGACTTCAGGATTTTGGCAAGTACGGTTTCTCCAATCTCAAGGGGCCAGAGCTTACCGAAGAAGGGAAAATCGATTTTGCACGCGAAAGTGCAGGCCTGCCACCAGATACCGAAACGGATGTCGCCAACCTGGAAACCACCACAACTGATCCAGCGGACAAGAACCGCAAACTTACCGTGAGCGAACTGACGTGGCAGAACCTGCTCGCCGATTGGAAAAAGGGAATCGACAACGGCAGCATTGCCAAGGACGATGACCGCGCCAAGCTCTATAACGCCTTGCGTGCTCAGAGCGCCAGCGAGAACGGGTTGGACATGGTCGTGCTGGACATGTCGATGGGACAGGGTACAGCCAAGGTGAGCGGTAAAGACCTGTCTTCCATCATTGATAAGGCCAAGGTGGACGAACAGGTCGGCAAGCTCTTCGGCTCGGAAAGCGTACAGAAGGATTTCCAGGCTCAACAAAGTAAGGCCCTGGACGCACTGCCGAACAAGGACGCTGTGCGCGAAAAACTCGAGACCATGGCCTTCTCCGAGGAGTACTCGCGTTATATCGCCGAACTCAAGAAGAATGGCAAGGATGAACTGGCGGAGGCTGACATCGGCAAGACCTACGCTTCGCTGGCGGCCTTCGACCCAGACAAGGCTGCGCAGTTTTCCCAGCACATGATGATCGACGCCACGACAATTGATCTCGACAAGCTGCTGGCCGATCCCTCGGGAATCAACGACGAAAACACAGTTCTAGCTACCCAGGACACCATCAAGACGCTCCTGACCGCACTGAAAAAAGGCGGTATCGACCTATCGCGGCGCACCGTGGAAACCGAGCGCTTCGTACAGGAGTTCCTGGGTAACAAGCAGACTGCAAAAGCATTTGGCGAAGCACTCAAGGAATTGGGGGCGACCTTTAGCAAGAACGGGGTCGTGACGGCGGATGACATCAACAAGGTTATGAGCAAAGACGTCTACAAGACCTTGGGTGAGGGCGCCCATGGCAGCATGCTCAAGACCATTACCGAGCTCAACAGCAACGGTGCGTTGGGGTCTGCAGGTGGTCTGATTTCCCTGGCTTCCGGGATCTACCAGATTGCAGGCAAGGGCGGCACGCTGGCGGATACTCCAGAGGAGCGCCTGGCGATTGCAAAGGACTTTGTCAGTGTTTTGGGCGCAGGGCAGCACTTCGTGAACCTGGGCAGTAATATCGTCGATAGCATCTGGGGGACCAAGATCAACCAGATGATGGGGTTGGACAAGTCCTTGCCGCAGATCTTTGGTAAGGATGTACCGGAAGGTTCTGGCAGAAACCTGAGCCTTGTGGAGGGTGATCTGAAAAAGATCTATGAAGGCTTCAACGCAGCGATTGATGCGGCCCCTGTTCCCGATCAGCAGAAGCTGGCAGCAAAAATGGATCTGACGCCGGAGCAATGGACAACGCTGAACGAAGGCTTCCGTGACGGCTTTGCCAAAAATCCGGGGCTTAAGGGCAGCACCCCTACCAGCCGTGGCGTTTCGGCATTCCTGCGGGTCATGGATGCAGGCGCTAATACCTTCACCGGGGTCGCTGACATTGTGCTGGGTGGCTTGAAGATCAAGTCAGGTCTTAACAGCAATGACAAGGTCGCCGTGGCGCAGGGTGCTATTACTGTTGCTGCGGGCGCCTTCAACTTTGCCGGTGGCGGCGCACAAATGGCCGCGGTCATGGGAGCCAACGCCGTTCGTGCCCTGGCGGGGCCGCTGCTATGGGTTGGCGCAGCATTGACAGTGGCGCTGACGCCCTTCCTGATCGTCGAGGACATCAAGCACAACAACCGCATGGATGCTCATCGCGAAGATTTGCAAAGCCTGATCAACGATCTGAATGATCAGAACCTGCTCACCGCCGATGGCAAACAGCGCTTCGAGTTTCTGGATGAGTACATGTACAACTACGGCCAGCGTGACGCACCGGAAGATCTCAGTATCTTCGAGTACCGTGAAGAGGAATATGAGTTCTTTGCAGACGGAGGGCATTTGCCGTCGCCCGGTTTTGACGACGTCGAGCATGAAGATTACAAGGGGGATGGTGCCAACCTCGATACACAACTGGCGTAAGCGAATAGCGATGAGTTGAATCAAGGACTGAGCTGCGACTCATAGCAAAACAGCAAGGCGGGCCAGGGAAAGGCCCGTCTTGCTGCCTGTCTTACTTGACGCCCGCCTGTAGCGGCGTTATGCCCTGCGGCCTAATCATCTACCCCCTATATAAGTGGCACCGACCAGTCCGGACAAGCTGCTAGTCAAGAGCATGACAGGGACACCTGCATTGATCTGCATTTTCAAGCGCCCTACGGATATCCGGCGTATCGTGAGACGGTCTTGCACATTGCCTGGAGAAAGCATGCAAGACCGCAATGTTGAACGATTGGCGCAAGCCGATCAGCCCTTGTGGTAGCTTGGCGCAAGTTTGTAGACCGAGGTATTCAGCCCCTCGAAGCGTGCCTTGAGTTGGAGAGCCAAATACAGAGAATAATGTCGGGACTGATGGAGATTGCCCCCATGGAACCAGAGGTTGTCTTGCTGGGTAGGCTTCCACATATTACGCAGCTCTCCCTCGTATGGGCCTGGGTCCTTGGTGGTACCTGACCCAAGCCCCCAGCACCGGCCTACTTTGTCAGCCACTTCCTGTGAGATCAGCTTGGCGGCCCATCCATTCATCGAGCCGTAGCCGGTGGCGTAAACGATAAGATCAGCCGGTAATCGGCTGCCATCGGTCAGGACTACGGCGTCTGGCTCGATATGATCGACGCCCAGTCCTTTCCCGCTCTTGAGCTTGATAGTGCCATTGGCGATGAGCTCCGACGCCCCAACATCAATGTAATAGCCTGAGCCGCGGCGAACATATTTGAGGAAGAGGCCGGATTCATCGTCCCCGAAGTCCAACATGAAACCGGCTGCGCTTAACCGCTCATAGAAGTCCTTGTCTCGTTCCTTAACACGGTCGAAGGCCTTGCGATGGAATTCAGGCAGCACACGGTAGGGCAGGGAAGCGAACAGCATGTCGGCCTTGTCTGCCGTGATCCCCTGCTCAAGGGCATCCTCGGAGTAGAGGGGGCCGAAGACGATTTCCATCAACGAATCGGAGCGTACGATATGGGTGCTGGAGCGCTGCACCATGGTAACGTCCGCACCGTTTTCCACAAGATCGGCGCAAATGTCGTGGGCCGAGTTGTTGGCTCCGATAACGACTGCCCGTTTGCCACGCCAGGCATCGCCTCCTGGATGTTGGCTGGAATGATACTGCTGCCCGGCAAACGTTTCAGCGCCGGGGTAAACGGGAACATTGGGTACACCCGACATACCGGTCGCCAGAATCAGCTGGGTAGGTTTAAGCGTAATCGGTTTGCCGTCACGTACCACCTCTACGGTCCATTGCCGCGCAGTCTCGTCATAAGAGGCTTTGACGCATTCGGTCTTTGCCCAGTAATTGAGCTCCATGACTTTAGAATACATCTCCAGCCAGTCGCCGATCTGATCTTTGGGCGTAAAGACGGGCCAGTGATCAGGGAAGGGCAGATACGGCATGTGGTCGTACCAGACGGGATCATGCAGGCAAAGCGACTTGTAGCGACCACGCCATTGATCGCCCGGTCGTTCAGCCTTGTCGACGATCAAGGTAGGAACGCCAAGGCGCTTGAGCCGTGCGGCAAGCCCCAGACCGCCTTGCCCACCCCCGATGATCAGACAATAGGGTTGTTCGGTGATACCCAGGGCTGCCTCCTCGTCACGGCGTTTTTCCAGCCAGTTGCGCTTGTCGGCATAACCATGTCCATGCGTTGCACCCATGGGGCGACGCCGCCCGGAAGGCTCCTCGAACCCTTTGAGCTCACGCATGGTGGTGAGGAGTGTCCAGCACAGCCCGTCTTTGAGCCGCACATAACCTTTACCACGGGCAACGTCTGTTTCCAGACGGATCCAGCCTTCGAGTACACCGTCGGTTAGAGTCGCCTCGCCCTCCAGTGTCCAGTGATCAGGTTGGGTCTGTTCGAGGCGCTCCTCAAGCATTTCACGAATCGCGGTTTTGCCCTCCAGCGTAATCAGGTTCCAGCTGAACAGCACCAGATCACGCCAGTGGCAGTCATCGGCAAACAGCTCAAGTGTGCCATTGATGTCTCGTGCAGCAAGGCGGCTGCCGAAGCGCTCTATCCAGTTGGAGAGCTGGGCTGTGGGGGATTGCGCTTGCGATACGGCTGTAGGATCAATATGAATATTCATAGGTGTCTCCTCCCGGACTAATTGTTGTTGTGCGCAGTCCGCCCCGGGTCGGCAAGTCCGCGTCGGCTCAAACAGGTCTGTCGTGACGGGGTTAGTTAAACCGTGCAACGGGTAAGAGGGTGAGGGCTTCCCGGTACCAGGCACGCCGGCGTAGGAGGGATTGTTCAGCGGGCGTAGCGTGCTGCTCCCTTGAATCGATAATGGATGGCCTTGGCGTACCGTATGGCAGGGCGAAAACGTTCCTGCTGCAGAAAAAGGCGTAACGCATGAATGGACTCTCCTGATCGTTGTTGTTGTGCAGGGGAATACATAGGAGGGTGGAGCAAAGATAAGGCCAGGTTTGGAAAACGCTTACCTGCTGTGGTGTTGCCGATACGGTTGCGGCTATCCCAGGTCAGCCCGTGTATCGGTCCTGGCCTAAGGGGGTGACATTTTGTACCGCTTCTGGCCTACCGGCCTTGGAGGCTTGAATGACCTACACTGAACGTTGCATCTTGCCGCCTGCATAGGGGAGAACAACAAGAATGTCCCAAAGGCCTCATACTTCAATACCTCCTTTTTCAAAAGCACCAGACAGCTTACCTTCAGGCTCTACAGACCCGGTTGTCGTACGCTCCTGGCAGCGCTGCCTTGAGCACTACCAGCTGGATCCTGCCAGTCCCCAGGCACCTTGCGTCATAGAGCAGCCGCGCTTGGTTGATCACCGAGAGCCGCTGTGTAACCTCCTTGGCTTGGCCCGTGGGCAGATGAACACCCTTTACCAGCAGCTGGGCGGGGCAGGACACACGATCTTGTTGACCGATGCCCAGGGCGTGGTGATTGAAAGCGTCTTCCATGAGGCAGAGCAAGTTCTGCTCGAGCGTGCTGGCCTGTGGCTTGGTGCGGTATGGAACGAAGATATCGAGGGGACCAACGGGGTGGGTACCTGTCTGGTTGAGCGCCAACCCATCACGATTTTTCGGGAGGAACACTTTCGCAGTCGCCACACGGGTTTGACTTGCTCGGCGATGCCCGTCTTTGATCCGGCCGGAAATCTCCAGGCGGTACTCAATGTTTCTACGGTTCGCGAGCAGCAATCGCGGCAGAGCCAGTTTCATACGATGGCACTCACGACACTTTCGGCAAAACTGATCGAAAATGGCTTTTTCCTGCAGCATTGTAAGCAGGACTACCTGCTGCGCTTCCATACCCAGCCCGAGTTTCTCGGTCTGCTTAGCGAGGGGCTCCTGGCATTCGATGGAGGGGGCCGGATTACCGCAGTTAACGAGCCGGCCCTGAACCTACTGGCCTCCCGCCGTGAGGCGTTACTGGGTCAGTCGCTGGAGGGCGTGCTTGACATCAGACTCGATGAACTCCTGGCCTATGCGCAGCCACAACCCAGTACCTATTGGTCGATATGCACCTTGAGCGGCGTGTTGCTTCATGCTCAGGTACGGGGCATACAGCTGCGTACAGTTGTAACGCCTCCGCCGGTTCGCCGCGCAAAGATCGAGGGGCTATGTCTCGCCGATCATGCACTACATGCAGCGTTCGATCGGGCGCTCAAGGTGTTGGAGCATGATGTGCCGGTTCTTCTCTATGGGGAGACCGGGACTGGCAAGGAGGCTTTCGCTACTGCGCTGCACCGTGCCAGTTCACGTGCAGGCAAGCCATTTATCGCAATCAACTGTGCGGCCATTCCCGAGGCGCTGATCGAGAGCGAGCTGTTTGGTTATTGCGGCGGAACATTTACCGGTGCACGCAAGGAAGGCATGGCAGGCAAGCTCCAGCATGCCAATGGCGGCGTCCTGTTCCTTGATGAAATTGGCGATATGCCGCTTGCCCTTCAAACCCGGCTGCTGCGTGTTCTAGAGGAGCGTCATGTCGTTCCGTTGGGAAGTACCGTACCACAGCCGCTTGATATTCGCCTGATCAGTGCCAGCCATCGAGACCTCAAGGCGCTGGTGGCGGCGGGTCAGTTTCGGGAAGATCTCTATTACCGTCTGACCGGTCTGCAGATTACCTTGACGCCTTTGCGAGAACGAAGCGACAAGGCTGAGCTGATCGATCATCTGCTCCGAGAGGAGGCTCGTGGCAAAGAAATTCGAGTGGAATCGGCAGCCAGGCAGGCGCTACTGGCGCAGCCATGGCCCGGCAATATTCGTCAGCTGAGAAACCTGTTGAGAACGCTTGTAGCCTTGAGCGAAGGGTGCTGGATCGGCCTCAGGGATGTGGCAGCCGTTCTGCCGCTGGAGACACCTGCAGAAAATGCATGTAACCCTTTGGGGGCAGCGGAGCGTGATGCCCTGGTTGCAGCCTTGCAGGCTGAGCACTGGCATCGGGGGCATGTGGCTGAGCGGCTCGGTATCAGTCGCAATACGTTGTACCGCAAGCTCCGTAAACACGGGCTGATCAACCGTTAATTAAGGTGGCATCTCTCCCATCAACCGGAAGGCACCAGGCCGATTAACGGCTACATTAAACGGCTCAGCATTCCAGATTCGCCGTGTCCCGATTGTGACAATAGGGGCGCGCTTGAGAGTTGGTTTTCTCGTCTATACGACCTTCACGAGACTATCTACTGACAAGCGGCCTGCCCAAGCTCTACCAGCTTTCCACCTTGCCTCAGTTTTGTTGCATCCACCACTCTGACAAGCTTTGCAGGCGTACCGTACTGTTTGGCACTCAGGCAAACGGATTCGGCCAGCCGGAACTGCAAGGTATGATCATCGACAACACTTACCTGGAGCAGGGACGGTGTAACCCAGCGGGCTTCCTTGATAGGGCTTTTCTTGTTTGAGACCAGTGCATGAATCAGTTGCTGCTGCCGCTGAGCGGCATCAGTATTTCCCGCTTGAGCCTCGCGCGGAGTTGAAGCGGCACGAAGCCCGAGATAACCCAGGACAGCGCTCACAATCATGAGCAGCAACAGTACTTTCCTGGCTTTCGACATCGTCGGTGGTTTACTCCAGGGAAACAGGTCAGTCATCTCGTCGGCGGCCATGCGGAGCATATCGTTTTACCCGATCATCAATGCAAGCTCTTGCAGGACCATCGCGCACGAACCAGACGGGCAAGCTAGCTACCGATACAGATGCCGAAAGTTATAGGGGTTGGACACATATCCTTTCTAAAGATTTTTTCTATCGGTCCGATAGAGAATGTGATGCCTTGCAAGGGCAGCCTTTGGCTGCGCACATCCTGCTTAACGTGCAGCCATAAAAGCACGACGGTAGGTAATCGACTGAGCTTCGTACCATTGATATCGAAGCAGACTCTGAGGTGAACATCGTGCTCCGAAACATCCCGTTGGGTTTCAAGCTTCTGCTGATTCTCATATGCCCACTTCTCGGCTTCCTATGGCTCGCGACGGCGAAGGTGGTTGATAGCTACCAGACCTTGCAGGAGATGAATCGAACGGTGGAAGCGAGCACGGTTGCCCAGAAGGTAAGTCAGTTAATTACTGTGCTGCAGCGTGAGCGCGGCGCAAGCGGTGTTTATCTGGGCAGCAAGGGAAATGCAATGCGGGATATGCTGCCTCGCATGCGTCAGCAGACGGATGAAGCTATGGCGGCCTTGCGCGCGCTTTCTGGAAGCGCCAGTGAGATCCGCGATGCCATGGCTGGATTGGATGGTTTGAAAGCCACCCGTGACCAGATCGATACGTTGGGCATCACCAACCGTGAATCAGGCTCGCGGTTTACCAAAATCATTCAAACGCTGATTGGATTCACTCATTCACTGGAGCACAATGTGAATGAGCCATCGCTTGCCCGAGCGTTATCCTCGCTTAATGAATTCATCGAGATGAAGGAGCGGGCAGGTCGTGAGCGGGCCATGCTAGGTGTCGTGTTCAACCAGGATCGGTTCGATTCTGATCTGCTATCAGCTTTCAGCCGTAACCTGGGTGAGTTTTCCGCCTACTCCGAGGCCTTCAGACGTAACGCGTCTGAGGCGCTTGTGCGCAAGCTTGATGAAAAGATGCAGCAGCCCAGCGCGCTTGAGGTCGCACGTCTGCAGCGTCTGGCATTCGAGACGCCGATCGGTCAGTCACTGGGTGTGTCGGCCGAAGGATGGTTCAAAACCTCGACGAGCCGAATCGATCTGATGGGTGAAGTAGAGGAAGAGTTGGGACAGCAGGTGGGCGCCCTGGCAGCCAAGGCGCAGCATCATGCGTCAGCCGCTCTGTGGACAACGCTGGGTGCCGCAGTGCTTGCGCTGTTGGTCGTCTCGGTGCTGTCCTACCTGATCATTTGCAACATCAGCGTTGCCGTTAAAGCGGTGAACAAGGCGCTGCTGGCACTTTCGCAACGCGATCTTACTGCGCGATCCGATTACAAGGGCAAGGACGAATTTGGCGAGATTACCCATAACCTCAATCGTATGGCTGACGAGTTGGGTCAGGTGATTCAGGAGATTGGTAACGCCACCACGCAAGTTGCGACGGCCGCGGAAGAATCCTCAGCGGTCACGCTTCAGACCAGCAAGAGCATTGAGCGCCAGCGCCAGGGTACTGAGCTTGTTGTCACTGCGATCAACCAGATGAGCGCGACCGTGCGGGAGGTGGCTCAGAGCACCAGCGATGCCGCCAGCATGTCACAAGAGGTCAACCAGAGCACAAGCCAGGGGCGACGTGAAGTGGAAAGCACGATCAGTGTCATACGCGAACTGTCTGCGCAGGCCGATCAGACCGCAGCCATCATCAGCGACCTGAAGCGAGAAAGCGACTCCATTTCCACGGTGCTTGATGTGATCCGCGGCATTGCGGACCAGACCAATTTGCTGGCGCTCAATGCGGCCATCGAAGCGGCACGGGCCGGCGACCACGGTCGGGGCTTTGCGGTGGTGGCTTCCGAAGTACGTATGCTGGCCCAAAAGACACAAGAGTCTACTGGCAATATTCAGCAGATGATTGCAAACCTGCAGACAGGCTCTGATCGCGCTACTCAATCGATGCAGGAGACTGTAGGCAAGGCTCGCGCGGGCGCCTCCAACATCGAGCGGGCCGGTGATATGCTCACCAGGATTGCCGAGGGCGTAGCCAGTATTAACGATAGAAACCTGCAGATTGCTGCGGCTGCGGAAGAGCAAAGCGCCGTAGCGGAGGACATCAACCGCAACATCGTGGAGATCAACGATGTGGCTATCCAAGTCAGCGCAGGTGCCGAGCAGACTGCCGCAACCAGTCTAGAGCTGGCGCGTCTGGCTGAGCACCAGCAAAAGCTGGTAGGTCGGTTCAGGTTGGTGTAAACCGCACGTGTAATCGATTGACTCGTTTTGCTGAGCTACGCTTGGTTATCGTTATCAGCCGATCCGGCTAGTGTCTGAGTCATCTGAACGTTTGTCAAAGACAGACGTTCAGGCTCAACAGGCGGGTATCAAAGACGTTACCTTTAAAAGACAATCAGCTGCCTGTCGATTACTGTACCGGCAGTTCTCTTATGGCGACATTGTTTATTTATCAGCCGGTGCCGCCTGAGAGGAGCCTGACTGCGCGGCACCGGATCTCTTGTTCCGACTGGGTATCTTTGGCCTTGTCCTGCTTATTGTGGCCTCATGATGGCCAACTGCGCATCCTGCCGCCGCACCTGCACTGCCGTGATGTCTGGCAACATGGCCGGCAGCGCCTCCTACGACAGCCTCCGTAATCAGCTCAAGTGGCTGGCCCGCAAGTCCTTCGAGGGATAGGGCAGCCGCGTCTGTAGCAAGCGGTCTCCAGACGATTGCGGCATAACATGAAGAGGTGTCGGCGAGCAGAAAAAAGTGTTTGACTTAGAGCACACTCTAACCTCTAGGATCCTCTCCATGGACTCGAATTTAACGATAGATGAAGTTGCCAAGCGTACTGGTCTGACGGCCCACACGTTGCGCTACTACGAGCGTATCGGGTTGATTGCGCCTGTTGGCCGAGCCCCTGGCGGCCAACGGCGTTACTCAGCATCAGACATGGCCTGGATCAGTTTTCTTCTAAGGCTGCGTACCACCCAGATGCCTATCGGAAAAATGCTGGCCTTCGCAAAGTTGCGTGCTGTTGGAGACTCAACCGTATCCGAGCGCCGTCGCTTGCTGGAGGATCACCTAGCGGAGGTACTTGCCCAGATCGAGGCCATGAAAAAGTCTGCCGATGCCCTGCAAGCCAAGGTCGAGCACTACCAGGCGCTGGAGCATTCCTGACATAACCCTTAGCTACCATGGAGAGACGCCTGATGAACACTGCAACGCGCTATGAACGCGGACTTGGGAAGTTAAAGGAAATCGATGGTGAGATAGGCGAGCGCGTCGTTGCTAGTCTTGCTGACATCGCTCCGGACTTTGCACGCTATCTAATCGAGTTTCCGTTTGGAGACATCTACTCTCGTCCCGGTCTTGACCTTAAAAGTCGAGAAATTGCAGTGGTGGCGGCGCTCACGGCCATGGGGAATGCAGCGCCTCAACTCAAGGTACATATCCAGGGCGCGCTGAATGTAGGTGTTTCGCGTGAAGAAGTCATTGAAACCATTATCCAGATGGCGGTCTATGCAGGCTTCCCAGCGGCGTTGAACGGACTGTTCGCAGCCCGAGAGGTCTTTGCATCGCTAGATACTTTGGATCAACCAGTAGCGGAACCAAAGCAGTAAGGCCGCCAAGGCCTAGATATTCATAAAGATTGTTTGATTCAAGGCGTTTCATGAGTTTGATGAAGCTCCGCACGTGTTGTCCAACGATAGGGTCATTTAGGACCTCACTCGAGGTGTATATGAATACTCAACCAATCGACACATGGCGGATGCAGGGCTCTGATCCATTAGGTCCGGGTGATGAAGTAGGTGCGAACGATGACGAGATGGCACCACTGGACCCTGACCAAGCACCTGACGAGGCCGATGAAGAAGGTGGCATCTGATAGAGGGTTACCTCAAGTCCTGCCAATGCAAGGCTTGAGGTATCAGATTAACGGTCGGATTGTTAATACAGTATTTGATGTGAATCCTGTCACAACATGATATCTCTGCGCAGCAGCAATCGCTGCTCCTGCAGAGGCATCATTATGGTCAGGTCAGGCGGTGGTTTCTTGGTAAGACAAGGAACCGCATTAGCGGTAGGTGCAGCTGTTCTTTTTCTTTTGTTTGGCATTATGGGTTGGCTGCTTGAATACCTGTCCTTTGGGATGATGTGTATGCCTATAGCGCTGGGAATTGGGATTCTGACCTTTTTATGTTTAGCGACGATTACCTATAGTCTGCTGGACTGATCTGCGTAGATGAACGCTCGGTTTTATGCCGAGCTTTTTATTGTTCAGCTAATTAGACGAGCGGAAACGGTGGTGCGAACATTTCTTGATTTGATGTCTCTAAGTTACAAGGCCGCTTTGGCCTTATAAGAAAGGAGATGCACCATGGCTACGTATGAGCACGCTCCACTAACAGCGCAAAGCCCTGATCCGCTTAAACCAGACGATACAGGTATTGGTGGCGATGTGGTTGATCCCGCTATGCCAGACGATACTTTGGATGATGATGATGTAAATCGTCCCTTGTAGTCGAATACTCGGATAAAAGCCCGGTTATATGACCGGGTTTTTTGCTAACAGCGATCAAGATCTTCCCACATCTTTTTCCAGTACGCGTCCGCTTCGCTGTGTCGTGATCTCAAGGCCGTTTCGAGCTGTTTCCGTTCATCCGATTGATGAGGTGCTGCGCATTCGAGATATTGAGTGGCTGCTTCTTGTACCCGTTGCTCAAGTTGATTCCACTCTGTCACAGCTGCCGTCCACGACTTGCCCGTCAGTGCTTCATACTTTTCGTGCCCATCCATACCGTCGTCCTCAAGAAGAAGATGCATGTTGATAGACATGGTTTTCAGGCTTCAATTCCAATCCGTCATGGTTAGAGTGTTCATTTGCGCTGCGTAATTAGCGCTCTGCGGTAACCCTTGGCGCCAAACATTTAAATGTACAGACTAAAACGATTTAGCTGAACTAGTGGGGTACTACTAAAAATATTGCAAAGCTATCTTTCTAATTATCGATACTGTTCTCGAGATAGCTTGGTTTTCTCATTGACCTCAAGGTTGCATTTGCACACGTTTAAAAACGTTGTTAGGCCTACAGCTATCAAGCTTCTAGCAGATAACTTTCATACCAATCGAGTCTTTCATTACTCCTTTGCCCCACCTTGATTGGCAAATACCACCTATTGCTTTCGCTGGAGCAAGGCCGTTATGAATATCAAACAAAAACTTACCTGCGCATTTGCGGCCATTGCCTGTACACCTGTGCTTCTGATAGCGGTCGTTGTGGCTATGAACCTGCGCAGCCAGGCTCAGGACGACTTCATTGATAGCAGTAGTCGTGAAATTCGCCAGATCGACAATGCTATGCAGCAATTTTTTGCCGGCATCAGCCAGAACGTTGAGTATCTCGCCAAGCTGCCCGCTGTGACAAATACAGAGCCACTCAAACGTTATATGCAGCCTAATGCTGATCAACTGCCAACACCCAGCAGCAACGCGGTAATGCTTGATCTTTTTACTCGATTTGCCACTACGCATCCCGCTACGGCCTATTTGTCAGTAGGGCAGACTGATGGCGGCTATGCACTATGGCCGGACGATCCTAAGCTCAGCAATTACGATCCACGGGTACGACCCTGGTATAAGACCGCCATGGATAATCCGGGCAAAACGGTACGGACATCAGCGTATTACTGGGCACCTGACGATGTGGTGCTAATGGGAACCGTACGCACCATAGACGATGCTCAGGGCAGGCCAGTTGGCGTGCTTGGGCTGGATGTCTCGCTCAAGCAGCTGACCGACCTGGTTAAGCAGATCAAGTTGGGTGATAGCGGCTACCTTATGCTGGTCGAAGACAATGGTAACGTACTGGTCGATCCCAGCCATGCAGAGCATAACTTTAAGTCGCTAAAGGATTTAGGTAATGAATACGCTCGCTTGGCGAGCGCTACGAGTGGACTGCAGCAGGTTGAACTTGATGGTGTGCAGTACATGGCAAATGTCTGGTCTTCGCCAGACCTGGGCTGGCGCTTCATCGGGTTGATTCAGCGCGACGAGGTGATGGCTAGAACGTCGAGCCTTACTTGGCAGATCGCTTTGATCGCTACGGTTTTGGTTATTATCTTTGCTCTGGTGGGCGCCAGCTTCGCCGGTTTGATTGCAAAGCCAATCCGCAGCGTAGCCGATGGGCTGGAGGGCATTGCACAGGGTGAGGGTGATTTAAGCCGGAGTTTGACCGTTCGTGGCAAGGACGAAACAGCCCTGCTTGCGCGTTGGTTCAACCAGTTCCTGGACACAATCCGTCAGCTTGTGCAGCGCGTCAGCAGTGCATCGACAGGGTTGCAGCAAGCCTCCCACGACAGTACACGCGTCGCGCATCAGATCAACGATGCTGCAGGCCGGCAACGCGAAGCCGTAGAGCTTGTTTCTACTGCATTCAATGAGATGGTTGCTACAGCCAACGAAGTGGCGCGCTCTTGTAGTCAGGCCGCGGTATCGGCAGATACCGGTTTCCGCGAGGTACATAATGGTCAACTACAGATCGACGAGGCTACAGGAAGTGTTTCGCAACTAAGTGACAACCTCGCGCAGGCTACCCAGGCGATGCTTGTCCTTGAGCAGGACAGCAAGAACATTAATGCCATCCTCGACACAATCCGCTCGATTGCCGATCAGACAAACCTGTTGGCCCTGAACGCTGCCATCGAGGCGGCTCGAGCAGGCGAGCAGGGCAGAGGCTTTGCCGTAGTGGCCGATGAGGTTCGAGCGTTAGCCAAGCGCACGTCTGATTCAACCGGAGAGATTGATGGGCTTTTGGGCGGTCTGGCGCGACGCACTCAGGAAGTCACGAAACAGATGCAAAACAGCTTGTCGATGTCCCATAACAGTGTCGAGCGCATTCAGTTAGCCAGGGTTAGCTTTGAGCAGATCCGCTGCTCGGTCGACAATATCCGCGATCAGAACATACAAATATCTGCGGCTGCCGAAGAGCAGCATCAGGTCGCCGAAGATATCAATAGACATATTTCGCATATTCATGACGACGCCCTGGTGGTAGAGCAGTTGGCTCAAGCGGCTCGTACAGACGCCGCACGTCTGGAGCATCTTTCTGAGGAGCTACATGGATTGATCGGAGGATTTCGGACGTAATCAGCCTTCAGGAGGGGTACGCATAGTTGCAAGCCCCTCCTGACACCGCCAGGTATGGATGTGAGAGCCCGTAGCTGGCGTTGCGGAAATGCTATTAGCAACGAGCTAGAACGCCGGCGTAAGCCATAAAGCGCATAGTTAGCTCATGAAAAGCACAAGCTCAGCCGGTTTGGTTAATGCGCTAGTCTTACAGCTCAACCTTTTGGTCGGATAGAACGCATTGCAGCGCTGATTATCCAATGACTGTACTGCGATCCTGAGCGATCTTTCTCCTGGTACTGAACCAGGCGTTCAGATAGACATGGACATAGCCGATTCGGCCTTTCGTTTATTCAAAAAGAGCGTTCCGCTTTGTTTTCCTGCACGTCACTTTGCCTATCAAACGCATGCAAGGTTTCCTGAAAAAAGTCTTTTTTCCTGTGTCTCCTATAGCTCAATTCAGCGTCTAGTTGATGAGCATAGCCTTTATCCGCAAGGCGGCGTTTGGGTTTCGACCGGTAACACGATTAGTTGAAACATGGGCGTCGTATCGTCAGGACCGTTGGGCCTGCTCTACAAGACTTAGGGGAACCCCTCCGTGATTAGCGGTTCTAGTCTTAAGTGGTAGTGCTTTATAGGTAGAGGAGAGCCAGTCTATGAAGGCAATCCGTATGTTGGTGGCAACCGTGGTCCTTGGTGTAACAAGTGGTCTTGCATGGGCTGATCTGCCTCCTGTGATCACGATGGGCCCCGGCTTCAAGATCGTGGTGAATGGTGCAGAAGTGCCGGTCTTCGGCTTTGACCGTTGCCCGCAGGCCGCTCTGGATCCACAGAACACCTTCCATATCCCTGGCGAGCAGGCCAAGGCCTGTACTGTTATTCCCAGTTACCAGAGTGAAGTCAAAGTCCGCATGATGCTGCGCTCCGGTCCCGTCGTGGAAACCTGGGGTGTCATGCGTTATGGCAACATGCTGGGCTTTCGCCGGCCCGATGGCGATCTTGTCGTTCCGGCGACCTGACCGTTAAGCTGAGGCGATACCCGGCAGCACTTGGTTGCCGGGCGGGGGTCAGCCGATCAGTTCTGCAAACGCCTTGTCGGCTTCAAGCACGTCGGGTAAGGCAGCAAATAGCTTGTCTGTATCTAGTCCGTTGAACAGGGGCCCGGTCAGATGTTGCTGTGCCTCAGGCGTGGCACCATGGGCTTCGTAGACATCGCTGATCGCTACCGCTTGCGCCACAATGCGTGGGTAATCGTCCGCCTCGGCAGGTGCCTGGGTGGGACGACCTTGATAAGCGATCGCTTGTTGAATGACCTTGGGTAATTGCCAACGCTTTGCCAGCTCTGCCCCTACTTCTGGATAGCCAAAGCCCAGTTGCACGGTCTCATCCGCTGCTCGTCCCGTAGCGTCCCTTTTAGGTTGCTTGTTCAGCGTGGCTGCATAGTCAGGCGCACCCGCCTGAATCAGCAGCTCACCAATGTTATGCATCATGCCACAGGTAAAGGCTGTGTCCGGGTCTTTGCCCAGCTGCTTTGCCAGGAGTCGACAGATACTGGCTACCCGAAAACTGTGAGTCCAGAACGCTTTTAGGTTATAGCCTGAGTCCACCTTGAACGCGCCTGTCATGGCGGACGCCAGAACCAACGTACGAAGCGTATTGAAGCCCAGGCGCATGGTGGCATCTTCGATGCTGGTCGAATCACGAGCACCCTTGAACCGGGCCGAATTGGCGAGGCGTAATACCTTGGCGGCAATGACGGGATCCCGCTCTACATTACGCGCAACACTGTCCAGGCTGGAGGAAGGGTTATCGAATTGCTGGATGAGATCCTGGGCGACCTTGGGCACGCTGGGCAGGTTGTGAATCTCATTGAACAGGGTGTCGATATTCATGAAGGCTCCTTGATGCCTGAACGGTATATTCCAAAGCATAGAAAAGGTTTGCCAAGTCGCTAGTGGTCAGACGTCGGCTCGCTGGGGCAGGAGACGTGTAATAGTCCAGAAAAGTGCGGATCCTTATCTTCAATCCCTGCTGCAATAACCCTAAGCGCTCAGCCAGCCTGAACAAAGTGGCCATAGACTTGCCCAACAAAAAGGGCACCCACTGCACAGGAGAAGACTGATGGTTGAATTCCAAAAGGCACCGGACGACCCGGAAATCGATCCAACCCCTTCACCACAGGATGAGCCAATCGGTGATGATCAGCGTGAGCATGCCCCCGATGAGCGTCTTCCTCAAAAGAATCCGACTGACCCGGAGTACAGCTGATGGACAACGATCCTCATCGTCATTTCGATGACGGTGTTCCAGACGAGACTCACCCGGACGAGATGCCTGCGGAGGATGACAATACGCCGCCGGTAGACCCTGTGGGAACCTGTATTTAAGGATAAGAGCCCGGTTCAGAGGCCTTTCGCAAGGCGCCTGAACCTGGCCAGCGTCAGCGGTTAACGCTGTGTCAGTGTCGCAGTGTTACCCGTACCGCTCTGGGTAATGGTCGCCATATCGCCCTGAGAAGATTGGGTTACGTTCATGCTGTTGGCTGAGCCATTCTGAGAGAGAATGGCCGAATAGCCTATGCCGGTTTGCGTAGCCGTAATCGTGTTGGCATCACCCGACTGTGATACATACAGTTCGTTGTCATCGCCTGTCTGAGTAAAGTACAACTCGTTGTCTGTTCCTTCCTGCAGAGCGGACAAGACATTGCGATCACCTTTTTGACCCGGGTCGTAAATAGTTTCACCGTTGCCACGAACTAAATTGCTAGTACCAGTTTGAGTAACACTCAGGACGTTGAGCGAGCCTTCTTGCTGTACGTTTGTTGTATTCAGATCGCCCGATTGATCTACACGAGCGATCATTCCGGTTGCCCTGCTGTTACCCCAAACACTGTCTTGCGTTACATCTGCCGTATTGCTATTTCCTTCCTGATTAATGGTTGCCGTAGCGTTATCAGCCAGCTGAGCGATGTGAGCATCGTTGTTATTGCCGTACTGGTAAATCGAGGCTGTCAGATAATCAGCAGAATATTGAAAAATGTCGCCAGTGTTGCTACTGCCCTCTTGAACAGTAGCCTGGGTGCTGTAATCAGCGCTGTACTGTTCGTTGGTCGAGTTGTTGTTATCGCCACTCTGCCGGGTAAAGGCGTTGCCATAAGAGGACAAGGTTTGAAAGATACCTGCGTTATTTCCAGAACCGGTTTGTTCAATTAAAGCCGTATTCTGATCCGCCTTACCATAGAACCCATAACCACGATGCTCGTAGTCACTCTGAGTGATATAGGCGGCATTATCATTACCAGACTGGTATACCTGGCCAATGTTTAAACTGCCGCCTTCCTGGATAAATTGCGTCCTGTTGCCAACGCCCTCTTGATAGACCGTGCCGCTGTTTTCAGTACCGGACTGCTCAATGAATCCGTAACCGTTTTGTCCTGTCTGCGTTTGCGTAAAGTTATTGGACGTACCGCTCTGTTCGATCGTGGAGGTGTTGTTTTCGCCGTCCTGATTAAGATCTACCGTGTTGTTTTCTGCATGAGCATGCAAGGTGAGGGTAGCCAGTACGGCAAGAGCGAGGGGTTTGAGCGCAGGCATTGAAAAATCTCCCTATATCAAAGTCATGAGACCGCTGAAATCGTTATCAACTGATGACGGCTCACCCACAACTGCATAGGCATCTCGCCTGCGGGTATCTATCAGCAAATGGCTGGGAGCCATGAAAAGCGCATCAGAACAGGCAGGCAAGAATTCTGGTCTTCCCTAACCAACATTCAAATGAGTCAACATGGCACCCAACCGGTGCGTAAAGCAGCTTGAGTATAGGAACGGCTTTGGAAGGATGCCAACAATAGTAAGGCTATTTATTAGGTTGCCAATCATAAGAGTTTTTGAGGACGCCGTTTTTTCACTGTGGTCTCATAGACGCGCATATCGTTGCGTCTTGCCATAATGTAAATGCCCTACAAAACAATGACTCGAGAACAGGCCCTTGCTGCGAAATACCATAAAACATCCCGCCCGGCTGGTGCCGTTGGCCTTCCTGATTACCATACTGATAGGCACGTCATTACTCATGTTGCCAGTGGCGCGAGCCGGTGAAGCGAGCGCTCCCTTTCTGACGGCCTTGTTTACTGCGGTTTCGGCAACCTGTGTGACCGGTCTTGTCACCGTAGACACTGCTACGTATTGGAGCGGCTTCGGTCAGGTCATCATTCTTGTTCTGTTCCAGATCGGCGGAATCGGCATCATGAGTGGTGCAACCTTGTTGGGTCTTCTGGTTAATCGACGCTTGCAACTGAGCAGCCGATTATTGGCCCAGAGTGAAACCCGCCTGCTTGGGTTGGGTGATGTCGTTGAGGTGCTGCGATTGGTGTTGGCCGTTACGCTCACAGTCGAGTTGACGATAGCTGCACTGCTCGCTTTCCATCTGCATTTTGCTTATCAGGAGCCTTGGGAGAGTGCCGCATGGAATGGTATTTTCCACGCGATTTCGGCGTTCAATAACGCCGGGTTTTCTACTTACTCAGATAATCTGATAGGGTTCGTCGCAGACCCTATCGTGATTCTTCCCATCACTGCTGCACTGATCATAGGCGGCATCGGCTCGCCCGTACTGTATGAGCTCAGGCACATGCGCCGGAAAAACCGGCCATGGTCTGTTCATACGCGCATTACCTTGCTGGGCTCGGCGCTCTTGTTGATCATCGGTACAGTAGCCATGCTGGGATATGAATGGAATAACGCCGGCACACTTGGTCCACTCGACACAGGGGCCAAGCTGTTGGCCGCCTTTTTCCATTCTGCTGCCGCGCGTACAGCTGGGTTTAATAGTTTAGACGTCGGGCAATTCACCACAGAGACCTTGGCTATCCACTACATCCTGATGTTTATCGGGGGCGGTAGCGCGGGTACCGCTGGAGGTATAAAGGTTACTACCTTCTTTTTACTGTTCTTTGTGGTTTGGGCAGAGATCCGGGGTAACACGGATACCGCGGTCTTTAACCGACGGATCGCTTCGGAAACGCAACGCCAAGCACTGGTTGTTGTTCTTTTGGGAACTGCTATGGTCGCGAGTGCAACACTCATTCTGATCAGCGTGACCTCGTTTCCTCTTGAAAAAATCGCGTTCGAAACAATTTCTGCCTTTGCCACGGTAGGTCTTTCCACGGGAATCACGGCTGATCTTCCTCCAATAGGGCAGGTCGTTATCATCGTCCTGATGTTCGTAGGCCGCGTCGGGACGATTACCGTGGCAACTGCCCTGGCCTTGCGTAGCCGAAACAAACCTTATCGCTATCCTGAGGAACGCCCCATTGTTGGATAAACTGTTCTCGTCGACCCGCAGTGACAGCGTGGTCGTTATCGGTCTGGGCCGCTTTGGTGCCTCTGTTGCCGAATCGCTAATCGACATGGGGCATGAAGTACTAGGGCTGGACGAGGATGCAAGCCTCGTCCAGAACTGGTCCGACCGGCTGACCCATGTCGCTCAAACCGACAGCACCAATATCGAAGCCTTGCGCCAGTTGGGCGTTGATGAATTCATACATGCTGTTGTTGGCATTGGTAGCGACCTTGAGGCCAGTGTTCTAACCGTCCTAGCGCTTCAGGAGCTGGGTGTGAAAGACATCTGGGCCAAAGCCATGAGTGCAAAGCATGGACAGATTCTTGAGCGAATCGGTGCTCATCATGTTGTCTATCCAGAGGCCGCCATGGGAGAGCGCGTGGCTCATCTGGTGACAGGCAAGATGTTCGAATTCATCGAGTTTGAGGATGGTTTCGCCATTGCCAAAACCGGAGCGCCACAGGAAGCCCATGGAAAAACGCTAGCCGAATCGGCTATTCGTACACGCTATGGCGTGACCGTGATCGGTCTTAAGCGGCTCAAGACAGACTTCGTGTATGCCAAGGCAGATACACGGATACACGAAGGTGACTTCTTGATCGTAGCGGGCACGACCAAACTGGTGGAAAAGTTTTCAGCTCAGGTTTAACGCCGTATCAATAAAGTCTCTTGATGGTCCCGTGTTGGTCGACATCCGCTCAGCTTTACTGAGCGGATGTCATTTCAGCGCTTTATGAATCAACTTCCCAGCTGATTGGCAAACTGCTCTACCGCACTTACTACCTTCTTGGCGCCATCCTGAATTTCCAGAATTACCGAACCTGCTTCGTTAGCCAATCCAAGACCATGTTCGGTCTGACTTTTGCTGGTTGCCATGCTGGCAACTGCGGCTTCGGCCAATGACTGGTTCTGTTGTACCACATCGACAATTTCTTTAGTTGCCAGGCTGGTTCGTCCAGCCAATTGGCGTACCTCGTCAGCGACCACCGCAAACCCCCGACCCGCCTCACCGGCCCGTGCTGCTTCGATGGCTGCGTTCAAGGCTAGCAGGTTTGTCTGTTGGGCGATGCCGCTGATGGTCTGCACAATGGTATTGATTAGCAGCGACTGTTTGCTCAATGCCTCGATTCCGTTGGATGCCACCTGAATCTCATCGGCGATCTGGCGCATCACGCTTACCGTATCCTGAACTACCGAAGCGCCTTTGTTAGCTGTATCGTCGGTATGCAGCGAAGTGCGGTAGGCGATATCGGCAGCTTCGGCAACCGCCATCTGCTGGTTGACCTGCTCGGTGATGACCGTAGCAAATTTCACGATCTTGTAGAGCTCGTTGCGTGTGTTGAACACTGGGTTGTAGCTTGCTTCGAGCCACACCACACGGCCCATGCTGTCTACACGTTTGAAACGGCCGGAGGCATACTCGCCCCGATTCAGCCGCCGCCAGAATTCACGGTACTCTTCGGAATTGTATTCTTCCGGCTCACAAAACATCCGGTGATGCTTGCCCTTGATCTGCTCAAGACGATAGCCGATCCCTTGAAGGAAATTATCGTTCGCATCGAGCACCTCACCGGCTGGGTTGAATTCAATTACGGCTGTGGAGCGGCGCAGTGCCTTGATGAGGCCCGCATTCTCAGTGGCCACATCTACAGATTCGGTCACATTGCTTGCCAGGCAGATGACTCCGGCAGCTTTACCATCCTGGTCTTTTAGCGTCTGCCATACAGCACGCAGCCACACCAGGTTGCCATCCGCTTTGGAAAGTCGATAAAGACCGCTAATGTGTTTGCCCTGTTTGATGGCAGCTTGTAAGCCCTTATAGCATTCCAGTTGTTTAACGTAAGGAGGAATATATTTATCGAGGGGCTGACCTACCATTTCTGATTTTGAATAGCCCATCGCTTGAAGAAATTGTTCATTGGCGGTCTGGATGATGCCGTTGTTGTCCAGCCTCAATGTCATCATTTCTGCTTCAAGTGCTTCTCGGATCTGCCGTAGCGAGGCATTTTCTTCCTTGAGAGAAGCGAGTTCTTGTTTGAGATGTGAATTGAACATGACTGGACCGCAAGTGTGGATGATGATGAATAGCTTTTCGTTCCTATACTTCTTTTCTAAAGACCAGTTAGTCGGTAATGGCGACAGCCGGCTGTATCCTTAGGTCGTATGCAAGGTGCTGAAACGCTTTTGCATGAATAGACAATGCTTTTCTATTAAAAAGGTTCAGACCAATGGTATTAGTGGCCTATGGACATCAAGAATGATTATTAAGCCGTTCTATTTGAACGGTATTATTCAGGATGCTTAAGCCGTATATGGAACGGAAGTTAAAACATGGATCAAAGAAATGATCCATGTTTAACGATCAAGGAACGTTACGACACGGCCTATTATGATCAGCGCTGCATAAGCGTAATTGTGTTACTGTTACCGTTTTGAGAAGCATTGGCGATATTACCAGCGGTGCTTTGGGCGATATTGATAGCGTTCATGATGCCTGTCTGCGAAACTGTAGCCATATTCAGATCGGTGTTTTGGTTGATTTGCGCAGTCTGATCAAAGCCCTCTTGGATAACGGAGATGACGTCTCCATTACCTGAGCTGAAACCTTCAAGCACATTATTATTACCTGTCTGTACCAATGACAGCGCATTTAGCTGACCCGTCTGATCAAAGTACAGATCGTTGCCATTTCCTGTCTGTGTCGCGTCAACCGAGTTGTAGCTACCCTGCTGTTTAAAATTACCTCCATATCCATTGCCGTCTTCGCTAGTAATCAAATTACCGCCGCCCACCTGAGCTGTCCTGAACTGATTGTTGGAACCATTCTGCTCCACACGGGAAGTATTACTTGCACCGCTCTGGTTAGTAGTGACTATGTGGTCATTACCTTTATGTTGGTGGGCAACCACCACATTACCGTAGCCGTTCTGCTGAATAACAATGTCTGACAGAACAGTATCGTACTGATTGGCGCGGGCATTATTGACATCACCCTCTTGGTAAATACTAACCTTTACTTGATCAGACCCATTTTGATAAGTGTGCGCCGCATGTCCATCGCCAAGCTGAGTAACGGCTTGCCGTGAAAACCCAGAGTTCTGCTTTGCTTCTACTACGTTATGGTCTCCACGCTGCACAAAATCCTGATGGGATGTAATGGTGTTTTCTTGGGAGGCGTAAACACTGTTGTAATAGCCTTCCTGAGTAACATTCGTCTGAGAGAAGGTATTGGCATCCTGAAAAATGCGGGAGGTGTTGTTGTTACCGTTCTGTTCAACCACAGAGGTACTCCCCAGGCCACCTGTGCTTGTGTTTTCAGCGCGGTTGGTAACGCCTTCTTGCCTTACAGTGACGTCGTTTTCAAGACCAGTCTGATAAAGGTAGATATTATTGGCTGTACCGTCTTGGGAAAGCGTGACCTTGCCATTTTCGCCAGACTGGGCAGCGCTGGCAACGTTACCTTCTCCGGTCTGGGTAAGGCTGGCCATATTGTTTTCTGCAAAGGCATGGGCAGCAATAGCCAAGGACAGGATGGTAATCGCGAGGGGTTTGATCTTGAACATATATATATCCTTATAGGCCTGTTGTTGATGTAGTCCGGTACAGGTACGTATACAGGAGAGCACACATTTACGTTTGGTTAGTCAACGTGAAATAAAAGAGAAGTAGAAATATTAAATTAAACTCTTCTTGAGTTTATAACGCTTTTAATTAAATAGTAGTAAGAGGTGATTGTTTTTTGAACCTGATAGAGGATTGATCAGTATTAAAGATACTCATGCGAATTGCTAGCTTCCTAAATATCGGTATGCAGCTCCGCCGTTGGCAAACCAATAGAGGTAATTAGTATAGTAATTCGCTGGCGCTACTCGCTTGAGAATACTCTCAGCCAGGCGAAGGCAACAGGCGCAGCAGATGACCAATCAAGCCCCAGCGCCTGGTGACATAGACGTGCTTGGTACGCGTCCTGATGGCGCCATATATACAATCGGCGGCTTTTTCAGGCGTGGCCACCCAGAAGGGTTTATCAGCTTTCAACATGTCGGTGTCGACAAAGCCGGGACACGCCTCGGTTACTGTCACAGGCAGTTTATGGTGACGTGCCAGGTCGCGCAGGCCATCCAGGTATGTCGAGACGAAGGCCTTCGAGGCGCAATAGGCGGTAGCGCCCCCATTGGCACGGAGCTTGGCAATGGATGAAATTCCTACCAGGTGACCCTGTCCCTGCGCTATGAAATGCTTCATGGCTATTTGGGCCATGGCCGCAAAGCCCAGTGCATTGACAGCGATAGTTTCTTCATCGAGCTGCCAAGTCAGGTCCGGATTGACATGGCCTGTCCCCGCACTGATGACTATTAGCTCAACGTGACCTACCTGCTGGATAAAGCCTTTCAGAGCTATCCGGGCTTCGTCTATTTCCATCAGGTCCAGTGGGCAAATGATGGCGTGATCACCTAGTTCCTGGGCGAGTGCCTGAAGGCGTTCAACTCTTCAGCCAAACCGACCCGCCAGCCTTCTGTTACCAAACGGCGCGCCAGTGCCTCACCCATTCCGGAGGAGGCACCGATAACGATGGCGCCAGGGCGATACGCAGGTGGTTTTACTTCCATTGAAGATGGTCCTTGAGCAGTACGTTGGGAAAGCCTAGCACTACACCCGGTGTCTAGTTAAATGGGTATGTCATACATGCATCACGCGGTTTCTGACAAAAATGTCATTGCAATGACCCGTTTCTGACCGTGCGGCCTGGTTAGGGTATATCGATCCAACCAAGGAGCCCTGTCATGGACAGAATCGTTACATTCACATTGCTCATGCTGGCAGTCGTAAACGCAGAAGCCGCCTTACCGAAACAGCCGGAGCTGGATTTGGCCACAGCCCGTCGCTTGCTGGACGCTGCGCCCTGTCATGCTGCAATGGCAGCACTTGATCGCGGTGGGAACCCCATTCTTATTCAGCGCGATACCCGGGTGGGCCCTCATAACGCAGACGCTGCCCGCCGCAAAGCCTATACCGCACTGTCTACCAAGACAGCGACACGCCAGCTGGCCGAGAAGGCCCGCCAGAATCCGGAGGCTGCCAACCTCAATACCTTGTCTGAGCTACTGCTGCTTGGAGGCGGTGTGCCCCTCTATGAAGGCGACGCGCTGGTAGGCGCTTTTGGCGTAGCAGGTGCTGGCGGCGCTGCCCAGGATGAGCAATGTGCGACCGAGGCTGCCTCGGCGATAGGTTTGAAAACTAACCCTTGAAGGAGAACCACCATGAAGACTCTGATACTGGCGCTGGGTATGACGGCAATGTCCGGCATGGCTGTCGCTGCCAATAATCCGCTTAGCGTACATGTGCTCAATCTTGAGACCGGCGTACCCTCATCCGGTGTAAATGTAACGCTTGAGCGTCACATGGGAGAAGCTTGGCAGCCGCTGGCGCAAGGCACCACCAACGAGCAAGGTCGCATCGCTGAGCTGTATCCCAGTGATAAGCCCTTACAGAAAGGTGAGTATCGAGTGGTTTTCAAGACCGGCGAGTATTACAAGAAAACCGGCCACGAAACCTTTTTTCCTGAGATCCCTGTGATCTTTGAAGTCAAACAAACGGATCAGCACTATCACATCCCACTGCTGCTCAGCCCTTATGGTTTCAGCACCTATCGAGGTTCATAGGGCGTCAGTCAACGAGTCTTGAGAAGATGTTGCCATTGTGTCGGTATCCACTGAATGATACCGACCCTTCACGCTAGTGCTGGCGGAGAAGACGATACCGTTTTGCTAAACAACGGTACGCCTACTTCTCCAGGCAACCGGGTTGATCGCGTTTGGATTTACGCTGGGGTCCAGCGTGGCCCTCGTCGTAACGAAGCGGAGAGGGAAGGCTGAGAGATTTGATCAGGGTGCACCAAGGTGTACGTCCAAATCGAAAGCGATTACCGGGGCTTTTTCCTGGCCTGTGACCACTCGGTCCGCTGGCTAGCTCTCTTCCTGCCTCGGCAAAGCGTTGGACTACAGCATCCTCATCAATCTGGCAGAGTGAGCCAATAAGGGTTCCTGATAGAGACCTAGCGGGTTCTGCTAACGCTCCGCCTTGATGGCAGAGCGGATGGCTTCCAGCAGCATCTTGCAGGCGGGATTGTCATTATCTGTACGCCATACCAGATGCAATTCGCTTTGTATGCCGTCGCCCAGATCGATTTCCCTAAATATCACCTCCTTGAAGACGACATTGGTGGCGCAGCGAGGTACAAACGCCAATCCCATCCCCGCGTTGACCAACGCCAGAATGGTGAGCGATGAGCTTAGCCATTGAATGTATTCCGGCTCGACGCTGGCGGAGCGGAACATACCGGTTAGCAGCTCGTTGAAGGGGGGATAAGCTGAGTGCGAATACATGAGAAAGGGCATCCCATGAAGATCCTGCATGGTTATCACAGGTGCATGAGCTAAGGGATGGCTGGCGGGTACAGCAAGCACGAACGGCTCACGCACCAGGCATTCGGTTTCATAGCCCGGCTGCAGGAGTGGTGCACGGACGATACCCAGGTCGATACGGCGTGCCCGTAGCGCTTCGTGTTGCTGAAACGTATTCATCTCGGTCAAGGCAACCTTGACGTTAGGCTGACTAAGACGGGCTTCGGCAATGACCTTGGGAAGAAACTCATAAACGGCGCTGCCAACGAAGCTGATGGTAACCGAGCCGATGTCGCCTTCGGCAAAACGTCGCGCGGCAATTGCAGCCTGTTGTGCTCGCTCCAGAAGTGCCTGGGCTTCGATGAAAAAGGCTCTTCCTGCCGCAGTCAGGGCTACGCTGCGCGTACTTCGAGAAAAGAGTTCTACGCCCAGGCTATGCTCAAGTAACTGAATCTGCCGACTTAACGGCGGCTGCGTCATGTTCAGCCGCTCTGCCGCACGGCGAAAGTTGAGTTCTGTGGCCACCGTGGTGAAGCAGCGGAGCTGAGCGAGTTCAAACATTGATCTAATACCGGTATCAATCAAGACCTAATATAGATTAGACAGTAACAATATCGGCCTCCATTATCGACGCTCTCCTACAAAAACAATGAGCGGGAGTCGCCCATGAGTAATGTCCAGTCTTCCGTGGACTCCACGGTGCTAACCCGTGCGGTCTCCAAGGTGAAGCGGCATGTCTTGCCGCTATTTGTCGTCATGTTCATCGTGAACTACATCGACCGGGTCAATATCGGCTTTGTACGTAGCCATCTCGAGACCGATCTCGGGATTGGTGCCGCTGCCTATGGTTTGGGTGCCGGCCTATTCTTCATTGGCTATGCGCTATTCGAGGTCCCGTCCAACATGCTCTTGCAGCGGTTCGGTGCCAAGGCCTGGCTGACGCGCATCATGTTCACCTGGGGTATTGTCGCAACGGCCATGGCGTTCGTACCCAATGAAACCTGGTTTTATATCCTGCGATTCCTGCTTGGCGTTGCCGAGGCGGGGTTCTTCCCTGGGGTGGTTTACTACTTCACCAAATGGCTGCCTGCTGATGAACGTGGCAAGGCCATGGCAATTTTTCTGAGTGGTTCAGCCATTGCCTCTATCCTCTCTGGTCCGTTGTCTGGCGCCCTGCTGGGAATAACCGGGCTGGGGATGTCCGGCTGGCAATGGATGTTCCTGATTGAAGGCTTGTTCTCGGTCGTACTGTGCGGTTTTGTCTGGTTCTGGCTGGATTCCCTGCCCAAGGATGCCAAATGGCTGAGCACGGAAGAGCGCAATGCACTGACTGACTGTATCGATGAGGAGCAACGCCAGCGCGAATTGGCAGTAGGTGAGAGCAAGGCTCATCCTTCAGCGTTCAAGTTGTTGCGTGATCCGCAAATCGCGCTGTTCTGCTTTCTGTATTTTTCGATCTCGCTGACGATCTACGGCTGCACTTTCTGGCTGCCAAGCATCATTCGCTCCATGGGCGGGCTGGGCGACTTCGAGATTGGTCTTTTCAATTCCATTCCTTGGATCATTTCCGTCGTGGCCATGTACCTGTTCGCCAGTCTGGCGTCCCGCTTCAAATGGCAGCAGGCCTGGGCCTCATCGGCCTTCATCATTGCAGCCATTGGGCTGTTCGCCTCGACGATGGGGGGGACGGTGTTTGCGTTTCTGGCTATCTGCTTCGCCGCTATCGGATTCAAGGCAGCGTCATCACTGTTCTGGCCGATCCCCCAGTCTTATCTGGATGCACGTATCTCGGCGGCAGTCATCGCACTGATCAATTCGGTAGGTAGCCTGGGCGGTTTCGTTGCGCCTGCCACGTTTGGCTTTCTGGAGGAACGGACCGGCTCGATCGAGGGTGGCCTCATTGGCCTTGCCACGGTCTCCTTGATTGCTGGCATTCTGGTCTTCATGACCAAGACGAGAAGAGGGCCTAGCGACGGGATCAAAGCCAAGATGGCCGCTGCGCCTGCTTGAGTAAAGGACGGGCCTGCCGGGCAGTCCCGTAGGCCCTCTCTAGTGTTCAGGAGTTCTATCATGAAGATAAAACACATCCGTGTAACCCCGATTGCCTTCAAGGATGCGCCGCTGCTTAACGCCAGTGGTATCCATGAGCCTTATGCGCTGCGCTCGATCATTGAGGTCGAGAGTGATAACGGTTTTATAGGCTTGGGTGAAAGCTACGGTGATGCACCGGTGCTTAGCGTGCTGCAGGCCATGCAGGAAAGCTTGCTCGGCCTTGATCCTTTCGATCTCAACGGGTTGCGCGCCCAGGTCATCCAGACAGTGGCCCGTCTTCAACCGGGTGCCAATCCCGGAGCAGAGTTGGCGCCGGGTTCACACCCCAGTAAACAAGTGGCAAATGCGTATTCGGCGTTCGAGGTTGCCTTTCTGGACCTACAAGCCCGTTCGATAGGGGTGCCGCTGGTAGATCTTCTTGGCGGCGCCGTACGCCGGGAGGTCCCCTTCAGCGCCTACCTGTTTCTGAAATATGCCGAGCATATTCAGTCACCCTATAAGCCAGACCGGTGGGGCGAGGCGATCAGTCCGGAGCAGGTAGTCGCCCAGGCGCGTACCATGATCGAGGAGAACGGATTCCAAAGCATCAAGCTTAAGGCGGGAACCCTGCTGGGCCCCGAGCATGAGGTTGCCTGTATGAAAGCGCTCAAGCAGGCTTTTCCTGGCATACCTCTGCGCATCGATCCAAACGGCAATTGGTCACTCGAGACTTCGATTCGCATGGCGGAGCTGTTAGGCGATGATCTCCAATACTATGAAGATCCGTGTCCAGGCCTTGAAGGGATGGCTGAGCTGCATCGGCGCACAGGCCTTCCACTGGCGACCAACATGGTCGTGACGGATTTTGATGAGTTCCGCCGCAGCATCGCGCTGAACAGCGTACAGATTGTGCTGGCGGACCATCACTATTGGGGTGGCCTGCGTGATACCCAGATCCTTTCCCGTATGTGTGAAACCTTTGGGTTGGGCGTTTCGATGCATTCCAATTCGCACTTGGGCATCAGTCTTATGGCAATGACGCATGTAGCGGCTGCTGTACCCAATCTCTCCTATGCCTGCGACACACATTACCCCTGGCAGGAGGCCGATGAAGAAGTTATCAAAGGTGGCAAGCTACCTATTCGCAATGGGTGCGTTGCGATTGCAGACGCACCCGGACTAGGCGTTGAGCTGGATTATGACCAGCTGGCCAAACTCAACGACCAATATCTTACCTGCGGTATTCGCCAACGTGATGACGTCCGGCAAATGCAAAAATATGATCCCGAGTGGAAAGCATTAAAGCCTCGGTTCTAAAGCAAAATGTAGTCATAGGCATCCAGAAAGCGGCTTGTCATCTGTTGCCTTTATAAGCAACAAAGGTAAAACATGGCAAGCCGCTCCATCAGGAAGCGATACAGCTTTAATCTTGCAGTTCAGCCTGAACTGCCTCCAGCTACGGCCGGTCGACATGCTTAACGACTGGAGGTATGAGCATGACAAGATCGAATCGTCTTTTATGGGGCGCTTTAGCGCTAGGCGTCGTAACAGGTATGCGTAGCATGTTGGCTCCTGCAATGGTCAGTGAGGCGCTTGCCAGGCGTTCGGCTGCTACCAACGCAGACTCCTTGACCCGTACGCTGGTTAAGCCCAGAGCACGCCATCTCTTGATACCGCTTGCCGCAAGTGAATTGTTGGGCGACAAACTTCCATTTGCCCCCGATCGGACAATCGCACCGTCAATGATGGTACGGGCACTGTCAGGAGGTGTGACCGCTGCAGCCTTGGCTGGGGCGCAGCGGCAGCCTGCTTTGGTCCCCGCTTTGATCGGCGCAACCGCTGCCTGCATCTCGGCAAAAATCGCCATTCGCCTGCGCAAGCGTTACGGCAGCTCCGGTGCAGTCATCAACGCAGCCTTGGGACTCGCCGAAGACAGCTTGGCACTTGCTATTGGTAACGCCGGGTTGAAGCGCGCTTTGGGTAAGGGCTGAGGTTGGTTTAGCAACACAGGGACAAACCTGCACAAAGGCGCAGGCGAGTCCCTGAATATATTGGCAACTGAGCGGGACTGGTTACAGCTCCTCAGTCTCGCCCAGCTCCTGGTCAGCTCGTTTGCAACGGTGGAGTACGCGGGGGAATCATGCGGCGCGATCCGGTTGATTCGAAAGCCGCTGCAAAACGCAGCAGGGAGGAATCATCGTAGGCACGTCCGGCAAAGGTCAGGCCTACCGGCATACCGATATCGGCCATGATGCCCATGGGCACCGTTACGGTAGGTATGCCTAAGTGACGAATCGCAAGGTTACCATTGGCGACCCAGACGCCATTGCTCCAGGCGATATCGGCCGACTCGGGATTCACGTCAGCATCGGCTGGCCCTACGTCTGCAACGGTCGGGAAGATGACGGCATCCAATCCCAACTGGGTCATCCAGTCTTCCAGATCGATCCGGCGCGTCTTTTCAAGCCCTTTCAGCCCCTCAGGTAACGTGGCGATCTTGTCCCATGGCGTGATGCCGCGCTCGGCCATGTTCACATACTCGTCCATACCGGCCGCAAGGTCTCCCTCCCGGTTGGGTAGGGTGCCCGGGTCATGGGGAAAGATTTGCGGGCCATCGACGTCCACCAGACGGTTCAGTTTGGGATCCCCATTGGCCTGAAGAAAATCATCGAATGCCCAGGCCGTCAGCTCCCACAGTTCGTCATGAAGAAACTCTTTCGAGACCAGTCCACGGTTGTATACCGTTGGCGCGCCGGGACGGTCGCCTTCGCAATTGGAAACCATCGGGAAGTCAACCTCGACCACTTCGGCACCCGCGGCCTCAAGGGCTTGTCGAGCCTGCTCCCACAGTGCGATGACCGAAGGTCGGGTATGGATTCGTTGCCCAGTCGGACCGCCGATACCCGGGTTTTCACTGGTCCCTGCCTCGGGGTCTGCATTTATGTACATGCGCGGAACACCAAACCGCTTGCCAGCAAGGGCATCAGGTTTTGCGGCAAGCTCCCTATACGTGGCGGGCCGCACCGAAGAGGCGCTCGGGATTGGTACCCAGGGCTGCATCCGCCATAGATCGCCGCGTGTTTCCGGGTCATCCGCCACGATCACATCCAGCACTTCCAGTAGGTCTTCCATGGTTCTGGCAAAAGGCACAACCACATCCATCGTCGGGGTCAGTGGCCAGTTACCACGTACCGAGATTACCCCCCGTGAAGGGGTATAGGCGCACAAACCATTATTCGAAGCAGGGCCTCGTCCGCTCGACCATGTTTCTTCTGCAAGGCCGAACGCGGCAAAGCTCGCTGCGGTAGCTGTACCTGCACCGTTGGAGGAGCCAGAGGCGAAAGGCGCGGTCAGGTAATCACCGTTGTATGGACTTTCCGCGCGACCATAAACGCCGCGCTGCATGCCACCATTCGCCATGGGGGGCATATTGGTCTTGCCCAGGCAGATCGCACCCGCCGCCCGCAGACGCTCGATCGTGAACGCATCGCGGTACGCCACCAGATCCTTGAAGGCAGGGCTGCCCGAGGCGGCAGTCAGCCCTTTCACCAGATAACTGTCTTTTGCCGTATAGGGGATCCCATCCAATGGACCAAGTGTTTCGCCTCGGGCGCGACGGGCATCGGATGCTTCCGCTTCCTTGAGGGCATCAGAGTTACTGACCACGACAGCATTCAGGGCCGTGGGCGTATCAAGACCATCATAGGCTTCGATCCGGGCAAGGTAGGCATGAACCAGCTCAACTGCTGTGGTACGGCCTGACTCAAGCGCCTCACGTAGCGCGGCAATGGAAACCTCGGTTACTTCAATCATGCTGCCACCACTGGATGCGTAAAGGTGATGTGAGAGTGGTAATCCAGAGGCTTGGTGTTTTTCCTCTGGGTATGAGGCTCAAGAACATCATGTAGGTTGGAGTCAATTCTCATAAGGATCCTGGTCAAATAACAGATACGGCAGACGCTGGAGCCAGAAGCTTCTGCTTGCACACGTGTTTGGTCGCTCTGCGCACACCGAGTGGCTGATAGGTGACAAGTGTATCAAGTCAACCGAGGAGGAGCCTCCTGGTCGATAGGCGCCAGTGCAATGATATGAAACAAGCACACCGCGTCGCCCGTTTCACAGGTAAAAGCCTAATCTCGCGCAGGGCAGTTTTGCAGCGACCCTGTAGCTCTGCCAGCTATAGACGGAAGTATCGCTGGATGGCATCTACCAGCAGCTCTACGGCTTCATTGCTTTCCCTGGCTGGAGGGCGGACCAGTACCACTTCGTGGTCAGGCATGATGGGTAAGTCCTCGCGTATAACCATTCTTTCGGTTACCCGTGCACGATCCATGAGCGTAACGGCAAGCCCGGCCTCGACACAGGCTTTTATCGCCTGGCTGGAGGCGCTGTCCAACACTATCCGCCATGGCCTTCCTGCCACTGTGAGGGTGCTTATCATGGCTTCGCGGTAAGGGCAATCCGCTGCGTAAAGCGCCAGTGGTAAAGGATCGTTCAACGTGGCGGGTAGCACTGCGCTTCCTACCCAGACCGGAGTCGTGGAGGTGAGTACCAGTGCGTCGGAGCCAGCCGCGCGAGGTTGTGTCAGCAATGCCAGATCAAGCTTTCCCTGTTGGAGATGATCGCGTAGCGTAAAACTCGGTGCGGTGGTTACCTCCAGTACTACGTTTGGCCAGGAGGCTGTGAAAATGGGCAGGATGTCACCAATGACATGGGCGGCATATTCATCAGGCATACCTAACTGAACACTTCCAATTACATGTGGACCATGCAGCTCGCCCATAACCCTGTCATGGGTTCGGAGCAGCTCAGCGGCAGACATGAGCAGTCGCTGCCCAAGCGCTGTCAGGGATACCGACTGGTTATCACGCTCAAGCAGGCGCCCCCAGCAATGGTCTCCAGCCGCTGAATATGCACGCTGATAGCCGCAGGGCTTTTATGAAGATGCTCGGCCGCCAGCCTGAATTTTCCCATCCGAGCTACGGTATCAAAGGTTCGAAGCAGCTCGATATCAAGGGTTGCGTTCATCATTTAATATTTGTAAACCATTAAGTGATAAAGTTTTGATTTATTAGATTAGCTGGTTTTCGTAAGGTCGGGTGATGAATCAGACCACTCGAACGACCCGACCCCTTATCAGCGCTCTCTCAGGCGTTCTATCTCTCAGCAGAGCGCCTTTACTCCTGCTTGAAGCAATGATGGTCATTACGTGGAGTTCGGGCTTTGTGGGTGCCCGTTTTTCAATCGATTACGCACCTGCGCTGCTGGTCGTGTTCTGGCGGTGTGTAGTGGTCACGCTTTTCCTGTTGCCGTTCGTGATCAAAACGCTTCGATGTGTTCACCCCGCCGTGCTCTTGCAGCATGCGGGTATCGGTCTACTGGCCATGGCGGGTTATCTGGTCGGTGTTGTCCAGGGCATTGCGCTGGGTGTTCCGACAGGTCTGGCTGCATTGTTTGCCGATCTACTGCCTATCGGTACGGCACTGCTTAGCGTTACCGTTCTGGGGCAACGGCTTTCGGGCAAGGTATGGCTGGGGCTGGCCATTGGTCTTGGCGGAGTGCTATTGGTTACCTATGACGCCCTGGCGTGGGGAGATGCGCCTTTATGGGCGTATGGGCTGCCCATATTAGGCATGCTGTCCCTCGCGGTGGCTACGTTATGGCAGAAGCATTGCAGGCTTTCTCATCCACTTGGATTGCTGCCAACAATGTGGCTGCAGTGTGCGGTATCTGCAGTGGTATTCGCTGTGCTTGCAGGCTGGCAGGGTAGCCTCTGGCCCATTCCAACGGCAGGTTTTGCATTGAGTGTCTTTTGGACCGCGGCAATTTCTACCCTTGGCGGCTATGGTCTGTATTGGGTGTGCCTGCGGCGCTCATCACCCACACGGGTAGCCAGTGTGCTCTACCTGAGCCCAGCGGTTACGCTGGTATGGGCATGGATGATGTTCGGCGAGCCGCTCTCGTGGCTTATGTTGGTAGGTGCCGCTGTTTCTGCAGGAGGAATCCTGTTGGTCGTCCGAGCGGACAAAACGTAACGTCTTCATGACTCGATCATGGTACGAATGCGTGTAGCCATTATGTCCATGGCGAAAGGCTTGGTTAACACCGCCATGCCCGGCTCCATTTGCCCTTCGCTCAGCAGGCTTTTTTCGGCGTAGCCGGTAATGAACAGAACCTTGAGGCCAGGGCGCCAAACCCGTGCTGCATCAGCGACCTGTCGGCCGTTCAGGCCACCTGGCAAGCCTACATCGGTAATTAACAAATCGATGCGCCTATCCGAGTGCAATATCTCCAGGCTAGCTGCACCGTCGCCAGCTTCGAGGGCGATGTATCCAAGGTCTTCAAGAATTTCCATGATCAACGTACGAACCGTAGGCTCATCATCTACTACTAGAACGGTCTCGCCCGGCTCTGAGCGGGGAAACTCTGTAGCTTCGGCAAAGCCGGTCAAGGGGGTGATAGCATTGCCATAGTAACGAGGCAGGTAGACACAGACCGTAGTGCCTTCGCCTAGTCGTGAATTGATTCGGACCTGTCCGCCCGATTGCTGGACAAAGCCATAGACCATGGACAATCCTAGGCCGGTGCCTTTTCCGATTGGCTTTGTTGTAAAGAATGGCTCGAACGCCCGCTCAATGACCGTGGGAGGCATCCCGGTTCCGCTGTCGGTAACACTGAGCGTGAGATAGTCTCCCGGCGGTAGATCGTGCTGTCGCGCCGCGTACTCATCAAGAGAATGGTTGGCCATTTCAACGAGGATACGCCCGCCTTGAGGCATCGCGTCGCGAGCATTGATGCACAGGTTAAGTAGGGAGTTTTCAAGTTGAGGTGCATCGACCAGCGCAGACCACAACTCCTCTGGGGTATTCATTCTTACGGGCGTCGCAGGGCCTACCGTACTTTGAATCAGCTCCTGCATACCCAAAACCAGCTGTCCGATACGGGTCGGCTTGGGATCCAGCGTCTGGCGCCGTGAAAAAGCCAGGAGACGGTGGGTAAGCGACGCCGCACGCTTGAGACCGTTTTGGGCCATGCCCAGATAGCGCTCTAGATCATTCAGTCTTCCCTGCTGTATACGGATCTGCATCATATCCACTGACCCGGAAATGCCAGCCAGCAGGTTATTGAAGTCATGGGCGACACCGCCTGTCAGCTGGCCGACGGCTTCCATCTTTTGTGCATGACGCAAGGCTTCCTGCATCGAAGCCAGCTCGGCTTCTGCTGCCTTTGCTGCCGTGATATCCCGTCCGGTTGCATAGATCTGCCCGGCAGAGGGCGCCGCAACCCAGGAAAACCAACGGGTGGAGCCATCCTTATGGCGATAGCGATTCTCCATTTCAGACAGCTCGCCGCGTGCAGCTCGCTCATAGGCTTCCAGCGGCGAAAGAGCGGTATCGGGTATCACGAGTTCACTGATGTTCTGTCCGAGCAGTTCTTCCGGTTCATAACCCAGGATACGTGTCCAGGCGGGGTTGACCTTACGGAAAATGCCCTCGTAATCGATCACCAGCAAAAGGTCGGGCGAAATCTCCCAGAGGTGATTCAGCTCTATGGTTCGCTCGGTTACCTGATGCTCAAGATTCTTTTTCTGTCCTTGCAGTACCTCGTCTGCATGGCGGCGAACGGTAATGTCGCTTACTGCGCCAAACCACTCGGTAATATCACCCGCCGCATCAAGAAACGGTATGGCTCGTGATTGCACCCAGCCTATACTGCCATCAACGCGCTTGACCTGATGCTCCAGGCTAAACAACTTCCTGGAGGTTATCGCTTCGTTGAGGGTCGCCTTCACGCGGGGCTGCTCGTCAACGGGAATATAATCGGTCAACCAGTTCGGATTGGGCGAGGATGTATCCTTCAAAAAGCCACGCCCCTTCAGCTCGTGCATCTCCTGCCAATCCCCACTCATGGAGTACAGCCCCTCGGACGATGCACTGACAAAGGCACTCAGGCGCGCCTCGCTGGATTTTGCAGCCAGCACTTGCCGCTCCAAATCGGCATTGGCCTGAAGCAGCTTGCGCTCGGCCACGATACGGCCCGTCGTTTCCGTCACAACCAGAAAAATACCTGCGACATGGCCATTGTCATCCCATAACGGGCTATGGCAGTGCGTGAAGAATGCTTCCTGCTGTACCCCGTTGCGATTGGGTGTGTATCGGGCATCCTCTACAAAATAAGCCTTCCCCGAGAGGACATGATCAAAAATCGGAGTCAGCTGATCCCACATCTCAAACCACCATTCCTTGGCGGGTCTTCCAAGATTTCCAGGGTGCTTGTTACCCAGACTTGGAGCGTAGGCATCGTTGTAAAAGGTAATCAGATCCGGACCCCAGTGCACCATCATGGGAAAGTCGGAGCTGAGTACTATTCTGATGGCTGCCTGAAGCAACAGGGGCCAACCTTCGACAGGGCCTAATGAAGTGTTCTGCCAATCAACGGCCCGTAATCGTTCACCTGCCTGACCGCCTCCCACGAGACAAGACTGCTTACCCATCATACGTTAGCGTTTAGCCCTAGAGGAGAAAGAATTGCAGGGGCAAATGCCCGCCGAGTGATCGAAATGGCTGTTTAGACCTGCTATTTAGCCTGTCTTTTATACATCTCAAAATCAAGCGGCGTAACGTAAAGACTTTGCAGTAGAAGGGATTTCATCGTCCCCAAAAGCGATGTGGTACGGATAAGATCCTTCAAAAGCTGAGCGGAAGAAGCCGTGCGGCATTCCTGCCGACGTGCTCATGCGCCTAGTTGGTGGCCGCGTGAACATGAGGGTTATAGGTACGGATTTCAGAAAAGGCTGTTGAGGATTCAGTCGATCAGACCGAGATGAAACCAGCCTGGCTGGTTTCATCTCCAGGCGTCACACTAACTGGCCCATTGAGAATTTCGAATGACGCTGCAGAAATTCAGGGGAGCGAATTGAGGGTCTTTGTCAGCGATAACATCTGCCTTGACATTGCCGAACGTAGTCTGAGGTTTGTGTTTTATTCCCTCGTAAAAGGCCTGAATGATCTCTTCCTTGAAACGATTGCCTCGAGGATGGGCATTGACGATTGCTTGTCGTTGCTCATCGCTGTATTCCGGGTAGGTTAGCCCTAGCACGTCCATCTCTACGCCTGCCGTGACCAGGGCAATCAGCGGATGCATGTGCTGGGGAATGCCCGGCGTGGTATGCAGTGCAATTGAGGCCCAGACGGTATCGATATCCTGTTGGTTTATCCCGTGGCTTGCCAGAAATGTCCTGGCCGCGTTGGCACCGTCTACCTCAAAGCGCTCGCAGGCGCTGCTGTGCTGATGCGTCAGGCCCATGTCATGGAACATGCAGCCGCAATACAAAAGCTCCGCATCGTATGTTAAGCCGCGCTTTTGCCCGGCCAGCGCCGCGAAGTAATAGACCCGGCTGGAATGGTGAAAGAGGAGGGGAGAGGCGGTATCTCGAACAATCTCAGTAATTTCCCGAGTCAATGCAGTATCGGGGATGCTAACGCCATCAATATTAATACTCATGCAAACTCTCCGGCAAAGGGTGGAAAACAAAGTTTCACCTGTTGTCGGTATGTCCTCAATTGCAGTATTGCGTTAAATCCTGCCATTATCCGTCTGAGACAGACGTGTAGAGGACTTCAATGACCAGACTTGTCGCCATCCTGGCACTTCCCGGTGTGCAGCTGCTCGATGTGGCGGGTCCTTTGGATGTTTTCGCACAGGCTAACCTTGAATCAGGAGGCTCCTCCTACCTGTGCAGGGTAATTGGGCTTAAGTCAGGTCCCGTCCAAAGTTCGTCAGGTGCACGTCTGTATGCAGACGGCGTTGTCAATGAACAGCCGGAGCGCTATGACACTGTTCTTGTCGCAGGGGCACCGCATATCTCCAATCTCAAGCCGGACCCGATAACTCTGGCGTGGATACGCGGTGCAGCAAAGCGTGCGCGGCGCTTTGGTTCTGTCTGTACAGGTGCATTTGTTTTGGCTCACAGTGGCTTGCTCGAGGGGCGTCGTGTCACTACTCATTGGGCTTGCGCACCCGCGCTGGCACAGGCATATCCCAGCGTCCAGGTCGAAGAGGATGCTATGTATATTCGAGACGGTAAATTGAGAACATCAGCTGGGGTGACGGCAGGTCTCGATCTTGCCCTGGCACTGGTAGAAGAAGACTTGGGCCGGGACATTGCAAGACAGGTGGCTTCTCAGCTGGTTATGTATTTCAAGCGACCCGGAGGGCAGCTCCAGTTCAGCCGGCATGGACAGTCCAGTGTTGGCGGTCGGTCTGTTCTGCAGGAAACACAACGGTGGGCCATGGCGAACCTGTCGTCACCGTTGTCAGTCGACGCGTTAGCGGCTCATGCAGGTATGAGTCCCCGACATTTTGCGCGATTGTTTTCAGCTGAAATCGGTGAAACGCCTGCGGTATGGGTAGAGCGTGCGCGCATAAGCGCCGCTCGTTTGCTTTTGGAAGAGCAGGGCGATGTGCCCAAGCAAGTCGCTACCAAGGTCGGCTTTGCCAGCACCGATACGTTGCGCCGAGCCTTCATGAAACACGTGGGCATTACTCCAGCCGAATACCGTAAACGCTTTCATGCATCAGAGGCTTAATGCGTAAGACATAAAGCCGCTACCGCACTACAGTTACATTCACATGCTCGGTCTGTCCGGAATCATCTAGTACGCTGATCTCGTAAGCTCCCGGCCTGGGAAACGTGTAACTCAATTGTTCCGATTGCTCTGCCACCGGTTCGCCGTTGACGAACCACCAGCGTGAACCTTCACCACCCTGCGCGGTTACGGTGATGGAAACGGGTTCGGATTGTCCGGCAGGCGCCTGTAATCGTGCACCATCACGTAGCCCGGTAATTTGTAACGGACTGGCTGCAGTGCCAAGGGTAGGCGCACAGCTTGAATCGATTGATGGCAGACGGGACGTGCGTCGCTCGCGCGCGGCCAGCCAAGGTTCGAGGGACGCAGGCCAAGCCAGGAAACGTACCGGACGTGCGCCAGAACATGAGGGTGCCACCTGCTTGCCTGCCTCGTTGACCCAATAGGTCTCATCCAGGCCTTGACCCAAGGGCTGGTCAGGAGCTTGCATTGTGGGAGGCGTCTGTTTGTCCAGCGTGAAAGCCCAACGTCGGACTCGACAGTTTTCATCACTGGTCGGAAGCGGTTGTCCCCCAGGCCAACAGATGGATTCCACCCCGACGCTTGCTGGTCTGGTCTGTATGGGGGAGAGACGTCCTCGCTGAGTATCCCGATTGAGCAATATATCGTTGACCTGAAAGAGCAGCGGGGCGGCTGAAGCAAGGCCAAACTGACCGGCTACCGGCGTGCCGTCAGGGCGACCGATCCAGACGCCAACCACATAGCCTGGCGTAATGCCGATTGACCACGCATCCCGAAAACCATAGCTGGTTCCCGTCTTGTAAGCCAGCGCTGGAGCCAGTTGGGTTTCATCCAGGAGGGGATCTGAGCGGTCGGCCAGCATACGCCGAACGATCCAGGCAGCACCGGGCGACATCAACCGTCTTTCCATCACAGGCTCTTCTGGACGAAACCGCAGGCGGGCTACCTTTCCCTCTCGGGCAAAAGCGCTATAGCCGCTGACCAGGTCTTCCAGTCGAGCGCCGACACCGCCTAGTATCAATGAGAGATTGGGCTCAGCGCCTCGAGGATAAAAGAGCGGGACGCCTGCACCATGCAGTTCACCGGAAAACCGCTTGGAGCCATAGGCCTCGAGCAATTGCACCGCAGGGAGATTGAGCGACCGATGTAACGCCTCGCTGGCAGAGACGGGGCCACTGAAGCCTGAAGAGAAATTCCCGGGCCGGTAATCGCCAAAGCGTCGAGGGACATCTTGCAGCAAGGATTCCGAGTGGATCAGACCTGCGTCCAGCGCCTGGGCATACAGGAAGGGCTTGAGCGTGGAGCCGGGTGATCGTATGGCTGATACCATGTCGACATGGCCAAACCGCCGATCATCCGTGATATCGACAGAGCCCAGGTATGCCTTTACCGCCATGCTCCCGGTATAAACCACAATAATTGCAGCTGAAGTGCGCTCCGGTAGACGGGCCCGCCAATCAAGGAGCAGCGATTCGAGGCGCCGTTGCAAGGCAATGTCGATGGTCGTGTGGATCGCTGGCGACTCTCCTGGCGTATTCAGCCGACGAGCCAGCAGCGGTGCCTGGTCAGGCGATTGCCGGGGCGCGAGCCACACAGGTTCTTCCATCGCCTCTTTTACCGCTTTGGCAGGCCATACCCCTTCGCTGTCCAGTCGAGCGAGCACTTTGTCTCGCGCCGCCTGTGCTCGTTCGGGAAAGCGATCCGGCCTCAAACGACTGGGCGCTTGTGGCAATACCGCAAGTAGTGCTGCTTCGGCACGTGTAAGGTTGACAGGTGACTTGCCAAGATAGGTCCAGCTGGCGGCGGCGACCCCTTCCAATGTGCCGCCGAAGGGTGCACGGTTGAGGTACAGCGTGAGGATTTCCTGTTTGGACAGGTGCCACTCAAGCTGAGCGGTCCGAAACAGCTGGCGAAGTTTTCCCGCCAGAGTCCGCGAGTGTGGATCGAGCAAACGGGCAACCTGCATGGATAGCGTGCTACCTCCCGAGACGACCCGTCCGCTTGAGAGATTCAGCCAGGCGGCACGTGCGAGCGCAGCCGGATTGATGCCGGGGTGCTGATAGAACCAACGGTCTTCATACGTCAGTAACGCGTCGAGGTAGTAGGGCGAAACGGTATCTGGCGTAGCAGGATAGCGCCAGATACCTTGCCCATCAGCGAACCGGTAGAGCGGCTCGCCGTCTTCGGCCAGAATGACATGGGCAAGCCCATCGTCAGGTACAGGTAGCGGCCAAAGCTGGTCAGTCAGCCATAACATTGCAGCAAGCACTGAAAGAAGGCTCAGCGCGAGACGAGACCAGTACTTTGCGGCGTGCAGGCCTTTTTTCATGGCTACACAACTCGGGAGGTCTGCCGCTTAACGCGGCAGAACAACCAGTTGATCAGGGGTAGCCCCCAGCGCTTGCCAGGCAGGGCGATACATGGACTCCACCTGGGGTGGCGGAACGAGGTAGCGTCCTGGTGTAACGGCCCGCGCCAGGTATACCAGATGCGTGGTGCCATAGCCGTTGACATCTACAGCGGCAACATATCGATCATCCCGGTACTCCTGATGCTTGAGCGTACCGTTCTGCATCGCCTTTACCCACTCACGAACGTTGCTTCCGGCATCCTCCAGGCTGGCTGCGCTTTGTGCCAGGTTCTGGTTTTCCAGCTCAAGTCCTGCCGGTAGAAGATCGACCACCAGCGCATCGGGTACACGCTGATGAGCCCGTACGGCAAGGTGCACAAGCACAAGTTCGCCGCTATGAAGTTGAGACAGATTGACCGGACGGCCATCCATCCCCAGATAGCTGCGCTCGATACTCAGGTTTTCGCTGATAGGTGCTGGTGCCTGCATCCCATAACCGGTCACAGTCAGCTGTTGATACACCACTGCATCACCCGTGTTGCGTACCGAAAGCGGTGTATTGAGTTCGGCACCATCGATGTGCTGCGTTACGTCACGGTTATCGGCCAGTTCGCGCGGGGCTCCCGCCAGGGTCAATTCGACTTTCCAGGGCTGGGCCGGTTTACTCATGACCGAGCGACCCGCGAGATACAGCCAGTTTCGCTCTTGCGTCGACAACCACCGATGAGTGGACAATTCCTCAGCCAGCGCGAATAAGCGCTGGGTACGTTGGTCTGCCGCCAGGTCATTTTCTTCGAGCAGTGCCAGAATCTGCGCCTCGTCACGCAAGACACTACCGTAGTCATGGAACCAGGCCTTTGAGGCGCGAACCTGTGCAAGTGCGGCCGTCAACGCTTGCATTGCCCGATCATTATCACCCATGCGCTGCAGGGCAATGGCAAGATGGACCAAGGGCAGGCCGGACGCTGCAGCTTCACGGCGATCAAACAGGCTACGCAGTGCGCCAAGCGGTGCCTGTTTGCTGCGTGCCAGTACATAAGCCGCATAGGCCTGAACGGCAAAGCGGTCATGTGTGGTGTTTTCGCTATACCCTACATCGATCTGATTAGGGTCTTGCAGATAGCGCAGCAGCCGTTGTGTTGCCTTGTTCAGAGGTTCGGTGGGTACAGCAAAGCCTCGCTCCCGGGCCCGTAGCAGGAAGTCAGTGACATACGCTGTCAGCCAGTACTCTTCTGAACTTTCTGCGCTCCAGAGACCGAAGCCGCCCGAGTATCGTTGCATTCCTAGCAGTCGATCGATTCCCACCTCGATCTTGCGGCGGCGGTCGCTCTCCTGCTCACCCTGAATGCCGAGACGCTTGAGTGATTCGGCGTCTGCATAAAGAGAGGGGTAAAGCCCACTGGTGGTCTGTTCGAGACAGCCGTATGGGTAGGCCTCAAGTGCCTTGATATGCTCGGCCAGATTAAGCGGCGGCTGGCTGGATACTGCCAGCATGGCTTCCCGAGTTTCCGGAGCATAGGCTTCGAGTACCGATGCCGGTAAGCTCCAGGAGGGTGTGCTGGCGTCCAGCGCGACAGAGAATTGGTCACGGCGTGCCGGATAGGCCGGGCGAACACCTAGCGTCCAGTCGCGAGACAGCGACGAGCTACCCTCTGGCATAACCAGCCCCGTGATCCGCACGGTAACCTTGCCTGTTCCGTAACCCCCAAGCGCTTTTACCGGTACCTTGAGTGTTACGCGTTGCCCTTCTTTTAAGGCAAGAGGTTTGTCGACGGTTTCCTGCAAAGCCAGACGTCCTGAGACCTCGGTTTTGACCGTTAGCTGCTGAGCGCGCCCAGAAAGGTTTGTCACATCCAGGGCCAATGCCGTTTCGTCACCGCTTGCAAGAAAGCGAGGTGCAGCCAACTCAGCCACCAGAGGTGCCGCAACAGTGACCTTGCTTTCACCCGCCCCGAACCGATCTTCTGTCCAGGCCTGAACCATGACGCGCAGCTCACCGTTGAAATCTTCAACCGGCAGGCTTACCTCGGCATTACCTTCTGCATCGAAGGTTACTGCCTGACTCTGCTCAGAGAGAATTTTCACCTTGGTAGGGGGCCGCTTGCCGCCGGCCGACAGGTCCGCGTCACCACCAAAAGCCAGGGCTGCCAGGCGGCCACGGCCTGCCTCGATCAGCTGGCCATACACATCGAACTGATCGGCCGTGTAGGCCTTACGGCCAAAGAAGGCTGAGAAGGGGTCCGGTGTGGTATATCGAGTGATGCTCAAAACACCGGCATCGACAGCCGATACCAGAACGCGCGCCTGTTGAGGAATCGATCCATCAGCGTTGCGTGCCTGCAGGCGGACCTTTAGCGGCTGCCCCGGCTCCATGCGTTCAGGTGTATTCACCGTCAGGTCCAGGCGACGAGCCTCACGGTCCAGCGGGAGATGGAGCAGGCCTACCGCACGCTTGGGGGTAACGCCTGTCTTGGCCTCACCTGGGCGTATAACCAGCGCAGTGACATACAGATCATGACGAGACCAATCCTTGGCGACGGGCACATCAAACGTCTTGCCGCCTTCCGGCACTTCGATAGGCTGCCACCAGAGCGGACCCTCGGCGGACTCCACGAGCAGATAACCATTGCCTGCGGTAGGAGGCGTGACAGTGATGCGAGCCTGATCGCCCGCGGGGTAGGCTGGACGGTCGAGCGAAAGCTTGACCTGGTCAGGCCGTACGCTTCCGTTGTCGGTGTTGTCCTGCCACCGATAGCCTGCCCAGAACCGAACACTGCTTATCAGGCCGGTCTCGGAGTCTTCCACTTCGACCCGGTAAGGACCCCATTCCACAGGAAAACTGACCTTCGCTGAACCGTTTGCCGCAATATCGATCGTCTCTTCAGACATGGTGATGGCTTTTTCATTGTAACGACTACTCCAGCCCTCATCATCAGAAAAGCCCCAGTAATAGTCCCTGCGCTCACGGACCAAACGGACCCGTAGCTGGCTGGCCTGTAGTTTCTTACCCTGTGCGTTGGCCATAACGATCTCAAAGCCCGCCTGGCTATCTGCATCGACCTCGCCGTCATTGAATAGAGGGCGAATTCCGGAAAGGTGTTGAGCGGGCCAGACCGGTTGGACAAGACGACGTGTCACCGGTCTGCCGCCTGACTCCTGCAGGCTGGACTGCAAAATCAACTGCAGGGGCGAGCGCGCTTCGCTCCAACGGGTATCCTGGGAAAGAAGTCCGCGTCCTTTGGTATCCAGCGTCAGGTCATCCAAGTCAAGGTCCTGGCTGAGGTCGGCCTCGGTAATGGAGCCGAACTGATAACCCGGCAGGGTTGCCACGGCTTCGCGAAGTGGTCTGACATACAGCTGGCTGGAGAGGGTATTGCCATTCGCGGGTGCTCCGTACAGGTAGCGGCCGGTCACGCTGACTTCAAATGGTTCATCGGGAGCCAGCGGCGCATCTTCACCCTTGAGCTCAAGCGCCATGCGCTCTGGAAGGAAATCTTCGACGGAAAACTCATACAGTTGAGGCGTAGCCCCGTCTACCTGCATGACCAGTTGCCAGCGGCCGGTGGGTGCTTCTTCGCCCAGTTGCAGTTCATATTGGTAAAGACCATTTGCATCAGGCTTCCAGACGAAGCGACGGCTCGTCTGGTTATCCGGTCGACGAACCTCGACCGGGACCGGGTGTGGTGGCAGCGCATGTCCGTCTCCGTCGCGTAACAGTGCGTTCAGCAGCACGGTCTCGCCGGGTCGATACAGGTCACGAGGTCCGAATACAAAGAACTGTTGAGGCTGTTGCCGTGGGCCATCGATCTTGTATTCAGCCAGATCCAATGCGGGGTTATCCAGTCGCAGCAGGCTGGTTTGCCCATCATGCTGAGCCAGCAGCACACGTGCGTTACCGTTGACAGTAAGCTGCGCATGTCCTTGAGCATCGGTCTTGTATTCAGCCAGAACTGCACTGTCTTTATCCAGTACCCGAATGGCAATCTTGCCCAGTGGCTGTCCGCCATTTAGAGCTTGAGTGAAGACATCGATCCGATCCCGATAGCGATGGGCCGACAGGCCGATATCGCTCAACGTCAGCAGCGTAGTCGACTGTTGATAGTCGTATTTGCCGGCCTGTTGCATCACGGCCAAATAAACGCCGCTTTCTTTGAGGGGCTCTATCCCAGTCAGGGGCAGCAGTACGGTTTCCCGGGTATTCAACTTGGGTGACAGGTTGAATCGGCCGGTATAGACCAGCTCTGCCATTGGCAGTATTTCGCTCGACTCCCAATACCCCATTGTGGCTCGATTACCCCACCTGGCAAGGAAGGCTGGCAGCGCATCGGGCTTGATGCGAAAAAAGTCGACATTGATTTTATCGACGTTCAGGGCAATGACCGGAAGCCCCTCGGCCAGTCGTGTTGGCAGGAGTGAGCCACGACTGGCGAAGCCAACGCTTGGGGTAATGTTTCGCGTGTTGAGTGAAGTGGTGTAAGGGGCATTCAGCGCGTTGCCATTGATGGCTTTGAGGCCCGCATCGATGGTCAGAGTAAGCTCACGCTTGGGCTGCAAATGGCGCAGCCGCAGCTCCATCTGGTTATCTGACAGTTCCCAGGCGCCATCAACCGGGCCGGCGGTTTTGTCTGCCAGATGAAGGTACTGATGAAATGCCTGTTCGCGTTGCAAGGGGACTGAAAACGTAACCGACAATGTGCTGGCACCGTCCAGCTGAATCTCAGAGGCGTCAACCACAGTCAATGCTCGGCCAGCGTATCGCTCGGCTGTCTGGGCAATGTCCTGAGTTTTTGATACCGGTGCCGATTCGGCTGTTTTAGCATCAATAGTCGCAGATGCAGGCGATCCGGATGATTCAGGCGCGGTCTTGGATGTAGATCCCGTTGGCGCATCCTGAGAGGCGTCGCAGGCGGCAAGCAGGCACAGAATCGCGCTGAGTAATATCCCTTTAAGGCGCATGTTAGTTCCATTAACAGGTCGGGGCGCGGATCATACTCCGACTGACCCTGGCAGGAATATGGTTTGCGCGCCAAGGCTTAACTATTTTTATTTCTGCTTTTCAAAGGATGGTTGTTAGTTGATACGTACCACTGTGTAAAGCATTGAGGCTACCCGGTGTGAGAGATCCTGAGATGCCTAGGTTCTTGAGAAGGCCTCTGGAAATCGGCCTCGCTGTCTGAATAAGCGAGGCCGAATGTGTAAGCTACAAGCTAGCGGTATTGTTGATATTCAGCAGCGCGGCCAAGAAGATCAAACGATCAGGCCGTTATTTCGATTAGATTGCCATCGGGATCCCGGATTACCGCTTCGAAGAAGCCATCGCCCGTCCAGCGTGGCGCGGATACTAGCGCCTGTTCGCCGTCCATATGCTCAGCAAGTTTCCTGACGGCGTCTTCCGATCCCAGCGAGATGGCGATATGGGCCCAGCCTGTTACAGGTGTGTCTGAAGAGATGGGGGCTTGGTTCAGTCTCGGATGCGTCATCAGTTCGATAGTCGGTCCGTCCTGTAGAGTGACGAAGCGAGAAATGAAGCCTTTGTTGGTCTGGCTGTGGTAAAGCTGACCGATGCGGGCGCTAAACGTCTGATGCCAGAAATCGGCGGCCCGTTCAAGATCAAGTGTCCATAGGGCAACATGTGCAATCTTCATAGCGCCTCCTGAATATGTACGGTCTGTACCGAGCAGCCTGATTTTCGAAATACTTTCAGACGCGGCTCGATCTGGTCGTTTGTCTCAATCACCAAATGATCGATCGCCTCGCAGGGGATCACTTGATAGGGCGCCAGGGTGTCGAATTTATCGGCAGACAGGGTAATAACCGTGGCGTTGGCCGCGTTCACCAGGGCGCGCTTGAGCTCCGCTTCCTCGAAGTTGAATGCCGTCACGCCCGTTTCAAAGCTGAGCGCGCAGGCCCCCATGAAATAAATGTCTGCGTGAATAGCCTGGATTTCCCTTAGTGCTTTTGCCCCCAGACTGCCACCAGCTTTTGAGTCGAGGCGGCCCCCGATCAGGATCGTCTCTACCCCAGGCTTGCTCAGTAGTGCTTCGCCAATAGCGGGCGCGTTGGTGATGACTGTGAGGTTGGCCTGTGAAGGAAGGGCCAATGCAATTGCCCGGTTGGTTGAGCCTGCATCCAGAAAAATCGTCTGGCCTGGACCGACCAATGCTGCCGCTGCTTCGGCCAGCACCGAGAGGATAGGTGTGCTGTTTTGAATACGTTTATTTAACGGGCCGGGGTCAGGGGCAACAGACAAAGCGCCCCCATATACTCGACGGCATAGTCCTCTCTGAGCCAGTTCGCGAAGATCTCTACGAATCGAGTCTTCAGAGACGTTCATTTCTTTTGCCAGATCCGCTGCGATGACCCGCCCTTGAGAATCCAGGCGCTGGAGAATCACGGACTGACGTTCATGAGGAAGAATATCTTTAAGAATAGGCATGATCGTGTAATCGTTCGAGGCTTAAATCGTGTGTAAACAAGGATAAACATGCAAATAATATTTGTATACTCGTGTTTTATGCATGCTTTAGCGGTCACGAGAATCGCTTACGTACGAAAGCGTTGATAGCCACGTATCATTCAAAGCATAGTCCTGCGCAGCCGTATTCCCCTTCACCTTGAGCTGGCGCTTTATACTGGCATCAGCTTTTAATCGAACCTAAACCCAACTATCTAAAAGGACAGCTTATGAACCTTGAGCTCGAAGGCGCAAAAGTATTAGTCAGTGGCGGATCTCGTGGCATCGGTCGGGCCATTGTCGAGTGCTTCGTTGCAGAGGGTGCCCGGGTTGGCTTTTGTGCCAGAAGCGAAGCCGGTGTCGCACAGACAGAGGCAGCACTGGGTGATCAGGTATTTGGGCGCGTGGTGGATGTTACCGACTCAGATCAAGTAGCGCGCTGGGTCACTGAGTCAGCAGAGCGAATGGGCGGCCTGGACATCATCGTGCCGAATGTGAGTGCTCTTGCTGGCGGCGGAGAGTTTAGTGTCTGGAGGCAGGCATTCGAAACGGATTTGCTGGGGTCTGTAAGTTTCTTCAACGCAGCCTTGCCCTATCTAAAGATCTCCGACGCTGCCGCCGTGGTATTGATTTCTAGTGTCTCGGGCCGAGAAGTGGACATGTTTGCCGAGCCCTACGGTGTATTGAAGGCAGCCTTGATTCACTATGGAAAAACCCTTTCAGCACGACATGCTTCTGATGGAATCCGTGTAAATACCGTTTCGCCAGGCAACGTCTACTTTGAAGAGGGCGTTTGGGGCAGCATTGAGCGTGATGCTCCTGAAACATTTGCGAAGTGTCTGGCTGCCAATCCGATGGGGCGTATGGCTACGCCAGAAGAAGTAGCCAAGGCCACGGTCTTCCTGGCCAGCCGCGCTGCAAGCTTTACGACGGGTACCAACCTACTTGTGGATGGAGGTTTGACCCAGGGTGTTCAGTATTAGGAACAGAAGTAGTCAGGCCCTATAAAGCCTTAAGTAGCCTATCTGGAGCGACGTTGTACCTGTTTGATCAGTGCATTAGATTAGGTGTCGCTTCAGTAGGACATTCCAGAGGGAAGTGTTCTATTCAACCTACCGCATAATTCTTTGTCGTGGCGCTAGGTTAAGAGAGACACAAAGACACGCATTCGCATCGGTCATCATGATGTTGCGAAAAAAAGTAACCTATCAGTGTTTTGTAGGTTGACTCATGCTAACTATCGTTTTCTGCCACGACCAGCATTAACTCTGTACAGCCAGCCGATTAATCAATTTATCCAGCATGAGCTGCCTGCTTCAGGTAAACCGAAGCTAATTTATTGAAATAGCACTACTTTATTGAACAAGCGCAGCCGCGTTTTTGGACAGGAGCGGGTTTAGCGTCTAGCGTTGGTCGGGTTTATAGAAAAGCAGGAAACGAAACGTGGTTGAATTCCATACTAAAAATAACGCTAATATTTTTGCAGCCGCTCACAGGAAATCCCTAAAACGGTGGTCAATGTCCACCCTGGCGGCAGCGCTTCTGATGGCGAGTAATTATTCGCTGGCGGCTCAGCCGCAAAGTCCTCATTGGGTTGGAAGCTGGGCCGCGGCTCCGCAAGCCAACGGTGCTTCTGCCGGCTCAAAAGAGACTGTCGTCAGGGTGAACAATCAGACGATACGCCAGATCGTTCATACCTCTATCGGAGGCTATAAGTTTCGAATTCGCTTATCCAATGCCTTGGGTAAAACTCCGCTGGTGATTGGCGAGGCCCGGGTTGCATTGAGTGCTGGTAAGAACACCATCAACCCCGATACAGATCGGCCCTTGACGTTTGGAGGAATATCCTCGACGACAATCCCGCCTGGAGCGGTGATGTACAGCGATCCTGTAGACATGCGGTTCTCTTCACAAGCCGATCTGGCTATCAGCCTTTATCTACCAGAGCAGACCGAAGCTAAAACCGTACATACGTTGGGCAAGCAGACCAACTATATTTCTACCTCCGGCAACCATACGAAAGCGCGCGCGTTACAAACAAAGTCGACCAGCACTTCATGGTACTTCCTAACGGGTGTGGATATTCTGACCCATAAGGACACCACAGCTGTTGTCGCATTTGGCGACTCGATTACAGATGGTCTCAATGCCGCGGTAGATACAAACAACCGTTGGACTGACTATCTGGCTCGCCGCCTGTTGAACCGATCCGATATCAATACCAAGGGTGTTCTTAATCTCGGCATTAGCGGCAACCGCATCCTGCACGAGCAGGTGGGACCAAGCGCACTATCACGCTTCGATCGAGATGTCATCGCGCAGCCTGGCGTTACGCATCTGATATTACTCGAAGGCATCAACGACATTGGCTATTCGGATTTGCCCGGTTCTCGGGAAAAGGTAAGCGCCAAGCAGATCATTGCAGGTTACAAGCAGCTGATTGCCCGTGCGAAAACCCATGGTCTAAAGGTAATTGGTGCCACGCTTCTGCCGTATGAAGGGGGCAGTTATTACACCCGGCAGGGCGAGGCCAAGCGTCAGGAAGTAAACAAGTGGATTCGTGAAAGCGGGGCCTATGATGCAGTTATTGATTTTGACAAAACCATGCGTGACCCAAAGAGGCCGACCCGATTGAACCCCTTGTTCGACTCGGGCGACCATATTCATCCCAACGAGACTGGCTTCCTTGCAATGGCTAATGCCGTCAACCTGGATTGGCTTAAGTAACAGGGTGTATAGCAAGGGGCCTTTCTCGAAGGCTCCTTGTTTAAATCAGTTCCCGCTATCTACCATTTTCCATAAATTCAGATGCTACTCATCTAGAAATGGCCTTTCAGTATTCAAAATTGACTTTAAAGACGATCGGTCTAATATAAGGGCATGACTACCAGTACCTTACCGGCCCGCCGAGGTCGGCCACCTAAGATTCCCCGAGAGCACGCCGATACGCGTGACGCTTTGATCCATGCGGGTATGGAAATCTTTACCGAGCAAGGCTTTGCCGCCACAGGCATTGACTTAGTCCTTAAACGAATACAGGTGCCTAAAGGCTCGTTTTATCATTATTTCGATAGCAAGGAAGCCTTTGGGCAGGCAGTGCTCAGGAGCTACGCAGCTTACTTCGCGCGTAAGCTTGACCGCTGGTTATTGGATGAAAGCGTTGATCCCATACAGCGGCTAAAGAACTTTGTAGAGGATGCCAAAGTCGGTATGGCCAAGTACGAGTTTCGACGCGGCTGTTTGGTTGGCAATCTTGGACAGGAAGTACTCGTTCTGCCGGATAGTTTTCGCTCCCAGCTAGAAGCGACCTTGCTTGATTGGCAACGGCGTTTAGCTGACTGCCTTCGTGAGGCAGCAAAGAGAGGACAGCTGCGGTCTGGATGTCATTGTGATGATTGGGCTGCTTACTTCTGGATTGGCTGGGAAGGCGCTGTGCTACGTGCACGACTGTCTCAGACGGTGCGGCCTCTCGACTGTTTTATTGAGGGCTTTCTGAATGGCATCAAAGCATAACTGCTGCTGCCTAATTAAAGACGACTGGTCTAAATAGGAGATATGATGTTTAAAGCAATTCTCATCGACAAGAATGCATCAACCTATAACGCTCGGCTGGCTGATATGAGCGAAGACCAGTTTCCTGAAGGGGATGTAACGGTGCGTGTTTCCTATAGCACGCTGAATTTCAAGGACGGACTGGCTATAACAGGGAATAGCTCTGTAGTGCGCAAATTTCCCATGGTGCCTGGAATAGACTTTGCCGGGATTGTTGAGGAAAGTACCCATCCACGGTACAAGTCTGGAGACCGAGTGCTGCTCAATGGATGGGGCGTTGGTGAAAGCCATTGGGGTGGACTGGCTCAAAAGGCCAGCGTACAGGGTGATTGGCTGATCCCGCTACCGTCCGGGCTCGACGAACACCAGGCCATGGCAATCGGTACTGCCGGATACACCGCCATGCTTTGCCTGATGGCGCTGGAGCGACATGGAATCACACCTGATAAAGGAGACATCCTGGTAACAGGTGCTAATGGTGGCGTTGGTAGTTTCGCCGTTTCTCTGCTAGCTCGTAACGGTTATTCGGTCATTGCTGCCACAGGGAGACCCGAGGAGTCGGAGTACCTTAAAAAGCTTGGCGCCCAATCGGTTATCAACCGCAACGAACTGTCTGAGCCGGGCCGTCCGCTTTCCAAAGAGCGCTGGGCTGGAGCTATTGATTCGGTGGGTAGCCATACGCTTGCAAATGTCTGTGCTGCCACTCGGGCAGAAGGAGCGGTAGCCGCCTGTGGTCTAGCACAAGGTATGGATCTGCCCGCAACCGTAGCGCCTTTCATTCTTCGCGGGGTAAGTCTGCTAGGTATCAATAGCGTCACCCAGGTCTACGAGCGGCGTGTGGAGGCCTGGAACCGCCTGCAGACAGATCTCGATTTATCTATGCTGTCTGAAATAACACGCGAAATTACGCTAGGGGAGGCTATTACTGCGTCCACTGATTTGCTTCAGGGCAAGATACGCGGGCGGCTTGTCGTCAACGTGAATCGCTAAGAGGGCTTGGTGGATGTTACCTGTCTGGCGCCCAAGTGCTTGGTAAAGCAGCTGCTATTGTTGAGCCGCTCCTGGCTTCGTTCATAACCCAACTTGATTGTTGAGCGTTATCCTCAGAACCATTAGCCAGTAACAAACTGGCCAATGGAAAGACTTGCAGCTCAGTAGAATGTGCTTCGCCAGCTCGGCTGCGTATGGAGAGAGGATATCAAAGCAGTAGGTACATAAATACAATAACCGGGTCGCCCAGGCTTAACCATTGAGGGCTTCTTTTCAGCTAACTATAGAGATATGTTGCTTCAGGCGCGATGGCTATTCCTATGCCTTGCGTTACCAGGCTGCCCATAGCATCCAAGGTAGCAATCTACACCCGAAGAGTTAGCCGCTTGCCGGCTTGCTTTACCGTTTTTGAGGCTGTTGAAGCGCATATAAAACTCAGTGCTGACCAGACTAACGAAACCTATCTAAAAAGCTAGCTAGGTAGGTAAAGCGCTTCAGACGATCCAGGCAGAAGTTGCGTCAACCGAGGGGCATAGGATCAATCATCTATTAGTCAGGATGGAGGTCAGATACCAACAGTACTCAGCACTGGAAGAAGCCTGACATCATTCAGGAAAGGCTGTAATCAGAAAGCGCTGCTTAGCTTAGCGCCTCATCTCTTTGACAGCAGTGGCCAGCTGGTCGATTGTCCATGGCTTGCGTAGAAAAGGCACATCCTTAGGTAGTTGTATTTCCAGACCGGTATAGCCAGACATCAAGACGATTGGAAGAAAAGGCCAGCGTTTTGAGACGATATGCGCCAGGTCGATGCCGTTGATGTGTCCGGGCATTCTCACATTCGATACGACCACACTTACCAATAGCGCTTTGCCCTCCAGAAAGTTCAGGGCCTCGTCAGCCGTACCAAACGCCGCTACTTCAAAGCCTTCGTTCTGTAGCACATCACTCATTAGCTCACGAAGCATGACTTCGTCTTCCGCTACAAGCGCAATGGGGGCGTAACGCTGTGATGTTTCAGCATTATGTACATCCATTTGATGTGATCCAATCAAGGTTTACTTAAAGCATAGCTGCTTTATGGAGGACCGCCTGCCAGAGCGGCTTTGAGATCAGTCTTTGGGCAGGACGGCTGACCTCTAGCACTTCAACCTGCGCGTGAGAGGGCGGTACGGTATTGTCCCGGTGTTGCACCATGTACCTGAACAAATCGGCGGCTCAGGTGACTGGCGCTGGAAAAGCCGCAGTCCAGCGTAATCTGGGCAAGTGGCAACGTGGTATTGATCAGTAGCTCTCGAGCCCTGGCGAGCCGTCGTGCCAGTACATAGCGGTGAGGTGGCATACCGAATGAAAGCGTGAACATGCGGCTGAAGTGAAAAGTCGACAAGGCGGCTTCTTCAGCCAGTGTCGACAGCTCAAGCGGTTTATCCAGGTGGGTGTCAATATAGTCGCGGATGCGTCGTCTGACCGATGGTGAAAGGCCGCCGCGCCAGTGGACCTCCTGGCGCGGCCCGCACCCGTTGAGCAGCAGATGGCTGACCGCCTCGTGCGCCAGGCTCGAGCACAGCAGGCGCTCTCCAGGTTCCTGCCAGTCACTGCGTTCCAGCGCACGGCAGATGGCAACGAGTGCAGGATCCTCCATGTAAGTGCGTTCCTGCAGATGGATCGCCCGGGGTTCCTTGTCCAGAACTCGGATGGTTTCCAGCATCAACTGCTCAGGGGTGACGTACAGATGCATGAAACCCAGCCCTTGCGTAACTGACCAGTCAGAGTCGTGTCCGGCTGGCAGAACACAGAATCGGTCAGGCGCCCCATAGTGGCCCGGCTGGTCGAGGCGAAACGTCTGCCAGCCACCTTCCAGATAGAGCGACAAAGTGTGATGATCCGGGCTGCTGTAGCCCAGCACGTCGGCATCGCTGCGATACCACTGCGCCAACGCCATGCCATTGCCCAGCGCAGTATGACGTAGACGGTGTGCATTGGAGGCCTGGTCTAAGGTACGAAACACTTGAAAGTCGTCGGCTTGCTGCATGATCACGTCTCCTGGTTTTACATCATAAGGCTTATGAGAGGCGCGAACCGCATGCCAGAATAAAAAGCGCAAGAATGTGCAACTCTTCAACGGACTGATTCACCACACTGGTTTCCTGACCGCTGGAGACCACCATGAACCTTACGTTTTATCTGTTGACTGTTCTGATCTGGGGCACCACCTGGATTGCCATCAAGTTTCAGATCGAATCCGTAGCCATTCCGCTTTCGATTGCCTATCGCTTCGCCCTTGCAGCGCTGGTCCTGTTTCTAATCCTGATACCGACCCGTCGCCTACAGCCATTGGATCAACGCGGCCAGCTGTTCTGCATGGCTCAAGGTGTTTGCCTGTTCTGCCTGAACTTCATCTGCTTTTACTCGGCCAGCCAGTACATAGCCAGTGGGCTGATTGCCGTAGTGTTTTCAACCGCCACACTCTGGAATGCCCTCAACGCACGCCTGTGGTTCAAGCAAACCATCGCGGCCAACGTTTTGGCCGGGGGCGCATTGGGTTTGCTGGGGCTCGCCCTGTTGTTCTGGCCGGAACTGGGCAGCCACACGGCAAGCCATGAGACTTGGCTAGGGCTTGGGCTCTCCTTGTTAGGAACACTGTGCTTTTCAGCGGGCAACATGATTTCTAGTCTGCAACAGCGCGTGGGTATCCGCCCGTTGACGAGCAATGCCTGGGGCATGTTGTACGGCGCCTTGATTCTATTGGTGATCTGCCTTGTACAGGGGGTGCCTTTTACAGTCGACCTTAGTACGCGCTACATCAGTTCGCTGGTCTATCTGGCCGTTCCTGGCTCAGTGATCGGATTTACCGCCTACCTGACTCTGGTTGGCCGTCTGGGTGCTGAGCGGGCGGCCTATTGCACCGTCCTGTTTCCGGTGGTTGCCCTTAACATCTCGGCATGGATGGAAGGATACCAATGGACATGGCCTGCACTGTTTGGGCTGGCGCTGGTACTGCTGGGCAACATCCTGGTATTTCGCAAACCCAAGGGTAGCTCGACCTTGCTGAAACCTGCGACATCAATGGGGCGATAAAAAATAAGCAGTTGAAAGACAAAGGCTTACTGGGTTTCCCGTTTGTCGGCAGACCGCTTGAAAGTATTTTCACTATCCTTATGTAGGGTCATGCGGGATGCCGAAATCGGGTCCCGGGTTATCGAAGCTTGCTGATCTTCAGGAGATTCATCATGACTGGTTTATCCCTTGCACCTTTGTTCCGTAGCACTGTTGGCTTTGATCGTTTCAATGATCTATTTGAGTCGGCGCTGCGTGATTCGGTACCAGGCTATCCGCCTTACAATGTTGAGAAGCACGGCGAAAACGACTATCGCATCGTGATTGCGGCAGCGGGCCTGCATGAAGACGATCTGGATATTCAGGTCGAGCGTGGTGTGCTGACAATAAGTGCCGATCGGCGTGAGCACACCGCTGAAGGTGTGACCTACCTGCACCAAGGTATTGCCCAGCGTGCCTTCAGGCTGTCCTTCCGGCTCGATGAGCACATTGAGGTTAAAGGCGCCAGCCTACGCAATGGCTTGCTCAATATTGATCTGGTTCGCCGGGTGCCGGAAGAAGCAAAGCCAAAGCGCATTACCATTGCCAGTGAAGCGCGTCCTGCATTGAATGACGAAGCGGCATAAGTAACAAAGACAGCAAAGGGCGCCCAACGGCGCCCTTTGCCTGTATAGCAATCTGATTGGAGGACCGGCTTATTCAGCCGGTCCTTGCTGGATCAGGCCGAGGCGGGTGCAGGAACCGACGTATCCGCCAATTGCTTGCCATTCTCATCGCGCAGCTCGACACGCTGTATCTTGCCAACGATGAACAGGTAGCTAAAGACTGCGATTAGCGCGTTGGCACCTACATACACCAACGCCCAGCGGAACGAGCCCGTTACCGCAATGATGTAGCCAATGATAATGGGCGTGGTAATAGAAGCGATGTTGCCGAACGTGTTGAAGAGACCGCCTGAAAGGCCTGCGATCTGCTTGGGTGACGTGTCCGATACAACCGCCCAACCCAGTGCACCCAATCCCTTTCCGAAGAAAGCCAGCGTCATGAAGCCAACTACCATCCATTCGGCATCCACATAGTTACAGAACACCATGGTGGTAGATAGCAGCAGTCCGCATACGATCGGTAATTTACGGGAGAAGGTCAGTGTATTACCGCGACGCAGCAACCAGTCGGAGATGATTCCGCCCAGTACACCTCCAATGAAGCCGCAGATTGCCGGCAAAGACGCAATGAAACCAGCCTTCAGAATGGTCATCCCACGTTCTTGGACGAGGTAGACCGGGAACCAGGTCAGGAAGAAGTAAGTGATGGCGTTGATGCAATACTGACCGAGGTAAACGCCCAGCATCATGCGATTGGTCAGCAGTTGGCTGATGTAGTGCCATTTAGGGCCGTTGTTGGTGCCACGTGCCTGGTCCATATCGACCAGACCACCGTTCTTTTCGATGTGTGCAATTTCCGCCGCATTCGCCCGTGGATGATCCTTGGGGTTATAGATCGTTTTCATCCAGATGCCGGAGAAAATGATGCCCAATACACCCATGACAACAAACACATGTTCCCAACCGAAGCTGTAAACGATCCAGCCCATCAGCGGTGCAAACAATGCCGTTGCGAAGTATTGTGCAGAGTTGAACACGGCCGAAGCGGTACCGCGCTCTGCAGTGGGGAACCAGGCTGCAACGATGCGGGCGTTACCCGGAAATGAAGGCGCTTCGGCAAATCCCACCAGAAAACGTAGAACGAACAGCGTAACCACGGCCCAGGCTACAGGCATCATGCCAACAAAGCCCTGAAGCAGAGTAAACAGTGACCAGATGAAAATACCCGTGGCGTAAACGCGTTTTGAACCGAAGCGGTCAAGTAGCCAGCCCCCGGGGATCTGGCCCAGCACATAGGCCCAACCAAAAGCAGAGAAGATGTAGCCGAGCGTGACGGCATCGATTCCCAAATCCTTTTGCATACTGGAGCCGCCAATCGAAATGGTGGCTCTATCCGCATAGTTGATCGTTGTTACCAGGAACAGCATCAGGAGAATCAGATAGCGGACCCGGGTTTGCCGTGTATCGCCCATAACGTTCACCTCGATATTTATTGTTGTCGATGATTAGCCTCACCCCGTAGAGCGGTATGGCAGAAAGGAAGCGAGCTGGAGCTATGCGCCTGAGTGGGTAACAGGCAATAAGTGAGAGGGAAGGGATAACTGAGTACGCGGTTCGATATGTTTCACGGTTGTTGTCCTTTTTATAGTGATCAGATGGTGCCTTGTCTGATTGCGCAATCATTAAAGGCACCATCACACCAATCGGTTGTGTCTATTGATAACCGATCTTGATGTGATTGCGCAATCATTAAAGTGTAAGAGGCTGACGAATAGCCGCCTGCCGTTGAATCAGGTTGTGGAGCGTTCCACAATTGTGAACCCAGTGTCCAACTGTACCGGCTCGGTATGTTGGTCAGGATTTTGAAAGCGCGCCAGCAGGGCCTTCGCAATGAGCTTGCCCATTCGGGCACCATCAACATTCACAGTCGAGAGTGCAGGGTATACATGAGCCGCGCTGGATAGGTCGCCAAATCCTAGAACGGCTAGTTCTTCAGGTACCTTGATCCCCTGACTGGCCGCTTCTGCCAGAATGCCTTGGGCAACTGTATCGGAACTGCATACCACCACTTCAGGAAGCGAGCCACGCCCCTTGAGCTGGCGCAAACCTTCACGACCACTTAATAGCGTGGCAGGCGTTTGCATGATCTCGACAGGTACATCCGTAATGCCTAATGACGCCAGTTGGTCCAGCAGGGCACGTCCACGCTTTAGAGCTCGTATGTCGTCGACCGAAACCAGTCCAAACTGACGATACCCTTTGCCATAGAGATAATCGGCCATAGCGCGCCCAACGGCTTCATGGGAAAAGCCAATTTGCATGTCGATGGGCTCGGTGCCCAGCTCCCATGCTTCAACTACCGGAATGGAGGAGCGGGACAGTCGTTCACGGCTTTCTTCGGTATGAAGTGTGCCAGTCAGTACAATCCCATCAGGCCGCCGACCGAGCACAGCTGCCAAAAGCTGCTCTTCCTGTTCAGGGGAGTAGCCGGTCAGACCTATCATCGTCTGGTATCCTGATGCAGTTAGCTGATCGATCAAGGCCTGTACCGTGTCGGCAAAAATAGAGTGTGCAATTGTCGGCAGGAAGATGGCGACCAGCCGACTTTTATTCGAAGCCAGGCCTCCCGCCAACATATTGGGAACATATCCGGTGGCTTTGACGGCGGCCAAGACCTTTTCCCGGGCGGCCTCGCTTACGATCTCTGGGCGATGGAGTGCTCGGGAAACCGTAATGGGTGAGACACCCGCCACCTTGGCGACATCAATCAAGGTCAGGGCGGGAGTACCAGAAGAGGGCCCGGAGGCGGTTTTCGATGATTTTCTTGCCATTACCTTCGAGGCCAACAATGAAGCAGAGCGCCATCTTAACGGCTTGCGCTTTTCTTGTATGCGTTCTGTCGTGGGTATCCAGAGCTATTGCTGAGCCGTTACCCTTTGGCAGCGCATCCCTCTGCGTTCCAACTGATAATGATGGGCCATTGTTCGGATTAGGCAAAATTCAGCCAAAGTCCGACATGCTGCGGGCTAGCGTTTGATTTGAGGACTCATACAAGAGCGGCAAGCTATACGCTTGCCGCTCAATCCCTCACTTTTCAGTAAAACGCATTCCGCGAAATGTACGAACCGGGTTACCGCGCTCAATCTCATGATGGAACAAGCGTCTATCCAGTCACTGAGCTGCCTGGGCGTCCTCGGTGTACTGCGCAAGTTTTTGCTCAATCAATGCCATTGCCAGGCGCTTGTTGGCATGCTGGCTGCGCTCGCTTTGCACCTTGACCGAAAGCCCGCTCTGCACATGAGTAGCCCGAACGGCAGAGTCCGTCTTGTTCACGTGCTGACCGCCGGGCCCTGAGGCCCGCACGTACTCGAAGCGTATCGATCCCGAGGAGGCTGACGCAGGCGGCATAAATACCCTGGCGCCAAAATACCAGTTCTTTCTGCCATGCTGAGGCCGGTAAGGACTTTGACATATCCAGAGCAGACTGCCGTTCCATCGGCTGGCCAGTGGCTCGCTGCGCTCGCCTTCCAATACCAGAAGTACAGAGCTAACGGTGCCGCGGTGCTCGCCATCCGTCTGTTCAATCACTGACAGCAGCACATCCTCGCGTTCGGCTTCTTTTTCGAGAAGACGAAGCGCCTTGGTTACGGCCAGCTCGCACTCGGCCGGGCCTTGGGCCGATGAGAGTTGCAGGAGTCTCACGGGCAGCACCCCCGTCGCTTGTAGGTCAGTACCGGTTTAAGCCGGGCTATGACCGTGACCAGTGAAGCACCTTGCAGGGTTTCGATGATGCTGTCGATGTCCTTGTACGCTTCTGGTGCTTCCTCATACATCAACGCCTTGTCCTCGCAGACGACCCGGCTGCCCAGGGACGTGCGCTTCAATTGATCGAACGAGAAGCGGTTGGATAACCGATCGCGGCACTCTGTCCTGAGCCATTTTCTGCCGGCACCGTGGGCTAGGGAAAAGAGACTGGTTGCCGAGGGGATCGGTTTGACCAGCCAGCTATAGGACCCACGAGAGCCCGGAATGATGACTGGCCCCGCGTCGGCCGGAGTGGCGCCCTTGCGATGCAGCCAGCCCTGCACACCCTCAATGCTGGCTGAGGACACAAGGTTATGGTTGATATCCAGCACCTGACGACCCTCTGCACGCAGATTCGCCAGGAGTCGTCTGGCGATGAGCTGGCGATTGGCTTCTGCATAGCGCAGGCCCTGATCATGCAAGGCTAGGTACTCGAGCCCTTCGGGTGATCTAGGGTCGAGACCAGCATGCCCGAACGCCTCGACATGCCTACGTAAAACCGACTCGCCATAGCCTCGCGATCCGCTGTGCACAAGCAGAAGCAGGGTTTTTCGATCCAGTCCCAGCGAAGCGACCAGCGTTTCGTCATGAACGGTATCGATGGCTTGAAGCTCGGCAAAGTGATTGCCGCCGCCAATCGTGCCCAGAGAGGCTTCATAGCCTGTTCTGGAAAGAGAAAAGGCCTGTACGTCTTCGGCCCAACTGTTGTCCAGTGGCCCGTCGATACTGCCCAGGCGCCGTTCGAGTTTGTCGAGATTCAGCTTGCCAGCTCGGATATCAGTCTGCCAGAGCGCCATGCCGCAGCCGATATCATTTCCAACCAGGGCTGGATAGATAACATTTTCAGAGAAGAACGCGGCGCCTACTGGGTAGCCACGGCCTGGGTGAAGGTCCGGCATGCCGGAGACCCGGACCATACCAGTCAATCTGGCAGTAGTTTCCAACTGCTGTATCGCAGTACCTTCGATCCAGAGATTATCGGATGCGATAAGGTTGACGCGTTCCGATAAAGTACGAATGCAATTGCCCATAACCAATTCCTGATGGGTAAACAATAATTCAGGGAGAGGCATGCCGGAGCCGGGCAAAGCGTGCGCTTAGGTGCGCAGAAAAGCGTTTACGCCTGGCAGGACCTGCAAAGAGTGAAAGCGCGTCGCATGGTCAGGCTCCTTGCAAGATAGAAAGAAAAGGGAAGCAGATAGTAGTGGCTTGGGTGCAGAAAATCCAGTGCAGAAAAGGAGAGGGTAGCCACAAGAAGGGCTACCCTGAGCAAATCAGCCCTCGGTCGAGGTTTTTGACCGTTGGGCAAAGCTCTTGCGCAGCTTTTGAAGCTTGGGTGGAATGACCGCCATGCAGTACTGGTTGGCGCGTCCACGCTCCTCCCAATAGTTCTGATGATAGCCCTCTGCCGGATACCAGGGCCCCAATGGCTCGATCGTGGTCACGATGGGCGCTGAGAGACCTTCCTGTGCACGTGCAATCGCCGCTCGGGCCTCGGTTTCCTGTTCGGGGTTTGCCGGGAACAGGGCAGTACGGTACTGCGTGCCCATGTCGTTACCCTGTCGGTTGAGCTGGGTCGGGTCATGGGTTGCAAAGTGAATATCGAGCAACTCGCCATAGCTGATCACGTCAGGGTCGTAGCCAATACGGATGGCTTCGGCATGGTCGGTATTACCCTCACAAACCTGCTCATAGGTGGGGTTGACCGTTTTGCCGCCGGTATAGCCACTCTCGACGGAAACGACTCCGATGACATCCTTGAATACTGCCTCTACGCACCAGAAGCAGCCTCCTGCAACGGTCATGTATTCGGTCGCCATAAAATTCTCCTAAAGCATGGTGTTGGGATGACTGGCTGATCAAACCTGTGCGGAACACGTAACAATCGATTTGTGCTTACTCTACGCTATTTCGATCAGCGCTTCTGCGGCCAGAGGTTGCAAATATCGTTATGGGTCAAACGCTTGGCGAGTATACGCCTTGCTCTCGTGAAGTCCGGTGGTTGGGCCTTCAGGAATGCACTCCGCCGTACCGGACACAAAAAAGCCATCGGCGATCTGATCCTGGTTAAGATAGCTTGCAGCGCATTCACCTATAATTGAAATGGTGCCTTGCAGAGTCTATTTCAATAGTTCTGCACTTTAGGCCAGATAAGTGCGAAACCAGCTCAGTGTTCGCTCCCAGGCCAGCGTTGCGGCGGCTTCGTCATAACGTGGCGTCGAATCATTATGAAATCCGTGATTGGTGCCGGGATAGATATAGACTTCATAGGTTTTGCCAGCGGCTTTCAAGGCGCTCTCATAGGCAGGCCAACTTTCATTGATACGCTCATCCCGCTCGGCATAATGAATGAGTAACGGTGCCTTGATGCGAGGGACATCTTCCACTCTGGGTTGCTTGCCATAAAACGGTACGGCCGCGCCGAGTTCGGGATAGGCGACAGCTGCCGCATTGGCTACGCCTCCGCCATAGCAGAAACCGGTGATTCCTACCTTGCCAGTTGTGAGCTCATGCCCCATGAGCCATTCGACGGCAGCAAAAAAGTCGTTCATCAGCTTTTCGGGATTAACGGTTTGCTGAAGCTCGCGCCCCTTGTCGTCATTTCCCGGATAGCCGCCTACGGAACTCAAGCCATCAGGAGCCAGCGCCACGAATCCAGCCTTTGCCAGGCGCCGCGCAACGTCCTCAATGTAGGGGTTGAGTCCACGGTTTTCATGAGCGACGACAATACCTGGAACCTTTCCCTTGGCCTGCGCAGGTCGCACGAGATAGCCACGGACATGTCCATGCCCTTTAGGCGAGGGGTAGGAAATGTATTCAGGGATGATTTCAGGATCGGTAAATTCGACTTGCTGTGCCAGTGCATAATCTGGACTCAAGGCGGCAAGAAGCGTCGTGGCGGCCAATCCGCCTACGGCGAACTTACCTGCACGGTCGAGAAACTCCCGGCGATTGATTCGCCCATGCACGTAATAGTCATACAGTTCAAGCAGCTCAGGCGCGAAATCTTTTGCGGTAAGACGGGCCATGCATGTTCTCCTTGTTGGGTGCAGGCGGGGGATTGCTTAAGGCTTAAAGGAAGTGGATCGCTTTCATAAACATCATAAGGGTAGTTATCGGAAAATCGTCCAGGCGGCAATCGCTATTGGTGTTTCCAACTGTTGTGCGAAGGTAGGCCATGCCTGTAGGGCCTTAGAGAGGGGGGCGAGGGGTGATGGCCTTTTAATCAAGCCTGTACTTGTTTCTACCAAATTCGCATCTGCTCGATAAACGAACAAGCTGCTCAAGCATTTGACGCGAAAGCCGATAGCTGTAGTTCAGTTGCGCCTTCTATCGCAACGCGTCCTTCAACCCAGAGATTCTGTCTCATGTTCAAGCAACTGAAATTCAGCCACAAGATTCTTCTGGCAGCTGCATTGGTAGTTACTGTTGCCCTGGCCGGCTTTGCCGGCTTCAATGCGTATCTTCAACGTCAGGCAATCGATCAGAGCCTGCAGGCATCCTTGACTGAAACGGGCAAAGTAACCGCAGGCAATATTGCCTACTGGCTCGATGCACGAGTCAAGTTGATTGAAAGCCAGGCGCAAACCCTGATGCGAGACAGCTCACCCGCGGTCCTGGCGGGTTTGCTTGAGCAGAAAATCTACACCGGTAATTTTGATTCCACTTACCTGGGGCAGGTAGACGGTACCTATACCACGCGTCCGGAGCGAACCTTGCCTGCTGGTTACGATCCACGCAAGCGCCCTTGGTATAATTCAGCAACCACCGCTGGCAGTACTGTTTTGACGGCGCCCTATGTTTTTGCTTCCTCAGGCCAGCTAGGTGTAACCATTGCGACACCGCTCATGCAGAACGGTCAACTGGCGGGCGTTGTGGGCGGTGACCTGAACCTGTCAACGCTGGTCAGTATCATCACATCTCTGGATGCCGGTGGCCTTGGTGAGGCCTTTCTGGTCGATAGCGAAGGAAAGATTCTTGTCAGCAGTCATACAGATCAGGTGCTAAAAAACCTTAAGGATATTTTCCCCGAGGCTACACCTACCCTGGCGCCTGGTTTTAGCGAGACGCGCCAAAATGGTCTGGACCGCCTGATCAGTTTTACGCCGGTAGAAGGCCTACCCTCTGTCAAGTGGTACCTGGGGTTGTCTATCGATAAGGACAAGGCGTATGCCCCGGTTATCAAGGCGCGTAATCTGGCGATTGTGGCGACACTGGTTGCCGTCGTGGCGATTATCGTTTTGCTGGGTTTGCTGCTGCAGACACTGTTACGCCCTCTGCGTGATTTGACCCGCGCAATGGACAACATTGCCGAGGGCGAAGGCGACCTGACTCGTCGTCTACCCGTTGAAGCCCGTGATGAATTCGGTGCACTAGCCACGGCATTCAACCGTTTCGTTGCCCGTATCCATGACTCGATTCGTAACGTTGCACAAAGCTCGAGTGAGTTGAATCAGGTGAGTCGCCTCGTGCTAGATGCCTCTACGGCTTCCATGCAGCAGTCTGATAATCAGTCCCAGCGCACCAACAGTGTCGCTGCGGCCATCAATGAACTGGGTGCTGCGGCCCAGGAAATCGCTGGGAATGCCGCCCATGCATCTAGTGATGCCAGTACTGCACGTATGCAGGGCGAGGAAGGCCGCAAAGTGCTCGGCGAAGCGCTGCAAGCCATGCAGGCCTTATCACAGAAGATTGGCACATCGTGTGACCACATCGAAGCGTTGAACGGCAAGGCGGCTAATATCGGCCAGATTCTTGATGTCATTCGGGGCATATCCGAGCAAACCAATTTGCTGGCGCTTAACGCGGCGATTGAAGCCGCCCGAGCCGGCGAGGCGGGACGTGGCTTCGCTGTGGTTGCTGATGAGGTACGTTCCCTGGCGAGCCGCACCCAGAGTTCGGCGCAGCAGATTCATCAAATGATCGAAGAGCTGCAAACCGGTTCGCGAGATGCCGTACAGCTGATGCGCGAAAGCCAAGAGCAGAGTACGCACAGCATGAGCGTTGCCGAACGAGCAGGGGCACGTCTGGACAGCGTAACTCAGCTGATCGGTGATATTGATGGGCAAAACCAGTCGGTCGCGGCGGCAACTGAAGAGCAGACGGCAGTTGTTGAAACACTGAACATGGATATTAGTGAGATCAACCTGTTGAACCAGCAAAGCGTGGCGAACCTGGAATCTACACTACAGGCCTGTACGGCCCTGGAGCAGGAAGCCGCTCGCTTGCAGCACTTGGTTGGTGGGTTCCGCATCTGAGTTGATGCTAGCCCTGACAAGCTAGCGTTAGGCACAACCATTTCTAAGGGAGTGAATCATGTTATTCGCTCCCTTTTTATTTAGGTGGTCTCAGCGGTAAGCAGGTCTAGGCACTCAGCTAAACCCGTCCTACCGCCGCCTATAGCTCTCCTGGGATAGTTCAGATAACTGATATGTCGTCTGAACCTTATTTTTGATTCCAGAAGAATGTTCGTAGCGCCAGCCAAGAACAGCTTCTTTAAAACTGGACATCGCTATCGCTGTAACGTGGTAAACAGGCCTATGGCTGACAACATAGGGACCTTATTAATATAAGTGAACTTTTAGAGTCGCTTCGCTTGGTAATGGCTTACCGTTATTGAGTTGATCCAGTCGTAAGAAAACCAATCGGCTTTAATAAGGAGACTGGCACGGAAAGCTTTTCTATCAAACGGCATGAAGCCCTGACTGCTTCTGTCGATTTCCCAGTCCTTTCAGAAACATTTTTACACATATTGGCGATTCAAGGCTGTATCCGAATTCCTCATGCTTTCAGGTCGACTCAGGAAAAGAAGGTGATGACGGGGTGCGCCGCTGTATAGCGCCTAGTCGCGATTATGTTATCGGTGTCAACGCTCACCTCACCTACGCTGAAAAGGCCTCAGAAGCTAAATCAACACCATTATCCGAGGGACATCGGAAGACACGCCTGAGGGGGTCGGAACGCTTATTCCATAGCGCTAAAGCGCTTTATGGTTCTTCATTGACAGGGATTTTTCTAAAGATTCATGGATACGGTTTATCTTGTTTTAATGCTTTTACTTGTCGCCTCGGCTACTGGGGTGGCGGCTCGCTTTCTACCATCACTGCCCACACCGCTTGTACAGATTGCTTTTGGTGCGCTACTGGCCTGGCCTGCCAGCGGGCTGCATGTGGAGCTTCAGCCTGAGCTGTTCATGCTCCTATTCATTGCCCCACTTCTATTTGCCGATGCGCGAAGGTTCCCGCAGCGCGAATTCATGCTGCTTCGTGGGCCTATTCTGGCATTGGCGCTGGGCCTTGTACTGGTAACCGTAATTGGTGTGGGATATGTGGTTCACTGGTTATTCCCCGGTTTGCCTTTGCCTGTCTGCTTTGCACTGACGGCGATTCTTTCACCTACGGATGCCGTCGCGGTATCGGCTATTTCCGGTCGACTTCCGGTACCACCGAGGCTGATGCACATTCTTGAGGGCGAGTCGCTCATGAATGATGCGTCCGGTCTTGTGGCATTCAAGTTCGCGGTAGCCGCAGCCCTGACCGGTGCGTTCTCTCTGGCACAGGCAACAGTAGGATTTCTGCTGATTTCCCTGGGTGGGCTACTGATGGGCGCCTTACTGGCGCTGGCCTTTAATGTGGTGCGGACCCGTCTGATCGAGCGGCACCTTGGCGAAGCTTCGACGATTCAGATCGTACTGCTGCTCCTGCTGCTACCCTTTGCGGCGTTTCTGCTGGCGGAGCATTTTCATCTGTCCGGTATTCTCTCCGCTGTGGCAGCGGGTATGGTCATCAACCGGCTTGACCTCAAACGCCAGGATCAGACCACGTCCCGTATCCAGACGCGCAGTGTCTGGGAAATGCTGGAGTTTGTGCTTAACGCATTGGTATTTCTGCTACTCGGTTTCCAATTGCCCGAAATCATTGGCGGCGCGCTTAACGCAACGACCAGTGCAGGCACTACGCTGCCGTTTATTGAGTTGCTGGGTTTCGTCGCGCTGATTTCGATTGCGCTTCTAGGGATGCGGTTTCTCTGGATATTTGGTGCCGCACATATGCCTCGGCTGTTGCGTCGCAAGCCAGCGCGGTCTGTCTCCGCTCGCGTCATGTTGGCCGGGACATTGGCAGGTATTCGAGGCACCATTACCTTGGCGGCTGCCTTGTCGCTGCCAGAGATGCTGAATGACGGTACGCCGTTTCCGGCCCGTGAGCTGCTGATCTTCCTGGCGACCGGCGTCATTCTGTTCACCTTGATTACCGGAAGCGTAGGTCTTCCTCTGGTGTTGTGCGGGCTGGATCTGCCTGAAGACAGCCGCGAATATGAAGAGGAGCGCCATGCGCGTATTCGTGGGGCCGAGGCGGCAATCCGGCACATTGAAAACTATCACCAAGAAAAAGCGAAGGTACTGGCGGACCACCAAGGGGATGAAGAGATTATCGTCGCGTTCAACGAGATCACCCTCCATCTGATGGACTACTATCACAAGCGTATGGAGATCAATAACCACGAGCTGCCGACCCCGCTTCTCGAAGCGCGACGCGATCTTGAGCGGGAAACGCGTCTGCAGGCGCTCAAGGCGGAGCGCACTGAATATTACAAGCTGCGTAGCCGTCATCATATCAATGACAGTACGCTACAAAAGCTGGTGAGGGAGGTGGATCTGATCGAAACCGCTTTGACTGCAAGCGCAACCAGGCAGCATCACTAAATGATGTAAGCAGGCTCCGTAACGTTGGGGCCTGCTTACGCAGCGCTGGTCATTACAAGCGATCAAGCTCTTGGGTGATATCAAACCGATTGATCGCATGGGTAAGCGACCCGGCGCTGTAAGGCTTGGAAATGAGCGGGATATCCTTGAAGCGATCAGGAATCACCGTGTTTTCGCCATAGCCTGTTGCGAAAATGAAGGGATGTTTGGCATCAGCCAGCTCGTCTGCAATAGCCAGACTGGTCTCCCCCGACAGATTCACATCCAGTACGACTACGTCGAAATGAGTAAAGCCCAAAGCGCGGCGTGCTTCGTTGACCGTTCCGGCAATCTCCACATCAGCGCCAGCTTCCTGGAGCATTGCCTGTGCATCCAACGCGATCATCATGCTGTCCTCTACCAGCAACAGTTTTTTCTCTGCCAACGATTGCGCCGTGACCAGCGTAGGCGCCGTTTTCAGCTCAGTAACATTCCCCACACTCACATGGCGTGCCGGGATCAAAAAACTGCCCTGGACACCTTCGATTCGGTATTCGATCCGGGCCTCACCTTGCAGCTCGAAGGGAATGGTCCGCTCGATAACGACCGATCCAAATCCTCGGCGGGAAGGCGCGCTTACTATCGGCCCTCCGCTTTCACACCACTCGATCCGAAGGTCCTGATCACTCACCAGGAACCAGGACACCAGCAGATGCCCGGTCGGGCGGCTCAAGGCGCCATACTTAACCGCATTGGTCATCATTTCATGGAAAACCAGTGCTAGCGTCTGATAGGCCCGTGCATCCAGGATGACCGAGGGACCGGAAAACATCACACGATCCTGCGCACCGTAAGCCCAGACTTGGGCTTCGGCTTCCAGCAAGTGAAGCAATGGCGCCGAGGCCCAACCGACCTGATTCATCTGGTCATGCGCCTGAGCGAGGGCGTTGATGCGATGCTCAAGATCTGCAGTAAAGTCTTTGACGGATGTGGTCTGCTGACCACTCTGACGGACCACTGCCCGAATCAGGCTAAGAATATTCTTGACCCGATGGTTGAGCTCGGCAATGAGCAGCGATTGGCTTTCCTGGGCAACCTGCCGCTCCTGCGCAATCAATTCGGCACGCCGAAGAATCACTTCCAGAAGCGAGATGCGCAAGGTCTCGGCAATCTGTTTTTCATCGGAGCGCCAGGGTAGTGACTGCCCCCCAACTGTTTGTTTCCATGCCTCAAAGCTTTTACGTGGGCTGATGCGCTCGCCCGGCGTGACCGGTTTGTCTGGATTGCCTCCCCAGGTGATGGTCTGCACGAATTCACGACGGAAAAACAGCAAATAGTCTCGGGGGGAGCGAGAGAAGGGTATCGCCAGTACCCCGCTGACGGCCTGCGCATAAGCCCGTGCGGGAGGAAAAAGTTTGCTCAGTTCGTGGGTGGCGAGTACCGCATTGGAACTGCCCATACTCAGAAACTGAATCAGCGGCTCTACCATCTCAGGTGGAGGCGTGATACCAAAGCCGGTGAAACGGCTGTCCGACCATACCCCGATGCCGTCACAGGGGATGATGTCATTCAAGTTTCCGGCATAGGCGGCCAAATTATCGAATAGCGTCTCACGGGGTGACATGCTGGCGATCAGCCGGTCATGCGCCTCATGCGCGCTGCTGACTAGGCGCAGCTCATCCTGATGCTCCCTCGCTTCCATCTGAAGCGACAACACCTGCCCAAACAGTTCTGCGGCAGCGCTCATGGGACCGCTCAAGCGATAAGGCTCGCTATGGTGGCAGGCAATCAAGCCCCATAGCTCTTCCCCCCGCATAATGGAAACGGTCATCGTGGCTCGCACGTTCATGTTGTGCAGATACTCGATGTGTACGGGCGAGACGCTGCGCAAGGTAGCAAGGCTGAGGTCCATAGGCAGGCCATCCGGTCCAAAGCCTGGCACCAATGGAACGGGCATATAAGCTGTATCGGTAATTACACGTAGCCATTGACGCTTGTAGAGCGCTCGGGCCTGAGCCGGAATATCCGAGGCGGGATAATGCAGCCCGAGAAAAGCATCCATGCCGGGCCTTACCGCCTCGGCAATGACCTGGCCGGAGTTATCGTGTAAAAACTTGTAGATCATGACCCGGTCGTAGCCGGTGAATGCCCTGATCTGCTGAGCCGCCTGTTTCAGGAAGCGGTCAAGGGTCGGAGCGCGCTTGAGCCGCCCGATCAGGCCTTTGACGAGCGTGACAGGGTCAGCCGCCGCGGTGTTATCCAGACTTGGCGTGCCCTCGATGATGGCTATCCCGCCCGAGACATGAACGGCCATATCGTAAAATACGTCGCTGTTGTCCAGCGACATGCGGTTCAGGCGCTCTGCCGTGCCGGACAGCATCGTCGTCTGCAGGAGGTTACGTAGCGAGTGAACGGCTTCCAAAGGCAGTACCTGCTCAAGATCAAGCCCAAGCAGATAATCGGGTGAGTATCCTTTGAGGTAGTCAGCCGTGTTGGCTGAAGCCTGAATGATTTTCCAATCAGGCAGGCTGCATCCCAAAAGAAATCCATGTGGCTGAATAGAACCAGGAACATGGATAGGTTCACGCTCACAGACGCTTAAATCCACGCCCTCGGATACGGGCTGGTACGACTCACTCACAGACGAGAGCCTCCTAGAACAAACGTTTAATTTGACACGTTGCACGTGAAAAACACGTAAAGAAAGATCAGTGGTTAGGAGAACGGGATAAGGCGCTGCGTGAGTGAGCAAGTTCCTTAGAGCCGCTTTGATGAGCATAACAGTGAGCCAGTCTGAACGCAGTACGATCAGACCGCTGGTCGAGCCGTATCTTCATAGAGCACCGTACGGAGCCAATCGGTGCATTCTTATTCAAGCCTACGTCTGTCCAGCACGTATTGCACCTATCAATACGTGAACTTTATCGCACTTTACTATTATTGCGATAATTAAAATAGAGTGGCTGCAATCTGTCGCCTGTGTTGGACTTAAGGCATGAGTTTACGGTCATAACCCCCTGTATGGATAGAAGCCGGACGTTTGCGGACGAATGGCATAAAGCTATTACGGTGGCGGTCGATAACCTGACGCAATCCTATCTTCTATTTGTACCGCCAAGTGGTGACTTCGCTAGCAATACCTCCGGCTCAATGCGCCGCTGTTGCTGCTGACTACGAGCTTGCCGTCTGATGAGAGTAATTGGCTCATGAGTGATTTATACACCAGCGACTTGATGGCCGAGGCTGAGCGAATCGCCGTTCTCAAAGCGCTTGGAATACTCGACACCGAGGCCGAAGCTGTATTCGATCAGGTGACGCAGCTGCTCTCTGATGCGCTTGATCTGCCCATTACGCTTGTTTCGCTGGTAGATGCGGAGCGGCTATGGTTCAAATCCAAGCTGGGCGTTTCTATTAACGAAATGCCTCGCGAGAGGGCCTTTTGCTCCTATGCCATCCAGCGGCGCGGCCCGCTTGTTGTAAACAATGCGCTGGAAGATCCTCGCTTTTCCCACAATCCCCTGGTCATCGGAGAGCCTTATATTCGGTTCTATGCAGGCGTTCCGGTCAACAGTATCGACGGTCATCCACTGGGTACGCTCTGCGCGATTGATACCTATCCGCGAGTCTTGACGGACCAGCAGCTGGAAACCCTTGAGGCCCTGGCCGGAGTCATCAGTCGAGAAATTCAGCGGCGTGAAACGGCTGTTCAGACCTGGCAGCAATTACAGCAGTCCACTGCCCAACTCAAGGCCAGCGAGGCCAGGTTTCGCACGATCTTCGAGCGGGCAGGCGTGGGGATCTCGCTATTGACGCCGACAGGGCAGTGGCTCGATATCAACGAGACGTTTTGCGCCATGCTGGGATTTCAACGTGATGAAGTGCTGAGCATGAATTTTGCCGAGCTCAGCCATGCTGATGACATGGCTCAAGACCTTGAGCTGCTGAATCAGTTGCGTAACGGAGAGATCGACCGGTACGAAATCGAGAAGCGTTACCGGCACAAGAACGGAGAGCACCGTTGGGTACGGTTGACGTGTACCCGGCATGTCAATGATCAGGGTGAGCTGGATTATTACGTCCGTGTTGGACAGGATATTCAAGCCCGCAAAGAGGCTGAGTTGTCACTGGCGGCACTGCACCATGATCTGGAGCAGCGTATCAATGTCCGAACCCAGGATCTTCAGCAGGCCAATGAGCGACTGACCGAAACACTCGAACAGAAGGAGCAGTCCGAGCAGGCCCTTCGCAAGCGTGAAGCCGAGCTGAGTGCAGTGCTTGAGAATAGCAGTGATGCCTATGTCAGCATGAACGAAGCCGGCCGTATCGTAGACTGGAACCGCAAGGCGGAGGCACTGTTCGGCTGGAGCCGTGAGGATGCCGTCGGGCAGCCGGTAGACCGGCTCATCATGACCTCATCCATCGGTGATCACTACCAGGCCGGTCTTAGCCGTTATCTTTCTGGGGAAATGGACCTGGGCGAGGGGGCTGCACTTGAAATCATGGTGCACCACCGTAACGGCGCACGTATCCCTGTAGAGCTCAAGGTGACAGCTGTTGATGCTCTAGACCATAAGCTTTACAGCGCTTTTCTACATGACATCTCTGAACGCCGAGCCGAGCAGGAGCGCCGGGAACGCGAAGCGCTGGAGGACAGCCTGACGGGGCTACCAAACCGGCGTGCCTTGTACAAACGATTGAAAAGTCAGCTTGGCGCCAAGCCTACGCTGGCCAATCCCCTCTTACTGCTCTGCATGGACCTTGATAATTTCAAGCCGGTAAACGACACGCTGGGTCACGCGGCCGGTGATCGGGTCCTTATGGAAATCGCGCATCGATTAAAGAGCAGTCTGGGACGTGAGACATTCGTTGCACGCATGGGAGGAGACGAGTTCGTTATTCTCCTGCGAGGAGTGACCGGACGCTCCGCTATCGAGCAGCTCTGTGAAAGAATTCTGGCCGCTATTATCGAGCCCGTGCAGATTGGTGATCAGGAAGTCATCATTGGCAGCAGTATCGGTATCGTGTGTGCGCCACAGGATGGTCAGCGGACCGATGAACTGCTCAGGCTTGGCGATATCGCCCTGTATGAAGCCAAGGCTGCCGGCCGGAACACCTGGCAATTCTATTCCGAGGAGATGAATACCCGTATTTTGGCCCGGCGCCAAATAGAAAGTGATCTGAAGCTGGCCTTGCAACGGGACGAGTTGCGCCTGGAGTTCCAGCCCCGCTTCGACACAGCGCAAAAACGAATGTTAGGGGCAGAGGCTCTGGTGCGCTGGGAACATCCCATTCGGGGCTACCTGGGGCCTTACCACTTCATTACCGTTGCGGAGGAGACTGGCCTGATTGTCTCCTTGAGTGACTGGGTGATGCGCAAAGCCTGCCTTGAGGCGTTACTGTGGGCGCCGGATACATTTGTCTCGGTGAATCTTTCACCCCTGGAGTTCAAGCGTAGTGATGTAGTTGCCCGGGTCATGGCTGTTCTGAAAGAAACAGGGCTGCCGCCTCATCAGCTTGAGCTGGAAATCACCGAAGGCGTCGTCTTGGATAACGCCAATTCGGCGCGCGAAGTCATGCACCGGCTTAAGGCCTTGGGCGTTCGTTTGGCCATGGACGACTTTGGAACCGGCTATTCATCGCTGAGCTATCTGCATACCTATCCTTTCGATGGAATCAAGATCGACCGCAGCTTTATCGCCGGGTTGGATACTTCCTCGAATGGGGAGGCGGTTATCGAGGCCATTATCGGATTGGGCCGTGCATTGTCATTGACTGTCACGGCTGAGGGGGTGGAAACCCAACGGCAGATGGATGTACTGGCCCGGTTGAAGTGTAACCAGGCGCAGGGTTACTACCTTGCTCGTCCGATGCGAATCGAGGCGCTGAAGGCACTGATGGATTCTCTGCTTTAGGAAAAGAAGGGCACCGTATAGTGCCCTTTGGTCTCAGCGTGCCGGTTGAATGATACCGGAGCACTCGCCAAATCCGATCGAGGCATAACCTTCACGGTGGCAACGGGCCCGCAGGATAACCTCGTCACCATCCTCCAGGAACGTGCGGGTTTCACCGTTGGGTAGCGTTAGCGGCTGCTTGCCTCCTACGGTTGTTTCCAGCAGGCTTCCATAGCTGTCCGGTTGTTCCCCTGAAAGCGTACCGGAACCGAAAAGATCCCCCGGCTGCAAGCTACATCCATTCACAGTATGGTGAGTAACAAGCTGCGATAGAGTCCAGTACATGTTCAGGCTATTGCTCAAGGCCACGCGTTGAGCCGGCAGATTCTGCTCACGCATGGCTGCCGTGCGCAGTAATACTTCCAGCTCAATGTTCAGCGCGCCCGTTTCCTGGTCGGTTGGATCAAGCAGATAGGAGAGCGGCTGAGGATCACCAGCCGGCCGGGACGGTTGCGCGCAGCGGAACGGACCCAGGGCTTCGGCGGTAACCACCCAAGGGGAAACCGTCGTAGCAAAACTTTTGGACAGGAACGGGCCCAGCGGTTGGTATTCCCACGCTTGGATATCACGAGCCGACCAGTCATTGAGCAGGCATAGCCCGGCAATATGGTTCTTGGCATTGCCAATTGAGATGGCCTCGCCCCGAGCATTGCCTCGGCCTATCCAGACGCCGAGTTCCAACTCGTAGTCCAAGCGCTTGCAGGGACCGAACACCGGCTCGCTCTGCCCTGGTGGAAGTGTTTGTCCTTTCGGCCTTATGACCGGCGCTCCGGATACGTCAATGGTGGATGCCCGCCCGTGATAGCCGATGGGAACATATTTGTAATTGGGGAGCAGTGGATTGTCCGGACGAAACAGTTTGCCCACGTTCGTGGCGTGATGGATTCCTACATAAAAATCGGTGTAGTCACCGACCTTGGCTGGCATATGCAACTGGCAGCTCTTCATCGGGCGCAATAACGTATCGCCCAGCGCGTGCATGCGCGTGCGGTGCAGGCTCGATTCGTCCAGTAATGCCAGTAGCTCTTCGCGTAAAGCACGGCGCTCGGTTGCATCCAACGCGAAAAAGGCGTTCAGCGTGGTACCTGCTGCGTATTCGGCGGCACACTGCGCCGCGCTGCTGAACAGACCCGCCTCGCAGGCAACACGCATGTCCAGAATATAGTCCCCAATCGCGACACCGCCCCTGGGCGTCTCGCCAGGAGGGCTGAACACGCCGTGGGGCAGATTCTGCAAGGGAAAATCGATATGGCTGTTGGCAGAGGCTACCCAACTCAGACGTGGATTCTCGGTTCTCATAGAGGGTCCTCCCGGTGAAACGTCTTGCCCAACCCTGACCAGCACGCGTCATAGTCAGCCTGTAAGGTTGCGGTTTCCAGAGCATGGCGGGTGGGTCTTAATACCGGCCCGGTCTCAAACATGAAGGCCATGGTGTTATCGATTTTGTATGGCTTCAGCTCGGCGTTGATCGCCTGGGTCGTCGATACATGATCCGGCCCATGAGCACTCATGCAGCTGTGCAAGGAGGCTCCGCCCGGTGAGAAGCCGCCGGCCTTTGCATCATAGGCACCCTGGATAAGTCCCATGAATTCATTCATCAGGTTGCGATGGAACCAGGGTGGCCGGAAGGTGTTTTCGGCCACCATCCAGCGTGGCGGGAAAATCACGAAATCGATATTTGCCATTCCGTGAGTGCTGCTCGGTGAGGTCAGGACTGTAAAAATGGACGGATCGGGGTGATCAAAACTGACGGTACCGATAGTATTGAAGCGGCGTAGATCATACTTGTAGGGTACGTTGTTGCCGTGCCAGGCCACAACGTCCAGAGGTGAGTGATCCAGCGTGGTTGACCACAGTTCACCCAGGTATTTCTGTACCAGTTCGGTTGCCTCATCACGCTCTTCGTAAGAGGCCACTGGAGCCATAAAATCGCGTGGATTGGCCAGACCATTACTGCCAATGGGTCCCAGGTCCGGCAGACGAAGCGCCTGTCCGTGGTTTTCACAGACATACCCGCTGGCCGCGCCATCGAGCAGTTCGACACGAAAGCGCATGCCCCGAGGTATAACCGCAATCTCCAGCGGTCCGATCTGTAGAATGCCCAGCTCGGTTGCCAGGCGCAGTCGCCCGGCCTGGGGAACCACCAACCACTCGCCATCGGCATTGAAGAAGACCCGAGACATTGAGCTGTTGGCTGCATAGCGGTAGATGCTTACGCCCGTAGTCTGCGCCGCATCGTGAGTAGCCGTCAGGCATTCCAGCCCGTCGATGAAATCAGTCTGGATCTGCGGCTGCGCGATTGGATTCCAGCGCAGGCGATTGGGTGTTACTTCACCGAGGCCGCCATGCGCCAGCTGCCGGTCAAGGCGCTTGTATTTTGAATGGTTAGCCGACGGGCGAATCCGGTAGAGCCAGGTACGCCGGGCTTCCGTGCGCGGAACGGTAAAGGCAGTTCCTGATAACAGTTCGGTATAAAGACCGTACGGGACCTTTTGAGGTGAGTTCTGCCCAACCGGCAGTGCGCCTGGAAGCGCTTCGCTGGCAAATTCGTTTCCAAAGCCGGACTGATAGGGAAGGGTATCCAGGCCCTGTGCATGTACATTCATGGCTTGATTCTCATTCTGGGCATGTCCGACAGGGCAGCCGGCGTACCGGCCGCCCATGACCTTACTCGGTAGTTAGCACGCCACGGCGGATCTGGTCGCGCTCGATCGACTCGAACAACGCCTTGAAATTGCCTTCGCCAAAGCCGCTATCACCCTTGCGCTGGATAAATTCGAAGAACACAGGGCCCAACAGCGTTTCGGAGAAGATCTGCAGCAGCAGGCGACGCTCACCCCCTTCGGAGGTACCATCCAGCAGGATGCCCCGCGAGCGCAGCTCTCCAGTTGGCTCGCCATGGTTGGGCACGCGGCCTTCAAGCATCTCGTAGTAGGTCTCTGGTGGTGCTGTCATGAAGCGGGTGCCGCAGGCCTTGAGCGCATCCCAGGTCTTGATGAGATCATCGGTCAGAAAGGCAACATGCTGGATACCTTCGCCGTTGAACTGCATGAGAAACTCCTCGATCTGACCCGCCCCCTTTGAAGACTCTTCGTTCAGCGGAATCCGTACCATGCCGTCTGGCGCAGTCATGGCCTTGGAGGTCAGACCGGTGTATTCACCCTTGATGTCGAAGTAACGAATCTCGCGGAAGTTGAACAGCTTCTCGTAGAAGTCTGCCCAATAGGCCATACGGCCCCGATACACGTTATGGGTCAGGTGGTCGATGATCTTTAAACCAGCCCCGACCGGCTTGCGATCAACACCGTCGAGGAAAACGAAGTCGATGTCATAGATTGAACTGCCCTCCTCGAAACGATCGATCAGGTACAGCGGTGCGCCACCGATGCCCTTGATGGCTGGCAAGCGAAGCTCCATCGGACCGGTAGGAATGTCTACGGCCTGAGCGCCGATTTCCAGTGCCTTGTAGTAAGCCTGGTGAGCATCACGCACACGAAAGGCCATACCGCACACGGAAGGGCCATGTTCAGCAGCAAAATAGGCCGCATGGCTCTTGGGTTCACGGTTGACAATGGCATTGATATCACCCTGACGATACAGCGCAACGTCCTTGGAACGGTGGTTGGCTACGTGGGTAAAACCAATACTTTCCAGTACAGGCTCGATGACGTTAGGGGTCGGGGAGGCGAATTCAATGAACTCGAAACCCATGAGGCCCATGGGGTTTTCAAATAGATCGGCCATGACAGGCTCCTGCATAAACAAATGGATTAGGTAAGGAAAATCAGTACCCAGACCATGGCGGCGCGCAGGAGAGGCCACGGGTGCTGCGAGCCAAGTGGTCGCCCATCAGAAGCTTGAAGCCAAAGGATTTCATAGCGGTCGATCCGCCTGAGCGTCGGGGTGAGCCTGCTGGAACGCCGGATGTTCTAACGCCAGGCGTTCAATCCGGGCAATTCGAGGCAACGATTCCAGCGACACGTTGAAACGGTGCGCAGCATAAAGCTGTGGCAGCAGATATACATCGGCAAGGCCTACTTCACCAAAGCAGAAGCCTTCATCGCCTATCAACGCCTCTACAGCGCTAAGTCCCTCACTGATCCAATGCGCAATCCAGGCGGATACGTCTGCCTCGGCAATGTTCAACTGGCGCAGGCGGTTCAGTACCGACACGTTATGCAGGGGATGGATATCGCAGCCAATAATGGCCGCTACGCTCCGATGTCGGGCGCGTGCGAGTATGTCTTCTGGCAGCAGAGGCGTTTCGGGGTAGCGCTCTTCCAGGTATTCCAGGATAGCGGGCGATTGAGGAATCAGTGTGTCTTCATCCGTGCGCAGCAGCGGGACACGACCTTGTGGATTGAGCGCAAGGTAGTCCGAACGCCGATGTTCACCGCCATCCTTGATGAGGTTTACCGGTATCGCCTCGTAAGGCAGCCCCTTGAGCGCCAGGGCAATGCGCACGCGATAGGACGAAGTGGAACGGTAATAGGTAAAGAGATCCATGACTTACACCGCTTTTATTAGCGACTCCTATGAGTCTTTTATAATGCGTAAATCAGTTACGTTTAGTGGAATGTGCGCCAAGACCTTGCGGCTTGTCAAGCCAGGCAGACATTCATGACTAAAGGGTTACCTTGTACATCAAGGATTCTGTAAGTGTTGCTTGCTTGTAAATTGAATCCTGAAGGCGGTCACGCTATAACACCGCCTCCCCACAGTAGCGGTTGTAGACATGGCAAACGAATCGAAGGCTCCTGAGTCGTCCCGACGCCAAAAGGTTCAGTCGGCTGAAGTCGGCACCGATATTCTCAAGGGTCTGGCTGATCTGGCGCCAGCGACGTCGTTATCCAAACTCGCAGAGCATCTTGAGATGCCCGCCAGCAAGGTGCACCGCTACTTGCAGGCACTGATTGCCAGTGGGTTTGCCGAGCAGGACGAGGCTACCAATCATTATGGTCTCGGCCCGGCGGCGTTGTATGTTGGCATGGCAGCCCTGGGGCGTCTGGATGTCGTGAAAGTGAGTGTTCCAAGGCTGGCCACACTGCGTGATGCAGTCAATGAAACATGCTTTCTAGCGGTGTGGGGCAACCACGGTCCGGCAGTGGTGCATGTGGAGCAGGCCGTCCGTGCAGTAACGTTGGTAACCCAGGTGGGATCCGTACTTCCATTGCTGAGTTCTTCTACGGGGCTGGTCTTTAATGCCTTCCTGCCGGATAGCGAAACGGCTCCGTTAAGAAAGCAGGCGCTACGTCAGGCGGGCGCACCCACTCAAAAAGTGCTGGCTGACACTATGGCGTCTATCCGTGCTCATCGACTGCACTCAATTCATGGCCTGCTCATGGAGGGAGTCAATGCGCTTTCGGCACCGGTGTTTGCCGCGGGGAATCGGCTTGTAGGTGTATTGACCATCGTAGGGGCGGCACAAAGCTTTTCTGCCGAGCCCGGTAGTTTGGCTGCACAACGGTTGCTTGAAACCGCCGAGGCGATCAGCCAACGAATGGGCGGTTCCTTCGCCTAAATACACCAGATAAGCGTTAGAAGAACGCTGGCCAGCAGCGTGGAGCCAGGCGCGTCACAGCCGCTTATCAGGTTTGGTTTGCTGGAGAGGAAAGGGGCAATAGGCCTATGCATATGCCTCTTTTGGAGATGCTATTTTCTATCTCGCTGATTTTATTGAAAAAATAGCTTTACAACTATAGAAATATCCCTATACTGGCACCCACAGCGCGCTCGTAGCTCAGCTGGATAGAGTACTCGGCTACGAACCGAGCGGTCAGAGGTTCGAATCCTCTCGAGCGCGCCATCTCCTAAAAGGGCTTGTAGAAATACAAGCCCTTTTTTCATGCCTGCAAGAAAGGCTTTCGCTTGAGTTGAATTCCCTCCTGCCTGCTTGCTCGTGAATCGCCTTGCACTCAAGGTAAAACTCATGGGTTGCTCATATAATTATAGTTCTCTACTTCATCAATCTTGGAAAAGCCTGGCTTAATAAAAACGTCCGCTCATTTAATATAGAGCAATGCGATTTATACATGCCTTGTGCATTGAACTCATTATTACTTATAAGTCAATTGTTAATTGACGGGTATTAAGCACCTGTTAAATACTAGGTTCAGAGCGGCTAAAGATGACTGGGTTATCACCCGGGATGACCGTGTTTGATTGTTTCAGTCTGTTGATGAAATGACATGTTAATGCCTAAGCATAACTGATAGCTGTTGTTGTTAGTTAATAAAGTTAACGCCACTGCTGCTCTGAATTATCGTTATTTTTAGCTGATTGACCAATTTAGCGCTGACATTAGAAATAAGTATGTTGGATAATATGGGTTCATTTGAGTGATGCTCTTGCATCCCTTGGTGCAGCAGGAGCCATATGGCCAACTCCTGTGCTGAAAGCCAGGTTTAATCAGGTTTCGCGCTGCAGCAAGGAGCCCGCCAGCGGGCAGGCCTGAGTTCATTATTCCAACAGCTGGCGATGAGTGGAATAACGTACATCTGGATAAAATATGAAGACGGTATTAATTCCTTTTTGAAGGAATATAGATAAAGAATTAATATTATGGCAACTGGCTATATTCAAGCCGCCTTTGTGCAACAGTAAGGCAAATAAAAAAGATTGCTAAAGTGCTAAGTAAATCCTTTCGTCGGGCTGTATGGTAATAGACTTACCGACAGCTACGCTTGTACTACCAGTATTCACTGGAAAGCTAAAGAGCAAACGGAAAGCTTGTTGTTTCGTTTGGTCGCCGACCTTTCTATAAAGAGGGGTCGATCTAACTGGGCATGCTTATAAGGAATTCGATATGCGTCGTTTCAACATGCTTGCGGCCATTTCCATGGCCTTTATCTCTGCCTCTGCTGTTGCTCAAATGCATGTATCGGAAATTAACCAGGCTGGTGATGGCAATACGGCAGAGCTGGTTCAAACCGGTACGTCCCATCAGGCGCAGCAAACTCAGTTGGGTAACAACAGCTATCAGCGTATCGAACAGGATGGGACCGGCCATTCCGCCACGGTCTATCAGGACGAAGCGACTGAGGATGCTAGAGTAACAGTAACGCAAGGAGGAGATAACCAGGTTGCCAACATCTACCAAAGCGGTGAGAACGAAGTAACCCTGACGCAAGCGGGCAGTGCTAACCAGTACACGTTAAATGATACAACGTATTATGGCAGCGGCTCTGTGACAGGAGAGCAAAATGGTACAGGGAACATTCATACCTTGACACGTACCACCTCTGGTGCTGCAACAATTAACACAACGTCCATTGGTAACAACAATATCATTAACCTGGAGCAGGGGACGGATGGCTTCCTGAGTGGATTTACTGCTACCCAGACGGGTGATACTAACCAGATCACCGCTATACAGCGAGATATGAATGTATCCAGTGCTGTCGAACAGCAAGGCAACGCAAACAGTGTCCAGCTCCAGCAGTATGGCGTCAGTCCCAAAGATGTTGATGTGGGCAGTATTTTTGCGCGGGTAACTCAGTATGGCGACGGCAACACGGCGACAGTCGAGCAGTCTCTGAACGCTACAGCACGGCTTACCCAGAACGGTAATAATAATAGCGTCACGGTTGATCAGGGAGGGCGTGCTAGTATTTACTTTGGTTCCGCCGGTGCAAGCCTGACTACCAATCAGTTGGGTGATGACAACATCATGACGGTCAGCCAATCTGCCACCAGCGGTTCAAACAGCATCATTGCTACACAAGATGGCAATGGAAACACCATGGATCTGGTGCAGGCCGGCGTTGAGAATAGCTCCCTGGATGTATCGCAGATAGGCGATGACAACTACATGAGCCTCACACAACGCCAGACCATCAATGACAACTTCCAGCTAACCCAGCAAGGGTCAGGCCTGTCTGTTACGTTAGAGCGCACCGGGCAGGGTAATCAGGCAACCTTGATGCAGACCGGGCTGAGCAATACAGCTACGTTGACCCAACACTGATCAGGAAGGGTTCAAATTTGCTCTCTGCCAGCATTGCTGGGTTGAAAGGCCTGGCAGTGCTGGTCTGTAGGCTTTCTTTATTATAGGCAGGCCGACGACAGCCAGGCAGGGGGGGATGGGCTGTCATTAAGCTATCATGATCGGCTGATATAAGCGGGGCAGTCTTTATTGCCATGGTTGTCGTCGTTCCGTGAACATGCCATTAAGTGTCCTGCGCTTTTTCAAGTCTTCTGCATCCCTTCCACTTCTGCGCCGTATGGGCATCAGGAATCGCCTGATTGTCTGCTTTGGGGTTACGGCCGCGCTGCTCGTAGGGTTGGGCAGCTTCTGTCTTATACAGATGCACGAGATTCGCCAGCAGGGCGAGATGATCGAAAGCGGAGCGCTTGCCAACATTGCACTGGCGGATGCGATTGCAATTGATCTGGGCAAACTACGCACAGAATCCCTGCGATTTCTGACCACTACGGAAGATCCATCGGTATTGATCAATGGGAAGATTGCCGTCGAGCAGCTAACGGGACAACTTGAGCAGAACTTCCAACTCTATTCGCAACAGGCTTCGGATGCTACCCAGCGCGACTCAATCAGGGCGCTTCAGGACGCCTACCAGGTTTTTCTTTCGGGTCTGCGAGATGAGATGGGGCTGATTGAACAGGGCAGGGCCCAGGATGCGCATATGCTTTCTGATACGACCTTGAGCATGCAGGGCGATCTGATGGATATGCAGGTGCAGTTGTTGAGAGAGTTGAATAAGCAGAGTGCTGCCCAATCCATCACCTCGGCACAGGCGCATTATCAACAGACGCGCTTGATTGCCCTTGTCACTATTGGGACAGTGCTGGCACTCATGATGATCTTGGCCTGGCGGCTAAGTGTCAGCATACTGGTGCCCTTGCGACAGGCTGTGGCGATCACCGAGATCATTGCTGAGGGAGATCTGAGTCAGTCTATTCAGTCGCAAGGTAAAGACGAGGCGGCTCGGCTGTTGCAGGCACTGGCGCGCATGCAGGGTAGTCTGCACGAGACGCTGTCACATATCGAGTCAGCGTCTTCACAGCTTACTACTGCCGCGCATGAGATGAGCGCTGTCATGGAAAGCAGCGCTTCCCATCTGCAACAGCAAAACCATGAGGTAAGCCAGGCCGTTGAGGCTATGGCGCAAATGAGCCAGGCTGTAGAAGAGGTTGCGCTTAGCGCTGCCAATACCTCACAGAATTCGCTTGCCTCCAGCGAGGCCGCCATATTGGGCAAACGCGAGCTTACCGACACCATTGCCTCCATCAAGCAATTGGCAGGCAGTGTATTAGGGGCTTCCGAGCAGGCGGCCGGGCTGGCTGAAAAGACGCAGAGCGTTACCCGAATACTGGATGTCATTCGATCTGTTTCGGAACAGACCAACCTGCTTGCCTTGAACGCGGCCATTGAGGCTGCACGCGCCGGTGAGCAGGGCAGAGGCTTTGCTGTGGTAGCCGATGAAGTGCGTGCCCTGGCACTACGTACGCGAGCCTCCACCAACGAAATCGAAGCGTTGGTCCATGACGTGAATCAAGGTACTCAACAGAACGTTGCCAGTCTTCAATCCTCTGCAGAGCACGCCTGTCATACCTTGCAGCAGGCGGAAGCGACTGACCGGGCACTGCTCGAGATTACTATTGCCAGCGAGGCTATTCGTGAGCAGAATAGAGCCATTGCAGCAGGCGCTAATGAGCAGGTTCAGATTGCGCATATTGTCGATAGCGCCCTGGCCAGTATTCGAACGTTGTCTACCCAGACGGCGACAGGTGCAATGCAAACCAGTCGCTCCAGTATAGAGTTGCTTGCATTGGCCTCGGAGCTTAACCGGACGGTCCAGCGGTTTCGCCTGTAAGGAAATTAGTTAGCTAATCAATAAATTGTTACGGTTAGGAAGAAACTCAACGAGTAATCGGTATTCCAAGCGGATGACGTTTTAGCTGATAAGTTGAGTTATCCATGTTGAAGTATCTATCCGTTGCCGTAATGACTGCCCTTCTACTTCCCTTGGCGGGCTGTGACAAACCTTCCGAGCAGAAGGCGCAGGACGCTGCCCAGCATACGCAGAATGCCCAGGAACATCAGGAAAAAGCGGCAGCAGCTGAGAATCCTGCCGAGCGACAGACACATACCAACGCTGCGCAGGAGCAGAAGCAAGAAGCGGTTGAAGATCAGCAAAAGGCAGATGCGGCGTTGTCTAATGAGTCAGCGGTAAGCTCGACACATCCAGACAAAGCAACCCGTACCCAGGCACAATAATCATCCTGGCAGGGCGCCCATCGCACCCCTGCCGACCGTGTCATCGCCAATTAGACGATGGGGGTATAACCGCTGGGGCTATCTGGCCATGGCGTTAGCACTTCAAACCCGCTCTCTGTCACAACAACCATATGCTCCCATTGCGCCGAGAGCGAACGATCCTTGGTAATGACCGTCCAGCCATCACCTAGAGTCTTGGTCTGGTGCTTGCCGGCATTGAGCATAGGCTCGATGGTAAACATCATTCCTGTACGCAGCTTCATCCCTTCGCCACGGTTGCCAAAGTGCAGCACCTGAGGCTCGTCGTGGTAAACCTTACCGATACCGTGCCCGCAGTATTCACGAACGACACTAAAGCCGTCACGGTGCGCGACGGTCTGGATCGCATGACCGATGTCTCCCAGCGTTGCGCCGGGCTTGACCTCACGAATACCTGCACACATGGCTTCGTAAGTCGTTTCCACTAGGCGGCGTGCCTGAGCAGAGGGCTCCCCTACAAAGTACATGCGACTGGTATCGCCGTACCAGCCATCCTTGATGACCGCTACATCGATATTGACGATATCGCCATCCTTCAGCGTCTCAGAAGAAGGAATACCGTGGCAGATCACATGATTGACTGAAGTGCAGACCGTTTTCGGAAATCCGTGATAACCAATATTGGCCGGAACGGCTTTTTGTACGTTTACGATATAGTCATGACACAAGCGGTCTAGCTCTTCGGTCGTTACGCCAGGTTTCACATGCTCGGCAATCATCGCTAGCACATCGGCTGCCAGCTTGCCTGCCTTGCGCGCCATGGCAATTTCTTCAGGTGTCTTTATCGAAACCGCTTTTCTCATTGTCCGGCTCCCGCCTGTTTGATTGTTGCTTGGACGTGTGGGGCATCTTCCATCGCGCTCAGGCAGTTCAGGTCAAAACCGCCTTGTTGCTCCAGACTGATCAGCAGCTTGCAGATATCCCGATGATTCAGCTCAGGATAGAGCTCCGCCAGCATGCCTACTCGTAGCCAGTGCTCCGCCTGAGCATTGATGGAGCGGCAAAGTGCATTACTGGCGATACGCAGGTTTTCATGCATACCTTCCGAGACTTTGACAATACCCATCCATTCACCCTATATGAAATGTATATGATCCATATACTAACGTGTATGACTGCGTAGGAAAATGGACGTTCCATGGGATTAATGGAGGATGGCTGTGCCTTTTTTAAATTAAATGGTTATAAGCAAGATCATATTTATATAAGCGAGCTCTTTATAAGTCGTTATGCTGCGTGCCGGTTTTTGCAGAACATGTGTCTTTAGGAAGTGATGATGGATTTCGGCGCTGGAGGTTTTGTTGTCGCAGGCTTGGTGGTCGGCTTTATTGTTGGGATGACAGGCGTAGGCGGTGGTTCCCTGATGACTCCTATCCTATTGTGGTTTGGCATCAATCCGGCCGCTGCCGTAGGAACTGATCTGCTGTATGCCGCGGTGACAAAGGCAGGCGGTGTCTGGGTGCATCAGCGCAACAAGAATATCGACTGGTCTGTGACAGGCTGGCTGGCGCTGGGAAGTCTGCCGGCCGCTGCATTAACACTGTGGTTGTTGAGCCGCTTGCACTCCGATCCGCAGGCGCTAAATGCGATCATCAAGCATGGTTTGGGTATTGTTCTGTTCATGACAGCCTTTGCCATTCTTTTCAAGAAACAGTTGTTTGCCTTTGTAGGCCGGCATGCCAATGACAGCTTTCACTTGAGCCCGAAAAAGCTCAATACGCTGACATTCATCACAGGTGTTGTGCTTGGCGCCATGGTGACGCTGACGTCCATTGGCGCAGGCGCTTTAGGGACCGTGGCGCTGTTCATGCTATATCCCTTCCTGGCTACTCGACGCCTGGTAGGTACAGAAATCGCACATGCCGTACCTTTGACGCTGATTGCAGGACTGGGCCATGCCAGCATGGGCAACATGGATTGGCCTATTCTAGGCTATCTGCTGATGGGCTCACTGCCAGGCATCTTTATGGGCAGTCACCTTTCCGGTCGAATTCCCGATGGAATATTGCGTCCGTGCCTTGCCGTTATGCTGATGGTGATCGGGTACAAACTGCTCTGACCTCTCCTTGTGAGTGGTCTGAGGGCTTCAGGCCACTCACTTGCTAACGCCTTCCGAATAAAAATAAATAGCCAGAAGAGAGCTATTTCTGCCGATATATCCGCGGTACTGCTCTTTTCTATGCCATGCGGATCCGCTTCAGCCTTATCAGAGATAGGCTGGAAGCGGATTGATGATCGTCTCGTAACCGACCAGCGACGGCTGAAGGGTTTCCATCAACAATGGCCAATGTGCCATCGCTGACTGAAAGTTTTGGACAGCCTGGATTTCAAGATACTGCAACCCTTGCAAATCAAAGCATTTGGCCAGATTAGTGACGTCCTCACGGGTATCCAATGTATGGATGGAAGCGTCGAGTACTTGAAGAGCGTTCATCGTGGTTTCCAGGCTGACAGATTATTTGACGCAACGGTCATTACACTGTTGCCTGCAGCAACCGGCGTGCCAGACCATCAGTGCCAGAGCACCATCAAGCCAAACGCTGACAGAAGGCATAGTCCGCTAATGGCCATCAGCAGCAGGTCCACAGGATCCCATTCACTCATGCTAGTGGTCGTCGTTGGGACGTAAGTAGCTGGATGAAGCGTTCAGGACGGAAGCGATCAGATTATTCATCCTTATGCCGTCTAAGCTCGGTGTGAATCGCAACCCCTGTAGCCACAAGGCCTATTATGGCCAGGCAGGCAATAGGGCGGCCCGGCGTTAACACCTGGGTTGTACAAAGGGTGGTGAGGTTAGTAAAGAAGTCCATATCCAGCATCCTGCTTTTTGCTTTCTGAAAGGCGAAGAGAAAGCCATTCCTGTTCCAGCATGGTGAGTAACAGTAACCTCACGCGTGACCAGACTCATTCCGTATCGGTTATGGGTAGGTTCATGCTGCGCAACGACCGCGCCTGAGCCCCCTATGATTGATGTCGTGATGATATCAATGGCAGCAGCAAAGCTCAAAGGCTCAAAAGTCGCATGGACTTTAGGGCAAGCGTTTATGAATGTGTCATGCAGGCGCCTGACGGGCAGAGGCGTTATGGCAAGCTCAATTCCTGGGAGGCTTTTTGCTCAGGAAGGCTTCTCGAAGAATAAACACAGAAACGATGATGAGACCGTATCCTTCGAACTGGAGCATTGTGTCATTGGGCTTGTAAAGCAGACACGTTACACCCACCGCCGTGAAGAACAGGCCGAGGCAGTACAACAACCTTATTTACCTCTAAAAGACATGCTGGAGCCAGAGCTGGACCTACTTGAAGATAGCGCTCTTGAGCGTAAGGGGGGCTAGCCACAAAATGAGAAGTGGCTAGCAAACTTGATATCAATATGACATTGGTGGACTTAATCTGTACAGCTGTCTCGTCTGTTCAAACGACCGTTCATCATCTGTGGTGGATTCATCAAGGCATGACTGGTGGCAGATACGTCAGGGTGGCCCCCAATGCCCATAAAAGAATCAGCACCAACGGAATATGCGCCAGCATCTGCATGAAGGTAAAACCGATAAGGTCGCGCGCCTTGAGCCCCAGAACGCCTAGTAAAGGCAGCATATAAAAGGGGTTTATCAAATTGGGTAGCGCTTCAGCTGCGTTGTAGATCTGGACTGCCCAGCCCAGGTGGTAGTGCAAGTCATTGGCAACCTGCATGACGTAAGGCGCCTCGATGATCCATTTACCCCCGCCTGAAGGAATAAAGAAACCCAGGATAGCTGAATAGACGCCCATCAGGACCGCAAATGTATCGTGTGAGGCCAGTTGAACGAAGAAGGCGGAAATATGGTGGGCAAGCGTCTGACCATCACTTCCTGTCGCCTTTGTCATGATCGCAGCAATGGAGCCATAGAGGGGAAACTGGATCAGGACACCAGTAGTGGTCGGGACAGCACGCGCCACTGCATCGAGAAAATGACGAGGACGCCAATGCAGAAGCGCACCAAGCGTCAGAAATAACAGATTGTAGGTGTTGAGCCCTGAAATGGCCTCAATGGCAGGCTTGGAAGCAAACTCCTGCCAAAGCCACCCCAGCGCTAGCAGCACAATGATAATGGTCAGAAGCGGGCTATGCTCCAGCCATTCGCCTGGGCGTGTTCGCACTAGCCGAGCCGGTGTTTCCAGTACGGGGTCGACTCCACACTCACGCGCAGTACGAGCAGTCAATTCTCCAGGCGCAGTAGCATATGCAATGATCAGCGACAGCACGATCAGCGCAAGCAGCATGACGCCTGACTGCCAGAGGAAAATGGTTTCCGTAAAGGGGATGACACCGGTAATCGCCAGAACAGACGGGGGCAGGCTTCCCGGATTTGCCTGCAACTGGGCCGCTGAGGACGACAGACCCAAGGCCCATACGGCGCCCAGCCCGAGATAGGCCGCTGCACCTGCGGCCCGGTAATCCATTTTCAAATCGACACGTCGGGCAAGGGCCCTTACCAGGAGCCCTCCAAAGACCAGGCTGAGCCCCCAATTGAGCAGAGAAGCCAGCATCGAAATGAGCGCTACCCAGCAGACAGCCGACCGACCATTGCGTGGGATGCGAGCCAGCCAGTCGATCAGGCGGGCCGCAGGCGCTGAGCTGGCCACAACGTAGCCGCCGATCACTACAAACGCCATTTGCATGGTGAAGGGAATCAGGCTCCAGAATCCGTCGCCAAATGCCTTGGCTGTACTTGAAGCCGGTGTACCGAGCAGGGTGGCGGCAAGCGCCACCACAACCACGGCGACAGCGGCAAAGACCCAGGAGTCAGGGAACCAGCGCTCAGCCCAATGCGCACAACGTAACGCCAGACGAGCAGAAAATCGCTCTTCAATATGAACGGACATGTAATCTCCTTATAGCTTTTGTTATTGATTACCCGTGTAGCGCATGGCCATTTGTCTGGCCGCGCTCAGGACGTATAGAGGGTAGCGCTTACCGGTGTGTTTTACTTGGCGGTTTTTCACCGTGGACGGACGGCCACTTCAAAAGGCTGCTATCGTTGCCGAATAGACTGACCTTGCCGCCGCTTCGTTTGTTTAGAATTGTTGTTTGTTGCTGTGGTCGTATCTGGACACCAACATACTGAACAGGCCTTTTTCCTAAGAGACAATCCATGCAATTTTTAAGGGACGATCATGGTTGCCTGGGCTGGAGCGGTGAGATGGCCGAGCGTATCCGGTCTTTCGACTGGTCTCGTACGGATCTCGGTCCCATTGATCAGTGGTCCAAAAGTCTGAGCGCTGCCGTCCAGTTTCTACTGGCTTCTCCTGTTCCCCTCGTGATGTTGTGGGGACGGCCTGGCTATATGATTTATAACGATGCCTATGCCGTGTTTGCGGGAGGGCGTCATCCTTTTCTTCTCGGCTCGCCAGTCGAGATTGGTTGGCCGGAAGTTGCCGAATTCAATCGGAACGTAGTTGATACCTGTCTGGCTGGCGGTACGCTCTCTTATCGGAACAAAGAGCTTGTATTGTTTCGTAATGGGCGTCCGGAAGACGTCTCGATGGACCTCTACTATAGTCCGGTGCCTGAGGACGATGGTATGCCGGCTGGCGTCATGGCCATCGTTATCGAAACCACTCAACACGTACTGTCGGAGCGGCGACGTCAGGAGGCTGAGCGTTCCTTCCGGGCAACGAATGAACGACTACAACTGGCATTGAACTCCGGTGCGCTCCTGGGACTGTTCGTCTGGGATATCAAAGCACAATCCCTGACTGGAGATGAGCGCTTCGCACGAACCTTTTCATACCCCGTAGACGAAGCGGCGGCAGGCATTCCCATTCAGATCGCCAGCGGCTTCATTCATCCGGACGACCTGGAAAAGATCCGGATGCATATCAGGCAGACTTTTGATCAGGGCGGCGCTTTCAATGCTGAATGTCGTATCCGCCGCCCGAACGGCCTTTTCCGCTGGGTTTTAGCAAGTGGTCTATGCGAGTTTGACGAGCGTGGAGAGCCGTTTCGCTTTCCCGGTGTTCTGATTGATATTCATGAACGCAAGATGGCGGAAGAAGCGCTTTATCAACTGACGCGCAATCTGGAGCAGCGGGTCGCTGCTGAAGTGCAGGCCCGCTCGTTGGCAGAAGAGCAGCTCCGGCAATCACAAAAGCTGGAGGCGATTGGCGGACTGACCGGAGGCGTTGCACATGACTTCAATAATGTCCTGCAGGTCATTTCGAGTAATCTGCATCTGCTGGCTCGTCAGGAAAAGGACAACCCTCGTGTACAGAGCCGCGTAGAGGCTGCCATCAATGCGGTGGAGCGAGGAGCCAAGCTGTCTTCCCAACTATTGGCCTTTGCCCGTCGCCAAGCCTTATCACCCGGCATTTACAACCCAGCCCATATTTTCGAAGGGCTGGAGGAGCTCCTTCAGCGTGCACTGGGCGAGACCATCGAAATCGATATGTCCCTGCCTGACAATGCCTGGTGCATACACGTTGATCGTAACCAGTTGGAAAACGCTATTCTCAATCTGGCCATCAATGCCCGTGATGCGATGGATGGGGAAGGGCTGATCAACGTTCATGGCGACAATGTCGTGCTGGATGAAGATTACTGTGCAGGCAAGGACATCAGTCCTGGGGACTACCTCTGCCTGTCCGTTGCCGATTCGGGCGAAGGTATGAAGCCAGAAGTGCTGGAGCACGTCTTCGAGCCATTCTTCACAACCAAGGCTGAAGGGCAGGGTACGGGACTTGGTCTTAGCATGGTGTTTGGCTTCGTCAAGCAGAGTGGGGGCCATATTGATATTCAGAGCGCCCCTGGATGCGGTACGACGGTACGGATGTATTTCGCACGCAGTCACAAACAGGCCGAAGAAGATGACCAGGGCAAACATGACTATACACTTGAGGGGCGGGAAACCATCCTGGTAGTAGAGGATAATGAAGGTGTTCGATTCTCTGTTGTAGAGTTACTGCAGCAGGCCGGTTATGACGTGGCGCAAGCGCCTGATGCGGACGTGGCCATGCAGCTGCTGGAAGCCGGAACGAGGGTTGATTTGATTTTCACGGATGTCGTGATGCCCGGTCGGCTCAAAAGTACGGATCTGGCGGCATGGGCTCAGATGCAGGAACCTGCAATACCGGTATTGTTTACCTCAGGCCATACTCGGGACATCCTTTCGCAGAACAACACATTGGCACCTAACATCCATTTGCTTACCAAACCCTATCGCCCTGAGGATCTTTCAGCCATGGTACGTACTGCTCTGAGAGGATAGGCGATAGAAGCACCAGGTTCCATTTGGTGGGTCGAAGAGGTATCAGATAAAAATGTAATCCTTCTCCAAAGGCACATGGGAGCCTTTTGCACGTAGTTCATTGACGGCATAAACCAGGGTTAGGTTTAGCGCATCCTTATTCATCATGAGCTTAGGATCGAGGCGGCGCTGCACGCGTGCAGGAACGGCCGGGTCGATCAAGGTCAAAAGCATGTCTGTGCCGCGTGGTTCAAAAAGGAACTTAAGCGGCGGATCAAGACGTGCAAGTTTGTCAGCTATCAGGTTCATGGAGTGTGCCTCATGCTTAGCTTAAGCATAGGCCACTGTTTCCCTCGTAAAGAGCAATCCATCTGAAGATCTGGCCAGCTTTCAACACAAAAGCCCTCTGTTAAGGAGGGCTTTAAGTTTTTCTGTTGTAAAGCAATCAAGGAATGAACGATCAGACCTTGAAGCGATTTACCAAAGAATTAAGCTCAGCTGCCAGACGTGAAAGCTCATGGCTGGACGCGCTGGTTTGATGCGCGCCTGTGGCAGACTGCACGGATAGATCACGGATATTGACAAGGTTACGGTCAACTTCCCTGGCCACCTGAGCCTGCTCTTCGGCTGCGCTGGCAATTACCAGGTTACGCTCATACATTTCGCTGATCGACGACGTAATCTCGCTTAGCGCCTGGCCTGCACTTTCTGCCAGCTCCCGTGTGGAATGAGCGCGAGTGCTGCTGATCTGCATGGAGTTCAAAGCCTGACTTGCGCCGTTGCGCATGCCAGAGACCATTTGCTCGATTTCAAGCGTCGACTGTTGCGTACGATGAGCGAGCGCTCTTACCTCGTCAGCCACTACAGCAAAACCTCGGCCGGATTCGCCTGCACGGGCAGCTTCGATCGCAGCATTCAGCGCCAGTAGATTGGTTTGTTCTGCAATGGCACGAATAACATCCAGCACCTTGCCAATTTCCTGCGATCGATCGGCAAGTTGTCTTACCAGTACGGAGGTAGACTGAACCTCTTCCGACAGGTCTGTGATGGCTGTAATGGTTTCATTGACTCGAACATGACCGGCCTGTGCTGACTGGGTCGAGGTCTTGGAGGCCTCAGATGTCGATACTGCGTTACGTGCTACCTCATCAACCGCTGCGCTCATCTCGTTTACAGCGGTAGCGGCCTGCTCAATCTCATCGTTTTGCTGTTGCAAGCCGCGGCTGGCTTCTTCGGTCACTGCGTTGAGTTCATCAGCTGCTGCCGCCAGTTGGGTTGATGACCCTGAAATCTGAGCCAGGGTGTTACGCAGATTGTCCTGCATCTGGCGCAGTGCTACCTGAAGCTGATTGACCTCATCGCTACCGCTGACTTCAATGTGAGTGGTCAGGTCTCCTTTGGCAACCTGTTGTGCGGCGCGCACAGCACTCTGCAGGGGCCTGACGATACTTTGCGTCAGAAGCCAGGCCATAAGCACGGTAGCTAGGGCCGCCAAGGCAATCACGAGGATAACAATGGCGCGAGAGCTGGCGTATTGATCCGCCGAACTCTTTCCTTCGCGCTCGATCCCTTGTGCATAGTAGTCTCCCAGCTCGCCCAATGTCTTGCCAGTGCCATCGATGACAGGCTTCATGTCAACCAGAGTGAGTTTATTCAGGGCGACAGTATCGCCTTGGCGGGCCAGGACAAACGAGTTGGTCATACCCTGCTGGTAGACTGCAAAATCCTGTTTGAATTGTCCGTACAGGCGTTGCTCTTCGGGCGTATCGACAAAGGCCTCAAACGCTTTGATGTTATCCATCAAAACCTTATTACGGGCCTCATACTGGCTGGCATAGGTGTCAATGCTTTTAGGGTCGGGATCAAGCGCCATGCGCAAGGAAATGGTGCGAATACGCAGCATGTTTTCCCGGATGCTATCTACGATGCGGATGCTGGGTACCCATTCTGCTTCTATAGCCACACTACGGTCACGGATGTTGGACATCTTGCCTAGCGAGAAAATACCTAGAAAAGCAACCATCAGCGCGATCAGGCCAAACCCAAGCGCAGCCCGGGGGGCTATGTTCCAACTGCGTAGTAGCATATTTGTCATCCGCAAAAGTAGAGGCGAAAGCACGCCGAATTTTTGTTGTCTGATGACATGTATCGGCGGTCAGTCTTGAGGCTTGAATTTATTCAGTGACGGATAAAGCTCACTGCATCCATGGCTCAAGCGTTCTTGAAAGCGAACCTCTACCAGCTACCTGTTTTCTACTGCGACATTCCTAAAAAGCTAACTACCAGGCGCAGCTATGAATGCAGAGTCTGCAGTGTGCTCAAGCTGGTAGAGCATAGCCTGTCCAACTATAAAGATGACCCGTCCAAGAAGGAGCTGAAAAACCGCCAGTTAACTACCTTCAATCAACTGTTAGATTCGCTCGGTCAATATATCGACCGTGAAGGGACTGGTCATAATAGGCGTGTCGATTTCCAGGTTTCCATCGCCTACCACAGCGCTCTCAGCATAACCTGTGATAAATAGCACCTTGAGGTCAGGGCGGCTAATACGCGGCATCAGCCATCTGTCTTCCGTTAGCCCAACATCGGAAACTAACAGGCCGATAGCGGTATCGGATTGCAGGATTGCCTAGCCAGAAGCGCCATCTTCAGCTATCAGGGCGTGGTAGCCGAGTTCTTCAAGAATCTCCACGACCAGCATACGGATAGTCGGCTCGTAATCCACAACCCGTACTGCCCCGCCAGTAACGATAAGGAGCAACTGTTCTTGAATGGGCTCACTTGCGGTATTTACGGCCTTTTCTTCTGCGCGAGTCAAATATAGACATACCCGTATTCCTTGCCCCGTTTCCGAAGTGATATGCATCTGCCCACCGGTTAGCGCACGAAGCCGTAAATTATGGAGAGCCCAACCCTATGCCCAGAGGTTTAGTAGTGACGGTGGTCAATGTGTGCAATGCAGATGGCTAGGTTTTCGGGGCCTTAGGGTTGTGCCGGTCCAATCATATGAGCGGGCATGCACCCCATCTCCCGCCGGCAGAAAGCAAGGCGCAAGACATAGGCGGAAAAGGAGATTTACGCATCATGCGAGTTGGACGTCCTGTAATGGTGACAAAAGGCAAAATCAGAGAACCTTCCATGTGGCTACCCACTAAGATGGAGAGGTGCAACACGCGTTTAGCCCATCCGGTACGGACGTCACACTAGAAGTGCTTTGTGCTGCAAGTGTGGCAAGGAACATGAGAAGCACTGTAAAAGCACTGTGATAAAGAGGGGTAAATAATTACTACCCGAGCGAGCCATGATGTAATGGATCATCATCATGGGTAAATTCATGGCTATTGGATGCCGGCTGGTTAAGCCGACGCTGGATATCCATCAGGACCGTTTCCAAAAGCAGACGGTTACGCGCCTGGTCAGGCGTTAAGATCCACTCAAGTGGATAGCCTCCTTCAACAGGTAGTGCGGTAATAACCAGTGTCCCGTCAGGTTTTAGTAAGGTATCGACTTGATAACGGTCACGGGCCGAGTCAACAAGCATGATCAAGGCATTCATAGAATCGGCTACATCGTTGGGTGTTATCTAGTTAGAGTCAGGCTACTTCAAGAGATTCTTGAAGACTCTTCCCGCTCGTCTAAAGGTTTTCCTGCCCAGTCAAAGCCTTTCTTATGCTCCGCCTCCACCCTGCATCTGATCGCTATGCGGGTCCTTTAGTGAGCCTTGGTTAAAAAGGTCCTAATAAGCTGCGGGAGGGGTGATCTATTACTAAAGAAGAGAACTAATTCAAAGTATTTATGCTGGCAAACTCACAAAACCAAGGTTTTTTGTCAATTGCTTTTGTATTGAACGTACTATGAATTTGTTTTGATGATTTATAAGTTATTTATCAATAGAAGGCAAATAGCCAGTATTCTTTCGAAATCACTCGTACCGTCACAGTAGTCTGGTTATTTGAGCCAATATGACGGTAATAATTGCCCGCAATACTAAGCTTGTCTGTTTCAAGCATTGATCTAAGTAGTCCATTGCCTGCCTTGACAGCGTCTGCGTCGCCACTAGCTTTATGATCCCTCAACAGATTGGTGTGGGTTGGCACGCTTGGTGGTTTCGAAAACAAACCGCATGTAAAGGACATAAAATTAATGATCACGGTTAGCAAGCGTAACGTCTATTACGTATGTTTGTTTATTCTTCTTATTTTTCAATTTGGTGTGTTCGAGCAAGGGCACACAAACCCTATTGGCGTAAAGTACGTTAGTGAATTGTATCTTGCGATATGCTTAGGTTTTACAGCGCTTCTTCTTACAGGTACGCCTCCTGCCAACAAGCAGGACTACAACCTCGGCTTGAGTTTTTGCCTTTTTTCTGCGTTTGTGTTCTGTTTTCTGCCCGCGTTATTTTCAAATCTTTTTTATGGGCAGCCGCTGTTCTATGGATTGATTGAAGAGCGTCGTGTTCTGTTCTGCTTCAGCTTTTTCGTTATTGTCTATTTTGCAAAGCGTGTAACCGCTACCCAATTCGAGCAGCTGATACTGCTGGTCGGTCTCATCTCCGTTGGGCTTTCCTGGCTTTCCTATGCAGGCGTGCTGCCCGATCTTCGTGAGCAGGTGCTTGACCTTAGTCGTCCCGGGCGTGCCTCGCCCGGCGCAGCGGCCATCATCTTCTCCTACTGCCTTAGCGTCTATTTCATGGGGCATGGACGATCTCCCCTGAACGGCGCTCCAAAGTCAAAAGTGCTCTATGGCATCCTGGCGTTTGTCTTTCTGGCCACGATTGTCTTTGTCATGCAGACAAGACAGGTCATCGTGATCTGCTTTCTCTTTACCGCGATGTGTCTGAAAAGCCGCATGGTGATGCCCATGATCCTGGGTAGCATTGCGCTCTTTCCGATATTGGTGAACCCGCATATCCTCGATAGCTTGGGGCTCAACCTTGACTTCTATATGCAATCGGTGGAGAGCGGGCCTACGGACAATGTACGGGAAAACACCATTGCCGCCATCATGAACCATTTGCATGAATACAATTGGGTTCCTAGCGGCAGCTTGAGCCTGATGTGGAATGATGGGTTCAAACGGTTCTTCAGCAACTACTTCTTTCTGTCTGACGTAGGGGTAATTGGTACCTTATTCCGCTTCGGATTCCTGACATTTGCCATTATTCCGATTGGCTTGTTCATCCACTACAGGGTTGCAACAAAGTTAAATCCCAACTTGGACTTTACGCTGGCGTTCTTTCTGGCCAACCTTGCCATGTGGCCGTTGGTAGGTGTGTTCGAGTATCAAGCACCTACGGCTTTTCTTCTCGCCCTACAGGCACTCAAAACACACTATCAACATACAGCCAGAGCTACTGACGAAATCGCAGCGGTACCGTATCCATACCCAACGCGGCTTGAGTCGTTGTCTGGCGCCAGAGGAATGAGAGGCATGACCTGATTCATCTTTAATAAAGGAAAAGGCTGGGCTTATACCCGGCCTCTTCCTTTAAGGGATGCCAGTAAAGCCAGATCAAGCAGATAGGTTGACTCAGAAGGGATTACAGGAGAGATGATGCATAGCGAGGCAATTACGATCAGCTTATGTAGCTGCTAGAGAATGCCGTTTTGTTGTCTTACATAGGGAATCTGGTATGGGCTGGCAAAATACGCGTCTGATACGAACGCACCTGGCCTATTACGGAGGGAGAAAAAGTAAAGATAAGGAGCTGTCCCTAGCTCCAGATACAATCCATCACAGCCCGTAGGTAAGAGACTGTTGTTATTTAGACAAAACAGTCAGCGTCTTGGGATAACCTACGACCGATCCATTGACTGCCGCGCCATCAACATAGACACCTAGATTAGTGCCAGCCTGCACATAGGTAATCTTGCGGACCTGACCATCCGCTAGCTTAACCGACTTGCCCACCTGAAAGGCGGCTTTGTTGGCGGTCGTGCCCGGTACTGAGAAGCCAGCCTTCTTACGATACACACCATTGAGCCAATCGGTGTTGGTAAAATTGTTGATGGTGCTGGTCACGGAACCCGTCGTAGTGGATGGTGCCGGCGCAACAATGGTCGGTGTAGGTGCAGGCGAAGTTGTTGCTGCTTTCTTAGGGCCTATTTCCGTACAGCTGCTGCTGTCCATGTACTTCTTGAGCGTCGGCCACTGCGGACGCTCTACACCATTGATAGGCTCAACTGACATGAAATAATTGCCCCAGCCCGGACCTGCCGCCCAGTAGGACGCCGGTACGCAATTTTCTTTCAGGTAGGCCAGCATGTTGTCCATCAGGATGTTCCAGCGCGGGTTGTTATCCGGTACGCCGAACTCACCAATGTAGCCACGCTT
>NZ_BDAE01000015.1 GCF_002091675.1 Pseudomonas luteola NBRC 103146 | reverse complement strand
TGGGCAGCGATGAGGAGCTTGAGCTTCCATGCGACTTGGAGCTAGGCGACGATCCAGATGACTCCGACCTGCGCGGCTGGTGTATCGGATTCATGGAAGGCGTCTTCCTGCGTGAAGCCGTCTGGTTCGAGCAGGCCGAGGAAGAAGTCAGCGAGCTGCTGTTGCCCATCATGGTTGGTTCAGGCCTTTTCGAAGAACAGGCTGAATTCAGCGATATCGCTGAAGACCCTGAGCTGGTCGACAACATGGTCTCGCAGATTCCGGAAATCCTGACGCAGCTGTTCCTGCTGTGCCATGCCCCTGAAGAAAAGCCAGCGTTGCTAAAGCCTCGTCACTGAGGCTCTCAACATCGAATGCCTGAACGAGATGTACGCGTCAGCCGGCGGCCCTGGGTCCGTTATAGCCTGCTGACGCTGGGCTGGGTCAGTGTTGCCTTGGGCGTGATTGGCATTTTTCTGCCTCTTTTACCAACCACCCCTTTTCTCCTCCTCGCAGCGGGCTGCTTTATGCGCAGCTCGGAGCGCTTCTATGGCTGGCTGGTCAACCATCCTCGGCTAGGCCCCTGGATCAAGGATTATCTGGAGGGTGAAGGGATTCCGCTCAAGGGAAAAATCTACGCCATTTTCACCATGTGGATCAGTATTGGAATCTCCAGCTGGCTAGTACCCTATTTCTGGGCACGCGTGTTCATGGTGGTCAGCTCGGCCTGCGTGACAATCTACATCCTTCGTCAGAAGACTCGTCCCGTCCCTTAGCGGGACTCATTTTATTGCTCTTAAAGAAGCGTTTTTCTACTTGACTTCTCTTGCTTATCTCTATCGCATCCAGTCATAAAAGCACCACTACATATAGTGTTAACGTTTGAACGAAATTTCATTTGCCTGCTCTGACGAAAAGATGCGGAAAACGCGACTGACGGCGAACCTCAGAAGCCATGCGACCTGCGTCGACATATCCCAAAATTACCCACTTTTTATCCACAGGCTGTGGCGTTTTATCAACTTGCAAAGCAGCCGCTAGCGCATTATCTTGTACCTCGCTTTAACGAACATCCCTATATATTGGGGTTCGCCGAGCAACCGGACACTAGACAAAGTAAAACTTGTCAACCCGTCAAGCGTTCAGCCTCCGGTTGGTCGAAGCTCTTTTTCAATGACGATTGACGCAGCTTCGGAGACCAGCCAACCCGCTATTCCTCCCCGAAGCCCATACAGCCCCTACCACTACATGATGTGGTTAGCCGCCGGCTGGTATTGAATCGTTTTTTGAGCCTTTAACGCTTTATGGCTCATGTTTGAGTGATTAACGGGCCTGGCCATAAGCCGTGTCTGGTGTGAGCGTTTTGCAAAGCCAACCCGGCGCCGTTTTGCAAAACGCTTAAAGATAGGAGCCGTAGAGGCTCCATCGTACTTATAACGTTAGGAGACGAACCCGCATGCAGACTGATCTGTCCCGCGAGAAAGCAACGACCGACGGCTTCCCGGCCGACGACAACAACCTGGACGTCAAGGCCACTGCTCCCGGCCAACTGCGTGTCATCAAGCGTAACGGCACAGTCGTTCCCTACACTGACGACAAGATCACCGTTGCCATCACCAAGGCATTCCTGGCCGTTGAAGGCGGTACTGCTGCGGCCTCCTCACGTATCCATAACACGGTAAAGCGTCTGACCGAGCAGGTCACAGCGACCTTCAAGCGTCGCATGCCTTCCGGTGGTACGATTCACATCGAAGAAATTCAGGATCAGGTCGAATTGGCTCTGATGCGTGCCGGCGAACAAAAAGTGGCTCGTGATTACGTGATCTATCGCGAAGCACGTGCCCAGGAGCGCAAGCGCGCCGTTGCTGAAGTGGCAGAGCCGCATCCAAGCATCCGCGTAACCAAGGCTGACGGTACTCTGCTTCCGCTGGACATGGGTCGCCTGAACACCATCATCTCCGAAGCATGTGAAGGCCTGGCCGAAGTCAACGGCGAGCTGATCCAGCGCGAAACACTGAAGAACCTGTACGACGGCGTAGCCGAAAAAGACGTTAATACCGCACTGGTCATGACGGCGCGTACGCTAGTTGAGCGCGAGCCGAACTACTCCTTCGTTACAGCCCGCCTGCTACTCGACAGCCTGCGTGCGGAAGGTCTGTCCTTCCTAAGCGTTGCAGAAAGCGCCACTCACCATGAGATGGCCGACCTGTACGCCAAAGCCCTGCCCGCCTACGTTGCCAAAGGCGTAGAGCTGGAGCTGCTGGACCCGAAACTGGCAAGCTTCGACCTGGAAAAGCTGGGCAAGGCGATCAACCACGAGCGTGACGGCCAATTCACCTACCTCGGCCTGCAGACGCTGTACGACCGCTACTTCCTGCACAGCAACGGTACCCGCTTCGAGCTGCCGCAGCTGTTTTTCATGCGCGTCGCCATGGGCTTGTCCCATATGGAAGCCGATAAGGAAGCGCGGGCAATCGAGTTCTACAACCTGCTGTCCAGCTTTGACTACATGGCGTCCACACCGACCCTGTTCAACGCCGGCACCCTGCGCCCACAGCTGTCCAGCTGCTACCTGACTACCGTCCCGGATGATCTGTCGGGCATCTACGGCGCGATTCACGATAACGCCATGTTGTCCAAATTCGCGGGCGGCCTGGGTAATGACTGGACTCCGGTACGTGCATTGGGCTCCTACATCAAGGGCACCAACGGCAAGTCCCAGGGCGTTGTTCCGTTCCTGAAGGTAGTGAACGACACCGCCGTAGCCGTTAACCAGGGCGGCAAGCGCAAGGGCGCCGTCTGTGCGTACCTGGAAACCTGGCACCTGGATATCGAAGAGTTCCTCGAGCTGCGCAAGAACACCGGTGACGACCGCCGCCGTACTCACGACATGAACACCGCGAACTGGATTCCGGATCTGTTCATGAAGCGTGTATTCGATGACGGCAACTGGACTCTGTTCTCCCCTTCCGATGTACCGGATCTGCACGACCTGTACGGCAAGGCATTCGAAGAGCGTTATGAGTATTACGAAGCCCTAATCGAATACGGCAAGATCAAGCTGTACAAGACCATCAAGGCCAAGGATCTGTGGCGCAAGATGTTGTCCATGCTGTTCGAAACCGGCCATCCCTGGTTGACCTTCAAGGACCCATGCAACCTGCGCAGCCCGCAGCAGCACGTGGGCGTGGTTCACAGCTCCAACCTGTGCACCGAGATCACCTTGAACACCAACAAGGACGAGATCGCTGTATGTAACCTGGGTTCGATCAACCTGGTGAACCACATCGTCGAAGGCAAGCTGGACATCGAGAAAATCGGCCGTACTGTAAAGACTGCCGTGCGCATGCTCGATAACGTTATCGACATCAACTACTACTCGGTTCCTCAGGCTCGCAACTCCAACCTGAAGCACCGTCCGGTGGGCATGGGCATCATGGGCTTCCAGGATGCGTTGTACCTCCAGCACATCGCCTATGGCTCAGATGCCGCCGTCGAGTTCGCCGACAAGTCCATGGAAGCGATCAGCTACTTTGCGATCCAGGCGTCCTGTGACCTGGCCGACGAGCGTGGCAGCTACGAGACGTTCGAAGGCTCGCTGTGGTCCAAGGGCATTCTGCCGATCGACTCTGAAAAGATGCTGATCGAAGAGCGTGGCTCCAAGTACATTGAAGTCGACCTGTCCGAGACGCTGGATTGGGCGCCGATTCGCGAGCGCGTTAAGAAGGGTATTCGTAACTCGAACATCATGGCCATCGCGCCGACTGCAACCATCGCCAACATTACCGGCGTATCGCAGTCCATCGAGCCGACTTACCAGAACCTGTACGTGAAATCGAACCTGTCGGGCGAGTTCACCGTGATCAACCCCTACCTGGTGCGTGACTTGAAAGCACGCGGCCTGTGGGATCCAGTCATGGTCAACGACCTCAAGTACTACGACGGCTCCGTCCAGCAGATCGAGCGCATCCCGCAAGACCTGAAGGACCTGTACGCTACCGCGTTTGAAGTCGAAACCCGTTGGATCGTGGAAGCAGCGAGCCGCCGTCAGAAGTGGATCGATCAGGCACAGTCCCTGAACCTCTACATCGCTGGCGCCTCGGGCAAGAAGCTGGACGTGACCTATCGCATGGCGTGGTTCCGTGGTCTGAAGACCACCTATTACCTCCGTGCCCTGGCTGCTACCAGCACCGAGAAGTCCACCATCAACACCGGCAAGCTGAATGCCGTTAGTGCGGATCCGATCACCGGCGTACAAGCCAGTGCCTCACCGGCGCCAGCACAAAAAGCCGAGGCGGCACCCGCTCCGGCTCCGGCACCAGTGCCCAAGGCCTGCAGCATCGACGACCCCGACTGCGAAGCCTGTCAGTAAGCCATAAGCCCTCTCTTCGGAGAGGATTCGGGGAGGGGTTTACCACCCTCCCCGAACGTAAATCCAAACACAACAAGTACTGAAAGTCGGCCTCACGAGACCGATTGGCCTGTCCCTGCCTTGAGCATGATTACAGGGGCTCACCTTGGCAGAGCAGGCATGATTGGGGCGTAACCACATAGTACAGTCATCCGCTGCTTAAACGTGTGACGTCCGATCAAACACCGTGCCCCATGTGCACTCTAAAAGACATCTAGATTTTACCGACTGGCCGAGTGCCGGTCCTCAAGCAGGAGAACACACCATGCTGAGCTGGGACGAATTCGACAAAGACGAAGAAGCAACCGCCACCCCTGCCACTGCACAGCAGGACGGCGACATGCCGCTGGAAAAACTGGATAGCGTAGGCGGTGCTGCTGCCAACGAAGCACGCGCCGTAGATGCCGCCGACTCTGACGCCGTAGCCCGCGCCAAGGCCGCACTGAACGATCTCGACATTCAAGAAGGCCTGGATGATCTGGAAGGCTCCGCTGCCCGTGTACAGGTAGGCGACAAGCAAATGATCAATGCCCGCGCCGACTTGAACCAGCTCGTACCCTTCAAGTACGACTGGGCCTGGCAGAAGTACCTGGACGGCTGCGCCAACCACTGGATGCCGCAGGAAGTCAACATGACCGGGGACATCGCCCTGTGGAAGAGCGCTGACGGCCTCTCTGAAGACGAGCGCCGCATCGTGAAGCGTAACCTGGGCTTCTTCTCCACCGCCGACTCCCTGGTTGCCAACAACCTTGTGTTGGCCGTATATCGCCTAATCACCAACCCCGAGTGCCGCCAGTACATCCTGCGGCAGGCGTTCGAAGAGGCGATCCATACCCACGCGTACCAGTACTGCATTGAGTCCCTGGGCATGGACGAAGGCGAAATCTTCAACATGTACCATGAGATTCCATCGGTTGCGAAAAAAGCCTCCTGGGGCCTCAAGTACACCCGCTCCATCTCTGATCCGGAATTCAAGACCGGCACACCCGAGACGGATCGCCAGTTCCTCAAGAACCTGATCGCGTACTACTGCGTACTGGAAGGCATCTTCTTCTACTGCGGTTTCACCCAGATCCTTTCCATGGGCCGCCGCAACAAGATGACCGGTACTGCCGAGCAGTTCCAGTACATCCTGCGTGACGAGTCTATGCACCTGAACTTTGGCATCGACATGATCAACCAGATCAAGATCGAAAACCCGCACCTGTGGGATGCCCAGATGAAGGACGAAGCCACCCAGATGATTCTTCAGGGCACTCAGCTCGAAATCGAATACGCGCGCGACACCATGCCCCGCGGCGTACTGGGCATGAACGCGGCCATGATGGAAGACTATCTGAAGTTCATCGCCAACCGCCGCCTGACCCAAATCGGCCTGAAGGAAGAGTACCCAGGTACTACTAACCCCTTCCCGTGGATGAGCGAAATCATGGACTTGAAGAAAGAAAAGAACTTCTTCGAGACACGCGTGATTGAGTATCAGACTGGCGGGGCGTTGAGCTGGGATTGATAGCCTCTTGCCCCAGCAAAAATTGGTCTTACGCCGGTATAGGTGTTAGAAGCAAGCTAATAAAAGCCCCGCCTAGTGCGGGGCTTTTTATAAAAACTAATCATTAAGCCTTCTTCTGCTGCTTTTACTTTCCCTATACGAGACTAGCTTATTAGATCCGAGCGGCATGTCCCTCGGCAATCATTCTGCAGCGCATCTAAACCTCACTTAATCAATTAAGTGAGGATGGTCCTGCTTAACAAGGGATGGATATCGCTCCGCTCAACCCATCCTAAGGTATTTGTCACACCTTCTCAGGAACCGTCCCGCTTGTAGTCAGCTCTTAGCAGTCAGCCGTTACCGCTGCGCTTTACGCGGGCCTACTCCATAGCCACTGCGAGAATAGTCATGACAATTATTCCAAAGACTGCCGCCCTCTCCCTTCTTGCCTTGTTTATAGCAGGCTGCTCTACACCACAGGCCGATACCCAAACGTCTAAACCCGAGCTAATTGGGCGCGCTCAGGATCTTTATGATTTACCGCCGGCTTACCAGCCCGGAACGTATCGGCATATGGATCAGCTCTTCTTCACACGCGAGGTACACCGCGGTCCGGCAGTTTATCCGCTGCCACGCCAGCACGAGATCAATGTGTGCTACCAAACGGATGATGGCACGCTGGGTGTTGATGAGTTCATGCAACGCAATTACGTGGGTGGGTTGTTGATCATCAAGAACGGCAAAATCGCTCTTGAGCGGTACGGCCTGGGAAATACAAAAGAGACGCGCTGGACGTCATTCAGCGTAGTGAAATCCATCTCCTCTTCCCTTGTTGGAGCGGCGGTACAACAGGGGCGAATCAAGAGTGTGAAGGAGCCTATTGCACGTTATCTGCCACAACTATCGGGTGGCGCCTATGACAACGTGACGATAGAGCAGGTATTGCAGATGAGTTCAGGGGCTGCCTGGAACGAAACCTATCGTGATCCCACGTCGGATCGGCGTCGAATGTTTGAGCTTCAGCTCGCTAATAAGCCCGGCGAATTGTTAAAGCAATTGTCAGGACTCAAGCGTGCCTCGGCGCCCGGTACAGCCTTCAAGTACAGCACCGGTGAGTCGCACCTTCAGAGTGAGTTGGTTCATGCCGTAACGGGCATGACTACGAGTGACTATCTCTCCGAGCGTATCTGGGCACGTATGGGTATGGAGCGCGACGCCTTTTGGCAGCTCGACGCAAGAGCAGGCCAGGAAATCGGCAGCAGCGGCTTCTCGGCTACCTTGAGGGATTATGGTCGTTTTGGGCAGTTCATTCTCAATGATGGTGTGATCAACGGTGAGCGTATCCTGCCGGCGGGCTGGATTGATCAGGCGACTCGTGTAGACCCAGCATCCTATCTGGCTCCCGGAAAGCTATACGAGGGCGAGTATCCCTTGGGTTATGGTTATCAATGGTGGACATTCCCTGTAGGCACCCACGCCCTGCCCGGCCATGAGGGCGGAGCGTTCGAGGCACAAGGGATCTTTGGGCAGTTCCTGTATATCAACCGTAAGGAAGGTGTCGTTGCCGTGGTGTGGAGCGCTTGGCCTAAACCCGAAATGGATAAGCAGGAAATGGAGACCTATGCATTCTTGGGCGCTGCAATTAAAGCGCTGCGCTGACATTTGAATAGAGTTTTGAGGGCGTTTGCTTAAAGCTTTCTTTGAGCAAATGCCCTAGGTCCTACACCTCTGGGTTTTAATCGATTCGCTCGATTTTGACTGGCCCTGTGCCGTTCTCCACCAGGTCGACCCGCTTAGCGGCCGCGCGAGACAAGTCGATAATGCGGCCACGGATAAAGGGGCCCCGGTCGGTAATCCGCACCACCACCTGTTTGTTGTTTTCCAGATTGGTGACACGTACTTTGGAGCCCAAAGGAAGCGTTTTATGGGCAGCGACCAGCGTGTTGTTATTGAATGTCTCACCGCTGGCCGTTTCTCTGCCATGAAACTTCTGGGAGTAGTATGAAGCTTTGCCCTTCTGTTCGAATGGCTTGGGCGCTTGCTTCGCCTCCTTGATTGGAACGGCCTCCGCTTTTTTATCCTGGCAGGCCACGCAACCCACTAGCAGACAGAAGAACAGCAGCAAACGTTTTGAATCGATAAGCATGCTTGAACCCTTCTTTATTATTGGTCTGCCTGTAAATGCTGCGCCTGGTTATCCAATCGCGGCGTGCATCTATTCAGGCAACCCTTAGTTTTTGGAAAGCAAAAGCACTGGCTGGATCAGGTCTTACTGCATACAAAGGTTTGAGTGCAGCGATAGTTGAGCCGTTCTTGAAGATGGCACCCTAACATCACATTTGTGATGAGCTGCTCAGTTGCTTGCTCTCTTTCTCAGCCCTCCATCAGTCGCATGAAACGACCAAAGACCGCACAATCTTGTCCTAACGTCATAACTCACTGATTTTCGGGAAGTCCCTGCAATGCCTAAAGGTGACTATAGACAGCGTAAAGCGCTCCGCCTTGAACGTCTCAAGCGGTTTATTGAGTGGGCAACCGGGCGGTATCCCGATTTCACCCCCAAGAAGCATCATCAGGAAGAGTGGTACAAGCCCTATATTGGGTATGCCATTCCCAACCTGGGTCGTGCCGCTAAGGGTTTCTGGTTAGGGCTAGATGCCGGCACCATCGAGGCGACTATGGATGAGCCTGATCCAGAGCGGTTGCTAGGGCGTATCTTGTTACGCGACAGCAGCGACTATAGGTGCCTTATTGATATTTTTGGCGCTGAAAAGATCGTCTCGTTGGGTTCAGTACAGCTCTTGATCGAGCCAGAGTGGACGTTACGCCTGGAAGACAGTGATTCTCATGAGGCATTCGAGGATCAGGCTCGGCAAGCTATGGAGCATTATGTGCAGGAGCGGCTACGCATCCTGGAGCGCCCGTTCAGGGAGATGAGCGAAGACGATCGACTGGAAGTGCTTGAGCGGCTACGGCCGGAGCTTTCACGTATTGATGACTTTCTGGAACATGCGGTCGAGATCATCAATGAGGTTCGCCATGAGCTGCGCTTTGTAGTTGAGTTGCGCCACGGCGATCTGGCATTGGATATACAGCGCCGGATACCGGCAAACCAAGGCCATATTCTCAGCGAGGAAGAAGTCCTGACCCTGAAGGATGAAGACCGGCAGGAAGTTCTGGCCAAGTTCAATATGGTCCTTGAAGAAGCTGGCGACTTTGACCTGCTGCAACTGGGTCAGCATCGATTGACAGAGCTGTTCATGCAGGACACCGGTCGGCTGCGCAAGACGATTCGTAGTACGTTGCGCAACTACAAGGAGAAAATGGCCTTCGCTACGCTCCTGCAGAATGATCCGCGCTTTTTGCATTATCACAAGCTGTATCCGGCTCGCCAATTAACGCGTAAGTGGATTGCCCTGCTCGGCCCTACCAACAGTGGCAAAACGCACCAGTCCATAGAAGCGATGACTTCGGTTACCCACGGTATCTACCTTTCACCGCTGCGCCTGATGGCCCTGGAAAATCAGGAGCGCATCGAGTCCATGGGCATACCCTGCTCGCTTGTAACCGGTGAAGAAGAAATTATCCGGGAAGGTGCGACGCATTTTTGCTGCACAGTTGAGGAGTTTGCACGCTTTCGCCAGAAGCGCTGGGATGTGGTCGTGGTGGATGAAGTGCAGATGATGGCCGATTCGCAACGAGGCTGGGCCTGGGTAGACGCGCTCGTCAGCGCTTATACGCCTGAGTTGATCATGACTGGGCCACCGCTGATCGAGCCATCCCTAAAAACGCTATGCGACTTGTGCGAAGACCGCCTGATCATCAAGCGCACCAAGCGGCTCTCCCCTGTCGAGGTTTCGAGACACTCTACCAGCCTGAAGAATCTGGAGCCCGGATCGATGCTGGTGGCTTTCAGCCGTCGTACGGTGCTGGATCTCAAGGCAATGCTGGAGATGACAGGCAAAACGGTTTCGGTGGTTTACGGTGCCTTGTCTCCAGAAGTACGGCGCGAACAGGCACGCCGGTTTCGCGAAGGTGAAGCAGACATCATGGTAGCAACCGATGCGGTGGGCATGGGCCTTAACCTACCGGCCCATACCCTGTGCTTTTACACGGATGAAAAGTTTGACGGCATTCAGGTGCGGCAGCTCAACGTACAGGAGGTCAAGCAGATTGGCGGGCGCGCCGGACGCTTTGGCCATCATGACGAAGGCGTTATCACTGCCTTGGAGCCACACGTACTCAAGTCCATCAAACGGTTGTTCAACAGTCCCGACAAGCCAGTAGACTTGTCTCAGTTTCAGGTGCGGCCTTCTATCGATCACCTGAAAGCCATTTCCGAGCTGATGAATGAACCCAGCCTGCTCAGAGCGTGGCTGACGTTCAACCGAAACATCAATTATGGCGATGCGTTTGTATCTGTATTGCCCGATGAGCTGGCTGACTGGATCAAGGCAATCGATGATCCACGCATTCCCCTCTGGCTACGCTGGATTTTCGCCTGCACTCCTATTCGGGGAGGCCTGGAAAGCCCTGCCAGCAGCTTTGCACAACACTGGTTGAAAAAGGTTGCCCAAGAAAAGGTCATTGAGCTGCCACGCCTGATTCTTGAATCAGATCTTGCAACGCTGGAAAGCTCGCTGCATATCGTGGAGACCTACCTGCACCTTGCACGTACATTACCGGAATATTTCCCGGACATCGAGCGTGGTGAAGAGCACCGCACCTTGCTGAACGAAGCCATTACACGAGAGCTCTCCAGGCGCAAACGCCCTCGTCGTTCAAGCCTGGGACGAGGAAATCAGAGCGGACGTGAAAAGCAGGGAGAAGCAGAAGGAAGACGCGCGTCTCGCTCGGCGCGTGGCCGTTAGCAGTGATGTGCCGAGAGCCAGCAGGCACCTCGGCACATCACTTAATTTATAGCGGATTGGCGTTGAGCTGCTTGGAAAACCTGAGTGTCATGATGTAGCAGAACGCCAAACCGGCAAATGCCAGCAGACCGCCTACGACACCAATATGGATGAGCCCAAGCTGAGTCCCTACAACGCTACCCATAAGGGCCCCACCGCCAATTCCAATGTTATAAATACCCGAGAACAGGGCCATCGCCACGTCAGTGGCATCCTTGGCCAGCGCTAGCACCTTGGCTTGCAAGGCAAGACCGAAACACATGATCGCAACGCCCCAGACGACACTCAGCCCGCCTAATAGATAGGCGTGCTGGGCAAACGGCCGCAGCACCAACAGAGAGATGGTGATACCCGCAATGGCCGAGATCAAAAAGCCATTGGGATACATGATGCTGTACCGGCTGAACAGGACGGAGCCTATGACACCAGCGCCACCAAACAGGAGCAGCAGAACCGTTGTCATGTTTCCACTCAGATGGGCGATCTCCTGAGCGAAGGGCTCAATGTAGCTATAACCTGTGAAATGGGCCGTTACCACGAGCACTGTCAGGATATAGATACAGACTAGGGCAGGCCGCTTGAAGAGCACGGGCAAGCTGCTCAGGGAACCGGAATTATGGCTTGGCAGCAACGGCAATGCCCTGGCCAGCCAGATCACTATACCGGTAGCAAAGACCGCAATCGCCACGAAAGTTGCCCGCCATCCCAGGGTTTCTCCCAACACCCGCCCTAGCGGAATACCCAGGACCATGGCAAGACACGTACCGGTTGCCAAAAGGCTCAAAGCCTGCGTCTGCTTGCCCTCAGGAGCAATGCGTACAGCCAGCGACGCCGTGATGGACCAGAAGACCGCATGTGCAATGGCGATGCCGATACGGCTCACAATCAATACAGTGAAGCTCCAGGCGAAGCCCGATAGGATATGACTGGCGACGAATACTGCAAAAACCAGAATCAGCAGCCGCCGCCGCTCGATATTACGCGTGAACAGCATCATGGGGAGCGAAATGAGCGCCACGACCCAGGCATAGATGGTCAGCATGATGCCCACCTGAGCTGGCGACATCTCGAAGGTTTTGCCGATGTCACTGAGCAGCGCCACCGGTACGAATTCAGTGGTATTGAAGATAAAGGCTGCCAGCGCCAGCGCAATTACGCCAAGCCAGGCACCGCCGCGTGAATCAACAGAGGTATTCATCAGCACTATCTAGTCTTCTGGTTTACAGGATGAGTCTTGGTCCGGCAGTTTAGGAACTGCCTGCCTGAAGCTTAGCCATCCAATGCCACTAGACCCGAAACGACAACACACCACCCGCAGCATCACTGGCCGCGTATGGCGTATATGTTATTCAGGAAGAACTGCAGAGCTTAGATGGGAAACTAAGTAACACAAATGATACGCTTAGTAACATCGACTCACAATATCATCAGGCGTTCCAAAAGACCTGATTCATCGGCTCAATGTAGTTCTCACGATAGCTTATTAGCGGACACGCTCTAATGCGGGGCTGTCTTGCTACAAGAAGCAGTGGCCTTCACACAGGGTTTCGATAGAGTCCGCCATATACTGCGTTTCGCCAGTGAACTGGCCTAGCTTTATTTGTGGTCTCTTCGAATCCATAAAGTCGACCGTAACGGTATAGTTGGATGTCTTATACCGATTTAAATCGGTCCTTATGCCTGGACAGTTGGAATAAAAGCCTGCTTCGTAACGGGTCTTTTTATCGCAACGCTCATCATCTTCATGCCTGTGATAGCCCGTGCTTCCGCTTGAATGGGATTTGCCGGATTTACACTCCAGTAGAGTGACCTCATGGGAGCAGATGCCTGAAGTGGTACAGCCTACCTGGTCTTCCTGTTCGAAAAGATGGGTGTTATGGCGCGTCCAACTCACCTTCAAATTGTAAGGTAACGTGCTCTCTTCTCCAGACACGGTGAATGACTGACCGAGATAGGCATCACGGTACACCTTCGCGCTGAGCGAAAAGTCCCAGCCGTCAATCTTATGGAGGTGTACCACCAGGGCATTGGCCCGAACAGGATGGTAGCAGGGCCTGTCCTTAGCCGATTTTTATGCGCATTATCAAAGTCTGTCGGAAAAACCTCTTCATAGACTTGCGTCTTACCTTTTGCTTCAAAGGTATGGGTGCAACCTACCAAGCAGAACAAAGTGATCATTAAACAGGGCACAACGTTTCTTGTTTTCACTGACTCACCGGACTGCATACGCGGCGATACTCAGCCAGCAGGATGTTCTGCTGGCTGGTAGGTCATTGCATAGATTCAGGGAAACTGCGTTGACTGCTTGATGGCCCGCCACGCTACAGCCAGACCAGGAATCCGATCCGGCGGATAGGTTAAGCGTTACTTCTTGTCGTCTGTCTCGGAGCTGTTCATGTCCATGACAGTCCTGGCTGGGGTCTCAGGTTCATTCATGACCGGAGTCGACGCTACGGGCTCGCTCTTTTTCTTACCCCGAAACCGGTTGAATACCCAACCAATCAGAAGCATGGGTAGCATCCACAGCTTCTTGAACAGTAATAGCGCTCCAGCCAGAATTCCCAACTTGGCCGCCGCCTTGCCTGCAATCAGTGCGCCTATGCCATAAGCTGCCACCTTGTCGATGTCAGGATTGAAATCGGCGTAACGGTTACCGTCATTGAAATTGGTCATTGCCAGGACGGCAGGCGCGCTTTTCTGGATTTGAGGCAGCTGATCCATCCCAGCAATGAAACTCAGCACCAATACGCCTTTACGGCCCAGTACGCGGATATCGTAGTTGAGGCCATGCTCGGTATCATTGCCTAGCTTGAGCTCTTGAGCCCAATAGAGCTTTTTGCCTTCCTTGTCGTAACGCGGCGTAGCAGCCCAGCCTACCAGCTCAAGCGGCTCATACCCTTGTTCTTGACGCGCCTTGTTGCCATCGCGAACATCCTGCTGCATGTCCTTCAGCAGGTCGGCATAGTCGATGTCAGCCGCATCCTCATCAGATACGTAGCCGCTTTTTTCGTAATAGACCGTCATGCCCCATGACTCGCGCTCGAACGGCGAAATGCCGGCAGGCATCACCATCCCCATGGGCGGGTTTTGACTGGGAGGATTGCCCCAAGCTTCCAGTACACGCTCGGCATCCTTACTGTTCAGAAAGACGAACTCTTTAGGCAGATCAAGCGTTGCAAGATTGCCATTCAGGACGATCTTGCCCGTCTTGAAGTTCAGCGACTTGAGGAACCTATCCACCGCCAGCTCTTGAGCGTTTGACGTAGCAGGCGCGGCGCTGACGGGTTCAGGCTGTGGATTGGCAGAATAAGCGGCAGGAATAACGGCCACAGCCAAAAGGCTGGCCAGGATCAGTTCCTTGATCGGCATAAAAGCTCCATGAAGATATGTTGTGCTATCCAAACGCAATCATATCATCAGCCCTACAAAGACGCTGCGGCGCAACGAAATTTTTTGATACATGTGGTCAAACACAACCTTGCCGATAGCTACAGGTTGACACAACCGCTTCAAGGCTCAGACGATTGGAAGAGCAGAGGTTGGGCCAGCACGATTAAAAGCCGGACTGGACGATGCGTCATGAGTTGATGAACTGGAGCCATACCGCGCAGCCAGATTGGTCCTGAAATGTACCTAGCTGAGAGGTGGCCGTCCCGCCTGGGGACAGGCACACCCTCGTGGTGTTGTGCTAGCGATACTCATGTTCAGCGCGAACAAAGCGACTGACAAAACGGTACAGTGCGGTTAAGCGGCGTAAGCCTCTGATTTGGCCAGGATTCGACTGATTTCATAACGATTCTCAGTAGTCAGATGATCGGTCAAACGATGCAACTGCCTGACAATCAGTTGCTGACTGTCATGATCACGTGCTGCCCGTAGCTCTTTCATCAGCGAGCGGATGATTTGTGCAGTGAGTTCAAGATCGCTCATGGGCTTTCCCTCATGAAGGCTATAAATGGGATGGTTCGTAAGCCGGCTTACTTACTCTGTCCATTACATCCCTCAAACAGTTCTCGTTTAGCCGATGAGCGAACCCTCTGCCGATAACTGGCAGGTTACGATCCGCTGTATTCTTTTGATTGATTTACTGGATGCCCCTCCTCTTTGCGGCTGCCTGAGTAGTACGCATCCTTCAAGATCTATTCGTTTGTGTAAGACGCTCAAGCAGCCAGGCTGCAGCAGGACCAAGCGGCTGTTTACGCGACCACACCACATCCACCGATACCTGCTTGGGCCAGCCATTCATGACCAACTCATGCACCCGCCCCTGCGCATGGGACTCGACCAACCCCTTGGGTAACGCGGCCCACCCAAAGCCCAACGCCGCCATTTCCAGCAACAGCAGGTAGTCTGGAGTCGACCAGCATCGCGTACTGTGTACAGGCAGGGTCGCATCGTCCAGATCACTGCTGACAACGCTGCTCAGACGCAGCATGCGGTAGTGAGCAAGGTCCTGAGGTTCAACTACCGCTTTCTGGGAAAGGGCATGCACTTGGCTGACAAAAAGACCAAAGGAGGAATAGTAAGGCAGCCGGGAGTGCGCAATATCCGGCCCGTATTCCGGTTGAGCGGCCAATAGCCCCAGGTTGGCGCGGCCTTGATTGATCAGATCCAGCACATCGGCCTGTTCGGCAAAAAAGCACTCGAACTCCAGATCAGGATAGCGCTGGTCCAATTCGTGAAGACGCGCTTCATATTGGCTCTGCTGGTAGGTATCTGACAGTACCAGTGTCAGCTTGGCTTCCTGCCCGCGGCCCAAGGTAGCCGCGTGACATTTCAATCGGTCTATCGCCGATAGCGTCTCCAGCGCATACCCCAACAAGCTACGCCCAGGTTCGGTCAATGTCAGCTGGCGAGCGCCACGAACAAAGAGCTCAACATCCAGTTCTATTTCAATGCGGGCAATGGTTTCACTGATGGTCGACTGGCTTTTACCAAGCGCCCTCGCTGCCGCGCTGAACGAGCCACTGGATGCGGCATGAACAAACGACTCGAGTGCTTCTATTGAAAGATTCATATCGGTCTAAGCGATACCAGCTAATTTTCGGTTATTGGTTAAACCGATGATAATAGATCATCAAATTTATCCCTAAGCGAGCTTTTCAATGTCTTCTACCTCATCACCTGATCGCAGTTTCTGGGAGCGGGCAGGTCATGCGCTGGCCTTCGAGCTGATTGCCCTAGGCCTCTGTGCGCCTGTGATTGCCTGGGCTATGGGCAAACCCATGGCACAGATCGGCGTGTTGACGCTTATGTTTTCGACCATAGCCATGTTGTGGAACATGATTTTCAACTTCTTGTTTGACCGTGCGCAGAACCGCTTGGGATTCAAACGCAGCTTTGCCGTCCGCCTGCTTCACGGCTGTCTTTTTGAGGCTGGCCTGGTGGTCTTACTGGTTCCGTTGGCAGCATGGTGGCTTTCGATCAGCCTGCTCCAGGCGCTAGTGCTCGATATCGGACTGATCCTGTTTTTCCTGCCTTATTCGGTATGCTTCAACTGGATTTACGATACGCTTCGAGCCCGCTATGTACGTCGTCAAGGTATTCGCGCAGCGTACGAGAAGTGATGAACCGAGTAATAGAAAGGCGCCACGCCTTACGGTGAATGAGTCGGGCTGCCTTTCATACTTGGCAGAGCTTAAATGACAACTCTACGTTGAAAAGCCCCCAATAGAGACAAAACGTCGCCCTACCCTCTTTTTTCCTTTTAATCGCCGATTTTCGACTACGCTTCTCATTCCACTCAGCGAAAGGCGGGATGGCTATGGCTGCTCGGGTCGAGAGACAAGGACGCTGCTTGTGCAGCGCGGTGCACGTAACTGTCAGTCTGGAAAAAACATCTGTCAGCGCTTGTCATTGCTCGATATGTCGGCGATGGGGCGGCGGCCCGCTGATGGTGGTCGAAAGCACGCTCCCTCCCCAATTGACAGGAGAGGAGCATGTTCACGTCTACGAGTCATCAGAGTGGGCTGAGCGAGGCTTTTGTCGCCGATGTGGTACTCACCTGTTTTACCGGTTAAAACACGGCGACTTTCATGCCGTCCCGGTTGGGTTGTTTGATGACCCGGATGACTGGACATTTGCGCTGCAGGTTTTCATAGAAGAAAAACCAGCTTTCTACTGCTTTGCCAACGATACCCGGACCCTAACTGGAAAAGAACTGATTGCGCAGTTCGGCTCCGAGTAAGGCATAGGCCATGCTCGTGCTTGAAAATTTTAATCGTACCCATGGATTACGTTGTTTGGTGACGGCCGGACAGGTCGGGTTATTTTCGTCCTATTGATTTGCCAGCAAGGGAGGAATGATATGAAGACGGTAGCGGATATCCTTAGAGCCAAGCAAAGTCAGGGGGTGTTTACGATCACCCCAAACGTTACGGTGCTTGATGCGCTTAAAGTCATGGCCGAGAAAAATGTGGGTGCCCTGCCCGTTACCGAAGACGGTAAGCTGGTCGGTATCATCAGCGAGCGCGACTATGCACGCAAAGGCGTATTACAGGGCCGCTCCTCCATAGGAACCGCTGTTCGGGAAATCATGACCCGTGCTGTGATCACGGTGACGCCTCGGGAGAGCATTCGTGAGTGCATGTCGCTCATGACGGATCGCCATCTGCGCCACTTACCGGTGATCGACAATGATCAGCTGATCGGTCTGCTTTCCATTGGCGATATCGTGAAGGAAACGATTGCTGAGCAGGACGGGCTGATTCTGCAACTGGAGCAATACATCCGTGGTGAATATCCTACATCACTGGCCGGATGATCAGAGGGAGCAGCTAGGCCATGCGTTTGAGCATGGCCTGCGTTGACTAAAAGTCTGGTTGGGCTTTTTCGTAATCACGACTTCCTTGCCCGTCAGGCTGAACTGTTGCGGCGCCTTATGGACGAATCCATTGCCATCATTGATTAAACAGTGACTGGCACTTCTCAAGGATTCAATAAGGCGCCTATCTGCTGTGCCCGATAAATATCTGGAACCCCTGCCCAATTGGGAGCCGCACGAGCGGCCCTCGATGCCGGGCTCTCCGGCTACGCCACTGCATGCCCCACCGGTACGCCTTGCCTACGCGCTGGTGTCTGTGCTGCTGGGCCTGACAGGCGGCCTCGGTAATGCGCTGATCAGCGTGAACCTTCCCTACATCCAAGGTGATCTAGGTCTGACACCCACCCAGGGTGCCTGGCTGCCTGCAGCCTTTCTGATGGTAAACGTGTCAGCCAACCTGATTCTCGTGAAGTTTCGCCAGCAATACGGGCTTCGCCGCTTTGCCGAGATCGGGCTGGCGCTGTATGCCGTATTCACGATTGCCCATGTGTTTGCCAACAACTTTCCCATGGCGGTGCTGGTCCGGGCCGCCAGTGGCTTTGCTGGCGCGACGATCACAACGCTGGGTACGCTGTATATGCTCCAGGCGTTTCGGAAGGCTCAGGTAGGCAAAGGTTTGGTCATTGGCGTTGGCATCTCCCAGTTGGCAACGCCTCTGGCTTGGCTGCTCTCGCCCGCGCTCAGGGATCTGGGCGAGTGGCATCGCCTGTATATCTTCGAGGCCGGCATGGCGCTGTGCTCACTCGCGGCCATCACCTTGCTCAAGCTACCCCCAGGCATACGCATCAAGGCGTTCGAGCGACTGGACTTTCTGACATTTGCCCTGCTTGGCCCTGCCCTTGCCATGATTGCCGCCGTCCTGGCACAGGGGCGCATTCAATGGTGGCTGACGCAGCCCTGGATGGGGTTTTCATTGGCAGCCGCCCTCGTATTGATCATCATTGCGGTCGCCATTGAGCACCATCGACGCAATCCCCTGCTCCAGACTCGCTGGCTTGGCACCTCCGAGATGCTGCGCTTTGCCTTCGGGGCGATCATGCTGCGCTTTATCCTGTCCGAACAGAATTATGGCGCAGTGGGTCTGCTGCAAACCCTAGGGCTTACAGCCGATCAGTTACAACCGCTTTTTGCAGTGATTCTTGCCGGCATCGTGGCGGGGATTGCCGTCAGTGCTCTGGTGTTCAGCCCGAAAACGATGATCCCTCAGATTCTGGTTTCGATTGTATTGATCGGTATCGCCAGCTTCATGGATACCGACTCGACAAACCAGACACGCCCGCAGGACCTGTTTGTCAGCCAGGGTATTCTGGCTTTTGCCAGTGGCATGTTCCTGGGTCCGCTGATGATGATCGGCTTCTTGCGTGCCCTGCAGAACGGTCCGACCTATATCGTCAGCTTTACCGTGTTGTTTTCCTTTACGCAAAGCCTGGGTGGATTGGCCGGCCCGGCTCTGTTTGGAACATTCGAGACGGTGCGAGAGAAATACCATTCCAGTCACCTGATCGAGAACGTCAACCGTACCGACCCACTGGTGGTGCAGCGCCTGCAGCTTCAAAGTCAGGTTTATGCCCCGGTGCAGACCGACCCTACCCTGCAACAGGCGCTAGGCACCTCCCAACTCAGCCAGGCCGCCACACGAGAGGCACATGTGCTGGCCTTCAACGATGTCTTTCGGCTGATCGGCTTCGTATCGATCACCTTCCTGAGCTGGTCACTGTTTCATACCCTGCGCCTGTCCTATCGGCGAAGAAAGGCGGAACGGGCACAAGCCAACTCCTCTAATAACGCTGCTACGTGAGACGCCATGAGCGACGAAAAACCATTACCTGATGACGAGCGCAAGGGCTCAAGCGAAGCTGAAAAAACGCCGCCTCAAACCGAACAGGCAGCTTCCGTACCGGACGCCGGAGCGACAAATCCTGGGCCGCCCAAAGTGATCAAACCGTCACGGATGACGGTCATCATCATGCTGGTGGTAGCGCTGGCAGGCGTCCTGACGATTCTCTATGCGTGGCAGCTGTGGCCGTTTACCAGTGGCATCGTGACAACCAACAATGCCTACGTCCGGGGACAGATTACCGTCATGGCCCCTCAGGTGAATGGTTATGTAGCCGAGGTACTCGTACAGGACTTCGAGCATGTAAAGCAGGGGCAACTGCTGGTTCGGATCGACGACCGAATCTATCGCCAGCGTGTTGAGCAAAACCAGGCACAGCTGGCAGCCCGGCAGGCGGATCTTGCGAACTCCATACAAACCCTGGCCTCCAACCAGGCCACACTGGCGTCGCGCCGGGCGGAACTGCTGTCGGTGCAGGCCGAACTGGATCGCGCACGAGCCGATGAGCGTCGTGTCAACGAACTCGCCTCCCGAGGCTCGGTTTCCCTGCGCGAGCGTGATCAGACACGCGCTTCGGCCAGGGCCGCCGCCGCTCAGGTCAAGCAGGCACAAGCGGCCATCAATATTGCCGAGGAAAACGTAAAGGCGACTCGCGTGTCACGCGGAAGCCTGGAAGCTCAGGTACAGATGGCGGAAGCGGCGCTGCATCTGGCACAGATCGACCTCGACAATACTTTGATCAAGGCGCCACGGGAAGGACAGCTCAGCGAAGTATCCGTACGCCTCGGGCAGTACGTGACGGCAGGCTCGCAACTCCTCTACCTAGTACCGGATCTGGTCTGGGTGGTAGCCAACTATAAGGAAACGCAGACACACAACATGGCGATTGGTCAGCCGGTCCGCTTCAACGTCGATGCCTTGGACGGCGCAGAGCTTACCGGCCGTGTCGAGCGGTTGGCGCCTGCAACCGGCTCGGAGTTCAGCATTCTTCGCCCAGACAACGCCACGGGTAATTTCACCAAGGTGGTACAGCGCATCCCTGTGCGGATCACCATTGATCCTAACCAACCCTTGGCGCAGCGGCTAAGGCCAGGCATGTCTGTTGTTACCCATATTGATACGGATGCGACCCCAGCGACCAGCCAGACAGAACGACCTGTAGCGCAACGGAGCGCTGCACCATGAGGGATGTTCGATTCCATCCTTTACTATTGGCCTTGGCGGTAAGCCTGGCCGCTTGTGTGCCACCCAAGAAACCGCTACCGCCCGAAGCTGCCATACAGCCTCCTGGGCAGTGGCGTGCAGCGAGTGAGCCGGCAAGTGCCGTTCGAAGCGATTGGTGGCGCAACTTTAACGATCCCCGGTTGACTCGCTTGGTAGAAACCGCGCTTGAGCACAACACTGACGTGTTAGCTGCTATTTCCCGCGTCGATGCGGCTCGCGAGCAGATTGCACTGGCACGTTCGGCCCTGTTTCCTTCGATAAATGCCTCGGTTGCCACACAAACCAACCGCAATCTCGGCACGCTGGGTATCACCCATACCCGTTCGGCTCAGCCACAGGTACAGATTGCGTATGAGCTGGATGTATGGGGGCGCCTGCGTACTCTCGAACAGGCCGCACGGCTCCAATATCAGGCCAGCCAGACCGATCGGGATGCTGTTCTTCTCACCGTGGCCAGCACGACCGCACGGGCATACATCACCCTTCTCTCACTGGATGCTCAGCTGCAGGTTACCCGTGAGACAGCCGAGTCTCGCCTTGGGGCGCTCAAGGTCGCAGAGGATCGCGCCGGTGAGGGCTACACGTCAGAATTGGAGTTGACGCAGGCCCAGTCCGAATATGAGGCCGCCATGCAAATGATTCCGCAGCTTCAACAGGTCATTCGCCGACAGGAAAATGCCATTCAGGTGCTGACGGGCGCCCTGCCGGCCCCAGTGGACGGTGGGCTGCACTTTCAGGACGTACACCCTCCCCGTGTTCCCGGTGTATTGCCATCGGAGTTGCTGCGCAGACGGCCGGATGTCGCACGTGCCGAACAGCAGCTGGCTGCCAGTGACCTCAACCTGGAGGCCCGACGTGATGAGTTTCTTCCGCAGGTACAGCTGTCCGGCAGCGTCGGCCGGCTTTACGTCAATTCGCTGAACTACGATCCGGTCAAGGTCTGGAGCCTGGGCGCCAGCATCCTTGCTCCGATTTTCACAGCGGGTCGACTGGAAGCCCAGGTCAATATCGCTACCGCTCAGCGTAATCAGGCCGCTTATGCGTATCGGGCCGCAGCGCTGAATGCGTTTGCCGACGTTGAAAATGCCTTGTCAGGCGTCACGCTGTATGCCGAACAGATTGATCGTATCCAGGCACGCCGGCGCACGCTGGCACGTTCGCTTGAAATCGCCCGGGATCGCTACCGCAGCGGTTACTCCTCCTACCTTGATGAGCTCGACGCCCAACGCAACCTCTTCAATCTGGATCTGGCGGCTGTACAGGTGCGCGAGAGCCAGCTGAACAATGTCATTTCGCTCTACCAGGCGCTGGGAGGGGGTTGGACACCTGCGCGGGATTAGCTGTGCATGGCACACAGCTGATCATTTAGCTCCGCTCAAACTCTCGGTATGGACTAGAATTTGCGCCTTTATTCCCTCTTGAAGAGACAACTATGGGCGCACAGTGGAAAGCCAAACATAAAGAAGCCGCAGCCAATGCCAAGGGCAAGATCTTTGGCAAACTGTCGAAAGAGATCATGATCGCTGCGCGCTCCGGCCCGGACCCAGACATGAATCCTCGCCTGCGTCTGGTCGTCGAGCAGGCCAAAAAGGCCTCCATGCCTCGCGAAACACTGGAGCGCGCCATCAAGAAAGGCGCAGGTCTTTTGGGCGAAGCGGTCAACTATGAGCGCACCACCTATGAAGGTTTTACTCCCCACCGTGTGCCGGTCATTGTGGAATGCCTGACCGATAACGTGAACCGTACTGTCGCCGAGATTCGCGTACTGTTTCGCAAGGGCCAGCTTGGCGCGTCCGGCTCGGTAGCGTGGGATTTCGATTATGTAGGCATGATCGAGGCAACGCCCGATACGCCAGAAGCTGATCCGGAGCTGGCTGCGATCGAAGCAGGCGCTCAGGATTTCGAGGCGGGTGAGGATGACGCCACCCTCTTTATAAGCGACGCTACCGACATGGATGCCGTCTGCAAGGCGCTGCCAACTCTTGGTTTTACAGTACAGTCAGCCAATCTGGGTTATCGCCCCAAAAACCCGGTCACCGGCTTGAGCGATGCTGAAATGGAAGAAGTAGAAGCCTTTCTGGAGGCCCTAGATGCCCACGATGACGTGCAGAACGTTTATGTAGGTCTGGCAGGTTAAGCCATGCAGCCAGGGCGAAAAGCAATTTTTGCCTTTCGCCCTGTGAGATAAGCATCAGGCGGCCTTGGGCTGATCAAACAGCATTCGCCCATGGTCCAGGCATTGGTCAACTAGCCATTTGCCGTGAGCAATGGACGCTCTCTGGGCCTGATCCAGTTCGGCCAGGAAGGCATGACTGACCGGAAGCGGCATGCGCCGGGTTACATGCCCGTGCAGGTCGCTTATCCGGCAACCGCCTGCCCAGGGTAAAGGGCTGCCTGAATGCTCCATGATTTCAGCCGTAATGACATGATCGCGGTAGGTACATTGCATGGTACTCATGGTCTGATCCTCGCTTTCGAATGGCATCGTCAGGTTCTCACAGGCATGCCCGCTTCGTACAAGTCCTGTCTCAAAGGATAGATGAACGGCGACACAACCCTGTACCGTCATGCCCCCACGCGCAGAAAAACGCAAAAGGCTTAGTTACTGTCCAACGAGGGCCCTATCAGGCCTGCTAGCTGCTCATATACTCCGGGCGCAGCGACCAGAAGCGGATTCCCTTCCAGCAGCCCTTCGCCACGGAAGAAGTCACTCGACCGACCACCGGCTTCCTTGACCATGACAAGGCCTGCCAGGCAATCCCAGCTGTTGATAAGCGTCTCGTAATAGCCAATCAACCGACCCGCGGCCACATAAGCCGTCATCAGCGCCCCGGAGCCGTTGCGGATAAACATCCCACCCTCGTCCAACAGACCGGTCAGGAAAGGAATGAAGTTTTCCTTACCACGGCGGTGCGTTGTACCTACCCCTACGACTCCTTCACGAACGTGTTGGGCAGCATGGGCCTTGAGCGGGATATCATTGACGAACGCGCCCTGGCCCAGGCAGGCATGAAAGAGTTCCTGATGGTTCGGATCGGCGATAGCGCCCAGATAGGGCTCACCGTCAATCATGAGTCCGATGGATACACACCAGCTGTGCAAGCCGTTTACGAAACAGCTGGTTCCGTCGATGGGGTCGATGACCCAGATGCAGCGCGCATCCAATGCTGCAGTACCGTTTTCCTCGCCGATAAAGCCATCCTCCGGAAAACGCTCCGAAAGCTGCGCCCGGATGAAGTCCTCCAGTGTCTTGTCGGCAACACTGACGACATCCTGCAGGTTACCGCCTTTGTGCATTACCGTCAGGCTCGAACGGCGCGCATAGAAGTCCATGCCCAGACGTGCCGCTTCCTGTGCGATAGCCTTGGCGGCCTCATAGCGTGAATCGATATCGAGGCTATCCGGTGCGCTGGCGCCGGTAACAGTCGTGGTCATGACGGGTCCTTTTCAAAAACATGGTGCAATAATTGGGAGCGCCTAATCTAAGCGCTCCACTGTGACAAATACTGCGCGGCTCGGCATAGGATAAAAAGCTGCACTTTAAGCCTAGGCCATGAATGCTGGTAGCAAGACAGACCTTCCAGGCCCGTCTACTTATAAGGAAAGCTCAACCCTGGCTATCACCTTTCAGGCCACGGTTAATCAGCATGGGCTCGATATCCGGTTCATGGCCCCGCCAGTCCCGGTAGACCTGCTCCAGATCGGTGCTGTTGCCGCGAGAAAGAACCATGTCGCGAAAGCGTTGACCGTTTTCAGGGGTAAGGCCGCCGTGCTCTCTGAACCACTCGAAGCCATCATCGGCCAGCATCTGTGTCCACAGATAAGCGTAATACCCTGCCGCATAGCCATTGCCCCAGATGTGCATGAAATAACTGGATCTGTAGCGAGGCGGCACATAACTGAGGTTTATGCGGTCCTTCTCCAGCGCAGCCTTTTCAAATGCATCAACGTCTTGCTGAGGCGCTTCAGCTGCAATCATGTGCCAGTGCATGTCGAGTAGCGCAGCGGCCAGGAGCTCGGTCATGTCATAGCCCTTGTTGAAGCGAGACGCGGTCTTGATCTTCTCGACCAGCTCAGCGGGCATGGGCTTGCCGGTTGCGTAATGCTTGGCATAGTTGGCGAACACTTTAGGGTCTTCCGCCCAGTGCTCGTTGATCTGCGAAGGAAATTCGACGAAATCGCTCGGCGTATTGGCGCCCGAGATACTGCCGTACATCTGGTCAGCGAACATGCCGTGCAGGGCATGACCGAACTCATGAAACAAGGTTATGACATCGTCCCATGAAAGCAGCGCCGGTTGGCCTGGGGCCGGATTGGTGAAATTGCAGACGTTATAGACAACCGGCTTGGTGCCCAGCAGCCGCGACTGATCGACGAAGTTACCCATCCAGGCACCGCCACTCTTGTTATCCCGAGCGAAGAAATCGGTGTAGAACAAGGCCATTGAAGAGCCATCCTTGTCGAACACCTCATAAACCTTCACATCCGACTGATACACCGGAATGTCCGTCCGCTCCTTGAACGTAATGCCGTAGAGCGCCTGCGCTGCGTAAAACACCCCATTCTGGAGCACATTATTAAGCTCGAAATACGGGCGAATCTGTGACTCGTCCAGATCGTAACGGGCCTTGCGAACCTGCTCCGCATAATAAGGCCAATCCCAGGCCTGCAACTTGAAGCCGCCCCCTTGCTTGTCGATAACGGCCTGAATATCCGCCGCCTCGCGCTTGGCTCGGGCTGTGGCCGCCGGCGCGATGTCCCGCATGAAACTTAGCGCAGCCTCTGGCTTCTTGGCCATCTGATCCTGTAGCTTCCAGGTCGCATAATCCGGGAACCCCAGCAGCCTGGCCTGCTCGGCTCTCACCTTGGCCAGACGCGCGATAAGCGAGCGGGTATCGTTGGCATCGCCCTTCTCGGCCCGATTCCACGAGGCATCGAACAAGGCCTTACGCGTATCGCGGTTGGCAAGAGACGCTAGCCAAGGCTGTTGCGTGGTGTTCTGAAGAGTGAGCAGCCATTGCTGGTCCAGATGACGGTCCTGGGCTGCCTGTTCGGCTGCCTTGAGCTCAGGCTCAGAAAGTCCCTCAAGCTGATCCTTGTTGCTGACAGCCAGGGCCCCGTTCTTGGCTGCAGCCAGCAGCCGATTCACAAACTGGGTATTAAGCGTTGCCGCCTCCTGGTTGAGCGATTTGAGCTGGGCCTTATCAGTCTCAGACAGCCGAGCACCTGCCAATACGAAATGCTGATGGGTAATTTCGATAAGCCGCTTGTCCTCGGGTGTCAGACCAAGCATTTCGCGCTGGTCATAAACGGTCTGTAGACGGTCGAACAATGTGCTGTTGAGCGTGATCGCATCACCCAGTGCAGCCAGCTTGGGCGACTGCTCTTCATTGATCCGCTGAAGCGTGTCGGACGTATTGGCGCCAGTGAGCGCGCTAAAAACTGTCATGACCCTGTCCAACAGGGCTCCGGCTTTTTCCAGCGCAACGTAGGTATTCTCGAAAGTAGGCGGCTCGGGGTTGTTCGCAATGTGCTCGATTTCAGCCAACTTTTGCCGGATGCCTTCTGTAATGGCGGGCTCGAAGTCCGACTCCTTGATCAGGTCGAACCGAGGTGCCTGAAAGGGCAATGCACTCTCCTGGAAAAAGGGATTCGCCTGAAGGGCCGAGCCGTTCTTATCTGCCATGTTGACCTCCTGTGCAGTCGTTCCGGCTTCAGTAACAGACTGGGTTTCGTTAGCAAAGGCATAGCTGCCAAGGGATGTACTGATAGCCAGAAACAGCAAAGATAGACGCATTAATGCTTACTCTCCCTATTTTTCTTATTCCATGCAGCCACGACGCGCTCATACAAAATAGCGCGTCACATTGGGCACAGCGTAGTTTCAAATTGGCAGGCGAGTCTTGGCGATTGAACTCGAACAAAACGGTGTGAACCGCAGACCGCAATTTGTTATAAGCAAAGAAACCCGTCTGGGCCGGGCCTTGGGATAGTATCGCCTGCCCGAGGGATGCACTAGTCTTAAGAACTGCCCCTATCGTTTCAGCCTAATGGAAAGCCGCCATGCCTGTACGAGCAGCCACGTCTGAAGATGCCTCCGCAATCGCCATGATCCATATCGAATCCTGGCGCGCCGCCTATCAAGGCATCATGCCTCAGGCAGTGCTGGATAACCTCCAATACGAGTCCAGATATGCCCATTGGAAATCAAGACTGGAAGCGGAAAATGCTCCGATATGGGTTGCTGAGCGCAGCGGGTCAGTAGCCGGCTGGATGGCGTGCGGCCCTGACCGTGATTGGCCGGGAGAGGCCTCCAGGCGAGAAATTCATGCGATCTACATAGCCCCACGGCACTACCGTACCGGCCTTGGGACAGCGCTGTTACGGCATTATTTCTCTTCGCTGGAGTTGCCCGCTGTTAGTTGTGTATCCCTTTGGGTATTACAGGACAACCTTGCAGCAATGGCTTTTTATCGACAGCACGGCTTCGACCATACAGAAGCCCGTAAAACCCTATTAAGAGGTGGGGTCGACCTGACCGAAGTGAAACTGACCAAGCGGCTTATCTGACGTGACCCTTGAAATATCTGCTTTCATTTAAATCCTGCCGGTATTCCTGAGCCGCGGTAGCGTACGCGTTTCGCTGAACCTCACGCTTTAAGGAAACGGCTCATGTTCAAGACGCTTTTTACGGCGTTGGTCACGGCTGGCTGCGTGTTCAACGTTTTATCTGCCCAGGCTGCAAGCAACCTGGTCTACTGTTCGGAAGGCAGTCCAGCAGGATTTGACCCCGGCCTGTACACAGCGGGAACCGATCATGATGCTGCGGCCAGTACGTTGTTCAACCGACTGGCCGATTTCGAGCGAGGCGGCACCAAGGCCATTCCTTCCCTTGCAGAGCGTTGGGACATCAGCGAAGACGGCAAGACCTATACCTTCTTTCTACGGCAGGGCGTGAACTTCCATACGACGGACTATTTCAAACCGACCCGCGCCTTCAATGCCGATGACGTCCTGTTCACCTTTCAGCGCATGCTGGATAAAGAGCATCCGTTCCGCAAGGCCTATCCCAGCGAGTTCCCCTACTTTACCGGCATGAGTCTGGACAAGAATATCGCCCGGGTTGAAAAGGTGGACGAGCATACAGTTCGCTTCATGCTAAATGAGCGCGACGCTGCTTTTGTGCAGAATTTGGCGATGCGGTTTGCCGGTATCCATTCAGCCGAATATGCCGACCAGCTGCTCAAACAGGGCAAGGCTGAACAGATCAACCAGAAGCCTATCGGTACCGGCCCCTTCGTCTTCAGTCGCTACCAGAAAGACGCCATGATCCGTTTCAAGGGCAACAAGGATTACTGGCAACCGGGACAGGTCAAGCTCGACAACCTTATCTTCTCGATTAATACCGATTCTGCCGTGCGGGCTCAAAAGCTGCGCACAGGCGAATGCCACGTCAGCGTTTACCCTAATCCGGCGGATATTGCCTCGCTGGAGAAAGACCCCAACCTGAAGGTCATGAGTAGCCCTGGCTATAACATTGGCTACCTAGGCTATAACGTTCAGCATCCGCCACTGGACAAGCTGGAAGTCCGCCAGGCGCTCGACATGGCGATCAACAAGCAGAACATCATTGAAGCCGTTTTCCAGGGCGCAGGACAGCTTGCCGTTAACGGGATGCCGCCCAGCCAGTGGTCCTACAACGAAACGATAAAGGATCTGCCGCGCGACCCGGTCAAGGCCAAGGAGCTTCTCAAGCAAGCTGGCGTCAAAGAAGGCACAAAGATCACCCTATGGGCTATGCCGGTCCAGCGGCCGTATAACCCGAACGCGCGCCTGATGGCCCAGATGATCCAGAACGACTGGGCCAAGATTGGCATTAACGCCGAGATTGTGACGTACGAATGGGGCGAATACCTCAAGCGCGCCAAGAGCGGCCAGCAGGACACCATCCTGGTGGGCTGGACAGGCGACAATGGTGATCCAGACAACTGGCTGGGTACGCTGTATGGCTGCGATGCGATTGGCAGCAACAACTACTCCATGTGGTGCGACAAAACCTACGATGACCTCGTGAAGAACGGCAAGCGTGTCTCCGATCAGGCCGAGCGGACCGAGTTTTACCGTCAGGCTCAGGTGCGCATGAAGGAACAGATCCCCAATACCCCTATCGCCCACTCCACGGCGTTCATGCCCATGCGCAAGAATGTGCAAGGCTATGTAATGAGCCCGCTGGGCCATAACGCTTTCGTTGGGGTCAGCGTTGACTGATGTCGATACGGCGAGCCGCTAATCGCTCGCCGTGTCGCTCGCGGTAGATAAATACGTCGGTTCGGTTTTATCATGACGGGTTGCTGCAAGAGATCATCATGAGCCGAGCCGATTTTCATCAAGCACATGCCACACAAGCCGTTGCCGAGGCACAGCGCCTGCTCTCCAGACGAGACGAAATGGGCGCACGCTGGCTACCCTGGGTCGCTACTGAGCTCTATAGCCTCAGCCCTACTGAGTACGCCTCGATGGTGAGGCGTGCCTTGGAGCAGCTGGCCGGTAATACGCCCAATACCTGAATGCTATTTGTCCTCAAAGAGCTATGAGCGAACTGCAGTACGGCCTCCTCTCACCTGAACTCCGCCCGCTTATCGACAAGTTTTATCGCGCCCATGGCAGCACCATGCGAACCGCCAGAGGCGATAGCGTGCGCTATTGGATAGCCCGGCGACAAGGCATTCTCGGTGTCCTGAACCTTAGTCCCATCGAACAGGGCTTTTGGCTGACGGGCCTCTTCGTTTCACATGAGGAGCGCGGCCAGGGTATTGGTGGCAGATTGCTGGAGCATGCCGTAAACCATGCGGCATCGCCTGTCTGGCTGTTCTGCCACCCCGAACTCGTCCCTTTTTACCAATCCAATGGATTTCAGACACTAGCATCCTTGCCTGAGTCGCTTAGCGATAAACTCCGGCGCTATCAGCAAAGCAAACCCTTGATAGCCCTGGAATACAGCCCGTCGTGATTGCCTTCTGATTCATGTTTCGGTCACATGATGAAGCTATGTTGAAGAAGTATATTACGGCTGCGGCAGCCTCTTGCCCGCACAGTCGCCCTGCTATCCGTTTCGCGCAGATGGAAATTTCTTTGCCAGCCTTGAAGCAAAACGGTTGGCTTCGGGTCTTAAGACCATATAGTCCAGACGCGCGCCAGGAGGCCCCATGACTTCGCACCCCCAGCTCCACGGTACCGGTTTTCTCCTTTTGCTAAAGCGTCTGGTCTCCAAGCGCACCTTCGAGGATATTGATCGCCAGCTTGAGCAACTAGGTACCGAATTCCCCCTGTTCGACCACCCGCCACTGAACATCGACCAGGAAGGCGCAGAAAGCCTTGAAGGGCTTGGTATCCGGGCGTATCAGTTCCAGGTCATGAGTTGTCACCAAGGTAAAATGGGTTTGGGTGCCGCCTTGATGAAGCTGGGCTTTACTCCCGTTTCGAGCACTCCTGAACAGACGCTGTATCGCAACGAGGCGGGTGAAAAACTGATGCTGCGCATGCAGTCCGAATTTGGCGGTGTGCTGCTCAATCTGGTTACGGACTCCCCCGCCCTACTGGCCTCTATTCATGCACAAAAAATTGCACCGCCAGCTCCCTGGCAGGCATTTCCTACGGTCGATGTGGGTTGCATGGATACGCTACAAGGCGAGTTGGCGTTCTGGTGGAGCCAGCACTGGACGCCTTATTGGAGCCGCCTGGATGAAAACGAGCGTCTTCAGTACCTGCAACTCAACAACGTGCCCGCTGTCTGGAAAGATTTCCTTTCGCTACACGCCTAAGCCACCCTGCTTTGCTGCTTGACGAGAACCTTTTCGCTCAAGCAGCGCTTGCTCTGTTGGCAAAAACAACACGCCAATTGACGCCCTCTCGTGAAACGTCTACAACACATCATGTTGTACGACGACTTATGACCGCTGTGCCTCTTCCATACTCGAACGAGATCCACAGCCATCACGTACAACGATCCATTCCGCATCGCTTACAACAACAAGGAAATGCTCATGCGAAATATCAAGCTGATCGTTGGCTTTCTGTGCCTTTTCAGCGGCTATGCTATGGCCGCCACGTCTTCGGATGAAACGGCGGTAGCTGAGGCCGTGGACAAGCTTACCCAGGCCATGTGGCACAAGGATATTGCCAGTCTGAATGCCCTGACGGCCGAAAATCTTACCTATGGCCATTCCAGCGGCAACATCCAAGATAAGAAAGCATTCATTGCGGATATCGAAACAGGCAAAAGCGCATTCAAAGAGCTGAAAATGCTCAACCAGAAAATCACAATGTCGGGTGATGTGGCCCTGGTTCGCAATCATTTCTCTGCACAAGCCATCAATAGCGGCAAGTTGACGCCTACTGAAATTGAAAACTTTCAGATCTGGCAAAAACAGAACGGAGAATGGCTGTTGATTGGCCGTCAGGCTTTCCGCTTCTAACCAGGCACCTGCCGCTTCCCCGCTACGAAGCGGCAGGATCAATCACCTGATCCGTTAGTCAAACACAGATCAGACACGACTGGCTTAAAACTGATCTTGAATACACTTCCCTACATTGGATGTGCCGGCTGGAGCCTGCCGCGTTCACAGTGGCCCGACTTTCCGGCAGAGGGCACCCACTTGCAGCGCTACGCTGCCCGCTTCAATACCGTTGAAATCAACTCTTCGTTTTACCGCCCTCACCAACCGGCGACCTACGCCAAATGGGCTGACTCGACGCCAGAGGGTTTTCGGTTCGCAGTAAAGGTCCCCAAGCAAATCACTCACATTCAGCGCCTCGCTCACGGCGGAGCACTGTTGAACGGCTTTCTGTCGGAGTGCAGTCACTTGGGAGAGAAACTGGGCTGCCTGCTGATCCAGCTTCCTCCTTCACTGGCATTCAAGGCAGAACTTACCCGTGACTTTCTGGAGGATCTCAGGGCTCGCTACAACGGACACGCCGTTCTTGAACCCCGCCATGCCAGCTGGCAACGTGATGATGCCCAGTCCATGCTGATGGCTTATCGAATTGGCCAAGTAGCTGCCGATCCCTCTCCATTGGCGAACGGCAACATGCCCGGTGCATCGCCGGAGGTGGTCTACTACCGCCTTCACGGCTCGCCCCGGATCTATCACTCCTCCTATACCCATGATGCCCTTGCATCTCTGGCCCAGACCTTGGCACATCATCATGAACGGAGCGTTCCCACATGGTGCATTTTTGATAACACCGCCAGCGGCGCAGCCGTACCCAACGCACTGGACATGCAACGCCTGCTTGCAGGCTGATGGCGTATGCCGACCGCCGGACCTTTTGAAGGCGAACCCTTGGTTATCCACTTCCCTCTAAATCAGAAAGGTAGCGAGCCGCCCTGAGAATCGTAATGCCTTTGCAGGCCAACCATGAAAATTCGATTTATTTCCAGCAACACGCGAAAGATTGAAGAAGTCTCTCACCTGCTCGCCAAAACGCGAATCGAGATTGTCCCCTACCAGATCAAAATCGATGAACTGCAAACCGAGGATGTGTGCCAATTGATCAGCGACAAGCTGCTCAAAGCGTTCCGCCTCGTTGGGAAGCCTGTATTCGTTGAACACACTGGGCTTTACATCAAGAGCCTGAATGATTTCCCTGCCGGCCTTACACAGCTCTTCTGGGACAAGCTACTGGCAGAACGCTTCTCCTCCGTCATAGGCGGCCTTGAAGATCCCTCAGCCGTGGCCAAGACGCTGATCGGCTACTGTGACGGTCGCAAGAAATACTTCTTTGAGGGCGCCGTTCCTGGGCGAATCACAGAGCAGCCGGCCGGTGATAGCAGCTTTGAATGGGACTGTGTGTTTATGCCTGATGGCCTTGATCAAACCTTTGCCCAACTGGGGCCACGCAAGCATGAGTACTCCATGCGACGGCAGGCGCTGGAAAAATTCGTCAGCTTTATCGAGGAGTCCTGAAAATGGAAGGCCTTAAGGACGCTTACCGTAGCAATCGGCTGATCCTGTTCGTAGGGGCTGGAGTATCAGCCAACCTTGGCTTGCCGCCCTGGAAACAACTGATCGAAGAAGTTGCCGTCCAGCTGGATTATGACCCTGACGTCTTCAATACCTACGGCAATTTTCTTGCGCTAGCCGAGTATTACCGTATCAAGAAAGGCAACATCGGTGCGCTCAGAAGCTGGATGGACCGGGAGTGGCATAAAGATATCGATATCACGGCATCAGAAATACATCGGCTGATCGTACAAGGGCGGTTCTCAGCGATCTACACCACCAACTACGACCGCTGGCTGGAATATGCCCACGATGCCTATCAGCGAGAGTACATCAAGATCGCCAATGCCAGCGATTTGGCCAAGGCGCAGGACAACATCAGACAGATCATCAAATTCCATGGTGATTTCGATGATGACTCATCGATTGTCCTAGCCGAAACAAGCTATTACGAACGGCTTCAATTCGAGACGCCGCTCGACATCAAGCTGAGAGCCGACACACTGAGCAAGGCCGTTCTGTTCATTGGTTACAGCCTTTCGGATACCAATATCCGGCTGCTCTTCCATAAGCTCTCAAAGATGTGGAGCAAGTATGAGCCTTCCGGTGTCAGGCCCATCTCTTATGTCTTCTCCCATATGCCTAATCCTGTACAGGAAGAGATCCTGAGCCAGTGGGGCATCCGCATGATTTCATCAGACCATGACGATCCCGGCCATGCCCTGACGTGCTTTCTCAAGGAGCTGGTCGATTCCTGATGAAGCAGGCATCCATGCCCCTGCCCTTACAACGAGCGAGCGTACTGACCGCGGCCGAACATGCGGTCATAGTCATCCGGTGTGGCTTCTGAACGCGAGGCCACGCCTTCCGCCTGAATCTCCTTGGTCATCTCGACCAGTCGAATGGCAGCAGGTCGCTTTGAAATCGCGCCCAACCAGCGTGTCAGATGGGTATAACGCTCATGGGGTAAGCCAAGGAACTCGAGAATGGCCATCCAGGGATACGTCGCGATATCGGCAATCGAATAGGTATCGCCGCCCAGATAAGAGTGGGTAGCCAGACGCTGGTCGATAAGCTCAACCAGGCGCAGCGCCTCAGTGGTATAGCGCGAGCGCGCGTAGTTGGAGACTTCAGGCTCGAAGCGCGTAAAGTGAACATACTGGCCGAACATAGGGCCGACTCCAGTCAACTGGATCATCAACCACTGCATGACGTCATAACGTGCCGTACCGCTTGCAGGCAGAAACTTCCCCGTCTTCTCAGCAAGGTACTGCAGGATTGCACCCGACTCGAACACACGATATGGCTCCCCGCTCGGTCCGTCAGGATCGATCAACACAGGAACCTTGCTGTTCGGATTGAGTGCCTTGAAGGTATCGGTGAACTGTTCCCCCTTCCAGACATGTACATGCTTGAACCGGTAAGCCAGTTGCAGCTCCTCCAGCATCAGCACCACTTTCAGGACATTGGGACTACCCATGCCATAGAGTTCAATCATTATGTTTGCTCCTTATCAGGTCCGTTCGCTACAGCCTTGGACAATGCTGTACATCAGTCAGAAAAAGGGGGTATCGGACAGTTCTGCTCGCTCATCAGGAGAGTTGAAAAATGCCTCCTGTCGCTCACTCAGAACGTTAGCCATTCGGCAAACCTCTGAATAGATAGCGGATGACTACCTACAGAACCCTTTGTCCTATTTGCCGGAGAAACCTACATGGTTGATGTCGATAAAATCCCTGTTCAAGCGGACGTACTAGGCTCCGATGGTCAACACGTCGGCAAGGTCTATGACATTGTGGATCGCAATAAACTCAAGCTTGAGCGAAGTGATCCAGATGCTCAGGGGCAATATCACCTGATTCCTCTGGAATGGGTGGCCCGCGTAGACGGCGCTACCGTCCACTTGGCACGAACATGCGAAGAGGCACAGCGGGATTGGCAGACGGGATAAGCAGGAATCTGAAAAGCAAAACGGTGGGCCGAAACCCACCGTTTTATTACCTTCCAGGCCTACCATTCAGGTCGCTTGAAACGGCTTATTCTCGTGCAGCAATACGTTGAGTTCATCAACGATCGGCTCCCACTCGGCATCGTTCATGATTTCTTCTTTCAAAAACGCCGCCTGGCTGGGCGTCCAAAAAGGTGCTTCGGAAATCTTGACGTCATCGGGAAGCGGATAGTGCTTGGCGACAAACGCGTCAATACTGGCCTTATCTGAGTCCAGACCCAATTGATCGAATAAGGTCGTGAGATCTTTTACAGGAAGTTCCATAGTCATCTCTCCAGGCTTTCAAATCAGTTCGTAGCAAACTGGGACGTAATGCAGTGTCGTCACTTAATCGCTTACGAAGCATTTACCAATAGAGAGGCAGCTGAGCGCATCGGTTCAATCACAAGCCATCAGCAGATGCATTTGATCTGGAAGCAGCCGAGCGAGTGAGAAAGATCACAAAAACGTAGTCATACCGTCATAAGAGCTTAAAAAGGCGGCCTGCATATGCGCTATCAAAAACAAGCGGTTGCGCTCGTAGTGGCTTGGTTCATGGTAGGTGGTTTCGCCCACCTGTTCATGGCCGGCTTTTTCGTCAAACTTGTCCCCATCGACGTACCCTACCGGTTTGCCATCGTTTGCTTTGGCGGCATTCTGGAAATGGTGGTAGCGGTTGCGGTGCTCTTCAAAGAGCTTCGTCGTTACGCGGGCAGCGTTCTCTTTGTCTGTACGCTCCTTATGCTGCCTGTACACTTCTACACCTGGCAACATGCGGGCCTGTTTCCAGCGCTTCCTGAGTGGGTCCTGGCAGTACGTCTTGTACTGCATGCGCTTTTTCCAATCGTCATCTGGTATGGCTGTATTCATTACACCCCACCTGCCGAATTGGTAGAAAGCAAAAAAGGGGCTGATGAAGGTGTCCACGGCCAGCTCCAGACTGGCGTTGGCCAGCCTGTTATGCGCACCGTAGGCGTAACGCCGGCTTCCAATGCTACTCAGTGGAGCGAACAGAAGCGTTCTCCGACTCCCTGAACATGGACGAAAGATTCTTCTCGATGTTCGCGCAGAGATCGGTCATCTGTATCTGGTGCTGGCTTTCGGAAAACGGGCTTTGTAAATCAGTTCCGATTTTTTCGAGTGCGAGCAACATAAAGCCCACTACCGTAGAGGCCAGAGGTGTAAACCAGCCTAACGACTCTACCAACCCTACCGGGACGATCAAACAGAACAGCGAGATGAACAAGCGTGGAAAGTACACATAAGGATACGGCAACGGAGTATTAGCGATGCGCTCCATACCTCCCTGCCAGTTAGAAATATCCACCATCGTCGATTCAAGACGTGCCAAGCGTATGCTGTCCAGACGCCCTGCCTTGTACTCCTGGGCAATCAAAGCTGCCGAGCCGCTTAGGATGTCGTTGGGAAAATTATTGGTATCACCGCTTCGAGCCACTTCCTCAGCAGGCAATAACTCTGCAAGTCGCTCTGGAATCGGCGCCTTCTTGAGATGCGCGGCTAAAGCATTGACATAGGCCACATGGCGGCGAAACAGCACCTCCTTGATAGGGTTTAAAGCATCGCCCGGATCATCAACCAGAATCAGAACCTGACGGGCAAAATTGCGCGAGCTGTTAACCATCCCTCCCCATAACGTACGAGCTTCCCACCAGCGGTTGTAAGCGCTGGTGTTCCGAATACTCACCAGCATGGCCAGGGCCGAGCCCAGGAGCGTCAATGGCATCGAAGGAAGGCTCATTCGATCATCGACGAACAGCATGAAGTCAACGGTGACAACAATGTCCCAGATAAGCAGCCAAAACAGCGACCAACCTGTATAGGAAAGGGTTTTATGCAGGAATCGGTACTTACGGCGAATAAGGGTTGGCAATGCAGCGCTACTCCAAAATAAAAACTTACTAGCGCTATGACCAATGTGTTTGAAACCTAGCTCACGGAAACCATCTCAGGAAGTTGATTCAAGATCCTTCCGGGTCAGCCTAAGCCGAGACATGTCTCCTGATCGCAGCGGCAATGGAGACAGACCAACATGACTTATTGCGATCGTTTTTTGACGATTCACGGCCGAATTTCAAATATACGTAATAATTCAAACCATCTCTCACTTTCGCCTTTGCACAAATCCACAAAACACCTTTGCCTAACTTGAATATGCGCAGAGGGTGACAGACGGTATAAGATTGCTGTTATAAGAATTCCAACATCCTTCACCGTGCAACTCCCGGATGGCCCTTGTGGTCCAGTCCGGTGAATCCTATTTTAAGAATTTGGTATTGCCTTCATGAACGAAACGACTGGACCGTTTGCAAAAACGCGTCTTTTTTCTACGTTAGTCGGCATCGTCCTTGTGTTGATTGGTCTCGCCATGCTTGTAGGTGGCGTCAAACTGATCACTGTAGGAGGATCCTTCTATTACGCCCTCGCGGGTGCCGGTATTTTCATCACTGGTATCCTTCTCGTGCTTGCCCATCGTGCAGCACTCCCATTGTTTGCGCTCGTTCTGTTTGCCTCAACGCTGTGGGCGCTGTACGAAGTCGGTCTGGACTGGTGGCAACTGGTTCCACGTCTGGCACTGTGGTTTGTAGTAGGCATCGTTCTGCTTTTGCCATGGATACGTCGCCCCATGGCACGTAAGGCGGGTGTCAGCTCAGTAGGCGCCATGCCACTGACCGGCGCGGTCGTTCTGGCCGGTGCTGCTGCAGTCGCCAGTCAATTCACCAATCCACATAACATTGAGGGCAGTCTGGATCGTGCCAGTGCAGGTACAGTGAACGCTGCCCCCACCATGCCCGATGGCGATTGGCAGTCGTATGGGCGTACGTCATTTGGCGACAAATATTCCCCGCTGAATCAGATCACCCCGGAAAACGTGAATCAGCTGGAAGTCGCCTGGACCTATCGTACCGGCGACATTCCCGGGCCGAACGATCCGCAGGAAACCACGGCTGAAAATACGCCCCTCAAGGTCAATGGAAAGCTGTACGTCTGTACGCCGCACAGCCAGGTCATTGCCCTGGACCCCGACTCCGGCAAGGAGCTATGGCGCTTTGATCCCAAGCTGAGCACTCAGAGTGCCGACAGCTTCAAGGGCTGGGCACACATGACCTGCCGTGGCGTGGCCTACCATGATGATGCCCCCTATGCACAGGCGGATGCTCAGGACAATGCGCAGGCAGCGTCTGCCCCAGCAGAGGCTACACCGGTCAGCAACTCCTGCCCTCGCCGTCTGTTCCTGCCCACCGCCGATACTCGCCTGATCGCCATAAATGCCGACACTGGCAAAATGTGCGAAGACTTTGGCGGCAAAGGCTCCATCAACCTGGGCGCCAACATCGGCGGCTTCACTGCTGGTGGCTACTACTCCACCTCGCCGCCGTCAGTTACCCGTGACCTGGTCATCATTGGTGGCCATGTAACGGATAACGCCTCTACTGACGAGCCTTCCGGCGTTATTCGTGCCTATGACGTGCACGACGGCCACCTCGTCTGGAATTGGGACAGTGGCAACCCTGAAGCTACCGAGCCGATTCAGCCAGGCCAGACCTACACCCGCAACTCTGCGAACGTATGGTCCGTCATGTCAGTGGACGAAAAGCTGGGCCTGATCTACCTGCCAATGGGTAACCAAACGCCGGATCAGTACGGTGGCATGCGTACGCCAGAAGCCGAGAAATACAGCGCCGGCGTTGTCGCTCTGGATGTCAATACGGGTAAGGTACGCTGGAATTACCAGTTCACTCACCATGACCTATGGGACATGGACGTAGGTGGGCAGCCCACGCTGATGGATATCAAGACGGCTGACGGCATCAAGCCAGGCCTGATTGCATCCACCAAGCAAGGCAGCCTCTATGTGCTGGATCGCACCAATGGTCAGCCCATCGTTCCCATACACGAGACACCCGTTCCGCAGGGCGCAGTGGAAGGCGATCATACCTCCCCCACGCAGCCAATGTCCGAACTCAACATGATGCCGCAGACACTCAAGGAAGCGGACATGTGGGGTGTGACACCTCTGGATCAGATGCTGTGCCGTATCACGTTCAAATCGCATCGCTATGAAGGCATCTACACGCCGCCTTCCCTGCAGGGTTCGATCGTTTATCCGGGCAACTTCGGTGTATTCGACTGGGGTGGCGTCGCCGTGGATCCTATCCGTCAGGTGATGTTCCTTTCGCCTAGCTACATGGCCTTTACATCCAAGCTTGTCGCACGCGAGGATGTCGAGGGTGGTCCGGCTCGCAAAAGCGAGACAGAGGGCGTTCAGCCAAACAAAGGCGCACCGTATGGTGTGATCATGGGTGCACTGCTGTCTCCGATGGGCCTGCCTTGCCAGTCACCGCCATGGGGTTATGTGGCTGCTGTCGACATGACCACTAATCAAGTCATCTGGAAGCACAAGAACGGCACTGTTCGTGACAGTGCGCCTGTTCCAATGCCGCTCCCCATGGGTGTTCCAGCATTGGGTGGGGCTTTCATGACATCCAGCGGCTTGGCCTTCCTGAGCGGTACGCTAGACCAATACCTGCGTGCCTACGATGTTCGTAACGGTAAGCAGCTGTGGGAAGGTCGCCTGCCAGCAGGTGGCCAGACAACTCCCATGACCTACACCGGCAAGGATGGACGTCAGTACATCCTGGTTTATGCGGGTGGGCATGGCTCTTTGGGCACTCGTCAGGGCGACTATGTAATCGCCTTTGCACTGCCTCAGAAGTAAAAAGCTGATAGCAGGCGGGGCTTATCTGAGCCCCGCCTGCCTTCACCCTTCAAGCTGACATCTCTTCAAATTGCCCCGCCTTACGCCCTTCTCTCCCAACTGTCGTTTCGCTGTACCAGACGTCACATTTTCAAAAAAAATAGATCAATGTACTTTTCTTTGAATTTTTAGCCATTTCAAGGAAATAAATACGTTTTTTAGTGGTCTATATCGCTGACCGGACAGCCTGCAATCATGGGTTTGATCATTAGATGAACTTTTGGTCTTTTCAAATGCTCATATATGATCGTAATATGATCCTGCTGTGCCCGTGCATTACTGTGAATCGCAACATGGTGTTTAGATACAGATCCAACATCGTTACGACTCCGTTACACTCAGTGCTCAGTCTCGGTCAAGACTTCCCTTTACCGAAACTTAATTTTTGAAAAGGTAAAAAACACCATGGCTAATCGCGAAACCGGTACTGTTAAGTGGTTCAACGATGAGAAAGGTTTTGGCTTCATCACCCCGTCCTCCGGCGGTGCTGATCTGTTCGTTCACTTCCGCCAGATCAAGGCTGCCGGCTTCAAGAGCCTGAAAGAAGGTCAGGCTGTATCTTTCGTGGCTGCCAAAGGCCAGAAAGGTATGGAAGCACAAGAGGTTGAAGTGGTTTAATCCACTTCCCTTGAAAAAGCCCCGTCCATGACGGGGCTTTTTTTATGCCTGAATCAAATGCAAAGGCTTAGTCAAACAGGGGTTGGCTATCTGCGCTAATACCTGTCATTTTCTGCAGAATCTCATCCGCCGCACGCTCGGCCTCCATAAGGTCCGTAAAGGTACGGTCTGTCGCTACTCGGTGCAGAGCTTCCTCTTCCTTTCCATGCCCTTGTATGGCAATAAAGGCTTCGATGCCTGTTTCGCTTTCTACCGCACTTGCCCAGGCGCGGTGATCGCCAAAGATTCGCAATCCCATTAATCTCTCCTCTCGTCTAATCCGTGTTCATAAGATAGACACAGGCCAAAGCCATCCTATCCACAACGAGAGTAGATTGATCGATTCAGAGTAGACTCAGGCAGACCAACCTGATCAGAGGCATCAGTGTTGACCCGCCCTCGGATGTATCAGCCACAACGAGCCGTCTTGATCACAAGCGCCTCATCAGTGGTAACCGTCAGGCGCTCAGAGTTGAAATCCATCGTCATGGCATCATCCGGACGCACAAGACGTGTAATCCTTGCACCAGAACGCTCTTGAAGCTGCTTGAAGAGTTCAGGAGTAGCCGTCTTACCTACCGCATATTGTGCAGCATCGGAATTACAACCACTTCCAAGTGAGGATGATGATGCAGTTGCATCACTGCTTCGGGTACGTTCGTTACTGCCAGACTCTGGAGAGCTGCTACAGGCACTTACAAGAACCAAGGAAGAAATTAACGCTGCCAGGGAACTCAACTTCCAAGTCATTACACTGCCTTATCGTTTACATAAAGCTCTACCATACGGACTCGAAGCACCCGGCAACAAGGCCTACTTTGTAAATATGGCTTACCGTCTTCAAGAGGGAGCGTGCGTGCTCCACCGTACCAGAAAGAAACCGACCAGTAGCAAGAAGCCAACAACCAAGGTATTAAGCTCGAAAAAACTTTGAATACCTAGACGGGAAGCAATGCGGCGAGCTATGAAATAGCGCCACGTCATTTGAGGGCCAAAGATGGCCATCAGAAGACAGACAAAGAGAATCCCTTGAACTACCCATCGGCATGTATACATGCAGCATTAAACCCTCTCCTAAATTAGGGCGAGATTTTCAGTGCGCCTATCAATGCTCACAATTCACATCAGTCGAAAGTGTGACGTATTTACCTTAGCAAAATGCAAAACCCATGCGTTTACGCCTGGAAGCCATTCAGGCTGCCTTTGTAAGGAATGAATTCATTATTAGCCCGTCAAAAGAGATGGCTTCATCGAATTACACCATTAAGGGAGTACGATCATGAGCAATGCAGGCAACCTGGTTATTACCTATGAAGAGGCAGGAGAACCAAGAGAACTGGCAATAGCCGACGCGCCGGCTGATGTCGATGAAGGCACTGTCCTTTTGTACGTACTGAAACAGCATGGAGGCGAGAGTCTGGAACTGGATTTCCCCCCCTATAGTGACGAACTCAACAAGCGTCGTCTGCGTGCACAAAAGCTCAACCTGCTTAACATCGACTGGTCTTATCGCTAGGCATCCGCCTGCCCTGCTAGATGGGCCTTGCTACGCTTGACAGCCTGTCCTGCTTTTTCGAATCATGCACGACTCATTTATAAATCAGTTCGTTATAAATGAGTCGGCAACGTCTGGTTATTTGTTCTCTGCGTCCTCATCAGACTCCAGAGGAACAGGAGCCTCTTTAGGGTTAGGCTGAATCTCAGGGTCAACGTCGATCTGGTCAGGATTTATATGATCAGTTTCAGGCATGTTGGCATCTCCAAGAAGTAAGCAGCAATATTTTGGGCATTCATACCGGGTATTGGTTCTTACCTTTCTCTGCCCTTAAGCGCGTTATAATGAGAATAGAGGCAAGCCAATACGCATCGAGTCATGTCTTTCGTATCGCCTACTGCCTGATCAGCATTCATTCGCTTTACCTAGAGAGTCCATATGTTACGCACAGTATTGTTTTTGGCGTTGACTGCATTCATCGCCTGCGCCTTTGGGATGTTACTTCTGGGTAATGCCTACTGGTTTACAACAGGCGGCTGTCCTTCGCATGGCGGTGTTGCTGAAATATGTGATCAAACCAAAGCCAGAATTCAGCTGGGCTTCGGTATTGCAACGATGATTGTGGCTACTATCGCCATGATTGTCTGCATCGTTAGAGACACCCGAAAATAGAGATTCTTAACGTCTTCAACCTGCAAAATAGATATCTTTAACAATTAAAGGCTCAAACAGTGCTCCCTATCGAACTACTGTATAAACTTAATGTCAGTGTGCCATCCTAAATAGTCGTTCTAAGCATACTGACATGCAACCCTCTCGCTACGATGCTGCCCGCTCCAGAATACAAGCTGCCCTGGCACCCTTGGAATGCCATTTCACCAACCGTGATTCTCGCGGTACCTTTGCCTTTAAAGCGATAGATCCTCAGGGAGTTATCCACTTTGAATCCGGACGTATCCGTACCGCGATCTACTGCAATCCTACTTCCCTACACCACCTTCTGGTCGCCGCCCGTAAAAAACTGCTGGCTCAAAACATTGAGCTAGAATCCTGGGACGAGCGCCTTACTCTTGAGATGATTGGGCAGTGGGAAAAGGCAGCTAAGCGTACACGGCGCTAATCCTGTCGCTAGCGGGTTACATGACAGTAAGTCGCTAGCAATTACCTCTCCGCCAAACAGCTGTTTATCCATACAGTGAACCATTTCTCATTTTAGTCCTACTGCCTTCCTCAAACCCAACGCTGCCCGTTACCATCCGCGCCGATTTACTTATCGAGCACGGTCATGTTTCGTATTTTTTCTCTGATTTCTTTCTTCTTTTTTATCATTCCGGCTCATGCAGAAGCGCCTCGCACGTTTCGTGAAGCCAAAGTGATAGGCGCTAAAGTCTACAAGCAGCAACCTGTAGATTTTTATTGCGGCTGCCACTACTCCGGCAAGACGGTGGACCTGAAAAGCTGTGGCTATGTGCCCCGCAAAAATGCGACCAGAGCCTCTCGCATCGAATGGGAGCACATCGTGCCTGCCTGGGTTATCGGCCATCAGCGCCAGTGCTGGCAAAAAGGAGGAAGAAAAAACTGCACCTCAAGCGATCCGGTTTATCAGAAAGCCGAAGCTGATTTGTTCAACTTGGTACCGGTCATCGGTGAAGTGAATGGCGACCGCAGCAATTTTTCGTTCGGCTGGCTGCCACAGAAACCGACCCAGTATGGAGCCTGCCAAATGGTGGTCGACTTCAAGGCCAAAAAAGCCATGCCCCGCCCAGAAATCCGCGGCATGATTGCGCGCACCTACCTGTACATGAGCGAACGGTATGACTTGCGCTTATCCAAGCAGGACCAACAGCTGTATTCAGCCTGGAACAAGCAGTACCCGGCTGAGCGGTGGGAGCGCCAACGAAACCAGCGCTTGGCGTGCATTATGGGTCACGGCAATAAATACGTTGGAAATGTCGATCTCAAGGCCTGTCGTACCTAAGATCGCTAGTCATCCTGTAGCGCTGACTGCTAACCAACGCTACAGGACAGGCGACTTGAAAGAGTTCAGGCAGGTGGGGAAGAGGAAAGAATCTGAATAGTCATTGCTACCAGAAGTGTTACAAGACCAAACAGAAGCAGTACGACCCGCCCCCACCATGTATGGTTATTTTTGACACCCACGATCAGCGCTATTCCCAGAATAGCCAGCGTAGCCGGCAGGTAACGAACCGCCCAGAGCATTACCCAAAAAATCCTTTCCCACACGTGGATCAACACGTCCTGCATTCCTACTTCCCGCGAAGAGTTATTGTCAGGCTTTCATTTTACAGACCGGACACTCATGCACCCGGCCTGAACGCCTACCGATGCCGCGACCATTCATCTGCCATTGCAGCCGCCCTTACCTGCCCACTTCAAGTTTCGCCTGTTACGCCGATATGTCATGTAGCTCAGGCATCTTTCCGGCCTTAATGCCCCACTCATCACATAGCGAATTCATACAGGTAGTCACTCGCGATGATCAGTAAAAAGCCCTTCACGCCCACCGAAAAATTTCTCTACGTTTCCGTCCCGGTCGTTTGGGTCATTTTATTCGGCGCACTTTTCTCATACCTCTAGATGACTGAGAGCGTGCTCTCGAAACAACCTAAAGGGCACGCTGCTTAACCCGTTAGTCAATGCAATACTTAACCGCCTCGCGAACATCGCTGGGCCGAAGAGGATTGTTAGCCATGCGTTCGTGCAGTGTGATGTGACTGCCACGAGAGCTGTCGTCTACATGGATAACCGCAGCAGGAATAGAAGAAACCTTGGATGGCACAATAATTCTTTGCTCGCTAGCTGTTCCTGCCAGCGTTACAGGCGCTCGACTTTTAGCCAGTCGATCAACCAGGCATTGGGTATAGGCCTGAACGTCCTTACCTGATCTGACATCCATTGAAGGCGGACTTTGCTCCAGATCTTTTACGCTTGCACACCCGGCGAGTAGAAGCACGGCTCCTACACAAAACCATTTCATTACCCACTCCTGGCACCGTGACTCGTCAGTCAGAAGACCTGACGTTATACGTCAATTTGAGAACATTATTGAGCTGTGTTTGAGACGAAATGTTTTAACGACCCAAACAAAAAAGCCGATCCTTTCGGATCGGCTTCTTGCCCCGCCAGCAGTGCGGGAATATTTGGTAGGCACGATTGGACTCGAACCAACGACCCCCACCATGTCAAGGTGGTGCTCTAACCAGCTGAGCTACGTGCCTGCTGTGGGTGCGCATTTTACGGAATCAGACTGGGTCGTCAAGCCTTTTTTCTTCTAAATCACTGAAAAGACGAAAATTTATTTGCATAGCCTGAAATCCGGTAATTCCCTAGTGAGAGAACTGAACCTTAAATGGCTTGGCAACCGGATAAGCTAGATCTTCTCCCTTGCATACCGACAACCTCCGCTCAAACAGCCCCCCTCAGCCAACTTGATGACTACAGTAACTTTCGCCTACGGAGAAACCTGTTGCCTCGGCCAGAGGCCGCGCAAGTCTGCCATTCCACCATACCCCTGGGACGATGGCTTATCACCTCGCGCCCTGCCTTGCGCCCTTTTTCAGCGACTCGCTCAATCGACAGCGGACTTGTATCTTTCAAAGCCACTACCGGCTCATCTATGCACCTGACCAACGCATACAAAGCACCTGTGCCGTATCGGTCAAGAAGATGCTCGGCAGTGATACGGATATGGATCAGCGTCATGGTTATCACGAAGCGTGCTGAAATCAGGCCCACTAAAGCAGGCGACTGCCGGTCGATAGAGGCAGTTGTCCACATTGCAGGCTGAGCGACACAAAAAAGGCCGGAATTTTCCGGCCTTTCAATTTAGACGAGACGTCGGGCTGGCCTACGCCGCGGCATGATAAGTACAGCCAATGCCAAGGCGATGGCCTCGATGATCCAGGACAGTAAAAAGGCACAGGCCAGCCCCCAACCGATACATTCAGGCGTCAGGACAACCTGATAACGGTAGCCTTGCCACGTCTCTTCAAGTATTGCTGGGTTAGCCTTGGTAAAGACATGCCAGGCGCGCTCATACCAGCGGCCCTGCAATGTCTGCCATTGCGAATCGAGCATTTGCTCACGGCGCATCAGCATGCCAAGGCTATCGGCATCGCTCTGGAAGACCGGATCATCACTGGCACGATAATGGGCTACCAGACGATCCATATCACCGCCAAAAAACTCGCCTGCCGTTTTGCGATACCCTTCCAATGCCTGATGGGCTTCAAGGCGATGGGCCTCGATACGCTGGCTGTAATCAGTGATAAACCCTGGTATCTGCACACCAACCAGAAGGCCTAGCGCAAACAGGATTAGCCGGATGTAACTACGCAGCATTGTAACTCCTTGCGTATTGAATGGCAGGCTTCGCTACAACCGCTTAGACCCGCCCCTGGGTGACGATTTCGCCATCCCACCATAATTTCCACTCACCAGGCTGATGAAGCGCCCAGGTTTCGTTGGCCGTCAAAGGCTCTGTCGCAATCACTGTAACCACATCATCAGGCGTTGTTTCAGCCTTGAAATCTACCGTCAGGTCGGCGTCCTTCAAGTGCGCCGGACCAAACGGGGCCCGTCGCGTAATGTGGGCCAACTTGGTCGAACAAAACGTGAACAGCCAGTCACCGTCACTCAGTAGACAGTTGAACACACCAAAGCGGCGAAAGTGATCGCAAGTTCCGACCAGAACAGGCAGGAGCATTTCGACAGGCACCGGATCGGGAAAACGCCGCCTGACCTCATTAAGCAGATGACAGAATGCCGCCTCACTGTCCGTGTCCCCTACTGGCTGGAACAGACCGGGATCTGGTGCGAACTCGTTGAGTTGGCCATTATGGGCAAAACACCAGTAGCGCCCTCCCAGCTCCCGAACGAAAGGGTGTGTATTGGCAAGGTTTACCGAGCCGACATTAGCGTGGCGAATATGCGCGATAACCGTGCGACTCTTGAGCGGATAGCCCTGGATCATGCGAGCCACTTCAGAATCCGCTCCCGGCATGGAATCCTTGAACATGTGCAGTCCGCGTCCTTCGTACAGCGCCACGCCCCAGCCGTCCCGGTGGGGACCGGTACGTCCTCCTCGCTGCATCAGCCCCGTCAGGCTGAAGGTGATATCGGTAGGAACATTGGCACTCATGCCCAACAATTCACACATATCCAGACCTCATTCGATACGGCACGAGAGATGCTCTAATAGCAGGCCCTCTGCCAGACAATGAGTATGTCCAAGAAACAGTTTTGAATCAGCTGTTTGACGACGATACGGCAATAAAACGGCTACCTGACGGTACTCCCGGCGGCTTCCTATCATTCACTTGTCATATGAACATACATAGAGATGGACCCAGCCAGACGGAGAACATTCGCCCCAGCCTGCAAACAGACAAGGGCGGCGTGATAGCTACAGGCGCGGCTCGATGCGCGTACGACGCTCTGGGACTCGTGATGGTGGGGATGATGGCGAGGGGTTGTTCGCTGCCGTGGGAGCAGGCTGGTCGGCAGGCGGTGGTGTCTGGTTGGCAGCCTCATCATTGCGTCGGGAGCGTTGAAACAGCCAGCGGATCAGCGCGAAGATGAAGTATGCCGCGAATGCGATACACCCATACAACGCCATTTCCGCCACAGCCCGCCAGGCGCTGTTTCCTACATGGAAGCCGAGATCCATGACGACAATGGCGCTGGAGGGTGCGTAAAAGCTGTGCTCAGGGTCTGCTATCGTCGGAGAGAACAGTATCAGGGCAACAATCAAACGGATGGGCTCTCGCAGCCAACGCCACATCCAGCCGGTCGCTTTGAAACACACCCATAGACAGCCTAGTGCGGCAACACCATAGACAGCCCAGGCAATCAGGTAATCGTGCTCAGTCATTTCAATACATGGCGGGTCTATAAAAAGGATGCCTATGATAGCGACTTTTGCACGGTTGGGCGCCCCTACTCGAGCCCTGCCCATGCACAGGCACCTCAAAACCGGTCCACCGACACCTAAGGAGTCACCCATGACACAACCTCCTCTCGCTCAACGTACGCACGGCGCAGATCCCTACGTTTGGCTGGAGAAACGCGATGATCCTGAAGTGCTGGCCTATCTGAAAGCTGAAAATGCTTATCTGGACGAGGTATTGCAGCCGGAAGCCGCGCTGCGTGAGACACTTTTCCAGGAGATCAAGGGACGCATCCGGGAGACGGACCTGTCACTGCCGGTACCGTACAAAGATTATCTCTACTACCACCGAACCCGCGCCGGTGATGAATATGCGCGCCATTACCGCTGCCCTCGCCCCCAGGACGGCTCGCTGACCATTGATAAGTCCCAGGAGGAATTGCTACTCGACGCCAATGAACTGGCCGGTGGCGGATTTCTGTCAATTGGCCGTTTCACGCTCAGCCCTGATCAGACCAAGCTGGGTTACAGCCTGGACCAGACCGGTGACGAAACCTATCGTCTGTTTATAAAAGACTTGGCATCAGGAGATTTGACCGAACTTCCTTTCAATGACTGCGATGGCAGCATGACCTGGGCTGGCGATAGCCAAACCCTGTTTTTCGGAGAGCGTGACGAGGCTCATCGCCCTCACAAGCTCTATCGCTATCGCCTGGGTGACCAAGAGGCGCAAATGGTCTTCCACGAGACGGATGGCCGCTTCTTTATTGGATGCTACCGCTCAAGCTCCGAGCGCAAGCTGATTCTCCTTTCCCACAGCAAGACCACCAGTGAAGCCTGGGTCATGGACGCGGACCGGCCAAGCGAGGCTTTCGTCTGTGTAGCCCCTCGTCAGGAAGGTCATGAGTACTTCCCTGATCATGGAGCTGATGGCTGGATGATTCGAAGCAATCAGGCAGGTATCAACTATGCCCTGTATCAAGCGCCAGATGACATGCCCAGCCGTGAGCACTGGGAGCTGCTGGTTCCACATGATCCCGAGCGCATGCTTGAAGAGGTAAACCTCAATGCCAACGGCTATATCCTGAATCTGCGCGAGTCAGGCCTGCCGGTGCTCGAGGTACGCCCCAAAAACGCACCTGCCTATCGGGTACAGTTACCTGACGAGATTTACAACCTTGGGATGATCGACGTGCTGGAGTTTGACAGCCCGGTCATGCGTTTGCGTTATGAGTCACTCAATCGCCCTGCACAGGTACGCCAACTGGACCTTGCCACCGGCGAACAACAGGTCTTGAAGGAAGTCCCGGTAGAGGGGCCGTTCAATGCCGACGACTATGTCAGTCGACGTTTGTGGGCTACGGCGCCAGATGGCACGCAGATCCCGGTCAGCCTGGTCATGCGCAAGGATCGGATGGGCCAGCCTACCCCGCTGTACCTGTACGGTTATGGCGCCTATGGTCACAGCCTCGACCCTTGGTTCTCCCATGCACGCTTGAGTCTGCTGGACCGTGGCTTCACCTTTGCCATCGCACATGTGCGAGGCGGTGGCGAATTGGGTGAAGCCTGGTATCAGGCGGGCAAGCTGGAAAACAAGCAGAACACGTTTGATGACTTTATTGCCTGCGCCGAACACTTGATCGATCAAGGGCACACCACCGCCTCGCAGTTATGCATCAGTGGCGGCAGTGCTGGCGGCCTATTGATTGGTGCTGTGCTCAATCAGCGGCCTGATCTGTTTGCAGCGGCCATTGCAGAAGTCCCGTTCGTGGATGTGCTCAATACGATGCTCAAGCCCGACCTTCCCCTGACCGTCACCGAGTACGATGAATGGGGCAATCCAGGTGAGGCCGATGTATACGCCCGCATCGCTGCGTATGCGCCTTACGAAAATGTAAAGGCCCAGGCTTATCCGGCCTTGCTGGCCGTAGCAGGCTATCACGACACTCGCGTGCAGTACTGGGAAGCGGCCAAATGGGTAGCCAAACTCAGAGCCACGCGCACGAATGATGCCTTGCTGCTACTCAAGACCGAGTTTGGCGCAGGTCACGGCGGCATGAGCGGCCGTTATCAGGCGCTACGTGACGTAGCACTTGAGTACGCTTTCCTGCTCAAGGTTCTTGGACTGAGTCACTGATACGCTTCCGGCAGGCAGAGCATCAGACCCTGCCTGCCGGAAACGCTCCGATCTGTTAACCAGCTATCGATCCCACCGGAACAGCTTTGCCTTGGCGCGGTCTTTTTGTAATTGCCTGTCATCAAGGAGCTTGCCATGTTGGGCCGCCGTGCTACCCGGAACAGCCATCTTTCAGACCGCGTGCAAAATGTGGGGGGACTTGAGCGTGTTGCCTCCCTGACAGGGGGTGGCCTGCTATTGATCAAGGGACTACGACAGGGCGGCCTGCTCGGGGTTGCCAGGATGGCGGTCGGGGCGTTGGCGCTTTACCGAGGTTATTCAGGGCATTGTGCTGCCAAACAAGCGTTGAGCCATAGTGAGTTTGAACGCCAGCTGATGCGCGACTATCACTGGAAAAATGCCAAGACCGAGTCTTGCTGCGTGGTTATCAATCGACCCAAGGACGAGCTCTATCGGTTTTGGCGCGACTTCAAGAACCTGCCTGCATTCATGGAGCTGATCCAGCGCATCGACATCCTGGACGACAAACGCTCTCACTGGGTGATTCAAGGCCCAACCGGCCCGCTGGAGTGGGATTCAGTCATCACGGAGGACGAGCCTGGCAACTTGATTGGATGGCGCTCCATCGCCGGCGGCGATCTCAATACGATGGGCTGGGTAGCCTTCAATGAGCGTCCTGATGGTAGTACCGAAGTCGAAACCCTGATTGCCTATGATCCGCCAGGCGGCGTACTGGGGCACAGCCTCGCCAAGATCATGAAACGCGATCCGGCGTCACAGGCTTCCCGAGACCTGACTCATTTGAAACGCTTGATGGAAAGTGCGGCCAGCGCCACGCAGACGGTAACCGTTACCGGAAACGCATCGCTGACCGATCCGTCCCCAGTGGGCTGACTCAGCCCGCCCGAAAGATCATATAGTCTTCCCAGTCCTCTTCCGCTACCTGGGTTTCACTCAGCATGCGGCCCGACTGGGAGATTCCGGCATCATGTACGGCGCTTTCGTCTCCCGAGACCAAGGGATGCCAGAGCGGCAGGTCCTTGCCTTCTGACACCAGGCGATAGCCACAGGTGGGCGGCAGCCACTTGAATTCATCAGCCTGTCCTGGGGTGAGCTGAATACAATCAGCCACAAACTGCTTCCGTTCGGCGTAGCGGGTGCACTTGCAGGTTTTCAGATCCAGTAATTTGCAGGCGATACGCGTGTAATACACGCTGCCATCGTCCTCATCCTCCAGCTTTTGCAGACAGCACAAGCCACAGCCGTCGCATAAGGACTCCCACTCCCCCTGGTCGAGCTGGTCTAGGGTCTTGCGTTTCCAGAAAGGTCGAGTGATATCAGCCATGAACGTAGTCGGTTGCGAAAAGCGCGCAGTCTAGTCCTCATGCACGAATCGGCCAAGCACCGCTCGTGCAGCTTGTCGCCGCAGCCTTCTGGAGGTTAACGTTACAGGGCTTCTCCAGATGCGCAGCTCATGGGCCTGCCTGAGCGTAAAATGTGACGAACCCATGCGCAGGCGAAACAGCATCCGCGGCCAGAATGGCTGAAGTCAGGATGATGGCTTCTGCATGGCGTGCTTCATATCATTTCCTTCAGGCCGAACCAGGGCGACGCGTAACACTTTACCTGCATAGGACGTCACATGACCGCTAGCACTCGTGTTCCGCAGTATGAAGTCGACCCGCAATTCGTCCAACGGTGGTCTCCCCGCGCCTTCAGTGATGCCGCTATAGAAGAAAACCAGTTGATGAGTATCTTCGAGGCCGCTCGCTGGGCGCCCTCGGCCTACAATGCTCAGCCCTGGCGCTTCCTGTATGCTCGCCGTGGCTCTGCGCACTGGGATACCTTTCTCAAGCTGATCAGTGAATATAACCGTAGCTGGGCACAACATGCTGCGGCGTTGGTCATCGTCTTGTCCAAGACCACCTTCGTACCGCCCGGCGGTAGCGATGAGGTTCCGCTGGGTAGCCATAGTTTTGATACCGGCGCAGCCTGGGGCTTCATGTCGCTACAGGCTGGCAAGCTGGGCTTTCATACCCACGGGATGGCAGGTATCGAGTACGACCTAATTCGTCAGGAGCTGAAAGTACCCACCGATTTCAAGATCGAAATGGCAATTGCCATTGGCAAGCTGGGCGACAAGTCGTCTTTGTCTGAGAAATTACAGGCCCGTGAGCTGCCTAGCCCACGTCGGCCAGTCGAAGAGTTGGCTGCCGAAGGCCCTTACACTCTCGGTTAATGCCGACACAGAGCCGGCTTACGAATAGGCCGGCTCTGCACGCAATCAATACCCTTGCTTGAAATCCACCTGCCCTTTCAATGCCTCTCCGTTGCGGTAGCGGCTCAGGTTTTCAAGAAAGAGTCGGGCAATATAAGGGGGCGAAGACACTGCCGCGGTATGGCTGGTAATGATCAGTCCAGGCGCCGACCAGAACGCATGAGTCTTAGGCAGCGGCTCCTCTCGAAAAACATCGAGCACGGCGCCGGCCAGGTATTTCTGCTCCAATGCTGTTACCAGATCGGCATCCACAACGGCAGTGCCACGTCCTGCATTTACGAACAGTGCCGAAGGCTTCAGTTGTTTGAACAGGTCAAGCGTATAGAGATCACGCGTATGCGACGTGTCAGGTAAAAGGTTGATGAGGTAGTCAGCTTTCGAGGCCTCACGACTCAAGTCCTCAAGACCATGCACGTCAAGAAAGCCGGGCAGTGCGCGCGGGCTTCTGGCAATACCGTAGAGCTCAACTCCAAAAGGCGCTAGAAAGCGTGCTACATCCTGGCCAATGTCACCGGCCCCGACAATAAGAACACGTCGCCCTGCCAGCGAGCCGGGGGTACAGGCTTCCCAGAGTCGATCCGCCTGTTTTCGAGCGCGCTCCAAGAGACATCGCTCATGGGCAAGCAGATAGCCGAGCACATACTCGCTCATCAGCTGCCCGAACACGCCCACTGCGCGCGTGAGCACATAGTCCTGCGTTAACCCGGAGGCCAGTAGCGGCCGGATGCCCGCCCAGGTGGACTGAACCCATGAGGGCTTGAACCCCTGATCCAGAAGCTTTGCGACGAGATCTGGCTGCCCTAGCCAGATCTGGCACTCGGCAGCTACGCCTGCCACCTTTTCCGGATCATTACCTCCGACTATTTCCAGCGAAGCGTCCAACCCATGCAACGCGGTGAGATAGTCCTGATAACTGTCTTCCAACAACAAGAAACGCATGATCTGGTCTTTCCTTGACAAGCAGTGGTGATGACTGTCGCGTTACACGGGGTCGTTCATACGCAGCAAATGCTCAGGCAGATGCTCAATGTACTCCTCCTGAGGTGGTGGCATCTGCAGGTGATAACCCTGCTTCTCCAAATTTTCCAAAACCTTTGCAGTGTCTTCGCGCTCCAGCTGTCGTTCCGGCGTAAGAACGAATTCAAACGTAAGCTGAGGGGTACCAAAGGCTGCAATCAACCCTTCTGGTACGCGGGCAAGCCCGTCACGCTTGTCGACGTAGAGGTACATTTCGCTTTTGCGCGGGCTTTTGTAAATGGAACAGATTCGTTTCATGAGTACTCCGGATAACATCAGGTTCGCAAGGCAGCCAGGCGATCCAGCAAGGCCTGCCCCATCAACTCGCGGCGCCATCCGCGCAGCGTGTCGGGTAAAACATATTGACCATCCGGCCAGCCACTCTTGATCAAGGCTTCCAGTACTTTCTTTCGCAGCATGAGTTCAGGCGCCATGGTCAGGCGCTCAGCTTCACTCTGGCCAATGAGACGAAGGTCCTTCAGAATCGGCGAGATTTCCGGAGGCAGCGGCTCGGATAACGGCTCAGGCCATTGATCCGGAGGCGTCTTGGCGGCCTCACTGATCAGCTCGATCAGGTGATCGCCGTATTGACGTACAGTACGAGGATGCATGTCATCGATACGGGCCAGCGCGACCTTGTCCTTGGGCTGAAGTCGCGCCAGAGGCCACAGGGAGCGCTCGCGCACAATACGATTGCGAGGCTGGTTACATAACCTTGCCTCCTGCTCGCGCCACGCACAGATGGCCCTTAGCACAGCCAGCTGCTGACGTGACAGACGCCAGCCCAACTTGACATCTTTATACGCCTGATAGGGGTCCGACTCCTGCTTGAGGTTGGCTACCAGCTCACGGCCATCTTCCAGGAGCCATCCCCGCTTCGTCTGATCCAGGCGCTCAGACAACGCCAGATACAATTCCGCCAGATGCTCCACGTCAGCCGCGGCATAGCGCTCCTGTAGCTCCGTCAGTGGTCGCTGAAGCCAGTCCGAGCGTGTCTCGTCCTTGGGCAAGGCGATACCTAACAGTTCATGTACCAGACGCGAATATCCCATCGAATGGCCCAGCCCCAGATAGGCAGCCGCCAGCTGCGTATCGAATAGCGGCTCGGGGAGGCTTCCGGTCAGCTTGAGCAGAACCTCAAGGTCCTCACTGCAGGCATGAAGGACTTTTACGACCTGTTTGTCTTCCAACAGCTCAGACAGCGGCGCCCAGTCACTGATCGTCAATGGGTCGATCAGAAAAGCGCCCTGCCCGTCGCTGACCTGAAGGAGGCCCGCAATGGGATAGAAGGTATCGACCCGCATGAACTCGGTGTCGAGCACGATGAAGGGCAAGGTGCGCCAGAACGCGCATTGTCGAGCAAGGCTGGCATCGTCTTTGAGCCATTGGATAGCAAGAGCCACGTAAATCCTCCAGTACTGTTACCGGAAGTATATCCATCCTGAAGCGTTCAGGCAGATCAAAGGCCCAGATTAAGCCGCTCAATGCTTATCAAGCGTCCCGATTTGCCACATTTGAGGCGCTTCGTTGTCTTAGAACATAGGGCAGGCTGCACGGCATGACCAGACAGGTACCAGCCTGCCGAGGCGACCGCCATTCGAACCTGGCGGCATGAGTCTAACGTAACCAAGCGGAATATGGGCAGGGATGAAAACTTCAAAATCGTCTAAGGGCTTAGGTTTACGTGCGAAACTTAAAGCTAAACTTGAAGTTCAAGGCCTAACGTCAAGAGAAGTCGGGGCTACACGAAAACAACATCAACCGACCAGCATTCGACTCGAGCGGGTCATTGTCTTAGTGATGAGGTAGCCATGGGAATCGCTGCATGCGAATTGAGTCAGTATGTTATTCGTCCCACCCTGGTCTATCTAGACCGCTATTCCCTGTCAGCAGAGGCCATGCTGCTGGCCACCGCCGCCACGCAGTCTGCGCTAGGCGCCACGCTTGAAACACAGCAATACCACGGTATTTACCGAATTTCCGCCGAACGGCATGCCGGCCTCTGGGATTACTATCTGGCCCGCGACCCTGAGCTGGCCAGCCTTGTCCGAGGCCTCGCCAGTCAACATGCCTTTTTCGGGGCGCCTCATCTGGAGCTGACCGTCAACCTTCGTTATGCCACAGCAATCGCCTGGCTCATGATCGAAGAATCACGCCTGCCCTTACCGGAGCCTGACGACCATCAGGGGCAGGCCCGGTTATGGCGTAAGGTTTTCAATCCTAGAGGCCGTCTTCACGACTTTCACATGGCCTGGCAGCGCTGCAGCGAGACGTGGAACCAGGTAGCCTGAGTATGACCCGGTAGTCTTTTTTGAATAACGGCCAATAGACTGTTAAAACCTTTTTTGAGCGATACGCTCGTCGTGGCTGTTGGTAAAAGGTCACCGTTCTGATAGTTTCCGCCCGCGTCATCTTCTGGAGTTGCGCTAACAATGAAAACAACAGGGTTGAAAACAGCAATTGCGCTGGCTGTCGCCAGTTTTTCTAGCCTTAGCCTTGCCAACGGCATTGCCATCAACGAGCAAAGCGCCAGTGGCATGGGGACTTCCTTTGCTGGTCGTTCGTCCTCTGCATTGGATGCTTCGACCGTTTTTGGTAACCCGGCTGGCATGTCCAAGCTCAAGCGTACTGAAATCAGCGGCGGAGCGGCCGTAATTGATGCCAGTAGCGATTTTAGTAATGTGCGTTCGAATGCGCGTGGCACCAACGAAGGGGATATGGTGCCAACATCCGCCGTTCCGTTCGGCTACGTTGTAACACCACTTAATGATGATTGGCACTTTGGTCTGGGTATCTATGTACCCTACGCGCTGATCAGTGACTATGAAAATAGTTTCCAGGGTCGTTATCACGGATCGTACAGCAAGGTTGAGGTCATTACAGTCCAACCAACGCTGAGCTACAAGATCAATGACCGCGTATCCGTTGGCTTTGGCCCTACGATCAACCGAATAGCAGGCAAGCTGGAAAGCAACTTGTCCCTTGCGCCCTTGGGTGGCGGTGATGCGGAAGTCAAAATCAAGGGCGATGATGTTGCGCTGGGCTACAACATTGGCGTGCTGGCCGATGTAACGGATCAGTTAGCGGTCGGGGTCACCTACCACTCCAAAGTGAAATACAAGTTGGAGGGCCATACCAAGGCCAGTGGCGTGTCCAGTCTGTCTCCCGTTGTCAATCGCCTGATCAGCCCGCTGAATGGCAAGTACGATGCCGAGCTGGATATCACTACCCCTGAATCGCTGGATACATCCTTTACTTACAAGCTTGACGATCGCTGGACACTATACGGTGGCGCAACCTGGACCCGCTGGAGCCGTCTGGACAAGCTGGAAGTACAAAACAGTGGAACGCCTACAGTACCTACTCTGGGCAATGTCCTCGGCACAGTGGATGAAGAACTCAAATGGCACGACACTTGGTCCTATGCCATCGGCGCTTCCTATCAGCTGAACCCCCAATGGGTACTGCGCACTGGTTTCGCAATCGATCCGTCGCCGACCGACAACGAATACCGCAACGTGCGTATTCCGGTGGGTAATCGCAAGACCGTATCGATTGGTGCAGGCTGGTCTCCTTCGCCTGATCTGACCGTTGATGTTGCCTATGCCTACCTATGGGAAGACAAGGCCTCGATCAATCGTGAAGCGACTGCTTTGCAGCCGGCCTACAGTGCCAAGGTTGAAAACAGCGCCCATGGCTTGGCCGCTCAGGTCAGCTATCGCTTCTGATAGACACGTATGAAAAACGCCGCCCTTGAGGCGGCGTTTTTATTCAGGTACTCGTCAGGGCTAGCGCAACCAGAACACCGCACTCAAGCAACTCGACCAGCGCACCCGCCGTATCGCCAGTAGTCCCGCCCAGGCGTGTCATGAATGCTCGACGAAGCCACAGAAAGAGCAGCACTGCCATCAGCAAAGCGATCAGGCTTTCGCGTATCACGAGCAACATGGCGATGACATGGGCGGCCAGTACAAGGCGCAGCAATCGCTTCGGCATGTGATCGACTAGCACCTGACCCAAGCCTCCCGGCCTTGCGTAAGGGGTCACGAGTAGCAGCCCAGGCAGAGCAACTCGCGCAAGCCAGGGAACTAGGAGGACGGCATCCAACTGGTGGTGCTCAAGCAGTACGTAAAGCGCCGCGAACTTGAGCAAGAGCACAATGATCACCGCAACGACCGCCATCGGGCCGGAGCGAGGGTCCTTCATGATTGTCAGGGTGCGTTCACGGTCACCAAAGCCACCGACCCAGGCATCTGCCGTGTCCGCCAGGCCATCCAGATGCAGCGCACCGGTCAGCGCGACCCATACAGCCAGAACAATAGCGGCCTGCAATACCGGAGCCGCTTGCCCGAGCAGGCTGCCAAGCAGCCATAAAATGGTACCCACCAGCACGCCTACCATGGGGTACCACAATAAAGACTCACCGGTTTTCTCGGGTGGAGGCATGCCGGGCAGGCGTACCGGCAGACGAGTCAAGAACTGCAGGGCAATCAGGAAGGGCAGCATGGTGGGTACGTGTCGCTCAAGGCAGACGCCTCAAAAGCATGAAGACTGGCATAAGGAACTTCTACTTGAAGCAGATCCTTGCGAGGTAGCCCCTGCTGCCGAGCCAGCAACAACCGGATAACGCCGCCATGGGTTACCACTAGTGCGCGCGTATCCGCTGTACGCCTGACTATACGCTCCATGGCGCCTAGGACACGCTGTTCGAACGTGGCCACCGGCTCTCCATTGGGCGGCGTAAAACTGTAGGGATCAGCCCAGAACTGGCCTAGGGCATCAGCCTGACCCTCCATCAGTTCGGCAGCGGTACGCCCCTCCCAATCGCCAAAGTCCAACTCGCGCAGGTCAGGCTCAAGTTTGCATTCCACGTCCTGCATACTCGCCAGCCACTCGGCAAAGGCTCGGCACCGCTCAAGGGGCGAGCTGATAATCAACTCCCATGGCGGTAATGCCAAGGCCGCGGCCCGCATACTGGACCACCCCTGCTCCGACAGTGGATGATCCAGACGCCCGCGAAAACCGCCCGGCCCTTGTGTTTCCCCATGTCTCAACAGAAACAGGCTCATGCCGGGCGATCCGATACGCTGGCCTCGGCAAAGGTCGCCATTTCGCCATGCAGGCGACACGCCAACTGAAGCAAGGGCACCGCCAATGCTGCACCGCTTCCCTCCCCCAGACGCAGCCCCAGCTCAATCAGCGGCTGAGCGTTGAGTGCTTCAAGCACAAGTGCATGGCCCGGCTCGGCTCCGCTGTGAGCAAACAGCAGCCACTCACGCCCGGTGGGGCTCATTCGTACGGCGCACAAGGCGGCAACAGAGCTGATGAACCCATCGACCAACGCCGGAACTCCCTCCTGCATGCAGGCAAGGTAAGCACCGGTCAACGCGGCAATCTCGAAGCCACCCAGACGGCGCAACACCTTTAGCGGGTTACTCAATGACTCCGCATGGCGTAGCAGACCACGCTGGATAACCGCGACCTTCAAGGCAATGCCATCTGCATCGAGTCCGGTTCCCGGCCCCGTCATCGCGAGGGGTGAAGCTTCCAGCAATGCACAAGCCATAGCGCTGGCCGCCGTGGTGTTGCCAATCCCCATCTCACCACCGATAAACAGCTGAGCGCCGCTTGCCTTGGCTTTCTGGACGCTGTCTCGTCCTGCCTGCAGAGCTACCTCGCATTGAGCAACAGTCATGGCCGGCTCGCGAGTAAAGTTGGCCGTACCTGGACCAAGAGGACGATCAATAACGCCTGGCAACGCCTCCGTTGGCTCAGCGGTTCCCAGATTAATGACCTCCAGCGGAGCCTTGAGCGAACGCGCCAGAACGCTGATGGCAGCGCCACCGCCAACAAAGTTGCGCAGCATTTCGCCTGTCACCGCCTGAGGATAGGCCGACACCCCTTCCTCCACGACACCGTGATCCCCTGCGAAGACACTGATTGTCACGTGCTCGATAACAGGCCGTTCACGTCCCTGCATCGCCGCCAGATCAATCGCAACCTGCTCCAGCAGCCCGAGTGCGCCACGCGGCTTGGTAAGCTGCGCCTGGCGGGCCGTCGCCAACTGGCGGGCCCGCTCATCCAATGGCTGACAGGGTGCCTGCCACCAGTACTGCGTCATAAAGAAGCTCCTTTGAGCGTCATTGGCAAACCTGCCACGGTCAACACAACACGATCACATTGCTCGGCCAGCGCCTGGTGCAGCCAGCCCGCCTCATCGACATAGCGCCGGGTTAGCTCACCCAGCGGCACTACTCCCATGCCAGTCTCGTTGCTGACCAGAATGATATGGCCTGGTAGTTCGGATAGGGCTTCCAGCAAGGCTGCTCGCTCCCGGGCAAGCATAGTGGCATCCTCTGCTATTAGAAGATTGGTCAGCCAGAGGGTCAGGCAATCCACCAGAAGACAGCGCTCAGCCGAAGCATGAGCTCGCAGCACCGCAGCTAGATAAAGAGGCTCTTCCACCAGTCTCCACTCAACGGGGCGGCGGTCGGCATGCTGGGCAATTCGGGTACGCATTTCGCCGTCCCAGGCCTGGGCCGTCGCAATGTAGATGACATCCAGACCTGAGTCAGTGGCCAATTTTTCTGCAAGGCGACTCTTGCCCGAACGCGCGCCCCCCAGAATCAATTCCTTCATTGGTTTATTCCACATAAAGCACGCAATTTCGCGGTGTCCAGATGCTGGTCGACCAAGTCCGCCAGCCGTTCGAGATCGCGCTCGCGCAAGGCATGGTAGTCGACACGTTCAGGAGTAGTCAGCCCCGCCCAGCGCAACAAGGCGGTGCACGCATCAGGCGACTCGAACAACCCATGCAGGTAGGTTCCCATGATCAGCCCGTCTTCGCTCAGTGCGCCATCGCAGCGACCATCATCCAGGATAATGGCAGGTCGCTCCAAGGCGGCCCCTTCGGTGACTCCCGCATGAATCTCGTACCCTGTTACGGCAGACCGGGTAGCCGCCAGGCACCCCGCGACATTACGGAGTTGTTTTTCAGCGGCCAGCTCGGTGTTCATGTCGAGCACGCCCAAACCTGTGCTGTCACCTGGATCACCTTCCAACCCGAGCGGGTCACTTACGGTACGGCCCAGCATCTGATAGCCGCCACAAATACCCAGCACGCGTCCTCCATAACGGAGATGCCGTTGAATATCACTATTCCACCCCTGTTTGCGCATGAAGGCCAGATCGCCTCGCACGCTTTTTGACCCAGGAAGAATGATCAGGTCGCAAGGCGGTAGCGCCTGACCTTGTCTTACAAAACTGATTTCGACTTGGGGATGCAGCCTTAACGGATCGAAGTCAGTGTGGTTGCTGATGCGTGGAAACACCGGCACCACTACTCGGATAACCTCGTCCCGCTTGGCGATCTGTCGCGTATCGACCGCATCTTCGGCTTCGAGATGCAGGTCGTGCAAGTAAGGCAGAACACCCAGCACCGGCTTGCCCGTCCGCGCTTCCAGCCAGTCCAGGCCCGGCTTGAGCAATGCGATATCGCCGCGGAAACGGTTGATGACGAAACCTGCCACACGCTGCTGCTCCGACTCGCTGAGAAGCTCTAGCGTGCCCACGAGATGGGCGAAGACACCGCCCCGATCGATATCGGCGATCAGGATAACCGGGCAGTCCACGCGCTCGGCAAACCCCATGTTGGCAATATCGCCTTCACGCAGGTTGATTTCTGCGGGCGAGCCTGCTCCTTCCACCATGATCACCTCGTATCGGCCGGCCAGACGCGCATGGGATTCCAGCACCGCCTCGCGAGCGATACGCTTGTAGCCGTGATAGGTCTTGGCATCCATCGTAGCCACTGCACGACCATGGATAATGACCTGTGCGCCGATGTCCGTATTGGGTTTGAGCAACACGGGATTCATATCTGTATGCGGCGCGATTCCACAGGCTTGGGCCTGTACAGCCTGGGCGCGCCCTATCTCACCATGGTCTGCCGTGACGGCACTGTTGAGAGCCATGTTTTGTGGTTTGAACGGTACGACAGCAACTCCCTGGCGTTTGAGCCAGCGGCATAAACCGGCGACCAAGGTGCTCTTGCCGGCATCGGAGGTGGTGCCTTGCACCATCACGGTTGTCATAAGGAATCCTTGTATGCCTGCAAAGCCAGGGTGAGTCGCGTCCACCCGGCTTCGTCACCGGGAAGACCAAAGCGGATGCCCGCTATTGAGGGGAAAAAACGCGTGAGAATGGCTCGTCTGGCCAGGAACTCATGAAGCGCCTCAGCATCGGGTCGAGACAACCATTGAAACAGACCGCATCCGCCATCAGGGACCAACTCGTGAGCGGTCAATACATCAGCCAGGCGCTGCCCTGCCGTTGCAAGCCTCTTGCGCTGCCGGTCATGACCACCCTCATCGAGCAGAATTTCACGTGCCACGGCCCGTGCTGGACCACTGACTGTCCAAGGGCCCAAAACATCGTCCAGTCGTTCCAGCAAGTTCGCTTCAGCCAGCACAAAGCCCAGGCGGATACCGGCAAGACCGAAGAATTTCCCGAAAGACCGCAGTACGATCAATCCCTGCCGATCCGTCCATGAAGCCAGACTGTAAGCGGGAGAGAGATCCATGAACGCCTCATCCACGACTAGCCAACCACCCCGGTGAATCAGATTGGCATGCCAGCGGAGCAGCCGCTCAGGCTCGATAAGCTGTCCGGTAGGATTGTTCGGGTTGACCAGCACCAAGACGTCAAGCGTGCTCAGCGTTGCGTCTACATCGCCCAGTGACAGGGGTACAACACAATGCCCTGCTCGCTCCCAGGCCTGCTCGTGTTCAGCGTAGCAGGGTGCCAGTACGCCTACTCGCCCCTCAGGGCGAAGTGTGGGAAGGGCTTGGATGGCCGCCTGCGAGCCGGCAGCAGGCAGCACTCGTGGAGCACCGTAGTAACAAGCAGCAGCCTGCTCCAGGCCGTCGTTTGTCTCGGGCAGACGCGCCCAGGCTGATAACGGTATGTGGGGTATTGGCCAGGGCATAGGCGCAAGCCCTGTCGACAGGTCCAGCCAATCCTCCAACGCGATACCATAACGCTGCGCAGCCTTGCGCAGACGTCCGCCATGCTCAAGCACTGATCACGCCTCCCAGCACGATAACTGCCACCCAGAGCATGACGCCCCGACGGACGAGCAGCAGTGCCATATCGATACTGTGCGCTGTGGGTGCAGGCCCCAATCCCAGAATAGGCCGATCATGTAGCTCGCCGTGATAGCGCGCTGGACCACCCAGTGTCACGCCCAGCGCACCGGCGCCCGCCGCCATGACTGGACCGGCATTGGGACTGTCCCAACGAGGCGCCTGTGTTCGCCAGCAATGCAGAGCGGAGCCAAAGTTACCCAACAGTGCATACGTCAATGCCACCAGACGCGCCGGCACGTAATTAAGCCCATCATCTATGCGTGCAGCCGCCCAGCCAAAGCGTTCGAAGCGGGTATTGCGATAGCCCCACATGGCATCCAGCGTATTGGCCAAGCGGTATAGAACAACACCCGGGGCGCCTAACAGGACAAACCAGAAGAGAGCCGCAAAAACAGCGTCGCTTCCGTTTTCCAGTACGGATTCTGTACCTGCCCGCGCGACAGCCTCTTCATCCAGCTCACGGGTTTCCCGGCTGACCACATAGCCAACACGCCGCCGCGCCTCCTCCAGGTTATTACGCCGTAGCGCCAGCGCGATGGGCTTGGCATGCTCGCCCAAGCTTTTAAGGCCAAGCGCGAAGTACAGCGCCAGCGCCTCAACCAGCCAGCCTACGTAGGGAATCTGATCGAGTAGCGCTACCAAGACGACCCACGGTAGTACAGCCATGCACCAGGCCGTCAGCCCGTGACTGCGCCAGCCGCCACCGCCTGGATTGAAACGGCGCTCCAGCGCGTTTGCCCACCGGCCAAATCCCACCAGAGGATGCCAACGTCGAGGCTCGCCCAGTATCGTATCCAGCAGTACACCTAAAAAGGTGGTCAGGGCCAGAATCATGTCTTCTCAGTCTCCTTGACAGAACCCCAGCGGTTTTCAAACACGAGCTCATCCAACGGGCGAGCCGTTCGCCAACCCTCCTCGACCAGCATGGGCTGATTGTAAAAGGCCTCGACAGGGCCAAGACACAGGATGGCCAGCGGCTTGCTGCCTTCCGGCATCTCCAGCAGTTCAGCCACCGCAGCCGGGTCGAACAGCGAAACCCATCCCATCCCGAGCCCCTCCGCCCGGGCGGACAACCATAGATTCTGGATCGCACAAGACAGCGATGCCACGTCCATTTCAGGCAGCGTACGGCGTCCGAAGATATGGGCTTCTCGCCCCTCCATGAGGGCAGCCACCAGCAGCTCGGCACACTCCTTTATGCCTTCCACCTTGAGCCGCATGAACTCATCGCTACGCTCACCCAGCGCCTCTGCCGTGCAGACACGCTCGGACTCGACCAGCCGGTAAAGCTCGGCACGCAGCCCCTGGTCAGTAATGCGCATGAAGCGCCATGGCTGCATGAGGCCTACGCTTGGCGCTTGATGAGCAGCGCTCAACAGCCGCCGCAGCTGATCCTCCGGTACATGGCCGCCACTGAAATGACGCATGTCACGTCGTTCGGCGATAGCACGATAGACGCCGGCCTGTTCGGCGGAAGTAAAGGCGTGAGGATTCATGGTGCTAGCAGGGCAGCCGCCGTTTCGGGGGCGGATGGCATGTAGAAGTGAATGTAGCTGGCAGTCAGGCGGCCCTGTTGGAACACCGACTCCGCCGTGGCCTTGCCATTGGGACAGATACCACGCAACGTTGGAGCCAGTGGCGATTCCAAGGATGAGTGATGATACGTATGGCCACGCAAGGTGCCGCTATCGAAGGCAACGCTTTGCAGCGCCAGTGCAGTAAGACGTGGCTGCAAGGTAGCTTCCCCTTCGAGAAGTCCAACCATCTCGCCCTGCTCGCCTGTCTTGTCAGCCAGGCGCTCCAGCAGATAGAGCATCCCCCCGCATTCGGCCAGAATGGGCTTGCCTGCGGCATGATGCGCCCGAATAGCAGACTGCATGGCGGTATTTCCAGACAGCTGTTGAATATGTAATTCAGGATAACCGCCCGGCAAGTAGAGACTGTCTACTTCCGGTAACTGCTGGTCCTGCAACACTGAAAAATGCCGAATCTCAGCGCCCATGGCGCGTAGAAGATCAAGGTTCGCCTGATACAGAAACGACAGTGCCGCGTCGCGTGCAACCCCGATGCGCACATCAGCCAGCAGCGGTTCGACGCTCTTCTTCATAGGGGCCTGAAACAGCACAGGCTCCGGTAGTGAGGTATCGGCACTGGCAGCAATGGCATCGGCCGCAGCGTCCAGACGTGCATCCAGATCCGACAACTCGTCAGCCTGGATCAGCCCAAGATGCCGGCTCGGCAACTCGATACCCGAGTTGCGCGGCAAGGCACCAAACCAGCGCATACCGCTTGGCAAACTGGCCTTGAGCAGCTCGGTCTGCCGGGCGCTGGAGCCACGATTGGCCAGCACGCCAGCAAAGGGCAGATCCGCCTGATAATGTGCAAGACCGTAGGCTAATGCCCCAAAGGTCTGCGCCATGCCGGTCGCCTCAATAATACCCAGTACCGGCACATTGAAGCGACGTGCCAGGTCCGCACTAGACGGCGTGCCGTCAAACAGCCCCATGACGCCTTCGATAAGGATCAGATCAGCTTCGCCTGCTGCTTCCCATAGCAGCAGGCGACTTTCTTCTTCCCCTACCATCCACAAGTCAAGCTGGTACACCGGCGCACCGCTCGCACGGGCCAGGATCATGGGATCGAGAAAGTCCGGGCCGCACTTGAATACACGGACCTTGCGGCCCTGCCTTGTATGCAGACGTGCCAGGGCTGCCGTTACACTGGTCTTGCCTTGGCCGGAGGCCGGCGCGGCAACCAGGAGCGCCGGACACCGACGATGATCATGCAGGTTCAAAATTCGATTCCTTTCTGGGCGCGAATGCCGCTCTGGAAGGCATGCTTGACCAAGCCCATTTCACTGACGGTATCAGCCGCGTCGATCAGCGCCTGCGGTGCACCGCGCCCCGTTACGACAACGTGTTGGGAGACCGGACGCGCCTCGATATCCGCCAGCACGTCTTCAACCTTCAGGTAGCCATGCTTGAATGCGATATTCAGTTCATCAAGCACTACGAGTGCTATTTCAGGATCACTCAATAATGCCTTGGCCACAGCCCAGGCACTGGCAGCGTTTTCGATGTCCCGTTGACGATCCTGGGTCTCCCACGTGAATCCCTGGCCCATCACATGGTAACGGACCTCCTCGGGGAACCGCTGGAAGAACATCTGCTCACCGGTGCTGACGCGTCCCTTGATGAACTGTACGACGCCCACTTTCAGTCCATGCCCCAAGGCTCGGGCCACCATGCCAAAGGCAGAGCTGCTCTTGCCCTTGCCGATACCGGTGTGTACCAGCAGCAAGCCTCGCTCATTCTGTGCATTGGCGATCCGCTCGTCCATGACAGCTTTCTTACGGACCATTCGCTCACGGTGGCGCTCATTGCGCGCATCATCGACGGGTAACGAGGTGGGGGTTTCTGGGGTATCGCTCATGACGCTCTCCTTCAGGCAAGGGCTGAGGCGAACGGAAAGATCTGCTCCGCAAGGATACAGATGAGGCAACGACGCACAACGCCATTAGCCCTGTGCGACGATCAATGCCCTCCGCATTGCCGTGTAATGCCTGAGGCCGGTCTCCGGGCTCGTGAGCGGAAAACTCCTCCGCCGCGCCTTCCCAGACAGCTGTCCAGTGGCCTGTGCGACGTTCAACTCACCTACCGTTGCGGGGGCAGCGCCGGCTTGCTACCGGCTTCCCTGTTTCACCTCGTCGACCCATGTCACGAGGCACCTCAAGCAGACGCGCAGGTTACGGGCAAGCCCTGGGAGCGTCAACGAAAGTCATGGCAAATGGGGATAAATCTTTGCGCAGAAAATCTACCGGCGCGACAGATTCATTTCGCTTTATCGTCACCGCGCTATCATATTTGATAGCCATGCTGGCTGAAGCTGGTGATAATGCGCCGCTTTCCATCCAGTCAAACCCTTTGGCTGGCCATGAAGTTATCGAGCTACAGGTCTCCCTATGTCCGAATCTACTGCCAACGATCCCCGTCTTAGCCGCATGAAGCGCCGTATCCGCAAGAAGCTCTACCTGGGCGAATTCCAGGAACTGGCATTCGAGCTCAAGGCTGATTTCAAGGAATCGCTTGAAGATGAAGCGCTAGAAACGCTGCTGAGCGATTTCGTCGATTTCGTCGAGTCCCGTAACCTGGACTACATGGGTGGCTTCGGCGAAACCTGGATCGAAGGCACTATCATGGCAAACAAGCGCTACGGCTCGCCCACCGAGGAAGACCGTCAGGCCCTGACCGATTGGCTCAAGGCACGCAAGGAAGTAGCAAGCGCTTCTGCCAGCGAACTCTACGATGCCTGGCACTTTGAAGAGTAACAGGCCATCGTGAAAAGCCCCGGTCAGTGCCGGGGTTTTTTATTTCTGCTGCGTTCAGGAGGCTGGCCAGTAGATCCGCGTCAAGGGAATCAGAGATTTCAGCTCCAGATCCAGAGACTCGTAATGCACCAGAAGCATGTCGACTAACTGATCCATGTCCATCAGAGCCACCAATTGACCGGCGCGCTCGGCCTCATAGATAGCCTCCTGGCTGAAGCCGCATGTACTGACAAAAATACCCTTGTCATCAGCCTTCAGACAGTTCAGAAGCTCTCGCAAAGTCTCACCGCCTACAACACCTTGACGATGCTGAACCTGGACCTTTACATGAGGGGGATGCAGACCCAAGCCATCCAGAGAGGCCTCAATAGCCAGGCTGCCGCTGGACGCAGGAGGCTGTTTGGTGATAAATCCCATGGCGCGTACCAGACCGGACACCAGTTGGATGATCTGCGCCTCGGAAAGACGATCGAGCCGATCAGCAATCAGTTCGCGAGCCTGTGCTTCCATATCCTGTCGAGCACTGAGGATAGCGTCGGCCTCCTGCTCGCTTGGCTGAAAATCACCACGGCTGAGTGAGTCGAGCTGCTGCCAGATTTCCTGGCGCAACTGACAGCCCTGCACCGCACTTAATGCATTGCGCGCCTTGACGCTGAGCTGCGCACGGGGAATCTGTGCATACCACCTGACCTGTCTCAGGTTGGGCCACTCCTCGCATTCACGCGGATCATAGCTGTACCCACCTGTAACATGTCCCAGCCAGTACTGACGCGTCCTGTGGTCATACACGACTAAGGCATCGCCTACCCTGATGTCGTGGGTTAGCGTCTTGAGCGCCGACGCCCACGTATCCAACATTGACTCACTATGCTGGGTCGTATACTCGGAAAGCTTGATCTTGATTGCTTTTTCATCAGGATAAGCCCGCAGATCGCCCAGCTTGGGCCAACCCAGCGCAATTATCCCACGGCGCAACGCCTCGTTAAGCGCGCGCCCTTCTACCTCAATCTTCCACGCTTGATTCATAGCGATGCGCTTCCATTAACCTGCAGACGCCTCCTGTTTGAAGGTACCCGCACATTCTGGTGAGAAATCAGTAATCAGGTTTGTAACCAGACCAAAATCCGGGAAGCGATGACGTCTAAAACGCCCGTGATGTGTTACAAATCGTGAGCCATGAAGTACTGCTAATCGTTGATAGGGACAAGCAGCGGCAGCAGATTACTGCTCAATGATGAGAAACTGTCTGCAAGTTTTTGGATAAAAACATCACATATTTTTCCTTGCCCCATGCGAAGGGACATTGGTGTCGTTTTTCATCGATAATGCCGTTTGAACGTTTAAACGAATAACGGCTAACTCAAGACGCCCATGCAAGTGGAATTGCCTAACCATTTACAGCCTCTTAACCGTTAAATCAGGCCAGACAATCGAATTCTCGCCGCCCATTAGCGTCGTAACTTCACACTGACAGCATGCATTTCCCATGACAACGATTCTGCAAATCTCCGATACTCACTTCGGTACCGAACAACAACCCGTACTTGATGCGCTGGAAGATCACGTACGTGAACATGGCGCCGACTTGCTGATTCTTTCAGGAGATATCACACAGCGAGCCCGTGACAAACAGTTCGAAGCCGGGCTGGCTTACGTGCAGCGTCTTGAGAAATATGGCATTCCAGCTACCCTGGTAATACCAGGCAACCACGACATTCCGCTTTATAACCTCTTTGCCCGCTTCATGACGCCCTATGCCAACTACCAGCGTCATTTTGGAAGCGACCTTGAGCCTACCTATGAAGATGAACATCTTCTGGTCATTGGGTTGAACACTACGCACCCCAAGCGGCGCAAGGACGGAGCGGTTACATCCGAGCAGATTCAACGCGTCGTCGACCGCTTGAACAAGACCTCAAAGGAAAAGCTGCGCATCGTTGTAGCACATCAACCCTTTGGCGCCATGGTTCTGAGTGACTTGAGCAATCTGCAGAGCGGCGCAGGAGATGCGCTTACCGCCTGGGCCGACGCCGGCCTAGACTTGGTAATGGGTGGCCATATCCACCTCCCTTATGTTCTTCCCCTAAGCGGCCAGTACCCTGAGCTTTCCCGAGAGATATGGATCGTGCAGGCAGGCACGACGCTCTCCTCTCGCGTACGTGGCAGTGCACCCAACTCCTTCAATCGACTGATCGTAGGCAACGGTGAAACCAAATGCGTCGAGGTAGAGCGCTGGGACTTCATCGACAAGCGCTTTACAGTTGCCGAGCGCTTCAACCTGACCTGGAAGGCAGAAGAGCAGGCACTGGAGACGGATCGCCATGAGGTCCTGGTGCCCGGCGGTCAGCAGTAAGAAGGCTTATGCGTGCATGGCATTGGTCAGGCGCGCTCTTGTCAGAGGTACCTGCCGCAGCCGTAACCCTGTCGCATCGAATACCGCGTTGGCAATAGCGGCAGGCACTGCAGCAGACGTTGCTTCACCTGCCCCAACAGAAGGCTGGTCCGGCTGATCGAGCAAGACGATGTCAATCTCTGGTACTTCATGAAAGGCCAGCACGGGATAGGCTCCCCACTCAAGACTGGTCACACCGGTAGGGTTGAACGTCACTTCCTGCTTGAGTGTACGGGCGATCGCCTGAATCACATTCCCCTCAATCTGATTCCTAACACCGTCCGGGTTGATGATGAGCCCGCAATCATGGGCAACCGTCACGCGTCTGACCCTTACTCCGGCTGAGCTGACATCCACATCGGCGACTACGGCCACATAGGCATTTTCATTCTCGTATTGAACGTAACTGATCCCGCGGCCCTGGACGGATTGGCCTTTCCATCGATCAGGACCCTGCTGTCGAGGCGTCCAGCGAGCCTGCCGGGTGGCCGCTTCAAGCACGGCACGGCCGCGAGGGTCCTGCAGATAGCGCAGTCGAAACGCCAAGGGATCAACCGACACGGTCCAGGCCAGCTCATCCATGAAGGACTCATTGGCAAAGGTGTTTGCCACCGCCCCTAGACCACGCAATGCAGAGGGCCGTAGCGGCGAACTCAAGGGGTCGATCCAGTGCGTTTCAACCCGACAGTTCACGAGGGTATAACTGGTAGGCGCGTTACGGTCTCCCCCCGCGTTGGGCCCCTGGACGGCCAGTCCCCGGGAGAGCTGTCCGGCCAACAGAGAGGCAGCTCCCGCCTTGGCGCTGGGCCGGGTGACATGGGTAGGCGTCCAGTTCTGGAAGTGCCACGCCACAAGGTCACCAGATGCGTTCATCCCTCCCTGCAGCTGCATCAGCATAGCCGGACCCTTGGGGTTCCAACCGTGCTCGTCAGCCCTGGACCACTGTACACGTACCGGACGACCACAGTGCCTGGACAGCAGCGCAGCATCACCCGTGACATCGTCCGCCCCATTATGTCCATAGCATCCTGAAGCTTGGCTATAAATGACATGCACGACGTGTTCGTCCATGCCTAGCAAATTGGCCAAAGCCGACCGTAACGGATAAATGCCTTGAGTACCCGACCAAATGGTTGCCGCGTCAGCTCGTACATCGGCAATGGCGCACGAAGGACCAATCGAGTCGTGGTTTTGAAAAGGCCAGCGGTACTCAGCCGAGATAACCTGGACGGCTTGTCCCATATGCTCGATGACATCGCCCTGCTCGACCAGTACCTCAGGCTCGCCGGCCACATGGCGCAAACGGCCGTACAAATCGCCAGGGTTCGGCAACGTGGAGGTATAGCTCCACGTCACTTTGAGAGCACGGGCAGCCTGCATGGCCACCCATTCCTGCTCTGCAACCACACCCACGAAGTTGCCTTCATAGACCAATTGCGCGCCTGCCGGTAGTTCGCTGGCATCGAGGTGCTCGATCTTTAACCCATCCAGGCGGCTGGCACCCGTTATCGGAGGACGAATCACCCGCCCATGCACCATACCCGGGACAGTTAGGTCATGAACGTAACGAAACTGGCCGAAGACTTTGGCAGGAATATCTACCCGCGGTATGGATTGACCAACGACTCGATAGCTTTCGACTGCTCGAACACTAGCAGTCTTATCTACAGAACGTTCAAAGATACCCTGCGTCAGCAGGTCGGAATAACGAACATAACGACCTGCTGGATCGCCTCGGTAGACCACACACCCATCCACCGTATCGAGCACCGACGTATCGAGCCCCAGGCGACGTGCACCCTCATTAAAAAGATAATGCCGGGCTGAAGCGGCAGCCTGACGCAATTGGGCACCACCCACCTGAATTGTCTTGCTCCCTGCCGTGATGCCCTGGTTGGGCGTCAACTGTGTATCACCCTGAATCAAGCGGGTGGACTCGAACGAGACGCACAATTCATCCGCCACGATCTGGCGCAATGCGGTCTCAACCCCGGTTCCCAGCTCCACCTTGCCGCTATAGATAATGACGCGGCCATCCTGGCGAATAGCCAACCAGGCGTCGAGCTGTCTGGCATCCAGGGTTTTCTTCACCTGCTCGGCCGAAAGGTCAGGCATCAATAACTCGGCAGCCCGAACACCGTCAAAGCTGAACCCTACCACCAGAGCGGATAGCCCTTGGAGAAAACAACGGCGCGACACCAGAAAAGTCATAAGCGCTCCTCGCCCTGACGCATGAGGCCTGCGGCACGCTGGATTGCCTTGACGATGCGCGTATGTGTTCCGCATCCACACAGATTACCGACAAGCGCCCGTTTGACTTGCTCGTCGGTTGGCGAGGTGTTTTGAGAGAGCAATGCCTGTGCACTCATCAACATGCCTGGAATGCAATACCCACATTGTGCGGCCTGTTCATCGATGAACGCCTGCTGCAGAGGATGTGGTCGGTCTGGCGTGCCCAGGCCTTCAACGGTCACGATAGCCTGGCTTGCCAGTGAGCCGACCGGCACGCAGCAGGAGCGTACAGGGCGACCGTCTGCCAGAACCGTGCAAGCCCCACACTCACTAAGACCGCATCCGAATTTAGGGCTCATGATGCCCAGCTCGTTGCGCAGCACATACAACAGTGGCACCTGCGGATCGACATCGACCTCGTAAGCCGCGCCGTTGACATTCAATTGATGGATTGTCATTGCCCGGCTCCTGCTTCTCGTTGACGGGCTACATCCTGAACCGAAAACACATGGGTATGGCCACCGAACCGGTGGCCGATATAAGTGGCCAGACTTGCAATCTGATCATCATTCAAGAGTGCGCGGTAGGCAGGCATAAAAGCCTCATCCTGCATCCCCTTCCGCTCAATCCCTTCAAGCATGACACGAATGAGGTTTGTTCCATCCGGGTCGCGCACAGCCGAGTAGTTTGGAAAAGAGCGCGGATAAGGCCCTCCCAGCCCTTGTCCATCGGGATGATGACAGCTCTCGCATAGCGACACGAATAACGCTTCGGCGTCCGTATTGCCCTGCGTTTCCGGCTTTACGCTTATTTCAGCATGTGCCGGTACGGTGCCCGGCTTTGCAGGCACGCTACGCAAATACGCCACCATGGCCCGCAGGTCTTCGTCTGTCAAAAACCGCAGGCTACCGCTGACAACCTGTGCCATGGGTCCGCCCGCTACCGCCTCCCCACGCTGATGACCATTTCGCAAGTAATTCATCAGCTTTTCGTCACTCCAGCCACCGATACCACGAGGGTCAGACGTGATATTCCAGGCCGTCCATCCCTGCTGGCGCGCACCGGCATAGTGTAGAGAGCGATCCAACCCCTGACTCCAAGTACGAGGCGTATGGCATTCCCCACAGTGCCCTAGCGCCTCGCTCAGATAAGCGCCACGGTTGATCTGTTCGCTCGAAGAAACCTCGTTGAAACGGCCTTCACGGAAATTGAGTAGCTTCCAGCCCTTGATGATCCAACGCTGATCGAAAGGAAAACGCAGCTCATTGGCAGGCGGCGTATAGACAACGCTTGGCCGGGACCTTAGATACGCAAGGATAGACAGAACGTCGTTACGGGATAATTGGGTGTAAGCCGTATAGGGAAACGCCGGGTACAGATGTGCACCATCAGGCCGTATGCCTTTATGCATGGCATTGAGAAACTGGTCGTCGTTCCAGGCACCGATACCAGTCGTATTTTCAGGCGTGATGTTAGTAGAGTAAAGCGTACCGAAGGGAGTGATAAAGGCTACGCCACCGGCGAAGGGCAAGCCGTCCTTACGGGTATGGCAACTCTGACAGTTTCCCAACTGCGTCAGGTATTCGCCCCGTTTCGTATCAATGCTTGCGCCCTCTCCCGCCCAGACAGGGCCATTGAACGCGGCGAGCAATAAAAAAGGCGGGGCTTTACACAAAGCCCGCCCCAAAGGTGGGCTTGACCCCATCGGCTATCGTCCTATTTTTCTATTTTTCACCTGCCCCGATGCAATGGGACGACAGCTGCGATTCGACTCGCCAAGATAAAGGCCGCAAGCGGTCTCTGCAAGCCAAATGGATCAAAACGGATTCGGCAAGCCTAGCGGTCATTATCAAAACCTCAGACTTGTCACCTGCCCAAAATTTACGTACTGCTTACACAAGTCAAACACTTCTTGCAGTTCAACTTGGTAGGGTGCCTTTCCATGATTGCGCATACAACATGGGAGCACATATGCATCTTTTTTCTCTCAGCAAAACAGTTGTTGGCCTCGCAGCTATAGGCATAGCCTGTCTTGCTACGGCAGAGCCGCTTCACAGGCCTGGTCCCGGGTCAGACTGGCGTGCTCCACACAATGCCGGTCCGGCCTTCAACCCAGGCCCCCGGCATGGGCACGGGCTACCAGACTTTGCGCGAGAGGTCTGGATAGGCAGTGCACTCTACTTTTTGGCTGCAGGTACTTACTATGCATGGAATGCCGATCAACAGCGCTATATCGTTGTAACACCACCTGTTCCTACAACAGTCAGTACACAAAGTTATGACGTCATCGCCTACCCGGCTCGCGGCCAGACGCCCGATCAGCAGGCTCGGGATCGATATGAATGCCATAGCTGGGCAGTCACTCAAAGTGGCTTTGATCCAGCCACCGCAACGGCAGCACCGCCAAGCGCAACTACGGATTATTATCGTCGCGCATTGACAGCCTGTCTGGCTGGACGTGGTTATAGCGTCAATTAAAAGAAGGGAAACAAACTATTCTAGCTAACCCGCCCAAGCGTTACCGTTTGGGTACAAAGCCGTCCGGCTTTCGTGACAGCCACTCCACGAATGTTCGTATCCGCTCATCCTCCATGAGGCGCTCACGGCTGTTGTAGGTGAGTGCTAACGCTTTCTCGTCAAACGTGGCATGAATGTGGTTATGGCACGGACGACATACCCACAGCGTTGCCGTAATACGCTCTATACGATCAAAGCGCTTTTGCACGTAGGGCTTGTCATGCAGAGACTTGGGAATCAGATGATGCCGAGTGAGCGGAGCCTTTCGTCCGCAAAGTTCGCAGGCGTCAGGCTGAGGCGGCAGTCGAATCGCGTCTGGCATGAACGGGAAGGAAAATGTGTGTTTCCATCAGATTCAACCGATCCACCTGGAGTTCAAAGCGCCTCTGGTATCAGAGGCGCCCGCCAGCGGCACTGCTGGCCAGGTTAGGTGTAACCAGTACACGTTTGGCATCCAGATAGGACTTCTGCCAGTAACGGGTACTAAGGCTGTCTAGCCTTACCGTTCCGCCAGTACTGGGCGCGTGTACAAAGCGCCCTTCACCCACATAGATTCCCGCATGACTGACCTGCTTGCCTCCAGCCGTCGCAAAGAAGACCAGGTCACCGGGCTGCAAGGCCGATTGAGAGATAGAAGGCGCGTTGAGAGTGATCATTTCCCGCGTGGAGCGCGGCAAGCGAATCCCCATGACGTCGCGGTATACGAAATTGATCAGGCCACTGCAATCAAAACCGCTGTCGGGCGTGTTCCCCCCGTAACGGTAAGGCGTCCCAACCAGCCCTATTGCGCGAAACAGAACGTCATCGGCGGCCTGTGAATGGGTATCAAGCTGAACCCTGGAAACAGGCGTTGGCGCAGGAGGCGGAGAAGGCGGCGGAGTGCCGGCACAGGCGGCCAGCAGAATGGTAAGAGCAGTCAGTGCAACACGAGCCAAAGCAGGCATAGGACAATCCATTCACTCTTGCATTCCACCTCGATCGCGCAGCGTTGAACGCGCTACGCGATCAAAGCCTTGTTAGCGCAATATGCGCTTTCCTTCGAGGAAGCTGACCTTCCAGTAATGGTCTTCGAGACTGTCTACACGAACACCGCCACTGCGATGGCTCGAGGAATGAATGAACTTCCCCTCGCCCATGTAAATGGCTGCATGACTGACACGACCGCGGCCGTTGTGATTGAACAGCAGAATGTCGCCTGGCTGCAGGTCGTTCTTGCTGACAACAGGTACATCAAGATTGATGATCTGGCGGGTCGAGCGTGGCAACTGGATACCGGCTTCCTCACGGAAGACATAATTGACGAAGCCACTGCAGTCAAAACCCTTGAGCGAGCTTCCGCCAGTGCGATAAGGCGTACCGACAAGCTCTTCGGCGCGGGTCAGGATGCTATCGGCCAGAGTCGGCATCGGCTGCGTGGAGCCAACCTCGTGCTCCCAGCTCAATGGCTGACGGGAGGCATAGCCACCCCCACGGGTAGTTTTGCTGGAAAGCCAATGAACTGGCTGAGCCGATTGCTTGCCTTCAACAGCGGCCGATTGTTCCCGGGCCGGCTTTGAAAGCTGTGCCTGTTCTGGCTTTTGTTGTTGTGGAGCGTTGGCGCAGGCCGCCAACAAAGCAATAAAACTTAGGGGCACGAGGGGTGCTAAGCGAGTCCGTAGCATGGGCACGACTGTGTCGAAATTCAAAAGTTGCGACACTTTGCCGTTTACCCAACGAACAGGCAAGAATTTTTAATCGGACATGTGACTTAAAATAATCGATAAAACGTCTACGGCCCTTTTTTGGAGCCTGACTGTCACCGATGCACTCAAATCAGTCATGGTTGGATTGATCTCGGCAACAAAACCCCCGTTGGTGAGGGTCTGCAAGGCTGGCTCAATGACATACGGGAAACTGGCGGTAGTGCCTATGAGGAGCACAACGTCATAACCGGTAGCATTCTGCTGCATCAGAGTAGATACCGCTCTGGCAGGTAAAGCCTCCTCAAACAGCACGACGGGCGGTCGTAAAACACCCCCGCAACGGTCACACCGTGGCGGCAGGGAATGACCAATTTTATCAGCAACAGGGATATTGCCTGCCTCGCAGGCCGAGCAAAACAGTGGCCCCATCTCACCATGGATCTCTATGACTCTGTCCATGGGCGACCCGGCTCGCCGGTGAAAACCATCGATATTCTGGGTCAGCACCCAACACTCAGACTTGCGCCGCTGTAACTCGGCTATGGCCTCGTGACCTGCATTGGGTTGAGCGCTAAGACAAGCCCTGCCCAACTCCGCCAGATACTTCCAGCAGACATCCGGACGGTGTCGAAACATTGTACCGGAGAGCGCAGCCTCGATAGGAATGCCCTCTTCGGTTTTTCCGTTATACAACCCATTGAGACCGCGATAGGTAGGTAGTCCAGAGTCTGCCGAAAGCCCAGCACCTGTTATCACAAGAATCCGCTGAGCGCTTTCAAGCGCCTGGGCCACCTGCCGTATCGTGTCCATCAATGATTTACCGTATGCGCGAGCATGACCGAAAGCTGACACAACGGCCGCTTGCTTTCCGCCTGCCATTGATTGAAGGCGGCCTGCATGGCAGCCCGATCACGCTGACTGGTCGGCTCCTTGTCGATAACGTTTTGAGCCTTGAGCGCAGCCACAACGTCCTGCGTGGCAACGAAAGTGTCCTTGCCCGCCATTCTCAAAAAACGCGGTGCCGAAAGCCCTCCCATCTGGCTACCTCGCCTGGATAAAAGCTGCCAGAGTCCCACGATATTCTCTGAGGGCCAATCCGCCAGAAATTGGCCAAAGCCACCCTGTTCCCGCTGGATATCCAGGATGAACTGCGCATTACGGGGAACGCTTTTCAGCTTCCCCAGATGCCGGATCAGACGCGTGTCCTGCATGAGCCGCTCCAGCCATTCGCCGCCCATCAGGACGACCTTTTCTGGATCAAAGCCAAAGAAAACCTCTTCGAACGCAGGCCACTTGGCGTCTACCAAGCTGTGCTTGAGACCCGCACGAAACATTCGCCGCGTCATCAAGGACAAATAGCGGTCAGCAGTCACTTGGGCGAGCGCTTCGGCTGATGCGGGCTGGGGTAATACCGCTTCAAGGGCTTTGGAAGAGCCGAAGCGGTTCAGGCAAAACTCATGGAGCCAGGCATAGTCACGCATTGGAGAACACAATACCTCAGAGATTCATGACATCCAGAAAACGCGGTGTAGCGTCCTCATCGATGCGCAGGTTCACAAAATCGAACAAATTACGGTCGGCCAGCTGCGAAGGAACTACATTTTGCAGAGCCCTGAACATAATTTCGGTGCGCCCCGGGGTCTTGCGATCCCACTCCTGAAGCATCTCCTTGACTACCTTGCGCTGCAGGTTTTCTTGGGAGCCGCACAGGTTGCATGGAATGATCGGGAACTGCTTGAGCTCTGCGTAGGCTTCAATGTCCTTTTCGCTGCAATACGCGAGCGGACGGATTACGACATTGCGTCCATCGTCTGCCAAAAGTTTAGGCGGCATTGCCTTGAGGGTTCCGCCATGGAACAAATTAAGGAAAAAAGTCTCTACTATGTCGTCCCTGTGATGGCCAAGCGCCATCTTGGTCGCTCCAATTTCGTCGGCATAGGTATAAAGCGTTCCGCGGCGCAGACGCGAGCAAAGCGAGCATGTCGTTTTGCCTTCGGGAATCTTTTCCTTGACGATGGAATAGGTGTCCTTTTCGATGATGTGGTAAGCCACACCGATGGATTCGAGATAGGCCGGCAGTACGTGTTCGGGGAAGCCTGGTTGCTTCTGGTCCATATTGACCGCAACGATCTCGAATTTGATAGGCGCGACCTTTTGCAGGTACAGCAACACATCAAGCATGGTATAGCTGTCTTTACCACCAGACAGGCAGACCATGACCTTGTCGCCATCTTCGATCATGTTGAAATCGGCGATGGCTTCGCCAGCCAGACGTCGCAAACGTTTCTGGAGCTTGTTCTGATTGACAGAAAGGGTGCTCATGGATGAATCCAAATCAGGAAATGCACGAAAAGGACTATTTTACGCGTAAAGCACGGTTTCCCCTACCCTGCTCTGTACAACCCGCTTATCGGTATGGGCTATGACTGCTTTTCAACCAGCCCCGAATGAAACTCTCATTCATCAATTGCATGCATTGCTCAAGGCGGCCCCTGCAGGGTTATCGGAATACGATGTGATTCAGCGCCTGAGAGCGGACCAGTCACCCTTTGTGCCTCAAGAGCCGCTGCTGGATAAACTGGTACTGTTTCGCACGCACTTCGTCTTGTTCAATGCCTTGTATACCCTGCGCGATCGACTATGGGCCAATGCCAGCGCCCATCTTGAAATCCATGCGCTACGTATTCAGCTACAGGATTATCGCCGTGCAAAACCCGGCCTGATCGTAGCGGATCCTTTGCGCAGCTATTATCTGGATCTCGAACAGCTCGACACGACCACGCTGGAAGACGTAGAGGCGCTACTGGAGAGCTTCTGGACTCGCCAGAATGATGAAGGTGGCATCATCAAGTCTGCCTTTGCGTTGCTGGATCTGGACGAGTCTGCTTCATACTCAGCCATCCGCCATCGGTACCGACAGCTGGTTAGCCGTAACCATCCAGATCGTGGAGGCTGTACCGCAACTCTGCAGTCACTCAATGGGGCAATGGAAGCGCTCAGGCGACATCATTTGCGTAACGAGAGCATCAATCAGTAATTAGCTGTCTGGGCTGCTTGCCGGTAAGCGGCCCACTTAGGCAGCCGATGCGCTTTGACGCATAATAGGTTCGATACGGAGAAAGCGAATGTCTCAAGCCTTACTCGCTCGTGTCGAAGACTGCTATCAGCTGGCCGAGCAATTTTTCAAAAAATCGTTTATTCGCCCCGACGTGAGCCTTCGCCTACGAGGACAGAAAGCCGGGGTTGCCCATCTGCAGGAAAACCGCCTGCGCTTTAACGAGGTGCTCTACAGGCAGAATCATGAGCATTTTTTAAAGCATACCGTTGCCCACGAAGTGGCCCATCTGGTAGCTCACCAACTATTTGGCAGTTGGATAAGTCCGCACGGCAAAGAGTGGCAACTCATCATGCAGGGGGTATACGGTCTGCCACCAAGCAGATGCCATACCTATGCAATTGAGCGTCCGGCACGGAAGGTCTACCTCTATCGGTGCGGCTGTTCGGAAAGCCCTTTTTCCTTTACCGCGCGCCGACATGGACTGGTCAAGAAAGGGTATCGCTACTCCTGCCGTCGCTGTCAGAGTCCGCTGACTTACACAGGGCAAACACGGCTCGACAATGAATAACGAACAGGCAATAAAAAGCCCCGTCTAGGCAGGGCTTTTTATTGGGAGAGATCAAGCCACCTTGTGGGCTTCTTCTTCCTCTATACGCGTCGGGCCATTGGCCAGCTCACGGTGCAGTTGGCCCTCATCCAGCTGGTTACACCATTTAGCAACCACAATGGAGGCGACACCATTACCTACCAGGTTGGTCAGTGCGCGAGCTTCGGACATGAAGCGATCGATACCTAGAATCAGGGCCAAGCCCGCAACAGGCAAGTGACCTACCGCGGACAAGGTTGCAGCCAGGACGATGAAACCACTACCCGTTACACCTGCCGCACCCTTGGAGGAGATCAGCAGCACGAGCAACAGCGTGATCTGATGCGTGATATCCATATGGGTGTTAGTTGCCTGAGCAATAAACACAGCCGCCATGGTCAGGTAGATGGATGTGCCGTCCAGGTTGAACGAGTAACCGGTGGGAATTACCAGGCCAACCACTGACTTCTGAGCGCCCAGTTTTTCCATCTTGGTCAACATGCGTGGCAGTGCAGACTCGGAGGAAGACGTACCCAGCACGATCAGCAGTTCTTCACGGATGTACTTGATGAACTTGAGAATGCTGAAACCGTGGGCACGGCAAATGGCGCCTAGCACGATAAGCACGAACAACACGCAGGTTATGTAGAAGCACAGCATCAACTGGCCGAGCTGAACCAGCGAGCCCACACCGTATTTGCCAATCGTGAAGGCCATGGCACCAAAGGCACCGATTGGAGCCAGCTTCATGATGACATTGATGATATTGAAGAATACGTGAGAGATGCGATCGATGAAGTTGAAGATCAGCTCGCCCTTCTCGCCCAAACGATGCAGGGCATAGCCGAACAAGACAGCAAAGAACAGCACCTGAAGAATTTCACCCTGGGCGAACGCATTAACCACCGTCGACGGGATGATGTTCATCAGGAACTCAATGGTGCTCTGCTTTTCACCAGCAGCCGCGTAAGCAGCAATACCCTTGGTATCCAGAGTGGCAGGGTCAACGTTCATGCCAGCGCCCGGCTGGACAACGTTTACAACAATCAGACCAATGATCAGGGCAATGGTCGACACGATTTCAAAATACAGCAGCGCATAACCGCCGGTCTTGCCGACGGCCTTCATGCTCTGCATGCCGGCAATCCCTGTTACAACGGTACAGAAGATGATCGGCGCGATCACCATCTTGATCAGCTTGACGAAACCATCACCTAGCGGCTTCAGGGCAGCACCGGTATCCGGGTAGAAGTGACCAATCAAGATACCGATGGCAATAGCCACCAGAACCTGAACATACAAGGACTTATACAACGGGGGTTTTGCAGCAAGAGGCACTGCGGTTGCTTCAATTTTAGCTGTCATGGGAGTGATTCCATGGTGCTTACGCTCACATCCTTGCGATACGTCAAGCCAATCGCGTTCTGCCCCTCATCCAGGGAGCTTTTGTTGTGGATTAAGGCCATGCCTTGATCTTGCCATATACAATGCAAGCCATGTGCCACCCCAAAACAAAAGACAAAACTCCATATTTTTCATAGCCTTAGCTACTGAGAAGCATGAATAAAGAGGCTCAAGAGGCGGATATTCGCCCAAGGTGGCGGTTTTCCCCCTGAGGTATTTGGGGGAAAATCGCCGCAGTAGAGGTTGGCATTGCCGATAAAAAGCTGATCATGCAACACCTGTCTGATGCCAATGACTGACTGTAGCGTCGCTTGGCGGATGAGATACAGCGCGGCAGAATGCTTTCATGACTACTCTCTATCCTGGCGATATTCTTCCAACCTTGTACTGGCCGTTTCCAGTTGAGCGACTGGGCGTGGCTCTATACTCCACGCGCTTTATCCCTACCTTGTTAACCGCCGCGGATTTCGACTGCCTTGACATGGCGCTGCCTCCGTCACTGCTAAAGGCCGTGCCGAAGCGGCAGACCGAATTTCTGGCTGGACGATTGTGCGCACGAGCATCGTTAGCTGAAACAACAGGAGCCGTGCAAACGCCACACGTAGGGAAAGATCATGCACCTATGTGGCCGAGAGGCTTCTGCGGCTCCATTACTCACAGTCACGGCTGGGCAGGAGCAGCAACTGCGGCAACCAGGCACTGGCAAAGTATCGGACTGGACGCCGAGACGCTCCTGGCTCCAGGACGTGCAGCGAGGCTGGCCAGTGAAGTGCTGACGCCCCGTGAACATGAAAGCCCTGATGCTGAAACCGCCTTTTATGTCACTGCAGTCTTTTCGCTCAAGGAGAGCCTCTTCAAGGCGCTTTATCCGCTGACTGGCGTTCGCTTTTATTTCCAGGATGCCGAACTGGTCGAATGGGATCCATCCGGCTATGCCCGGTTACGTCTCGCCAAGACGCTTTCACCCTGCTGGCAAAAGGGGCGGGAGCTTGAGGCCGTGCATGTGCTTGAAGAGCAGCGCTTTCTGAGCATGATCAGAGTGCCTGCGGGAATCTAATAAAAAGCGGAGCCTAAGCTCCGCTTTTCGTCACGACTTGCCTTTCACATCATCATGCTGCGGGCATCGGCTACAGGTGCCGGTGGAATGGGATCAGGTACGGTGGGCTCGCCAGGCTCAATGGGTTGCGATGGCGGAGAAATAGGCTCAGTCGGAACACCAGGCTCAATAGGCTGATCTCCACCCATCCATACTGGAATGAAGGCCAGAATGGTTTCTTCCTCTTCCACCTGTCGTACTACTTGGATACTCAAGGTCATAGCTTGCTCTCCTACTCGACCGGTCTTACCGGATTCATCCGGGCTGTAATGAATAGAGCCTAATACGGCCAAGAAATTCATAATTTCCGGTAAGTGGTCGCTTTTGACTGTTTAAAGAGCCCGCACGCTTTGAACGCTTCAGAGCTTCCTTAAAAAGAGCATGCCTAAACGGTATGTCGGGCTCATGACAGCCTAATGATGATGTCTTTTCAGCGCGTGGTTTTTTGCAAATACCTCTTCACCCATTGCCTCGATCTGGCGCTCGATTAACCTCTCGAAAGGCGCAAGCAGCGCATCGAAACGCTTGGGCGTCTCTAATATGTTCAAGGCTGTGACAATCGCCTCGATGGTCGAGACAGCCCCAGCGACAGGAGCTTTTCGAAGGCGATAACGCGACGAAAGACCGGTCGGCAAGCTGACTCGTGGTAACGCTGCCACGCACGGATTAAGGTACAGCAGCTTGCGTGCCTTTCGCCATGTGCCGTCAGGTATGACAAGCATAGCCTTGCCAGAAGGCTCAGCTTTGGCCTTTATATGCTCAAGGCTTTCAGCCTGCTCGTCAGGAAACAACAACCAGGGCGTATACCCTTCCCAACGGGCTTCGAGCCCTTCGAACTGCTCACCAACAAGCAACTCGCTGTTTACCAAACCTAATGCGGCCAGGCGCGCCGTGTTCAGCGCATGCTGGGTTTCGTCAGGGTGTTGCAGGATCAACAGGCGAGTCGCACTGGAAAGCCTGGGAACAAGCGCGCACAAGCAATGGCTTTCAGGACGCTGGCATGCAGCACAACGTGGGCGTGACATACAACCTCTAGGTAGACCAATAGCAGGTAACAGCCATCAGTCTACCTCAAGCGTTGCCTAGCGATTGAAGCGCGCTGCCAGATCACGCAGATAGACTGCCATCTGCTCAAGCTCACCACTGAGCACGGCACCTTGCTGTGACTGCTGAGTGCTGTGATCGGACAACTCGGCAATGCGGGTAATTTGCTGATTGATGTCCTCTGCCACATGGCTCTGCTCTTCTACTGCCGTAGCCATCTGTTGGCTCATGGCCGTGATTCGCATGACCGCCTGGCTGATTCCCTCCAGTGCCTCGCGTACAGCTGCCGTGTGTTCCTCACTCTGCCGTGAGGCCTCTTCGCCCTTGGCTGCTGTGGCAACGGCGCGTTGTGCGCCTGAGCGCAGGTTCTCGATGATCTGGTGAATCTGCTGGGTAGAATCACGCGTACGTGAAGCCAGCGAGCGCACCTCGTCTGCGACCACGGCAAATCCGCGACCAGCCTCACCTGCCCTCGCCGCTTCAATCGCAGCATTAAGCGCCAGTAGATTGGTCTGCTCGGCAATCGAAGTAATCACATCGGCAACACTGCCGATCGACTGGGTGGAATCGGCAAGCTCACCCACCGCCTGTCCAATTTCACTCACGGCGCCAGCCAGCTGCCTCATGGAGGCTAAACTCTCATCCGCCACGTCACGACCATGCAGGGCCAGCGACTCCGCCTCGCCAGCAGCCTGAGCCGTCTGGTTAACGTTTTGAGAAACCTCCTGAATGGTGGCAGACATTTCATTGATTGCGGTGGCTGACTGGTCGGTCTCATGGCGCTGACGATCAAGCAACTCGGCTTGAGCACGTGCAAGACGCGACGACTCTGCTGCCTTGCTCTGCACGTTGTTGCCGGTATCCACCAGGCGAGTCAGTGCCGTTTGCAAACGTGACTCCTGGCTTTGCAAGGCGAGGTCCATCTGGCCTGCCGCGCCAAACTGGTTACTGTACGTAGGCGCAACGATGGCGCTGGTAAACATCTTCGGATTGGCCTCGAAGATCTTTTCAATGGTCCAGCGCTGACGCTTGAACTGCCAGAAGGTAATGCCTAGTGCACTGGCAACAATCACACCCGCCTGGGCAAGGTCGTTGAAATAGAAATGACCGCCAAAGATAACGGCACCGCTGAAAAGCGTAGGCCATGCAATTTTGACAGAATGCCTGATGGCTTCTGTCACTGGTACTGCACGCTTGCCTTCACGCAGCCGTGCATACATGACATCGGCCCGCCGGATCTGATCCGCGGTAGGCAGCACACGTACGGACTCATAGCCCACCATCTGGCCATTTTCCCAGATAGGTGTGACGTATGCGTTCACCCAATAATAGTCGCCGTTCTTGCAGCGGTTTTTGACGATACCCATCCAGGCTTTGCCCTGTTTTAGGGTATCCCACATATGGCCGAATACGCCCTCCGGCATATCTGGATGACGAACCAGATTATGTGGACTGCCAATAAGCTCTTCTCGCTTAAAACCACTTATTGTGGCGAAAGCGTCATTGCAATAAGTAATTTGTCCCTTGAGATTCGTCGTTGAGATAAGACGCTCACTTTCCCTGAATGTACGAGCCTGTTGTGTCACTGGCAGGTTTTTGCGCATGGCGGAGAAGCCTTCTTGATTTCCAAATAAGCGGACGTTCACTTAAATGATGGCAAATAGCACTCCTGTTAGTTGTCATCATTTTTTAACGTCAGCTACTTATCGGCACGCCGCATATGAGCTTTAAGAATTCTTTGAAAAGTCTGTATTAGACTTTCGCGATTACGGCCTCGGCGAAATATGAGCGAAAATGGCGCTTGATAGCCAAACATTGCTGGCTGTAAAGCACGTAATCGCCCTTGATTAACCCACGCATGAACATAATGCTCAGGTAGATAACCTATATAAGCTCCTGAAAGAATTAATATTAACTGAGCCTCCATACTTTCAACTGTTGCCGCACTTTCCTTGAACCCATGCCGAGCCAGTTCGGCCTGACTCCAATAGCCTCTTCGGACCATTCTTTGTTGAGTAATAAGTTCTTCGGGAATATGTCTTTCCTTGAATAAAGGATGGCGGTCGCTGCAATACAACCAATGTTGTTCACGATAAAGTGGCTGGTACGTTACCCCATTCATTCGCGCAGAAAACGCACCGATGGCCAAGTCCAAACGGTTTTCAAGAATGGCCAGTTGAAGGTCATAAGGACTCATGACCGTCAGATGAATGTGGACTGAGGGGTATTCACCTGTATAAGCACCGATAACATCCGCCAATGACAAGGCAGGCTCATTGGCTAACGAGTCCAGCATCCCCAGCTTGAGCGTACCGCTCAGCTCGCCCTTGAGCGCGGCTGCATATCGCTCAAAGCCTTCGATCTCTCCCAGGATTCTCAACGTCTCCTGATAAAACATCTCACCCTTGCTGGTCAGCCCAAACCCGCCGCGCCCACGATGACACAAGGTAATGCCCAATTGGCTTTCCAACTGGCTCATATAGGTGCTGATGGCTGACGTTGACAGATTCAGTTCACGCTGTGCCGCCGCAAAGCCCTGGCTCTGGACAACAGTCGCGAAAATTCTGAGTAGACGAATATCGTGCAGCGCATTGGTCATGGACAGGATCCGTTGTCTTATTTTTTTAGCCTATCCGATAGTTTAGAAATCTCTGAACTGATTTTTTGCACGTGCCGATTTTTCAGGCGCTGTTTCCTTCGCACAATCGGGCCATCGTTTCGCAGGCAGGAGATCGATTGTGGAGAAAAAACTTCATCAACCGCTGGGTGGTAACGAGATGCCACGCTTTGGGGGCATCGCGACCATGCTGCGCTTGCCTCACCTCGAGTCGCCTGCCGGGCTGGACGCCGCCTTCGTTGGTGTGCCATTGGATATTGGAACATCACTGCGCTCCGGCACCCGCTTTGGTCCACGCGAAATTCGGGCCGAATCCGTCATGATCCGCCCCTACAACATGGCAACCGGCGCCGCGCCATTCGATTCGCTCTCGGTGGCCGATATTGGCGATGTAGCCATCAATACCTTCAACCTTCTTGATGCCGTACGGATTATTGAAGAGGCCTATGACGGCATTCTTGAGCACAATGTCATTCCGCTCACCCTTGGAGGTGACCATACGATCACCCTGCCCATTCTCAGAGCCATGAAGAAGAGATATGGCAAGGTTGGGCTGGTTCATGTCGACGCCCATGCCGATGTGAACGATCACATGTTTGGCGAGAAGATTGCCCATGGCACCACCTTTCGCCGGGCAGTTGAAGAAGGCCTGCTGGACTGCAATCGCGTCGCGCAGATCGGACTACGTGCCCAGGGTTATACGGCAGACGATTTCAACTGGAGCCGTGAGCAGGGATTTCGCGTCGTGCAGGCGGAAGAATGCTGGCACACATCGCTCTCTCCTCTGATGGCGGAAGTCCGGGCAAAAGTGCAAGGCGGCCCTGTTTACCTGTCGTTTGACATCGACGGTATTGACCCCGCCTGGGCTCCAGGAACCGGCACCCCTGAAATAGGTGGACTGACCACCATTCAGGCGCTGGAAATTATCCGCGGCTGCCACGGGCTTGATCTAGTGGGAGGCGATCTTGTGGAGGTATCTCCCCCATACGACACTACAGGCAACACCTCTCTACTGGGCGCCAACCTGCTTTATGAAATGTTGTGTGTACTGCCTGGGGTGGTACGCCGATAGCCGCTGTAACGATAAATAAATCCGAGGAGTCCGCAAAGACTCCCGTTTGAGGCAGGTCCAGAACTTGCCTCAGGCAATCAGCCTTCCGGCCTTGCCGTACTGCCGAACACCAACCCGCGAGCGCAGTGCCTGCGGGGATAACAAAAGAAGCCATCGCTCAGTGCAGTGGCCTATAACCGTGTCGAGGCGACCATGGATAACCCTAACGGTATCACCCGTATCGAAACCTTTGGCGTCGAAAAAATCCCGGACGCCGAGCGCAATGCCACTCCTTTCGATTTGTTTCGCATGATTTTTGGTGGAGCGAATACCTTCGCTACCGCCGTGCTGGGCAGTTTTCCTATTCTTTTTGGCTTGTCTTTCGAGGCAGGCGTCTGGGCGATTCTTCTGGGCGTCATGACCGGCGCGGTTATCCTTGCGCCCATGGGCTTATTTGGCCCTATAAACGGCACGAACAATGCCGTCTCGTCCGGGGCTCATTTCGGTGTACATGGTCGCATTGTAGGCTCGTTCCTTTCCCTGCTGACCGCTATCGCGTTCTTTTCACTTTCCGTATGGAGTTCAGGCGATGCCCTGATCGGAGGTGCCAAGCGCCTGATCGGTCTTCCTGAAACAGACCTGACGCTCGGACTGGCCTACGGCGTATTTGCCATACTGGTTTTGACGGTCTGCCTGTATGGCTTCCGCTTCCTGCTCTGGGTGAACAAGGTCGCGGTCGTTAGCGCCAGCGTGCTGTTCATGCTGGGAATCGCAGCCTTTGCAGGGCCGTTCGACGCAAGTTATGCCGGCACGCTCAATCCCGGCACAGAAGGCTTTTGGGCAGCGTTCATAGGCTCGGCGCTGGTTGCCATGAGTAACCCGGTCTCCTTCGGCGCCTTCCTGGGTGACTGGGCACGCTATATTCCTCGCCAGACATCTAAACTGCACATCATGCTGGCCGTGGTACTTTCCCAGGTCGCAACGCTGATACCCTTCCTGTTCGGTCTGGCCACGGCCAGCATCGTGGCCGTAAAAGCGCCTCAATACATCGCTGAGAATAACTATGTGGGCGGCTTATTAGCCATCTCCCCCAGCTGGTTCTTTTTGCCCGTCTGCCTGATTGCCACCATTGGTGGAATGTCTACCGGCACCACCTCGCTCTATGGAACAGGGCTGGATATGTCCAGCGTCTTCCCTCGTGTACTGACGCGAGTACGTGCCACGCTCCTCATTGGTGTTGCGGCCATTGTATTCATCTTTATCGGCCGCTTCGCCGCCAATCTGGTTCAGAGCGTGTCGACATTTGCAGTGCTGATCATTACCTGCACCAGCCCCTGGATGATCATCATGATCATCGGACTGATCAATCGGCGCGGTTTTTACTGCCCTGACGATCTGCAGGTCTTTACTCGCGGCGAACGTGGCGGACGCTACTGGTTCCACCACGGCTGGAACTGGCGGAGCCTGAGTGCCTGGATTCCCAGCGCAGTGGTTGGGTTGCTATTCGTCAACCTGCCCGGTCAGTTCGTAGGCCCCTTAGGCGAGCTGGCAGGCGGAATCGATATCAGCCTGCCCATCACGCTAGGCATGGCCGCCCTGCTCTACAGCCTGCTGCTCCGGCTTTTTCCAGAACCGATCGAAGTCTATGGCCCTGCCCGGCTCAACGCATCTGCAACGCGCAGCGGTCCTGCGCTGATCCGCTCCAACGCCAGCCTATCCTGACCTCTGGAGTAACGCCTATGAACATTGTCAGCCGAGATCAGTGGTTCGAGGTAAAGCGTGGCGCCGATGGGATCAGTCTGATCCACGAACCTTACATTCGGCCCTTTTATCGCTGCAACCTCTGGCACATTCAAGGACGAAACCGTGATGTTTTGATCGATAGCGGCTCGGGTGTCGTCAGCCTGCGGGAGCAACTTCCCTGGCTGACCGAGCGTCCCTTGATGGCCGTGGCAAGCCATACGCATTTCGATCATATCGCTGGGCATCATGAGTTCGATGAGCGTCTGGCGCACCCTGCTGAAGCCGATATTCTCGCCCATCCCACCCGCGAGAATACCCTGGCGGCCGGATACGTCACGGACGCCATGTTCGAGGCACACCCTGATTGCCCGCTGTGCTATGCCGAATACCGCGTCAAAGCTGCTCCAGCGACTCGCCTGATCGAGGAAGGCGACATTCTTGACCTCGGCGATCGCCACCTGGAGATCCTGCATACACCCGGGCATTCGCCTGGCGGCATCAGCCTATGGGAAGCCGCCACCGCAACGCTATTCAGCGGCGACATTATTTACGACGGGCCGCTGGTCGAGGATGCCTACCACTCGAATCTGGAAGCCTATGCCTTAAGTCTGGAGCGGCTTCGACAGATGCCTATCCGCACGGTACACGGCGGGCATTTCCCCAGTTTTTCCGGTGAACGCCTGCGGTACCTGATCGAGGGCTGGCTCAAGGCACATGCCTGAAGCCTCTCGTTGCCCGGTTCCTTATTCAACTGATTCTAAAGGAGGCCTTCATGGCCCTGGATATCCTTGTGGTCCTCGCCTATGTAGCTGCCATGCTTTTACTAGGTTGGATCGGCATGCGCCGCGCCAAATCCCATGATGAGTTTCTAGTGGCGGGTCGCAACCTCGGCCCCACATTTTACATGGGCACTATGGCGGCTACTGTATTGGGCGGCGCCAGCACGGTAGGTACAGTGCGCCTGGGCTATGTACACGGTATCTCCGGGTTCTGGCTGTGTGCGGCGCTGGGGCTTGGCATCATTATCCTGAATCTGTTTTTGGCCAAACCGCTCCTTAAACTTCGCATCTTTACCGTGACTCAGGTACTGGAACGGCGTTACAACACAACCGCACGCCAAGCCAGCGCCGTCATCATGGTGGCCTATGCACTTATGCTGGCAGCGACCTCGACCATTGCCATCGGTACAGTCATGCAGGTGGTTTTTGGCATTCCCTTCTGGCTGGCCATCGTGATCGGCGGCGGCGTGGTAGTGGTGTATTCCGCAATCGGAGGAATGTGGTCCCTGACACTGACGGATATCGTCCAGTTCGTCATAAAGACCGTAGGTCTGATGTTCATCCTCCTGCCGATCTGCCTGTACAGGATTGGCGGCTGGGATGAACTCGTTGCCAAGCTGCCTGCCTCCAGCTTCAGCTTTACCGCCATTGGCTGGAGCACGATCGTGACGTACTTCGTCATCTATTTCTTTGGCGTCCTGATCGGACAGGATATCTGGCAGCGGGTATTTACTGCCCGAAATGAGCGCGTCGCCCGCTATGCAGGTACTACCGCAGGCATTTATTGCGTGTTGTACGGACTAGGTGGAGCCCTGATTGGCATGACAGCCAAGGTGCTCTTACCGGACCTGGACAATGCCAACAATGCCTTTGCCGCAATCGTTCAGGCAGCCCTGCCGGATGGCATCCGGGGCCTGGTGATCGCTGCCGCGCTGGCGGCCATGATGTCTACCGCCAGCGCGGCCCTGCTGGCTGCTTCCACAGTTTTAACGGAAGACCTGATTCCGGTATTGCGTCAGGGAAGGCCGCTGACCAATCTCTCGCTCAACCGTCTGTTTACCTTGCTCGTCGGACTCATCGTATTGGGTATTGCCCTGGCAGTAGACGATGTACTCAACGCGCTGACGTGCGCCTATAACCTGCTGGTTGGCGGCATGTTGATTCCCCTGATCGGCGCCATCTATTGGAAGCGAGCAACCACACCTGCCGCGATCACCAGCATGTTGTTGGGCTGTCTGACGGCACTGATCTTCATGTTCAAGGATGGCCTGGAAGCCAACACGCCCATTTATTTCAGTCTGGCGGTCAGTCTGAGCAGCTTCGTATTGCTGAGCCTTCTGGCTCGCTCCGCTCAACATGCCCTGGCAACAACCGCGCCTGAGGAGATTTAGCATGGTTACCTGCGGCCAATTTCTGGTTCGACAACTTGAAGCCTGGGGCGTGGATACGGTATTTGGCATTCCCGGTGTTCATACCGTTGAGCTTTACCGAGGCTTACCAGACAGCAGCATTCGCCATATCACGCCTCGCCATGAGCAAGGTGCAGGCTTCATGGCGGACGGTTACGCTCGCGCCAGCGGCAAGCCCGGGGTCTGCTTTGTCATTACCGGCCCCGGCGTAACCAATATCCTGACTGCCATGGCTCAAGCCTATGCAGACTCCATCCCCATGCTGGTCATTTCAAGCGTAACTACGCGGGCTCGCCTGGGGCGGAACGGTGGCTATCTGCATGAGCTGACCGATCAGCGCGCCATGACCGCCGGGGTGACAGCCTTCAGTCATACGCTGCTGGATGTCGACCAGCTGCCTGCGGTCCTGACCCAAGCCTTTGCAGTATTCGAAAGCCAAAGGCCTCGACCTGTACACATTGAACTTCCCCTCGACGTCATTACCGCGCCCGCCGATCACTTGTCCCTTGTATGCCAACCCTGCTTCAGCCGCCCGGCACCTGACCCGCAGCAGCTCGACCTGGCCGCCAAGCGACTCGGAAACGCCAAACATCCATTGGTACTACTGGGAGGCGGCTGTATTGCCGCAGCCAGCGAAGCCAGGATTCTTGTCGATAGACTCGCAGCGCCTGCCGCTACCACTATTAATGCCAAAGGAGTACTGCCTGACCACCATCCACTGGCATTGGGGTGCAACCAGTCATTGCCCGCCGTCAGGCAACTGGCAAAAGAGGCGGATGTCATTCTGGCTATCGGGACAGAACTGGGCGAGACGGATTACGACGTGGTTTTCGATGGTGGATTCGAACTGAGTGGTGACCTGATCCGAATCGATATAGACCCTGATCAACTTACCCGTAACTACCAGCCCTGGCTGGGTATTGTCTCGGATGCAAGGACGGCTATCCAAGAGCTTCTGAACAGATTGCCTCCTGGCATTTTTCAAGCAACCGGTAGCGGTCGCGAGCGTGTGACCAAGGCCCGGCGTGAGCTAGCCGACACACTGGCACCACTCAGCCACTTCCGTACACTGTTCGATACGCTTAGCCGAGCCTGTCCCGATGCCTGTTATGTAGGTGATTCAACACAGCCGGTTTATGCAGGTAACCATATCATCGAGCTGTGCTCGCCACGTCGCTGGTTCAATGCCTCTACGGGCTACGGCACCTTGGGCTATGCCTTGCCAGCCGCCATTGGAGCCAAGCTGGCCTGTCCAGATCGGCCGGTTATCTGTCTGATCGGTGACGGCGGTATCCAATTTACCCTGCCGGAGCTGGCCAGCGCCGTAGAGGCGCGTGTCGGAATCATCGTTCTCTTGTGGAATAACCAGGGATACGGTGAGATCAAGCGATACATGAAGCAGCGCACCATTACACCGCTGGGTGTAGACATTTATACACCCGACTTTATAACGCTAGCTCAAGGCTTTGGCTGCGCAGCCGCAAAAGCCTCTGATCATCAACATCTGGAACAGCTACTCCTCGATGCGCCACCCGATAGGCCCTTCCTGATAGAAATTACCGAGGCCCCTCCTTTCGCTCCAGGCTAATAGAAGGCTTGCCCTGCAAGCCTCACCCACGTGCGAGGTAACGCATCCCCTCTTCCAAGCCTTCAAGGGTCAATGGGTACATATGCCCCTCAACCAATTCCTGGATGATCTGAACAGAGGATGTGTACTCCCAAGCCCGCTGCGGATAGGGATTAAGCCAGATGATCTTTCGAAATTTGGCCTTGAATCGCTCCATCCAGACTGAGCCTGCTTCTTCGTTCCAGTGCTCGACACTACCGCCAGGCTGAAGTACCTCGTAGGGTGCCATGGACGCATCGCCAACAAATACCACTTTGTAGTCCTCGCCGTAGCGATGCAATAGATCAAGCGTAGACGTCAGCTCGCTCATCCGGCGCTGGTTGTCCTTCCAGACTGATTCATAGATGAAGTTATGGAAGTAGAAATACTCCAGATGCTTGAATTCAGTGCGGCAGGCCGAAAACAGTTCCTCACAGACCTGCACATGCATGTCCATCGACCCGCCGATATCCAGCAACAGCAAAAGCTTGACCGCATTGTGGCGCTCGGGCCGCATCTGGATATTCAGCAGTCCAGCATCGCGGGCGGTATGATCGATAGTGCCTTCGATATCAAACTCTTCCGCTGCCCCCTCCCGGGCAAACTTACGTAGACGCCGAAGAGCAACATTGATATTCCGGCGCCCGAGCTCCGCCTGATCGTCCAGGTTACGGTACTCACGTTGCTCCCAGACCTTGACGGCCTTTCCCTGCCTTTCACCTGCCTCGCCGACACGAATGCCTTCAGGGTTATACCCCCCTGAGCCGAAGGGGCTGGTGCCGCCCGTACCAATCCACTTGTTGCCACCAGCATGCTTACTTTTTTGCTCAGCCAAACGCTGCTTGAAGGTTTCAATGAGCTTGTCCAGACCACCCAATGACTGAATCTGCGCACGCTCCTCGGGCGTTAATGAGCGCTCAAAGGCTTTACGCAACCACTCATCCGGGATCAATACTTTCAGCGCCTCGTCGAGTGATTGAAGCCCGTCAAAATACGCTGAAAATGCCCTGTCGAAGCGATCAAAATGACGTTCGTCCTTGACCAGGATAGTACGTGCCAGAAAGTAAAAGGCGTCCATGTCTGCAAACACGACACCTGTCAGTAGCGCTTCATGCAGATCCAGCAACTCCCGCAGGGAAACGGGAATTCGAGCAGAACGCAACTCATGAAAAAGACTCAGCAGCATCGGCTATTCCCGGCTGGAGAACGATCAGTCATGACGCACCGGCGCTTGATACCACGACGGCTGGGCCTCGGTAAAAATCTCATCGACAGGCAAGGCACCAAGCGCGGAATCCAATGATCCTAGCGCCAACCCCAGCGTATCCCGGCCATCCCGCAAGAACTGTAGATTCGACCCGCACCGCCGGCAGAACGTACGAACCACCTCTGGAGACGAACGGTAGGCTGCAACATCTGCTTCACCGGTCGTGAAACGAAAGCTTTTCTTAGACACAGTCGTATACGTAGCAAAGGCCGCACCATGGGCCTTGCGGCACATCGAGCAGTGGCAGTGGGTGGCTTTTTCAAGCGAAGTATCGACCTCATAAGTCACCGCACCGCACAGACAGCTACCCTTGAGCATAGGACCTCCTTGATTATCGATAGCCGTTTCGCCGCGTCATGAAAGCCAAGCGCTCAAGCAGCTGAACATCCTGCTCGTTTTTGACCAAGGCCCCGGCAAGCGGCGGAATAGCCTTGCGAGGGTCTCGTTCACGCAGAACCGACTCACCGACATCATCGGCCATCAACAGCTTCAACCAATCGACCAGCTCTGACGTGGAAGGCTTTTTCTTGAGTCCAGGCACCTGACGGATATCAAAGAACACCTCCAGCGCCTCATTGACCAGCGTCTGCCTGATATTCGGAAAATGCACCTCCACAATACGCTTTAACGTATCGCGGTCAGGAAACGCAATGTAATGGAAGAAGCAGCGCCGCAGAAAGGCATCAGGTAGCTCCTTCTCGTTATTGGACGTAATGATAATGATGGGACGATGCTGGGCACGAACCGTTTCGCCTGTTTCATATACATAGAACTCCATGCGATCCAGCTCTTGCAGCAGATCGTTTGGAAACTCAATGTCCGCCTTGTCGATCTCGTCAATCAACAGAACGACCCGCTCCTGCGCATCGAATGCCTCCCAAAGCTTGCCTTTCTTGATGTAGTTGGCAACGTCATGAACCTTGTCGACACCCAACTGGGAATCGCGCAGCCGGCTGACGGCATCGTATTCGTACCGCCCTTGATGCGCTTTCGTAGTGGACTTGATATGCCAGGTGATCAATTGTGTACCAAGAGCCTGCGCCAGCTGCTCAGCCAACAGCGTCTTGCCAGTACCAGGCTCCCCTTTTATCAGCAGCGGACGCTGCAAGGTGATGGCTGCGTTTACAGCCAATTGGAGATCAGCGGTTGCTACGTAATCCGCCGTACCTTCAAATTTCATGGGCAACCCTCGGGATTGATCAACAGGACGTGATAATAGGCATAAAGCACAGGCGATACACTAACCCCGATCCTCATACTGAGCGCTGAATGCCTGAATGAAAGCATTCCGCAGGATGGAAAAGAACGCCTGTAGAGGACTGATATCCTGCTGCTTGACGCTGCCCTGCAATTCAACTCGAGTCGCGAACTGATCCTTGCGCTGATTTTTCAAAAGGGTTTGACTTCCTCCTACCACGGCTTCCCACAGCCCGCGGAAAAATCCTTTGTCTTTATTCTCTACATCCTGACGCCAATCGAAGACGTCGACATTCTTGAACAAGGGTTTGATGTAGCCGCTGAGCTGTCCATTATCAGCCCTGGCATCAATGACCAGATCACCACTACCGGACTTGAAGTCAAACTTGCCATACGCCTTGGCAAAGTCATTTATTTTGGGCAGGTCTACCTGCGTTACCCTCAGCCGAAACAGGAAGTCACTAAAGTCGCTGAAGGGGTCGAATTCTGCCGAGGTTTCCAGCGGTGCATTATCCAGCACAGTGGCCTTGCCTTCGAAACGTGCCACCCGCTTGCCTTGCGCATCGGCGGCATTGGTCAGGTTGTAAAGGCTGGCGTTTACCTGGGTCGCCTGCAGATTGACGGGGGGTGACGAATTGAAATTACGGAAACTGAGCTTGCCATCCTCTACACGCACCTCATTTAAGGTGATCGAGATGATCTTCTCCAGCTGAGCACGCCAGTCCGTACCCTCACCTGTCTGGGAGGACTGCGGATCATCGCCGCCGTCGACAAAGTTAAGTTCGGGGCGCTCGAAAATAATCCGCCCGACAATGGCGTGATCTTCCCATAACGCTCTTCCGCTCACGGCAATGTCGATGCTGGGCGCGTCCAGAAACGGTACGGGCACCTTGCCTGTCACCTTTTCGATCTTGAGTCCATCGATACGGTAGGCGCCCCGCCACCACGCCAGATCGACATCGGCAATATGTCCCCGATAATCGCCCATGTCCGCTAACTTGGTATTGAGGTAATGTCGTATGACATAAGGCATGGCGAGCTGCACGACAACCAACAGGGCAACTATGCTCAAGATGACAAGTGCAGGCGTTTTATAGCGCAGTTTCATGACTCGGTTCCCTCTGGCATGTCTTTCATGGACCGACCATGCCAGTGGCAGTTTCCTTGGACTGGACGCCTTGACGCCATAGCCTTAGGCTGAACTCATATTTGTTGACCCATGCAGGGATCTTTAGATGAGCCGAATTTTCGCTGATAACGCACAATCCATTGGTAACACACCTCTGGTTTACATCAATCGCCTTGGGCCAAAAGGGGTAACCATTCTGGCCAAGATCGAAGGCCGTAACCCGGGCTATTCAGTGAAATGCCGAATCGGCGCCAACCTTATCTGGGATGCCGAGGCCAACGGCAAGCTCAAGCCCGGCATGACCCTGATCGAACCTACGTCCGGCAATACCGGCATTGGTCTCGCTTATGTTGCAGCAGCTCGTGGATACAAGCTCATCCTGACCATGCCCGCCTCGATGAGCCTGGAGCGTCGCAAGGTTCTCAAGGCACTAGGTGCCGAGCTGGTACTGACAGAGCCCGCCAAAGGCATGAAGGGCGCGATTGAAAAAGCCAAAGAAATTGCGGAAAGCGATCCTTCTCGCTACTTCTTGCCCCAGCAATTCGAAAACCCGGCCAACCCAGCCATTCATGAAAAAACCACTGGCCCCGAAATCTGGAACGACACCGATGGCGCTGTGGATGTCCTGGTGGCGGGTGTTGGTACCGGCGGCACACTGACCGGTATTTCCCGCTTTATTAAAAACACCAAGGGCAAGCCTATCCTGTCAGTAGCGGTAGAGCCCGAGAGTTCGCCTGTTATCACTCAGACCATGGCCGGCCAGGAAGTCAAACCCAGCCCTCACAAGATCCAGGGGATCGGCGCTGGCTTCGTACCGAAAAATCTGGATCTTTCCATGGTGGATCGAGTGGAACGCGTCAGTGACGATGAGTCCAAGACCATGGCCCAACGGCTTATGCGTGAGGAAGGTATCCTCTGTGGCATCTCGTGTGGAGCCGCCATGGCGGCGGCCGTACGCCTTGCCCGTGAACCCGCCATGCAGGGAAAGACAATTGTTGTCATCCTACCTGACTCCGGTGAACGCTATCTGTCCACCATGCTGTTTGACGGCTTGTTCAGCGAACAGGAAACCGTCCAGTAACCTCATTCGGCCCGCCACCGGCGGGCCTTTTCGTTTCTCCCTGCCCTACTTTCGGCTGCTAGAACGGCACTGGCAGCTGAGCTACTATCGCGTTAGAGCGTAAAAAATTTCACACAGGGAATGAATATGCCGAACACATCCTATCCGAACTCCTACTATGCGGCCTCTGCTCATCCTGCTCCCAAGCGCCCCATGCTTGAAGGTGAACGCATTGCTGACGTTTGTATTGTCGGCGCTGGCTATACCGGTCTTTCCACTGCCATTGCACTGCTTGAGCGAGGCTACAGCGTTGTAATTCTCGAGGCCGCCAGGGTAGGTTTTGGTGCATCCGGCCGCAACGGCGGCCAGATCGTCAACAGCTACAGCCGGGATATTGATGTTATCGAGCGAACCTTGCCTGCCCGTGAAGCGCAACTGATCGGTCAAATGGCCTTCGAAGGCGGACGTATCATCAGAGAACGAGTCAACCGTTATGGTATTAAGTGCGACCTGAAGAACGGTGGCGTTTTCGCGGCTTTCAACGCCCGACAGATGCAACATCTGGAAGCTCAGCAAGCCCTTTGGGCTCGCCATGGGCATCATGAACTAGAAATGCTGGATAAAAGAGCCATTGAGCAAGTCGTAGGCACCCATCGATATGCCGGGGGTATGCTGGATCGTAGCGGCGGTCATATCCACCCCCTTAATCTCGCTCTAGGAGAAGCAGACGCCGTTGAGTCATTGGGCGGGACTATTTACGAACAGACACCTGCCGTACGCATCGAGCGTGGCCCTAAGCCTGTTGTACATACTCCACAAGGTTGTGTAAGAGCGACGTATGTTGTGGTAGCCGGTAATGCTTATCTGGGTAATCTCATTCCAGAGCTGGCAGCCAAATCCATGCCTTGTGGAACGCAAGTGATTGCAACCGAACCCCTCTCTGAGGAAACGGCAAAACGATTACTTCCTCAAGACTATTGTGTCGAGGATTGCAACTACCTTCTAGATTATTATCGCCTCTCGGCTGATCGTCGACTCATATATGGCGGTGGCGTTATATACGGCGCACGTGATCCTGCCGATGTGGAAAAAATCATACGCCCTAAGATGGCAAAAACCTTTCCAGAACTGGCCAACGTCAGGATTGCTTATGCCTGGACCGGTAATTTCCTATTGACTCTGTCCCGCCTCCCTCAGGTAGGCCGCCTGGGCGACAATATCTATTATTCGCAAGGTTGCAGCGGACATGGCGTTACGTTTACCCATCTGATCGGTACCGTGCTTGGTGAGGCACTGGCAGGGCACGCTGAGCGCTTTGATGCATTCGCCCAGCTACCCCACTACCCCTTCCCTGGCGGTCGTCTTTTCCGCGTTCCATTTACCGCCCTGGGCGCCTGGTACTACGATATTCGCGACAAATTTAATGTTTAAACAAGAAACCCCGCCGAAGCGGGGTTTCTTTTACTTACCTGTCAGAAATCAAAGATTCTTGATTTCTGCCTTGGACTCCAATGCACGGCGGTAAGCCGCAAAGTCCTCTTGGCCACTGCGTGAAGAGAGGAAACGGCGATACATAGCCTTTTCTTCGTCAGTAAAGGTGCCCTGCGGAACGCTGACACCCGTCAAGCGAATAACCATGTAGGTCCCATCAGCCAGATTGACTCCTGCATAAGTCGGCTTGGAATTGTCTCCAGGCTTATTCATGCGGAACACCTGTTGGAGTACTACCGGGTCAACGCCCTCCTGATTACGTGTAGCAGCCTCGACGACTTTCCAGTCCTTGATCGTATTGGCCTTGCTTGCCTTCAGGTCAGCAATCAACGTCTCGCCCTGCTGACGAGCAGTCTCAGCTATCTTCTGCTTGGTCAGCGTGCTGCGGATATTGTCTTTGACATCATGAAAGCTCTGCTGAGCAGGCTTGCGATGCTCCTTAACGCGCAGGATGACAGCCGTTTCATCGTCCAACTGGATAGCATTGCTATTGGCACCATCCTCCAGCACTTCGGGACTGAAAGCAGCCTGGACAACCTGACGATTGGCAATAAACCCTTCTTCGCCGCCCTCACGTCCGAATGGCTTGCTGGTTTGCACTTTCAAGCCTTGCTCTTGAGCAGGCTGACTAAGATCTGAAGCTTCAAACGCTGCGCTTTCAAGATTGCGGATAGCATCTACAAAAAGGCGATCAGCCTCGCGAGCCTTGAGCTCAGCCTCAAGACGCGGCTTCATGCTCTCCAACGAAGGTACTTTGGCTTCCTGAACGCCAAGCAGCTTGATCAGATGCCATCCAAATGTCGAATGTACGGGAGCAGAAACGTCTTCCTTGTTCAAACCATACAAGGCTTCTTCAAAGGCAGGGTCATACACCCCTCGCCCAGCATAACCGAGCTCACCGCCCTTGTTGGCCGAACCAGGATCCTGAGAGAACTTCTTGGCTAGCGCAGCAAAATCCTCGCCCTTGTCCAGACGAGCCTTGATTTCATCAATCTTGGCCTTGGCCTGCTCGTCATTCACCTTGTCGTTCACTTCAATCAGGATATGAGCGGCGTTACGCTGTTCGGAAAGGTTAGCGGTTTCCGACTGATAAAGGGCCTGAAGGTCTTCTTGCTTGACCTGCGCCTTATCGGCAAAAGCGCTTTTCTTTAGCTCGATATAATCAATGACCACCTGATCAGGCGTCATGAATTCGCTACGATGATCGTCATAGTAGCCTTGTAATTCATCATTGGTGACTGCAACTTTCGAAGCATCCGCTTTAACCACATGGGTTGCGAAGTCTCGAGTTTGCCGTTCCAAAGCTGCGAATGCATTCAATTCGGCATCGGTTACAAAACCGGTACCTGCAATACCCGCCCTGAGTTGCCCCATGAGCATCTCCTGCTTCAGCATCTCGCGAAACTGAAGACGTGAGTAACCCATCTGGGCAATGGTCTGGTCAAAACGCTGGGCATTGAATTGCCCATCAACCTGGAACTCAGGTGTTTGAAGTATGAGCTGGTCCAAAGCCGCTTCAGAAAAAGCAAACTTGTTCGACTTGGCATCCTGAAGCAATAGCTCGCGCTCGATCAGGGCCTTTAGAGCCGCGTCGCGTAACCGTTTTTCATCCAGAAGAGCAGGATCGAAATTAGGGCCCAGACGCTGCGCCAGAGAGCGACGTTGCATCTCCACAGCCTGATTGAGATCGGTCTGGCGTATTTCCTCACCATTTACCAGTGCTACGGCACCTTGGTGGCTACCGGCGCGAATGATCGCCTCGAATCCGGTCAATGCCATCAGCAAGATAATGACGCCAATGATGACCTTGGCTATCCAGCCTTGTGAATGTTCCCTGATGTTCTGCAGCATGCGCCCCCCAAAACGGCTGCATCTGGCCAAAGGCTAGGCAGCATGGGTGAATTGCGAATAGAGAAAAGGCGCATCAGAGGATGCGCCTTCTGTTAAACGGGGCTTTGGCGAGTCTTCGTGCGGAATGAACCAAACGGTATCACGTGCTAGAACTCAACAGACAGACGTCTATTGAAACCAAAACCCTTAAGCACTCAGTTCACAGCATCCTTGAGCGCTTTGCCGGGCTTGAAACCAGGGATCTTGGCAGCTTCGATTTCGATCGGCTTGCCAGTCTGCGGATTGCGGCCAGTGCGTGCTGCACGCTCTTTGACAGCGAAAGTGCCGAAACCGACAAGCACAACCGGATCACCGCTCTTCAGGGCACCAGTAATAGATTCGATCACTGCGTCCAAAGCGCGCCCAGCTACAGCTTTCGGGATATCAGCAGATGCAGCAACGGCATCGATCAGTTCCGACTTGTTCACTCTAAGTCCCCTTGTTCATTTCTGATAAGAATATATTACGTGTGTAGGCAAAAATGGATGCTGTGAGGCATGCCTGACACTTGAAGAGCCGCTTTATATCAAGGGCTCAAAAAAAGTGTCAAGGAAGCTCTGGCTAGTGCGTGCTGATTCTTTCTTTTGAATCCTGCTCGCGCTTTTCTTCATTCGTGACTATTTCAGGAGCCGCATCTGGCAAGGGCTCCGGCGCATATTGCAGCGCAACCTGAAGGACCTCGTCAATCCATTTGACAGGCTTAATCACCAAATCGGCCTTAATATTATCCGGAATGTCGCGCAGATCGCGTACATTCTCCTCCGGAATGACCACCGTACGGATTCCCCCACGATGTGCCGCCAGTAATTTCTCCTTCAAACCACCAATGGCCAGTACCTGGCCACGCAGCGTAATCTCACCTGTCATGGCTACATCAGCACGCACTGGGATCCGGGTAGCAGCCGACACCAGCGCGGTGCACATACCGATACCAGCACTTGGACCATCTTTGGGTGTAGCGCCTTCTGGTACGTGAATGTGGATATCGTGCTTCTCATGGAAGTCCTTGGGAATACCAAGGCTCTTACCACGGCTACGCACAACCGTCAGTGCTGCAGTAATGGATTCCGCCATTACATCGCCCAGCGAACCGGTTTTGATCAACTGCCCTTTCCCCGGCACAACAGCCGCTTCAATAGTCAGAAGCTCGCCGCCAACCTGCGTCCAGGCTAGCCCTGTGACCTGGCCGATCTGGTCCTGCTGTTCAGCCAAACCATAACGGAACTTACGTACACCCAGGTAGTGCTCGAGGCTTTCACTGGTGACAGCAGCCTGTTGAGCCGCTTTTTCCTTGGCGTGCTCCTTGACAATCTTGCGGCAAACCTTGGCAACCTGACGTTCAAGGCTACGTACCCCCGCCTCGCGGGTGTAGTAACGCACCATGTCTCTTAGAGCAGCCTCGTCAAAGGTCACTTCGGTCTTCTTCAAACCGTTTGCCTTGACCTGCTTGGGTATCAGGTACTTGGTAGCGATATTGACCTTTTCGTCTTCCGTATAGCCAGGCAGACGAATCACTTCCATACGATCCAGCAACGGTGCCGGAATATTCATGGAGTTGGCCGTACAAAGAAACATAACATCCGACAGATCGTAATCAACTTCCAGATAGTGATCATTGAAGTTGTGGTTCTGTTCTGGATCCAGCACCTCGAGCAGAGCGGAGGCCGGATCACCACGCATGTCGTTACCCATCTTGTCGATTTCATCGAGCAGGAACAATGGGTTACGCACGCCAACCTTGGTCATCTTTTGAATCAAACGACCAGGCATGGAGCCGATATACGTACGACGATGGCCACGAATCTCAGCCTCATCACGCACACCACCCAGGGCCATACGAACGAACTTGCGGCCGGTGGAGCGCGCGATGGACTCAGCCAGAGACGTCTTACCTACCCCAGGCGGACCAACCAGGCACAATACCGGGCCACGTACTTTCTTGACTCGTTTCTGGACAGCGAGATACTCCAGAATCCGATCTTTGACTTCCTCAAGACCGTAGTGATCTTCATCAAGAATGTCCTCGGCCTTGCTCAGATCCAAACGGACCTTGCTTTCCGCCTTCCATGGGACATTCACAAGCCAGTCAATGTAGGAACGTACTACTGTGGCCTCGGCAGACATGGGAGACATCTGCTTGAGCTTGTTCAGCTCTGCATTGGCCTTAGCCAACGCTTCCTTGGTCAGACCAGCATTGTCGATGCGCTTTTTCAGGTCATCGATTTCACTGTGGCCTTCGTCGATGTCGCCCAGCTCTTTCTGAATGGCCTTCATCTGCTCATTCAGATAATACTCGCGCTGGCTACGCTCCATCTGCTTCTTGACGCGACCACGGATCCGCTTCTCGACCTGCAACAGATCGATTTCTGCGTCCAGCAACGCCAGAACGTGCTCGACTCGCTCAGCAAGATCTACGATCTCAAGGATTTCCTGCTTCTGCTCAAGCTTAAGCGCCATATGGGCTGCCATCGTATCGACCAGGCGACCTGGATCGTCGATACCATTAAGTGAAGACAGCACCTCTGCTGGCACTTTCTTGCCCAGCTGGACATATTGCTCGAACTGGCTCATCAGGCTACGAACAAAGACTTCCGACTCGCGGTCTGCCGCTTCGGTATCCTCGATCAGCTGAACCTCAGCGCGAGAATAACCCTTGGCCTCAACAAAACGCTCAATGTTGCCGCGCTGCTCACCCTCTACCAGCACTTTAACAGTGCCATCAGGAAGTTTGAGCAGTTGCAAGACAGTGGCAACGGTACCCATGCGGTACAGGCCATCGGAGTCTGGATCATCGTCGGTAGGATTCTTTTGCGCAAGCAGTAGGATCTGCTTGTCGCTGGCCATGGCAGCTTCCAGGGCCTCAACAGATTTTTCACGCCCAACAAAGAGCGGAATTACCATGTGCGGATACACCACTACATCACGCAGTGGTAAAAGAGGCAATTCAATCGTTTTATTCATGGTTTCAGCTCTTGGCATTCGACTGGCCGCATAGAAACGACCGTATGGCATGTTTTTCTAACATGCGGCCTGATCGATCAGAAAACAAGGCTAATTAATGCGAAGGGCCCCGCAGGGCCCCTTTTTATTTATGCATCCGGTGCCGCTTTGACCGGGTCGTTGTTTTCGTAAATCAACAACGGTTGGGAAGTACCCTCAATGACGCTCTCATCGATGACGACTTTGCTGACCTCCTTCTGAGAAGGAATCTCATACATCGTATCGAGCAGAACGCCCTCGAGTATGGACCGTAGACCACGTGCGCCTGTTTTACGTTCCAATGCCTTGCGGGCCACTGCCTTCAAAGCGTCTGGACGGAACTCGAGATCCACCTCTTCCATTTCGAAGAGTTTGCCATACTGCTTGGTCAGTGCATTCTTGGGCTCGGTCAGAATCTGCATGAGCGCCGCTTCGTCAAGTTCATCTAGCGTTGCGATTACAGGCAAACGACCAACGAACTCTGGGATAAGACCAAACTTGACCAGATCTTCAGGCTCGGCATCACGAAGTGACTCACCGATTTTCTTGCCCAATTCCTGGCTACGGACTTCGGCATTGAAACCAATTCCGCCCGCCTTGGTAGAACGGCTCTGGATGACCTTTTCCAATCCGGCAAATGCACCGCCACAGATAAACAGGATGTTACGCGTATCCACCTGCAGGAACTCCTGCTGAGGATGCTTGCGTCCGCCCTGCGGGGGTACTGAGGCTACCGTACCTTCAATCAGCTTGAGCAGAGCCTGCTGCACGCCCTCACCCGATACATCTCGAGTAATAGAGGGGTTATCAGACTTGCGCGAAATCTTGTCGATCTCATCGATATAGACGATGCCCATCTGGGCTTTTTCAACATCGTAATCGCACTTCTGCAAAAGCTTCTGAATAATATTTTCAACGTCCTCACCCACGTAACCTGCTTCGGTTAACGTAGTGGCGTCCGCAATGGTAAACGGTACGTTCAACAGACGTGCCAGCGTTTCAGCCAGCAAAGTCTTACCGGAACCTGTCGGTCCAATAAGCAGAATATTACTCTTGCCCAACTCAACGTCATCTTTCTTCTCACGTTGGTTGAGACGCTTGTAGTGGTTGTATACCGCTACAGCCAATACTTTCTTGGCACGTTCCTGACCAATCACGTACTGATCAAGAATCGTACTGATTTCTTTAGGTGCTGGAAGTTTATGTGCACTGTTTTCGGCCTGGGCTTCCTGTACTTCCTCACGGATGATGTCATTGCACAGGTCGACACATTCATCGCAAATAAAGACTGAGGGACCGGCAATCAACTTACGCACTTCATGCTGGCTCTTGCCGCAGAAAGAGCAATACAACAGCTTGCCGTTGTCGTCACCGTTGCGAGTATCTGTCATTCGATCAATCCAATCGGGTTACTTACAGGAACAAGATGAAGGCAAATCTATGCATTTTCAAGCCTGCCACTCAGTAATCATGACTTAGTGGCAGGCTTGCCGGCTCAAGCGGGAATATTGCGCTTTTCCAACACCTTGTCGATCAAGCCGTATTTCACAGCCTCATCACCGCTCATGAAGTTATCGCGATCGGTATCACGGGCGATAACATCCATGGGTTGACCCGTATGATGGGCCAACACTTTGTTTAGACGCTCACGGATCGTCAAAATTTCACGCGCGTGAATTTCGATGTCCGATGCCTGACCCTGAAAGCCACCCAAGGGCTGGTGGATCATCATACGAGAGTGAGGCAGACAGTAGCGTTTGCCGGCAGTACCACCTGCCAGCAGCAAGGCACCCATACTGCACGCCTGGCCTACGCAGATTGTCGAGACATCGGGCTTAATGAACTGCATGGTGTCATAGATAGACATACCAGCTGTCACCGAACCACCAGGTGAGTTGATGTAGAGGTGAATATCCTTGTCAGGGTTCTCCGCTTCCAGAAACAGAAGCTGAGCGACCACCAGGTTGGCCATATAGTCTTCGACCTGGCCTACCAGGAAAATCACCCGCTCCTTGAGCAGACGCGAGTAGATATCATACGCGCGCTCGCCACGAGCAGATTGTTCGACCACCATGGGCACCAGGCCGCCAGCGGCTTGAACTTCGGGCATTGTTTGCATGAACGAATTGCGGGACATGTCCTGCGATCACTCCCTATCAGGATGGTCTTGCCTTAAGACGCATAAGCCAGCACGAGGCTGGCTTATGTGATTCGAGGCGGGTAAAGATCAGGCTGCTTGCGGGGCCTCGGCCGGTTTGACCGCGTCCTCGTAGGAAACCTGCTTATCGGTCACTTTAGCCTTTTCAAGAACAGTATCTACGACTTGTTCTTCGAGTACAACCGAACGCACTTCGTTCAATTGCTGCTCGTTCTGGTAGTACCAGGCAACGACCTGCTCAGGCTCCTGGTAGGCAGAGGCCATTTCCTCGATCAGTGCACGTACACGCTCGTCGTCAGGCTTGAGCTCAAACTGCTTGACCATTTCCGCAATGATCAGACCCAGAACAACACGGCGCTTAGCCTGCTCGGTAAACAGCTCAGCCGGCAGTTGATCGGGCTTGATGTTGCCACCGAACTGCTGAACAGCCTGAACACGCAGACGATCAACTTCGCTGTTGATCAGAGCGGCTGGAACTTCGATCGGGTTAGCAGCAATAAGGCCATCCATAACTTGGTTCTTGACCTTGTTCTTGATCGCCTGACGCAGCTCACGGTCCATGTTCTTGCGAACTTCAGCACGGAAGCCTTCCAGAGTAGACTCCTGAACGCCGAACTGAGCAAAGAACTCTTCGTTCATTTCAGGTAGCTGCGGAGCAGAAACCTTGGTTACCTTCACACTGAACTCGGCAGTCTTGCCAGCCAGATCCAGGTTCTGATAATCCTCCGGGAAGGTCAGATTAAGCACACGCTCTTCGCCCGCCTTTGCACCCACCAGGCCTTCCTCGAAGCCCGGAATCATGCGGCCGGAGCCCAGCACCAGCTGAGTACCGTTTGCAGAGCCGCCCTGGAAGGCTTCACCGTCGATCTTGCCTACGAAATCGATAGTGACCTGATCATCGTTGGCCGCTTCGCGGTCGACTTCCTCATAACGAGTGTTCTGCTTACGCAAAATCTCAAGCATGTTATCCAGATCGCTATCAGCGACTTCGGACTGCAGACGCTCAACCTGAATGTCTTCCAGGCCTTTCACTTCAAACTCAGGGAATACTTCGAATGTAGCGACGTATTCAAGGTCTTTGCCTTTTTCGTAAGCCTTGGGCTCAACAGAAGGCGCACCTGCCGGGTTCAGTTTTTCCTGAACGATGGCTTCGTAGAATGTTTCTTGAATCAGATCACCAAAGGCTTCCTGACGAGCGCTGGCTTCGTAGCGCTGACGAATGACACTCATCGGCACCTTACCAGGACGGAAACCAGGCACTTTAACGCGGCGAGCAGTTTGCTGCAGACGCTTGGCGACTTCGGTCTCGATACGCTCGGCCGGCACGCCTACGGTCATTCGGCGCTCAAGAGCGGAGGTGCTTTCAACAGAAACTTGCATGGATAATCCTCATGGCACAGACATAGGCCGGCCGTTCCGGCCCCCAGAAACAGGGCAAGCATTCTAGAGGTAGAGGATACGGAAGTCATCCTGCATAAAGCAGGTATTGGTCACCAAGCATGAAAAAAGCCTGCAACCCCTCTCGCTCATACCCGAAACATGCCAGCCATTTTCAAGGCAAAAAAAAACCGACATCGCTGTCGGCTTTTTCACTATGGTGCGGACGGAGAGACTCGAACTCTCACACCTTGCGGCGCTGGAACCTAAATCCAGTGTGTCTACCAATTCCACCACATCCGCGTAACACTTAAAACGAACATCAGGCATTAATAATACCTGATGTTCTCAATATGGGGTGGACGATGGGAATCGAACCCACGACACCAGGAGCCACAATCCTGTGCTCTACCAACTGAGCTACGCCCACCATATTGCATTGCTTGCGCCGAACCGCCAATGGCGCGCCCGGCAGGACTCGAACCTGCGACCATCCGCTTAGAAGGCGGATGCTCTATCCAGCTGAGCTACGGGCGCTTTATTGCGCAGCAACCGTTGCTTACGAAACAGCCTCCTAAGAAGCTGAGCCGGTTCGCATCGCCTTCTCATTTCGTTTCAGGCTGTGCTCGGCAAGCGGGGCGTATATTACGAATGACTCGACCACTCGTCAACAATTTTTTTAAAAAAATTAAGAAGATAGGTTCACTACCCTCTCACCAAGGCTTCTTCCTTTAGTGCGTACATGCGAAAATAAGCATCCTTCCTCCATTAGCAAGACCTATCTGCATATGACTGCTCAACTGATCGACGGTAAAGCGATCGCCGCTTCTCTCCGCCAAGAAATTGCCCAACGCGTTGCCCAGCGGCGTCAACACGGGTTACGCGCCCCTGGCCTGGCAGTCATTCTGGTAGGTGACGACCCAGCTTCCACGGTATACGTTACTCACAAAAGAAAGGACTGCGAGGAAGTAGGCTTTGTATCCAGGGCGTACGACCTTCCCAGCACCACCACACAGCAGGAGTTGGAAGCGCTGATTGACTCACTGAACGCAGATGCTGCAGTTGACGGCATCCTGCTTCAGCTTCCCCTACCCGCTCACCTTGATGCTTCCAATCTGCTTGAGCGCATCAGTCCCGACAAGGATGTTGATGGTTTCCATCCGTTCAATATAGGTCGACTCGCTCAACGCATACCCCTGCTCCGCCCCTGTACGCCCAAGGGCATCATGCGTCTACTGGAAAGTATAGGGGCAGACCTGTACGGCATGAATGCAGTGGTGGTAGGCGCCTCCAACATTGTCGGTCGCCCCATGGCGCTGGAGCTACTCTTGGGCGGCTGTACAGTAACAGTTACTCATCGTTTCACCCGTGATCTGGCCGCTCATGTCAGCCAGGCCGACCTGGTGGTGGTGGCGGCAGGCAAACCAGGCCTAGTGAAGGGCGAGTGGATCAAGAAAGGCGCTATCGTCATTGACGTAGGCATCAACCGCCAGGCAGATGGAAAACTGGTTGGCGATGTCGAATATGAAACAGCTTTGGAACGCGCCAGCTGGATCACGCCTGTTCCTGGCGGTGTTGGCCCCATGACGCGTGCCTGCCTACTGGAGAACACGCTCTATGCAGCTGAACAGCTGCATGCCGAATAAAAATATCTCCCCATAAAAAAGGCCGCTAACGCGGCCTTTTTTATATCAGGTGAACTCAGTTGGCCAAACGCCACGTCGTTCCACCTTTACCATCCTCAAGCACGACACCCATGGCTGTCAGCTCATCGCGAATACGATCCGACTCCGCCCAGTTCTTTGCTGCTCGCGCATCCAGACGCGCCTGAATCAGGCGATCTACGGCCGCTTCGTCAACCTTGCCCTCCGCACCTGCGCGTAGATACTCATCCGGCTCCAGCTGTAGAACACCCAGCACTTCAGCCATCTGCTTGAGTCGAGAAGCAAGGCCAGCGGCAGCTTGAATATCCTGATCTCGCAGACGATTGACCTCACGGACCATTTCAAACAGGACCGCGCAGGCCTCTGGCGTGTTGAAGTCGTCATCCATTGCGGCCGCGAAACGCTCCACATAGGGCTCACCGCCAGCAGGCGATGCCTGCGGTAGACCTTTCAAGGCGTGATAGAAGCGATCCAACGCGCCGCGTGCTTCACGGAGGCTTTCTTCAGAATAATTGATCGGGCTGCGGTAATGACTGGAAACCAGCAAATAACGAACGACTTCCGGGTGGTATTTCTCCAGCACCTCGCGGATGGTGAAGAAGTTGCCCAGGGACTTGGACATCTTTTCGCCATCCACCCGTACAGCCCCAGCATGCATCCAGGATGCCGCATATGTTTTTCCCGTAGCGGCCTCACTCTGAGCGATTTCGTTTTCATGATGGGGGAAAACGAGGTCAGGGCCTCCGCCGTGAATATCAAACGTATCACCCAGGCAGCATGTAGACATGACCGAGCATTCAATATGCCAACCGGGACGACCCGCCCCCCAGGGTGATTCCCAACTCGGCTCACCCGGCTTGGCAGCTTTCCACAGGACGAAATCCAGAGGATCTTCCTTGGACTCATCCACCTCAATACGGGCCCCAATGCGGAGATCTTCAATCTTTTTGCGTGACAGTTTGCCGTATCCCGCAAAACGCCCTACACGGTAATACACATCTCCGTTTCCAGGCGCATAGGCATAACCTTTGTCTATCAAGGTCTGGATCATAGTGAACATGCCAGGAATATGATCAGTCGCACAAGGCTCAACGTCTGGACGCTGAACACCCAGGCGGGTTTCATCCTGATGCATCGCTTCGATCATACGTCCAGTCAGGTCTTTGAACGTTTCGCCATTTTCCTGCGCACGGCGAATGATCTTGTCGTCAATGTCTGTAATGTTGCGTACGTAGGTCAGGTTGTAACCTGACTTGCGCAGCCATCGAGCCACGACGTCAAATGCCACCATCACACGTGCATGACCAATATGACAGAAGTCATAGACTGTCATACCGCACACGTACATACGGACATTATTGCCCTCGAGCGGCTTGAACGTTTCCTTGGTCTTGGTGAGCGTGTTGTAGATCGCAAGTGGCATTATTGCCCCCAGGAGTCGCGTAAGGTGACGGTACGATTGAAGACCGGAGCACCCGGCTTTGAGTCTTTCAGATCGACACAGAAGTAACCTTCACGCTCGAACTGAAAACGGTCCTCTGGCTGGGCCTGCGCAAGCGATGGCTCAGCACGGCACCCAGTCAGCACCTGCAGCGATTCCGGATTGATATTATCCAGGAAGGTCTGCCCCTCTTCCGCTTTCTCAGGTTGCGGCGAACGGAACAGACGATCGTACAGGCGAACCTCACACTGAACACTGCCTTCGGCAGGCACCCAGTGAATGACACCCTTTACCTTGCGGCCTTCAGGGTTCTTCCCGAGGGTTTCAGGATCATACGAGCAACGCAGTTCGACGATATTGCCCGCCTCATCCTTGATAACCTCATCGGCGCGAACAACATAACTTCCCCGTAGACGAACTTCGCCATTTGGCTCAAGGCGCTTGTACCCCTTGGGCGGATCGATCATGAAGTCATCGCGGTCGATGTAGAGCTCACGTGTAAACGGTAGCGTACGCATCCCCATGTTTTCCTTCGGATGACGTGGCAGCTCCAACTGCTCCACTTTGCCCTCAGGATAATTGGTAATGACAACCTTGAGCGGCCGCAGTACACACATGGCCCGAGGCGCATTTCGGTCCAGATCTTCCCGGATGCTGAACTCAAGCATGGCGATATCGACTACACCATTGGAGCGAGCAACGCCTACCATCTCGCAGAAATTACGAATGGAGGCCGGTGTATAACCGCGACGGCGATAGCCAGACAGCGTAGACATGCGCGGATCATCCCAGCCGTTTACATGCCGCTCATCAACCAGCTGCTTCAGCTTACGCTTACTGGTTACGGTGTAGTTCAAATTCAGGCGGGCGAACTCGTACTGACGCGGTTGCGCCGGCACAGGCAGATTTGCCAGGAACCACTCGTACAGCGGGCGATGATCCTCGAATTCGAGTGTGCAAATAGAGTGAGTGATTCCCTCGATTGCATCCGACTGGCCATGTGTAAAGTCATAGCTCGGGTAGATGCACCACTTGTCACCCGTCTGGTGATGATGGGCGTGGCGGATACGATACAAAATCGGATCGCGCAAATTCATGTTTGGCGAGGCCATGTCGATTTTGGCACGTAGCGCCTTTTCACCATCCCTGAACTCGCCCGCCTTCATGCGTGCAAAGAGATCCAGGTTTTCTTCAACGGAGCGGTCACGGAAAGGACTGTTCTTGCCCGGCTCGGTCAATGTGCCACGATACTCACGCGCCTGCTCGGGCGTGAGATCATCAACATAGGCTTTACCCGTCTTGATCAGGTGTATCGCCCAGTCATAGAGCTGATCGAAATAATTGGAGGCATAGCGCTCCTCACCTGCCCATTTGAAGCCCAGCCACTCGACATCACTTTTGATGGCATCGATGTACTCCTGATCTTCCTTGGCTGGGTTCGTATCGTCAAAGCGCAGATTGCACTCGCCGCCAAACTCTTGAGCCAGCCCGAAGTTCAGGCAAATCGACTTGGCGTGGCCAATGTGGAGATAACCGTTAGGCTCTGGCGGAAAGCGTGTCACAATCTTTGTGTGCTTGCCGGCATCCAGATCAGCCTGGACGATCTGACGAAGAAAATTCGCTGGAGTAGCGGGAGTTTCTGGCTTGCTCATGGGGTCCTTAATACTGTGTTGTTCGGCTTAAGGGTAGGCCGACTAAATCAAAGTCCGTATCATAGCCGAACCCGTCAAGACCCTGACAAACTTCCTATCTGACCACGGACATAAATTCCATGATCAAATTGCATACAAACCACGGCGTCATCACTCTTGAACTGTTTGAAGATAAGGCTCCTGAAACAGCAGCCAACTTCAAAGAGTATGTAAAGAGCGGTCACTATGACGGCACTATCTTTCATCGCGTGATCAATGGCTTCATGGTCCAGGGCGGCGGTTTTGAGCCTGGCATGAAGCAAAAGTCCACCCGTGCACCGATCAAGAACGAAGCGAACAACGGTGTCTCCAACCGCAATGGCACGGTCGCCATGGCACGTACCATGGACCCGCACTCAGCGTCCGCACAGTTCTTCATCAACGTGTCGGATAATACCTTCCTGGACCACACCGCCCCGACTACACAAGGCTGGGGTTATGCTGTATTCGGTCAGGTTGTTGAAGGCATGGATGTCGTCAATGCCATCAAGGGTGTAGCGACTACATCCCGCGCCGGCCATCAGGATGTCCCGGCTGAAGATGTCATTATCGAGCGTGCCGAGATCGTTGAGTGATACTGCTGATCTCTGATCTGCATCTCGAACCTGAACGCCCGGATATTTCCCGGGCGTTTTTGCGTTTTCTTGAGACAGAAGCTGTTCACGCCGATGCCTTGTATATTCTAGGCGACTTTTTTGAGGTATGGATCGGCGATGACGCCATGGATGAGTTTCAAAAAGGCATCGCACGAGCCCTAAAGACCTTATCTCAAGGCGGCACACGTATTTTTCTGATGCATGGCAATCGCGATTTCTTGATCGGAAAGGAGTTTTGCCGACTGGCAGGATGTACCCTACTGGCCGACCCGACCGTTATCGAAGCCGAAGGCAAGCGCCTTCTGCTGATGCATGGCGACAGTCTGTGCACACGGGACGAAGCCTACATGCGATTACGCCGCTGGCTTCGCAATCCGGTTTCATTGTGGATCCTGCGCCATCTTCCTCTAAAGAAGCGTCGCGAGCTGGCCAGGAAATTACGCAACGAGAGCAAGGTGCAGACCCGGCAAAAAGCCATGGATATTGTAGACGTCACACCTGAAGAGGTTGAGGGCATCATGCGGCGCACCCGCACTCAGACCCTGATTCACGGGCACACACATCGTCCTGCCACACATGAATTCATGCTTGATGACAGCGCTGCAACGCGAATTGTGTTGGGTGACTGGGACCGTTACGGCTGGGTCCTGAAGATTTCCCGTGACCGACTGGAGCAGGAACGCTTCGAGCTGGCGTGATACGGCTCGAAGCGTAATGGCTATTACGCTGCGCGCGGCACACCGCTATGAAAGCGCATCTCCGTATCCGCTGAGGCAATAAGCTCGGCTTCTAGCGCTCTGATCTCCTGAATCTTGGCGGTCACATCCTGCTCGTCACCATATAGATAGGCCAGCTTCAGGTAATCCTGATAATGACGCGCTTCCGACTTGAGCAAACCGCTGTAAAACTTGCTCAATTCTTCATCCAGATGCGGAGCAATTGCAGAGAAGCGCTCGCATGAACGGCACTCGATAAAGGCTCCTACGACAAGCGAGTCCGTTAGTCGGTACGGCTCATGATTACGGCACAGCTTACGCATGGCACCGGCATAGCGGGCCGACGTTACGTTTTCATGCGCAATGCCACGCTTCTTCATGATTTGGAGCACCTGCTCGAAATGTCGCAACTCTTCACGGGCAATCCGTGACATCTTGTTTACCAGATCCAGCTTATTGCTGTAAGTAAACAGGTAATGAAACGCAGCGCCCGCTGCTTTCTTTTCATTATTGGCATGATCGATCAAGAGGGTAGGAAGATCCTGCAAAGCAGCTTCCACCCAAGCTTCCGGCGTTTTACAAGCCAGGAATTCGTCCATTTCGGGCAACAACATAACGCAAATCCTTTAATCAACAGGCGGCTAACCATCTGTTCCAGAATCAAGGGAAGCACATCCGCCTGAAGCGATTGCACTGGAATATGAGGTGATTATACGGTGTGCGGTGTCAGACTCGAACGTCCATTCCTTCAAGCAGGAAACGTGGCGCAATGTAGCGTTCATAGTGAGCTTCGGAGAGGATGAAAAACTCTTGGTCGATGGCATCACGCAGCTCCATCAGCGGGCGCTCCCTGAATTCAGGAAAAATATGTATGCCATAAGCATCGACCTGCTGAATATGGCGCGCGCCGCGTGAAATCAGCTGATAGGCCCAGCAATATTCGGACTGCTCAGGAATGAAGCGAATCTTCCGTTGCTGTAGCTGTTCCTTCAGGCGTAGCGGATCAAACACCTCGAGCTTTGCAGAAACCACCTGGGTCAGGAGCACCTCAAGACGGGCCCAGACAGCCCGCTTTTCCTCATCGTTATACGCATTCCAGTTCACGATCTCGTGATGAAATCGCTTGCAGCCCCGGCAAACCTGGTCACCGAATACCGTTGAGCAAAGTCCGACGCAGGGCGTCTTTATGCGCTGGTTGGACATAGTCGTTCCGATCAAGCAAAAGCCTATTTTAGCCTTTCGTCTAACCAAGGTCAGCGTCGTTTAGTCGCATGTTCAGCTTAACTTTAGCGAAACCTTGGAGTAGAATCCGTACGCCCTAAGGGGCGCCATGTCCGATACGAAGCTGTTTTCAAAGCGTCACGAACACAATTATCCGGCAGGTTCCCGGTCAGGGTGCAGCGTACTCATCACACGTCTGCATTCTGGCCCACGTGTAATACCGCTGGCGTAAAACTTTGAAAACAGCTTCGCACCGGAGCCTGAATGACGTCGCATTGGCTCCTGCCTCTTGCTAGCGATTGCTATTTCGTCATCCGGGCTCATGGGGTCGCCAGATCCCGGACGTCATTACTGGACCACTGATGAGGGTCATATTGTGCTTGAAGCCTATCGTAAACACGTAGAAGAGCGTGCCGCGCAGGGTATCGTTGCCCAGCCGCTTAACGCCGAACAGACTGCAGGTTTGGTCGAACTTCTGAAAAACCCGCCGGCCGGCGAAGAAGAATTTCTCGTTGACCTGATCACCAATCGTGTACCGCCGGGTGTTGACGAAGCCGCCTATGTCAAGGCTGGCTTCCTTTCTGCTGTCGCCAAAGGCGAAACCAGCTCCCCGCTGATCTCCAAGCAGCGCGCGGTCGAGCTTCTGGGAACCATGCAGGGTGGCTATAATATTGCCACGCTGGTCGAACTGCTGGATGACGCCGAGCTTGGCACCATAGCCGCCGGACAACTCAAGCATACGCTTCTGATGTTCGATGCCTTCCATGATGTCGCCGAAAAGGCCAAGGCTGGAAATGCCAACGCTCAGTCCGTTCTGCAATCCTGGGCAGACGGTGAATGGTTCAAGGCTCGCCCGGCTGTTCCAGAAAAGGTCACCCTGACCGTTTTCAAGGTACCTGGCGAAACCAACACCGACGATCTCTCCCCTGCGCCTGACGCCTGGTCGCGTCCTGACATCCCGCTGCACGCCCTGGCCATGCTGAAGATGGCCCGTGACGGTATCGTACCGGAGCAGCAAGGCAGCATCGGCCCGCTGAAGCAGATCGAAGAAGTTCGCGCCAAAGGCTTCCCGGTTGCCTATGTGGGTGACGTGGTAGGCACGGGTTCTTCCCGCAAATCCGCTACCAACTCGGTACTGTGGTTCTTCGGTGACGACATCCCCTACGTTCCAAACAAGCGCGCTGGCGGCTTCTGCTTTGGTAGCAAGATTGCTCCGATCTTCTATAACACCATGGAAGATGCGGGCGCTCTGCCAATCGAGTTCGACGTTTCCGCGCTGGAAATGGGCGACGTGATCGATGTTTATCCCTATGCAGGCAAAGTGACCCGTCACGGTAGCGATGACGTGGTTGCCACGTTTGAGCTGAAAACGCCGGTTCTGCTGGATGAGGTTCGTGCAGGTGGTCGTATTCCTCTGATCGTGGGCCGTGGCTTGACTGAAAAAGCTCGCGCCGAACTCGGCCTGGAACACTCCGACCTGTTCAAGAAGCCCGAGCAGCCTGTTGATACCGGTAAGGGTTATACCCTGGCTCAGAAGATGGTTGGCAAGGCCTGTGGCGTGGCCGGCGTTCGTCCGGGCACCTACTGCGAGCCGAAGATGACTACTGTCGGCTCCCAGGACACGACCGGCCCGATGACTCGCGACGAGCTGAAAGACCTGGCATGCCTGGGCTTTTCCGCTGACCTCGTGATGCAGTCCTTCTGCCACACAGCCGCCTATCCCAAGCCAATCGATGTCAAGACTCACCACACCCTGCCGGATTTCATCCGTACCCGTGGCGGTGTTTCTCTACGTCCGGGCGATGGCATCATCCACAGCTGGCTGAACCGCATGTTGCTGCCGGATACCGTTGGCACTGGCGGCGACTCCCACACCCGCTTCCCGATTGGCATCTCCTTCCCAGCAGGTTCCGGCCTGGTAGCGTTCGCCGCTGCAACAGGCGTTATGCCGCTGGATATGCCCGAGTCGGTACTGGTTCGCTTCAAAGGCAAGATGCAGCCGGGAATCACGCTACGTGATCTCGTGCATGCCATCCCCTACTATGCGATCCAGAAAGGTCTGCTGACCGTCGAGAAGAAAGGCAAGAAGAACATCTTCTCTGGCCGCATCCTCGAGATCGAAGGCCTGCCGGATCTGACCGTCGAGCAAGCCTTCGAGCTGTCCGATGCCTCGGCCGAGCGTTCCGCTGCTGGCTGCACCATCAAGCTGTCGAAGGAATCCATTGCTGAGTATCTGCAGTCCAACATCACGCTGCTGCGCTGGATGATCAGCGAAGGCTACGGTGATGCCCGTACTCTGGAGCGCCGTGCTCAGGCGATGGAAGCCTGGCTGGCCAATCCAGAGCTGATGGAAGCTGATGCCGATGCCGAGTACACCGAAGTCATCGAAATCGATCTGGCTGAAGTGACCGAGCCGATCCTGTGCGCGCCAAACGACCCGGACGATGCTCGCCTGTTGTCTCAAGTGGCTGGCGACAAGATCGATGAAGTCTTCATCGGCTCCTGCATGACCAACATCGGCCACTTCCGCGCGGCTGGCAAGCTGCTCGACAAGGTCAAGGGCGCCATTCCGACCCGCCTGTGGCTGTCCCCGCCAACCAAGATGGACCAGCATCAGCTGACCGAGGAAGGCTATTACGGCATCTATGGCAAGGCTGGCGCTCGCATGGAGATGCCAGGCTGCTCACTGTGCATGGGTAACCAGGCACGTGTGGCCTCCAACTCGACTGTAGTCTCGACGTCGACTCGTAACTTCCCGAACCGTCTGGGCGATGGTGCCAATGTGTACCTAGCCTCTGCGGAGCTGGCGGCCGTTGCCTCCATCCTGGGCAAGCTCCCGTCGACAGAAGAGTACATGCAGTACGCCAAGGACATCGACAGCATGGCGTCGGATGTCTACCGCTACCTGAGCTTCGATCAGATCGCCGAGTTCCGCGAAAGCGCAGCCAAGGCTAAGATCGATGCGGTTGAGATCGCTTGATCTGATTGGTAGATAAAAAGCGCCCCGGCTAACCCGGGGCGTTTTTATTTGGGTTAACGGCTCTCCGCCGCCTTACGAAGACCTTGCAAGGTGTTGAACGGCGCATCAACGACAAAGCTATTAGCCAACCAAGACGGTATGCTTCCGCCCGGTTCGCTTTGGGCTTCGTACGTCACCTCCACAGATCCTGTCGCCTTTGGCAGCACCTGCCATTTACCGTCGAAACTGCTAACTCGCACGTAGCCGTCTGCAGGAGGTGTGTAAGTGGGCTCCCCTTTTAAATGACGAACGAAACCTCCATTGCCGGCTTGCTCCGTTGTGATATGTAGCACCACATCACGCGCCGTGACCGGCCAGGGCATTTCAATGCGCATATAGGTCCAGGTGTCCTGCCCCTGCTGCTTGAGCACCTTGAGCTGCTGGCAACGATAGAGCCACTTGCAGGAGCTGGCGGTATCCTCCTGAAGTTGCTCGATACGCTCAGGAGTAGCCTTAATCGTAACAACACCACGGTAGGCCTTGTATTTAGACCCCTCCACGCTACGGGTGTAGACCTTTACCCCATCTTCATCCTTTGCAAGTTTCCATTCGTCGGCGTAGGCGCCAGAACACAACGTCGCGAACAGAGCCGTTAAAACAGTTGTTTTAAAAAAAGTACGCATTGAACCTTCCTTTTCTTGTTATGAGCATAAAGTGTGTATGGTGGGGTTAAATCAGGCGGCAGTCACATCTTCCAGATACGCTATCAGCATAAGTGCCTCATCACGGCTGTCACCACAGACAAAAGGCTCTGCCGAAAATGCGCTGCACACCGGCGGTCGTTCCGGCTTTCCAAACAACTCACATAAATCGGTTTCGCTTAGATGTGCACATCGCACACCTGCAGGCTTGCCCTGTGGCATCGCAGGCAATGGCGTGGAAATAGAAGGCGCAATGCAACATGCACCACAGCCGGCACGGCATTCCATAACGTATAGACCTGAGTAGTAGATACAAAAAGCATAAGGGGGATTGGCCCCAACGCCAAGCGTCACTCAAACGTTTGTCCAAGCAGCTGATACCTGGCGTCCAACTTAATAGTCGGCACTGGCATGGATTCAGTCACACCCTTCGTCAGAAGAGCCTCAAAATATACTTAGCTCTGTGTTTAAGCCTGAAACTTGCCTATCTTGATACAGGTCTCTGCCTGTGGGCGCCGGTCCGTTACCAGGATGCCTTCTCCTCTTACTTACAAGAAGCTCTTTGGAGGCACGATGAAGCGTTGGCTGGTCATCGATCTGGAAGCGACCACTGATGAAGGCGGATGGCCTGTCGAGGAGATGGAGATCATCGAGATCGGCGCCGTGTTGATCGATAGCACCGGACAAGAGCTTGATCACTTCCAGAGCTATGTAAGGCCCCTGCATCGACCTCTGCTGACCGCGTTCTGCAAATCGCTTACGCACATCACCCAAGACGATGTAGACAGCGCAGCGCCTTTATATACGGTCTGGCAACACTTTGAGCAATGGCTGAGTAGCCATGAAGCGCATTTGGCGGGCTGGTGCAGCTGGGGTGACTATGATCGCCGTCAGCTACAGCGTGATTGGCGTGAGCACAGAATCAGCACACTCCTGGCACGCACTCCCCACATGAATCTCAAGCAGCGCTTTGCGAAGTCCAGGCAACTGCCCCGCCCTGTCAGCCTAGGCTCGGCCCTGAGCCTTGCCGGATACTGCTTTCATGGTCAGCCGCACAGGGCCTTGGAGGACGCGCGTAACACAGCAAGACTATTGCCCATAACCGTGCACTAATGGCTTAGTGGCGGCAGCGTAAAGGTTTCGGCATACTGGCTTAACGTTTAAAACAATCCTAAGGAAAGCCATGTTCAAGGTTAACGAATATTTTGACGGCACCGTTAAATCCATCGCCTTCAATCTGAGCAGTAAGCCAGCCACCATTGGTGTCATGGCGCCAGGGGAATACGAATTCGGAACGAGCCAATTGGAAATCATGAACGTGGTAGCAGGTGCCCTGACGGTCAAACTACCTGGCAGTGATGGTTGGGAAACTTTTGAGGCAGGCCAGAAATTCACCGTTCCGGCCAACAGCAAATTCCAGCTCAAAGTCAGCGTGGAAACGGCTTATCTTTGCGAATATCACTGACAGGCCAAGTGCATAGCGAACGCTATGCACCCTTGCGGCACTTTTGGACGCTCTAGGTTGTCATATCTTCTTAACCTGTCTTGGCTAGGTTGGACTCATATGGCAAAGGAGACTGAAATGACCGTTCAGAACACTTCTCAGCACACAACCTCCGATCATGCTCAACGCCTGGGTGGCGCCCTCATCGATGAAAAGGGTCGCGAGATCCCGATTACCGAGGCCATGATTCAAAAGGCATGTCGTGAGCCAGACGACTCTCTCAAGACGCCTACATGCCCTGAGTAATCACAGACGTGTAGCGCCTAATGCTTCTACGATTCGGGAAGTTGCCGGGCTTGCATCTGTATAAACGCGAAGTCCGGTAATTTCCCGACGCTGGGGATAATGCTTTCTAAGTAGATCAAACCCGTTACGCCGCGTTTGAGTATCACCTTTGAGTGATAATCGAAAAGCGGCGTCATCATTGCGCGGATCATAAACGGCCCGACACAGAAGTCTCAGTGCCTGTTCAGGCGTAGCGCTGGCCGAAAGCTCGATCTTTGATAGCCACTGTTCAGGTAGAAAGTCCTCCAAGGCTTTTTCTGGCCTCTGTTCCTGCCAGGCGCAAAAGGCAGCGTAAATCATTGCAGTACCGCGCCACTTGCCTTCAAGGCTATGGCCAGCAATATGAGGTGTCGCCAGGCGGCATCGCTTGGCCAGCTCTACATCGACCTCAGGCTCACTCTCCCAAACATCCAGAACAACCTCCAGATCGGCACCTTCAACCAGACATTTACGAAGCGCCTGATTGTCGATAACTTCCCCACGGCACGCATTGATGAGCCATGTTCCAGCCTTCAATTCAGCCAGGCGCTCAGCATCAAAAAGGTGATACGTCGCGTCAGGCCCGGAACGTACCAGCGGTGCGTGCAGAGAAATGACATCACATTTCTCCATCACGGTTTCAAGCGAGACAAAATCATCGGGTGCGGATAGCGCACGTGGTGGATCACACACCAGAACATTCAGATTCAACCCTTTCAGCACCTCCACCAGACGGCCACCAACCTGTCCGGCGCCTACAACCCCATAGGTGCGCTCACTCAGCGAGACTCCGCGGGCGTCGCTCAAGGCAAGAAGCGCACCCAGAACGTAATCGACAACGCCGCGTGCATTGCACCCCGGCGCACTGCTCCAGGCAATGCCAGCCGATTCCAGATAATCAATGTCCAGATGGTCCGTACCGATGGTGCACGTCCCCACGAAACGGACCGGTGAGCCTTCCAGCAATGCCCGAGTTACAGGTGTTATGGACCGTACGATGAGAACATCAGCCTCGCCCACGGCAGCCCTATCCATGGCGCGGCCTGGCATTCGCCTGATCGATCCAAAGGCACCAAAAAATTCATCCAGAAGGGGGATATTTTCATCTGCGAGGATGCGCATCTTGAACTCCAATCAGCGAGACATACATTTTATCAGGCCCAAGACGTGTGATGGATTTCTCGGCATCCGAAAAGCGTCGTACACTGACCAACTTTTCCTTACCTGATAATCTCGTGGACACAAGACCTACCCGGCGGCAGCGGATCCGTCATGAGCTAACGGCCCTGCTCGCACTGGCAGCGCCTATTATCATTGCGCAGTTATCGCACTCTGCCATGGGGTTCGTCGATGCCGTCATGGCCGGGCGTGTCGGTCCGTTGGACCTGGCAGCCGTTGCGCTAGGCAATTCCGTCTGGGTGCCGGTCTTTCTTCTGATGACCGGAACGCTGCTGGCCACTACGCCAAACGTGGCGCAGCATCATGGCGCCAGGCAACCGGAGAAGATTGGTCCGCTTGTTCGACAGGCGCTCTGGTTGGCCGTGGTCATCGGCTTGATAGCCAGCGCTCTTTTATGCTCAGCGAAGCCTTTACTGATTGCCATGCATGTCAGTCCGGAGCTGATTCAGCCAACCATGACCTATCTGCATGGCATCGCCATGGGTATCCCCGCGGTTGCACTGTATTACGTGCTGCGCTGCTTCAGCGACGGGCTTGGACGCACCCGGCCCAGCATGATCATTGGTCTGGTTGGTCTGACACTCAACGTTCCGCTAAATGATCTGTTCATCCATGGTCGCCTTGGCTTGCCAGCGATGGGCGGACCAGGTTGCGGATTTGCCAGTGGCGTGGCGATGTGGTTGATGTTCCTGGGCATGTTCGCATGGGTGCGACGCGCCAAGATCTACCACGCATGCGGTATCTTCAGCCGCTTCGACGCTCCCCAATGGCCAGTGATTCGTCGCCTGCTCTCTGTGGGTGCGCCTATTGGAATCGCGGTATTTGCGGAGTCCAGCATCTTCTCGGTCATTGCCCTGTTGATCGGTGAGCTAGGCGCAACGGTGGTAGCAGGCCATCAGATTGCTCTCAACTTTGCCTCACTCACCTTCATGATCCCCTTGTCGATCGGCATGGCCATCACTGTACGGGTTGGACAGTCCCTGGGACGCGGCGAGCCTCGGCAAGCGCGGTTTTCGGCAGGCACGGGAGTGGCCGTTGGCCTATCCTGGGCCTGTATTTCTGCCAGTATCATGCTGCTTTTCCGCGCACCGATCGCAACGCTTTATACACAGGACCCGGCTGTGGTGAGCCTGGCGGCGTCGCTGATTGTATTTGCCGCTCTCTTCCAGTTTTCAGATGCGGTACAGGTGACAGCGGCCGGGGGACTCAGGGGGTATCAGGATACACGGGCCACAATGGTGATCACACTGCTCGCCTATTGGGGTATCGGTCTGCCAGTAGGTTATGTACTAGGCCTGACCGATTGGGTTGGGCAGGCCCGCGGACCGGCGGGCCTTTGGCAAGGTCTGGTGGTGGGGCTTACCTGTGCAGCGGTATTGCTTGCCATACGCCTTGCACGTAGCGCACGCCGCAGGATAAGAAATGCAGCCCACTAGGTTATTCGACTTTCTTGCGTATCCAATAAAGGTACTTGCCGCCCTCTTCCTCCTTCTGCACCAGCTCATGTCCTAGAAACATGCAGAATTTGGGGATGTCCCGCTGCGTAGAGGGATCAGTTGCAATGACCTTGAGCAGGCTACCACCTGCCAGGTCTCGCACCTTGTTGTGCAGCATCATGACAGGTTCAGGGCAATTCAGCCCGCTGGCGTCAAGTGTCGCGTCAACGGTAAGAGTCATGCTTTTCTCCATTCGGTAGCAGCCGCGCCTTTGACATAGGCACCGGCTGCATCAGTACGTTTCGAGCCGTAAATGTTCTGCTTTGGTTATTTCAAGCGACGGAGGTGACAGGTGACCTCTTCGCGATCGTGGTAGAGCTGTTTGCAGGCAACGGAAACTGACATTCCCTTACTACCAAAATAGCTTTTCAATCGATCCAGAATGCGCCTGACTTCAGCATAGCGCTGCTTCATTGGCAGCTTCAGGTTCACGACAGCCTCCCTGCACCAGCGCTCGCCGATCCAGTTTTCCATGAGCGCGGCTGTGCGGGCTGGTTTTTCGACGATATCGCATACCATCCAGTCGACTTCCTTACGTGGACGAAAGGCATAGCCATCGACTTGCAGATGCTCGATAAGGCCTGACTCCATCAGGGACTCTGCCATCGGCCCGTTATCCACGGCGGTCACGAGCATATCCCGGTTGACCAGTTGCCATGTCCAGCCTCCAGGTGCTGCCCCTAGGTCTACGGCGTGCATACCCGAGGCAAGGCGCTCATCCCACTGCGCACGAGGAATAAACTGATGCCAGGCCTCTTCCAGTTTAAGCGTAGAGCGGCTGGGCGCTTCACGGGGAAACTTGAGTCGGGGTATACCCATCGGCCAGAACGCAGCGTTACGCGGCTCGGCCACGCCAATGAACACATCCGTTCCTGTTCGAAAGGTCAATTGCAGCCGTGGCAAGGCAGAGTCTTCCTTCAGACGGCCGGCCTTGGTCAGTGCAGCCCTCAGAGGCTTTTCGAATTTCTTGCAGAATGTCGACAGCGCTTTGCCGTCATTGGTATCCAATACCTCGAACCACAGGCTCCCGCAGACCGGATAGCTCTGTAGCTCCTGCAGGATGGCTCCTACACGGTCCTGCTCAGGTAACGTGACAAAACCTGTGCCTCGCGCCCATTGGCGCGGAAAGATCAGGTCGGCAAAGCGCAGGCGCTTCATGAGGCGATCTGCACCCTCTGCCTCACTGCAAATGAACTCGGCAAAGGCGCTGGCTGGCTTGCCCCGCGCGTAGCCTGAAATTTCCAGCTGTGCAGCCAGATCGCCAAGCTCGGCACACACCTCGCCTTCAAAACCAGGTCGGCAATGTAACAACAACGTATTCATCAAAACTCCAGCCCTGTGATGCGGCCTTGCAATAAGCCGCGCACTATACCCGAGCCAGCCGGATTGAGCGGAACAGGGAACGTAAAAGCCGTCAATCGGTCCAGTATTGGAGAACAAGCGCAAGACGACGCTTGGTCGACAGGCTGGCGCCGGATGTCCGCCGCTGTTGATACCGATCAGGCCCCATTGATGCTCGGCCCAGAATCTTCGTGCCGAGAGGCAGTGTTGGCAGACTTTTCGGTATTTCCTCGGAGTGGGCCTGAGCCGGGATTAGCGAAGGTCACGTCGTCTTGCACAAGGCCGAACCATCGTGCCGTCCCAAGCCGAGAGGAGATTCATCGTCATGCCTGCACTGGATAGTCTGAAATGTCGTCGTACCCTAGAGGTCGATGGCCGTACGTATCACTACTATAGCCTTCCCGAAGCCGCCAAGAGCCTGGGTGATATTTCGCGCTTGCCTGTATCGCTAAAGGTCCTGCTCGAAAATCTGCTGCGCTGGGAAGACAATAAAACCGTTTACCGTGAAGACCTGCAGGCACTGGTTGACTGGCTCAAGGAACGCACCTCTGACCGCGAGATTCAATACCGTCCGGCGCGCGTTCTGATGCAGGACTTTACCGGGGTACCCGCAGTCGTGGACTTGGCAGCCATGCGTGATGCCATGGCCAAGGCAGGAGGCGATCCTGAAAAAATCAATCCCCTCTCTCCTGTCGATCTGGTGATTGACCACTCGGTAATGGTCGACCGTTACGCCTCCGAACACGCCTATGAGGAAAACGTAGCCATTGAAATGCAGCGCAACGGTGAACGTTACGAATTCTTGCGCTGGGGTCAACAAGCTTTCGACAACTTTAGCGTAGTGCCACCGGGCACCGGCATCTGTCACCAGGTAAACCTTGAATACCTAGGCCGTACAGTTTGGACTCGCGAAGAAAACGGCGAGACTTACGCTTTCCCGGATACCCTGGTAGGCACCGACTCGCATACGACGATGATCAACGGCCTGGGTGTACTAGGCTGGGGCGTAGGCGGCATTGAAGCTGAGGCCGCCATGCTGGGCCAGCCGGTTTCCATGCTCATACCTGAGGTCATCGGCTTCAAGCTGACAGGCAAGCTGCGCGAAGGCATTACCGCTACTGACCTGGTGTTGACCGTAACCCAGATGTTACGCAAGAAAGGCGTAGTGGGTAAGTTCGTTGAGTTCTATGGAGACGGCTTGGCTGATCTGCCACTGGCGGACCGCGCTACCATCGGCAATATGGCTCCGGAATACGGCGCCACTTGCGGCTTCTTCCCGGTTGACCAGGTCACTGTGGACTTTCTGCGCTTCTCGGGCCGCCCCGAAGAAACAGTCAAGCTGGTTGAGGCCTACGCCAAAGCTCAGGGTATGTGGCGTGAGGCCGGTGACGAACCAAGCTTCACCGACACCCTGCATCTGGACTTGGGCGATGTCGAATCCAGCCTGGCAGGCCCCAAGCGTCCGCAGGATCGTGTTTCGCTATCCAAGGTCAGCGAAGCATTTGATCAGTTCATGAGTCTGCAACTCAAGCCTACTGCGCCTAAGGGTAATGGACATCCCGTTACACCCGGTGGGCTGGACGACTCGGTTAAAGGCGAACCCAAGGCGGACGGCATCGAGTATGAGCTTGACGGCCAGAAATACTGCTTACAAAACGGCGCAGTTGTAATTGCCGCCATTACCTCCTGTACCAACACCTCCAACCCCAGCGTCATGATGGCTGCCGGTCTACTGGCGAAAAAAGCCGTTGAAAAAGGGCTGGAGCGCAAACCCTGGGTCAAGAGTTCATTGGCGCCTGGCTCCAAGGTCGTAACCGAATATTATAAGGCTGCCGGCCTTATGACCTCGCTAGACAAGTTGGGCTTTAACCTTGTGGGATACGGTTGCACCACATGCATCGGCAATTCCGGGCCGCTGCTCGAACCGATTGAAAAAGCGATTCAGGAAGGCGATCTGACCGTGGCATCAGTGCTCTCGGGCAACCGCAACTTCGAAGGCCGCGTACATCCCTTTGTCAAAACGAACTGGCTGGCTTCACCACCACTGGTAGTCGCTTATGCCTTGGCAGGCAGCGTCAAGGTTGATCTGTCTAAAGATCCTTTGGGTACAGACAAGAACGGCCAGCCGGTCTATCTGAAGGATATCTGGCCCACCCAACAGGAAGTGGCTGACGCCATCGAGAAAGTCAACTCGGCGATGTTCCGCAAGGAATACGCAGCGGTCTTCGAGGGCGATGAGAACTGGAAGGCCATTCAGGTTCCAGCCTCCAAGACCTATACCTGGAGAAACGATTCGACCTATATCCAGAATCCTCCCTTCTTCGAGAACATTGGCGGCAACCCACCTCGTGTATCAGATATTCATGATGCGCGAATTCTCGCCTTACTGGGCGACTCAGTCACAACAGACCATATCTCCCCGGCTGGTAACATCAAAAAGGATAGCCCGGCGGGCCGCTACCTCACCGAACATGGTGTTGCCTATGAGGACTTCAACTCGTACGGCTCCCGCCGTGGCAACCATGAAGTCATGATGCGCGGCACTTTTGCCAACATTCGTATCCGTAACGAAATGCTGGGTGGCGAGGAAGGTGGCAATACGCTGCATGTTCCAACCGGTGAGAAAATGGCCATCTATGACGCTGCCATGCGGTATCAGATAGATAGCACTCCACTGGTCATTATTGCAGGCAAGGAATATGGCACAGGTTCATCCCGTGACTGGGCAGCCAAGGGAACCAACCTGCTCGGTGTCAAGGCAGTGATTACCGAAAGCTTCGAGCGCATCCACCGCTCCAACCTGGTAGGCATGGGCGTCCTTCCGCTTCAGTTCCAGAACGGAGTGGATCGCAAGTCGCTAGGTCTAACCGGTAAGGAGAAAATCAGCATTTTCGGACTGGATGGCGTCGAACTGCGGCCACGTATGCCACTGACCATGGAAATCACTCGTGAAGATGGCAGCATGGAAACGGTAGAGCTTCTCTGCCGAATCGATACCCTCAACGAAGTGGAATACTTCAAGGCGGGTGGCATTCTGCACTATGTATTGCGCAGTCTAATGTAAGCGCTCCCATAAAAAAGCCCGCCGCAGTGCGGGCTTTTTATGCCCGAAGGGCGGCCAAAAAGCGCACTATCGATAACGCACTCTTCTCAATGCTTTGTGAGTGACTCAAGCCTGAGCGTTTGAGTGGCTTAAGGTCATGGTTGGCTGTCAGTACCCACTCGATTCGGACCTGGTCAGACAGTGTGTAATGCTCAACCGTCTCCCGATCTCCCAGAGCATCACGCTCGCCCTGGATGATCAACGTAGGCGTTTGCAGATCAACGAGATGGTCGACCCGCGGCTTTTCCGGGCGGCCTGCCGCATAGAATGGATACCCAAGGCACACCAATGCGCTAACCCGCTCCTCATCAGCGACCAGGCTGGCCATTCGGCCTCCCATTGATTTGCCGCCAATGGCAAGCGGTCCTGGGGTTGTTTGCCTGACCAGATCAATGACCTGCTTCCAGGTAGCAAGCAACTGCGCCTTAGGAGATGGAGGCCTTTTCCTTCCTGAGATTCGTCGCTCAGCCATATAAGGAAATTCAAACCGTACTACTTCGATACGCTGGGCTACCAGCGCCCTGGTCATTTGATCCATGAACGGACTGTCCATGGGAGCCCCTGCTCCATGGGCCAGAACAAGCGTGGCCATTTTCTGATCGCACCTGCTCCAAAGAAGCGAAACTTCCTTCTGATTGACGTGGTTGTTTTGCACGAAACCTCCTAATGAATCTAATAACACTCTTTATGGGCTGGTATTACATACAAAATTAGCTCAACAGAATCCATCGTACCTTTTATCGCCTCTCTGGCCTTCACGTTGTCGCTATTGATGCAGGTCAAGATGCCACTACCTACTTGCTTCTAGACTCTGCTTCATAGTTTTACGGGAGTATGGTCATGCTCGACGCCATCGATTGGAAACCAGAATTAATCCAGCGCTACGACATGGCAGGGCCTCGCTATACCTCTTATCCAACTGCAGTGCAGTTTCATGATCAGATAGGCGCGTTCGATCTGATGCATGCACTAAGGGATAGCCGCACTGCCAAGCGGCCGCTGTCGCTGTATGTCCATGTGCCCTTCTGCGCACATATTTGCTACTACTGCGCCTGTAATAAAGTCATTACCAAGGACCGCAGCCGCAGCGTGCCTTATCTGGCCAGCCTGACAAGGGAAATTCAGCTGATCAGTCGTCATGTAGGCGCAGACCAGAAGGTAGAGCAATTGCATTTTGGCGGCGGCACGCCGACTTTTCTCAACCCTGAACAGCTACGGCAGCTGATGTCCGAGCTGCGTCAGCGCTTCAGCCTGCTGGATGATGACTCTGGGGATTATTCGATCGAGATCGATCCACGCGAAGCGGACTGGGCCACGATGGGCCTGTTGCGTGAGCTGGGTTTCAATCGGGTTAGCCTCGGTGTCCAAGACATCGATACGAATGTGCAGTTGGCTGTGAATCGCCTGCAAAGCCTCAACGAGACGCGGGCCATCATCGATGCAGCCCGTACGCTCAGTTATCGTTCAATCAATATCGACCTGATTTATGGTCTTCCCCGGCAAACGCCGGAAAGCTTCGCCAAAACCGTCGAGGCAGTAATTGATCTGCAACCGCATCGCTTGTCTGTATTCAATTACGCGCACCTCCCCACCCGTTTTCCACCACAGCGGCGGATTGAGGCTGCTGAGCTGCCAAGCCCCGCACAAAAGCTGGAGATGCTTCAAAGGACAACTGAGCAGCTAATGGCTGCCGGTTATCGTTACATCGGGATGGACCACTTCGCCCTGCCCGACGACGAATTGGCGATTGCTCAGGAAGATGGTTCGCTGCAGCGTAACTTTCAGGGCTATACGACCCATGGCCATTGTGACCTGATTGGGCTGGGGGTATCGGCCATTAGCCAGATAAATGAGCTTTACTCTCAAAACACAGTGGATATTTCCGAATACCAGACTAGTCTGGATAACGGTCAACTTGCTGTACGCCGGGGTTTGCACTGTGAACGGGACGACTTGATTCGTCGCGCGGTAATCCAGCAGCTAATTTGTCACTTCCAGCTCGACTTTGCTGAAACAGGCCGAGCACTGGGAATTGATTTCAAGGATTACTTTGCCGATGTCATGCCTGACCTTGAGCGTATGGCGACTGATGAGCTTATTCGCCTGGATGAAAAAGGCATTGATATCTTGCCGGCCGGGAGGTTACTCGTGCGATCAGTTTGTATGTTGTTTGATCGTTATTTGCCCCAACAGAACACACAACGGTTTTCACGGGTCATCTAATAAATTCACTAACAGCTTTCATCATCATGCGTGCAGTAATACCCTTGGCTTACTAATGGAATAAATCGAAAGCCATGTCCGAGACTTTGAAAATGCGTGTCACCTCGCCGCAAGCCCACTGTAAAGATTGCAGCCTGGCACCCTTATGCTTGCCATTGTCGTTGAACCTTGAGGATCTGGATGAGCTTGATCGGATCGTCAAGCGCGGCCGTCCACTCAAGAAAGGCGACTATCTGTTCCGACAGGGTGACAGTTTTGGCTCCGTCTTTGCCGTCCGCTCAGGCGCGCTTAAAACCTTTAGCGTGACCGATAACGGTGAAGAGCAGATTACCGGCTTTCACCTACCCAGCGAGCTGGTTGGCTTGTCCGGTATGGATACGGAGCTGCATCCGGTTTCTGCACAGGCGCTGGAAACCACATCGGTATGCGAGATCCCCTTCGAGCATCTTGATGAGCTGGCCGATCAGCTTCCCCAGCTGCGTCGCCAGCTGATGCGTGTGATGAGCCGCGAGATTCGGGATGATCAGCAGATGATGCTGCTCTTGTCCAAAAAAAGCGCAGACGAGCGTATCGCGACGTTTCTTGTGAATCTGTCTGCACGTTTCCGCGCTCGTGGCTTCTCCGCCCAGCAGTTCCGCCTGTCCATGTCCCGTAATGAGATCGGTAACTATCTGGGCCTTGCAGTGGAGACAGTTTCTCGTGTGTTCACGCGCTTCCAGCAGAGCGGCATCATCGAGGCCGAAGGCAAGGAAGTGCATATCCTCGACTCGATTCAGCTCTGCGCCCTGGCGGGCGGCCAGCTGGAAGGTTGAAACAAAACGGGCGGCCCTGAAGCCGCCCGTTTTACTTGAAAAGCTTTATCGCTTTTGATTGTTAGAACTTGTAACTGACCGTGGCGGTGACGTTACGCTCTTCGCCGTAATAGCAATACAACAGGCTATTACATGCAGCGACGTATTTTTTATCGGTTAGGTTATTGGCGTTGACACGTACATCTACACCTTTGAGTCCCACATTACTCAAGTCATAACCCACTGACGCATCAAACAGGGTGTATCCAGGAACGCGTTCGGTATTAGCTGGATCTGCCCAACTCTTACTAACTGCCCGTACCCCCGCTCCCAGACTCAAGCCCTGGAGCGATCCCTCTTTGAATGAGTAATCTCCCCAGACAGATGCCATATGACGAGGAGCAACGTTAGGCGTATTGCCTTCTGTACCGTCATCCGACTTAATGTATTCGACATCAGCAAACGTATAGCTGCCTAGTACACGGAAGTTATCAGTCACCTGCATGTGAGCTTCCAACTCTACGCCTTGGGAGCGTACCTTTCCTACCGGGCGGTAGTATTGTTCATTCGCCAGTTTGGTCGCCAAGTTTTCTTGGGTAATGTGGAAGACTGATGCCGTAAAGATATTGTCCGTACCCGGCGGCTGATACTTGATGCCAGCCTCCCACTGCTTGCCCTCAGTAGCCTTGAGCGGATCGCCGTTCTGGTCAGTAAAAGAGTTGGGATTGAAAGACTCTGAATAGCTAATGTAGGGCGCGATACCATTGTCGAAAAGATACAGTGCACCCACCCGCGGAGTAACCTTATTCTCCTTGTAGGTGTTTTTGCCTGCACCGTATAGCTCATCCTCGGAAGAGGTCTCTACCCAATCCTTACGCAGACCGAGCGAAAACCGCCATTTATCCAGGTCAATCAAGTCCTGCATGTACAGGCCAGTCTGCTCCATCCGACGCAAATCGCTGGTTTGCCATGTTTCCGTGACGCCCGGATTACCATAGACAGGGTCGAACGCATCAATGTTAGAAGCGGACCCGCCTGCGTAGTCGACCTTGGCCTTACGACGCTGATAATCCAACCCCATCAAAAGCGTATGTTTGGCTGACCCGGTATTAAATTCAGCCTGTGCCATGTTATCTACAATCCAGGCATGCAGACGCTCCTTGCCTTCAGTGGTTGCGCGCGCTAACTCGTTGGATCCTATGCTGGCCCAACCCGCAGCATAAGCCTGCCGCATATCCACCTTGCCATCCAGATAGCGGAAGTTCTGCCGTGCCGACCAGACATCATTGAAACGATGCTCAAACTGATAACCCACCATCTGCTGGGTACGTTCGAACTTGTCGAAATCGGAGTCGCCCTCAAAGAAATGCTTTGAGATGTATTGTCCATTGTGGCGATAGAGTGTGCCGTCTGCCGGGAGACCGCCGTGGTAACCGCCCTCGGGGTCATGTTGCATATACGCCTGCAGGGTTAGCGTCGTATTTTCATCAAAGTCGATGGCTACAGTGGGCGCAATGGCGTAGCGCTTCTCCTCGTTGTGATCAAACTGCGTATCGGACTTGTCCGCCAGACCTACCAGCCGATAGGCAATCGTCTGGTCTTCGTTAACCGGCCCACTAAAATCGAACCCCATACCCCGCTGGCCCTGGGTACCCACCGTGGCCTGGATTTCATGATAAGGCTCATAGAGTGGCTTCTTGCTGGTAAGCGCTACCAGGCCGCCAGGATTACTCCGTCCGTAGAGCACCGAAGACGGGCCTTTCAGGATATCGATGCGCTCAAGGAAATACGGATCTACCTGCATGCTGCTATAGGTACCGCTATCTCCCATGGTCTTGAGGCCATCAAGATAGATGTTATCTACCGAGCCGTCATTGAAACCACGCATGGCAACATAGTCATACCGGTGAGTTGCACCATATGGGTTGGTCATGACACCTGGGGTATAACGCAACGCCTGGGAAACTGTTTGCGAGCCCTGATCATCAATCTGGTCGCGCGTTACCACGGATACCGACTGAGAGGTCTCCAGGATCGACTTACTTGTCTTGGTTGCAATCTGGCTATGGGTGGCGTTATAGCCTTCCATGGTTCCAAGCGCATTGCCCAGTGCGAAATCGGTAACGGTAGTCGCAGAAAGCTCGGAAACATCACTGCCAACGCTTGCTGTTCCAGCCGCCAGCGAGTAGCTGCCGCTACCGGTGTTGACGATCTGCAAGCCGCTTCCTTTTAGCAGCGCTGCAAAACCTTCTTCAACACTGTACTGCCCCTTGAGACCTGGGCTCTGCTTGCCCTCCGTCAATGAGCCATCGGCAGATAGCATGACATTCGCTTCGCCAGCAAAACGACTCAATGCCGTCGACAGCGGGCCAGCCGGTATATCGTAACTGCGTACTGCCTGGGCCGCGGCAGCCGCTTCGGCGGCATTACCTGCAAGCGGCACAAGGGCGAGGCTCATCGGTATAGCGAGTGCAGCAGCATGCACAGCCTGACGCAGAGGGCTCCGCTTGAAAAAAGCCTGATACGAACGACGCGAATCCATTACTCATCCCTTTTTGTGTTCAACAGTGATGGCTTTCAGCCTGTTTGAGACTAAAGCCAGTCGAAACCAAGAAAAGGGAACCGCTAATGATAATATTTTTTATTAAGATTCAGACAGGACGCGCTGAAATAGACGTCCACCAAGGCAGCGGGCGATTGATGCGAATGGGCAGGCTTTGCTCCAAGGCTGTCAGCACCCGCTCCGTTTCCTTCAGCGGGTATGCACCGACCAGACGCAGATTCGCTACATCCGGATCACAGGCCAGATACCCGGAGCGATAACGCGATAACTCGTCAACAAAGTCGCTCAATCGCATATCATCGGCCAGAATCATCCCTTTGATCCAAGCCTGACGGCGTTGCTCACTCATCCGAGCAGTAGAAACCTCGTCAGTGCTAAAGCGCACCTGTTGTCCTGCCTTTACTGTGACGGACGCCGACGCCACAGGAGCAACCTGCACACTGCCGTTGAAAACTGCCAACTCGCCAAAGCCTCCTCGATCAAAAACACTAAACTGGGCTTCTTTGGCCAGTAACGCACCGAATGCCGTATCAAGCGTCAGCGGATAGTGAGCATCCTTGCCTCGAGACAGCATGGCCTCACCCTTGTAGAGTGCCAGATGCAAGCGGTCCGGTTCGTTCGAGACATCCATTGCCGTATCGGTGTTCAGCCAGAGATGCGAGCCATCAGCAAGCTGAAAATCCTTGATCTCTCCCACACGTGTTCGGTAGCTGGCATACCATTGTCTCCAGGACAAATGTGAAGAGGTAGTCCAGGCCAGAACACCGGTACTGCAAAGTACGGTCATCAGTTTTAATGTCTGACGCCGCGTTGGCCCTTTTTTCTGTAGCGCTTGTGTAGCGCCATGGCGTTGCTCGGAGGGTATGCGCTGAAAATGACGACTGATCAGCTCGACACGCTGCCACGCCTGGGCATGTTGCGGATTTTCTGCCAGCCAGAGCTGCCACTGCACACGCTCCTGATCGCTGACATCATCAGCACTGAGCACGGCAAACCATTCGGCCGCCTGCTCAAGCACCGCAAAGTCGCACTCTGTCTCGGACATCTGCTGGGCGGCCTGCATGGTCTATTCCACCTCAAGGGTCAGGCAGTGCAGCATGGCTTGGGCCATGTACTTTTTGACCATTCGCTCGGACACCCCTAGCACCTCACCAATGGCTGCATACGTCTGCCCTTCCAGTTGAGACATCAGGAAGGCTGAGCGCACCTTTTCAGGTAGACGGTCCAGCATGGCGTCGATTTGAACGAGACTTTCAATAATGATTTCACGCGCTTCTGGAGATGGCGCGTAATACTCGGAACGATCAGCCAGCGCCTCGAGATAGGTCCGTTCGATATCCTGACGCCGCCAGTGATTGACGAGTAATGAATGGGCGATGGTCGATAAGTAAGCGCGCGGCTCTCGAACGGACGGAAGATCGCGTCCTTTGGCTAACAGGCGAAGGAATGTATCCTGGGCCAGATCGGCTGCATTGAACGAGCATCCCAACCGTTTGCTCAGCCAGCCGTGCAGCCAGCCATGATGCTCGCTATACCAGTCATGCAAGGCGTTGGGTGATGACACTTCAGCCGCGCACATGTCAGAACCTATCGAGATGGCATTGAGATATCGCTAATGATAATGCTTCTCAAGAATAGATCTATGCTTTTTTACGTCAATTTGCGTACCGCCGATCAAAGCGTGATCGGCTTACGGCCTGCAAAGGCATGCGTAAGGGTGCCGTTGTCTACCAGATCAAGTTCACCACCCAGGGGGACACCATGGGCAATCCGGGAAATAGTTAAACCGCGCGGTTTCAATAGCTGCGCAATGTAATGGGACGTCGCCTCGCCTTCCACTGTCGGGTTGGTTGCAATAATGACTTCCTGGAAGGCACCTTGCTCGATACGCTCCATCAGCTCTGGAATGCCGATCGCCTCCGGGCCGAGACCATCCAGAGGAGACAGGTGCCCTTTCAGCACGAAATAACGCCCACGGAAGCCCGTCTGGTCAACGGCAAAGACATCCATTGGCGACTCAACCACGCAAAGCAGCTGGTCATCCCGATCCGGATCAGCGCACTGAGGGCACAGTTCGTTTTCCGTCAGGGTACGACAATGCTTGCAATGCCCTACTCCCTCCATGGCTGCCTGCAAGGCACTCGACAAGCGCAGGCCCCCGCTCCGGTCACGCTCAAGCATCTGCATGGCCATACGCTGGGCTGATTTCTGGCCCACCCCAGGCAAAATGCGTAGCGCGTCGATCAACTGTCGAATGAGAGGACTAAAACTCATGAAGAAATCTCGAGTGGAGATAGATAAAAGTATAGACAGGCTATCGTCTGTTAACGTGCCTGGATCGCCGCCAGCCAGAACGGCCAGCGGCGTGACCATAAGCCTTTAGATGCTTAGAAAGGCATCTTGAATCCAGGCGGCAGCTGCATGCCCGCAGTCATACCAGACATCTTTTCCTGGCTGTTCTGCTCGATCTTGCGAACGGCATCGTTCACCGCAGCCGCGATAAGGTCTTCCAGAATCTCCTTGTCTTCCTGCATCAGGCTGTCATCCAGCGATACACGCTTGACATCGTGGCGACCCGTCATGACGACGCTGACCAGCCCGGCGCCGGACTGACCGGTCACTTCGGCATTTGCCAGCTCTTCCTGCATCTTCTGCATTTTTTCCTGCATTTGCTGAGCCTGCTTCATCAGGCCGGCCATGCCACCTTTTAACATGTCTGTTTACCTCGTCTGGTTTGAGAACCCGGTCAGTCCTTGGAATTGACCGGCTCGATAGTGTCCGCGCGGACTACAGCCGCGAACTGCTCCATCATTTGCTGGATCAGCGGATCATTCTGTATGGACGCCTCAGCTTCCCGCTGACGCTCCGCACGTTTGCGAGCGGCAGCCTGTGCTGGCGTCTCCTGCTCGGGCGTCTGGAGTGTGATATCCAGCTTGATCGTACGCCCTTGGTATTGATTCAAGGCATCATTCAAACGGCGATGCTGGTTCGTGTTGAATAATGCGCTCTGATTTGGATCCAGATGAAGGTGCCATGCATCATTTTCAACCGACACCAGCGTACAGTTTGCCGCAATGCTTGCAGTCATGCCTCCTAAGCCTAGCTTAGGTAGCAATTCGATCCACTCGGCGGCAAGTCCGGTTGCAGGTTTGGCTGCCGGTACGGGCTCTGGGGCCGTCGCCGGCGCCTCGGCCAGTACGCCTTCGGTCAGTTCGTCCAGATAGCCGTAATCGGACTCGGCATTGTAATAATCATCGGCAGGCGGTGGCTCGTCGTCTGCCAAGCCTTCATTGTCCTGCTCGTCAACGACCCGCTCAATTACAGTGGCCTCCGACGTTTCGGTTGCCATCGGAACCACATGGGTTGGCTCTACCGGCGTTTTGATGGCCGTTGTAGGTTCATCCCAGGGTAGATCGACAGGCTCGCTTGTCTGAGAGGCCTCTGGCTCTTTCGCAACAGGCGATGCAGAAGCCGTTACCGGTTCCGGCCGAGGCTCGGACTTAACCGGAGCGGGACTGGGTTTCGCCACGGGCGCTGGGCGAGTGACTGGCGCAACAGGCAACTGAGCCGGCGTGGATGGTGCAGACGGAGCGGCCACCGGTTCTGGCTTGGAGTCAGTCGTGGCCTGACTGGCTCCCAACGTCTTTAACGCAGCCTTGGGTGTACTGCCGCCGCCCTCAGCCGGTCGGAAGGCCAGCATCCTCAGCAATACCATTTCAAAGCCGCCACGAGGATCAGGCGCCAACGGCAGATCTCGACGCCCAATCAACCCCATCTGGTAATAATATTGCACATCTTCGGCGGGTAGCGCCTGAGCCAAGGCCAAAACCTGCTCACGATCACCCTGACCGTTATCCACAGCCTCAGGCAACGCCTGGGCAATCGCCACACGGTGCAAAACATTCAGCATCTCGCCCAGCACACCTGCCCAATCAGGACCTTGCTCGGCAAGATGACGTACGGCCTCGAGCAGTGCGCGGGCATCGCCTTCCAGCAAGGCTTGCAATACACCATATACCTGCCCTTGATCCAACGTACCCAGCATGGCGCGTACATCGGCAGCCAGAACATGCCCTTCGCCAAAGGCAATCGCCTGATCGGTCAGGCTCATCGCATCGCGCATCGAGCCATCGGCAGCACGCCCCAGCAACCATAGGGCATCCTGTTCGAAAGGAATCTGCTCAGCGGTCAACACGTGGGTCAGGTGCTCAACCACACGCTCAGGCGGCATGTTCTTCAGCGAAAACTGCAGGCAGCGCGACAGAATGGTAACGGGGAGCTTTTGCGGATCGGTCGTTGCCAGCAGGAATTTAACGTGAGGCGGCGGCTCTTCCAATGTTTTCAACAGTGCGTTGAAACTATGGGTCGAGAGCATGTGGACTTCGTCGATGAGGTAAACCTTGTAACGACCACGCGTAGGGGCGTACTGCACGTTATCCAGTAGCTCCCGGGTATCCTCTACCTTAGTGCGGCTGGCAGCATCCACTTCGATCAGATCGACGAAACGACCTTCATCGATTTCCCGGCAGACCGAACACTCCCCGCAGGGGGTCGAGCTGATGCCGGTCTCGCAATTCAGGCACTTCGCCAGAATACGCGCAATGGTGGTTTTACCCACCCCACGCGTGCCGGTAAAGAGATAAGCGTGATGAAGGCGCTGGTTATCCAGGGCATTGATCAGGGCTTTAAGCACATGGGTCTGTCCGACCATTTCACGGAAAGAGCGCGGACGCCATTTGCGAGCGAGAACCTGATAACTCATCGATACCTGACACGGCGAAGAAAAAGAAGTCGGCTAATGCTAGCGAAGCAAGGGGTAAATTGCATCCAAAAGCCTATGACTCGCCTCATATTCCTATATCGAGTCATGTACGGGACACCCTTTAGCCAGACTCAAGAGATGGGGTCTAGGCCAGAGAAATCAAGGCATTCAGAAGATAACCCAGCCTGAAATGGCCGGGCTACCTTAAAGAAGATCAGTGCGAGTGCCTCGGCACCTCGGAGCCACGGCAGCCGACGAGGAAGTCAAAATCACAGCCCTCATCGGCCTGCAGCACGTGGTCCACGTACAGCTTGCGGTAACCACCACCGAGCAGGTTGGCGTTCGGGTCCTGCCAGTCCGCCAAGCGGGCCTGCAGCTCTTCATCGCTGATATCCAGATGCAGGCGGCCGTTCTCGCAGTCCAGCTCGATCATGTCACCGTCACGCACCACCGCCAGCGGACCACCTGCCGAAGCCTCCGGCGCTACGTGCAGCACCACCGTCCCGTAGGCCGTCCCACTCATGCGCGCATCGGAAATACGCACCATGTCGGTAATGCCCTTGGCCAGCAGCTTGGGTGGCAGACCCATGTTGCCCACCTCAGCCATGCCCGGATACCCTTTT
>NZ_BDAE01000014.1 GCF_002091675.1 Pseudomonas luteola NBRC 103146 | reverse complement strand
TGCCAGGTCTGCCTCGCCTGTTTGATAGGCCTAAGTATCAACAGCGTAACGTGATCGAGCGGCTGTTCAGTTGGTTAAAGGAAAAGCGTCGGCTCTGTACTCGCTTTGACAAGCTGGCTAGCAGCTTCAAGGCCATGGTAACGCTGGCCTGTATCGAGCGATGCATGCGTGCCGACTTTTCAGACAAACCCTAATACCTTTCAAAATTGGCTAAAATAAATGACCGGCTTTAGAGAACCGGCCATTAAGTATTCATCATGTTAACGTTTGGAATCCTGCTATTCTCCAGCCTCCAGCACAATCTTGCCTCGCGTATGGCCTGCTAGGCTTCTCTGTAGCGCATCAGCTGCCCTAGACAAGCGCATAGTTTCTACTTCGACGTTAAGTGCTCCCTGATCAAACAGGTCAGCAATTTGTGCCAATTGCTTACTATCTGAACGGGTAGCGAAGCGTTTGCCTGTTGCCCCTATGCTACGAGCAGCCTCTTCACTCGGCGCGCTGACGGGTGACACCAGCACACCGCCCTTTTTTAACACTGACCAGGAGCGGGCTTGAGTTTCGCCGCCTACAAGGTCGATTACGATATCTACATCCGAAACGACTTTCTCAAAGGCTTCATGGCGGTAATCAATGAGTTGCGTAGCGCCTAGTGCATGTAGGTAATCATGATTATGGGCAGATGCCGTCGCGATGACTTCAGCGCCAGCTATACGAGCCAACTGTACGGCCATGCTGCCAACCCCGCCCGCCGCTCCCTGGATCAGGACACGTTGGCCTGCCTTAATGGCGGCATGCTCATGCAAGGCTTGCCAAGCTGTCAAGGCTGCCGCCGGCACGCCGCTTGCCTCTAGCAATGAAAGGTTGTTGGGCTTTAAGACCAAACGGTCGGCATCCGCTACGGCCTGGGTGGCGTACCCACCTGTAATACCGATGAAGCCAAAAACCTCGTCGCCCAGGCTGAATGTGTCTACGCCCTCACCTAATGCGATAACCGTTCCTGCGACTTCAACCCCTGGCGTATAGGGTAACGGTAAGGGGATAAACTGCTTCATGGCACCGGAGAGGACTTTCCAGTCGATTGGATTTATTCCGCTGCCGGCCACCTGGATCAATACTTGTCCTTTACCCGGCGTCAGATCAGCTACTTCTTCAAGGCGGAGTACGTCGGGGTTCCCATATTGCTGTGCACGTATGGCTTTCCTGATGATTTCTCTAGCGAAGGGTTTGCAAGTTATGCCAGGCCGCTAGCCTGGCATCTGCTATCAGCTACGGCGGGCGTCCAGGCTGTACTGGCCAGCCCCAAGAACCACTACTTGAAGAAGCCCACCGGCCATGGCGATATTCTTGAAGAAATGAATGAACTGATTTTGATCAGCCAGATTGCTATGGAAGGCCAGTGCGGTCACTACGCTAAACAAGGCCAGGAACGCAGCCACCGCTCGTGTCTGATAACCGAGGACCAACGCTATACCGCCTACCACCTCAACCAACACGGCAACTCCGAGGGCAATGGCAGGAAACGGCAAACCGACCGACTCGATATAACCCATGATCATGGCGGGCGCAGTAATTTTGGAAATGCCTGAAAGAATGAAGATCGTACTGATCAGTATCCGGCCCAGCAATGCAGTTGTAGCTGCTGAAGCATTGGAAGCGGCTGTATGCGGAGCAGTTTGAACAAGGTTGGCTGACTGTGACATGAGTAGATCCTCATTTAGGACGCATCACCATGATGTGTCTCGATGGGGAGAAGTCTGCCTGTGGTTTGCTATTCGCAATAGCCGACTAATTTAGACCATTAGATTCGATTTAATCGAACATAACCTATAGGCCTAACTCTCCTGAGCTTCAAGGTGTGAAGCTCAGGAGATAGCGGCGGCTAGTAGTCTCTGGGTAGGTGCAGAAAAGACAATGCCCGCTCCGAATAGCATCCGGGCGGGCATCAGGATAACGCGATGATGTTTACACAGTGGCTTTTAAACTGATTCGTGTTTCCGGTAACGGGATGAACTCATGCTCTCCAGGTACGCCTGGAAAACGCTGTAAACGCCAGTCTTCGGCAGCCTGCTCGATGCGCTCACGGCGGCTCGATACAAAATTCCAGAAGATATGTCTCTTTTCAGGAAGCGGCTCCCCTCCCAGCAAGATCAACCGAGTCAGTCCCGTTGCACTTAGTACAATCTCGGTTTCTGGTTTGAAGACAACCAGCTGGTCCCGACCGAAGCGGCCATCCTGCCCACTCACCGTAACCTCACCGCTTACGACGTAGATGGCCCTTTCGACATGTTCTTTATGGATGCGATAGCGCGCCCCGGCCTCCAGTACCACGTTGGCATAGAACAGATCAGAAAACGTGCGTGTAGGTGCCTGTTTATCATGCAACGCGCCAGCTAGTACCCTGACGGTAACCCCCTCGTCCTCTATTACAGGAATCTCTGCTGCACTGACATGTTGAAAGCCTGGGTCGGCTTCTTCATGGGCAACCGGTAGCGCTAGCCATGACTGAAAGCCAAATACCGTACCACCTGCTTGCCGGGCTGACTCGGTGCTGCGCTCGGAGTGAACAATTCCTTTACCTGCCGTCATCAGGTTGATTTCGCCCGGCCGTATGGTCTGGACATAGTGCTCGCTGTCGCGATGCAGCATCTCGCCCTCCAGCAGGTAAGTCATGGTCGACAAACCAATATGCGGATGGGGCCGTGTATCAAGCCCCTCGCCTGCCTTGAAAACGGTTGGCCCAAAGCTGTCCAGAAAAATGAAGGGGCCTACGGTACGTCGCTGTGCAGAAGGTAAGGCGCGGCGTACTTTAAAGCCATCACCCAAATCTCTTACGGTTGGCAGGATGAGATGCTCAATAGCGGATGCAGAATTCGATAACGTCATGGTTGCGGGCCTCGCAGGGCATAGGTGCAATCGGCGAATTGCAGGCAAAAGACTTCACTCGGAAGTGACTACCAGGCCAGACTAAAACAGATGGGCGTTCAGCAAAATCCAGATAATATGCATTAAAACGTTCGAGGAATTCGAAATGATGTCTGATCCCGGTACGCCTACGCTGGACCAGTTGCGTGTCTTTCTTACCGTTGTCGAGGTGGGGAGTTTTGCCGGGGCTGCTCGTAAGCTACACCGGGCTACGTCTGTTATCAGCTATACCATTGCTAACCTTGAGATGCAGTTGGGCGTGACTCTTTTTGATCGCAAAACTACTCGTAAACCTCAGCTGACAGACGCGGGGCGAACAGTATTAGCCGAAGCGCGCATGGTATATAGCGGCATCAACGGACTGCGTGCCAAAGTAAAGGGGCTCCTGCAAGGTCTTGAAGCTGAGATCCATCTGGTGCTGGATGTCATGTTGCCCAGTGCGCGGGTAGTGGATGCCTTGAAGGTATTTCGAGAAACCTTTCCCACGGTTTCCCTCCATCTTCATATAGAAGCATTAGGCGCCGTCACGCAACGGGTACTGAATCGAGGCGCTGCGTTGGGTGTCAGCGGTCCTTTGATTACTAACCTTGACGGTCTGGAGCGGATTGCAGTGGGCAGCGTTGACTTAGTGCCGGTTGCAGCACCCAGCCATCCGTTGGCCTCAGCCAGCGCCAACGCTCCTGGCGCTACCCGTGAGCATGTGCAATTGGTCCTGACGGACCGCTCCACACTGACCGAGGGACAGGAATACGCGGTTATGAGCGCCCGCACCTGGCGTCTGGCTGACCTTGGTTCCAAACACATGCTACTCAAGGAAGGTATTGGCTGGGGAAATATGCCGCAGCCCATGGTAGAGAGTGATATTACCGAAAATAGGCTGGTATTACTGGATTTGCCAGATTGTCCTGGTGGCACGTACGACTTTACCGTGATTTATCGTACAGATTCACCGCCTGGCCCAGCTGCCACATGGTTGATAGATCGCTTCAAGGCACAGGCCGCACAAAACCTTTGATCGCTACCGTTCGATTTTATCGAACGAAGCGGTCGATATTAGCTGGCTATTTTCGAATCTTGAGCCATGCGAAAGTTTCTCCACTGCGGCACTGGCCGCTTATTTCACTCAGGAGACATCACATGGCTAAGGTTCTGGTTCTGTATTACTCCTCTTACGGTCATATCGAGACCATGGCTGAAGCTGTAGCAGAAGGCGCGCGGGCGGCAGGGGCTGACGTAGATATCAAACGTGTCCCTGAAACGGTACCGGAAGAGATCGCTAGGAGTGCGCATTTCAAGCTTGGCCAAGCAGCACCGGTAGCAACCATTGCCGATCTTGAGCATTACGATGCGATCATTGTGGGCACAGGGACCCGCTTTGGCCGGATGAGCAGCCAGATGGCCGCGTTTCTGGATCAAGCAGGCGGCTTATGGGCACGCGGTGTATTAAATGGCAAAGTGGGCGGTGCCTTTACGGCCTCAGCTACACAGCACGGCGGCCAGGAAACGACCCTTTTCTCCATCATCACCAACTTATTGCACTTCGGCATGACGATTGTGGGACTCCCCTACAGCCATCAAGGGCAGATGGGTGTTACAGAGGTGGTAGGTGGCGCACCATATGGCGCTACTACCATCACAGCGGGAGACGGCTCACGTCTGCCGAGCGAAACAGAGCTTGAAGGTGCGCGGCACCAAGGTGAATTAACGGCAAGAACCGCTATCAAGCTGTTCGGCTGAGCAGCGCTTTTGTTCTTCACTTACATAATCAGGAGACCGCAATGCGCACTGCAACCGAACTGCTGCAACAACACTTCGACACATTCGTAGCCAATCAGCCCCAATGGCAAACCTTAATTTCGGATAATCTTTTATGGGAGCTTCCCTTTGCCCCGTCACTAGGGCATCCCGCACAACTGGCGGGGCGTGAAGCGGTGCTTCATCACGTAGGCTGGTTCGTTGGTGCGGTAGAGCAGTTCCGCTTTTATGACCTTAGAATTCATGCCTCGGATAGTCCCGATGAAGCGAGTGCGGAAGTAAAGGCGGAAGGTATTATTACGGCAACGGGTAGGACGTATCGTCAGGACTATGTGCTGTTCGTTCGCGTAAAAGACGGAAACATTGCATTCATTCGCGAGTACTTTGATCCGGTCAGAGCTGCAGTTGCACTTGAGGCTCCCATACCGAGTTTTGAGGTGATCAGTGCTGATTAAAGAGCCTTTGCGTTCATAATGCCTCCGTACGCTGTGCTTTTCAGGCAGACCTACCAGACAGGATGCTTACCATGCGTGGTCAGAATTATGCGGAACTCCAGGCATTCGTGGCGATTGCTGAACGTGGCAGTTTCGTTCGGGCTGCTGAAGAGTTGCAGGTATCCCCTTCTGCACTTAGCCAGACGATACGTAGTTTGGAAGAGCGCATGGGGGTGCGCCTCTTCAATCGCACGACACGCAGCGTAAGTCTGACCATTGCCGGCGAGCACCTGCTTGAGCGGCTTAGACCGGCGTTGCAGGAGGTGGCAAACGCTGTAGAGAACGCCTGTTTATTTGGTGAGAAGCCTTCCGGTCGATTACGTGTGCATGCCCTTCGGTTGGCCTCACGTGTTTTTCTTGAGCCAATCTTCCAGCCTTTCTCCGAGGCCTATCCCGAGATAGAGCTGGATGTCGTATTAGATGATAGGCCCGTGGATATTGTTGCGGAAGGGTTCGATGCCACTCTGCGCCTGGGAGAGCTTATTGAGCAGGACATGGTTGGCATCAAGCTAGGGCCTGAACTCAGACAGATTCCAGCCGCCTCGCCGAGTTATCTTGAGCGGTACGGGTATCCGGAAACACCGTATGACTTGGAAAATCACCGCTGTATCAACTGGCGCTGGCCAGGCCAGATCCATCCGTATCGCTGGGAATTCAAGCGTGATACTGAGTGGTTCGCCATAGCCGTCAAAGGCCCGCTCATCGTCAACGATCAGCGTGTAGCCATTGAGGCTGCAGTCAACGGCGTGGGCATTGCCTTTTGGTTGGAAGACCAGATGGAGCCCTTTATCCAAGCTGGAACATTGGTCCCGCTACTGCAGGAATGGTGCGCGCCGTTTGATGGTTTTTATCTGAGCTATCCTCGTCAGCGCCAACAGCTGGCCTCGCTACGGGCATTTATCGATTTTCTGAAAAAAGACTCCGCGCGCAGGCGTTGACGAGCCAACACATGATAATTCGCGGCCAGTAAAGCCGTTATCAGCATTTGGATTTAGCTAACCGACACTAACACTTGTATGTCTGCCGTAGAAGCGGCCGTCCTATGCGTCCCTTTCATCCCTGCCCTATCTACCTCTCGATTATTTAGCCCTCCTTCATAAGGCATGAAGAAACGCGGCGATTATCATGCCGGGCAAACTCGATATCGTGATCTCGACTTCAACAACAGCCGCCTGCGGCATTTGAACATTTGAGGAGAGACATGATGACTACCACTCCCATTCAAGAACTTGAAGGTAAAGTTGCCATTGTGACCGGTGCAGCCGGTGGGATTGGCGAAGCTGTGGCCACACTGTTTGCCGAGCGTGGCGCGTATGTCGTCGCTGAAGATATCAAGCCATCCGTCGTCGAGCTTGAGCAACGATCAGAGCGCATCGCTGCGCTGGTAGGCGACGTAGCCGAAGAATCCACCGCGCAGCGTGCGGTTGCCCTTGCCATGGAGCGCTTTGGCAGGGTTGATATTCTGGTCAACAATGCTGCGGTCATTCTCAATGTAAATGTGACCGATATGTCCATCGAGCAATGGGACAAGGTCATGAATATCAACGCGCGAGGCATGTTCCTGCATTCCCGTGAAGCGATGCGCGTTATGGTCGATAACAAGCGCGGCGCCATCGTCAATGTAGGCTCTTATGCCTGCCAAGTGGCATTTCCCACTATCGGCGCCTATGCCGCATCGAAAGGGGCTGTCGCCCAGCTGACCAAGGTTCTGGCGCTTGAAGGCGCGCCGCATAATATTCGCGCGAATGTCGTCGCGCCTGGCGATGTAGAGACCGGCATTCTGGATGACATCATGCCCGACGGTCGCGCCTTTCTGCGTGAACATGCCACCCGTGCTCCGATTGGGCGAGTCGCCCAGCCCAGGGAGATTGCCGAAGTGATTGCGTTTGTCGCTTCCGATCGCGCCAGCTTCATGACCGGCTCGGTTGTCATGGCAGACGGTGGCTATACCACCGTTTGAGTCCTTTCGTACACCTGCTGCTCTATCAGGGCAGCAGGCCCTGAATGACTACGGAGACCTCCCTATGTCTCAGTTTACTAATATCGCTTTCATTCGCGCCCGGTCGGGTAAGACAGAGGTGCTGGGCCAGCAGCTGATGTCATTAATAGCACCCTCACGCCATGAACCGGGTTGCCTCGCCTATAGGGTTCATCAAGGTCGCGACGAGCCGAACGAGTGGTTTATCCACGAGGTCTGGCGCTCTCCAGAAGACCTCGCCGCTCACCTTGAGCGGCCTTATGTAAAAGCCTTTCTGGCGCAGCTCCCAGCACTTATGGACGGTGAGATTGACATGCGGGCTTTTCAGTTGATCGATCTGGAGCCTGCATAACCCGTTATCAATATGACAGGAGAGATCCCATGAATCAGACAGCACACTCCCCCGTATGGTTTGTGACAGGCTGCTCCACTGGGTTTGGCCGTCACATTGCGGAATACGTACTGGCGCAGGGTTACCGCGTAGTGGTAACGGCACGCAAGCCCGAGCAGTTAAAGGACCTTCAGAATAAAGGTGAGGCGCTGGTACTGCCGCTGGATGTTACAGACCCGCGTCAGGCAAAGATCGCCATCGAGTCAGCCGAAGCTGCTTTCGGCGCTGTAGATGTGCTGGTGAATAATGCCGGCGTTGGGTATTTCGCTTCAGTGGAGGAAAGCGACCTCAACCAGGTACGCCAGATGATGGATGTTAACTTTTATGGTGTTGCGAATATGCTTCAAGCCGCTTTGCCTGGTATGCGCCAACGGCGGCAGGGCATCATCGTCAATCTGACCTCCATCGGCGGGCTCTGCGGCTTTCCTGCGGTAGGATACTACTGCGCCAGCAAATTCGCCGTTGAGGGATTATCAGAAACACTCCGCCAGGAAGTGGCGCCGTTAGGCATTCATGTCATGACGGTAGAGCCCAGTGCGTTTCGTACGGAGTGGGCAGGGTCAGCGCATGAAACGCCGCACACCCATGAAGACTATACACCGACAGCCGGTGCAGCTATCGAAGCCTATCACCAGTCGATTGGCAGGCAACCTGGCGATCCCGCCCGAGCCGCCGCAGCCATTTTTAAAGCAGTTGAAAGCCAGGAAAAACCGGCACGCCTACTGCTGGGCAATAGCGCATTCGAGTGCGCCTTAGGCAAGTTAGATGAACTTGCGCGAGATTTTGGAGACTGGGAAGCCGTCTCGCGCGGTGCCGACTATCCCGGCTGATAAATGACCTTTTGTTTGTTCACCTTGCGAGGAATGAACCATGAATCGATTTGACAAAAAAGTCATTGTTATTACAGGCGGAGGCTCTGGCATCGGCGAAGCAGCGGGCCGCCGCTTTCTTTCAGAGGGCGCTTCGGTTGTTCTCTCTGGGCGAAACGCTGAACGCCTTGAAGCAGTAGCCGATGGATTTTCTTCTGACCGGGTAATGACCGAGGTGGCAGATGTGTCGCAACGAGAAGCGTGCGACCGGCTGGTCGATCATACTGTCGAACGGTTTGGTCAGTTAGACGCAGTTGTTAATGCGGCAGGTATGAATCTGGTCGGCAGCATCAGCGAAACCAGTGATCATCATTGGCGAGCCTGTATGGGCACGGATCTGGATAGCGTGTTTTATATCAGCCGTCGTGCAGTGCCACATCTGGCTCGCGCAAAGGGAGTCATCATCAATGTTGGGTCCGTTTCTTCACTGGGTGGCGGCTGGTCGCACTCTGCTTATTGTGCAGCCAAAGCAGCCGTAGCCAACCTGACACGCTCCATCGCCTGTGATTATGGCAAATATGGAGTCCGGGCTAACACGGTGTGTCCCGGTCTTACTCTTACCGGCATGGTAGAAAAGATCATGGATGACGAGGCCTTGCTTGAAAAGGCGTGGGAGCGTATTCCCTTGCGCCGTGCAGCGAAACCGGAAGAAATTGCCGCCGCCATTGCCTTCCTGGCCAGCGAAGAGGCCGCTTACATTACAGGCGTAACGCTACCTGTGGACAGAGGACAAACCGCCACCGATGGCGGGCCTGAATGGGGCAAGTAAACACTATTAAAAAGGCATCATGTTCTGAAGTCACTAGCTTCCTTTAGAGCATGATGCCGAAATGTTTAACTGGCTTTCCAGCCCTAAAGTCCCTAGTCGGGATAGCATCATATTGATACCAAAGCGGATTATGCCTTTCGCCTGAATTGCCCAATGTGCTTGGCCGGCGATACGCCAAAAAAGCGGCTGTATTCCCGGCTGAACTGCGAGGGACTTTCATAGCCCACTCTGTAACAGGTGCTGGTCACATCCAGACCTTCGGACATCATCAGCCGATGCGCCTCGTTCAAGCGTAACTGCTTCTGATACTGCAAGGGACTCATGGCGGTAACCGCCTTGAAACGATGGTGAAACGCAGATGTACTAAGGTTTACGTGCTTGGCTAAGGCATCGATACTGAGCGGCTCGCAAAAGTGGTTATTCAACCAATCAATCGCACGCGCCACCCGCTGGGCCTGGCTATCCCCAAACGCCACTTCATACAGGCGATGCCCATGCTTACCTTTAAGCAATCGATAGTAGACTTCCTTTATCGCCATGGGCGCAAGCATGGGAATGTCATCTGGAGACTCCAGCAACCGCAACAGGCGCAGCATGGTGTCCAGAATGGACGGATCAATCTGGTCCAGAAACAACCCGCGCTCCGCCGGGCGATCAGGGACGCCGATCGGACTGGCATCTGAAACCAGCTGAGCGATTTCGCAAGGGTCAAGATCGAGACGAAGACACAGATATGGTTTATCACTGGTCGCTTCGATCACCTTGCCTGCCAGCGGCAGGGTAACGGAAACCACGAGATAGTGAAGCGGATCGTAGCGGTAGCATTCTTCCGCCAGCTGAACTTCTTTTGCTCCTTGCACAATGATGCAAAGACCCGGCTTATGAACAGTATGGATGGTTTGTGTCGGCTGATCGCTACGAATCAGATGCAGTGGCTGAATGGCAGTTGGATGGACACCAAAGTCAGGAGCAAAGCGCTCAACGATACGGACCAGCTCAACGCGACGGGACGTCATAGAGTCCAACGCTTCAGCGTACTCGCTTGCAAGGTTCGTCATCTCGCGGTTCTCCTGCGCAATATCCAGTCAGGGATTTAGCCGAAATCAGGTATGTATGTTTTAGCAGCCTGCGCATCGCGAGGAAAGTAATCACTGCTCAGCGTTCGGTAGGGGCACCATCACCACATGGCTCACGCCTCAAATCGTTACGCTCAGGTTAACGATCTGACGGTGAGGTTGATTGAAGGTCCGCCTGAGGAGGTCTAGCGTGAGACCACGACAGCGGACTTCGTGGAGTCATCATGACAATAACCTCTCCTCCACCTCAATGGTCGCGGCGGCGCACCGAAAAGCAGCGGCGAGTCGCCCAGGCAAGTGCCTATGCCGAAGGCGCGGTCATCCGAACCGATCGGATCGTTGAAGCCCTTGAAGCGCTGATTGCTCCCGGTGATCGCGTGGTGCTGGAAGGCAACAATCAGAAACAGGCTGACTTTCTGTCTCGCTCATTGGTAAAGGCCGATCCTGGCAAGCTCCATGATCTGCACATGATCATGCCAAGCGTAGGGCGCGCCGAACACCTGGATCTGTTTGAGCGCGGTATCGCCCATAAACTGGACTTCTCCTTTGCTGGCACACAGAGTCTGCGTATCAGTCAGCTGCTCGAAGACGGACTGCTGGAAGTTGGCGCTATCCATACCTATATCGAGCTCTACTCACGGCTGTTGGTGGACTTGATTCCCAACGTTGTGTTGTCCGCTGGCTTCAAGGCAGATCGCCACGGGAATATTTATACCGGCGCCAGCACCGAGGACACGCCCGCCCTTATCGAGGCAGGTGCCTTTAGCGATGGCATCGTCATCGTTCAGGTCAACGAATTGGTGGACGACACAAGTGATCTGCCCCGCGTGGATATCCCTGCCTCGTGGGTCGACTTTGTAGTGGTAGCAGATAAGCCCTTTTACATCGAGCCCCTGTTTACCCGAGACCCACGCCATATCAAGCCCGTCCATGTGCTCATGGCAATGATGGCGATCCGAGGAATCTACGAAAAACACAATGTACAGTCACTCAACCACGGGATTGGGTTTAATACGGCTGCGATCGAACTGATCCTGCCTACATACGGTGAACGCCTGGGTCTCAAGGGTAAGATCTGTCGTAACTGGACGCTCAATCCGCATCCCACGCTGATTCCGGCGATTGAAAGCGGCTGGGTAGAAAGCGTGCATTGCTTCGGCACCGAACTGGGCATGGAAAACTACATCGCAGCCCGGCCGGACGTGTTCTTTACCGGGCGCGATGGCTCGATGCGCTCCAATCGAATGATGTGCCAACTGGCAGGCCAATACGCCGTTGACCTGTTCATTGGCGCAACGCTACAAGTGGATGGCGATGGAAATTCATCCACCGTAACACGTGGACGCCTGGCCGGATTTGGAGGCGCACCCAACATGGGGCATGACCCTCATGGCCGTCGCCACAGCACACCCGCATGGCTTGACATGCGAGTGGAGGAAGGTCCGACCGCCATGCTTGAGCGTGGCCGTAAGCTGGTGGTGCAGATGGTCGAGACCTTCCAGGAGGGTGGCAAACCCACGTTCGTCGATACGCTCGATGCTGTCGATGTTGCCAAAAAAAGCGGCATGCCGCTGGCACCGGTGATGATCTACGGTGACGACGTTACTCACCTGTTGACGGAGGAAGGTATTGCCTACCTCTACAAGGCCCGCTCTCAGGAGGAGCGTCGGGCACTGATTGCGGCGGTTGCGGGTGTGACTGATATCGGTTTACGCCACGATCCTAAACGATCCGAGCAGATGCGCCGTGACGGCCTGCTGGCTCTGCCGGAAGACTTGGGTATTCGCCGTACCGACGCTACACGTGAACTCTTGGCAGCCAAGAGCATTGCCGATCTTGTCGAGTGGTCAGGCGCCCTCTACACCCCTCCAGCCAAATTCAGGAGTTGGTAATGCGTGCCTTGATCGCGGTACCCCTTCCCTCTTCCATCGCCGGACAGCTGGCTGATCTGGCTGTGCAGGTTCTGATTGACGAGGCAGATCTTTCACCCAAACCTGGTTTGGTCGATCGCCGCAGTAATGGCGCGCATACGGACCTGAACCTGGGGCTAATGCACAGCTCGGCCTATGCACTGCGGCAAACCTTTCAAGACATGGCGGAAGCCGCCAGTGTTGCGCAGGACTTGGACCAGTCCTTGCGCGAGACGCTGGGTCAGCTAGGCCGCAAGGGCGAAAGTGTCATGTTGGAAACCACTGGCGGAGTCAATACGCACCGTGGCGCGATCTGGGCGCTGGGCCTGCTGACTGCTGCCGCGGCGTTTGAGCCGGAACACGGTTCTCCTACGGACGTGGCTCACCGCGCCGCTCTGTTGGCACGCCAGCCTGATCGATTTGCGCCTGAGGTACAGAACAGTCATGGCCTCAGGGCCTGCGCCCGCTACGGTCTCCCCGGCGCGCGTGAACAGGCGCAAGCGGGGTTCCCAGCTGTCGTAGGGCATGGTTTACCACAACTGTTGAAGAGCCGGGCGAAAGGCGCCGGAGAGCAAAATGCGCGGCTTGATGCGCTTATCGCCATCATGGCCGTTTTACCGGATACCTGCGTCCTGCATCGGGCGGGTCTTGAAGGCCTGGATACGCTTCAGCACGGCGCGCAGGCAGTCCTTGCGCAGGGAGGCAGCGCAACCCTGGCGGGCAGACGCGCGTTGCGCCAACTGGACGACGCGTTACTACGTCTGAATGCATCCCCCGGTGGCGCTGCCGATCTGCTGGCCGCCACCCTGTTTCTTGATCGCTTGGAATCCTGCCTGCAGAGGAGCGCTATCTCATGGAAACCTTGAAGTTTGAATTTCCGGCCGGCCAGCCCTCTCAGGGTAAAGCCCTGGTAGGCTGTGTTGGCTCGGGAGACCTGGAGGTGCTGCTGGAACCCGGTGAGGCTGGCACGCTCACGTTGAATGTCGTGACATCGGTAAATGGCAGTGCGGCACGTTGGCAAAACCTGTTCGAGCGGATGTTTCGTGAGCAGACGCCACCGGCGTTAAATATCGAAATCCACGACTTTGGCGCTACGCCCGGCGTCGTGCGCTTGCGTCTTGAGCAGGGATTGGAAGAACTACAGCTGGAAGGAGCGCGCCATGACTGATACCGCACGCCTACTCCAACCTCGCAGTTTCATTGAATTGGGTGCCCGGCAGCGGGCTCGCGCCCTGCTTGATCAGGGCAGCTTCTGCGAATTGATCGGCCCGTTTGAACGCATGATGTCGCCTTGGTTACCCAAGCAGGGCATCGTGACGCAAGCGGATGATGGCGTAGTCATTGCCAAGGGTACGATTGACGGCCAGCCTGCTGTAATTGCTGCCATTGAAGGCGCTTTCCAGGGTGGAAGCATGGGTGAAGTGGGCGGAGCCAAGATTGCTGGTGCTCTGGAGCTGGCGGCTGAAGACAACCGTAACGGTATCCCAACCCGCGCCGTGCTTTTGCTGGAGACCGGTGGCGTACGTCTGCAGGAAGCCAACTTGGGACTGGCCGCTATTGCTGAAATCCAGGCGGCTATCGTCGATCTCCGAGAGTATCAACCGGTCGTGGCCGTTATCGCCGGCCCCGTTGGTTGTTTTGGTGGTATGTCCATCGCTGCCGGACTGTGCAGCTATCTGATCGTGACGCAAGAGGCACGGCTGGGCCTGAATGGTCCTCAAGTCATTGAGCAAGAGGCGGGAATCGAGGAGTACGACTCTCGAGATCGCCCCTTCATCTGGAGCCTGACCGGAGGTGAGCAGCGCCACGTGACGGGTCTTGTGGACGCCTATGTGCCTGATGATACCGAAACGATCCATGCGCAGATTCGTACCTGTTTCAGACAAGGTAAGCCTGCGCTCGAGCGTAGCCGGCGGTACGCCTGGTTTCTTGACCGCCTCGGCCGTCTTGAACCCGAACAACCCATCGATGCGGTAACCGTCCGCGACCTATACGCCGCTGGCGATGAAGGAGGTGTGAAATGACACTCTCTACACGTGGACTGATCTGGTTCAACGCACTTTCACCTAATGCGAAACCCTTTGAAGGTCTGCCCGCCTCGCTAAAGGTCTGCGATACAACACTAGGTAGCTTACCGGCTCGCGTGATTGCAGTGGTCCCCGATGAGCAAAACCCCTTTCCCCGCGCTCGCCGAGGTGAGGTGGGGTTGCTCGAAGGCTGGGGCTTGGGCCGGATCATTGATGAAGCCATAGAAGCCGACCGCGATCACGATACCAAACGCGCATTGGTTGCCATTATTGACGTGCCAAGCCAGGCATATGGCCGACGTGAGGAAGCGCTGGGTATCCACCAGGCCTTAGCAGGTGCAGTAGATGCCTATGCACGCGCTCGGCTCGCAGGCCATCCGGTTGTGGGTTTGATTGTGGGCAAGGCGATGTCCGGTGCGTTTCTTGCTCATGGCTATCAGGCCAACCGTCTTATTGCGCTGCGCGATCCCGGTGTTGAGGTGCATGCAATGGGCAAGGCATCAGCAGCACGCATCACCCTGCGCAGCGTCGACGAGCTGGAAGCGTTGGCGGCAAACATTCCACCCATGGCATACGACCTCGATAACTATGCCTCGCTGGGTCTGCTATGGGAGACGCTGTCGGTCGAGCGCATCGAACGTCCTACCGAAGGCGATATCAATCGGGTAAGCGAATGCCTGCAACAGGCCGTGGCCGATATTGCGGCAGGATCGCATGATTTGCGTGGCCGCCTGGACGCCCCTAATCGCAGCGCATCACGACAGGTGCGGGAAAAGCTGCTGGAACAATGGTGACTCTAATTGATTACGGAGGCTTTATGAAGCCAGGCCCTCGCCCACATGATCTGCTATGGGGATTCACCCCGGAACAGCTGCCTGCCACAGCACCGCAATGGGCCTTCACAGCAGTCGCGGCTGGGGAGCCGGTCGTTGTCCGGCGTGCCGAGGGCAAACCCGACGTTGTGGCCGTAGGCATACGAGGCCGCGGGCGCGAAGAGCGTTTCGGCACCTGGATGGCTTTGGACCATGTCGTTCGTAGCCGGTCACCCGAACAACTGGTTGCGGCCGTCAGCAGTCACCCGATTGATCTACCTGCCATGACAGCCCTAGTATGGGCCAAACCTTGCCTGGATGCTACCGGTCTCGTCTGGGGGGTGACCGGCAGTGCGGGTTTCCAGCTTGCGACGGGTATCCGCACGTTACACGCTGAAAGCGATCTCGATCTGCTCATAGGTGCACCCGCACCTCTTTCCCGGTCACAGGCATTAGCCCTGCTGAATAAGCTGGACAAGGCACCGTGCCGCCTGGACATTCAACTGGAAACCCCCCAGGGAGGCGTTGCCTTGCGTGAGTGGGCGCAGTCAAGCAGCCGTGTCCTGCTCAAGCGAGCCAGTGGAGCCTGTCTGGTCACTGATCCCTGGCACTTGGCGGAGATCGCTGCGTGAGCAGCCTTTTCCTGTTCCCCGGCCAAGGTGCGCAGCAGCCAGGCATGCTACACGCGCTGCCAGACGAGCCGGTTGTGCGAGACGCCTTGCAGGAAGCTGAAGCCATCCTCAATGTGTCGCTCGACATGCTGGATACCGCTGAGGCCTTGCAATCGACACATGCTGTTCAGCTCTGCCTGTTGATTGCAGGCGTTGCCAGTGCACGTCTGTTGTTGGAACAGGCCCCTGCCCCGGACTATGTCGCTGGCCTCTCCATTGGTGCCTACCCAGCCGCCGTTATAGCTAACGCGCTCGACTATACCGATGCGTTAAGGCTGGTGGATCTGCGCGGCAAGCTGATGCAAGAGGCGTTTCCCAACGGGTATGGAATGCTGGCGATGCTGGGGCTACAGCGTCATGAGGCTGAATGCCTGATAGAGGCTACCTCGACCGCAGATGCGCCTGTCTTTCTAGCCAACAGCAATGCCGAACAACAGTTTATCGCGTCCGGCTCGGACGTTGCGCTGGCAGCCCTGGCCGAAAAGGTTCGCTCAGGCGGTACCGGCGTTACACGCCGCCTGGCCGTCAGCGTACCCTCCCATTGCGCTTTATTGACCGAGCCGGCCAATCGGCTCGCCGCCGCCTTCCAGGCGATAACCTTGCGTCGTCCCCGGATACGCTACCTGAGTGGTAGCTCCGCCCGGCTCATCATGGACCCAGCGCGGCTTGCCGATGATCTGGCCTTTAATATGTCCCGCACCGTGGAATGGCATGCGACCTTGCAGAATGCTCAGGAACGCAGCGTTCGCCTGACCGTTGAGTTGGCGCCCGGCACGGTGCTGACCACGCTTGCCAAACGCGTCATCAACCCCGGAACTGCGGTGGCGTTTCAAGGTACACGGACCGACACCATTACTGCGCTGCTGCGCGAGGAGGCCAATCGCGACCGATAGAGAGATCGCCTAGTGTTTCGAAGCACAAGAACAAGAACTTCGACCCAGAGGACAATAACAATGATTATCTACGGTGTGGCTCTACTCTCCATCTGCACGCTGACCGGCATCTTTATCGGTGAAGTGCTCGGCAAACTAATCGGTGTCCCTGCAAACGTGGGCGGTGTTGGCATCGCCATGCTGATGCTCATCTTTCTAAGTAGCTGGATCGGCAAGCACGGCAAGTTTCATCCCAAGACCGAACAAGGCGTAGAGTTCTGGAGCGCGATCTACATTCCCATCGTCGTGGCCATGGCGGCCCAGCAAAATGTGGCTGGTGCACTCAAGGGCGGCCCGGCGGCTATTCTTGCCGGCTTTCTAGCCATTGCCATCGCGTTTGCCCTAGTGCCAGTACTGAACAAAGTGGGCCGAAAAAAAACGGTAGCACCTGCCCTTGATCAGCTGGCCAGCGTACAACGGTGACTGACATGATTATTGAATCACTGACCAAGGTCACCCAGGCGTACGGCATGATCAGCGCCTTTGCCCTGATAGGCGTTACCATGTGGGTTTCTTATTGGCTCAGCGCCAAGCTGACCAAGGGCCGCCTGCACGGCTCCGCCATTGCAATCTTTTTTGGACTGCTATTGGCTTATATCGGTGGGGTCACGACGGGCGGCCAGAAGGGACTGGTAGATATTCCGCTGCTTTCCGGCCTGGGCATACTGGGCGGCGCCATGCTCAGGGATTTTGCCATTGCCGCCACCGCCTTCGGCGTTAACGTGGACGAGCTCAAGGAGGCGGGTCTTGCCGGCGTGCTGTCACTGTTTGTAGGGGTGGGGACGTCGTTCATTGCAGGGGTTGCCGTGGCGCTTGCCTTTGGCTATACCGACGCCGTAAGCCTAACCACAATTGGCGCCGGTGCCGTCACCTATATCGTTGGCCCTGTCACCGGAGCCGCGATTGGTGCCAGTTCGGAAGTCATGGCGCTTTCCATTGCGGCAGGCCTGGTCAAGGCCATCGTGGCCATGGTCGCGACCCCGTTTGTGGCGCGCTATATTGGCCTGGACAACCCACGCACGGCTGTCATCTTTGGTGGGCTTGTCGGAACGTCTAGCGGCGTGGCTGGGGGACTGGCTGCAACCGACCCGAAACTTGTGCCCTATGGCTGTCTGACGGCCGCATTTTATACAGCGATCGGTTGCCTGCTCGGACCTTCGCTACTCTTTCTCGTCACACGTGCAATCTTTGGCTGAGGTGATGCGGAGCCTTATGGCTCCGCATTCATCTTGCGTGAATACATCCTGCATTCGGCAAGAAACGCCAGCAGGTTTGGATCACGCTCCTTGCTACGCAAGAACACTACGCCAATTCGTTGTTGCAAGCGGTACTGAGGGGCTAGCGGCACCAGACGGATTCGGTTTTCATACACTGCCTCAACCCGCCCCGGGAGTAGTGCATACCCTACGCCTGAACTGACCATGCTCATGAGCGAGAAGATATCGTTAACCTGCATGATGACGTCCGGCTCGAAACCAGCTTGATGAAACACCTGCCGTCCATCCCTGAAGGTGGCAAAACCTTCAGTCAACGTCACGAAGGGCACCCCATGCAGGTCACGCAGGTCCACCATATCCTGATGAGTAAACGGGGAGTCTGCAGGCGCGGCCAGATAGATGTCATCGCGAAAGAGTTCAACGCTCTCGCAATCGGGATCAGCCATTCCGTCATCCAGCGCGATGAGCATCGCGTCCAGCTTCATGTTCCTGAGCTGGTAGGTCAGGTCGGCATTGGAGCCCAGAATCAGGTCGATATTGAGTTCGCTACGGCGAAGCTTGAGCCCCATGATCAGCTGGGGCACGGTCTTGACTGTAAGTGAATACAGCGCGCCCAGGCGGAAACGGTCGGATGAGAAACCGGCTGCCAGACGCGTCAGCCGTATGGTCTCGGTCAGATCCTGCATGAGCTGTTGTGCCCGTGCTTCCAGAACGAAGGCCCCATCCAGTGGCGTCAGGTTGCGCCCTTCATGCTTGAACAGCGGGCAGCGCAGCGCACTCTCCAGCGAGTGGATAGCCCGGTGGACACTGACATTGCTCGTTCCGAGCTCGGCTGCGGCCCGCCCCAAGTTGCCGCTGCGCATGAATGCCAGAAAGATCTCCAGCTTCTTCAGAGTCAGTTCTTCATCGATCGCCATGAAACGCCTTATCGTTCGTTGACAGGGATGGTTCCATTGTTTCACGTCGCAACCGGGCTACGCTGGCACTTGTTTCCTGCCAGGCTATTGCCCTGAATCCACCTCGACTTTTACGCATTGGGGTGCCATTGGATAACGCTCGCAATCAGCCGTTACGGCATTTTCCTTATGCGGAGTGCCGGATGGGGCCCAGTCGTAGTTTACCGCCTCTGCCCGGTACACGCGGTTGGTCACATAGCGATCCGTTGGGGCCGACTTGCCAGTGTACGGGCTGATATATTCCCAGACGATCTCCCCCGCGGGCGTGATCTGGAAGAGACGGCCATTCTGACCTTCATTGATAAGAGTGTTGCCGTTAGGCAGGCGGCGGGCATTACTGATAAATGCACTGAAAAAGGTCCAGGGTGCGCGGCCAGACTGTACGGCTGTATATTGCCATACGATTTTGCGGGTCACGGGATCGATCTCGAGAATACGAGACGCTGAAAAAATGCCCTTGCGTGCAGGAGGAAAACCGGCACTGCCCTGATTATCGAACAGCAGGAGGTTGCCAGCACCCGGCAAACCTTCAGGAATGAGGTGGGTGTCGTGCTGGCCTACGATCTGGTCTACAGGTCGTGGCACCGGACCGGCCAGCTTTACTTCAGGATAATCAGGCCCAAGCCGCCATACGACCTTGCCGGTCTTGCGCTCTACGATAAAGACCACATTGGCGTTGCGAGCGCTAACCATGATGTTGTCAGGCGCAAAGCGAGAATCGCCCTGCTGGTGCCAATGGTTGGCGCCAAGGGGTGCTGCCGTATTGAGATGCAGAAAATCCGGATCATCCGACTCACGAATCAGTGAGATCTGCTCGGGTGTAAATCCCAGCTCATCCAGGTGATCCGATACCCGCCATTGCCAGACCTGTTTTCCAGTTTGATCAATTTGTCGGATCAGATTATCAATCACTTGCGGCGCCGAAAAACCGGCCAACGGGGTCAGTTCACTGGTCAGCATCAAGGTATCGCCATTCGCCAGACGGCGTATGTCATGATGTTGATAGGCTGGGGCTTCACGGCTTCCCCACTGCCAGCGCACCTGTCCATCCCAGCTCACTTCCCCTACTACCTGGTTGTAGAGTCCATTCCCTGATGATGCCAGGGAAACCGGTTTGTCCAGATTTCCCAACTGCACAAGTACATGCCCTTTTTCTCCACCAGCCTGCTCCGGCGTCAGCGCAACCGACGGAAAGCCAGGATAACGCCACTGTTTTACCTCATTGCCATTCATGTCGATCAGGTGAGTACGCTGGTCGCTACCATCAAACAGCACAAAGCTGCCATACGCCTTTTCGGGATCATAAAACGTCGTGCCGGTTGGTACCGAACTGGACATGGCTGATGCAGAGCCGCAAGCCAGCAGGCCGGCTAGAAGCAGAAACGATATCTTCGAGCGTATAGTCATTAAACCCTCATCCCCTTAACGTTCGCCACTAAATGGCTCGCCTGTGGATGCATTAGAGAGCAACGCAAGGGTAAGTGCACTGCACGCGCACGGATGATCGGGAGATAGGCACCTGTGTTGACGAGGTGAGACCGACTACTGACTCAGCACGCGACCAATCACATGGGATAGCCACGCCCGGGCTATGGTATCGTTCACCTTTGAAAGACAGCGCTGTGGAGCTGCAATGAAATTCGTACACCAGCGCGAGCACCTTAACGAAGGTGATATGGTCGTTATCGACTGCTCGCAGACCTGCAATATTCGCCTCATGAACGACGCCAACTTTCGCAGTTTCAAAAACGGCGGTCGGCATACCTATCACGGCGGCGCGTTTGACCGGTTCCCCGCCAAGATCAAGGTTCCAAGCACAGGCTTCTGGAACATTACGCTTGATGTCGTGACGCGGCGCCCAATCAGCGTAACCCGCAAGCCGACGTTTACCCACTCCATTAAGATCGTCCGGAAATCCCCTTCCGATTTTCGTTAGGCAATGACCCTTCGCCTGCTCTGTAGCACGAGCAGGCGATTCGTGGGCTTTCGGGCCCCGGGCTCAACGATCAAACAGACTTTGAAACCAGTCCCAGATACCAAAGGAAAAGTCCGGGAAAAAGTCGATATTCAGAGCTGACTTGAGAATGTAAAGGCAGAAAGTCAGCAGAATGGAGGCGACGGTGAACCAGATCAGCATCAACGAGCCTTTGACAAAGGCCTTGGCAAATAACGAAAGCTCTGATGTTCTTTTTTGCTCGTCTGCATGGCCTTTGCCAGCCACCATTACAAAGTAGTAACGACTACGAAAGAATTTGAACGTAGTCCGGACATCGACCGGGTGTTTGCTCCAGGGGCGAGTACCGAAGGCCAGCTTCAATGAGGCCAGTTGCTCGGCGGTAAAGGTATCCCGCGTCTCGGCGGGTAGCCGCTCTTTAAGTCCCCGAATAAAGGCGTCTTGATGAATGGTCTTTTGGGTATTGACTGCGTCTTCTTTGCTGACGTAATCACTTAATCCCTGAACAAATGACTCAGGTTGTACGATTGTTTCCTGCATCGCCTTAATCCTTTTAAGTTGCGTATGCCTATCCCACGCTGCATTCCAGCGACTTCTTTAACTGCCAGATTTCTTCCTTACCATGCAGGTACTACTGCTGGGCTTTACGTTGAGCCTCCTCTTGTTCAGATATGCCCCTTCTCCATGGGGATGATGAAGCACCTTGTAACGGCACGCCTGCGTTAGCAGATGCAATACCTCGTTACGAAGAGCTACTTCACGAAATAGCATCAATGTGCCATGTAGACAAATCAATGCTATTTAGTTCATGCCAGAAACTTTATTTAGCCCATGTGCAGGCACTCACAGGCGACATGTGCGGCACGTTTTGGGAGAAATGAGACGAGGTGCCTTTTTTCAAGGCGGTTCGCAGCCTGACCTTTCTCATGAGGTCATCAGGGCTAGCCCTTCCAAGGCTTCAGGAATTCCAGCAATAGCTCATTAACGCGCTCGGCTCTCTCCTCATGGGGTAAATGACCACACTGGTCGATGGCAACGGTCTTTAGGTCTGTGGCCAGCTCTGCCCATACGGACGGCATATCGAACAACTTGCCTACTGCTTCGAAATTAGCGCCCCAGAGTGACAATGTCGGACAGCTGATTTTCACGTCCGCATCTTCATTATCCTGCGCCAGGTCTTCAGCATTAGCCCGGTAATCGGCCATGGCACCTCGGACCGCACCTGGCATTTGATAAGCGCGGACATAATGGTCAAAGGCTTCGCCCGTAATCGTCGTGGGGTCGTAGCACCAATCGGAAAAGAAATGTCGAAGCCATATGTCCTCCTTGCCTGAAATGAGACGTTCTGGAAGATCAGGCACCAGATGAAACATGAAGAACCAATAGTGCTTTGCAATGATTGCATTCATCTGGGTGGAAACGGTTCGTGTTGGAACATTGTCCATGACGACCAGACGTTCGAGCCGCTGCGGATGATCCTTGGCAAAGCGCGTAGCAACACGTGCACCGCGGTCATGGCCTACCAGAGCTATACGCTTTATCCCAAGACTATCCAACAGGGCACACAGGTCATTGGCCATGGTGCGCTTGTCATAGCCTGTCGACGGCTTTTCGGTCTCACCATAACCTCTTAGATCAGGAGCAATAACGCGATAGTGCTGCGCCAGCACCGGGATCTGTTGGCGCCAAGCGTAGGAAGTTTCAGGAAAGCCGTGCAACAGCACGACGGGCGCCCCGCTACCGGCATCCACATAATGCTGGAGAATGCCATTTGCACGCCTCTTGTGATGAGTGACTGCAACCTCTTGCATAGTGAACGCTCCAGCAGTGTTCAAAGGTATGACGTTAAGAACTGCTTTGCCCTGACATCGTTCCGATAGCATCGTCCATTGAATCAAAGGACGGCAGACAACCTCGGTCACCATGTTGCAAGGGTTGAAATGAGCAAACTAGACCATCGCCTGCGGCGTTACTTGTAAAGTGCCCGCCCTCACCCTAGAGCCTTCCCTCTTTGTTTTCTCCTTCAGCGGCACAAAACTCCATGCTTCCAGGTGACTCATCAGTCAAAAGCAGGATGCCCCTTCACCCTAAAAGGTGCATGAACGCTGGGTTGTAGCCGCATCGTCTGATCACTACTACTTTTGTAGTACAAATATAATTTCACTACAAAAAAGCATTGACGACCCTTTTAAGGTCATGCAATCTAACCCTGCTTTCGCTAGAAAGAGGCCAAAAAGGCCTTCTGGCTGCGCTCCGGGTAACCCTCGGGCCATCCTTTGTAGTAACTGCCCATAAAGCACTACATAGAGTTGTAACTGTACGGAAACGGTTAGATGACCCCAGCGGTTCGGTCAGTATCAGGTGAACGACCTGATCCAAGGTATTCGTCTTTAGCGGTATCCCTGCAGGGTGTATCACTAGAGATGTCTTGTCTGCTGTTTCGCTTCCTTCAGTCGCACTCGACGTTGAGCCCAGTGCTGCGCTTATACGCGGCACGCAGGTCACGGTAGGAAAAACTGTTCGAAAGTCATTTTCAGCCGAGAAGGATTGACCCCATGTCCGTTTATCAAAATGAAATCAATGCCATCGCAGCCTTGAGAGAAACAGCAGGCAAGAGTTGGAACGCTATCAACCCCGAATATGCCGCCCGGATGCGGATACAAAACCGCTTCAGGACCGGACTGGATATTGCGCGCTATACCGCGGCCATCATGCGCAAAGACATGGCTGAGTACGATGCCGACTCCTCGGCATATACCCAGTCCCTGGGCTGCTGGCACGGCTTTATCGGCCAGCAGAAGCTTATCTCCATCAAGAAGCATCTGAAGACCACCAACAAGCGCTACCTGTATCTGTCAGGCTGGATGATTGCGGCGTTGCGCTCGGAGTTCGGCCCACTACCGGACCAGTCCATGCACGAGAAGACGGCTGTTCCGGCTTTGATCGAGGAGCTGTATACCTTTTTGCGTCAGGCAGATGCACGCGAGCTGGGTGGCCTGTTCCGTGAGCTGGATGCTGCCCGTGCAGCCGATGAAAACGCCAAGGCTGCAGCAATCCAGCAACAGATCGACAGCTATGAAACCCATATCGTACCGATCATTGCCGATATCGATGCGGGCTTTGGTAATGCGGAAGCCACCTATTTGCTGGCCAAAAAGATGATCGAGGCCGGAGCCTGCTGTATCCAGCTGGAAAACCAGGTCTCGGATGAAAAACAGTGCGGTCACCAGGATGGAAAGGTCACGGTACCCCACGAAGATTTTCTGGCCAAGATCAATGCGGTTCGCTATGCATTCCTCGAGTTGGGAGTAGATGACGGCGTTATCGTCGCTCGCACAGACTCCCTGGGCGCCGGGCTAACCAAGCAGATTGCCGTCAGCAAGCAACCGGGCGACCTGGGCGATCAATACAACAGTTTTCTCGATTGTGAAGAGATCAGCCCTGCCGAACTGAAGAACGGAGACGTCATTCTCAACCGTGATGGAAAGCTGCTGCGTCCCAAGCGTCTGGCAAGCGGCCTGTTCCAGTTCCGTCAGGGCAGCGGGCAGGATCGCGTTGTATTGGACTGCATCACATCGCTGCAAAACGGGGCAGACCTGCTATGGATTGAAACGGAAAAGCCCCACGTTGGCCAGATCAAAAGCATGGTTGACCGCATCCGCGAGGTCGTTCCAAACGCCAAGCTGGTCTACAACAACAGTCCTTCCTTCAACTGGACGCTGAACTTCAGACAGCAGGTCTTCGACAGTCTGCAAGCCGAAGGCAAGGACGTATCGGCTTATGACCGTACCAAGTTGATGAGCGCAGAGTACGACGAGACCGAACTGGCCCGTATCGCCGATGAGAAAATTCGGACCTTCCAGCGGGACGGCTCCCGGGAAGCAGGGATATTCCATCACCTCATTACCTTGCCAACCTACCACACGGCGGCGCTGTCGACGGATAACCTGGCGAAGGGTTACTTCGCTGATGAAGGCATGCTGGCCTATGTAAAAGGCGTTCAGCGCCAGGAGATTCGCCAGGGAATCGCCTGTGTGAAGCACCAGAACATGGCCGGCTCCGATATCGGGGATGATCACAAGGAATATTTCGCAGGCGAGGCAGCCCTCAAGGCGAGCGGCAAGGACAACACCATGAACCAGTTCCATTGACGAGTAACGTTATTCCGGCCCACCCGGGCCGGTTTTACCGTAAGTGACTTGTTTACCGTTTCCTTCCGAGTACCACCGGAAGCTGTCTCACGAGGAGCCCAATCATGGATCTCAACAACCCAACCCTTGATGACTTGAAACAACTTTATGCCTCCTGCAAGGACAAAAATGATCACCACATCCTGTGGATTTGCTCATCCGGCAAGGTGCATATCGATCGGCTTCCGGCAAACGTCGACCCGGAAGCCTTCGAGAAGGAAAAACCGAACATGAAGGTTCGCTTCAAGACCTATCATCGTGGCAAAGGCTATGTTGGCAAGACCGCTGCGGCTGACGAGACGTTCATGTCACGTATGTACCGCACGCTTCTCGAACAATGGTCAAAGGCTCAAAGCAGCCCGCGTGTTCAATACATAGAAAAATACTTTTAAGACTATTCGGGCAGCCCTTGCGGTTGCTCTTCTGACATAAAAAAACCAGGGCATGCCCTGGTTTTTTTATGCTGTGGTCCGATCGAAAAAAAGCAACCTCCCTCAAGGCCGCGTAGCGACTAAAAACTCATCAAGGAGGCGGTGCCAATGCTTCAATGCCTTGCTTGGGCTTGAGGATAAATGGCTTTTCAATCATAAGAAACGTGATCGTCGAAATACCGCACACTAGCAACAGGATAAAAGGTAAAAACGCAAGGTAGCTGGTAACGCTTCCGCCGGTTACGGCAAAGCCATTGCACAGCGTAAAGACAACGTACAGAACGATGCCATGTAGCAAATAGATGCTGTAGCTGATCTCTCCCAAGGTCTTGAGGCCGCGCCGACTAAGCAGGCCAAACAGATCGTTTCCCAACGCCATGATCAGGAAAGCTATGCCCAACATGCTTACTTGCAACAACGAAAAATAGTCATCCAACCCCATGCTGATACCAATCAATACCACGGCAAGCACCGCCGCAGGTTTGCTCCTGAGCTTGGAAATCCAATGAGGACGGTGGTTTTTAACAAGCACCGGTAGGAAACCGGCCAGAAACAGAATGCCTAATGACGCATCAATAAAGTGAAAATAATGTGCAGGTATTACAGCAAGGGCGACAAGCAGAGAACCAGCCAGATACCAACCATAGCCTTGGCGATTCAAAAGAGCTGCCAATACCGGTAACAGTAAATAGAAAAACCACTCGTATTTTAGTGTCCATTGAACACCTGCCGTGATCAACCAGCTGTCTTCAAATCCATTAAAGGAGGATCCCTTGAATATTCCCCATCGTATTATTTCTTTCACCAGTTGAGGCAAACTGACCAAGTGGAATTGAGTCTGATAAAAACTGACAGCCGCTACGACTAGAACAGCAAAAACGTACAAAGGCATTATTCTTTTGACTCGAGAGCTAAAAACCCTTTTCCAGTCAATACTACTTTTGTTATAAATTTTTCCGAAAAACAGGAATCCGGTGATCATAAAGAACATAGATACGGGAACCGCGCCCATATTGTTCATGATGGTATTATCAGACCTGCCCCACTCTCCCGTTGCCTTCCAGTTATAGGTAACAAAAAAGTGGGAACATACGACCGATGTCGCCAGCAAGCCCCTGAGTGCATCCAGCGGAGAAGATCGTAAAAGCGCTTGACTTGACAGGATAGTGGTCTTGTTGAAGACATGGTCAAGTACGAAGAGCGAAATTATATACAGCGATATAATTCCAAAGGTCATCGTCATTTGGTTGAGTTCTCTTTCAATAATTCCATTTATGATCGGTCAGATAAACGCCATGACAGCCACTACGGCTCATCTGACTTCAGTTTTAACCAGACGCGCACCATGAAAGCAGTGCGATAGAGCCCTTCATCGTAAAGAAACTCACCCTGCTTAAACAATGATAGCCATTTGACCAATACATCTTGTATGCCGCAAAGATGAAGCAGCCCGCTCCCTCACCCTATCCTCTTACTCTTTTTTTAAAAGCCAAACCAACGAGAACCAATCAGCTGCTGCGCCTTATATAGTGGCAATTTGATAACTCATTAAAATCGTTGCAACCCATATTGACATCACATAGTCCTAGATATTAAGCGCACATTATTTGTAGTTTACTTTATAAATTAACCACGTAGTACATGTCGAATAATTGATCTAATTCTCAAAAAAAATTCTACTCTTTTTTGCCATGAACTAACTTAGCAGCCGTGAAAGTTCTCATCTCATCGGAGCATGTTTATTCATGGAAAGGGATTACAGAAGTGACATAGATGGTCTAAGAGCAATAGCTGTGCTGCTTGTATTACTTAACCACGTTGGGGTTTCTGGTTTTGGGGGTGGATTTATAGGGGTCGATGTCTTTTTTGTGATTTCAGGTTTTCTGATTACACAAAACATTGCCGCTCAGGCCGAACGGAGCAGTTTCAGCTTTACCCGTTTTTATTTAAACCGCATCAAGCGTTTAATGCCTGCACTGACAGTAGTCATTTTCTGCACAAGCATTGCCGCTTTTTTTGTTTTATTACCAAACGATTTGATTGGCTTTAGCCGAAGTGCATTGTTTTCCTACTTCGGACTTTCGAATTTTTACTTCTGGAAAGATACGGATGGCTACTTTTCATCCAGCAGTCACGAGGTTCCCCTGCTGCATACCTGGTCACTGGCGGTTGAAGAGCAGTACTATTTTGTCTGGCCGTTGCTATTTCTGCTCGGCTATCGCCTGTTAGGTAAACAACTGTTCAACTGGGCGATCCTTGCCGTACTGGTCGTTGCCATTGTCATCTCCGAGCTAGGCGCGCTATACAAGCCATTGTCCGCCTACTATCTCTTGCCGACACGGGCCTTTGAGCTGCTGATTGGAAGCGCTTTGGCCATGCACTGGAGAACACTGGGTAGTCCCGGCAAACACTTGTCTACCCTTGCAGGTCTGGCAGGTCTTGCTCTGATCCTGATACCGGCGTTGGTACTGGACAAGGCAAGTCCTTTCCCAGGGCTGAATGCACTCTGGCCATGCCTGGGAGCAGCATTACTTATCTGGTCCGGCGGTCATCATCGTACCGTAGCGTCTCAGTTGTTGTCGTTGCGGCCGCTGGTGTTCATTGGCCTGATTTCCTATTCCTTGTATCTATGGCACTGGCCGCTGATCGCTTTTCATAACTATGTTCATGGAAAGATTACGGCGACAGATCAGATCATGCTGGTCAGCGTTTCCCTTGCGCTGGCATACCTCAGTTGGCGCTTCGTGGAGCAGCCTTTCCGTACTCAGATCAAATTCAAGCCGCAAAACACCTTCGCGTTTCTTTATCTCTTGCCGGTCCTGATGACAACGTCATTTCTAGTGGTAGCTGCCAAGCTGGAAGGCTTTGCGTCCAGGTACGACAGTACGCTCCTGACAATGGATAAAAACGTCAAGGAAGTTTTCCCCAAGCTAAGGGCAGGATGTTTCAACGGCGCGGACCTGTTGAATCCGTTATCTGCAGATCAGTGCAAACTTGGTGTTCAGGACAAGAAAGAAGTAGATGTTCTGCTGGTAGGTGATTCGCACGCCGGGGCAATTACCGGCATGATCGATGTCATGCTCAAGGAGGCTAATCTTCGCGGATACGATATAACCCGCTCCAATACCATCTACCTGCCAGGTGTGGCAGGTGTTCATGTGAACCCACGTCGCAATCACGTCGACAAGTCGATTGAGCTGACCTCCCCGGTCATTAGTAACCTGATTGAAAAGAGTCAGTTCAAGTATGTGATTCTGTCCGGGCGTTGGGCCATGTATCTGTATGGCTTGAACGAGCCGGGGATGACGGATTTCTACCGCATCCGCCCCGACGCGCCCAGTGACGACTTTATCGCCATGAACACGCTGCAGACCGGTCTTCAAAACGCAGTGGCCAAGGTTGTGGCGTCTGGTGCTACGCCTGTCATTATCGAGGATGTTCCAGAAATGGGCGAAGACCTGCACCGCTGCGATATCAAGAAGCTGGCCTTCGAACTGGATGGCGACTGCTCTATTCCAGTCGTTGCGGTGAATGAGCGGCAAAAGGACTTCGACACGATTATCGATAACCTGAGCAAGGTACATCCAGGCATTGTTGTGATCGACCCGAAAAGGGTGATCTGTGATACCGAACGCTGCTACTCGTCGCTCGAGAATGTACCGCTCTATATGGATGGGGACCACTTGAACACGGTCGGCTCCTCACTCATTGGGCGCAAATACATCACGGCTTATGGCAATCCGTTCAAGGTGCCTCAAGGTCTGCTGCAGACATCCAACGCTGCGAGCAGTCAATCCAGTACCGTTATACGATAGAAAGAAGATGGCCCGCCCAAACGGCGGGCCACATCAGACACTATCCTTAAAGCTGATTACCTGTTTTTAGCACCGATACTGTCTTGGTCAGTAGCACTCTTAAATAGGCTGGTATTATTGACTTCTAATGCCCTAGAAGTAGTTATCAAGTCTCGCTTAGCGCCGCTACCCGGTTTTTAAATCAGATAAGCTCAAAGCAAATAATGCGGGAAGGTGTAGGCATACGCAGCTCGCAGGGTCAAAGTTTCGCCTAGCCATGCGCAGCGTGTCGAACACACCAATAAAACGAAACGGGTATTGGACGCAATCAGCCAGAGCACGGCGTGCAACGACACGAATACCAGGCGCTCTCCCCTTACTGTTCGCCCTGAAATTCATCCAGCTGTATCTATAGTTACAAGGTGTTACCACCTAAGGTACAAACCATGGGGCCAGTCAGGGATGCCAGACCGGCTTTATTTCGCAGCCTGCGGCTGCCTCATCTGGATAACGGGTTGCACATGTCCCCTAAGGATCTGCTTCTAGCCCTGGTCGTCATTGTGGCGTGGGGGCTTAATTTCGTGGTGATCAAGATCGGACTGCATGGCGTACCTCCCATGCTGCTTGGCGCGCTGCGCTTTACCCTGGCTGCCTTACCGGCAGTTTTCTTCGTCAAGCGACCCGCCATTTCATGGAAATGGTTGCTGGCCTACGGCGCCACCATTTCATTGGGCCAATTTTCCTTTCTGTTTTCGGCCATGTATGTGGGTATGCCGGCAGGCCTTGCCTCTCTGGTACTCCAAGCTCAGGCATTTTTTACGTTGCTGATGGCCGTTCTTTTTCTGGGCGAGCGCTTCCGCCCCCAGAACCTCATCGGCCTTATCATTGCTGCAGGTGGGCTGATTTTCATTGGGATGGAAAGTGGCGGTAACCTGAGCGTATTGGGATTTGTCCTCACCCTCTGCGCGGCCGCCATGTGGGGGATGGGAAATATCGTCACCAAGCGTATTGGTCAGGTCGATATGCTGGGACTGGTCGTATGGGGCAGCATTGTTCCACCGATCCCCTTTTACCTACTGTCGTACTGGCTTGAAGGTCCTGACCGGATAGTAAGCGCCCTGCAAGGGATCAGCACGTCATCGATTCTGGCGGTCATTTATCTGGCCTTCATTGCAACCTTGCTGGGCTACTGCCTGTGGAGCCGTCTGCTCTCGCGTTATCCGGCAAGCCAGGTTGCACCGTTTTCGCTGCTGGTGCCGATTATCGGTATCGCTTCGGCAGCTGTATTTCTGGATGAGCAGCTCACGTCCTTCCAGCTGGTCGGTGCCCTGCTGGTCATGGGGGGCCTAGCAGTCAATGTGTTTGGTGGCCGTCTGTTTGCACCGCGGCAACGTGTATTGAACTGACACACCTGTTCCTGCTGTTTTCTTTAGCGAGCCGTCCTCCAGCGGTTCGCTTTTTTTTGTAAAAACCCGTAAATCCGGCAACAGTTAAACGCACCTTCCGCCGATACCTTTTCATCAAACTGCCACTTATGGCATTGCTGGAAAGGTTTCATGTTCAAACGTTCGAAAGCCACCAGCCAACGTACTCATCGAGTCGTATGGCCCTTCATCTTTATCGTCTGCCTGCAGGCGCTGGTGGCTGTTGCCAGTCTGAATCTGCTGTCGACTGTCAGAGGCTATGTGACGGCTGAGAGCTTATGGAGCAAAAGCCTGGGCAACGCCATGCTGGCGTTGAACACTTACATCGATACGGGCGAGCCGAGCCACTACCAGATGTTTCTGGACTACTTCAAGGTCAATCAGCTCGATCGGCAGGCGCGTGACCTGCTAGCGGCACGTGGCAATCCTGAAGAGGCTTATAGACTGCTGGTTGCGGCGGGCAATCACCCTGCTGACATGCCGGGTATGATCCGCCTGTTTCGCTGGGCTCATACTGTCGATCCACTTCGGCAAGTTATCAATCATTGGCATGTGACCGATCCTCATATGGATGAGCTTCAGGCTTTGGCTCAAACGGTATACGCCCGCTCAGCGGACGCGTCGCTGCGAGACCGTGAGCACTGGAAGCAACAATTGCTCATGCTGCATAACCGTATGCTGCCGGAAACCATTGCCTTTTCTCGTGTGCTAGGGGAAGCCTCACGTCACTTCATTCACGTCCTGCTTCTCATCAATTTGGGAACTGCTCTGCTGCTGGTGGGCCTGACGACCTGGCGGATGCATACGCTAGTCATGCAGCGCCGCGCGTTCGAGCGGGCACTTCAAAAAGAGAAAGAACGGGCACAGATTATCCTCGCCTCTATCGTCGATGCCGTTATGGCAGTCAATGCCAATGGGCGTCTGGAATATCTCAATCCGGCCGCGGCGCGCCTGATTGGTCATACAGCGGAAGCGGCTGTAGGAAAGCCTGTCGATGCGCTACTGGATATCCAGACTGAAGACAGTGGCTCCTTAGTCCCAGCGCCTGTCAGCACTCGGCTATTTGCAGGCGAATGGCAATCCAGCGACGTAACCACGCACTACACCTTGCGCAGCAGTAACGGCAAGTCACTTCCCGTTGCCCTTGCCAGCGCTCCATTGGGACAGGTGAATGGACAGGCGGGCGCTGTCCTGGTGTTGCATGACCGGACTCGCGAACGGGAATACCTTGATCAGCTGGCATGGCAGGCCGCTCACGATCCTTTGACAGGGTTGCTTAACCGACGCGAGTTCGAGCGGCGGCTAACACTGCTGCTGGAAAACACACAGGACAAGCACGCGTCTCTGCTTTTTTTCGATGTAGACCAGTTCAAGATCGTCAATGACACCACCGGCCACTTTCAGGGCGACCGCCTGCTGCTGCAGCTCTGCACCTCCCTTCAAAGCCTCTTGGATGCCAACGACACGTTGGCAAGACTGGGAGGTGATGAGTTTGGTGTATTGCTGGAAAACTGCACCCCTGAGGCTGCCGAGTCCCTTGCCGAGCGCTTGCGGCTGCTGGCCCGCAGTCAGGACTTCCAGGCAGCAGGCCAATCCTTCAAGGTGGGCCTGAGCATCGGTATCGTCCATCTGGGCGGCCGGGAACTCAGTAGTGAAGATGCCCTACGCATGGCGGATCTTGCCTGCTATGCCGCCAAGGACAAAGGCCGCAACCGGATCCAGGTCTACACCTATGATGATAAGGAAATGACCCAGCGTCAGGGCGAAATGACCTGGGTGCAGCGAATTCACAAGGCGCTGGATGAGAATCGCTTCTGTCTTTACGCGCAGCCTATCTATGGAGTTGGCCCACAGACTGCACATGATCGCCATGTCGAGGTCCTGCTCCGGCTTCACGATGAACAAGGCACGCTGATAGGCCCGTTCGCGTTCATTCCTGCTGCCGAACGCTACGGCCTCATGGGATTATTGGATCGCTGGGTCATCAACGAGGCCTTTGCTATCTGCGCCACCTTGCCGCCGGAGCTGTTACGCGTATGCGCTATTAATCTGTCAGGCTCGTCATTGGGCGATATGTCCCTGATTGATTACATTCAGGATCGTTTGGCCCTGCACGCAGTTGCGCCCAACCGGATCTGCTTTGAAATTACCGAAACCCACGCCATAGCCAACCTCAATGCCGCACGTACGTTTATCGAGACCCTAAGAGAGTTGGGTTTTCGCTTCTCTCTAGATGATTTTGGCGCAGGGATGTCTTCGTTCACATACCTCAAACATTTGCCGGTGGACTATCTCAAGATCGATGGCAGCTTTGTGAAAAACCTGCTGGAAGATCCGGTCGACCGAGCCACTGTTGATGTGATCAATCGTTTGGGTCATCTCACCGGCAAACGCACCATTGCCGAATTTGCAGAGACTTCCGCCATTATCGAGGCCTTGAAAGTGCTCGGGGTGGATTATGTACAGGGTTATGCCGTCTCCCACCCTCAGCCATTCACCCGTCAGATATGCGCTCAATGGGCTACCGAACTATGGGCGCCTGAGGAGCCTCAGGCAGACACAAAGCCTGTTCATTTCAACTGAATCTCTCACTGCCCCAACGGATCGGTTGGGGCACGTTGACTTTTAATCCCCTTCAGATGCGTGGTTACACTTATAGACTGGCTGCGTAGCTCGGCCTAACTGATCTCGCTACCGTAAAAGGCACAGCTGGAGAGGCATTGATTCGTCCTAAACGATCCTGTATTGTTATGTTATAACATTTATAGGTTATTTCTTATGAACGAGCATGAGCTCATGGCACAACCTGTAGAAGCCTATATGAGTGAAGCCCAACAGGCTTTTTTCAAACAGCGGCTGGAGACCGAACGGAAAGAGTTGTCTCGCCAGATCGATGCTGAATTCCAGGCCCTACGAACGCTTGAGTATTCTGCAGATGCCGCGGACATCGCCACCCGGGAAGAGCAGCAGCAATGGCAGCTACGCCAACTGGAGCGCCAGAAAAAGCTGATCGACAAGATCGACGCCGCTCTCGATCGCTTGGCTCAAGGTACCTACGGCTGGTGCGAGGAAACGGGTGAGCCTATAGGCCTTGGCCGACTCCTGCTACGCCCGACGGCCACCCTTTGTATCGAAGCCAAGCAACGACAGGAACAACGTGAACGCCATGTCCGCCAGGATTGATCCCTCCCCTTCTCTTTCTTCATTGCCTGTAACGGTACTGTCCGGCTTTCTGGGTGCCGGCAAGAGCAACTTGCTGAACCATATCCTTAAAAACCGTGAAAACCGGCGGGTTGCGGTCATCGTTAACGACATGAGCGAAGTCAATATCGACGGAAGCGAAGTGCAACGTGACGTCAGCCTCAATCGCGCGGAAGAAAAACTGATCGAAATGAGCAACGGCTGCATCTGTTGCACGCTGCGTGAAGACCTGCTTGAAGAAGTCAGCCGCTTGGCACGTGAAGGCCGCTTCGACTACCTGCTCATCGAGTCGACTGGCATTTCCGAGCCGCTTCCGGTTGCCGAGACGTTTACCTTTCGAGACGAACAGGGTACCAGTCTTGCCGATCTCGCACGGCTCGACACATTGGTCACCGTTGTAGATGGTGTCAACTTTCTGCAGGATTACCAGAATGCCGACAGCCTGGCTTCGCGCGGTGAGACGTTGGGTGACGATGATGAGCGCTCCATTACCGACTTGCTAATTGAGCAGGTAGAGTTTGCAGACGTCATTCTGATCAGCAAGATAGACCTGATCAGCCAGGCCGAACGCGAAGAACTCGTTGCGATTCTGAAGCGACTCAATACCCATGCCCGTATTCATTCAATGGTAATGGGTGACGTCCCACTGGACATGATTCTCAACACCGGCCTTTTCGATTTTGAACGCGCCGCACATGCGCCGGGCTGGCTCAAGGAAATGCGTGGCGAGCATATTCCTGAAACGCAGGAGTATGGCATTGCCTCTACGTCCTATAAGGCACGCCGCCCCTTTCATCCCCAACGTTTCTTCGACTTTTTGAATCAGGATTGGCATAACGGCCGACTGCTTCGCTCCAAAGGATACTTCTGGCTGGCCTCCAAGCCAGAAGTAGCCGGTAGCTGGTCTCAGGCGGGAGGGCTCATGCGCCATGGCCCGGCGGGCCAATGGTGGCGCTTCGTCCCTAAAACGTCCTGGCCTCAGGATGAAGAAAGCCTGGAGAGCATCATGGCTTGCTGGAACCCGGAGGTAGGCGACTGCCGCCAGGAACTCGTGTTTATCGGTCAGAATGTGGACTTCAACCTATTGAAGAATGAGCTTGACTGTTGCCTGCTAACCGATCAGGAGTTTGCACTAGGGTCGCACGTCTGGCGTACCTGGCCCGATCCTTTTGGGGACTGGACAGACGATCAGGCAACCAACTGATCGGACACCACAGTAGATTGTAGAAGCGTGCTTCGCTCTTTCATGCCGAGCATTACTTGGTCGCACCGTTGTGAATGAGTGTAGAACCTGCCTTAAACCCTTTACGTTATTCAGGCTCAAGCATGGATAGCGGCTTGAGGGTTATCATGGGCGTTTAATGGGACGTGTCATCCCTTACAAGGAATATCATGCGGTTTGCTTGTGTTAAATCGGCGATGCCTGCTCGTCGACTCATTCCACTGCTGGGATTACTTCTGGTATCAGTCACCTCATTTACCAGCGTTGCCTTGGCTGAAAACCATACGACCTATCCGCTTACCGTGAACAATTGCGGACATACACTGACCTTTGCGGATTCGCCCAAGCGAGCCGTTACGCTGGGACAGGCCAGTACAGAGTTGTTGCTCTCACTGGGCCTGGCTGATCGTATGGTGGGAACAGGCATCTGGTTCGGTCCGATTCAGCCCACCCTCAAGGCCGATAACGATAAGATTCCTCGGCTTGCTGATAACGCACCCAGCTTTGAAGCGGTCGCCAACACATCGCCGGATTTCGTCGCTGCGCAATACACCTACCATGTTGGTCCGAATGGCGAAGTGGCCACGTTCGAACAGCTGGCGTCACTGGGTATCCCTGCCTATATAGCGCCGAGCGATTGCGAGGGGAAAGAGGTAACGGCTACGTCCAATGCCGACGGTAGCCGCACCAAACCGTTCACGCTCGATCTAATAGCTCAGGAAATCCACGAGCTTGCACGTATTTTTGATGTCCAGGCGCGCGGGGATGCCCTGGCCCATCAGTTGGATGAGCGCTTGAAGCAGGCTATTGCCCAAGCCGGGCAACACAAGCATATGCCTCAGTCGGTCGTGTACTGGTTTTCCAGCTCACGCCTGGAAGGTGATCCATGGGTAGCCGGTCAGCAGGGTGTCCCGGCGTATATTTCAGAGGTGCTCGGCCTGAATAACGTTACCCAGAGCAACGATGAATGGCCCAGCGTCAGCTGGGAGCAGATTGCCGCCCAGGATCCGGATCTGCTTGTCATCACGCGGATGGAGAGACGCCTCTATCCGGCAGACGATGTGGAGAAAAAACTTGCCTTTCTTCGCAGCGATCCCGTAACACGTCAGCTCAAGGCCGTCCGGAATAATCAGATTATCGTTGTGGATGCGCAGTCACTTAATCCTTCGATGCGCGTTCTGGACGGTATCGAGGCGATTTCCAGTGCTCTGGAAACGTCTCACTCCAGGCCAGTCCAATGATACAACCGCTGTCCAATGATCGCGGCAGGCCCTGGCGCCTGCTGTTTGCGTTGCTGTCACTGGTTTCGCTGGGCGTTTCGATATTAATGGCGGCATCGCTGGGAGAAATGCAGATTCCCTTCGATATTACGCTGAAGGCCATCCTCAATGGGCTGGGCTGGGGAGACTATGTACTTAACCCAATTCAGCAAGGCATTGTCTGGGAATATCGACTGAGCCGCGCTCTGGTCGCTGCATCCTGCGGTGCCGGGTTGGCATTATGCGGTGCGATTCTGCAAGCTCTCCTACGCAATGCGCTGGCCGAACCCTACGTGCTGGGCATTTCGGCGGGTGCGTCTACCGGAGCGGTTGTCGTTATGTTGCTGGGCATAGGTGCCGGCACCCTAAGTCTCTCAGTTGGGGCATTCCTAGGTGCAGTGCTGGCCTTCGTACTGGTTCTGCTTCTGGCAGCAAAGCTCAACAGTGGACCGACCCGCATTTTGCTGGCAGGCGTAGCAGGCTCCCAGCTTTTCAACGCCCTGACGGCGTATATCGTGTCGACGTCCGCCAACGCCGAGCAGGCTCGAAGCGTGATGTTCTGGCTCCTGGGGAGTCTGGGCGGTATCCGCTGGCCGGACGTCACCCTGGCCGTGGGTGCGGTCGGCATTGGCCTCGTGGCCTGCCTGTTTTTCGCCCGTACGCTGGATGCGTTCTCGTTTGGTGAAGAAACCGCAGCCTCTCTGGGTGTTCCGGTAATCGCCGTGCGCCTGATTCTTTTTGCGCTGACAGCACTGATTACCGCTACGATGGTCAGCCTTGTAGGCGCGGTAGGGTTTGTAGGCCTGGTCATTCCCCATGCCGCACGCTTTCTGGTAGGTCCGTCGCACACTCGACTTCTGCCCGCATCCATTTTGCTGGGTGCCAATTTTCTCGTGCTGGCGGATATCGTCTCTCGCATACTGGTTCCCCATCAGGTCCTGCCTATCGGGGTCGTGACCGCGCTGGTAGGTGCGCCGGCCTTTGCGCTGATCCTGTATCGTACGAGGACATCACCATGACCCTGGCTGCACATCGCGTCTCCTGGTCGGTGAGTCGTCGCCTGCTGGTGGATGGCGTAACGCTGGAAATTCCCAAGGGAGGCGTCATAGGTCTGATCGGCCCTAATGGGTCGGGAAAATCTTCGCTGCTCCGGTTGCTGGCAGGCTTGCGCACCCCTACGGACGGCAGCGTCACGCTGGATAACGACCCGGTAAGCCGCCTGCCTCGCCGTACGGTGGCGCGGCGAATCGCTATGGTCGAGCAGCACGCTTCGACCGAGGCTGACCTATCGGTCCTGGAAACGGTACGTCTGGGCAGAACGCCTCACCGAACGGTACTCTCGCCCTGGACAGCCAGGGATGACCAAGTGGTGGAGCAAGCGCTACAGCATGTTGGCATGCACAACAGCCGGCATCAGCGTTGGCACACGCTTTCCGGTGGTGAGCGCCAGCGGGTACAGATTGCGCGCGCCCTGGCCCAGGAGCCAACCGAACTGTTGCTGGACGAGCCGACCAACCATCTGGATATCCAGCATCAGCTCGAGCTGCTTTCACTGATTCACCGCCTTCCACTGACCTGCGTCCTGGCCATCCATGATCTGAACCTGGCGGCTATGTTTTGCGATACGCTGGCCGTTCTACACAAAGGCCGCTGCATTGCCTCAGGACGGCCGCAGGAGGTGCTTACGGCAGAGCTTATCCATTCGGTGTATGGCGTCAGAGCAGAGGTAGCCCCCTCCGCCTATCACGGAAGACTGCATATTCAATACCTGATATGAGTCGCGCCACGTCTCAAGTATCGAGGGGCCGGAATAACGCCTGCCTGTCAGCCCGAACCATAGCCAGTTTCAACAGCCATCTCACCCTGTGTATGTCTTCTTTATCCGACTGATACAGCCAGTACCGTCACCATCGCCAACCCAATCGGCAATGCTTCCTTACTAGATCGCTTGTAAAAATTACGTGAAAAAAATGTTTAACCTTTGTGGATGATTCTGAAAATGGGATCTTTTTGAGTGAAAGGAATCACACTCTCAAAATCATATTGGCTTTGAAAGGAACTAACCCCATTTTTGTCCCCCAATGCAATTCATGTTTGGGCAACTGCCTGCTGTGTTTGCATCGCAGGGCTAGCAGTGTCCAGCTTTAACTCAGTTACCGCTATGCAGTAAGGACACCTAATGGAATGGTTCCACGTATTAATCCTTTCACTCATTCAAGGGATTACCGAGTTTCTACCTGTCTCCTCCTCCGCACACCTGATTCTACCCTCCCAGCTCTTTGGCTGGCCGGACCAGGGGCTCGCCTTTGATGTGGCCGTACATGTAGGAACCCTTCTTGCGGTGGTTCTGGCCTTTCGTCATGAGGTTCTGGCGACAGCCATGGGCTGGACCCGCCAAGTTGTAACGCGCCAGTCGAGCCCGGAAAGCCGGCTTGGCTGGGCGATCATTATCGGTACTATTCCAGCAGCACTGGCAGGCCTCATGCTGGAGCATTACATCGAAAGCTATGCCCGTGCAGCCTTGGTAATCGCGACCTCCACCATCGTTTTCGGCTTGATCCTGTGGTGGGCGGACGCCAAAGGCAGCCGTACCCGGGACATGGATAGCCTGAGTTGGCAATCAGCCCTGGTGATTGGTCTGGCGCAAGCACTAGCGCTGATCCCCGGCACATCACGCTCCGGTATCACCATGACCGCAGCGCTACTGCTTGGTTTTACGCGTCAGGCAGCAGCCCGTTTTTCCTTCCTGCTGTCGATTCCGCTCATCCTGGCTGCCGGGGGACTCAAGACCGTTGAACTGATCCAGACGGGCACCGATGCACAATGGGTCGATATTGCCTGGGGTGTCGGGCTGTCGTTCATCTCAGCATTGCTGTGCATCAAGCTGTTCCTGAAGGCCCTCGACAAAATCGGCATGCTTCCATTTGTGATCTATCGCCTCGTGCTTGGCGCAGTGCTGTTCGCCTTGTTTATCTAAATCACTCACACAGGGCGGTCTGCTACAGGCGGCCTGCCCTGGTGAAAACTAGATGTTTTCAGCGCAAAAACAAAAACCCCGCCGAAGCGGGGTTTTTTACTCACTCTCTCTGCATCCTGCAGAGCAGCCATCCTGGCTAATCAATCATCCGTGATCTGATGCAGCACATCCTGTGCTCAAGTGATGCGCATAGAATACAGAGCAATACAGGAACGCCATAGCGCCAACCCTGCACACAGCGTGTAAGCCTTTTGCTATACCGAGCGGGAAATAGGCTGACACGGTTCTAAAACCCCTAGTCTCAGCATTGGCAGATGGCAGAGCTCAGTTGCCGCTGGGAGCCTGACTTCCCTTTAGCCAGCAGAAGGATTCAGGGCGAAGCATGAGTACCTGCCCTTGCGGAATCAGCAGGTGTGGCGCCTGTTCGTATGGAATACACCCATATAGCGCCATCAACGTTCGGATAATGCCTGCATGGGCAACCAGCACGGTGTCTTGCTTCAGATCTTCTCGGAAATAAGCCAGTCGAAGCAGGGCCTGGGCATAACTTTCGCCCTCTTCGAACTGGAAGTTAAAGGCGTCCTTTCTCCAGTGGGTAAAGGCCTCAGGATAGCGGCCCTCAATCTCATCCCAACGAAGCCCCTCCCATGTACCAAACGAAATCTCAGCAAGGCGTTCGTCGGCACGATACTGCTCGGGTGCCAACGTGAGCTGGGCCCGAACGATCTCCATTGTTTCACGGGCGCGAATCAGAGGACTTGAAGCGAAGTCCAGCGCACCAGGACTGGGTAACAGCCAATCGAGCAGAACCCCCACCGCCTGTGCCTGCTCTCGACCCTTGGCGTTGAGCGGTATGTCTCGGCGGCCCTGCATGCGACTCTCAACGTTCCAGTCGGTCTCTCCATGCCGGATCACATAGAGCGTTGGTGCCTGAGCAGTCATCACATGCTTCCTTATCGGATCAGTTAAGCGGCGGGACCACAAGCCTATCACTTCACCTCTTCATATAAACATCTTATGGCCTCTTGCCGTATCGGTAGCCTGAAAGAGCGCTTGATGGATGCGTCTACTATCAAAAGAGATCCAGCTGAACATCGATCAACCTGGCGAACCGGTCATTCACGAAAGGCAGGATAGCGTCAGCGATGGGCTTGAGCTGGCGCTCGATGTAATGGTCATAATCCACCGGCGATCGACGCGCTTCGAGCGGTTCCGGGCCGGCTTTCGTCATCAGGTAACTGATCCATCCGCCGTTCTGGTACTGCCTCGGTCGACCTTTTTCGTCGTTGTAAGCATCTGCCATGCGGGCCGCTCGTACATGCGGTGGCACATTGCGCTGGTAGTCATCCAGGCGACGGCGCAGGCGCTTACGATAGACCAGCAGCTCGTCCAGTTCGCCTGAGAGGGTCTGGCTGACATAGCGCTGGACGTAATCCTGGTAGGGCTCGGCATTGAAGATGCGTAGATAAAGCTCCCGCTGAAAGCGCTGGGCCAATGGCGACCAGTCGGTGCGTACCGTTTCGAGCCCTTTAAAGACCATCTCGTCCGTACCGTCAGCGCCTTTTACCAACCCCGCATAGCGTTTTTTACTGCCCTCTTCAGCACCGCGAATGGTGGGCATGAGAAACCGATGGAAGTGCGACTCGAACTGCAGCTCAAGGGCGCTGGCCAGGCCGTAGGTCTCCTGTAGATGCTCGCGCCACCAACGATTGATGAGTTGGACAAGAGACCGACCTATCTGCTGAGCCTCGGCCTCGGCATGGGGACGACCGAGCCAGACAAAGGTCGAATCGGTATCGCCGTAGATGACGGTATACCCCTGGGCCTCGATCAGCTCGCGCGTCTGGTGCATGATTTCATGCCCGCGCATCGTGATTGATGACGCAAGACGGGTATCGAAAAATCGACAGCCGCTTGATCCCAATACACCGTAAAACGCATTCATGATGATCTTCAGCGCTTGGGAAAGCGCCTTGTTCTGTTCCCGCTTGGCCGCCTCACGCCCTTCCCACACACGCTCCACCATCGCGGGCAGACAATGCCGGGTGCGGGAAAAGTGCGCACCCTTGAAACCAGGGACAGCGTAGTCATCGCCGGGTTGGCGCAGCCCCTCGATCAGCCCCACCGGGTCAATCAGAAAGGTCCGAATAATCGACGGATACAGGCTTTTATAATCCAGTACGAGCACAGAATCATACAGCCCGGGCCGCGAGTTCATGACGAACCCTCCCGGGCTCGCCTCCGGCACCTTTTCGCCTAGATTGGGCGCCACGAAACCCTGCCGGTGCATGAGTGGCAGGTAAAGGTGCGTGAAAGCTGCCACCGAACCCCCGCTACGGTCTACCGGCAGGCCCGTTACGCTGGCTCGCTCCAACAGGAAAGGCAGAAGCTCCGTCTTTTCAAAGATGCGGGTAACCAGCTCGCAGTCCTTGAGGTTGTAGCGTGCAAGCGAAGGTTTATCCTGCGCGAACATGCGATTGATCGATGCCATCCGTTGATAGGGATTATCGATGGCCTTGCCTTCGCCCAAGAGGCTCTGGGCAACATTCTCCAGGCTGAATGAGGAAAAGGACCACGTAGCTGAACGCAACGCTTCAATTCCATCGAGTATCAACCGTCCCGGTGCTGATACGAAATAGTGCCTATGCTCGCTCCCCTGCTCCCTCCATTCGACGGCCTCGTTGCCACGCCCCAGCATGAGTGGCATTCCGAAGCGTTGCGCATGTTCCCGCAGGATGCGTAGGTCGAACTGTACGAGGTTCCACCCAATAATGGCGTCGGGATCATGCAAGGTGAGCCAGCCATTGAGCCGCTCAATCAGCTCGGCACGTGTCTGGCAGTATTCCAGACAGAAATCAACGGCCTCGGTGTCACCGTTGGCGGGTCCGAGCATATAGACCTGCCGCTGGCCACACCCGTGCAGACCTATGCAATACAGATCGCCTCGTTCGTTGGTTTCGATATCCAGGGAGACCAGTTTTAAATGCGGTCGGTAGTCAGGCGCGGGCTTGAGCTGGGCCTGCAGGACTGCGCCGTGCGCGTCAGGAGTACCGGTGAACCAGACAGGTGCTGTAATGAAGCGCTCCATCAGATATCGCTCGGGTGGCCGGATATCCGTTTCGTAGATATCCAGCCCGGCGTCCTTGATCTGTCTGGCCAGCTGGATCAGCTGTCGATGCTGGTGACAATAAAGCCCCAGGACTGGCCGATGACGAAAATCAGACAGCGCCAGCGGGCGCAGTTCCACCTCCCGCTCGTGCTCAATCAGTCGACGAATCGGCTCAACCTGTTCCAGCGGCACAAACGCCACGGAACGCTGCATGGCCAGGCGTACCCGCCGTGGTCCCTCATCGGTCGCCAACCAGAACTCTACTTCCGTACCGGCCGCTGTATCACGCCAATGGCGGGTCAGGACGAAACCCTGTTGTAGATCCACCGCTACTTCCTCAGTACTAACCGCCGCATTCTACCCAGTTGCCGCGTCATGCCTGTATTGGTAACTCACGTGAACAAGGGATAGAGTGGGATACATGCGCCACTTGCGTTGGGAATCTTTTCGCGTCAGGGAGAAGCCAATGATACAAATTGCTGTGATTTCACAGCTCGCCGGTGGTCAGTACCGAAGAGAACACTCTGCACTACACGATCGCCTCGGCGATCATCATCCTGATGTTACACGCGTTAGCGTGGTGGTATTCGTCATAAGGAATCAAGCATGGCTCCAAGACACGTTATCAATGCCTCCGTCAGCCCCAAGGGGAGCCTGGAAACACTTTCGCAACGCGAAGTACAACAACTGAGTACTGCCGGTTCAGGAAGCGTCTACACCCTGTTCCGCCAATGCGCCCTGGCGATCCTTAACACGGGCGCCCACAGTGATAATGCCAAGACTATTCTTGAGGCCTATCAGGATTTTGAGGTTCGCATCCATCAGCAGGATCGAGGCGTACGGCTGGAACTGATCAACGCACCGGCAGATGCCTTCGTCGACGGCGAAATGATTGCCAGCACTCGTGAGATGCTGTTCAGTGCACTACGGGATATCGTCTACACCGAAAGCGAGCTGGAAAGCGTTCGGATCGACCTGAATACCTCGCAAGGCATTACCGATTACGTATTCCACCTGCTACGTAATGCCCGCACCCTGCGACCCGGTGTAGAGCCTAAGATGGTTGTCTGTTGGGGCGGCCATTCAATCAGCACCGAGGAATATAAGTACACCAAGCGGGTCGGTCATGAATTGGGCCTACGCAGCCTCGATATCTGTACCGGTTGCGGCCCGGGCGTGATGAAAGGCCCAATGAAAGGCGCCACGATTGCCCATGCCAAGCAGCGGATCTCGGGCGGTCGCTATCTGGGTCTGACCGAGCCAGGCATCATTGCCGCCGAAGCCCCCAACCCGATCGTTAACGAACTCGTGATCCTGCCGGACATTGAAAAGCGTCTGGAGGCTTTCGTACGGGTTGGCCACGGCATCATCATCTTTCCAGGTGGAGCAGGCACGGCGGAAGAGTTTCTCTACCTGCTCGGGATTCTCATGCACCCCGAAAATGCCGGTCTGCCTTTCCCGGTGATCCTGACCGGCCCAAGCAGCGCTGCACCGTACCTGGAACAGCTACATGCCTTCATTGGCGCCACATTGGGCGAAGCGGCGCAAAAGCATTACAAGATCATCATCGATGATCCCTCTGAAGTGGCGCGTGAAATGGCCAAAGGCCTCAAGGCCGTCAAACAGTTCCGTCGCGAGCGTAACGATGCCTTTCACTTCAACTGGATGCTCAAGATTGAAGAGAGCTTCCAGCGCCCCTTCGATCCAACCCATGAAAATATGGCGAGCCTCACCTTGAGCCGCGAGGTGCCGCCCCATGAGCTGGCCGCCAATCTGCGTCGGGCGTTCTCAGGCATTGTGGCAGGTAACGTCAAGGACAAGGGTATCCGGCTGATCGAGCAATACGGTCCCTACACAATTCATGGTGACCCGGCCATCATGAAACCGCTGGATCATCTGTTGCAGGCCTTTGTGGACCAGCATCGGATGAAGCTGCCCGGTGGCGCGCCCTATGTACCCTGCTACCGTGTCGTCACCTGAGCCAGATCTGGGAGAGCAGCCCATGCTCTCCCAGTCCTCGAACAACAGGATGTTCCACATCCGCTCACCCGTCATCCTTTTGTCATATTCTTTGGTTTTACTCAGCGATTTATTACTCCTCCGTTTTGGGCTGGCATGGATCAATCGCTGCTTTCAGGCGTGCAATACTCTGACCTTTCCGGAATCCTTTATGGATTCATATTCCGCCCCGGCGAGCCTGGCGAACAGATCGACACACTTCGAGTAACAGAGGCACTTGAGCGACTAGAGGAACGAGACGAGTTTGTCTGGTTGCATCTGAACCTGGCCCATGCCGCTTGCAAACGCTGGATGATGACCCACCTGGATCTGCCCGACTACTTTTTTGAAATCCTGAGTGAAGGGTCACGCTCTACTCGTCTTGAACATGTCGATGCAACCCTGCTCGCGGTTGTCAACGATGTCGTCCTGAACTTCGGACAGGCTGCCTATGATGTAGCCACGCTGTATGTCTGTGCCAACCGGCGCATGCTGATCAGTGTACGGCATCAACCGCTTCGTTCGGTGGACCGCCTGCGCGCGGCGGTCAAGAAGGGCGAGGGCTTTCGCTCCCCGCTGGAACTCCTGATCCACCTGCTGCGTGACCAAGAAGAGGTACTTACCCAGATCGTTCGAGAAACCAACCTGAGTGTTGATCGTATCGAAGACCGCCTACTTTCTACCCGACTTGCCGACAACCGCGCCGAGCTTGGCAACATGCGTCGTACCCTGGTGCGAATCCAACGCCTGCTGGCCCTAGAACCCAACTCCCTGATGCGGCTGCTCAATCGCCCGCCGCGCTTTCTCATGGAGGAGGATGTAAGGGAGCTACGGGCAGCGACCGACGAGTTTTCACTGGTTATCAGCGACTTGGCCGTGCTGATTGAGCGGATCAAACTCATTCAGGAAGAAATCGCCGCACAGATCAACGAACAAACCAGCCGCACCCTTTTCACCCTGACACTGGTCACGGTGCTGGCCTTGCCGATCAATATCGTGGCAGGTTTCTTTGGAATGAACGTGGGCGGCATCCCCCTCGCCGATGCGCCTCACGGCTTCTGGATATTGGTCATCCTGGTTGCCAGCTTTACCTTATTGGCAGGACGCTGGGCCTTCAGGAAAAGAAACGACTATTGAGCGTCCCATTAGCGCGGGCTGACCCCGGCGATCAAAGGTGTTCCGCTAACCGGATCCTTCAATAGAACACAGCGGACGCCATACAAGGTCTCAACAAGCTCAGGGGTGACAATGTCGGCCGGGACACCTTCAGCAATAATACGACCAGACTGCATGGCGACCAGATGATCGGCGTAGCGGCAGGCCTGAGAGAGGTCATGTACCACCATGACCACCGTCTTGCCCGCATTGGCCAGCATGCGAATCAGCTCAAATACCTCCAGTTGATGCCCAAGGTCCAATGCAGAGGTTGGCTCATCAAGCAGGAGTAGCGGCGTCTGCTGAGCAATGGCCATGGCAATCCAGGCACGCTGGCGCTGCCCACCCGACATCGAATCAAGCGGCCGCTCGGCCAGTTCAATCAGATCCGCTGCTTTTAATGCCGCATCAACAACAGCTTCGTCATCTGTAGACCATTGCCTTAGCAAGCCCTGATGAGGCTGCCGGCCAAAGCGGATTAGGTCAGATACGGTCAATCCATCCGGTGCGCTGGCATCCTGGGGCAGCAGTGCAAGCTGTCGGGCAACCTGCCGGGAAGGCAGCTCACCAATGACCTTCCCATCGAGTAGAACCGCACCCGCACGCGGCTTGAGCAGTCGAGCAAGACCCGCCAGAAGCGTAGACTTCCCGCACCCATTGGGCCCTACAATAGCGGTGACCCGCCCCGGCTGGATCCTAAGATTAAGCCCATTGATAATAGTCGTCTGACCATGAGAAAGCTCGAGAAGACGGGTCTCCAAAATAACCGAATGCTCATTAGTCGCTATCAGCAACGGTGAAACAGTACTACTCATAACGACTTCCGGACAGGTTGACGCAATAAAATCCAGAGCAGGTAAGGTCCGCCGATGACAGCAGTCACTACACCTACTGGAATTTCAATAGGAGCAAACCAGGCTCTTCCCACCCAGTCTGCCAGGATCATCAGAAGGGCTCCTGCTAATGCAGAGGTCACGATAGGGACACCGCGCTGTCCGACCAGATAGCGGGCCGCTTCGGGTGCCAGCAAGGCGATAAGCCCAACAGGACCGGCAACCGCGACCGCTAACGCCGTGAGCAGAACAGTTAGCATAAGGATCTGTACCCGGGCCAGGCGTATACGCACGCCCAGCCCGATGGCGACCGAATCGGAAAACCTGAGAACCTCTAGGGTGCGTCCCAAGATCTTGGCTAGCGGTAAACCTATCAGCAAACCAATAGCCAATAGTTGAACCGAGGCTGGGGAGCGTGCGTTAAGACTGCCAACCGTCCAGGGATAGGCCTGGTTGGCCGCATCGATGGACGAACGTGCCAGCATCAGATTGGTCAAGGCGCCAAACAATGCACCAACTCCGATTCCAACAACAATGAAGCGATACCCACGTGCGCCAGCACCACCGCCCAAGGCAAACGCCATGGCCGCCGCAGTTGCAGCACCACTCAAAGCAAGAACCGACGGCGCAAGGCTTGTCGAGACAGCAACGATGGAAGCGACAGCAAAGGCCGTTGCACCATTGTCGATACCAATAACCCCGGGCGTTGCAAGCCGATTACGTGCCAGGGTTTGTAACATGCACCCTCCCAACCCGAATGCGGCCCCTGTCAAAAGTCCAGCCAGGAGCCGGGGAAAGCGAAGCTCTTGAATCAAAAATAAATGCATGGGATCGCCGTGCCCGATGACAGCCTTCAGCGCCAGCCAGGGATTAAGCCCGGTTACGCCATACGCCAGGCTGATACCGCTCATGAGGATCAACAGCACCGCCAGGCACAGCGCAACGACACTGCCTCTCCGCGAGACGAGTACACTCACCTGACGGCCTGCCTGTAGCCACCAAAACCGAGCTGTAACTGGAGATGAAAAAGGTTTGGTCATAGGGAAGGCAGGCGATGTTGACGGACGACTATCATCAGGATTGGCGCACCGATGAAGGCAGTCACAACACCAATGGGAAGCTCGTAAGGTTTGACCAAAAGGCGCGACAAGATATCAGCCAATAGCAGCACCGCGGGCCCCAGGACAAGTGATAATGGAAGGACACGGCGGACATCAGGCCCGACCATTCTCCGCGCCAGGAACGGCACAACCAATCCGACAAAGCCAATAGGCCCAGCTACTGCAGTGGCAGTCCCTACTAAAATGGCAACGCCTAGTAGTGCGATCAATCGGGTCAATTGAGGGTGATGCCCTAATCCAATGGCCATACGCTCTCCCAAGCTCAAGGCGGCCAGGGGTCTGACCAAAGGGGCCACGACCAACAGGCCTGCCAGTGTGCCCGGCAGCGCCCAGGACAGGGTATTTGCGGGCCTGCCTGCCAAGGCGCCAATGACCCAAAACCGAATTTCATCGGCAGTACGCTGGTCATACAGGAGCAGTAAGGTACTGGCGGCGCCCAGAATTCCTGTGAGCGCCATTCCCGCCAGGATCAAGCGAACAGGGTCGGCGTCAAATCCGCGCACTTGAGTCACCGCCACAACGAGCAGGCATCCAAGCATGGCTCCAGTAATGGCCATGCCAAGATTGACAGTAGCTGCGCTGGCGCCGAGCGCAATGGCAACCACCATGGCAAAGGATGCACCAGCGCTGACACCCAGGAGTCCGGGCTCCGCAAGCGGATTGCGGGTTGCCGTTTGCAAAACGGCTCCACCAACGCCAAGGGCCATACCTACAAGAAGTCCCAATAACGTGCGCGCCCCACGCAGCTCGAGGACAACAAAGCGAGCTTCATCGTCCCCACCCCCAAGCAAGACATTGATGCTACGGAGCACGGAAACCTCCCCGGCACCAAGCAGCAAGCTGGTGAGCAGAATCACCAGCAGCGTTAGACAACAGGCAATAAGCGGAACATCCAAACGAGGCGAAGCGGACACCTTCATTTGAGAACGATACGCTCCACGTCATCCAGTACATGCTCAGCAGCCAGCGGACCTGACCCGCTGCTCCACACCTGCCCATCAACCGTGGCCACCTGCTTCGCCTGAACGGCCTTCAAGCGAGTAAAGGCAGGCTGCTTGCGAGCAGCCTCCAAGGCCTCATCACCTTTCTCATTCAAGGTGGCCAGGAAAATCCAGTCTCCATCAGCGCTGGACAGGTTCTCAAGGCTCAAGATATCGCTATGAGGACGATCTTTGAGCTCTGAGGCCAGTTGCGTACTGGCAAAGCCTAGTTGCTCCAGTAACTGGCCTGCAAAGAGATGGCTCGACATGACCATCGGTCCCTGTGGATTCCAACGAACGACCGACAACACTTGCCCTGGTTTGACTTGCGTCTTCAATTTGACAACACGCTGGTCTATCTGATCGAACTGCTTTTTCAATTCATCACTACGGTTGAGCGCCTGGGCATAAAGCTCTGCGTTGGCTCGCCAGTCAGCTAACGACTCCCCTCCTTTTGGTACTACCGTCGGAGCAATCAGGCTAAGTTTGGCATATTGTTCTTGCGGTAAATCCTGTCGCGCCAGGATAAGGTCCGGCTTCTGGTTGAAAACTGCTTCCAGATTAATTTCACGAGCCGTACCCACGATAGCGGGCTGCCCCGCCTGATCCTGCAGATAGTTTGATACGCTGGTGCCACCACGACTCGCCAGCGTAGCGACTGGTTTAATACCTACTGCCAGCGCGGTATCCATAGCCGCCTCATCCAGCACCACGACCCGCTTAGGTGTATCCGGGGTTTTCAGCTCGCCGTGGGCAGTGGAAACAGTAGCCGCCAAAGCTGAACCTGCCGTGGTAGTTAGCACGAGACTGCATAAAAGAACGCTAAGACGGAAAATACTGGAATCAACACGCTTCATGACACAACTCCACAATAGAAATACGGCACGGGCAGCGGGTTAGCCAGGCGGCCCAAGTAAATAACATTAAAACGAGGCGGTAAAGGAAGCAAAATACGCACGACCCGGCTCGTTGTATGTAACCGCACCGGCGCTCGAAGCGTTGCCCTCTCGATAGATGCGCTTGTCGAACAGATTATTCACACCAAAACGCACTTTGTAATGCTCGTTGAACTCATAACCACTGCTGACGCCTACCAACGTATACGGATCAATGTCCTTCTGGGCAGCAGCCTCATAATCCTTATTGGTACGCCGAGAGTATGAAGGAGCCTCCTGCTTTCCATAATGGGTAACATTAAGCTGTGCAGAGAGTTTTTCAGTGACGTACCAGTCCAGCGTACTGTTGATGGTGTATTTGGGAATAATGCTCAAGGGGTCGCCTGTCTGCTTATCCTTGGATTCGATCATATAGGTAAAGTTGGTGTTCCAATCCACGGTATCAGTCAGCGGAATGAACAGGTTGCCTTCAACCCCTTGGACAACCGCCTTACCGGTGTTCTCCCACTCCAGTACACGAGGCCCGGTGTCGCCCAATCGATAGATAAATTCGTTTCCGCCCACGATTTTGTTTTTGTAATCGTTACGGAAATAGGTCGCACTGGCTCTCCATGTTCCGACATCATAAGCCAGACCCAGCTCCTTATTGATGCTGATTTCAGGCTTTAAGTTTTCGTTACCGACCAGATAGCAGCCTCCGTTTCCAGACGTAATCGCTGTACAGCCGTTACCACGGCTGTACAGAAGATAGTTTGGATTGCTCTGATACAGATTCGGTGTTTTGTAAGCACGCGCAATCCCACCCTTGAACGTCAGTCGGTCCGTGATCTCATGGGACAAGTTAAGACTTGGGCTCCAATTATCACCATAGGTCTGATGGTCATCGAAGCGTAGTCCAGGGGTCAGCACCGTCCGGTCTGTAACCTGCACATTATCTTCAACATAAAAGGCGTAGCTGTTGGCTGTCGTCTTGGTCTGGGTGCGATCAAAACCTGCTATCTGGCCAGGCTCAGGATCAGAAGACTGAGCACGCAGAGAACCAGGGTCACTTAGCGACTCGTGTAAATACTCGGCGCCAATGGTTAAGACCTGAGGCATTGCGCTGTCGATAGGCAGATCAAGATTGCCAAAGGCGCGGGTATTGCGCAGGCGCGACATAAACGCGCCATCCCCTTCACTTGGCCCACCCTCTGTACGGCCTGAAAGTCCCTCGTTCAGACGCCAGTTGCGGGTGTAATCATAGGAAAGGCCCAGTGTGGAATTACCCCAATCCCACGTTCCCTTATGCTTCAACGTAAAGCTGGAGCGCTGCAATACATTGGTTTCATGGCCGTACAGACTTCGAACAAAGGCATCGTTGCCGCCAGAGTTATTGAGCATCGTGTCGCCGGCATAAATGTTGCCCTGGCGGCTGTAGGAAGTTTCAAAATCGAGGACTTGCTGCGGATCAAGTTGCCAACTGAGTAGAGCATTGATGTCCTTGTTGCGTACGCCTTCCCGACCCGCCGTGACACTGCCTTCCGAGGTCTGATGTCCTTCATTGATGCTCAAAGCATCTGCATCAGTCCTGGCGATATTGCCATAGACTCGAAATGCCAGAGCTTCCGTCAGCGGACCGCTCAGGTTGAAATTGGCACGGCGTCCGTTGCCTTCATCGCCGCTTTCGGGTTCCAGGGCATAAAACGTCATCGAGCCATGCCATTGCTCCGTAGGACGCTTGGTAATGATGTTGATGACCCCACCCATGGCACCGGAGCCATAACGGGCCGCCGCCGGGCCACGCAGGATTTCGATACGCTCGACTTCTTCAGCTGGAACCCAGTTCGTCTCACCCCGCGTATCACGGTCACCGTCCCAACCATAGCGGACGGCATTTCGGGAGGTACTGGGCAGGCCATCGATCAGAATCAGCGTGTTCTCAGGCCCCATACCTCGCAAGTCGATTTGCCGATTGTTACCGCGCGCGCCACTGGCACTGTTGCCTGTGAGATTGACACCGGGCTGGCGCCGAATAATCTCCGACAGATCATTGGCCGGTGGTTGCCTGGCAATATCCTCTGCAGTAATCACTGAGGAACCCAAGGCCTGCCTGGCCTCTTCCTCGGCGGTACCCATAACCGTGGTAGCTTCCATCTCAACCGGCTCGCTGGAGCCATACTGGGCAAGCGCAAGGCCGGAATGACTGGCAAGAGCCCCACACAGTACGATGCTCAGTCGCGTGGATGAATGAGGAATACGCAGCATGACCAACTCCTGTTTTACAAATCTCGAAACGAGACCGCTCCAAAGTTGGCGCAAATGCTATTCATTCCCATTTGAGAAGAAAGCTTTTTTACAATCTATACAATTTCAGCAGCAGGCAAGCGCACGGTCACACGAAGCCCTGGATTGCAGTTTTCAGCCCAGATAGCTCCGCCCTGAATCATCAGTGCCGATCGGGCGATGGAAAGACCCAGGCCGAATCCGTCACCGCCAGGCCGGGCACCATTGAGCCGGGTAAACGGCTCGAAGATGTAGTCGAGCGCACCTTCTGCAACCCCTGGACCTTGGTCTTGTATCCACAGCAACCACTCGCTGCCCTCACAATGCCCCCCCCAGAATCACATCTCCTCCTTCCGGTGAGTGACGAATCGCGTTGCGCAAAAGGTTTTCCAGGGCACGGGCCAGACTATTCAAATGAGCCTGTACACAGCAATTGTCTGGTAAGCGATATACAAAAGCGTCTCGTGACCAACCCGTCTCGAAACAGGCATCCTCAATGAGGATATTCCAGAGCGACTGCATGTTGATCGGCTCGCATAGCAGCGAGGGTCTATCCGTATCCAGCCAGGCCAGCTCCAGTGTGGTCTCGACCAGCTCCTGCATACCGGCTAACTCACGCTCAAGGCGGGCACGCAACGTATTCGCATCCTCGGAGGACTCGCACAGCACACGCAGCCGTGACAGCGGTGTGCGCAGCTCATGGGACATATCTCGCAGAAGTCGTTGCTGGTAGTCGACATGACCTTCCAGCCGCTCCGCCATGTGATCAAAGGCGCGTCCCAGCTCACCCAGCTCATCGCTGCGAGCGCTTACGCCGATTGTAGGCTTTCTGCCTGAGCGACAAGCAGAGGATGCCTGCTCTTGGAGCCATCTCAAAGGCACCATGAGCTGACGATAGAGCAGAATACATAACAGAAACATGGTAGCCATGGGAAACAGCCCATGGATCACCAGACGGCCCAGAACGGAAGGCTTGCCGGACCACATGCGCTCGGGCAATTCCATTGCCAGACGGCCCGCTGCAGGATGTTGAGGAAATGGAATATCCATTACAGGCAATTCGGTAGCACGGCCACTCAACGGCCAATCCAGACGGCGCATAAAGCTGAACCGATCGGCATCACCAGGCGTCAGAGCGCGCTGACCTAACGGCTGATAAAGACGATCAACTGCTACAGCCCAAACCTGTTCTCCCTCTCGGATACGTCGTAATGCAGTTTCAACGCCCTCCTTGCCTTGTGTCCTCCATGCCTGTTCAACGGAAGCAGCATAATTCAGCAGTTCCTCTTTATCGGCTTGTGCCAGTTCGTAATGACTGTGCTCCATGCTGCGTCCCCAGCTTAAGCTCAGCCAGACGATGACCAGACAGGCGGCGATGGTAAGACCAGACAGCTTCCAGAACAGGGAATGCCGATACGGGAGTCGTATCATGAAGACGAACACACCAGCACGTAGCCTTTCCCCCAGGCTGTACGAACTTCGCAAGCCGAGTAATCAATGCTCTGGAGCTTGCGGCGAATATGGCTGACATGCATGTCAAGACTACGATCGTAGCGTGAGTAGGCACGTTGCAGAGCTTCCTGATACAACACTGGTTTGCTGAGTACCTCTCCAGCGTGCCGGTTCAATAGCTCGAGAATACGAAATTCCGTTGTGGTCAGTTCCGCCCATTGCCCCTTATAAACCACATCGGTCCGGATAAGATCGAAGTACAGCTCTCCCTGCACGGTTGGCGCTGTCTCCATGGCCGAGCGCTCAAACGCGATGCGCCGGAGCAGCGCTCCGATTCGCACATCCAGCTCCGCCATGCTAAAGGGCTTGGGTAGATAATCATCTGCTCCCTTTTGAAAGCCGACGATACGATCAGACTCGCTACCCAGCGCCGAGACCAGGATAACCGGCACGGCACTATAGGAACGAATCTGCTCCAGTAGGTGAAGCCCATTGCCATTGGGTAACAGAATATCCAATACTACCAGATCGAACACCTGTTCTTTCAACAGTGTGGCGACTCGACAGGCATCACTGCATAGCACTACCGCATATCCCCTCGCCGATAGCTGAGCCTGCAGGTGCATACCCAACACCGGATCGTCTTCAACGACAAGAATATTGAGCAGGGAAACAAAGGAATTCATAGCGTTTGGGGAACAGCCAAAGGGTTTTAAAAGTACCCGTCCGAGGCTTTTTTCACGTAGACAGGTGTTAACACTGATGTTAACTCGAAAGCAGAAGAAGGGTATTGCTGCTCGTTAAGATACCCGGGCGGATCTTAATTAATGTCTTAAAATCGCCTGAATAAGGATATCGCAGTGCATATCCTTATCCATATAAGCCATGGATAAAGATCGAACTCAAGACTTGCGGCTGGCTTGGTACAAGGGCATCACCTTGGGGACGGCTGCTTGAATCGAGGCCATGCGGCTCTCATCAGAGGGATGCGTGCTCAGAAGCTCAGGTGTCTTATTGCCCATCCTGGCTGAGGCTTGTGCAAATTTCTGCCAGAGGCTCAACGCCGCATTGGGGTTATAGCCCGCCCGGGCAGCCAACTCCAGGCCAATCAGATCTGCTTCGTTTTCATTTGATCGACTGAACGGGAGAGATAAACCAACTTCCGTTACCTTATTCGCAATTTGCATTGACGATTGGTTGAGGCCCAGCAAGGCGCCACCAAGGCTTTGGCCTAGTTGCAATGCATACGCCCGAGACATTTTTTCCCTGCTGTGCTCACGGAGCGCATGGGCAATTTCATGCCCCATTACCGCTGCAAGCTCATCATCGGTAAGTTTTAGCTGTTGGATCAGACCGGTATAAACAAAGATCTTGCCGCCCGGACCGCAGTTGGCATTGAGTTCATCATTTTTGACCAAGTTGACCTGCCAATCCCAGGCAGCAGCATCGGGACGGAAGTAGCTAACCCTATCGATCAGCCGCTTGGCAATCGTACGGACACGCTTGCCCTCTGCTGTCTCGTTGGCGAGCGCACCGGATGATTTGGCCTTGTTGACTGAACTGGAATACGACTCTGCGTACATCCGATCAACCTGCTGGGCAGACAGCATGCTGAACATGTATTGCTTACGCTCGACCCCTACTGCTCCGCCACTGGTTGTATTGACTACTTGGCAGCCAGTAAGAAAAAGCGAAAACGAAAGACCCGTTATGAATAAGACACGACGCATATGCTTTCCCTAGCGTATGTTGAGCCGACCTGCTTGTCAGCACGATAAATGAATCAAAAACAGCCTATGGCTGGTGCGTTAGTGTAATCGATTTAAATTCTAGAAACATATACCACCGCCGGATGAATAATTGACGCAGGCGCAAGCGAGGCCGTAAAGCAGAAGCGATACGGCGTCGTGGTATCGGAAAGGTTATCGCTCGATCAAAATCTTCAAGGTTGAAGCGCGCTCCGCATCCCAGTACGGCAGGGCCTGCTCGGCATCCTGGAAGGGAAACACCTTGGAAATCAGATCATCTGGAGAGTGATCCAAGGTCTCCAGATAGCGAACGACGGCTGTAAAGTCTTCGGCTGTTGCATTACGGGAGCCCATGATGTCCAGCTCCTTCAGGTTGAACAGTTGCGTCTTGTAGGAAACCGGCTCCTTGGCGTACCCCACGTACACCACACGTCCAGAAAAGGACACGATATCGATCGCCTGGGTAAACGTGGCCGGCAGGCCCACACATTCGATGACGACATCAGCCCCGTCACCGTCAGTCAGTGCTTCGATCTGCTTGTCCACATGACCAGACGAGGCCACGATAGTATGTGAAGCACCGTATTTACGCGCCATTTCGGTCTTGGTCTCGGAGACATCCATCGCGATGACTGTTGCACCCCGTGACACAGCTCCGGCCACGGCGCCCATGCCTATCATTCCACAGCCAATGACCACCACTCTGTCCCCCTTGGCAACCCGCCCGCGTCTCGCGGCATGGAAACCTACCGATAGGGGTTCAACCAGTGCCAGATGCCGTGCTGGCAAGGTATCGTTCAGGATGAGCTTCTCGTAGGGCAGTACGATCTGCTCGGCCAACCCGCCGTTCTGCTGAACGCCGAGTGTCCGGTTCGTCTTGCAGGCATTCACGCGTCCCTGACGGCACGAGGTGCAGTGACCACATGCAGTGTAGGGCACCACAATGACGCGCCGCCCTGCACGATAGTCCAGCGGTACGCCCGGTCCTGCCTTGATGATTTCTCCACCGATCTCATGGCCAGGAATACGAGGCAGTGCCACTAACGGATTCAACCCTTTATAGGTATTGAGATCGCTACCGCAGAGTCCTACATGGCGAACCGCTACCTGAACCTCTCCAGGCCCTGGCTCGATGGCCTCGACCTCATGGAAGCGGCACTGCAACTCCTGTTCGATCATGAGAGCTTTCATAGGGATCCTTTCATTGTTGTGATTATTAAAGGTTTCGCCATTGTGAAACGACGTTTCATTTTAGAGTCTACTGTCAGGGGTCGGATCGTCAAGGTGCATATAGCGTTTACATTCAGCCAGGAATATCACCCTGCCTTGCAACATAGTCGTCAAGTTCTGGTCACATGAGTCGATTACCTTCAAGGTAGATCCAAGGGACTGCTGACTTGCCGGGTTGACCTGGCTCAACTTCCGACGAAGTAAGCGATAAATATGCGTTTTTGTAATACGGCCATCATTGAATCCTCATGCATATCGCATTACGCTCAGAGGGTCGAAATCACTGGATTAACTCATGCGTGACGAAGCGTGCTCAGAAGGGCTAACGCGACTGGCTACCTCAGCGGTAATGAGAGGACGGCCTGAAAATGAAATTCTGGGTTGGATGCTGAACAACGGTATTCGCCCCTCTGCAGCCATCAAGGCGTTAACAAAGGCCAAGCGCCAGCGTCAGGAGTCAGGCTTGAAAAAGCTTAAACTCTCACTGGTATGCCTTTTTACCCTGATGTTCTCTACTGCCATTCTTAACATGGTGGATCTCTTGAAGTTCTAATGCAGAACCGGTTGGGCCGAATGACAGTATGATCGACGGCCCACTTCGTACTTTATCGATTCGCCAAATAAAGCTGGCAGCGTGCATTATCTGTATGCATATACAGATTTCGATTGCCTCTGCGCTGCGGTTTTAGCATGCTTACGCTATTGTTGATTTGAATGACGATAGCTATGCGGCTCTTCCTGTGCGAAAAACCTTCCCAAGCCAAAGACATTGCCAAGGTGCTGGGCGCTACTCGCCGTGGCGAAGGCTGCTGGACAGGCCCGCAGGCCACTGTAACCTGGTGCATTGGCCACCTGCTTGAAACAGCCCCGCCAGATGCCTATGACGATCGGTATAAGCGGTGGAATCTGCAAGATCTGCCTATCATCCCGGAAAAGTGGAAAATGCTCGTCAAGCCCAAGACCGCAAGCCAATTCAAGGCGGTCAAAAGGCTGCTTGGCGAAGCCCGGGAATTGATCATTGCAACGGACGCTGATCGCGAAGGCGAGATGATTGCCCGCGAACTGGTCGAACATTGTCGCTACAAGGGGCCTATCCAGCGTCTGTGGTTGTCGGCGCTGGATGATGCTTCCATTCGTAAGGCGCTGGCTACGCTAAAACCCGGCGCTGATACCTTCAGCCTCTATCATTCGGCGCTGGGTCGCTCGCGTGCCGACTGGCTGATCGGCATGAACATGAGCCGTCTGTTTACATTACTGGGCCAACGGTCAGGGTATCAGGGCGTCCTGCCCGTAGGACGTGTGCAAACCCCTACCCTGCGACTGGTAGTCGACCGTGATCGCAGCATTGCCAACTTTGTGCCTGTACCGTTCTGGGCAATCGATGTGTTGTTGTCTGCCGAGGGCCATCAGTTTACGGCCCAATGGAAGGCTCCTGAGGATGTCTGCGACGATCAGGGCCGCTGCCTGCGCCAGGATATCGCCCAGAGTGCAGCAGAGGCGATGCGCCAGACAGACACTGCTCAGGTGATGAAGGTACAGACCGAACGCATGCGTGAGCTTGCTCCATTGCCGTTTGATCTGGGCACGCTGCAAGAGGTGTGCTCGAAAAAGCTTGGCCTGGGCGCCCAGGAAACGCTGGATATTGCCCAGGCGCTATACGAAACCCATAAGGTCATTACCTATCCGCGCAGCGATTGCGGCTATCTTCCCTTGAGCCAGCATGGCGAAGCCCCAGCCATCATGGCGGCGCTTGAGCGCTCCGACTCCTCCCTTCTGCCTCTCAAGGCGCACCTGGACCTGAGGCGCCGCTCGCGGGCCTGGAATGATGCAAAGGTCAGCGCACACCACGGCATCATTCCAACCGCAGCTATCAGCAGCCTGGATCGGCTGACGGGCAAGCACAAGGCAGTCTATACCTTGATCCGCGCCCGCTACCTGGCGCAATTTCTCCCAAACCATGAGTACGACCGTACTCAAGCCGATTTTGACTGCGCAGGACAGTTGCTCAGGGCTGTAGGCAAGCGCATCGTCGAGCCAGGCTGGAAGCGAGCCCTGCCGGAAGCACTTACGCCAGCAAAGGGAAAGGAAGCGCCAGCACCACAGCCGCTGCCCATGCTTTCCAAAGACCAGTTATGCACTGTGGTGGATGTTCAGCTCAAAGACCTTTGGACACAACCGCCCAAACCCTTCACCGAAGGTGACCTGATCAAGGCCATGAAGAAGGTAGCCAAACTGGTGGACGACCCCAAGCTCAAGCAAAAACTGAAGGACACCACAGGTATTGGGACGGAGGCGACACGCGCCGGGATCATTCAAGGGCTGCTGGACCGCGGTTATCTGACCAAGCAGGGTAAGGCTCTGCTCGCCACGCCTGCTGCCTTCAGTCTGATCGACGCTGTGCCTCGGGCTATTGCCGATCCCGGTACAACCGCTATCTGGGAGCAAGCGCTGGATATGGTTCAAACCGGAGAGATGAGCCTTGAAGAGTTCGTGACCAAGCAATCCGCCTGGATGAGCAAACAGGTCGAGCGCTGCATGGGGTTGAACCTGACCTTTAGCGGGCCGGCTATTCCAGCGGGGCGTAAGTCCACGCCGTTCAAGAAAAAGCGCAAGGCGGCTCCGCGCAAGGCCTCAACCAAGACGGCACTAGGTAATGGCAAGCGGTCACGCCAGCTTGTCAGTCCGGCTTGATAAGAGGACACATCCGGTCACCTAGCACCCACTTGATATCTTTTTAGCCTTACTCTTCCGTAGTAGCATTGCATTCTGTTTAATGCGTTCTCTTCATGCCCGTTGTACGCCATGCGCTTCTTGTCTGGCGTTGGCTGTTTTCAGGATCTGCAATGTCAAAATCGATTGGTATCGGCGCACTGGCACTGGCCACTATGCTGACCGGCCTGGCTGGCTGCTCGAACAACAAGCCTGCCGTGTACGAACACGAAAATTTCGATGACTCGGGTACGTTTTCGCGTAGCTATCCGGTAAACGATACGGCTGCCTGCGAAGCAGCTCGACGTGCGCTGCTCAGTCAGGGCTATATCATTACCAGCAATGATCCAAAGCTCGTCAGTGGCCGTAAGAGCTTTCAGCAGACCGGAGAGAACCACCTCGAAATCAGCTTTAATGTTGTCTGCACGGCCAATACCCCCAACGATCATGGATCAACCATCTTTGCCAACGCGCTTCAGGACCGTTATGCGCTGAAAAAGCTCAATAACTCGGCGAGCCTGGGAGTAGGTGTGCTCGGCTCGGTATCGATGCCTATCGGCTCGACAAACGACTCCATGGTCAAGGTCGCCAGCGAGACGGTTACGTCAGGCAAGTTCTATAGCCGCTATTTTTCCCTGGTAGAAAGCTTCTTGCCGGCTCAGGCCCAAAAGGCCAACAAAGGAATACATCAAACAAAAGCAGCGCCCGCGCCGAGCCCACTCGCCAGCACGCCCTCTTCTGCACAGCCCAGCCAACCTGCACAGGCGCTGGCACCGAAGCCAGCCTCGGCGGCACCTGCTCCTGAGACACGCCCGGATCCTGATGCGGGGTTTTCTTCTGTACCCGTACCATTACCGCCCCAAGCGCCGCCCATTACACCTATCGACACGTCAGCCTTCGAGCAATTTACTGCGCCAGCCGCCGCTCCAGCCTCTCCCACAACCGAGCCCGCCGCTTCGCCAGCGTCGGCTGACACGCCCACTTCATCAGGTCAGCCTGAAAACGCCACGGCACCCTCGGATGACTTGCTGGAGCTGCTTGAAGAGTGAGGGTCGGGTATGACTCTGGATTGCCGAAAGCCTGCAAGGCGTTGAGGTCAAGAACTCTAACCATGCGCGCTACGTCTATAGCGTAACGCCGTGCAGGCAGTCGATAGAGTGACACCATGAAACAACGCACCGTTCAGGACGAAGGCAATACCACGTGGACCTGTGTAGAGGCTTTCTCGGGAGGAAGCCAGAAAACGGCCAAAGCGGCCAAGAGTCTTACCAAAGATGCCGAAGGCAACGTTACCGTGGTATGTACGCCTAGTGGTGGTGAGCAGTCAGTACGCGTGAGCTTGCCTGAAGCATGGATTGACAAGACGTCTGACCAAGCCCTGCTGGACGCCATTCAATCCGCCAAGGGTTAGTCCTGCCCTATCTTCCTCCAGAAATCGATTGAACTTAGCCTGGAACGCCTGCTTCGAAAGAGCTTCGATGGCAGGCTGATCTAGAGCGTACTTGTTTGCAGCATCGCTATCTCATCATCTGGATGGCTGCAATCCCTGGCGTTAAACCGAACCCAGCCACGTCCTATGCTGCCTTGAGCCATCGATCATTTACTTTGTCAAAGGACGAATCGTTATGGCTAAGATCACCATTGCCCAGCAGTTGGCTACCACACTGGAGCAGGCAGGCGTACAGCGTATCTGGGGCGTCACCGGAGACAGTCTGAATGGCCTGAACGATGCCTTGCGCAAGATGGAAACCGTCGACTGGATGCATGTACGCCACGAGGAAACCGCAGCCTTTGCGGCCGGGGCGGAAGCAGCAGCTACGGGCAAGCTGGCGGTATGTGCAGGCAGTTGTGGGCCAGGCAACCTGCACCTGATCAACGGACTTTATGATTGCCACCGAAACCACGTACCGGTCCTGGCAATCGCTGCGCACATTCCCTCATCGGAAATTGGTCTTTCCTACTTTCAGGAAACCCATCCTCAGGAGCTTTTCAAGGAATGCAGTCATTTCGTTGAGCTCGTCAGTAACCCGGCACAAATGCCCGAAGTCCTGCATCGTGCCATGCGGGCCGCCATCCTCCAGCGCGGCGTTGCGGTCATCGTGATTCCCGGCGATGTGGCGCTGCTGGAAGTGGACGTCGGGAAGACCGCCTGGCCGGTTCTCAATCCGCCTCGCCTGATGCCTTCGGAGCAGGATATCAACAGACTCGCCACCTTGCTCGCGGATAGCAAAGCCGTGACATTGATGTGCGGTAGCGGCTGTGCGGGCTACCACGACGAAGTCGTTGCGCTGGCCGATACGCTCGGTGCACCTGTCGTTCATGCGTTACGGGGTAAAGAGCATGTCGAATGGGATAATCCGTTCGATGTTGGCATGACGGGCCTGATCGGCTTCAGTTCCGGCTACCATGCGATGCTCAATTGTGACACGCTGATTTTGCTCGGTACTGATTTTCCCTATCGTCAGTTCTACCCAACCAATGCCAGGATTGTACAGGTCGACATCAACCCTCAGGCATTAGGCCGCCGAACCGCCCTGGACTTGGGAATCACCGCCGATGTAGGCGAAACCATTCGTGAGCTTTTGCCACGACTGGAGCATCGTACCGATCGGCACTTCCTCGAGGATTCGCTCAAGCACTACGCCAAGGCCCGTGAGGGACTGGATGATCTGGCCAAACCCTCCCAACCCGGTCGACCTATTCATCCGCAGTATCTGACCCGGGTCCTGAGTGAGCTGGCGGATGAGGATGCCATTTTCACGGCAGACGTCGGAACCCCAACGGTATGGGCTGCCCGATATCTGAAAATGAACGGCAAACGCCGCCTGATCGGCTCGTTCAATCATGGCTCCATGGCCAATGCCATGCCTCAGGCGATAGGGGCTCAGGCAGCTTATCCCACGCGCCAGGTTATCTCGATGTCCGGTGACGGTGGTTTCGCCATGCTCATGGGTGATTTCATCTCGCTGGCCCAACTGGGTCTACCGGTCAAAGTGGTGGTTTATGACAATGCCACATTGGGCTTTGTCGCCATGGAAATGAAAGCCAGCGGTTATCTGGATACTGGTACCCAGTTGCAGAACCCGGATTTTGCTGCGACGGCCAATGCGATGGGCGTCAAGGGAATTCGTGTCGACAGTGCCGAACAGCTGGAGCCTGCCTTACGGGAGGCCCTGGCCCATGACGGCCCGGTACTGGTCGATGTCGTGACGGCTACACAGGAGCTTGCCATGCCGCCCGCCATCAAGCTCGAGCAGGCCAAAGGCTTCAGCCTTTATCTGTTGCGGGCGGTTATGAATGGCCGTGGCGATGAAGTCCTGGAGCTGGCACGTACCAATCTGTTGCGCTAACGCTGCTGTGCAAAAAAGTTCACCACGCACACCGCGTGGTGAACTTGAATGTTTCAAAAGATGAGCAAGAACTCAGATCCAATAATGTAAAGGCATTTGGATTGCTCATTGCCGCTGCGCTCCCTATGATCCGCGCCTTTATGAGCCACGCGTGATCGCCGGCAGATTTTACTCTGCGGCCCGGCCTATTGACTCTCGTCAGTTCTGAGCCCCGGCAAACTCGGCATGCTCTTCCTTATTTACTGACGGCTACTCCTATGACGACCTTGAACCCAACCGACGCACTCAAACTGATTCTAGAAAAACACGGCCTGACCGGTGCTGTATATGATGGCTGGGTAGCGCCCAACAATCAGCTCCCGGCCATACGTGCCCGCTGGTATCCCGGCGAAGGCAGCGGGCGCCTGGATATTCATGTGATGGTCGAAGAGGGCGTGCTGGTCGAAGAGATTTTTGCAGGTATCGGTGAGGGTGATGAGGGGCTGGCAAATGCCTTCGAAAACTTTATCGCCAACTCATTGCATGTCTTGTTGGCAGCGTTCTGGGAAGTCGATGCAGCCGAACACGTTTCGGTTGAAAACTGGCTGATCAATGAGCGTCGCTACCGGGCCTATGTAGGCAACCTCGGAATCCGCGCCGCCAAAGGAAGCACCAGCGAGCTGCCGGAGAATCTGGTGCCGTCGATTCATACCACCATTCAAAACATGCCGTTGAAAGGCAACACCCACTGGTTTCGTACGTTCTTCTGCAACTACAACCAGGAGCACCGCTTTGAGGCACTCAGTGACAATATTCATTGGGAAGAAGGTGCTTCGAACCTGCAGGCGCTTCCGTGGAGCCGTGACGACGGCTACTTCAGCGTACGCAATTTCGTGGTGCTGCGGGCAGTCTAACTCAACAGCCTAGCGCCAGAGCGGTTTATCCCATGAACCGCTTTGGCGCTATCGGCAGTATCGGTGAATCATACCTGTAAGCCATCAAGGATCTCGCTAAGTGATCATCAACGGTGCTTCCCTTGATCAGGTGCCAGTAACTCTCTAGCTAGCTTGGCAAAATGGCGATCCGTTTGCGAAATCCTTTCGTATAGCGATACGCAGAGGGTTCATTTGCCCTTTCGAAAGGCGGTTATGCCAAAATTCCCGGATCGCTATCTCAACGAGGCCTGGTACGCGCGACCAACGCCTGGACGGTATTGTTTTTGAGACAATACCTGGATTATCAGGACCGCAACATGCTTGAACCGAACGAATGGATAACCCACTACGGCTACCTGGCCGTCATGGTCGGGCCGCTTATCGAAGGCGACGGCTTGGCCATATTGGCAGGTGTGGCTGCCCGCCATGGTTATCTGAATTTTTTCCTGACCATTCTGATGACGGCCATTGGCGCAATGATCAGTGATCAGTTCCTCTTCTTCATCGGAAGGCGATATGGCGATCCCGTCCTGAAGAAGTTTCACCGTCATCAGCACCGAATCGAGCGAGCACGCCAACTGATTCAGCGCTATCCATCGCTATGGGTGATCGGGACGCGGTTTGCGTATGGCTTCAGAACCATTGGCCCAATCATCATCGGCACCAGCGGCATCCCTGCCAGACGCTTCGTACCACTGAATATCGTTGGCGCCTTTCTCTGGGCAACCATCATGGTCAGTATTGGCTACGGTGTGGGAGAGTTCGTGCAACGGCTTTTTGCAACCCAGCCACATGCCGGACTATGGCTGGCAGGAATAGCCGCCACCTTACTGGCTATCGTTGCCGCAATCTGGTTCTTCCGTCGGCGTCGCCACGCCTGATCCTGTCACCCAGCCTTGGCAAGAGGCTGGGTAATTCGTTTTACGGTTTATCCAATACGTTTTTCAGAAACGCCAATACATCCTCTGTGGCTTGCCGTGTGGCATCGGCATTGGGCCCTACATGGGGATCATGCGCGACGCAGGCGTCGGTATAGCGGAACGGCTCCCCCGTTTCCTGATTGATCAGCGCGCCCTGCTCACCCTCAACAATCTGGCATGCCCGTACCGTCTGACTGCCTTGTGCTACACGTACAGGCTGAGAGGCAGGACTGTCGAAACCATGGTGGGCCTCAGGATAGCGAAACACCTTTACATCGGCGCCTGCCTTGGCCAGGCGATCCAGGTAAGGAGTGCACCGGGACAAGGGATCGTAGTCATCTGTCTCGCCATGAAAGACCCGAATGGGTTTGTTTACCACCTTGTCTTCATCCTTGAAGGAAATGGAGCAGTCAGGATAGAAGGCAATATAGGCCGCGAAGCGGGCGTCTCCCGCCATCCATTCCTTCTGGAAGCGAGCAAGGCTGGCATAAAGCGACGCCTGGCCACCTCGAGAGAAGCCCATCAATACGATACGGGAGGCATCGATACGAGGCTGACTGGCCAACAGCGCCAAGGCTCGGTATTCATCCAGAATGAAATTGAGCCGTCCCAGCTGAGCTTGGTCCTTACCGGTACTGATCAGCTCGCGGCCGGTGAATCCATCGAGCACAAACGTGGCGATTCCCTGCTGGTTAAGGGTGCGCTGCCAATAGGCAATGTTATCGCCAATACCACCGGAGCCATGTTGGAGAATGACCGCCGGAAACGGTCCCTCCCCAGCTGGCAGGCTCAATCCGGCAGTTAAGGTGACAGGCCTGCCTGACTGCCCGGTAAGGAACTGGGTATCACTCAGGGTCTGGGAGGCATAGGCATAAAACTCCTGGCGCGCGGGAATATCCGAGTGCTCCTGGGCCTGGGCAACTGCCACCAGACTTCCAAGTACCGCCAGGGTGGCAAGGGCGGAACGTTTCATTCTTGTTGTCTCGCTTATGGCTATGGCTTGTACCTGACCATAGCAAAACAACCCGGTAGGTTTATACCCTGCTCTGCCTTACGGTCCGAGCAGCCTGACTGATCAGTCAGTAACCGAGACCGTCAATTTTCATGTGACGCAGATCGCTCTGATACCAACGTGCCTTCAGGCATGTTTCAGGCATCAAAGCTCAATGGCATCGAAAGCCATCTTCCTTGCACAACGGCACATAAAGGTGTTCGGTTCGCCATGCTTTTCTTCTGAGCGGATCAGCCGAAATGTGTATGCTTGCTGCGGAAGTCATCGAGCCCAGAAAAATAAATGAGCCCCTTATGATCGACAGGCCTTCCCAAAAGCCAAAACGTCTAGCTGAAGAACTGGTTGCCCGTTTGTCGCAGTACATTCGCGATGGGATTTTCAAGCGGGGAGAAAAATTGCCTTCGGAACTGGAAATTTCCAGTAGCGAAGGATTCAGTCGCAGCGTGGTGCGAGAGGCGCTGCTGCGTCTGCAAGCGGCGGGTCTGGTCGAAACACGCCGCAGTGTCGGCACCTTTATTGTTGATATGCCGCCCCCGCCTACTCTGCAATTGGGACCGGAAACGATTTCCACGCTGCAGGATGTGTTGAGCCTGCTGGAGCTACGCATGAGTCTGGAAGTCGAGGCGGCTGGGCTGGCAGCGCAGAATCGTAGCCCGCAGGAGCTCAAGGAGATCGAGCTGGCCCTGCTTTCCATGAAAGACAGTGGCCCGAAAACAGGCATTGCCATCCATGCGGACTCACAGTTTCATCTGCGCATTGCCAAGGCATCCGGCAACGCCTATATGTTCGACATCATGAAGCATCTGGGTACAAAGCTCATTCCACGTACCAAGATGAATTCGGCCTATGCCGCTCAGAAGGATCGCGTCGCGTATCTTGATCTGGTGTATCGCGAACATGAAAAGATCTATAGCGCCATTGCGCTGCAGAGCCCTGATTCGGCACGGGCGGCCATGTACCTGCATTTAAGCAACAGTCGTGTACGCCTCTATCAGGCTCACGAGGCTCGCCATACACTTTACGAGTAAGGGCGCTCATGCCCAGCCACTGGCCGGGCATGACATGTCAATCAGGTAAACAACGTGTCGGGCAGCGTTGCCAGATACACGGCGGGCTTGCCTTCGAAATCGGAGCTGAATAACACCTTGCGATTATCCGGCGTGAACGATGGATGTGGATGGGTCACCTGTCTGTCGCCATCCAGTACCCGCCAGGAGCTATTGTGCGCAGCCAGGCGCGCAGTTTGCTGGCGTTTCACGTCGAAGACATAAAGCCAGGGGTCGTTCTCGATTGTATACCCCTGAGTGTCCTTTACATCGACAGGCGTACCGGAACCGTCACCTACCAGCATCGTGCCGTCTTCATTGCTCATCAGGTGCGAGCAGGCCGGCATCTCCATCAGCATCTCATTGGTTTCGGTGTCGGGATCAAATCGCCAGATCTGCCGCGCCTGCTGGCCCTTTGGATAGATGACATAGATCATGGCGGAGCCATCCGGCACCCAGAACTCGTGGGTACAACTCTCCCCCGGCTTCTGCTCCCGCACCTTGCGTACATTGGAGCCGTCCTCATCGACCAGCCACATCCGGGCATCCACCATGTCATGAGGACCTTCATGGCAGAACGCAACAGTATGATCGTGATAGGGGCGATAAATGGGATGCCCGAGCCAGATCGTGTTTTCGTGAACGACACGAGCCTCTCCTGTGCCCAAATCGACGCGAATCAGTCGGCAATGGGGGTTACTGGTAAAGAATGTCCGGAACACTTCCCAGTCGGTCAGCGGCGTCCAGTCCGAGCGGGCGATCTCGATTCCAACTAGGCTTGTGCAGGCACTGTTCGCTACCCATGTACCATACCCAACCCAATCACCGGCTACCTGATAGACCGTTGTTTCCTCCAGCGTTGCCAACTCCACACGGCGTAACTGACGCTCGTTTTTCACATAATAGAGATAACGGTCATCTTGAGATAAAAAGCCGCCAAAAGTATTATCACCAGCGCCTTCCGTTAGCTGTACCGCCTGTTTTTTCTGAATATCGAGTAGATAATAATTACGGTTATTATCAAACTCGGCTGCAAATAACAGCTTGGCACCATCATTGGTAAAACATTTCTGATAAAAATAGTTTCGGTGACACACTGTATCGGTGGGTGTAAGGCGTGTTACTTCAGCACCAGTACCTTCATCACTATACGTATGGTAATCCAGTTCAATATGGGAACCCTTTGCCATAACACACCTCTGTTGTTTTCAATGACGTTCTATTGGACTGTTTATAAGTTGCTCAACAATATGGATTCGCCCTCTTCGCTATCGATAACGAAGTCTTAGTTCTGAGCGTTAAACACTTATTATCTGCTTATGTTCTACTACTGCCTGCCCAATGTCGCAGTGCTAATCCTGATATCAGTACCGTTCCTACAATAGCGGCATGCAACCAGCGCCCCTGGGGAGCCTCAGCCAATAGAAGAAGTGGAAGTAAAAGCAGCCCCATACCTGTTACCAGGGCGCCTAGCCTCCTGGCTTGGGAAGGATCGACGCAGGCAATCTCATCGGGCTGCAGGGGACGATACATATTGCGAAAGAATAGCGTGAGCTGTTGCCGCCTCTCGGTGTTACGGGTAGGGCTATACCAGACGCGGGTCCCGATAAAAAAACCACCCGTGAAAACCACATGCGCCAGAACCGTCACCCCAAACTTCAGATCGCTCGCCTCACGTTCGGTGAGCGTATACGCACCCAACCACGCAGGAAGCGCCACGGGGTTGAAGCCAATATAAAAGATCAGCGATACCGCTGCGCCGACCAGCACCGTACTCCAACCCGCCCAATCCGGGGTCTGTCGTACGACCACAGCCAACAGAGCAGGAATGGAAAGGGGCAGAAGAAACAGGGAGCTGACCATCATTGCCAGCTCGAAGAACCCTATGCCTTCCTGCTCGGCCATCCACCACGCTGTCAGGGTGGCCAGGGCGCCATTGAGCAGCGTCACCCAGCGACCCATGGCAAGCAAGTGGGCCTACCCATGGGCAGGACGCTGATAAACATTACGAATAAAGATCCCCGCATTGCGATTGAGCGCAGTGCTCATGGGAGCAATGGTCGCAGCCACCATCGCGGCTAATGTAAGCCCGACCGTACCGGCTGGCATTGCCTGTTGAACAAAGTAGAGATAGGCCGCGTTTCCTGCCTGCTCGCCCAGTTGAGGGTACTGCCCCACAAGATCTGCACCTTGCGTGGCGGCTACCCACGGCGGAATAAACCATAGGACAGGGCCGACCACAAAAAGAACCCCGGCCAGAAAGGCTGCCCGCCGAGCCTCATGCTCGTTTCGAGTAACCAGAAAGCGATAGCAGGTAATCGCGTTGTTGGTCGACAGCACCTGCTGCATCAGGATCATGGCAATCCAGAACAACAGGATCTGCCACAAACTCATGTCGTGCCCCTGCCAAAAATCCACGGGAAAGCGCTCGACGATATTGCCTGGCCCACCGCCTGTGTATAGCGCAAAGCAGCCGGTTACCAGGGTAATTGCCAAGATCAGAACCAGCTGGATGACGTTGGTTGCGTTGACTGTCCAGGCACCGCCACTGGCGGAAATGAAGGTAATGACCGTACCGGTGATGAGCAGGGTCGGTACCATGCCAAAGCCGGTCATCGACGCGAGGATATAGGCCAATCCATTAAGCCAGATGGCGGCCGTGAGGGTTGAGAGCGGGAACTGCAACCAGGTAAAGAGTTGCTCGGTCGGCTTGCCAAAACGCAGGGCAATCACCTGCATCGAGGTTTCAACCCGAAGCTTGCGGTAACGTGCCGCAAAGAACAGACAGGCGATGAAAAATCCCAGAGCATTGCCCCAGAACAGGACCAGAACGGGAAAGCCATCGGTAAAGGCCTTTCCTGCGGCGCCGGTAAACGTCCAAGCGCTGAACTGCGTCATAAAGGCAGTCGCTCCGGCCATCCACCAGGGCATGGAACCACCGCCATTGATGAACTGACTGCTGCTCTGTGCGTAACGACGAAAGCACCAGGCTGCCCATACGATGAACAGCAGATACAGAGCAATAACGGTGATATCCAGAGCATTCATCTAGACAATCCAGTTGCAAGGATCAGCACTGCTTACATTTCGGCCCACCAAGCGGAATAGTCTTTTTATGGCGGGCGAATGCCTTGTCAGAAGAGTAAGCAGGCACCGGCACTGAGTACCAGTGCCATAGCGGTTACATGGCTGTCTTGGGCGTTGGTGCGAATTCTGGCGTAATCTGCATCCTCCTGCAGAGTGCATTGTTACCCCAGCACTCTTCGTAAGGATGTCCTACCAGATCTTCAATCACCGCACGGGCATCAGGCTTGATGTCCAGAGGGTTGCCACCTGCCTTCACACGAGCCACTTCATCCAGGACAACTTTGTGCGTCTGACGATTCAGACGCATCTGCGTGCTATAGACGATTGCGATCAAGGCAAGACTGACAACACCGATACAGAACACCAGGGCGATGGCCGTTACAGCCGTTTCCGGCTGGGTCTGAGCCTTGGACTGGAACCCGTAGTAGCTCAGGATAGCCCCCATAATGAAGACAATGATGGAGCGGACGATCTTGCCGCAGAATGTCATCGAACCTGCATAGATGCCCTCGCGACGACGGCCGGTATAGATTTCGTCCACATCCGCCAGGAAGGTATAGACCGTCCACGGGATGTAATACACACCACCCGTGCCGATACCGAAAATAACGGTGATAGTGAAGATCGCAATGGTGGCGACATGGGTTGGCAGGTCAAAGAAGTGCAACAGGCTGTAGCAGCCAACGGCAAACATTACGACGGACAAGGCAAGAATGTACGGCTTGCTGAAGCCCCACTTTACACAAAACGCTATGAAAAGTGCGGTGGAGAACAGCTGCATGATCGAACTCAAGCTGTTGAGTCCTGCAACGATAGTTGGGTCGTACTGCAAAACAAAGATCACGAAGTACGTGAATACCGTAGCAAACAGCCACTCTGCGCCAAATCCAAACAGATACATGCCAAGGTGCTTACGGAAAATCCTCAGCGCAAAGGTCGAGTACGTGTCCTGCACCAGTGACAGCAGCGTACGGCCCAATGACTGCTTGGCCTTGCGGATCTGGGTTTCTTCGCTACTGCGTTCCCATGTCGAGAAATACAGACAGGCCACTGCACCCATGAGAATCGCGCCGTAGGTTAATCCAGTCAGGAAAAACGGCTCAGCGGAGTTCTTTCCATAGATCAGGATGTATTGGCCGGGGATGAAGGCGGCCAGAAAGTTGGCAATCTTTCCGAAGATAGCCTTATAACCTGTCAGCTTCGAACGAACAGCGAAGTCGTCCGTCATCTCGGTCGCCAGGGTTTCATAGGGGACCATGATAGACGTATAGATCAGCTCAAAAATTACATATGTGCTGAGGTAATACCAAAAGCCGAATCCCTCCACCCAAAGTAGTGGGTAGAACACCATCAGCGGTACGCCAATCAACAGGAAAAAGCGGCGACGTCCAAAACGCCTGCCCAGCCAGGTATTACCGAAGTTATCGGTGAGATAACCCATCAAAGGATTACTGATTGCATCGATAACGGTTGCAATGGAAAAGATCAGTGACGCTTGGATCATCGATAGACCACAGAACGTCGTATAAAAATACAATAACCAGGCGCCGCTGATAGCAAGTGCTCCGCTACCCAGTAAGTTACCTCCTCCATACGCCAATTGATGCCTTAGCGTGATTTTCCGCCCTACGTGGTGCCCAGCAGTATCGCTTCTCATATTATTCACCGAATAAAAGAGAACATGACTTCGTTGTTCTGAAATGATGTTCTTGTTGTTTCAGAAGCACGAATGAAGGCAACGTCAATGAGTTACTTGAGATGCAAACCCGTGGGTCTGTATTTCAAATCATCTTCATTGCAACTTCACGATTATTTATTTTGCGTTTTATAGCGATTACTTTTTAAAAGCTGTAATGCACCCCTACACGTAAGCGCATTTGGCGATCACTATCAGTAGAGTTAACTTTTACATCACCTACTTCGAAGAACGGTTGCCAGCGTTTATCTAATTTATATTTAAAAGCCAATGCCTGTTCATAATCATTTTTCTTACCGTTATAACGGGTATAGTCGGCCTTGAAATAAACCAAGTTATATTCATATGACCATTTCCCGCCCGGGGCATAGCCCAGCCAGCCATCGAAGCGATGGACGTGCTGGTCACGCTTGGCTCTATCAGGCACGGAGTTGTCGACCTGATTGCGATCCAGCTTGCGGGCCTCGTAGCGGTAGCGTCCGCTGATTGTCCACTGATTGTTTACCTTGTAACCCAGGCGCGCGCCGGTTCGATAAGTCGTTGCGTTTTCCACTGCAACCAAACTTATAAAGGGTGCAATCGTCCATTGAGGAGTGAGGGAGTACCGATAATCAGCCGTAAATTCGTGACCATCCCCTACGGTGTTATCAAACGCGACGTCCTTACGGCTGCCTCCAGTCTTGTACTTCAGTTCCCCTTCGAAACCGAGTCCATTGTCCAGACGTATACCGATCAGAACGCGATCAGAGTGAAGTTTGGAGTCTTCTAAATACTGGTGCCGATAGTTGATATAACCCGAATCGGCAGCCTGAGCATTGCCTGCCAAAACGGTGATTCCCAGAGAGGTCGCAACAGCTAGCGTCTTTATTGTTATCTTCATGATCTTATTCTTGTTAATAACGTACAGAGAGATTGAATAGGCTTAAGCGGTAACAGCCCGGCATTCAGGGGTGTACGGCTCCCGATCTATTCGGCGGCACGATTGGTTCAGATGGTTAACACGCGAACGGCAAGCCAGGCCTGCCAGCGGCGCTTAGGCAGGACTTTTGGCCCGGCCGCGCCGACCATTACATCGGCCGGTCATCGCCAGAGGTAATGGCAGAGCAACAAGAGAACAGGAGCGGAAAGCCTGTAGCCGGTTGATACGGCAGGGTATCGAGGCGATGCACGAGGAGGACTGAGCATGAATGTGCGCTGTACCAGCCAGCCCCAGGTTATACAGTTCCGGTACTCGCCTGGAGATACGGGCCAGGCACTCGAAGAAGACATGCGAGAGGCGAAAGGTGTTCAGGTTCATAGCTCAGTCCTTTTTTATAATTGTTCAAGACCTGCCTGGGCATGATTAGCCCAGGCACAACCGTGGATCAGTGCTGGCTCACGATATGGGCTTCGATATAGGCAAAGTTGATGTCCTCACCCAGGCCAGGACGGTCAGGCAGGTGGACGTAACCGTCCTTGTCCATGGGGTCGACGATACTGTTGAGATAGGCAGGTACGTCGTCATACTCCAAGAACGGATGCAATAGCCCGCGCTCGTACCAGGAGCAGTTCTTGATTCCACCCACGACAGCCAGATTGGGTGCACCATTACCATGAACTTCACAATCCAATCCGAACGCCTCAGCCAGGTGAGCGACTTTGACGCATGGGCCAATACCGCCTACGCCAGCTACCCCGGCGCGTAGAATGTCACAGGACTTTCCACTCACCCACCCCGCGCGGCTGTGATACTTGCCGCCCAGGCTTTCAGGCCCCAATACAGGAATGGTGAGGTTTTCAGCCAGCCAGGCATACGACTCTGCGGACTCCTCCATCATAGGCTCTTCAAACCAGGCAAAACCCAGCTTTTCGATTTCGCGTCCGATGTAGAGGGCATCAGTACGGTTGTACCAGTGGTAGCCATCAAGCATCAGGGCAATATCCGGGCCTACTGCCTCACGTACGGCGGCACAGGCTTTTACGTCCATCTTGGCATCGGGTGCGAAGGAAATGGGCGGCATCCAGGTATGCAGCTTGATACCCTTGTAACCACGGGCTACGAGCTTTTCGGCAAAACGCGCATATTCGTCAGGTGTTGACAGGCCATCAGGCAAATCATCGCCACACATGGTAGAACCATAGGCCAAGACCTTGTCTCGGTAGCCACCCAACAGCTTGTAGACTGGGACCTGGAACTTGCGGCCAGCCCAATCCCAGAGCGCTTGCTCCACCAGGGCCAGGCTGCGGTCGGTAAGTTGACCTGCACTTCCCCGCTGCCAATGCGCCAGATCCTGCCAGAGTCGTTCACGATTAAGCGCGTTCTGTCCAACCAGTACCTTGCGTACAAAATTGTCAATGATGTATGGGCGAAGCAGTTCCGGAGCGCCAAAGGCATAACCTTCGCAACCGTCCTCCGTGGTGATCTTCAACAATGCCATACGGGCCTGGACTTCATCTCCCGGATGGGAATGCCCTGCGCTATCGACAGCACGGCGAGTGGGATAGGAAAACACATCGACACTGACACGGGAGATATTCATAAGAGGAAGGCTGTCCATGACTATTGTTCTTTTTGGAGCAATTTCCGGTATGTCGTCATACCACGTGACACAGTATTTTTCTTGAGCGCTATTTTGTCAAGGAGGCTACAGCTTCCAGCTTGAGACTTTAATAGAATTGAAAAATTACGCCAAATAGGCTCTAAAAGGCTAATCCTGGCGGATATGTAACCTCAGTAAGCTTATAAGCAGATCAAGTAATTTATTTTTTCAAATCTGAAAAGGTGATGACTGACCGGTCAGCGTCTCCTGCAGAAGACAACATGGTCGTCTTACCACGCGAGGATAGGAAGCCTAGGTGTTGATTGCAGGCTGGTACAGGAGGGAGGACAGAACGAGCAGAGCAATACCGGACGACCTGCACGTGTCGATGATAATGTCCTGCCGACTTCCTGCCAGACATTAAACTTTAGTCTTATTGACCGGAACTTTAAGGTGTGACTTTCCGTCGCGGCTTTTTCGCGATATTCTACTGGACACGTTTCACTGAGCGCCCAGATAAACCTCTCATGATGTATCCGCTACACCCAACGCAATGTAGTGACATTTTCGAGTGGATGTCCTGCCACCTCTTGATCCGGACCTTGAATTTTTTTGGCTGTACGCGTGTTTCATGTCGAATCGACCCGACCTTTCATTCGACCTGATGCGTTACAGATTCAAAAAAAAGTGTGCCTTGCCCACTCAAGCAAATGTGTAGATGGCCGATAAGACAGCGCTATCTGATTTCATTTGCTTGTATGCCTAACTAGAGAAAATCTGCATGAAAAAGCGTGTTCTCGCTGCTCTGTGCTCCAGCATGTTCGCGATGTCCGGACACAGCTGGGCCGACGATAATGCCCCTGTCGATGTTGTACTGATCGGCGGCGGTATCATGAGCGCTACCCTGGCTACCTACCTGGAAGAGCTTGAGCCCACCTGGACGATCAACATGTACGAGCGTCTGGACAAGGTAGCCGAAGAAAGTTCCAACGGCTGGAACAATGCCGGAACGGGCCATTCTGCCTTCGCGGAAATGAACTATACGCCCGAACTCAAGGACGGCACCATCGATGTCACCAAGCCTCCGAAGATTACTGAAGGCTTTGAGATTTCCCGTCAGTTCTGGTCTTTCCAGGTCAAGAACGGTGTATTGAAGAACCCCAGATCGTTCATCAATACCACGCCGCACATGAGCTTTGTCTGGGGTGACGACAACGTCAACTACCTGCACAAGCGTTATGAAACCATGCAGAAAAACGCGCTGTATGCGGGCATGCAGTACTCGGAAGACCACAGCCAGATCAAGCAGTGGGCACCGCTGATCATGGAAGGTCGTGACCCTGCGCAGAAAGTGGCAGCGACCTGGATGCCAGCAGGGACTGACGTAAACTTTGGTGAAATCACTCGCCAGCTGGTAGGTTCGCTGGAAAATCATTCGCAGTTCAAGCTTTCAGTGAACAGCGAAGTGCGCGATATCAAGCGCAACCCCGATAACACCTGGAAAGTAACCGTTGCAGACCTGGCCAATGGCGGCAAGGAAACCTCAGTGAACACCCGCTTCGTCTTCATTGGTGCAGGCGGCGCTTCTCTGATGCTGCTGCAGAAAACAGGTATTCCTGAAGCCAATGGCTATGCTGGTTTCCCGGTTGGAGGCCAGTTCCTGGTAACTGAAAATCAGGAAATCGCCAAACGTCACGGGGTAAAAGCCTACGGCCTGGCATCTGTGGGCGCGCCGCCCATGTCCGTGCCGCACATTGATAGCCGTACGCTGGATGGCAAGCGCGTTATTCTGTTCGGACCGTTCGCAACCTTCTCGACCAAGTTTCTGAAGAACGGCTCGCTGATGGACCTCATGCATTCCATGACCAGCAACAACACCTGGCCCATGATGCAGGTGGGAATGGACAACTTCGATCTGGTCAAATACCTGGTTGGTCAGTTGATGCAGTCTGATGAAGACCGCTTCGCTGCGCTGAAGGACTACTACCCGAACGCTCGCAAGGAAGACTGGAAGCTCTGGACCGCCGGCCAGCGCGTACAGATCATCAAGAAAGATGCGAACGGCAATGGCATATTGCAGTTTGGTACCGAAGTGGTTTCCGCACAGGACGGTTCCGTTGCTGCGCTGCTGGGTGCCTCGCCAGGTGCTTCGACTGCTGCGCCCATCATGCTTCATCTGATGGAAAAAGTATTCAAGGATAAGGTTGCGACGCCAGAATGGCAGAGCAAGCTTAAGGAAATCATTCCGTCCTACGGTCAGTCGCTGGATAACAATGCTCCGCTGATCAAGGAAGTCCGCAGCTACACAGCTGGTGTACTCCAGCTTAAAGATGCTACCGCTACCCAGCAGGCAGCGTCTGAAAACAAGGCTGAAGAAAATCAGCCGACTGAGGCAAAAACGGCTGCGCTTTAAACAGCTCGTTTACCTTGGTTAAGACGGCACCTTCGGGTGCCGTTTTTTATGTCCGTCAGCAAGCGTCTTCATGGCGCATTCCGCCTAGCGTTAGGGCCATCAACCATAGCCCAGACTGAATAGTACAATCCGCGCAAAAAGAATGAGTCCCAGCCAGGAAGCAATGAACTCGATATCGTCTTCGCTCATCTTGAAAACCTTACTTGAAGCCTTTAACGAGATGCAGATACAAGCTTGGTAAGACGAAAGATGAATGAGTTCGCCTGCGAACGGGCTTTTAGGCTGAAAGGGCGTTGTAGAGCGTCTATATCAGACTACTGGTACAGGATCAGATACTTGTAACGCGACTGAAGCGGTAAATAGTCGTGAAGCAGATTAACAGTATCGCGTTCTCCCACATAGCCGACGTCTGCCCAACTTTTCACGCGCATCCCAAAGTCAGTCGTGCGGGTACAGGCATCGAGGATTAAGCGCTCTCAACGCTGAACGGACAAGCCATTGTCCCAGTAGGGTGGCTGACCGACGTGATGAAACAGGAAATCCAGAAAAACCTTCACCTTGGCTGAGCGCATGCGGTTCTCCGGATAGATCACATGCACCGCATAGGTTTCGAGATCCTCTGACGCTTCCCAGTCCGTCAACACTGCCACCAGTGCACCGCTGCTTAGCGCCTGATGCACGAGCCATGTCGGGAACAGTACGATCCCCTCCCCAAGCACCGCCGCCTCAAGCAGGCATTCGGCATTATTGCTTCTAAAGCTACCTTTGGCCTGATAGGCCTGAAAGGGTGTCTGGCTTGTAGAGCGGAAATACCACTGACGCACACCGCGCATTCCCTTGTAGACCAAGCAGTTGTGATGCTCAAGCGCCCCGGGACTTTGCGGTATACCCTGCCGTTCCAGATACACCGGCGCAGCACACACCACGAACCGTTGCTCTCCTAAACTGCGCGCCACCAGGCTGGAATTTTCCAGGCGTCCTACTCGGAAAGTAATGTCAGCCCCTTCCTGCACAGGATCAATAAACGCATCCGTTAATGTCAGCTCGACGTCTATTTTTGGATATCGCTTTTGAAACTCTACCAGCAATGGAACCAGATGCAGACGCCCCAGCGCGACGGCAGCATTGAGCCGAAGTGTTCCCTGTGGCTCTGAAGTGTCTCCACCAATCTGCTCCGCCGCCATATCCAGCTGAAGCAGGGCGTCCCGAACATGCTGGTAATAGCGCTCCCCTGCCTCGGTCAATCGGACTGCCCGAGTGTGGCGATACAAGAGCCGCTGCCCCAACGTCGCCTCCAACGCAGAGATATGGCGCGAAACGGATGAGGCAGGCAAATTGAACTCTGCACCTGCCTGCGTAAAGCTCTTGACCGACGCGACCCTGACGAACAGCCGCAAGGCCAGCATGGAAGGCGAGTTGCTCATAAAACAATAGTTATTTGTCTGAAAGCCGATTGTTCCAATTATGACAACTTACTAGCGTAGCGCATTGTTTTTTCTTGAGGATGAACATGCAACACGCTCTGATTCTGTTAGTTGTGCTGATTGCCGGCATGGGTCTGTCGATGGAGGCGGGCCTGTTAGGGCCGCTGGGAGGGGAAATAGGTCACTTCTCCGCTACCTTGTCGATTTTTCTCGTTGGCGCCGCACTGCTCACATTTGCGCTGATTTTTGCGCGCCCGAAAATGGCCCAATTATTCAGTCAGCCACGCTGGCTGCTGGTGGGCGGCATTCTGGGTCCTATCTATGTCGTCGTACTGACCATTGCCACGCCGCTGATTGGTGTCGGGATGACCATGGTGGGCATCCTGTGCGGCCAGGTAGGAGCCAGTCTGGTTATCGATCATTTTGGTCTGCTAGGCAGCACACGCCGTCCCGTCGACCGGTATCGCGTAATGGCGTTCCTATTGATCTTGGTCGCTCTCTGGCTGATTCACTGAGGTATATCCTATGCTCCAGTTTCTGGTTCTTTTTGCCGTATTGGGTAGTGGCGCCGTACTCAGTGCCCAGTCCTCTATCAACGGCCGGCTTGGCGCGCAGGTAGGCGTGCTGGAAAGCGCCTGGCTGACTTTTACCAGCGGTGCCCTGCTTACATTTTTGCTGGTGTTTTTCTTCGAACCCCCTCATCCCATGACACTTTTCACTGCTCCAAAATGGCAGCTGATCGGTGCGCTGTTTGGCGTTGTGTACATGCTCGCGATGGTGTTTTCCATCCCTCGCGTTGGCACCGCTGCCGCTACGGTAGCCGTCATTACTGGTCAGCTGCTGATGAGTCTTCTCATCGATCACTTTGCTTGGCTGGGGAATGCCGAGCGACCCTTGGATGTGTCTCGACTGGTTGCTATCGCACTGCTGTTTGGCGCTCTGGCGCTGATCTACCAGAGTAATCGGATACAGGAATGTTCGCCTCAGGCTGATCCCGTGGAGGAGCGTACCTGACAAACTGGCAGGAGGTGTCTTGAGTGATGCCTTCTGCCATCCGCTCCTCCTTCCCTAGAGTTATAGGGATGCTTGTTCGTTGGGTAAGCGCCTAGGGCAGGCTTCTCTCTTTCCTCATCATGGACGATAACCGCACGTTTTTGTATCTCAGCACACTATCTCCTTCTCGACAGAGAAATTCGCGTTCCATCAATAATCTTTTGATCTTCCAGGTTTTTTTCCGACCTCTTTTGATGATGCTGTCATTGGTAAGTCGATTCCCCCAGGCAATAGATAAAAAGCACCTTCTAGGCGGATTGACTGTATTAACCAGTTAGTACACTTTGTTATTCAGCGTGTCCAAACATCATAAGAACAACACGGAGTGCTCTGGATGACCTGCTCTCTTCTCATCCTCAACGGCCCAAACCTTAACCTGCTGGGAACCCGTGAACCACAGATCTATGGTTACGAGACCCTCAACGATGTCGCTCAGCTTTGTCATGAAGCAGCCGACACGCTCGGCCTACAGATCGATTTCCGCCAAACCAACCACGAAGGTGAGCTGATCGACTGGATTCACCAGGCGCGAACCGCCCATGCTGGAATCATCATCAATCCCGCGGCCTGGACTCATACCTCCGTTGCGATCCGAGATGCCCTGACAGCGGTAGCGCTGCCCGTGGTGGAAGTCCATCTCTCCAACGTTCATCAGCGCGAAGCCTTCAGGCATCACTCCTTTGTCTCACCCATTGCCGTAGGGGTCCTATGCGGCTTTGGTGTGGCGGGCTATCGCATGGCCATCGAGTACTTCGCTCACGTCTTCACGAACAAGAAGTGACCATTATGTCCACTCTATTTTCTCCTTCTGTCCTGGCCGGTCTGATTGGCTCAGGTATTCAATCCTCCCGTACGCCTTCCATGCATGAGCATGAGGGTGATGCGCAAGGCATTCGTTACCTCTATCGGCTGATCGACCTTGATGCGCTTGGCCTTGAGGCGTCCGCTCTGCCTGAACTACTCACAGCAGCCGAGCGCATGGGATTCACAGGTCTGAATGTCACCTTTCCCTGCAAGCAGGCCATTATCCCACTGCTGGATGAGCTTTCAGAGGAGGCCTTGGGTATTGGCGCCGTCAATACCGTAGTGTTCAAAGCGGGCAAGCGGATAGGTCATAACACCGATTGTCTCGGGTTTGCGGAAGGATTTCGCCGTGGGCTGCCAAACGTCTCACGCGAGCGCGTTGTGCAGATGGGCGCTGGCGGTGCCGGGGCAGCCGTTGCTCATGCCTTACTCCGCGAGGGGGTAGCTGAATTGACGGTCTTTGATGTCGATAAGGACAAAGCCCACGCGCTCGTCGACAACCTCAAGGCTATTTTCGGTCTTGATCGTGCATGCGTGGGAACAGACCTGACCGCCGCCATGCAGGCGACTCAAGGGCTGGTCAACACGACACCGGTGGGTATGGCCAAGCTGCCAGGCATGCCGCTACCGGCCGAACTGCTCAGGCCCGAGGTGTGGGTAGCTGAGATCATTTATTTTCCACTGGAAACTGAACTGCTCAAGCACGCCCGCGAGATCGGTTGCCAGACGCTGGACGGTAGCCGCATGGCGGTCTTCCAGGCTGCGAAGGCGTTTGAGCTCTTTACCGGGCAGCACGCTGATTCCCAGAGAATGCAGGCGCATTTCGCCAGCCTGGGTGACTGACAAGCCTTCTATTTCGTGCCAAGCGACACAGGACAATAACAATGCATGCCGATAGTAAACTAGGCCAGATAGTGCAGGCCCCTTCTCACGCTGGAACCACATCCCAAAAGCCAACCCGGGCACGCTTCGTGATTCTTGCCCTGCTAGCGGTCGGAACCATGATCAATTACCTGGACCGGACCATTCTGGGTATCTCGGCGCCGGTCATGACCCAAGAGCTTGGGATTGATGCGGCGGTCATGGGTCTGATCTTCTCTGCTTTTTCCTGGACGTATGTGCTGGCTCAGGTACCCGGTGGCGTGTTTCTCGATCGGTTCGGATCGAAATTCACCTATTTTGCCTCGATCACCTCCTGGTCGTTCGCTACGCTGCTGCACGGATTTGCTTCAGGCTTCTATACCCTGCTGGGATTGCGCCTGATGCTGGGGTTTGCCGAAGCACCGTGCTTTCCCACCAACAGCCGAGTGGTCAGTACCTGGTTCCCTCAGCAAGAGCGTGCCCGCGCCACGAGTATTTATACCGTGGGTGAATACATCGGCTTGGCCTTTCTCAGTCCGGTACTGTTCATGATTCTCGCGCACTTTGGCTGGCGCGCGCTGTTCATGATCATCGGAGCCATTGGCATCGCCTTCGGCCTGCTCTGGTGGAAGCGCTACCGTGAGCCCCATGAAGACCCTGCCATGAATCAGGCGGAGCGGGAGCACATCCAGGCTGGCGGTGGCTTGTCAGCCCCCTCGCAGGAACGCGTTCCCTTTACGTGGAGCAATGTCAGCCAGTTGCTCAAGTACCGGCAGATCTGGGGAGCGTGCATCGGTCAGTTTGCCGGTAACGCCACCCTGGTTTTCTTTCTGACCTGGTTCCCCACCTATCTGGCCACCGAGCGCCATATGGGTTGGGTAAAGATGGGGTTCTTTGCGGTACTGCCGTTCATTGCCGCAGCCGTAGGTGTGATGTTTGGTGGCTGGTTGTCCGACTGGATCATCAAACGCACCGGTAACGCCAGCGTAGGTCGCAAGCTACCCATCATCAGCGGGCTATTGCTGGCTTCTACCATCATCGCGGCGAACTATGTCGACAATGACACCCTAGTCATCGCTATTCTCTCCATCGCCTTCTTTGGACAAGGCATGGTGGGCCTGGGGTGGGCAGTCATTTCTGACATCGCGCCCAAGAGGTTCATGGGCCTTACCGGCGGCATCTTCAATCTGGCGGCCAATCTGGCCGGCATCATTACGCCGCTGGTGGTCGGCTTTATCGTAGCCACCACGGGTTCGTTTGTGGGAGCACTGCTGTTTATCGGTGTTCTTGCCCTAATCGGTGCGTTTTCGTACATCTTCATTTTAGGAGAGGTGAAGCGTATAGAACTTTAAAAGGCCCGGCGCAGGGACGCGCGGAGCCTGGCTGTCGTTTTTTCTCGTGATTCATAACAAACACAACACACGCAGAGAAACCTAAAGGCATGGTCATGAAAACAATAATCGACCTGTACTTTCGCTTCATCAAACTTCTACTGGTGCTGTGCATGCTTGGCATGGTGGCTCTGGTGTTCGGCAACGTTGTCTTGAGATACGCCTTCAATTCCGGCATCAGCGTATCGGAAGAACTGTCGCGCTGGCTGTTTGTATTCATGGTGTTCCTTGGGGCTATCATCGGCCTCAAGGAGCGCTCGCATATCGGCATGGGTAGCCTGCTCGCAGCCCTGCCAGCCCGCGGCAAGCGCCTGTGTCTCACCCTTTCTCACCTGATCGTGCTGTACATGCTGTGGCTGATAATCCAGGGCAGCTGGCAACAGGCAGTCATCAATAAAGACGTACTGGCGCCGGCATCAGGACTGTCCATGGCAGTGTTCTATTCGGCTGGGCTCGTCTTTGGGATCACCTCGGTCGGCATCATGGTGTACGAACTCTATGCCGCACTGTTCCTTCCCCTGCCGTCTGTATCCTCGCCCTCCTCCAAGGACAAGCAGACACCGTTCGTAACCCCGCCCAAGACAGCCTCAGGGGAGCGCAGCTGATGATTCTTTCCGTTTTCCTGGGCTCTCTGGTCGGCAGTATGGTCATCGGCATGCCGATCGCCTTTGCGCTGCTCGTCGCAAGCGCCGCCATGATGTATTACCTGGATCTGTTTGACGCTCAGATCATTGCGCAAAACCTGCTTAACGGTGCCGACAGTTTTCCATTGATGGCGGTACCGTTTTTCATGCTCGCAGGCGAGATCATGAATGCAGGTGGCCTGTCTCGCCGGATCGTGAACATTGCGATGTCCATGGTAGGGCACAAGCGAGGTGGACTTGGCTATGTGGCGATTATCGCCTCGTGCCTTCTGGCTTCGCTGTCCGGTTCTGCCGTCGCCGATGCCGCCGCCCTTGCCGCCCTTCTGGTACCGATGATGGTCTCGGCTGGACACAGCCGCGAACGGTCGGCAGGCCTGATCGCAGCAGGGGGCATCATTGCGCCCATCATTCCTCCTAGCATTGGTTTCATCATTTTCGGTGTCGCCTCCGGTGTCTCCATTTCCAAGCTGTTTCTGGCCGGTATTGTGCCGGGGCTCATGCTCGGTGCGGCTCTGGCGGTTGCCTGGTGGTGGATCGCTCGCAAGGAGGTCGTAGAAACCTCACCCAAGCGTTCCGGCCGGGAAATTGCGCAGACGCTCATCGAAGGCAGCTGGGCATTGGGGCTGCCGCTGATCATCGTGTTTGGCTTGAAGTTCGGCGTCTTTACACCGACCGAGGCCGCTGTGGTTGCTGCGGTCTATGCGCTATTCGTGGCAACGGTGATCTACAAGGAACTGAAGCTCAGCGATCTGTATGAACTCATCCTGAGTGCGGCAAAAACCACCTCGGTCGTCATGCTATTGGTCGCTGCTGCCATGGTTTCGTCTTGGTTGGTGACCATAGCCGACCTCCCCGGCCAGCTGGTTGACCTGCTCGATCCGTTCATGGACAAACCCACCGTACTGCTGCTGATGATCATGCTGCTGATTATTATTGTCGGCACCGTCATGGACATGACGCCCACCATCCTGATCCTGACGCCTGTGCTGATGCCAACCGTTGTTCAAGCGGGTATCGACCCTGTGTATTTTGGCGTGCTCTTTTTGATCAACACCGCCATAGGACTCATCACACCTCCGGTCGGAACCGTCCTAAACGTCGTATGTGGCGTCTCCGGGATCCAGATGAATGAAATCATCCGCGGTGTCTGGCCGTTTCTCTTGGCGCAGTTGCTGGTACTGCTCCTGCTGGTCATTTTCCCGGTGCTAGTGACAGGTCCAATGAAATTCCTGGCGGGCTAAGTCACTGCACCCCGTTTCGCAAACAACAAAAACAAGATGGAGCTTTCAAGATGACGATGATCAAAACAGCTTTGGCTACCGCCTGCGCAATCGGTGTGTTGTATGCCAGCACGGTAGCTGCCGAGGTACGTAACCAGACCTTACGGTTTGCCTTCCAGAATGTGAAGGAACATCCTCAGGGTCAGGGCGCACAGAAATTTGCAGATCTGGTGAAGGAAAAGAGCGAGGGCAAGATCAAGGTGCGGCTCTTTCCAGGCGGCACGCTCGGCGGTGATCTGCAAACCGTATCGGCCATTCAGGGCGGCACACTGGACCTGACCGTCCTCAATGCCGGTATCCTGGCGGCCCAGGTAAAGGACTTCGCGATTCTGGATTTCCCCTTCCTCTTCAATGATGCTCAGGAGGCTCAGCAGGTCATGGATGGTCCGGTGGGCCAGGCACTGGCCACACGCCTGGAAGGCAAGGGCCTGCATACCCTGGGGTATTGGGACTTGGGCTTTCGCAACATAACCAACAGCAAGAAGCCCATCGCCCGCTGGGAGGATCTGCAAGGCTTGAAGATCCGTGTCATACAGTCACCCAGCTATCTGGAGACATTTTCCGCATTGGGCGCAAACCCCGTTCCGATGCCCTTCCCCGAAGTGTATACGGGCCTTGAGCAGCGAACCGTTGATGGGCAGGAAAACCCTAATACCGTGATTCTGGGCAGCAAGTTCTACGAGGTGCAGAAATACCTGTCGGTGACACGCCACGTGTACAACCCGCAATCGTTCATCATAGGCGAAAAGTCATGGAGCAAGCTGAACGAGGACGAGCGCAAGGTCATTACCGAGGCCGCCGCTGAGGCTCAGGCTTATCAGCGCATGGTCTCCGGGCAGGCTCAGGACAGTGCCTATCAAACCTTGAAAGGCCACATGGCCGTCAATGAAATCACGCCGGAAGAGATGGATCGGTTCCGGGAAAAGACCAAGCCAGTCATTGAAAAACTGGCGAAGGATGTCGACCCCGCTCTGGTCAAGATGCTGGATGACGAAATACAAAAAGCGCGGAAGTCACGGTAAGCCCGCCTCTCGATACCGCTGCATGAATTGATGCAGCGGTATTCGCGTTCCAATCAGTCATTTGCAGACATAGCGCAGCACTACGTCGCAAATGAGTTCCTTGTGCCGCTCCCGGTTATCTGCATCCGTCAGGTCGATCTGGTGGATCGATGAAAAGGTATAGCGGTTGGACACCCGATAGAAGCAGAACGAGCTCATCATCATGTGCAACTCAAGCGGATCCAGCCCCTCCCGAAAAACGCCCTGTTCTACGCCACGCACCAGAATCCTAGAGATGGTCTGAACAATCGACGAGTTGACTGAGGTAATGGCCTGTGACTGGCGAATGTAATTTCCCTGATGGATATTCTCGATACACACGATCCGAACGAAATCGACATTCAGATCATGGTAGTCAAACGTGAACTCGACCAGTCGCCGAATGGCCTCTACCGGTTCGAGCGCATCCAGATGCATCTGGGACTCGGTCGAGCGGATCTCCCCGTAGAGCTTTTCCAGCACCGCAGAGTAGAGCTGATCCTTGCTCTCGAAGTAGTAATAGATCATGCGCTTCGATGTTCGGGTGCGCTCGGCAATGGCATCGACTCTCGCCCCGCTCAGGCCGTTTTCCGCAAACTCGGCAACCGCCGCCAGGAGGATTTCCTGCTTGGTTTCTTCGGGGTTGTTCTTTCGTGGCAGTCGGGGAACAGACTGCGTTTTTACAGCATCGGGGCTAAGGGATTCGGCAGCCATTATTGGTTGTGTCATTGGCAGGTTCAAAAACCTTATGGTAGTTGTTGTTATTGGATTAAGGTAGGGCTATGCCACGTAGGGCACAGCCCTACCTTCAAAGACGTCCGGCCGTCTTTCGGGTGCGCGCCTGAGCCATGGCCGCCAGGCGGACCGGCGTATTGGCAGCACCATAGCCACTGTAACTGTTTTTGCGTTGTAGAACTTCGAAAAAGAAGCGATCCGCGAACGGCTCCGTATAAACATGGAACAGCTCGCCTCCCTGTGCGTCCCGATCATAGAGCACATTGTAATAGGCCAACCGGCTCAGGTAGTCATCGTCAAAGCCGTACCGCGCTGAGAGGTCGTCGTAGTAGTTATACGGAATCTCCAATAACGGCACTCCGGCCTCCTTGGCCTGGGCAGCGGCCGCAAAGATGTCATCACATTCGAATGCGATATGGTGGACGCCTGATCCACGGTAGCTCGACAAGGCTCGGGAGATGGCCGTATTACGGTTTTCCGAGATGTTGAGCGCCATACGTATCGACCCGCAGGGACTGCGCAGCGCACGGCTTTTCACCAGACCATAGGGATCCGGCAGCACAACTTCATCGTCAGCCTTGAAATTAAGCAGGCTCTTGTAGAACAGTACCCAGGTGTCGAGGCTGTCTGCGGGCAGCGCCATGGCCACATGATCGATGGTGTTGAGTACATCGTCCGTGGACGAGGTTGCGCTCAGGTTGAAGTCTGTATCGTAGATCGAGCGCCCATCCGTGCCAGAGGCGACAAAGTAGATCAGGCCTCCATCCGGTGCACGTACCGCAGGAATCTCACGCTCGTTCGGGCCTACCAGGCCGCGATATGGCTGCGCACCATACTGGCAGGCACGTTCCATGGCCTTTGCGCTATCACTGACCCGCAGGGCCTTGGCACACAGCGAAGGTCCATGAACTTCGAAAAAGTTATGGGCAAACGAATAAGGCTCGGCATTGAGTACGAGATTGGTGCTGCCTTGCCTGAGCAAGGTAACGTTCTTAGAGCGATGCTGCCCGGCCTGAGCAAAACCCAGACGGGTTAGCCATTGCGTAAGTTCTGCACGAAGTGGCTCGTCTACGGCAAACTCCAGAAATTCGATACCGTTAAATTCGAGCGGCGGCACCGGATCGAACAACAGCTCCGGCGCAACCGTATCGGCAGGCGGTTCATTGGCCAGGCGGTTGCGGGTTTGTTCCTCCAGGTAAAGCAAGGAACGGAAACCATCAGCCGCATTGGCCCGTGGGGGTGCTGCGCGAAAACCATCGTTGAATACTTCAAGTGAGAGCGGACCGGTATACCCCGAGCGCAGGATCGGCGCCAGGAAACCGGCCAGATCAAATTCACCCTGCCCCGGGAAGCAACGGAAGTGCCGGCTCCACTCCAGTACATCCATATTGAGAATCGGTGCATCAGCCATTTGCACAAAAAAGATCTTGTCACCCGGAATACTGGCGATACCGGCAGGATCATCCTTCAATGACAGGGTATGAAAACTGTCCAGCAATACGCCCACGCTGGGGTGATCGATCTGTTGCACAATCGACCAGACCTGATGCCAGGTCTTGACGTGCCGCCCCCATGCGAGGGCTTCGTATCCTATGCGCATGCCGCGTGCACCCGCCCGCTCACCCAGCAGGCGAAGGTCATCCACCAGAATAGCTTCCTCGCCTATCGAGTCGACCGCTACGTTGCTGCACACCAGCATCAGATCCGTACCGAGCTCCTGCATCAGGTCAAACTTGCGCTCGGCCCGGTCCAGGTTACGGGGCAAACGGTCACGCGGACACCCCTCGAAATCGCGGAAAGGTTGGAACAATGTGATGGCAATTCCCAGGTCAGCGCATAATCGACGGATTTCTCGCGGCGTTCCGCCGTAAGTGAGCAGATCGTTTTCAAATATCTCTACACCGTCGAAGCCTGCGGCAGCAATGGCTTCCAGTTTTTCAGGCAGGGTTCCACTCAAGGAAACCGTGGCAATCGAGCGCTGCATAATCAGACCCTCTTGGCAGGCATATTGTAGGACCCAGGCCGCTCGGCTGCCCGGATCGGTTTTCTTTGCGCCTACAGCGGTAATAGGTATCAACTCTGGATAGCTTTCACCTTCATAGTGCCACTTTTATAAATTATTTTGTACTCACTGGTTAGTTTATGTTCGATAAACGAACATATCTGCCTTGCTGTTTTAGGTACTTCTGGGTAGCGGTAAGCAAACTTAAACATCGATACACGGTATGGCTCGCCCAAGGGAGGTGATCATGTCCCGGAAAAAAGAGGCAGCCTTCTGGTATTGAGCAGATTGACAGGACTAGCTCTTTTCACATGAGGGCGGCTTTTGTACGTTGGCACTCCCTTCATGGTTCATGCACGGCGCCTTTATGAAAGAAGCAACTCCTATGAAGACTGATGTCCTGCTGTTTACGTTACTGGCTACGTCCTACGAGCAGCACGTGGGCAAACGTCTTGTACCAGTGCCGCTCGCCGGGCAAGCTGCGGCCGATTGGTTGTACTACTCCGCCCCTTTCTGCGTCCTGGCCCATAACGCCGAAAATGACCCTGTGTTCATGTACGCTAACCAGGCGGCGCAACAGCGCTTTGGCTATAGCTGGGAGGAAATTACCCAACTCCCCTCACGCCTGTCTGCCAGTCCACAGGATCGCGAGGAGCGGCAGCGCTTCATCGATCAGGTGAAGCGCGACGGTTATTCCAGCGGTTATAGCGGTGTTCGGGTCATGAAGAGCGGCCAATGCTTTCTGATACAGAACGCAACGCTCTGGCAGCTTCATGATGCGCAAGGGCATTACCAAGGGCAGGCGGTGCTGATTCCTCAGTCAAAAGACTTATAGCGTTAATCCGCATTTGCTTTCAGATATCGGCATTCGGATACTACGCACCCGTTAATGACTCTCATCTGCATTCATGTCCGCACAGCCTCATGTCCTACTTGTTGAAGATGACCCGGTTCTAGCCGAAGGCATTCAGCAGCACCTGTTAGCCCGTGGCTTTACCCTTATCCATGAGAGCCGTGGTGATAATGGCCTGGACGTGGCCTGTACACAGCGCTTCGATCTGGTGCTGCTGGATATCCTGCTGCCAGGGCTCAATGGTCTGACAGTACTGGAGAGGCTCAGAACCCAAAGTGCAGCGCCGGTCATACTTATGTCCGCACTGGGCGCTGAACAAGATCGAATCACTGGTTTTACACGGGGTGCGGATGATTACCTCCCCAAGCCGTTCAGCCTTGCCGAGCTGGATGCCCGTGTAGATGCGCTTTTGCGTCGAGTCTCCATGGAGCGGCAGCGAAATATTAACCCACCCGTGGCGGCTCCCGGGCTGCCACACACCGATGATCAGCGACAGGATATCCGTCTGGCGGGCCAATGGGCTGAGCTCACACACTCTGAATACCGACTGTTTACAACGCTGCTAAGGCATCAGGATGAAACACTCAGCAAGGCCTATCTTTACCAAGAGGTCTTCAGTCGCAGCTATACCCGACTTGATCGCGGACTCGATGTGCATGTTTGTAACCTGCGCCGCAAACTCCAGCGTATCCATTGCCAGCGCGTGGTGATCCAGTCTGTCTGGGGAAAAGGTTACGTGGCACGGATACAGCCCTGATGCGCCTGCGTCATTCGCTTTTCTGGAAACTAGGTCTAATGCTGGCCGCCTTCTGCCTGCTATTGGTATGGCTGGTGTGGACGTGGGGGTTGCAGGTTGAGCGAAGCAGTTATTTTCTCGACACTTCCGCTCGCGCACTCCTATCCCGTTATGCTGCCGAGGCAGAGCAACTATGGCTACGAGATCAGAATGCCGAGGCGATAGAAACCTGGCAACGTCAGCTCGAAACCAAAGAAAACACCTGGGCACGGGTAATAGGGCCGGACCTCCGAGCACTTGGTGAGACACCCCTGACACCCCAGGAATATGCTCGCCTTACCTTTATGCGCAAGCTGGACTGGCCCATGAGTCGCCGGCTACAGGATGAGCTCCCCTACGTCAGCATCGAGTTCCCTCTCCATCCCGAGCAGGGTCGGCTGGTTCTTCAACTACCGCAGCGCTTCTTGCCCACAGGGCTTACCCCCTGGACCCATATCGTGACTCACGGTGTAATGCCGGTATTGTTGGCGCTCACTCTTGGCCTGCTTCTGTATTGGCATCTAATCGTACCGCTCTCAAGATTGCGCGAGCGTGCTGCAGCCCTGGAAGCAGATATTCTTGAGGTCCCATTAGGTGCGCCGCTGAGCAGACGGCACGATGAATTGGGCGAGTTGGCCCGCGCCTTCGATCACCTGACGCGCCGGCTACTGGATCAGATAGAACAGCAGCGCCGATTGCTTCGCGACCTTTCCCACGAGTTACGTACGCCGCTGGCTCGCCTGCGGGTGGCCAGCGACAGTCATCTGGCCTTGCCTCAACTCAAACGTCGCCTCGAAAGTGATGTACAAGATATGCAGCAACTCGTAGATGACACACTTGACCTCGCTTGGCTGGATACCGAGCGCCCCCGCCTTCATCAGGAGGACGTATCGCTTCTCGGGATCTGGGAGGCGCTGGTTGAAAACGCCTGCTTTGAAAGCGGCTGGGCACCAGACCGTTTGATGTACACCGTGGACCCGGCCTGTGTAGTCCGTGTACATATCAATGGCATCATGCAAGCGCTGGAAAACCTTTTGCGTAATGCTATCCGGCACTCCCCTTCGAGCGGACGCGTGCAGCTGACCGGAGCACGTGAAGGCGCTTACTGGTTGATTCATCTTGATGATCAGGGACCTGGCGTTCCTGAACATGAACTGGAAAACATCTTTCAACCCTTTTACCGGCTCGCAGAAGAACATTCCTCACGTAGCGGCTTTGGCCTGGGGCTGGCCATCGCGCAGCGAAACGTTCGTCTTCAAGGCGGCGACCTTTGGGCCCGAAACACAGGTCGTGGCCTGCGCATGACGTTGCGCCTTCCTGCTGGGCAAAGTGTTTAGATTGTTAATACGCTTTACTGGCAAATAGCAATGACTATCATTTGCGCAAACACACCGACTGCGTTCTTATCCCATCAGCGCCGAACGCCCAATGGGCAGGCATTTTGCTGCTGGCGCGATACGGAAGTCGTTTCTACAGGAGTTTGCGTATGCCCTCGATTCCCGCCCGCCGAACCCGCCTTGGTCTGGCCGTTCTGAGCTGTCTGTACGCTCATGTTACCGCTCTTCACGCTGAGGAAAATGTCACGCAGTTAAACGATGAGGTGGTCCTCGGTACCGCCGAACAGGAGCTCAAGCAAGCGCCTGGGGTTTCGATCATAACCGCTGAGGACATTAAAAAGCGCCCTCCCGTCAACGATCTCTCACAGATCATTCGAACCATGCCAGGCGTCAACCTAACCGGCAATTCCAGCAGCGGCCAGCGCGGTAACAACCGCCAGATCGATATCCGTGGCATGGGTCCGGAAAACACGTTGATCTTGGTAGACGGTAAGCCTGTCGCCAGCCGCAACGCCGTGCGTTATGGATGGCGAGGCGAACGTGATACTCGAGGTGACACCAATTGGGTGCCTGCGGATCAGGTCGAGCGCATCGAGGTCATTCGCGGACCGGCTGCCGCACGGTACGGCAATGGTGCGGCCGGCGGTGTGGTCAATATCATCACCAAGGGCACGACCCAGGAAACTCATGGTTCAGCCACGCTTTACCACAGCTTTCCCCAGCACAGCGATGAGGGCGCAACCGAACGGGCCGACTTTGGTCTTAGCGGCCCTCTTACCGAGACGTTGAGCTATCGCGTCTATGGCAACGTCGCCAAGACGGACTCGGATGATTGGGACATCAATTCGGGCCATGAGTCTACCCGTACCGGTAACCAGGTTGGCACACTACCGGCAGGCCGAGAGGGTGTACGCAACAGGGATATCAATGGGCTACTCAGCTGGCAGCTTACACCTGATCAGACGCTGGAATTCGAGGCGGGATTCAGCCGTCAAGGCAATATCTATACGGGCGACACGCAAAATACCAACAGCAACAGTTACGTGAAAAACCTAATGGGCCACGAAACCAACCGGCTCTACCGTGAGACCTACGCTGTTACCCATAAGGGTAACAGGGACTTTGGAAGCAGCCTGGCCTATCTGCAATATGCCAAGACTCGTAACAGCCGCATTCAGGAAGGTCTGGCCGGCGGTACTGAAGGTATCTTTTCCGGAAATAATGCAAACACCTCCGTGTTGCGGGATATCACCGCCCATGCCGAGGTGAATATGCCATTGCAGACGTCGGAGGTCGATCATGTGCTAACGCTGGGCAGCGAATGGGTCCATCAGGAGCTTGACGACGCCACTTCCACCAGTCAGAGCGTCAGTGAAGGTGGCAGTGTCCCCGGGCTTTCGGGCAGCAACCGCAACAGTACCGCATCAGCAGAAATCTTCTCACTGTTCGCCGAGGACAATATTGAACTCAGGCCAGGCACGATTCTGACACCCGGACTGCGCTTCGATCATCATGATGTAGTTGGCGACAATTGGAGTCCCGCACTCAACCTTTCACAAACGCTGACGGATACCGTCACGCTCAAGGCAGGTATCGCCCGCGCCTACAAGGCGCCGAACCTTTACCAGCTCAATCCCAACTACCTGCTCTATAGCCGTGGTCAGGGTTGCTATGGACAGAGCACAAGCTGCTATCTACAAGGCAATCAAGACCTTAAGGCTGAGACCAGCATCAACAAGGAGCTGGGACTTGAATACCAGCATGATGGCGTTGTCGCCGGTTTGACCTACTTTCGTAACGACTACAAAAACAAAATCGAGTCCGGCCTGAACCCTACAGGGCGTGCGAACGGCGGCACCGGCAGCTACGCTAACTCTAATATTTATCAGTGGGAAAACATCCCTAAGGCATTGGTAGAAGGCCTCGAAGGCACGCTTACGCTGCCGCTATCCAAAGACGTGACCTGGCGTAACAACTTCACCTACATGCTGAGATCCAAAAACAAGGAGACCGGGGACGTACTGTCAGTGACGCCCAAGTACACCCTTAACTCCACCTTGGACTGGCAAGTGCAGGAAGACCTTTCACTTCAGCTCAACGTGACCTGGTATGGCAAACAAAAACCCAAGAAGTACGATTATCAGGGTAATCGCGTAACAGGCTCGTCCAACAACCAGCTCTCGCCCTATGCCCTTGCAGGTCTTAATGGCACCTATGCGCTAACTAAGAACGTCAGCGTAACGGCAGGTATAGAGAATCTGTTCGACAAGCGCTTGTTCCGTGAGGGTAATGCCCAAGGCGTCAACAACATTGCAGGGGCTGGGGCTGCTACCTATAACGAGCCAGGCCGCACCTTCTTCTCCAGCGTAACCGTTTCGTTCTGACTGTAAGCCCCGCTGCGTAATAGCTCCGCAGCGGGGCTAGGATTGACCTTATGCGTATCCCAATGATACTGGCGGCGGTGCTGACATGCCTTGTCAGCCTGCCCTCACTGGCCCGGCCTAATCTTGAAGAACCCATGGACAGCCATATCCTGTCGCAGTCTAACCTTCCCTACGGATTCAGCGACTTCCACCTACGAAGTCAGGATGGAAAGCGCGGCTACCATATCTGGATCGCTACGCCGCATCGGCCTGCTCCCGCGTCCGGCTATCCGTCCCTGTTTCTGCTGGACGGTAATGCTGCCCTCGGAGCATTGAGCGAGGATAACTTGAAGCAACTGGCAGAAGGTAGTTCGCCTGTTCTGGTGATTATTGGACACGACACGCCTCTGCGATTCGACCCGGATACGCGGAGCTACGATTTTACTCTGCCTACCCAGGCGACTGGACCGACCCGAGATAGCCTAACCGGCTCGCCAACTGGCGGAGCTGACCATTTTCTAGACTGGCTGGACCTTACGCTGGCGCCTGAACTGGCAAAGCGGATCATGCTTGACCCCAACCATAAAGCGATCTGGGGCCATTCGTATGGTGGGCTCTTGGTACTGCATGCCCTGTTAACGCGTCCCGGCAACTTCCGGTCCTACTATGCGGCCAGTCCTTCACTATGGTGGGGTAACGGCCAGCTCTTGCAAGAAGAAGCCAGCTTTGACAAACGCCTCGCAGATACCTCTGTATGCCTCTTTGTCTTGCGTGGTAAAGACGAACCCGCCTATCCGTCCAGGCTGCTGGCGGAATCGGCATCTCGGGTAACCACTTCCACAGCAGAAGCACTTACTATGCGGCTGGTTCAGACCCCCGGGGTGAGCGGTCAATACCGTGAGTTTGAGGGGCTAGGCCATGGCGCGATGTTTAACCGATCGCTGAGCTGGACACTGACGCATTATTCAGCAGGTAATGCTTGTAACTGACGAAAGCCGCTAGCTAATAGGTATGAGGCTAGCGTTTGCGTCTTCAAGATAACATCAGATCTGGTTGGTACAGCATCGCCAACCAGATCCGTAGGTATTCCAACACCAAGTACGCCACTAAGCGCCCTGCCCCCAATTCATTTCCAGCCCGCCATCAATCGTAAAGTTCTGACCGGTGACGTAGTCGGACTCAGGGCTGACCAGATATAGCGCCAGCTCAGCAATCTCCTCAGGATAGCCGGGACGCTTCCAGGGAATATTGGGCAGCTCTTCCTCGCGCTTTTGCGGATCGTCGACTCGAGCCTCTGTCATCGGGGTTCGGATAAGCCCTGGCGCAATAGCGTTCACATTGATCTTGAGCGGCGCAAGTTCCAGCGCAAGGCTGCGCGTCATGGTAAGAAGCCCACCTTTGGCAGCACCGTAAGGCACATTATTGGGGCTGGGGATTGAGTCATGAACAGACGTGATATTGAGGATCTTTCCCTGCCCGCCGGCCTGCTGGCGGCGCCGGATGAACTCACGGGCACAGAAAAACGGCCCGTATAAATCGGTTTTGATCACCAAGTCGAATTCTTCAGTAGTCAGTTCGGTAATGGGTTTGCTTTTGCCCGTACCGGCGTTATTAACCAGAATATCGGGTGTCCCCAGTTCCTCGTCCACTGCCTTGAACAGGGCCGACACACTGTGTTCGTCTCTGACATCCACTTGCCTTACCAGACCGCGGCCCCCTGCGTTGCGGACTTGCTCGAGGGTGTCCTGAGCACCTTGCTGATCGGAGTGATACGTAATCGCCACATGAGCACCTTCCCGCGCGAGCACGGCTGCCATCGCCTTTCCCATACCCGAATCAGCACCGGTTATAACCGCGATTTTACCTGCCAGCTTGCTCATATCGTCTCCTTATAGGTAGGTTGAGATGTATGAGGGCCATACCCTCACGGTTATTACGATGGACCGTGTGTATCCCACCTCTACTGCCCCACTCGTCAGGCAAAGGAACAAGGCACCTACTGGAACCGCCTTTTTGACCATGGTGTCCCCATTAGAGAGAGGCTGGCTTCTGTTATGAGGTTTCTGCAATGAAAGCGCCACACCGTCTCGAAGCGTATGACAAAGTCACCGGCAAGGCCTGCTACACAGCGGATCTTGCCCATGGGCCGGGAGACGGACCACTGGCTCATGCAGCCGTGGTTCAAAGTACGCAAACAACAGGACGCATTGAGGCTATCGATACGGCCGCCGCGCTCGCACTGGAAGGGGTGCACTGTGTGATGACGCACATGGACGCGCCAAAACTCAAACCCGTTCATACCCTGCCAGGTGGAGAGCTGACGCGTTTTCAGCCGCTCCAGGATAGCCGGCTGCATTACAACGGGCAGCCTGTTGCGCTGGTGATCGCTGACACTGCTGAGCAGGCACAGCGCGCCGCTGCCTGTGTAACAATACGTTATGCAGCCCCCGAGCAGCTGCCCTTACTGGTTTTGGACGAACAAAAGGCCGAACGGCCACAAATGGTGGGGGCCGGTGAGCCTGGCACGACGGAGCGAGGCGATCCTGATACCGCCTTTGCAATGGCCGAGCAGACATTCGAGCAGGTCTACGAGACGGCTTCTCACCATCACAACGCCCTGGAGCCTGGCGCCGCAATCGCTGCGTGGGATAGCCATGGGCGACTGACACTGTACCTCGGCACGCAATATTCCTATGGTGATGCATATGGCTTGGCTCAGGCCTTTGACATGGGCCTGCAAAAGGATTTCATGGAGGTCATGAAAACCGGCTCACCTGAAGAGGCATTACGCGACAAGGTCCGGATAATCGTGCCCTTCGTGGGTGGCGCCTTTGGAGGCAAAAAGGGTAATGTTCACCCGCTCTTGGCGGCCATGGCGGCAAAGCGGACCGGGCGACCCGTCAAGCTTGCCCTGACACGACGCCAGACCTTTTCCATGATGCCCTATCGCGGGGCCACCCGGCAGCGGGTCCGTCTGGGTGGTGGGAAGGATGGCCGATTACAGGTACTGATGCAGGACGCCTTGATCCAGAACTCCACCACATCTAACTTCATCGAACCCGTTGGCGAAATGACGCCCAAGCTCTACGCCTCTAAGCATCTACGTACGCAGCATAAAACCGCAAGGCTCGATGTTAATGCACCCAGCTGGATGCGTGCGCCCGGTGTGGCGGTAAGCCAGTTCGCGATTGAAAGCGCTATGGATGAATGGGCCTATCAGCAGGGTATTGACCCTTTGGAGGCCCGCCTACGTAATTATGCTGACCAGGAACCGCAGAGCGGTCATGAGTGGTCAAGCAAATCCCTCAAGGACTGCTATCAGGCAGCGGCTGAACGTATTGGCTGGCAATCACGCGATCCTCGTCCGGGCGCACACCAGGAGGGCCGATTCAAGGTCGGCTACGGCATGGCAACGTCCATTTACCATGTCGCACAGATGGCCGCTTGCGCCCGTATGCGGGTAAGGGCAGACGGAACAGCGGTCGCCTCTTCGTCAACCCATGAGATCGGTCAGGGCAGCGCCACGGCCCTGTCACAACTTGCCGCCGAAGCGCTGGGGCTGCCGTTGGGCAGTGTCACACTGGAATGGGGAGACACACGACTGCCCTACAGCTCATTGACGGCCAGCTCGTCGACAACCCTGAGTCTTGGCGCAGCGCTTCACGCCGCAGCCGATGCGTTGCGCCTGAAGCTGGGTACGCTAGCCAGTACAGATCCCGCCTCGCCGCTTTATAGGACAAACCCGGCAGAACTGAAGCTCCAGGAAGGCGGCCTTGTTTCACAGACAGGTCGCCAGGAGTCATTCGTATCGTTACTGACGCGTCACCAACTGGATTACCTTGAAGCCGAGGCCGGTACCGCAGATCAGATCAATCCACCCGAGGTAGGACGCGCCGCGTTTGGCGCACAATTCGTCAAAGTGCTGGTAGATCCGCAATTGGGTACTCTCAGGGTTGAGCGTCTGGTAGGCGCCTTTGGCTGTGGTCGCATTGTGAATCCAACCCTTGCCCATAGTCAGCTCTTGGGCGGAATGGTATGGGGGCTGGGACAGGCATTGATGGAAGAGACGCGTCTTGACCGGCACAACGGCCGCTGGATGAATGCAGACCTCTCCGAGGCTTTGATTCCCACTCAGGCAGATGTGCCGGATCTAGATATCATCATGATTGAAGAAGATGACCGCCGCGGCCATCCCCTTGGCATCAAGGGTCTTGGCGAGATTGCTGTCGTTGGCGTAGCCGCTGCTGTCGCCAACGCCATTTTCCATGCAACGGGACAGCGGATTCGAACCTTACCCCTAACCTTGGATAAGCGGCTTATTCTGTAAACAAGCTACCAGCCGATAACACTGTCAGGCTTGTCATAGGCGCTCAGACTTGCCCTGCCGGCGTATCAGCAACCGCACGAGGGGGCGTCGTATCAATCACGGGAGAGAATCCATGCACTCGTGTCGGCGCTGGCTTGAAGAACAAGGCAACCAACCAGCTGGCCATGAGACTTAGAACGGCAGGAAGCGCATGATCCGCTTGCATAAAGGCAAAGCAGGCGGCGATACCCAGCCAGATAATAACGTAGTAACGCATAATGACTTCCTCACCAAAGTGGACTTCGAGGCCATAAGCAACAAGGCGAGCGGATTTTTCCCTAAAGTGAGACTTATGTCCAAAGATATTTGTAGACCCGCCTCCAATTCGAAGGTAGAGGCGGTCAGCTCCTGTTTTACTGACGCCCCTTACCCCAAACACTCAAATTTCCCAGACAATATTCATCGATACATTTCGGCCAGGCTGACTCAGGCGGTCGATATTGGCTGGCGCCAGCATTCCGCCCTCTCCGGTTGTGTCATAACCTCGTAGGTCATCCCACAGCCAGTATTTCCTGTCGGTGAGGTTGTAGAGTCCAGCGTTGACCGTGAGATCGCGGGTGAGCTTGTAGTAAGCCGTAAGATCCAGTACGCCAAACCCCGGCGTGCGAAACTGCGTACTACCGTCGGCAGCGTGATAGCGCGCGTCATCGACACGCTTCTTGCGTTGTACCAGTGTCCAGTCGAGACGACCGCCATATTGACCTGCACGATCGTCGTATCCGAGGCTGAAGACCCCTGTCAGCGGACTCACGCTATTGAGCGGCTGACCAGTATCATCGTTGCGGCCCCAGGCGTAGGCGATGGTGCCTTCGCTGTAGGCGCCCTCAGGCAGGCCAACGGTGTCCAGTTCCAGATGCCCTTTGGCTTCGGCGCCTTTGATCGTGGCATGACTGATATTGCTGGACTGGAAAACAGCATAACTGCCCCCTCCGCCCAGGGCATCCTCTTCAATAAAATCGCGATATTTGTTATAGAACACCGCGACACTGAAATTGCCCTGATCGAAGTGTCCTCTAAACCCCAACTCAACGCCACGGCTGGTTTCCGGATCAAGGTCGGTATTGCCCACCACTTGGTAACCTGCGCTTTCATTGGTGAAGTTGCCATATAACGCTTTGGGTGTTGGTGTGCGGAAGCCCTCGGCGTACTGGCCGAAGGCACTGTAATGATCATTGAAGCGATAGGTCACGCCTAGTTTTGGTGAAACGTGGTGCCAGCTCTTTTCGCTATCATCGAAAGCCGTACCGCTGGCCAACCCGGCGAGATAGGCTGTATTGGCATCCGGCTTCAGCGTCGTATGGTCATAGCGTAACGCTGGCAGAAAGGTCCAGGCCCCTATATCGATCTGGTCCTGAACAAACGTTCCCCAGGTGTCCACCGCAGGCGATGGAAAATCGCTGGCATAAAGATTAGCCACACCACGGTTGGATGTCCCTGTCCGCAAGCCGTTGACCTCCTGGTGCTCATAACGCAGTCCATAAGTTACCAGATGCTCGCTCTCGCCCATGGCGAAATGCTTGTCGAGTTTGTTATCGAATGCCCAAGTATGCTCTTCATACGTGGTCTTACGGTAATAGCTGGCGCTGCTATTGGGCTGGTAAGTGCGCTGATCCGTCCCACCGTTTTGGTAGCTGAGCAACGTGGTCCAACGATCAGCGAAGCCGGTAGTCAGGCTCAGTGCGTTTTCTAGACTGAAGCGCTCTCGTTCCTCTACATCAACGACATTACGTCCCAGATAACTGCGCGTCTGTACGCCGAAAATACGGGTCGGTGCACTTTTGATATCACCGTCCAAACGTGAGCGATAATGCTCATAGGCCAATTGCAAACGGCTGTCGTCACCGTAGTGATAGCCTAGTTTCGCCAGCACGTTGTAGCTGTCGTGATCCTCCGGGTTGGCTGCGGTACGGCTGCTACCGAGTCCATGATGGCCCCCATACGACTCCGTTTCGTGCCCACTGCGCTTGCCATAATGCACCAGCGCATCGAAATCGCCGGTCCGGCCTGCCACTGTACCGGAGGTCAACCAACTACGATCAGCGGAGCTGTATCCTGTCTTGAACCGGGCACCATAGTTCCTACCCTCTCTGAGCAGATCTTCTGGATCAAGCGTGAAGTAGCTGACAGCACCACCGATGGCATCACTTCCATACAGAGCAGAAGCCGGGCCACGCAGAATCTCTACCCGCTTGACAAGGTCGGGATCGACATAATTTCGCCGGGTATTGGCATAAGGACCAAACGCATACGCGTCCGGTACCGTCACGCCATCAATCTGGGTCAAGACTCGGTTGCCGTCGATCCCCCGGATATTGAAACCGTTAATGCCAGCTGCGTGCCCTGTACCTCCTACACTGACACCCGGCTCATGCCGCACCAGATCCCTGATGGTATTGATATTTTCCCGGTCTATATCCGTCTGTTCCTTGACCGTGACGGTAGTGGGAACGGCGGTGATCGGCTGTTCGGTAAAGGTTGCAGTAATTGTAGTGACTGGAAGAGCGCTGGCGCTTTCGGCGGCGGCTGTAAAGCCAGGTGTCAGGCACAACAGGACAATCCACGGGCGAAGCGGAAACGGCGGAGACATATTCATAGAGGGCTCGGTGTTTTTAATGCATTTGATAATCATTACTATTCGAGCGATATCTGTAAAGCCAAAGATGAGAATTAATATCATCTTTATTGTAAATGATTATCGTTTTAATATACTCGCACTGGTTCGCTAGACGGATGTCTAGCCATGCCGCTCTACCCTAACCTTCAAGGAAATCCCCTATGAGCCTGTCTACGTTAGGGCCTGCCGTTGCGTGCGATCTCTTCAAGGAGTGGCAACGTCTGCGCCTGGAAAAACCCTCTATACGTGCACGTGATGCCGCCCAACAGCTGAAGGTCAGCGAGGCGGAGCTTGTAGCCAGTCGGATTGGGAACGATGTGATCCGCCTGCGTCCTGAATGGAAAGCGCTACTGGGAGAGCTTACCAACTTGGGACCTGTCATGGCGCTTACGCGCAATGAATACTGCGTCCATGAGCGCCAGGGGCCGTACCGCGAACTGGCCATATCAGGAAATGGTCGTATGGGGCTGGTCGTCTCGCCCGACATCGATTTACGGCTGTTTCTCTCAGGCTGGACATTTGCGTTTGCGGTAGACGAAGTGACTTCGCGCGGCCTGTTACATAGCCTTCAGGTCTTTGATGCACAAGGGATGGCGATTCATAAAGTCTATCTGACTGAGAACAGTCATAAGGATGCCTGGGAAGCGCTGAAGACACGCTTTAAGGAAACTGAGCAAAGCTGCGAACTGACACGGGTACCGTTGAAAGCGCGCGTACCGCCCTGTTCCGATCAGAAGGTTGATATCGAGGCCCTGCGCTCAGGGTGGGCGGAGCTAAAGGATACCCACCACTTCCATGCGCTCCTGCAGCGACTGGGCATCGCCAGAACCCAGGCCTTACGACTGGCGGGCAAGGAGTGGGCTGAATCATTGAGTGTGGACGTGCTGCCCCAGGTCATGAACACTGCCGCGGCACAGCAATTACCCATCATGATATTTGTGGGCAACCAGCACTGTATTCAGATCCATACCGGAACCCTCACAACACTCAAGTGGGTAGACACCTGGTTCAATGTATTGGACAGTGCCTTCAATCTGCACCTGCAAACGTCGGGTATCCATACACTCTGGCGCGTGCGTAAACCGAGTGTGGACGGCATCATTACCAGCCTTGAGGCGTATGACCACAACGGAGAACTGATCATGCAGATGTTTGGCGCACGTAAACCTGGCCAACCCGAACGTGCACAATGGACAGCCCTGGCGGAGTCTGCTCAGTGAAAAAGATTCGTCTTGCCATCGGACTTCTGCTCTGGGCTACCGCCGTGGTCGTTTTATCTGCCGAGCAGCCCCAACGCTGGGTCAGTGCAGGCGGCTCGCTGACTGAATGGATCGCCGTACTGGGCGGTCAATCCCGACTGGTTGGCGTAGACACTACAAGCCAGCACCCCGAGTCGCTTCAAACGCTGCCCAGGATAGGTTATCAACGCCAGCTCAGCGCTGAAGGCATTCTTACTTTGCGGCCAGACATACTGGTAGGCAGCGAAGAGATGGGGCCGCCTCCCGTACTTGATCAACTGCGCAGAACAGGAGTGCGAGTAGAGACCTTGTCGGCCGAAGCCAGTCTGGACACCCTGCACCGTACCCTGGAAGCACTGGGTACCTGGCTGGGGAGACCGGAAGAGGCCCAAAGGCAATTTGCCCGCTACAGTGATGCGTTGCACAGCCTGGAATCCCGCATTCATGCAGCTCAGGCGCATCACACCAGCCCTGGCGTGCTACTACTGATTGGAGGCACGGGAGATCGGCCGTTGATCGCAGGGCCCGGTACACTCGGCGATTGGCTGATCAAGCAGGCAGGAGGTATCAACCTGGCGACGCAGCCAGGATACAAGGCGCTCTCCAGCGAAGTGCTGGCTGGGCTTGACCCGGCGTATATCATTATTGCCGACCGCCGCCTTGAGGCCGCTGCTGCTGCGCAGGCGCTGTTAAAGCAGAATCCTGCCCTAGAGCAAAGTCAGGCCGTGCGTGAAGGACACCTACTGCCTATTGATGCCACCGTACTGGTAGGCGGACTGGGACCTCGTCTGCCGGAAGTAGCGGAGCACCTAGCCGGACAGTTTTACCTGCAAGATCTTCCAGAGCCGGCAGCCGGACAACCATGAGCCTGCGCGCGTCGCCTCGGTTATTGCTTATAGGGCTGATCGGCTTGACCCTGCTCAGCCTGTGGCTGTCACTGGCGCTGGGGCCGCTTCGCCTCCCCCTGGGCGAAACGTTGCGCGCGCTGGCTCATCTTTCCGGTCTACCTGTTACCGCCAGTGACCAGGCTCTACTGGTAGTTGGACAGATTCGTTTGCCTCGCACCCTAATGGGCCTGATGGTTGGTGCGGTGCTGGCATTGACGGGCGTTGCCATGCAGGGGCTTTTCCGCAATCCCCTTGCAGACCCTGGCCTGATTGGAGTGTCCAGTGGAGCGGCGTTGGGCGCAGCCCTGGCAATTGTCGGTGGCGAGTACCTCTTCATCCTGCCGATTGGGCTCCAGCCTTATCTGCTGTCATTGTTTGCCTTCATGGGCGGCCTGGTAATCACTGCCATCGTTTACCGGCTGGGTTGCCGGCACGGTCAGGCACACGTCGCCACCATGCTCCTGGCAGGTATTGCGTTAACGGCCATGGCAGGCGCTGCCATAGGTCTGCTCACCTATCTAGCTGATGACACCACGCTGCGCCTGTTGACCTCCTGGAACCTGGGGAGCCTGAACGGTGCCAGCTATGCCCGGCTATGGCCGCTGGTGGGGATTGGCCTGGCCGTAGCGCTATGGTTGCCCCGGCGTGCCGACGCCCTGAATGCGTTGCTTCTTGGAGAGTCCGAGGCACGACACTTGGGTATCGATGTAGAGCGACTCAAGGGCGAGCTGATCCTGTGTACTGCCTTGGGTGTAGGTGCCGCAGTCGCAGCAGCAGGCCTGATCGGCTTCGTAGGACTGGTCGTGCCACACCTGCTCCGCCTGATTGCAGGGCCCGACCATCGGGTACTCTTACCCAGCGCACTGTTTGGCGGCGCCAGCCTGTTGCTTCTGGCCGATATCATTGCACGCCTGTTGCTGGCGCCCGCCGAATTGCCAATAGGGATCGTGACTGCTTTTATCGGGGCGCCCTTCTTTTTGTTCCTGCTGTTGCGACGGGCCATGTAATGCTCAAGGCAACAGAATTAAGCGTTCAGCATGCCAACGGGTGGCGTATTCGTGACATTGATCTGGAACTGCGCAGCGGCGAAATCCTGGGAGTTATCGGTCCCAACGGCGCGGGGAAAAGCACACTCTTTGGCGCGTTATGTGGAGACATACGACCGACCTCAGGCGATATCATGCTTGGAGCAACGCCCCTGGCAGCATGGTCGCCCGAGGCGAGGGCTCTTAATCTGGCTGTACTGCCTCAAACCTCGACGTTAAGTTTTGCGTTTACGGTAAGACAAGTTGCAGGTTTCGGCAGACTACCCCATGCAACAGGCCTCCATACCGATACCCGAATCGTCGATACGGTACTTGATCTTTGCGACCTGACCGAGCTTGCGCAACGCCACTATACGACCCTGTCCGGCGGGGAGCGCCAGCGAACCCATTTGGCCCGTATACTCGCGCAGCTATGGCCTGCCACCTCTGACAAGGTGCTCTTACTGGATGAGCCGACGTCAGCCCTCGACCCCCATCATCAGCACAGCATTCTGAAGGTGATCAGGCAGATGGCCAATCAAGGGTTAGCCGTAGCCGTCGTGCTGCACGACATGAACCTGGCGGCCCGCTACTGCGACAGGCTGCTTCTGCTCAAGCATGGTCAAATGGAGGGCTTGGGCAGCCCTGAAGAAGTCTTATGCCCCGATCGCCTCAAGGCAGTGTTTGATCTGGACGTCCTGATTCAAGAGCACCCAGTGCATGGCCATCCGCTGGTGATCTACCTGTAGCCTTGAGCGGAGCCGGCGAAAGGAGTGCCGGCTCGCTATTCGCAGCGTTAGATACCGTCTTTGGCCAGGTCCATGGCGAAATAGGTAAAGATCAGGTCGGCACCGGCACGCTTGATCGAGCCCAGGCTTTCCCGTACCACGCGGTGTTCGTCAATGGCCCCGGCGGCGGCCGCAAACTTGATCATGGCGTATTCACCGCTGACCTGATAGGCGCCCAGCGGTAGCCTCGAGGCCTCACGAATGTCTCGAATGATATCCAGGTAGGCGCCAGCAGGCTTCACCATCAGCGCATCCGCGCCTTCCTGCTCATCCATCAAAGATTCACGGATCGCTTCACGGCGGTTCATGGGATTCATCTGGTAGGCATTGCGATTGCCCTTGAGCGCGCTACCACCGGCCTCGCGGAACGGGCCATACATTGCCGACGCAAATTTGGTGGAGTAGGACATGATCGAGGTATTGATAAAGCCTGCCTCATCCAAAGCGCTGCGAATCGCATGCACCTGTCCATCCATGGCTGCCGACGGCGCAATGAAGTCTGCACCGGCCTGAGCCGCAGCAACGGCTTGCTTGCCCAGATTGATCAGCGTGGCATCGTTATCTATGTGGTCATCATGAACGATGCCACAATGACCATAGGTGGTGTACTCGCAGAAACAGGTATCGGACATGACGATCATTTCCGGTACCGCGTCTTTGCAGATACGCGCCATACGTGAAACCAGGCCGTCCTCATGCCATGTATCGCTTCCGTCATGGGACAGGTGATGAGACACGCCAAAGGTCATGACCGACTTGATACCGGCGCGAGCATAACGCTCGATTTCGCTAGCCAGCCTGGATTCGGGGATACGCATGACACCCGGCATGGCTTTGATCGGGACGAAATCATCGATTTCTTCCTCGACAAAGATCGGCAGTACCAGATCATTGAGGCTCAGCTCTGTTTCCTGAAACATCGAGCGAAGCTGATCGGAACGACGAAGACGGCGTGGGCGAGAAAGAGGGAAAGAACTGGGCACTTGAAACCTCGCAATAAACAAAATCTGTAGCAGATTTGACGTCTGACGAGCGGAGGGATGGCCATGGCAATAGGAAGGATTCTGAAAGTCGAGCCGAAAGACTCAGCGGATCGTCATTTCATTAGCATACTACTGAACAGACGTTTTATGTCGCCCCTTCAGCGCGTCACGTTGCCGCGCATCGTTTTCATCGTAGCAAGGTAGATGATGGGCACCACAAGGCCGTGCAGATATCACAAGACGGACGTTCCTCTATTGAACTCGCCCACCCACCACGTTTCAAAGAACGATAGCGAAACGCTTATTTGAACAACAACCCCAGCACTGGAGAACCTTCATGAAAGTGGCAGAATTGACCAAGCATGTGAAGGACGGAGATGTTAAGGAAATCCATTTCGTTTCCATGGAGGGCGGCTCTTTCGTCATACATGCGTTAATGAATAATGAATCCCATCCCGTTGTGAACGATCACGGTGAAACGCTGCATATCGCCTCGGTCGAAGAAGGCCGAAAAACACTGGTTAATCTGAAGGGAGACGTTCAGCTGTTCCTGGTTCAGCCTGCAGTCTACGAAGAGATGGTCGGGCAAGACAGCACGCCCCAGGCTTCCAAGGAGCCCATTCCCCTGCATGGCAACTCAATGGGCCAAAGAAACAACTAGGACTGCTGAGCCTGATGTATTCAGGCTCTGTCGTTCCATCCTAGCAACGGACACCAACTGCCAAATAGCTTTCCACGACCTCAACATAGCTCTCATCAAGGTACGCGCATAAGGCTGGATGCCTCTCTGGTTGCACTGCAGCCGGCTTATACCTCGTATAGTAGATTCATACAGTCTCAGAGGTACTGCTTGCGAAAGCGCTCATACTACTCATGCAGCTCTCGTGTACAGGCGTCTGCATCATCGAGTTGATATAGCTGCGTTTTAGCAGCGTCTACGGCAGCATCATGGAGCTTTCGTGCAAAGGCCAAATAGTCCGCACGCTCCATATCAACCGTCTTTTCCAACACATCACCAACCGCTCCGCTGGCGTTGTCCGTAGGCATCTGCGCTCCTTAATTTCACTACTTCATTGAATTAAGACACGCTGATTCTAACCATAGCACTTTGCTATTAAGCAACGTTTACGTGACCTTTACGAACGGATACATTGACGTGAGGCAAAGGATGCTGTGCTTAAACCATAGAGAAGCCTTTGAGTAGGATTACACGTCACGTCACGGCATGGCATGCTCAACATGCCGTTAAGCATGAGCTGCGTAGTGCTTCACGCATAATTGTCAGGAAACAGCCCCCGTTCCACTAGCTCAATCAAGATATGAACAACTTTGATGTGCAGCTCTTGAACACGGTCAGCATACCTCCCCCCAGGCGCACAGATTTCTATATCGGCTAGCGCTCCTAGTAGTGAGCCTTGCCGCCCCGTCAGAGCCACCAACAATATGCCGTTTGCTTTGGCATATTCCGCCGCAGCTACCACGTTGGCACTTGTTCCGCTCGTACTAAAAGCCAGCAGGCAGTCTCCGGCTCGTCCATGCGCCTCTAGATAGCGCGAAAAGACCTGGCTGTAGCCCATATCATTCGCAACGCAGCTCAGGTGGCTAGGATCACTGATTGAAACTGCCGGCAGACCTCTTCTATCTTCACGATAGCGGCCTGACAATTCTTCGGCAAAATGCATGGCATCACACATAGAACCACCATTGCCACAACTAAAGACGCGACCGCCCTTAGTAAACGTATCAACCAAGAGCTGCCCGGCCTGGGCAATGGCCGAAACCGCAAGCTCATCCCGCATGAACGCGTCTAATGCCGAGCGGGACTCGGTCAGGCTTGCGACAACGTGCTTCTCCATTGTTACCTCTCTTGTCTATCTAAATTGTGTAGTAGTGGCTTCTATAGGAGCACAAGAGATCTATCTTGACGGCGCTCCTTTAAAGAGAACTCAAGTAGTAAACCTACCCACATGGGCCATGCATTAAACCGGGGCGTTTAACTTTTTGATCAAGGATGGCATTTCGCTCATATCGCAAAAGACAGCGGAAGCGCCCGCGTCCAGCAACCGCTGTCGATGCCCTGCGTCACAATGAGCGCCGCCTGCAAAACCGAGCACATGCATTCCAGCACGTACTCCAGCGGTTACACCCGCTACGCTATCTTCCAGAACCAGACACTTCTTCGGGCTGGTCTTCATCCACCCGGCGGCAAACAGAAAAACATCCGGCTCCGGCTTTCCGCGTGCAACTAAGGTTGCACTGACTACATTGGGCATGAACCGCTCATACAGCCCAACCGTCTCCAACCCTAAACGGAGCTTTTCAGGAAAACTGCTCGAAGCGACACAGACTGGCAGATCGATCTGATCCAGGGCCTCCATAAGCCGCGGCATGATCTTGAGCTCTGTTGCATACGACTCAACCGTCCGCGCATTGACACTTTCGCGGTAGCCCTCTGGAATAGGCCTGCCCCACTCGTGCTCGATCTCAGCTCGCATTTCGTGGTCAGGCCGACCCGCGAAGCGTTGAATGACTTGCTCCGTTGTAATGGAATAGCCAAGTTTGGTCAGCTCCTCCGCCGCAATGCGGCACACCAATATTTCGCTATCGATCAGCACTCCATCACAATCAAAAATCAACGCCTCAAATTTCATTCCGCTAAGTCTCCTCTTCATGTTTGGTTCGAGGCTTCAAAGCGCCCCAGGTAAAAGGTTGGACTTCGACTAGCTGGCTTTGTCCTGCTCGACAGGGTGGGAATCGATATAAGTACCCGAGGCTTGCAGACGAAACAGGTTGAACAGCCCTTGTGATGCACTTTTAGCAGGTAGCCCCTTTTGCTCCTGATACGCCTGTAACGGCTCTTCGATACGATGCAGAAAACGATCGATGAACTTCTGTACCGTTGTTACCTCATCAGGGCACGGGGCGCGAAAGCGGGCCAGAATCCGATTGATCGTGTCAGAGTTTGCCTCGAAACGGCTCAGGATGGATTTGGCGGCCCCATCCAGATATGCCGTCACGTCAACATCCCGGACAAAGTCGGCATACTTGGGTTTGGAGCGCAGCAACGCTTCAACCCCATCGCGCATCTCATTGATGACCTCCGAGGCGTAAAGCCGATGGTTATCGGTCTCTTGAATGAACTCGTTGAGCTTGATTTCCGGCCTGCCACCTGTTTCCTGAAAGGCTGTTAGTGCGATAAGCCAATGGGAGCCATTGAGCAGTGAATTTTTGATTTCCTTTTCGATATCCAGATAACGACTGAACTGTATCCGGCTACCCTTGAGAATCTGGGGCAACTGCTCGGTACGGGGACATAGTTCAACTTTTAATGCGCCGTACTCTTCCGCTCGTACCACCAGCGTAGGTTCATTATCGAGTACGGCCTCCTCCAGCTCGACACACACGCGATCCACTAAAGCGGGTACACAGCGAACACACTGGCGAATATCGTCGGAAATCATCCCCTGTAGACTTTCATGATCTAGCACTTCGCAAGCACTTACGGTGTTTTCACAGGCAATAAGATAAATATTGCCTATCGAGCCCTCTTCATCAGTTTTTGCCTTGCAGATCAGATTGAGTGCTTCGATAACCGGGCTATAGTTTTCTGCTGCCAATACGGACGCTGTGACAATGACGCCCTTGGACTTTCCCTCGGAACGATCGAGAATATCCCGAATCGGCCTCTCAATACTCTTATCTTCATAAGTGAAGAAATCGTTGTAGGTTACTCGCTCTCTTGGCTTCATCTCGCCTTCTGGTGTCGCGATGACATATTCTTTTCGAGAGTGGTTGAGAAGGAGCTCATTACGGCGCTCGGGACTAACGGCCGTAGAGCCTGTTGCGCTACCCCCAGAAACGGCACGGTTGAAGAGATAGAGTTCTGAGCCTGGAGCCTGAAAAAAAGGAGCGACCAGACCCAGCCCGAGCCGGCCCGTACCAAAATGAATATGCAGCATGATTATTCTGTACTCCGCTTATACATGAAGATCGTGTTTCAACCCTCCATGGCTACTAGCAGGAATCCACAGATAAATAATTGGTGAGACGCGAACCTACTTAAATAGCCACATAATGATGCAGCCATTCTTAAATACTGATAATCCTCACAACATATAATTCAATGACCTTCACACTTTAATATAGTAACGTAACATTATTAAATCTCGTCTCTTCTTTCTCAGGCAAAGCCATTCCTCTGCTATGGTTTTTACCATGCACTTAAATCATGATCTGCGCAAATAAAGCAGTACCTGAGAAAAGATATAAAGCTACAGCAGAAAAACCAAAAACTTGTATAGACTCACCTAAAGCGTAACCGTAACGGAACAACCTCTATTATTATCTCTTTTTCGAAAGGCATTATAAGAACATCCCTTACACTATTCTGATATTAAGGAGTTATAATAGTTTCACAGTGCAGACGAACGGACAGCAACAAAAACAATATACAGGTCTAACTTATAGGGCCGCCGGCTCGTTTGTATAATTTATTCGCAGCCAAGCTAACCGTTGCTAAAGGGCCGAGCACTTTGCTTTTGTACAACATACCAATACCTGTACAGTTTATATGTAGGTTTATCAAAAACCTACAGCTCGTCTATATTCAGGTCTCCGCCGCTATGGACCTAGTGCCTAGGCAGCCAATGAATGCAAAAGCAACGGCCCTTCTAGGGGTCAGTCTCGATAAAAACAAATCGACTTGAATAAAGTGTGCTCCTCTGTAGCTGTACCTGCCGAATGGTCATCGTGACAAGAAACCTCTTTACCAGAATACAATCCATACTTATGCAAGAGGTGCATTCCAAACACTCGACACTGCCAATCTAGCTTTTCATGATAACTCCTATGACTGCATCTTTTACTCCGACATTATTCGTAGTTCCTATATTGCCACAGGTTTTGAACTGTTGAGCGCACAAACCTAAGGCAATGCATTCACTTTTAAGAGGATTCAGACATGACTGTAAGCGAACTTATAAAAGAACTTGAAAAACTGAATCCTGATCTTTTTATCGTAGCAACCTGTGAAGACCGTGAGATCTTGGAGCCTGAGCAGACTATACGTATCCTAGGGCCTATTTCCGTATCCAGCGAGTTTGTTGAGATTTACAGAGATGCCAAAGGGAAAACCCGCATAACACATCAAACCATCGGCGAGGCGCAAGAAGTAGCATTTATTAAATTGACGACAACTCTTTAATAAGTAGTTGTATTAATTAATAACCTTATTAACGGGTAAGCCTGTAGTGCAAGGCTTACGCTTAATCTCGGATAATGGTTTACCTGGACGGCTGGATAAACGTTAAGTAGGTGCCTGAGGTTACCAGCATTTACTAGTAACCTCTTTGGGTCTCCTCTGTCACGACTTCATGAAGAGCTATTGCACCTACCATAGCGCTTATTTGGGATAACCTGCCCGTTTCATCTCGCGGGTCGCAACCTGTTGGGCTGCCTGCAAGGCCTGTTGAACTGGCATATGGCCGGTCAGCGCTCCCGAGAAGACAGTACCCACCTGGGTACCAAGCGATTGAAATTCCGGAATCAGGACATACTGTACACCGCGGTATGGCACTGTCTTCAACGTTGGGTGGGCCGGATCGGCTTGCTCCATCATCTCCAGTGTGACACTTGCAAAAGGCGCGGCTTTCAAATAGGCCTCGCTGTACGTTGATTTACGCGTCCCCGGCGGTACATTGGCCACGCCATCTTTTTCGGCTACCAATTGTATGTACTGCTTTGAGGTAGCCCAGGTTATAAAGCTCAATGCGCTCTGTTTGTGCTGTGAGCTGGTCGGGATCGCAAGAGACCACGCCCATAGCCATGAAGAGCCTTTGGTTGTGACTTGCTTTGGCGAAGCTGCAAAGCCCACGCTGTCTACAACAGTACTTTGGGTACGGTCCGTTACGGTGGAGCCCGCCACACTGGCATCCACCCATATTGCACATTTCCCCGTGCTAAACAGTGCGAGATTCTCATTGAAGCCGTTACTGGACACCCCTGGTGGACCGTATTTCTTCATCGTGTCCACATAGAAAGTGATGGCCTTGGTCCACTCTGGACCTGTAAATTCAGGCTGCCATTGCTCGTTGAACCAGCGCGCACCGAATGAGTTGGCCATGGTTGTGATAATTCCCATGTTTTCTCCCCATCCTGCCTTACCGCGTAAACAGAGGCCGTAATGGTCCTTATCGGGTTGATGCAGTTTGGAAGCCAGCTCCCCAAGCTGCTCCCAGGTAGGCTGTTCCGGCATCTGAAGACCCGCCTGTTTGAATAGGTCAGACCGGTAATAGGTAATGGAACTCTCTGCATAAAAGGGCAGCGCGTATAGGGTATTGTCGACGGACAATCCTTCACGCACCGAGGGGAAAAGATCTTCCACATCGTAATCCGTCGGTAGGTCTTTGATGGGGGTCAACCAGCCCCTTGCTCCCCACAGCGATGCCTCGTACGCACCAATGCTGACAACATCAAACTGGGCACCCTGCGTAGCGATATCGGCAGTCAGTCGCTGTCGAAGTGTATTCTCTTCCAGCAAAACCCAATCCAGCGTGATGTCAGGATGCCGCTCTTCGAAAACCTTCGACAGTTGCTGCATACGCACCAAATCATGGTTGTTGACGGCTGCAATCGTCAGGGTTTCGGCATGAGCTGTGATAGTCACACAGAGGCAGGCCGTAACCATCAGCACCTTGGGATATCTATTCATTGAAATGCCCTGCTCCCATGCCTTTTGCAGCACAGGTTTATTATTGTTGCCTAAAGGAATGAGAACGTGCCGGATCGATTGTTTCCAGCAACCAAGGTGTACGCCTTAACCGCCAGGAAACAGTAATGACTGGAGTCGTTTCAAGTAATTAGACCGACTATCAAAGAGAAGTTACGGCTTAGAGCAGTGCCGGCTGTCAGACCCAGCCAGTTTCAAAGCTCCTTCTGCGGGCACTGTGTAAGCAGCTCCCGCAGTGGGTAGACCATAACCGGATCGATTGCTCAACCGAGCATGAGTGGCATGGAAGGCCTTGCTAACGCTGGCAATCCAGATGTCTCTATCACTGCTTACTGCTAATACGTAGTAGAGGTTGCCGTTGTTACCTGAGAGGGCTATACGCCAGGCTGGCCTAGTGTCGCAATCTCGACCGGCACGCCGCTCAAGGTTTTTACAGCCTCATCGATTCTGGTCCAGTCCACTTGGGCGTTCAGCCCCAGATCCGTCCGCTGAATGAGCGCATTGACCAAGGCAGTTTTCTGATCGATCACCGCTGGCTGCCCTGTTTTTGTCGATAACGGCTGGTGGGCCTGGATATAGAGCTTTCCGCCGCTGACACCAAACTCATAGGGCTCATTGATGAAGCGCACTGGGGTTCCTACAGGAACCATGCCTACCAGTTCCGTTACGTCCTTGTTGAGCAAGTGAATGCACCCATGGCTGACCTGCATGCCAGTCCCGAATTTCTGATTGGAACCATGGATGAGATAGCCCGGCAGGCCCAGGGTCAGCTTGTAGGACCCCAGCGGGTTGTCCGGCCCGGGCGGTACAACCGTAGGCAGGATGTCGCCCTCCGCTGCATGTTCCGCGCGGATGGACGCGGGCGGATACCAGCTAGGGTCCTTGATCTTGCCGGTGATCTTCGTTGTGGTTACGGGCGATCCCCATCCCTCGCGGCCGATACCGATAGGATAAGTAAAGACCGTATGACCATCTTTGGGGAAATAGTAAAGACGATACTCCGCCAGGTTTATTACGATGCCTTCACGAGGCCCCGGCGGCAGAATGAAACGGGTAGGCAGTACAATCTTGGTACCTGCCCCTGGCAGCCAGGCATCGACGCCCGGGTTGGCAGCAACCATTGCGTTGTAGCCCAGATCATAGGTGTCATCCAGGTCAGCGAACGTGTCTTCGTACTTGGCCTCGATCACCTGAACCTGCCCGATGATGTCCTCACCCGGCGGAGGCAGAGGAAACTCAAGCGCCATAAGCGGGCTGGAAAACAGGCTGACCGCCCATGTCATCCCGACCACAGACAAGGCACGTGTCCACATAGGAAGATCCTTCGATAGTACTTGATCAATGAGATGACTATTAGATTGAGCCGGCACGACTTAAGACACACTTGGTAAACAAACATTACTTGACGCTCTTCTACTAAGCCCATCCAGGTGCATCATTTGCACCCCTATCATTTCATTAATCGGCTCGCGAAGCCGTTTCGCCGGTACACTAGGGCAGTTATTACGCCAGTACGCCTTCATCTTCTCACTCTGTGGCTGGCCGGTCTTAATTCTTTAGCTCAGCGTTTATTCATGTTCTCAAAAATTCCGCTTCAGGATCACGAGCGCAACGCCAAGATGGCAAACCGCCGCGTCTTCGTTTTTTCGGTAATCACGTTCTTTCTGTTTCTCGTCCTGATGGGCCGAATGTATTACCTGCAGGTCATCACCTATGGTTACAACACGACCCTATCGGAAAATAACCGTGTTCATGTTCTTCCTATCCCACCGGCTCGGGGTTTGATCTATGATCGCAACGGTGTCGTGATCGCGGACAACAAGCCAAGCTTTGACCTCACCCTGACCAAAGAGCGTGCCGGAAAGTTGGATGAGGTCCTGCATAATGTCATCAAGACGCTGGATCTTTCTGAGGAAGACCTGGAGGATTTCGAGCACGTTGTGCATCAGGTTCATCGTCCCTACCAGCCCATCACGCTGATTTCCGATCTGTCGGAGGAGCAGATTGCCAAGCTGGCCGTCAATCAGTTCATGCTGCCCGGTACGGATGTCGAAGCGCACTTCATTCGCCATTACCCCTACGGTGATGACTTTGCTCATGTAGTTGGTTATGTCGGGCGCATCAATGATGCAGAGCAGAAGAAACTCGACGAGACCAATTACAGCGGCACCGATATCATCGGCAAGACAGGTGTAGAACACTTCTATGAAGACGAACTGCACGGGCAGGTTGGCTACGAAGAGGTCGAAACCAATGCCCGTGGTCGCATCCTGCGTACCTTGAGCCGCACCAATCCGATACCGGGCAAAGACATCACGCTGAGTCTGGATATCAACCTGCAAAAGGCCGCTGAACACGCCCTGGGTGATCGCCGAGGCGCCATCGTGGCCCTCGACCCGAACACAGGCGAGGTTCTTGCCATGGTGAGCAAGCCCAGCTTCGACCCCAACCTGTTCGTCAAAGGCATCAGCTTCAAGGATTATGCCCAACTGCGGGATTCCATCGACCGTCCTCTCTACAACCGGGTGCTGCGCGGACTCTATGCTCCCGGCTCGACCATCAAGCCGGAAGTCGCCATCGCAGGGCTGGATACCGGCGTGATCACACCGGCCACGCGCATCTTCGATCCCGGTTATTACGAGCTGCCCAATTACGATCACAAATATCGAAACTGGAACCGTAATGGCGATGGCTGGGTGGATCTGGATGCCGCCATCATGCGCTCCAACGACACCTACTTTTATGAGGTGGCCCATCGTCTGGGTATCGATAACCTGCACGACTATCTGTCGCACTTTGGATTAGGACAGCGTGTGTCCATCGACATGGATAGCGAGGCGACCGGCCTGATGCCGTCGCGGGAATGGAAGCGCGCCACACGTCGCCAGATGTGGTATCCCGGTGAGACGCTTATCCTGGGAATTGGCCAGGGCTATATGCAGGTCACACCGCTTCAGCTCGCCCAGGCTACATCGCTAATTGCCAGCAAAGGCGTATGGCATCGCCCCCACCTGGCCAAGCTCATAGGTGACTCGCCGATACAGGACCCAAACCCGATGCCCAACATCAAGCTGCATGACCCGCGCGAGTGGGATGCCGTGAACGAAGGCATGCAGATGGTGATGCATGCCCCACGAGGCATCGCACGACAGGCAGCTCAGGGGGCGCAGTACCGTATCGCCGGCAAGAGTGGTACGGCGCAGGTGGTCGCCATACGGCAGGGTGAACGGTACGACCGCACTAAGGTCAAGGAACGTAACCGTGACAATGCGCTGTTTGTAGGGTTTGCCCCGGCAGAAGATCCGAAGATCGTGGTGGCGGTCATGATCGAGAACGGTGAGGCGGGAGGCCGTGTAGCAGGCCCTGTGGTGCGGGAGGTCATGGACGCCTGGCTTCTCAATGCAGACGGTCATCTGAAGGAGCAGTACGCGCACAGCCCCAAAAACTCCTCGGATGTACACGGCTAAATCTGGAGTGACCGGGCCGGTTTACGGCCCGGTTTTCTTATTTAGCGTGAAAAACCGGCAGAACGTACTCTGCAATCTCCTCCATCGTCTGGGCTACAGGCCGCTGATTACGCCGGAAATGCAGGCCGATATGCTGCACACCGGCTGCCTTCATGGCCTCAAGCTCTTTGATCAGCTCCCGACGCCCTGCCGCAATACCAAAGCGATGTCGCACCAGGGAGGCGTTCGGGTCCGCCAGCAGGTCCAGATGGATAAAGCTTATGTATGGCTTGTCACCGGCAACACTGCGCCAGAGTGCGCTGCGCTGTACATGCTCAACAGGTGTTCCAGGATAAGCCAGCAAGCCATCCATCTGCTCACCGATCCAGTCTGGCCGCTGCTGGGCCATACCGGCGACTAACAGCGGTAACGGCTCTACCGGACGGGGCAGCAACCGTATACCCGCAGGCAGTTTGGTCGCGCCCCAATCGCGGAACATGCCGATCTGGGTTCGAAACGCATGGCTGCGGCTGTCATAGCTTTTGCCAAACACCGGATACTCCACTGGCCTGTCGCCGCTGGCGACACCTAATAGCAGCCGTCCCTTGCTCAGTTGGTGAATGGTTGCGGCGGACTTCATGGTCAGCATCGGCTCACGCAGCGGCAACACAATGGCGGCCGTACCAAGCAGAATGCGCTCCGTAATACCGGCCAGATAACCCAGATAACTAAACGCCTCGAATACTTGGGCGGCATCGCCAAACTCCGGATCGTATAGCGGCACATCGCGTATCCACAGGGCCCGGTATCCTAACCGATCCGCCAGCCTTGCCAGTTCAGCATGCGCCTCAAGGTCAGGCTCGCCGGGTAGGCGGCCGGCATGCTGCCGTGCCAGCCCACCCGCTGCCGTCCAGTCATTATCCAGAGGAAGCTCGATCCCAATGCTGAAGCCTTCGGCAGTCAATGCTCTCAATGCAGACGACATACAAGACTCCTATCAGTGACTTGGCGTGAGTGTAGTGCGGGATGGCATCGCTGCACTCGGGTTACGCTGATCCAATCGGCCACTGAGTAGGGTCAGCCCCAATGCAACCAAGACCACCAGCCCGCCGATCCAGGCCGTATGAATAAGCCCGACCTGCGCAACAATATGCCCACCCAACCAAGCGCCCCCGGCAATGCCTAGGTTGAACGCGGCAATGTTAAGACCGGAGGCCACATCCACCGCCTGCGGCGTATGCTGCTCCGCCTGCTGGACAACATATACCTGCAGACCCGGCACGTTGCCAAACGCCACCGCTCCCCAGACCAGTACGGTTGCCAATGCCAGCCAGATATGGCTTGCGGTAAAGGTCAATACGAACAACACCGCAGCCAACAGTGCAAAGATAATCATCAGTGCACGGATAGGACCTCGTTTATCGGCCAGCTTACCGCCCCAGATATTACCAATAGCCACCGAGATACCGTATATCAGCAATACCAGGCTGACCGCATTCGCACCAAGCCCGGTGATGTCTTGCAGTATCGGCGCCAGGAACGTAAAGGCAATGAAGGAGCCACCGTAACCTACTGCAGTCATGGCATATACCAGTAGTAGCCGAGGGGCTTTCAGTACTTGCAGCTGTTGTAGCAAAGACGCAGGCTTGCTGTGCTTGATGTCTGAAGGAACAAACATCAGGCTCCCAATAAAAGCCATTATTCCCAATGCCGAAACAGCCAGAAATGTTTCTCGCCAGCCCACATGCTGCCCAATGAATGTGCCCAGCGGGACACCTGTCACCAGCGCAACCGTAAGGCCGGTAAACATGATGGCAATGGCACTTGCCGCTTTCTCTTTCGGCACCAGACTAGTCGCGATGGTCGAGCCGATGGAGAAGAACACACCGTGGGCCAGGCCCGTCACGATACGAGCCAGAATCAGCGACTCATATCCAGGTGCCCGCCACGCCAGAAGGTTACCTAGCGTGAATAACACCATCAGCGCCAGCAGGAGAAACTTACGTGGAACCCGGCCGGTCAGGGCGGTCAATACAGGCGCCCCTACCGCAACACCCAAAGCATACAGGCTGACCAGCAGACCCGCTGATGGCAACGTAACCTGCAAATCAGCCGCAATGGTAGGAATAAGACCGACAATGACAAATTCAGTGGTCCCAATGGCAAAGGCGCTAAGCGTTAGCGCCAACAAGGCAATAGGCATGAAAAAGACTCCGTTGAAGTAGATGAAGCCAGTCTGCGCGTCTTATTCATGCCTAAAAATAGGGTTTCAAGCATATTATTTTTGATTAAAATTCACGAATGAAAACGACCCTCGATGAATTACTTGCGTTTACCACCGTAGTGGATACCGGTTCCATTACCGCAGCCGCCGACCATTTGGACCAAACGGCCTCTGGTGTCAGCCGGGCCCTCAGCCGACTCGAAGAAAAGCTCGACGTCACCCTGCTCAGACGGACGACGCGCCGGCTTGAGTTGACGGAGGAAGGCGAGACGTTGCTGACTCAGGCGCGCAAGATCCTGGCGGCCGTTGAAGAAACCGAAGAGCAGATGGCCATACGGCGGCAACGCCCGGCGGGACGTTTGCGCGTGAATGCCGCCTCGCCCTTCATGCTGCATGCACTGGTCCCGCTTGTAGAAGGGTTTCACAAGCGTTATCCCGAAATCGAACTGGAGCTGCACAGCAGTGACCAAATCATCGACCTGATCGAACACCGTACGGACATCGCCATCCGGATTGGTACGTTGAAGGACTCAACTCTACATGCTCGACCGCTTGGCAGCAGCCGGTTACGGGTACTAGCCAGCCCCACTTACTTGAAAGCGAACGGCCAGCCTCATTCCGTTGACGAACTGGATCATCACCAGCTGCTCGGCTTTACCCAACCCGAAAGTCTAAATCAGTGGCCCCTGCGTCACCCACTGGGAGACAGCCTCTCTGTTAACCCTGCGCTCAAGGCTTCCAGCGGCGAGACGCTCCGTCATATGGCCTTGCAAGGCATAGGGATCGTTTGCCTGTCCGATTTCATGACGCAGCGCGACCGAGTCTCCGGTGAGCTGATAGAGCTGCTCTCCCGGGAAACGGTCGAGGTGCGACAACCTATTCATGCGGTTTATTATCGCAACACCGCCCTCGCCTCCCGCATCACATGCTTTCTGGATTACGTGACCATTGCGCTGGGCCAGGAGCCTTGGGCTCAGGTGGGCACACCGCCTTAGAAGGCTCTAACTCCAGCTGGCAAAGCAGCACCCATAACCAAGAACACTAATCGTGTTCTTCTGGTCCCATATGTTATAGAGCCAGGCACTTCCGCTATGCCCGACCTAGAACAGCGATTATCGGATCAACGGTGTGCTTGCAGCGGGCACAAACCGCCGAGGCAGTGCTAACGTCGCTGTAAGCCCGGATCGTACTCCAATCTCTAGTCCTGGCTTCGGTAGGCGGGAAGCGCTTCGATAGATCAAGCTGCTTGAATATCATTCTTTGCGGTAGTTGCTATCTAACATGACCGATAAATACAGGACTGCGGTAGACGCGGCTGCCATTTTCTCCGAAACCGATCCAGACGGGACTATTACCTACGTCAACGATCAGTTCTGTGCCGTGTCGGGTTACAGCAAAGAGGAGCTTCTAGGCTCCAACCATCGTATTCTGAACTCGGGCCAGCATCCGCAGGAGTTCTACGATAGCATCTGGGCCACCATCACCCGGGGTGAGATCTGGAAGGGAGAGATCTGCAATCGCCGCAAGGATGGCTCCCTGTATTGGGTAAACAGCACCATCGTGCCGATTACGGACGACGAAACCCAGGAAGTCGTCAAATACATCTCAATCCGCTTCGATGTGACCGAGCATCAGGAGCTGCTTCAAGCACTGCAGTGGCGGGCGTCCCATGACGTGTTGACTGGCCTGCCTAATCGGGCATTGCTGCATGAACGCCTGGGCATGGCTATTTCCTCAGCTCGCCGCCATCACCGCCTACTCGCGCTGGGCATGCTTGATCTGGATGGGTTCAAAATCATCAATGATACCTACGGGCATGCCATCGGGGATCGCCTGCTGGTAGAAGTGGCCAATCGATTGCACGAAACGCTCCGTGAGGAGGATACGTTGGCCCGAATGGGGGGCGACGAGTTTGTCCTGATCCTCAACGACATCCAACTGCAAACACTCCCCATCAGCCTGCGCCGCCTACTCGAGACGCTCTCTCAGCCCTATGAGATTGATGGACAGAGTCTGGAGATTGCCGGCAGCATCGGCGTTACTATCTACCCCAATGATAACGAGGATCCAGATACCCTTTTGCGCCATGCCGACCAGGCTATGTATCAGGCCAAGCAAGACGGACGAAACCGCTTTCAGATTTTTGACGTGCCAACCAACAACGAAGCGCGGGCAGCCTCCCTGATGCTGGCACGTCTGGAGCAGGCCCTGATGAGGCAGGAACTGCGCTTGTATTACCAACCTAAGGTCAACCTGCAGACCGGCAAGGTTATCGGATTCGAAGCCCTGCTACGCTGGCAGAGCCCCTATGAGGGATTGGTTCCTCCGCTTCAATTCCTGCCTTTCGTCGAACGCAATGACCTCATCGTGGAGATTGGTGAATGGGTCATCGATCAAGCCCTGCGTCAAATCAAGCAGTGGAGTCTCCTGGGTCATAGTTGGCCGGTGAGTGTCAATATCGCTGCCCGGCACTTTCAGAAACCCAACTTTGTCGAGCGCCTGCGGACGATACTGGACCGGCATCCGGAAGTTTCACCAAACCTGCTGGATATCGAGATCGTTGAGTCGACTGCCATCGAGAACATGGAGCATGTCACGCATTGCCTGATGGCCTGCCAAGCCATGGGTGTGACATTCTCACTGGATGACTTTGGGACGGGCTACTCCTCCCTGAGCTACCTCAAGCGCTTGCCCGCCCAGACCATTAAAATTGATCAATCGTTCGTGCGCGACATTTTGACTGACAAGGAAGACCTGGCTCTTTCCGAAGCCATTATCGGTCTGTCCAAAGCCTTTGACCGAGAGGTACTGGCCGAGGGCGTCGAAACGCGCTCTCAAGGCAAAATGCTGCTTGAGATAGGATGCCAGCTGGCCCAGGGATATGGCATCGCCCGGCCCATGCCTGCCGATCAGGTCTTGAAATGGGTCGAACATTATTCCCGATCGCCTTCCTGGGAAGGTGAGAGCCAACTAGATTTGAGTCCATAAACGGACCGTACGCTTTTACAGCAGCCAGCATATCGGAATGTGTTTCACCTCTATGACACCTTCAGGCACACGCAGTTGCGATATCGGCCTTATAGTTTTAAAAATCGAAATAATTCATTCACTGGCAGCCCAATTATTTCCTAATTCAAGCATTGCATAATGGACACATCAACCCACACGAGTCACCGCAATGACCATTATGAAAGCTGCCCTTGTCACCACCACGCTCCTTCTCGCTGCTCAAGGTGCCTACGCTGAAGAGTCATCCCTGATGCAGGACAAACTACTGACCAAGAATCAGCAAGCCATCCTAATGCAGAAGGAAAAAGCAGAAGCGTCCGCTACCGCATCCGTCAAGCAGGCTGACCCGCAGAAGAAAAACTGCTGAAGTCAGTACTGAGACCAGAAGGATACGTTGGAGTCAGCGACTGTACTCCAACGTGTCGTTAGCTGCAGGCGTCTAGGCCAAGGACGACAAGCGGATAACATAGGAATCCTTTTAAAGACTAGCTTTTTATTATTCGCTCTTAATACTGCAATCCCGCCCCTGTTTGACGTAATGCCTGCTCACGCCTTTATCTGGTTACCTTTTTGATGGGCACACACACAGAAATAATCGCTTCTTTACCTACCGACCGGTAGGTAGCTATTATGATGGCTTGAACAGCTAGTACTGCCACTATTAAAGGCTCCAGTTATGAATCGCTCTCCCGCTGCCGACCGCATTGTTTCAGCAGCCGTCACTCACTTTGCCCACCGCGGTTATGACGCCTCGTCTCTTGCCGACATCGCTGAAGCGGTCGGTATTCGTAAAGCCTCTCTGTACGCGCACTTCGATAACAAGGACGATCTGTATATGCAGATCTTTGCAGAGGCATTGCGCATGGAGCAGGACATAGCGCACCAGTGTTTTGTATCGGAAGAATCCAAAACCCTACCCGGACTCACCTATTGCACCAACCTGATCGCGCGCTACGATGAGTCCGATTACCTTAAGTTTCTGTTACGTGCAGGCTATATGCCGCCAGCCGTTTTGGCGGTACCTATCTACAGCGGCCATGAGACTTATCTCGCACAACTGCAGGAAGCTTTTACGGGTCGCCTGAGAGCCTGGACCGATACCCCAGACACCTTGGCAGATGAAGATGTCCAGCTCTATAGCCACGCGTATATCGGAATAGTCGACAGCCTTCAGGTCAAGCTGGTCTATACCGATACTGCCCATGCAGCCGTACGACTCACGGCACTGGAGCGCATGCTATCGAACGCCTTGGCAACTGCAATCAAGTCGGGGGCAGTGGCATGAGCCGGATACCAGCTACACGAGACGCCAACACGATTGGCCTGGCACTGGTTCTCCTGCTTGCGCTGGTCACTGCCCTGGATGCGATGGCTATCGACATGTATCTTCCTGGGATGCCCGCTATGGCAATGGATTCGCAGGTCTCAGAGGGTCGTATTCAACAAACACTTTCCATCTTCCTGGCAGGCCTGGCGGTTGGTCAGGGCGTTTATGGTCCGCTGCTCGACAGCTTTGGCCGACGTACCCCTTTACTGATCGGTGTCGGTATATTTGTTGCCGGCTCTGCCCTTGCCGCGCTGGCCCCTTCGATAGAGTGGCTCATGGCTGCACGTTTTCTGCAGGCCTTGGGCGCAGCGGCTGGTCTGGTGACGCCACGAGCCATCGTCGCCGACCTTTGCACCGTGAAGGAATCCGCACGCATTTTCTCACTGCTGATGCAGGTGATGATGATCGCTCCAATCACCGCGCCCCTCTTGGGTGGGTTCTTTCTTGAGCACGGTAGCTGGCGACTTATTTTCTGGTGCCTATGCAGCCTTGGTCTCGCCGGGTTTGTATGGAGCCTTGCGGTTCTGCCCGACTCTCAGCCCAAAGCCCAACGTGCGCCGCTGAATGTTGGCCGAATCATGTCTGCTTACGTTCGACAGATGCGCCGGCCCGTTTTCATGGTCTATACCTTAGCTGGAGGATTCATCCTCGGCTCGCTGTTTACGTACATCAGTGCATCAGCCTTTATCTTTACCCAACATTTCACCCTTTCCCCAATCCAGTTCAGCTATTTATTTGCCGCCAACTCAATAGCGCTGGTCGTAGGAGGCCTGATTAGCAACAGCCTGCTCAAACGTGGATGGAGCGCCCGAGCGATTGCACTGGCTGGTATGGGATTACATGCGCTGGCAGGAGCCGGGCTGTTTTTACTGGCTCAGGCAGGGCATGCAACGCTAGAGATCTATGGCAGCCTGCTCGCACTCGCAATCGGTGCGCTGGGTCTGGTATTTGGCAACCTTACCGCACTGACCATGGCCGATGCAGGTAAGCAAGCCGGCATTGCATCTGCACTGATGGGCGTCATGCACTATCTCATGTCTGCCGGTGTGGGTTATGTGGTGAGTTTTGCAGCCGCCGGCATAACTTCGCTTCCAGCAACCATAGGGGTCTGCGGTGCACTGGCGCTGGTTTTGTGCGCGTCTATACGCTCTGGTCATGCCATGGAAGAAGCCTCTTCGCACTGAAGTCGCATGGCAAGCAAAGGTCTTGTTATCCAAGCTTCACCTGACATCAGGCGAAGCAGCAATAGCGTTCCATCCAAAAGGACATCACTATGAACATTATGTATAAGCTAAGTGTTGCGGGTCTTGGTCTGGTCATGAGTGGCATTGCATTGGCGCAGCCACCTCGAGACCTGACAGCTGAAGAAGCCAACCGGACGTTGGTCCTTACATTTTACGATCAGTTCTTCAATCGTCATGAAACAGCCGAGGCCGCCACAGTGATTGCTGATAACTACCGGCAGCACAACCCTGAAGTACCGGATGGGAAGGCACCTTTTGTGGACTATTTCACAGGTTTCTTCAAGGACAATCCCAATTCAAAGGCCAAGGTTGTACGCAGCGCTACCGAAGGGGATCTGGTGTATCTGCACGTACATTCTACTAATGGGACGAATGATCGAGGCCAGGCGGTGGTAGATATATTCAAGGTCGAGAAAGGCAAGATCGTCGAGCATTGGGATGTCATTCAGGATGTCCCTGAGCAGGCTGCCAACGAAAACACCATGTTCTAGCGACCGTTAATAGCCGTTGATGAAAGAATCAACGGCCTGCTTGATGAAAAGGGCACACCCGTGCCCTTTTCTACATCGCTGGCTCAGGAAAGATCAGGCTCGAACAGCTTGCGCTTCATGTAGACCTTTACCCAGAACGCCGCAACAAGGCTGACCACTAGCAGAATACCGCCGGTAATCTTGTAGACCTGCTCGGTTATCTCTGGCGAAGGTGAGTTATGGAGCGCGACATAGCCCATCCCCAGAATGCCCAGCAATTGAGGCAATGGGTAAAACGGTGTCTTGTAGGGGCGAGCGTGCTCAGGCATGCGCCAGCGAAGAACGATCACATTGATATGAGCTACCATGTAAGCCAGCAACCAACTGGTAGAGGCAGCAATGACCAGAGTGATGAGCGATTCAATGCTGCCGAGCAATACTGGCAGGGAAACAATTGCAGAGAGAAAAAGAATCGCCACCCATGGCGTTCCAAAGCGCTTGCTCACACACTTGAACTGTGGAAAAACCTGGCCGTTCTCAGCCATCCCCTGCAGCATACGTGCAACCGCGGCAAGAACCGTGTTGATGGTACTGCACGTTGCGGCACAAGCCATGACTGTCGCAATCAGCAGACCTGCCTTGCCAAACACCGCATTCGCATAGTCAAGATAAGGCAGCGGTGAAGTAGTCAATGTCTCGACGCCGAGATAGTAGGACGCACCGACGGCAAAGGTCAGAAAGATCGCCAGCATTACCAGCAGCGACAGGAACATTGCACGAGGAATATTGCGTTCAGGTCGATGGACTTCTGCAATCATGGGACAGATGAATTCGACGCCTACCATCAACCACATGGCCAGCGCGACTAATCCCAGAAAGCTTCCATCCCGGATAGAGACAAAGCTCCAATCCACTCCGGTTTCCGTAATATCCGGGTGCGGTGCCACAAAACCCGTTACGGCAGACAAGCCAATCAGGACTAGGGCGCCTACCAAAATAAAGGCCAGCATGTTCTGCACCCGAGCAAACACATCGGCCCCCACCAGATTGGTAATCGTCAGAATGATCAGAATGGCGATAGGCACTACCTTGGGCGGAAACAGGCCAGGCAGCAATTGACCGACAATAGCATCTACCAGAAACATCTCCACAGGCAGTGCTAGCATTGCGACCACGACATAACCAGCAAATACCGCCACGATAGCGGGAAAATGACCAATCGCCTTTTGCGTGTACGTAGCCAACGTCCCGGCCTGAGGATACATCAGGGACAATTCGGAGAACGTCATGGCATTGAATAGCGCAAGCGTAAATGCCATGATCATGGCGGCAATGAACCCCATTCCGCCCAAGCCAATCCCCTGCGTCGCTGAAATCATCGACCCCTGCACGATGACCACACCGACGCAGATCGACATCATGGTGAGAAAGCCCAGCTTTTTCCTTATGGGTACTGTTGTTCCGGTAGAAACATTGGCGTTCGCAAGCACTGAAGCACTTTTCGAATTCATAGTGTCACCCTCTCCGCATCATGGCGTTGAGCATTAACTGCTGCGCTGCAGGACGATGTGCCTACAGATGCCTGCTACTGTGAGGCGCAGCCGCCAGGATTACTTGTCTCTGGATGCCGCCCTTTTTGCATGAGGGTGTCAGCTTGATCGTACAGCCGTTGACACGGCCATGAGCCATTACTACGCCTTCAGCGAATCGATGGTGAGCGCGCACGGGCAGCAATCTGAAAATGGCCTGGGAGATAGAAGATGCCAAACAATCGACCTGCCTGTTACAGACTGGTCATGCGAGTCTTGCGGCTATTGTCATGTCGAAACCTGATTTTGGAACGTCATGGTCACTCACGGTCAGCACAAGTGCTATTGAAACATTTGCATTAAGGCCTAGAGCTAATTCTTTAAACCAGTAAACCGCATCGTTTCCACCCTTTAGAGCGATAGCCTGATCCTGGCTACAGGCAGAGAATCAGAATTCAGTTCGTCCCGGTCAACTGTCATGGAAAGGATGGAGCGCGCTATGTTTGGCCATAAACCACTTGTTGTCACTGCCCTATTGTCAGTCAGTTTTAGTGCTTTAGCGGAAATGAATACCGCAGAACTTACTCAGGAAGGGGATCGTATCTCTGCATCAATTGAACAAACAGCGACCAATAGCCATGCTATTGTTTATCAGCAAGGCAATGAGGGTGTTGTTAATCTTCAACAGTTACAGGGCGACGGTAACCAAGCGGTAGTGACACAAAGGAAAGAAAGTAACCAAACCGATCTAGTTCAGAGTGGTAGTAACAACAAGGCTGATATACAGCAAACCACTTATTACAACAGCGTAACTGCATCGCAGGTCGGTTCTAACAACGAACTTCTCATATCATCAGGTGAGTATCTTTCTAGCTCAACCATACGCACCAATGCTCAAGGTAACGACAACAGTATCACCATCAAGCAAAGTTCAGATGGTAACAGCCTTGACTATGATGTGGTTGGAGATGCCAATACTGTTCACATTGACCAAGCCACTATGTATGAGACCATTGCCGGTACCACAGTAGGCAATAATAATACCGTAGAGATACAGCAGAGTGGACAATACACCGGTTCGATCAGGCTGGATCAAGAGGGCAGCTTCAATAGCGCCTTTATAGATCAGGCCTCATACGAAGGCGCCAGCCACACCGTTATGTCACAAACCGGGACGTTTAATAATGCCTACGTGGAGCAGTTACGGCACTATGCGGGCAGTAACACGACGCTGACCCAGACAGGAACCGGCAATAGTGCACGCGTCATTCAATAAGCTATTCGTCCAAGCGGACGCTCAAGTTACTACCACTGGGCATGGCCATAAGCAAAACGGCCATGCTCATATTCATTCAATTAATACTCCCCTATCTGTGTCAGCAATTACCGATGCAGGGCGAGAAGTTCGTCCCACGCTGAAAACCCTGTCTATCACGGGATACACCGAAAGCGCAGCTATTGGTAACGGTCACCTTGATCCTGGCATGCAGATACTGACCAAACCTTTTGCAATCGACATGCTCTTGCTGCCCGGGTAGGCAAATTGATGAACGCCTGACGTTTGCAGGTATCGATAGCGCACCGTTCAATCGTGCTAGACCCATCTCTCCAGGTTCCCTCCGCATGAGGCAGGCGAACCCTTTGCTCTACCAAAGCCGCTTTGAATAGCCGTCAGGTCTCAAGAGGAGCGCTCCAGGGATGATCTGTGTGGCAGCAGGCCTACACGCCAGGAAATTTGATGACCATTACATTGAACGAGCATGCTGCGCTCACGATACGCTTCGCGGGAGGAAAGGGTTTCCGCCTCTTCCTCTGTGATGCCATCCAGACGGTTGCGGCTGATCACACGATAACTCTCATCTCCACACAGTAGCGCCGCTTCCGAATGGCAGGACGACCAATGGCCTAACAAGCCGTTGCACTCCACGGCGTATCCAGCTGTTCCGTCCTGCAGATAAGCCGTCTGGGAAGTGGCACAGCCTGACAACAGGATCAGTCCGAACAGTAAGGCGCCCATGCTGGCGTTATGAAAGAGAGATGAGAGAGTCATGGCTGAGTGCTCAGGTGGGTATGAGCACTATGGTAGGAGGCAACCTGACACTCAAAAAATTGTTTGCCGAGATACCTTCTATTACGTTGAAAGATAGTTATCTCTCAAGTCCGGCCCCTGCGTCAGTCACCTCATTCAATCTGGCACCTGCTGAAGGAGCTGCTCAGAATAAACCGCAACAGCGCTCTCATTAAGCTAGCTGCTTACAGGACGAGCAAACGTCGAAGCGGCCTGTCCACACATTGTTATAACGGCTATAAAGACGATATTTACTGGGCGCCCTGATTGAATGGAAGCGATATATAGTGTCGGCCCAGCTCCGTCAGCGTGCCGTCATTGGCCAGGAGACTCGAGTGATGCACATCATTATCGACTCGACCGGAAAACCAGGCATAACGAAATACATCGGAACGGGATTCTAGCAGGGCGACCATTTCGGTCATCTGCTGCTTCTGTTTTTCTACGGAGTCGATCTGCGCTCCGTCAGGCAAGGAATGCCAATTCGCAAATTCAGTAACCCAGAACGGCCGACCATAGCGGGCAAGGCGATCAAGCATTCCAGACAGCCCATAGTCGTACCAATGAAATGCCAGATAATCGATTTGCGGATCTCGACCTGCGTGGGCCGAACTGTATGCAGCAAAAAAAGCGTCGAGCCACGCAACCGGGTCTGAATAGCCTGAAAGAGTGCCCCAATTCATTGCTGGACCCACCAGCTTGACGCCCGTGTTGCGGGAGATGGCCTCGAGGCGAGGCCACAGGGCGGCTGCTGCCTGGGGCGTCAAATTAGCTTGATCCAGTAGATTGGGTTCGTTGATCACAAGCAGATAACGTATAGCGGGATGAGCTGTCAGATACATCTGCAACTCTCCATCATTAAAGTTCTCATTCCATACCATGGGAATGAAATCCATTTTATATACGTCCGCATAGTTATAAGCACTTACGGCATCACTAGGACGGGGACTCCAGTTGTACCACCAACTTATGCCCGAAGATAACGCACTCATATCCTTTCCAGAGGTTAGATCATATGCAATGCCCCGTTTAGGACTTTTACTAGATGGGTCCGCTTGAATCAATGGTGAACCTACAAGCGTAACGAGTATGCCCAGCGTTACTGCTAGTCGCCGTATAAAAGATCTCATCCCCTCTCCTTGTAAAAATGCCTCAGAAGTGCCGTTTCAGACAATATCTATGGAGCGTAGGCGACTATAATTCTCTGTCAACCTGACGCTTAACTGGTCAATTTCAGCAGATTACGGTGAGACTTTTATAGTCTAGTCACCTTACTTATTAAAATAGGTCCAAGTCTCGCTATAGCATAACCAAGTTTAATCATTACAACGACATACCCGTATAAATAGTTGACTAAAGCCGCCATTCTATTAAATCAAGAATATATCAAGCAGTAGCCTTTATATATTTTATACCGCTTGAATATACGCTCTTAAAAGATATGCTCTTAAACATCGATATACATGATCCTAAGCGAATACCGAGTCTATTCGTTGTATCCAGTACCGATGGGCAGGTATCTTGGTCTTAGATGACTTATGCTTGCTTACTGCATCATGAAAGAGCAGATACGGTTTCATCATAAAGCTACTGTTCTGTCATACTCGGTTGAAACGCTTTAAAGCGGTTGAGTCAGTCTGATGCAGTCATACCCGCGGCTGTCCCTCAGTCAGGGCGTTGATTTCCAGCCATGCCGAGTGCCTCTGCTCTTTCGCTAGCCTATAGCCTGGCGCAACTGGAAACGTACTGCTGGTCAGGCGGTCCCATCATCACATTTGACGACCGCACTTTATTAGCTCCGGCCAAGGAAACTGTCATGAGTGATACCACTTACGTCCCACCCAAGATCTGGAAACCTACCACTGCCTCAGGTGGTACCTTTGCCAATATCAATCGCCCCGTAGCCGGGCCAACACATGAAAAGGCTCTTCCAGTTGGTAAGCACCCCCTGCAGTTGTATTCGCTGGCTACGCCAAACGGCGTAAAAGTTACCATCATGCTGGAGGAATTGCTTGCCTTGGGCCATACCGGCGCCGAATACGATGCCTGGCTGATCAAGATTGGCGAGGGCGACCAGTTCTCCAGCGGCTTTGTCGAGGTCAACCCTAATTCAAAAATCCCTGCTCTCGCCGATCACGGCGGTGACGCGCCTGTTCGAGTATTCGAATCGGGCTCCATTCTTGTGTATCTGGCCGAAAAGTTCGGTGCCTTTCTACCAACCGACACACTGGCACGTACCGAAACCCTAAACTGGCTGTTCTGGCAAATGGGTTCGGCCCCTTTCGTAGGCGGCGGCTTTGGGCATTTTTATGCCTATGCTCCAGAAAAGCTCGAATACCCCATCAACCGTTATGCCATGGAAACCAAGCGCCAGCTCGACGTGCTGGATCGGCAGCTGGCCGAACGTCGTTATATTGCAGGCGATGAGTACACCATTGCCGACATGGCCATTTGGCCCTGGTACGGCGTTCTTGTACAGGGTGGTCTATACAATGCCGCCGAGTTTCTCTCGGTGCAGGACTACACTCATGTGCAGCGCTGGGCAGCTGACATTGCCAAACGCCCCGCCGTGATTCGCGGACGTAAGGTCAACCGCACATGGGGTGAAGAGACCGACCAAGTACCCGAGCGGCACGACGCGTCGGATCTGGACTGATCTTCAGCAGCGTCGGCCATCAGATGGCCGACGCGACACGCGAGCAAACGGCTCTGCTTTCAGTCACCGTCCTGCTTGTTTTGCCTTAAACACCGCTCGCCGAAATGTTGCACAGTTAAGCCCAACACATTATCAAGTGCTTCTGCTAGAGCTGCATCCCTACCGCCAGTCGGTTGAACGCATTCATCAGCGAAATGGCAAAAGTTAGATCGGAAATTTGCGCATCGCTAAAATGTTCTTTCAGCGGCTGGTATACAGCATCGGGTGCCCCCTGGCTGGAGACATGGGTAAGGATCTCCGCCCAGGCAAGGGCGGCCTTTTCCCGCGCATCAAAGTGCTCGCTGATACGCCACCCGGCCAGGCAATCAAGCTTGGCCTGAGCCATGCCTGCTTCACGTAGCGCTTTGGCATGTTTACCTAGGCAATAGGCGCAGCCGTTAATCTGTGAAACACGTAAATAGACAAGCTCCACCAGCGAAATGCCAAGTGAACCCTTGACCAGGGCATTATTGGTAGTCAGTAAACCTTCATAGGCGGCTGGCGATAAGGTAGCGAAAGGAAGACGCATCTGGCTCATGAAACTCTCCTGCCATGAACTATAGATCGAGTTAATTTTCAATTGGCGATGACGCTAACGTGTGAAACAAAGGCTCCCGAGCTAGCTGCTAGCGCGCGCTGGTCAAGGCTTCACGTGCAGTGTCAGCACGCGATGCCAGCCCCTCGAGATAGTAAAGTGCACATCGAATAAGGCAATGGTATTCAGGACGTGACGCAGATAAGAACTCAGAAAATCTGGCTGACGCGCCCGGGAGCCTTGATGAAAGCCTCTAGAGCGGACCCATCCTCCCCCTATGTCAGCTACATCGCCGCCCCAGGACAGGCCTGCCCAGACTCTTTGACCAACCCGCCTATCGTAAGCGTAATGCTATCGAGCAGCTCTTTAACTGGCTTAAGAAGCATTGTCGAACAGTCACCCGTTTCGAGAAGCTCACCAGCAGCTTCTAGGCCATGATTTCTCTGGCTTGCTTACGGATTGCTTGAAAAAATCTTTTTTAGACAGAGGCCTACAAGCCACACAGTTTGCTCACACCTGAATTCGAGGCTCCAAATACCTGGATAACAGCGGTGACAGCGTCAAACAGCTATTCATCAGTCGTTTTTTACCTTTGAGAACCCAGGAGTAGATTTAAAGCACGCCTGGAATAATGTGACATATATCACATTAGATATTGATTACATCGGGCTTATCCATTTTCGTTCAATCAGCCTCCTGGTTAGTTGCGCCTTTCTTGGCTGTATCTAACTGGCTTCGCAAGGTCAGACTGCTATGCCACTTTTACGACCCAGGCCCTTAGACACAACAGGCAAGCCCTCGGATATAAAAATTATGAAAACTCCTCAACTTCACCCTGTTGAAAAGGAGCGCCTAGAGGCGCTTCATTCACTTGGCCTGCTCGATAGTCAAAAGGATGAGCGTTTTGAGCGGTTTGTTCGGCTTGCCAAGACCTTGTGCGATGTACCTATCGCAGCGGTGTCGCTGGTAGATGTAAATCGGCAGTGGTTCTTAGGGTGCGCTGGACTTGGAGTCAGTGAAACGTCTCGCGAAATTTCGTTTTGTGGCCACGCAATTTTAGAGAAGTCAGTTCTTTATATCCCTGATACCAAAGCCGACTTGCGTTTCGCCGATAATCCCTTGGTCACTGGAGACCCCTACATTCGGTTTTATGCAGGTTGTCCCTTGTATATGCCAGGTTATCTACCTATCGGCACGCTCTGCATTATTGATACTCATGCCAGAACATTAAAACACGACCAAATGATGCGCTTACGGGATCTGGCTAACTGTCTCCAGCGTGAAATTATAATGCACAAGCTCATACAAGACATTAGTCTACTAACCAATAGTCCGGCGTTGGCTGCATTGAGCGAGCCTGCTTACAACTTGAATGAGGAGAGATATTAGCTGCGCGTTCGACCAGCGCCAGTAGAACTGTTGCGCCCTGGCCGTGTCATTGGCCAGCTGCACAGCTTGGGCTGCGGGAAGGCTCAGGGCGCAACAGTTACTTTGCCAGATCCTAAGCAGACCGGCATGTACGGCCCGCCAGAGCACCGTTACTCGAAAGAGGCCATTTTGAACCTGCCCTACTCCATCGATGACACGCGCGTGCTGATCCAGTACGCCCTGCACAGACTGAAGCACATCTATCAGGATGGGCTATGCCTACGCCAAGTTTGAAATCCTCCTGATAGGCCTTAAGCAACGTGACGAATATTCCATGGGGCTATTCCAGCCCGAGCAGTCAGCAGGTGCCGACCGGCTCGGAGCGAGTTACGGCTGATCCATCCGGACTGAGCTATGCGGCACTAGCTGATAAGCTAGAACTACACCACACGGCTGGATCAATCATGGACGGTGCGCAGCTAGGTGATGTTTATACATAGGTGATCACTTTGAATCGAGCCGCAGAGAAACCGAGAGGGCTTCAGATCAGCCCTCCTGCGGAACGGTCCAAAAAATCTGGACGTTCCCATCATCACGAAAAGCCAAGGTTACGTTATCGGTTTCCTCAAGCTCCGCCATGATCTGCTCCCATACCTCATCCGGATCGCTTTCGAGCCGCTCAAGCAGGGCTGTTTTTGCGTGCTGTGCGGCTGGACTGTTGATAACCCGCTGAAGACGCATAGCAAGTAAGTCATAGGGTTTAGGGGTAGGTGGAGAGGACGTGGTTTTCTTAGCCATACGCATAGCTCAACACTGTATGCATTTACAGTATTATATCTGTGTTGTGGAGATCAAGCCGTTTCATGAACCAGCTCCCGAGCGTATGTAGTTACGCGACCGATGCTCATCCTGTATGTGGCTGTCCTCTCACAGGACGTTCGGCCCTCCAGGAAGTTATTAACTTAAGGAGTGATTACACACTTTCGGGTGTACTGATATGCGGCGCAAGCGCATTTCGCCCCATCGGCAGTGGCTCCGGTGCAGCAAGAGCCGCCTTTACCAATTCATGCACAGCATCCTGCGCCATGACGCCGAGCGGATGCGACAATACCGCCTGGACGAGACCATCCTTCAAGGCAGCCTGGGTAAGAGGCGTCAGATCATGACAGACCACTACGGGTAAGCGTCCTTGCCGCTCGCGTACCTCCCTGAGCGCACGCAGTACCCCTTCTATCCCTCCTCCCGCCACGTACAGCCCTGCCAGATCAGGCTGGCCTCTTAATAAATCCAAGGTGTTCTCATAAGCGAACATTTCATCTTCCAGCGTAAGCCTGGGCACCAGAAGCTCCCACTCCCCGGCCCGCTCGCTCAAATAACTTCGAAAGCTCATTTCACACAGCTCCTGACACTGGAAGCGCTGAGTGCCGATCAATAGCGCCACCGCCCCTGGCTGGCGAGCCAGCTGGGTAATGAACCAGCCGGCTGTACGTCCCGCCCGGCGGCTATCAAGCCCTACATAACCTGCACCCGCAGAGGCTGCCAGATCAGACACTAGTGCGATTACAGGCATACCGTCTGCGCGCAAGGAGGCCACCGCTTCGCATACTTCGCGGTGATCGGCTGCAACGACACCTAGTGCATCTACCTGACCACGCAACGCTAGAATCCGCTGCGCCGTGGTAGAAGGGTCGAAGTCATCCAGATAGGTAATCACAACCCTTACCTGTGCCTTAAGCGTGGTGGCGGCTGCCTCGGCTAGCGCTTCGGCTAACCTTTGGTAAAACGCCACGCCCTGCTTCATGAGCAGAAAGCCCAGCCGCACGATGGGCCGCTGCCCTGCCAGATGTTGCTCGATAATGCCCCGTGCATGAAAACCCAGTTGAGATGCGGCATCGGCGATACGCCGCGCTGTGTCTGCACGCACTCTGGCTCTCAGATTGATGACCCGGTCCACTGTTGACAGGCTGACCCCTGCCAGACGGGCTACATCTTCCATAGTAGGGCGACGCGACGAGACACTAGAAGGCTCTGACATGCGTGGATTACCTAAGCCGCTTGTTTGACAGGTTTTGATAGGTTCCGTCGCGACTATAGCACCTGCTACTAGCAAAGAGGCCCTGCGCTGCAGGCTACTCTATTACAAATGGATTGGCTTACACGCTGTTTGTAGCATAGCTCTCTTAAGACTTATGCGTTCTCTTTTCGATAGTTAAGTCCACCAGAAAGACTTCAATGCCTTCCTAAATGGCATGCGTGCGTTTCTGCCAGGAAATGAAAGTCTACTCTATTTGTTTGAAAGGTTTTGACAGATAACGCCATCCCTTCTCTAGCTTTACTTTTCTAGGCCTTCTAGCCTTTCGATCACGTGCTACAGCCCCGTCATAACAACAAGCCTCGGAGCGCAACATGGCCATAAAAATATCCACTGCCCCTTGCTGTTGGGGAGTTGATGACGTCAACAATCCTTTTCTTCCCCCTTGGCAGCATGTACTGCACGAAGCCTCGCAGGCCGGTTACCGCGGGATTGAACTAGGTCCTTATGGATATCTTCCGCTAGACGTTCACACAGTTGGTGATGTTCTGACCGCACATGATCTGCATGTGGTTGCCGGAACTATCTTCGATAACCTTGTTGACCCTCGAAACCTGTCAAATCTTCTAGAGCAGACGCACACTATTTGCTCCTTACTTACGCACCTACCCGTTATCGAGCAGGAGCCCGGCCAACGTTTCCGTATGCCCTATCTGGTTGTAATCGACTGGGGACATGAAGAACGCGACTATAACGCTGGCCATTCTGACCAAGCTCCGCGTCTTCCCCAGCAGGACTGGCAGCACATGATGAGTCACATCCGTACCATAGCCGACCTCAGCTGGAAGGAATATGGCGTGCGAACGGTGATTCACCCGCACGCCGGTGGCTATATCGAGTTCGCCGATGAGTTGGCGCAGCTGGTAGAAGATATTCCCGACGATGTTGCGGGTTTGTGCCTGGATACAGGCCATTTGTATTACGCCGGCATGGATCCGATAGCGACGCTCCGCCAGTACGGAAGTCGCCTTGACTACCTGCATTTCAAAGATATCGATCAGGCGATATTCGATCAGGTCATGGATGAACGCATTAGCTTCTTTGATGCCTGTGCCAAAGGCGTCATGTGCCCAATTGGACGCGGCGTCATCAACTACCCTGCCCTATACGAACTCATTCAAACACTGGGTTATCAGGGCTACATCACCGTCGAACAGGAGCGCGATCCGCGCAACGCCAAGGGCACCTTGCACGATGTTGCGGCCAGCCGCAGCTACCTCTCTACGATCGGTTTCTAACCCACTCTGCTAAAGGACAATAACAATGATTAATGGCAGCAAGCGTATCCCCCACCCCATCCGCTGGGCCATGGTAGGAGGCGGTCGTGATAGCCAAATCGGCTATATTCATCGTTCGGCCGCCTTGCGTGATCAGAACTTTGCCTTGGTAGCTGGAGCATTCGATATCAATCCTGAACGCGGCCTCGAATTTGGCATAACACTAGGTGTCGATCCTGAACGCTGTTACCCAGACTACCTCAGTCTGTTTGAACAGGAGGCCCAGCGACCGGATGGTATTCAGGCGGTATCCATCGCCACGCCCAATGTCACGCATTACGCCATTACCAAGGCGGCGCTGGAGGCAGGCTTGCATGTAATCTGTGAAAAGCCCCTGTGCTTTACAGTGGCGGAAGCTGAAACATTGCGTGAAGTAACTTTGGCGAAAAACAGAATCGTAGGCGTGACCTATGGTTACGCCGGCCATCAACTGATCGAGCAGGCCCGCCAAATGATTGCCCAAGGCGAACTGGGCGAAATTCGGATGGTACACATGCAATTTGCCCACGGTTTTCATAGTGACTCCGTAGAGTCACAAAACGGGGCCGCCCTATGGCGTATGGACCCGCGCATAGCGGGCCCTAGCTACGTGCTAGGCGATATAGGTACCCATCCGCTGTATATTTCAGAAGTTATGTTGCCTGACCTGAAGATCAAGCGCTTGATGTGCTCGCGCCAGAGCTTTGTCAAAAGCCGTGCCCCGCTGGAGGACAATGCCTATACCCTCATGGAATATGACAGTGGTGCCATGGGCATGGTCTGGTCCAGTGCTGTAAACGCAGGTTCCATGCATGGTCAGAAGGTCCGCGTGATCGGCTCCAGGGCCAGTCTTGAATGGTGGGATGAACGTCCTAACCAACTTTCATTCGAAATCCAGGGTCAACCAGCTCAAGTGCTGGAGCGCGGCATGACCTACCTCCACGCCAACGCCCTGATCGACGACCGCATCGGCGCAGGCCACCCCGAGGGGCTTTTCGAGGCGTGGGCCAATCTCTACTACCGCTTCGCCCTGGCCATGGACGCGACGGACCGTAACGATAGCACGCTATTAAAAACGCTTCGTTACCCAGACATCCATGCTGGCGTCGAGGGAGTGCGTTGGGTTGAGCGCTGCGTACAGTCTGCAGGTCAGGGCGGCGCATGGGTTGACTATTGACCTGCATCCTGAACAGCTAAGCCTTTACGATGGTCGTCCCTATGAACAACCTACATTCAGTGCAGCTGCGACCTGCTCAGCGAAAGTTTCTCATCACTGAAATACCACTCATTATGGCTTTCTCGCTGCGCATGAGAGGATAGCAATCACTTGCCCTGATCAGGCACCGCTGCCTGCCCTCTTGGAATTGGGTAGGCTCCTTCTAAACGGCTCGGCATGGAAGGCCTAAGGGAGTACTATCGTGGCGGGCCGTTGCTGCCTGCCGCTCGCACCCCTTGGGTAAGGTGAAAGCATCCATGTTTTCTCCCAAATCGCTTCTCTGATCACCGAAGCATTGGTAATGCGAGCTCCAGAATGCTTCGCTTTCAGGAGGAACGATGATTTCAATTGAGCAAGCCAAACAGATGGCTAGAAGATTGCGTGCTTCATTGGCAGAGCGTAATCAAGACATACCCCACTCTACTGCGCTTGAGTTGATCTCACATCAACTGGGTTACAAGGATTGGAACACTGCCTCAGCAGCACTTTCGAAAGAAGACCAAACGCAAAACAACCCTATCTTCGGAAGATCTGTCCCTATACTTCGGATATTTGATGAAACCAAGGCACGGGAGTTTTACCTGGACTTCCTGGGTTTCAGCGTCGAGTTCGAACATCGATTTGAAGCTCATCTGCCGCTTTACCTTGGTATTGACCGAGGCGGTCTCAAACTTCATTTATCCGAACATCATGGCGACGCCAGTCCGGGGTCCACGATCTTTGTACCGATGCAAAACATCAAGGCCTTTCGCGATGAGCTATTAGCAAAACACTATAGCTACGGACGCCCAGAAATTGTTCACCAGCCGTGGGGAAAGGTTATGGAAGTCCATGATCCTTTTGGTAATCGCATTCGTTTCTGCCAGGACTGATTAGCTCACTGAGCTTTGTAGTCGCTTGGGTATAACTCAACGACTACCCAGCCCTGAACGACAATAGCGATCAGCCAAAAGGAGGTTTGATTCTGCTAGGTAAAGCAACCACTCAGCTTTATGAAGCCAAAAGTTGAGCAATTTTCTTCTGCAGATTTCCATGAACTTCTTCTGTGTATGGGGGAGCGGCTTTCCAGTCATAGAACCAAACAGGCATTTTACGATGCTGTTCGGGTTCCGATGCATAGCGGGGAAAATGTGACAATGGAGTTCTGGTTCTGAATTACCCAATATTTCGTAATTCATACGCAGTGCCCCGGTAGCCTCTAGAACAGCATTGCCGATACGTGTCATTTCGAGTAGGTAGGTGGTTCTAGACTCAGCATCAAGATCATTCAGGCTAGGAACAACAGGATCTGGAAGCAACAGGCAATAGCCTGGAAGAAACTGTACATCGCCCATAACTGCCCAGTCAGAGGCCATACGGCAAATAACTTTGTCGTTTGCTCCAGTACGTGCGAGCGCCACACGATCTGAAATGAGTGACATGCTTGTCCTTAATAGCGGCATTACCGGCTAGGTCTTTGTTCAGAATTCTCTGACTTTGGTTTGATCATTTCCCTTATGACGATTGCCACCGCACTTTCTCGCAAGTACAAAATCTTCCGTATCAAACACTAAAGCGTGTGGCGACCCTTTAAAAGGGCAGCATTGATTAAATTTTCGAATTATCACTTCCAGCCAATAATTTGCATTTAAAATGCTGTTGTCTTTCAGATATAACCCAGCGACTACCGCATACCATACAGGCATATCAGTTAAGGTAAGAGGTAGAGCTTATGGATTGACCTCAACTGTCTTATCTACTGAGCACAGCGAACGCCCTGCTGGATATAGATATTGAGTTGCCGTCGGGGTCTTTAGCATTCGCAAAAGAATAACCGTCAGCATGATGAGTAATGCCAAACCTTAACCCCTGGGTCATGCACTGCTCTTTGAAGCTATCTACATCCTTAACATCAAAAACGAGTTTGACGGCAGCTTGTCCTATTTTTATGCCCTTCCCGGCAGGATGAACCATAATAATGGCACCGCCATCTTTATCTTTGGTATTAGTTCAGCGATAAGATCATCAACGTCAATCTTACTAGCGAAACCGAAATAGCGTTCATAAAAGGTACAAGTAACCTGGACGTCTCTGACGTACAGCATGATGCGATTCAGCTTTGGGTACATGCTTGTAGCCTGCTTTTTGATTTATGAATGGAGTCGAGCATATACCGCTTCGGCAACTACCACTTCGAAAACCAAAAATTAAAAAGCCAACCTCCTTTAAAAGCCTACTCTAACTACGAGTAGTTAGAAGCAGTCGAAAGCAACTTCATAGTAGACATTGGGATATAACTCAACGGCTACATATTTTTTTATAGTAGCTATCGGTCAGTTGCAGCGTTATTTCTCACGAGCGCAGGCTAGATATCCCTTGGCCTATTTATCCAAGATATTACCTGCCTGCGCTCATCAGTAAGGCTTCGCTAGCGACACTAGTCCAGCAGATCTGCGGGTACGTTGCCGCCGTTCTCAGCCAGCTTTTGCAGTACAGCTTTGTGCAGCCACATGTTCATCTGCGCGGAGTCCTGCAGTTTGTCTGCTGGGCAGTTCAGTTCTTTGGCGAGCTCCTGACGAGCAGACAGGCTGCTGTCCAGGTCAAGCAGCTTGAGCAGATCGACGATGGACGTTTTCCAGTTGAGCTTTTCGGCATGGTTGGCCGCCAGCCCGTCGAGCTTGGCAGCCACATCCACCTGACTGATGGCCTGTGGTGCGGCTCCGGTAGCTGTATCCGTGGACGAGGATGACGTGCCAGCGGGCGTACCTGCCGCTGCATCAGTGCTGCCCGGCTGCTGCGCGGTAGGTTCGGCAGCGTGTGCTTCTTTACCAATACCAAGCTTGGACAGGATATTGCCAAATAAGCTCATATAAACTCCTCATCTATCAATCGAGACGGTGACCTGCTTGTGCAGGGCTTGCCTATCTTCCGACCGCTGTGTCGTGGAATTAGTTTGAAATAAATGCCATTAGTTTGAGACCAGACCCAACATCTTCATTCCAGTTGGTGTTACTTCTCCTTCGGAATAATGGAGATGGCACCATTTTTCTCCAGAATCGCATATTTGATCTGATCCATTCGCTCAAGCCCATGCGTGGTACGGGCCGCCTCCAGGATGTCCTCCTCGGCCAGACGTACCTTGTTCAGTCTCGCCTTGAGCACCTGTCCATTCTCCACGATGATCATGGGCATCCCGTCTATGAACCGCGCAAGCTTGGGCGACCGCTCCTTGACCAGCGATAACCCGATATCGATGACTACCAGGGTCACGATGATGAGCGCTGCGTTGGTTACGGAAAAATCATCGCCCAGCAACGCCTGTTGGGTCGCCTCGCCAATAATCAGAAGTAGCACAAAATCAAACGTTGTGATTTCAGCCAGGGTACGCCGCCCGGCAATCTTGAAGATAATAAAGACCACCAGATAAACCGCCGCAGCGCGTAATACCGCGTCCATGATTGCTCCTTACGGATAAATGAATTGCGTCAGTTGCAGGGCGGGCCCTGAAGTCAGCGTTGAAACGACACTGCGAGACAGACCAACCCCCTGTGCCCGAAGACTCAGGTGCGTCTGGACCCAGCCTCGATCATCAGCCAGGTAGGTAAGGCGCATCCCTGAGCCGTAGCTGCGGGATTCGACTGGCTCGGGTTGCAGGCTGTCGACACTGAATGAGTCCAGCAGACTGCCGTCGAGCAGGATGGTCGCTTTTCCATCTGCTCCAGCCTTGGCCTTGATGGTGACCGGCATGGATGCACCATTACGTGCAAAGCACTCGTAGACAATGATCAGTTCGCCATCAGGACTCTGGATTTCGGTATGACTTAGTGGACCCTTGGAAAACAGACCAAGCAACGTCAGGATGACAATGGCGCACAGCATGTACCAGCCTATACGCTCGATCATCCAGATCCGTTTCTGTACGCAAAGGTCTTCTTGGATCGGATACTGGCGGCTGGAAAACTCGTTCTTATCGTCTAGCGTTGACATATTTACGTCCCTGGCCTGTTGTTACGGTTGAAAGCCGGGACACTCATTAGTTCTGCGCGCACACGCCGTGCCTCGCCTCACCCCCCTATCGCAGCACACCGCATACAGCGGCCAGAAACCAAACTCTTAAGCATTACGTCTGCAGGTAATACCTTGAGGGTGCACCATGACATTCAATGAACTCTCGGCAAAATTCTCAAATTGGGCAGGCCAAGCCCGCACGTTTCAGCTGGCTGTCGCAGGTATCATTCTCTGGGCTATTACAGGCCCGATCTTTCATTACAACGCTACGTGGCAGCTGATCATCAACACCTCCATGACCATCATTACGTTTCTCATGGTGTTTCTGATCCAGAACACACAGAACCGTGACAACGTTGCCCTGCACATCAAGCTCGACGAATTCTTGCGCGTTACCCAAGGCGCCCAGGATCGCCTGCTCTACCTGAAAAGTCTCGATGCCAGTGAACTCAAAGCGCTGCGCAAGAAGTATGAGGAAATAGGAAAAGAGGCCAGTGCGCTCAAGCGCCGAGACCCAGAGGCCGAAGAAAAGACTGAGCAGGCCTAAAACAACGTGACACCAATCACAGTTAGAAAAATCCAACCTCAGCAATGGCACTAAAGCATCATCAGATTATTGACATGTAAATAAATCCTATAACCGCCATTAAGTTTCAAGCGTAGAAAACGATAACCCCTCCAATGCGGTTCTCTGCGCAATCGACTTAATGGTGGTGCTTGATGCCTTCCTCTGATGTTTCTCTCGATCATTCCATTTCTGGAGCTTCCAACCACGCCTCAATGACAGGTACCGTCTGGATTCCGCTTGCGCTGTGTGGCGTAGCTGGCGGAGCCGGAATTGTCTGGGCAGGAAACGCTTCCTTGTTGAGCTGGGTGCTGGCGGCTGCGCTACTGATTGCAGCCGGGCTTTTGGCTGTCTGGGGCCAGGCGCGCCAGCAGCAGGTGCTGAAAGCACTTTCTGCCTCACAAAGCGAGGCGCGCGGCATGACCGGCAAAAAGGCCCAGGAAGGTGCTGTGGACGGGATCTGTATTGAAGTGCTCCCGGTGTGGGCACAGCAGATCGAAACAGCGCGTAGTCACACGGAAGAAGCCGTTACCCAACTGACCCATCGCTTTGCTGAGCTGGCAGGCCGTATTCAAATGTCAGTCGAAGGGTCCCATGATGGCAGTGCTCAGGCGCTTGTTGCGCTCCTGTCCTCCAGCCAGAACGAACTCAACGGCATCATTACCGGCCTGCGTGAAGCCTTGTCAAGCAAGGCAGTGCTCCAGCGTGAAATCACGCAACTGCATGAATTTACCGGCCAGCTTCAGGCCATGGCCAAGGATGTTGCCGATGTTGCCAAGCAGACGAACCTGTTGGCCTTGAACGCGGCTATCGAAGCTGCACGTGCAGGCGAGGCAGGCCGTGGATTTGCGGTAGTCGCCGATGAAGTTCGCAGCTTGTCGACTCTGTCAGGCAACACCGGACAAAAGATCAGCGAAACGGTGGAGACCGTTAATGCCGCCATTCGCCGCACCCTGGAGGCGTCCGAGCAGTACGCCCGTCAGGATGCTGAAACCCTGGCGAACTCCGGAAACGTCATCGAAAACGTCATCACCCAGTTCAATGCCAGCGCCAGTCATCTGGTGCAGCAGAGCAACACCTTGCGCGAGCAAAGCGAAGCCGTGGGCGCTGAAATCTCGGACGTCCTGGTAGCCCTGCAATTCCAGGATCGCGTCAGCCAGATGCTGAGCCATATCCGCAATGATTTGAACAAGCTGGAACAGCGCCTGCTTGACCGGCGTACTCAGGCCGCGCAGGGCGAGGCGTTGAAGCCGATCGACACCAAAGCCTGGCTTGATGAGCTGGCCAAGACCTATACCACAGCGGAGCAGCTGGCTGTCCATCACGGCAAAACGCCGGCCTCAGCCGCTTCGTCCGATATCACCTTCTTCTAAGCCACACTTCTGTTCGAGACCATTATGAGCACGAAAAAAACCGTTCTTATCGTTGATGACTCCATTTCGATCCGCCAGGTCGTCGGCATGACACTCAAGGGCGCCGGCTACGACGTGATCGAGGGCTGTGATGGCAAGGACGCATTGGGCAAGTTAGACGGCCGCAAGATCCACCTGATCATCAGCGACGTGAACATGCCCAATATGGACGGCATTGCGTTTGTTACAGCAGCCAAGAAGCTGCCGGCCTACAAGTTCACGCCGGTCATCATGCTGACCACCGAGTCGGGTGCCGACAAGAAATCAGCCGGTCAGGCCGCAGGCGCCAAAGCCTGGATGGTCAAGCCCTTCCAGCCCGCTCAGATGCTGGCGGCTGTTTCCAAACTGATTCTGCCGTAACCCTGCTACGAGATCGTCACCATGACCGAAGCCGCTATTGAACTGCATCACCGTGTGGCCCTGGATGGCCCGTTGACTATTTATACAGCAGCTGAGAGCAAGGCCAAGGTGCTCGATCCGCTCAAGGCCAGCGCACTTGTCGAATTTGATCTGGCAGGAGTAGATGAATTCGATTCGGCTGGCCTGCAGCTGCTCATCCTTGCAAAACAGGAAGCAGCCAGGCGTGGCTGCTCGCTTAGCCTGTGCAACCACAGCCCTGCGGTTGTGGAGTTGCTTGAGCTAAGCGGGCTAGTCAGCTTTTTTGGCGACCCTCTTCTTAGTCAGCCGCATCTCGCTTGAGGCCACGCCGTGAATATCGATGACGTGTTAAAGGTTTTTATTGCCGAAAGCCAAGAGCTTCTCCAGCAGATGGAAGATGCTCTGTTGCAGATCGAGCAGAACCCGCATGATCCAGACCTGATCAATGCGATTTTCCGTGCTGCCCATACAATCAAGGGTTCAGCAGGCCTGTTCGGGCTGGACGGTATCGTCAGTTTTACCCATGTGGCAGAAAGCGTTCTGGATCGCATTCGCAGTGGCGAGCTTGCCTTCAACGATGCGTTGGCCGCCCTATTCCTGCAGGTATGCGATCAGCTCAACGCCCTTATTACGCATGTAGAAGCTGGCGGCTCGCTGGATGAATTGGAGCCGGCACTGCACAAGCAGGGGACAGCCCTGGTCGAGACCTTGAGCCAGTATCTGTCTGGCAATGCCGTACCGACCTCGATTGTGGAAGCGGCTGCGCCCGTGGCCCGTGAGATCAGTGACAAGCCTGGCGAGCATTGGCATCTGTCACTGCGCTTTGGTCCCGATGTGTTACGCAATGGCATGGATCCCTTAGCGTTTTTACGGTACCTCAATACCTTCGGGCAGATCACTCATATCGTCACGCTAACTGAACATGTTCCTACGGCTGACGAAATGGACCCGGAAACCAGCTATCTGGGTTTTGAAGTGGCTTTTGCAACGGATGCCGATAAGGAAACGATTGAAGGTGCCTTCGAATTTGTTCGTGAAGACAGTCAAATTCGTATCTTTCCACCGAACAGCAAGACGGCCGATTATATCCAGTTGATCAACGAGCTACCGGAAGAAGATCTGCGCCTGGGTGAAATGCTGGTACGTTGCGGTGCGTTGACACAATCGGAGCTGGAAAAAGCACTTCAAAAACAGTCAGAGCCAGAAGCAGAAGCAGCGCCTATTGGTCAGGTACTGATCAATGAGAAGAATGTCCAACCACAAGTCGTGACCGCTGCGCTGCAGAAGCAAAAGCAGGTCAAGGACAACCGGACAGCTGAAGGTAACCTGATTCGAGTGGATGCCAACAAGCTTGATCAGCTTATTAACCTGATCGGTGAGCTGATTATTGCAGGGGCCGGTACCCAACTAGCCGCTCAGCAAAGTGGCGTTGCCCAACTGGTAGAGTCTACTGGCGTACTGTCGCGCTTGGTGGAAGAGGTACGTGATTCAGCCTTGACCCTGCGAATGGTACAAATCGGCACGACATTTAACCGCTTCCAGCGCGTCGTGCGTGATGTGTCCAAAGAGCTGGGTAAGGACATCGTTCTGGAAATCAGCGGTGGTGACACCGAACTGGACAAGACCGTAGTCGAGAAAATCGGCGATCCGCTGACCCATCTTATTCGCAACTCCATGGATCATGGTATTGAGCCGGCCCCTGTTCGCCTCGAGCGTGGCAAGCCTGCTCAGGGTACGGTGCGCCTGAATGCGTATCACGAGTCCAGCAGCATTGTCATCGAGGTATCGGACGACGGTGGCGGTCTCAATAAAGATCGCATCCTACGCAAAGCCATAGAGCGCGGACTCGTCAGCGACAACCAGAGCCTGACCGACAAGGAAATCTTCAACCTGATTTTCGAGCCTGGCTTTTCCACCGCTGAGCAAGTCAGCAACCTGTCCGGTCGTGGCGTTGGGATGGACGTGGTAAAGAAAAATATCACGGCTCTACGTGGCACAGTGGATCTGGACAGCGTTGAAGGCATAGGCACTACGATTAGTATCCGCCTGCCCCTGACACTGGCCATTATTGATGGCTTCCTGATCGGCGTTGGCAAAGCCACCTATGTGGTTCCACTGGACATGGTTGAGGAATGCATTGAGCTGACCAGCGACCAGTCCTCTGCGGCAAGACAAAGTACGAGCGATTACATCGATTTACGGGGCGATGCCCTGCCCTTCATCCGACTACGTGAATTGTTTGCCGTTGAAGATGAACCGCCACGCCGTGAAAACGTGGTTGTCGTGAACTACGCGGGTAGTCGTGCCGGCTTGGTCGTAGATCAGCTCATGGGTGAGTTTCAGACCGTTATCAAGCCACTCGGCAAGATTTTCGATAACAACCGCGCCTTGGGCGGCTTCACCATATTGGGTAGTGGTGCCGTGGCGTTGATCCTCAGTGTGCCGGGAATGATCGGCACAATTACACAAAGGCAGGCCGCTTCCAGCGCCGCCATGACCATCAATTCCTGATTGAGACAGCTATCATGAACGAAACGAAAAAAATGGTGCTGCTGGTAGTCTCTGCATTACTAGGCATCCTGGTCCTGGCCGGCGCTGCGCAGTACCAGATCAGCCGGGTATTCGAGGCAGCAAACTTCGGCAACGAGAACGCAGTGCCGAGCTTATTGGCTATCGCAGCGGTCAACGATCCTACCAATAAGTCTGTAAGAGCTATGTTCCTTCACTTACAGAGCAACGATGCCCTTGAGAAAGGGCAGCTGGCTCAAGAAGTCCATGACCTGCAGAACAAGGTCCAAGGTGCTCTGAAAAACTATGAAAATCTGGTAGCCAACGATGAAGATCGTCGCCTGCTGGAGCAGGACCGTGAAGCCATCGGAGCCCTGTTTGCCCTTCAGGATAAATTGCTTCTGCTCTCCCAGCAGGGTCAATTGGATCAAGCCAGGGAAATACTGATGGCTAACCGCCCGGCGTTCACCAAGCTGGCCGAAGCCTTGGGTACTCATCGTGAGTTCAATCAGCGCCTGGGTGAACAAAGTGCTCAGCTGGCAGCCAGCATCAAGACCAATGCAACAATTACATCCATTGTTATCGCCCTGGTGACTCTGCTTGCTATCGGCTTTATTGGTTTCGTCATCATCCGCAGCCTGCAAAAAGTCGTAGCCGTAGCCAATCGCGTGGCTAAGGGCGATCTGCCGGATGACATTGTAGTCAAGGCAAGCGATACAACTAGCCTCATGGCGGCCATGAGTCGCATGGTAGGTACGTTGCGCAATCTGCTCAACGAGATGAATCACATGTCCAAGGAGCACGACAAAGGGGATATAGATGTTTTCATTCCCGCTGACCGCTTCGAGGGCAGCTACCGCACCATGGCGCAAGGCGTGAACACCATGGTGTCCAGCCATCTCGAAGTCCAGCAGAAAGCCATGGCATGCGTAAAGGCCTTTGGTGAGGGCAATCTGGACGCCTCTCTTGAGCGCTTCCCCGGCAAGAAAGCGGTAATCAACGATAACATCGAGCAGGTACGTGCAAACATCATGCAGCTGGTCAATGAGATGCAGCGCATGTCCCGTGCTCATGATAAAGGTGACATCGACGTCTTCATCGAAGCAGCCCGTTTTAGCGGCTCCTATCAGGCGCTGGCGGAAGGCATCAACACCATGGTCGATGGCCACCTTGAGGTACAACGCAAGGCCATGGCGTGTGTACAGGCTTTTGGCGAAGGTGATCTTTCTGCACCGCTGGAGCGCTTCCCAGGTAAAAAGGCAATAATCAACGACAATATCGAGCAGGTACGGGCCAATATCCAGCGGCTGGTAGATGATGCCAGCGCGCTCAGCAGTGCAGCCATGGCAGGCCAGTTGGCGACCCGCGCCGATGCTAGTCAGCATAAGGGTGATTTCCGCCGTATCGTCGAAGGCATCAACGGGACGCTCGATGCGATTGTCAGCCCCGTTAATGAGGCCATGAGCGTTATGGCCAGCCTTGCCCAGGGTGACCTCAGCCGCACGGTACAAGGTAATTACCAAGGTCAGTTGCTGGAACTCAAGCAATCCATTAACAGCACCGTTGGAAAGCTGAACCAAATCATCACGGACGTTCGCGATTCGGCCGATGCACTGGCTAGTGCGTCAGAGGAGATTTCAGCAACTGCCCAGTGCATGAGCCAAGCCTCCACAGAGCAAGCGGCATCGGTTGAGGAAACCAGCGCGTCCATGGAGCAGATGTCCGCTTCTATCGGCCAGAATACCGAAAACGCCAAGGTCACTGACAGTATGGCCAGCAAGGCTGCCCAGGAAGCATCCGAAGGTGGCAAGGCCGTGAAGGACACGGTCGCAGCAATGAAGACCATTGCCGACAAGATTGGCATC
>NZ_BDAE01000013.1 GCF_002091675.1 Pseudomonas luteola NBRC 103146 | reverse complement strand
GAAGGGATATCCGGGCATGGCTGAGGTGGGCAACATGGGTCTGCCGCCCAAGCTGCTGGCCAAGGGCATTACCGACATGGTGCGTATTTCCGATGCGCGCATGAGCGGGACGGCCTATGGGACGGTGGTGCTGCACGTAGCGCCTGAGGCTTCGGCAGGGGGTCCGCTGGCGGTTGTGCGTGACGGTGACATGATCGAGCTGGACTGCGAGAACGGCCGTCTGCACCTGGATATCAGCGATGAAGAGCTGCAGGCCCGCCTGGCGGACTGGCAGGACCCGAACGCCAACCTGCTCGGTGGCGGTTATCGCAAGCTGTACGTGGACCACGTGCTGCAGGCCGATGAGGGCTGCGATTTCGACTTCCTCGTCGGCTGCCGTGGCTCCGAGGTGCCGAGACATTCACATTGAGTGCGTTCTCAACGCCCCTTTCCGCATTGGCGAGGGGCGAATGTTATGATGCGCGGCCTCGAAACAGGATCGCCACGTCGCGCCTCATGGAATATCGCAAACCTTCACTTCGCAAAAGCATGCATGCCCGAATCGTTCAGGAGTTGGGCCGGCATATCGTTTCTGGCCACTTTCCTGCAGACTCCAAGCTTCCGCCTGAAGCGTTGCTGTGCGAGGAGTATGCTGTCAGCCGCCCGGTGCTGCGCGAAGCAACCCGGGTCTTGGTAGCCAAAGGGCTTGTCTACTCCAAACCCAAGGTGGGCACGGTTGTCAGGCCTCGTCGCGAATGGCATATGCTTGATCCCGACGTACTGCACTGGCTGATGGAAACGACGCCACAAAACGATTTCTTCAACATGCTTTCAAGCGTGCGCTGCATTATAGAGCCCGCAGCCGCCGCGCTTGCTGCTACGCATGCCACACCTGATGACGTAGCGGCCATTGAGAACGCTTATCAGCGCATGGAAGCAGCCAAGACGCCGGAAGAGTGGTTACAACCGGACTTGGATTTCCACAGTCAAATTGCCGAAGCCACTCACAATGACCTCTTGGCTAACCTCTGCAACATGCTATCGCTGGCATTGCGCGAATCGCTCAAGCAATCAAACAGGCGTCCCAACCTTCATGAGTTCGCCCTTCCCCGCCATAAAGCGATCCTGACGGCTATTCAACATGGCGATGCCCTGGGTGCCAAACATGCCACCCTGGTACAACTGGAAGACGCACGTAAGGCTCTTACACTGGTATTAGAGGGCGAATAGCCATAAAAAAGCCCCGGCGCGCCGGGGCTTTCATTAACGGAGCGATCAGCTCAGCGCATCGCGTGTCGTAACGCCGTTAACCAGACGGGCAATACCCAGCGGGTTAGCGTTCTTGAGTGGCTCAGGCAGCAGTGCATCCGGGTAATTCTGGTAGCAGACCGGGCGCAGGAAGCGATCGATGGCCAGCGTACCTACGGAGGTTCCGCGAGCATCGGACGTTGCCGGGTAAGGGCCACCATGAACCATGGAGTCACAGACTTCTACGCCGGTTGGATAACCATTGATCAACAGGCGCCCTGCTTTTTGCTCAAGCACAGCTGTCAGCTCAGCACCGTAGGTTTCCAAGTCACCCGACTCGGCAATCAGCGTCGCGGTCAGCTGGCCATGCAGGCCATGCAATGCGCGAATCAGCTCGGCCTTATCGGCAACTTCTACCACAATGCTAGTTGGGCCAAAAACCTCTTCCTGTAACAACTCATCACCTTCCAGCAGCAAGCTGACATCAGCCTTGAACAACTGTGGCTGAGCCTGATTGTTATTTTGCTGGGTTGCACCGGCAAGATGAGTAATACCGGAGTGAGCATTCAAATGCTCGAGACCTTTGACATAGCTCTTCAGGGTGCCTGCATTGAGCATGGTCTGCGCCGGCTGGTCATTCATGGTCGCGGCGAAACGCTCCAGGAATGCAGAGAACTCCGGCGAGCGAATGCCAATGATCAGGCCCGGGTTGGTACAGAACTGACCACATCCCAACACGACCGAAGCGGCCAGCTCGTTAGCCACATTATCGCCGCGCTGCTTGAGTGCTTCAGGCATCAGCAGAACCGGGTTGATACTGGACATTTCAGCAAAGACCGGGATCGGCTGAGGACGTGCAGCAGCCATATCACATAGTGCGCGACCACCTCGCAGCGAGCCCGTGAAACCGACCGCCTGGATGGCTGGGTGCTTGACGAGCTGCTCGCCGACGCCAGCGCCGTAGATCATATTGAAAACACCAGCCGGCATGCCAGTACGCTCAGCCGCACGAACAATGGCTTCAGCCACATATTCAGCTGTTCCCATGTGACCACTATGGGCCTTGAACACAACCGGGCAACCGGCAGCCAGCGCCGAAGCGGTGTCGCCGCCTGCGGTAGAGAATGCCAGCGGGAAGTTGCTTGCACCGAATACGGCTACTGGACCAAGACCGATACGGTATTGGCGCAGGTCTGGACGAGGCAGCGGCTTGCGGTCAGGCAAGGCACGGTCGATGCGCGCCCCGTAGAAATCACCACGACGCAGGACCTGAGCGAATAGGCGCATCTGTCCACTGGTGCGTCCACGCTCGCCTTGGATACGGCCAGCAGGCAATGCGGTTTCGCGGCAAACCAGCTGCACGAAATCGTCACCCAGCGCGTCCAGTTCGTCTGCAATGGCCTCCAAAAAGCTGGCACGCTTTTCAGCGCTCAGGCTGCGATAGATGGGATAAGCCTCTTGCGCAGCACGTGCAGCAGCATCAACTTCTTCAGGCGTAGCCTGATAGAACTTATACGATAACTGTTCTCCAGAGGTCGCATCCACGCTATAGACGATAGTTTCGCCTTTAGCACTACGCGCTCCGCCAACATAGTTATGTCCTGTGATCTGCATGCTTAACTCCTTGACCATAAAGGGTTTCAGGACACTGCGCGAGCCAATGCTCACGCAGATAAAATGAGAAGAACATCGGTGTCAGGCACTAAAGGTACATCCTGTCGAACTTTAAGTCATCATACAACATAGCAATTTAGTGATTTAACCGGCCTCTTATGAAGGCAGATTTAGCTGACAACCCACGTTTAAAGCACTTGATGTTCAGAAAGTTATAGCGCTTTGATGTTGCCTATTACGAAATCCGGCTTATGGGAAGCGATGCCATTGATCAGAGGTTTACCGAATTCAGGCATGCTGATTTCGAACCGATCTCCCGGCTGCGCCTTGATACCGTCAGCGAAGGACAGTGTAGCCGTTCCGAAAAAATGTACATGTACGTCGCCCGGACGCAAAAACTGGTTGTACTTGAAATGGTGATATTCAAGATTCGCCAGGCTGTGACACATATTCTCTTCGCCTGAAAGAAATTCCTTTTCCCAAAGGACCTCACCGTTACGGCGAATCCGGCTCATACCTGAAAGGTGGCGAGGCAGCTCACCTACTCGTAATTCAGGCCCAAATGCGCAACAGCGCAGTTTGGAGTGCGCTAGATAAAGGTAGTTTTTCCGTTCCATGACATGATCGGAAAACTCATTTCCCAGCGCAAAACCTACCCGATAAGGTTCCCCGTCATCACCGATGACATACAGGCCGGTTAATTCAGGCTCTTCACCGGCATCTTCGGCAAACTCGGGAAGGGAAAAATCCTCGCCCGGACGGACAACAATGCTGCCGTCACCCTTGTAGAACCATTCTGGCTGCGCCCCCACTTCACCGGCCGAAGGTCGTCCGCCTTCAAGTCCCCAGTTGAACATACGCATGCTGTCGGTCAACTTGGCTTCGTCCTGATTGTTGTGCTGATGCATCTTGTCTCGCGTAGAAGCACTGCCCAGATGCGTAAGCCCGGTTCCGGTAACCAGGCAGTGGGCCGTATCGTCATGATCCAGCGGAGGTAATACGCGACGGGCTTCAAGCACACTGTCATAACTCGGCCCTGGCTCGGTACCCTGCGCCTGGACCTCAGCAACCAGATCACGTCCGTTTCGGATTGCATTCAGTGCCAGCTCACGTGTCGTGCGAACATTACGTACAATCTGGAGATTCTCGCCTTCAACCACTCCTACATGGCGCTGGCCTTCTGAAGTCTCAAATTGAATCAGTCTCATGGGGTTTGCTCTTATCGTTATGGGCTGAATGGATAGCGCATACTTTACGGCGCGCGCAGAACGCTGCCTAATGAGAGGTACTGATTAAGTGATAACCTTTGGTTATTCCCATGATTCCATCTTTGAATTCCATTTCATCGCGCCTACGCGTACGTCAGCTCAAGCTTCTCATTGCCCTTGAGGAGCATGGCTCACTGCACAAGGCTGCCGAGCAGGTTGCTATTACTCAACCGGGTGCAACAAAAGCCCTCCATGAAATTGAAGCGACACTAGGCGCCACCCTTTTTACACGTACCAGTCAGGGACTGGTGCCTAACGATCTGGGACGCTGCGTGATTCGGTATGCGCGCCTTATTCAGTCCGACATTGCCCACCTCAGGGAAGAAATGATTGGCATCCTGCATGGTCAGGGTGGCCGGTTGTCCATTGGCGTTATCATGGGTGCGGTGCCGCTGCTCATGCAGTCGCTCAATCGGCTTCGCCAGAAACAGCCGGAACTGTCGATTCATATCGCGGAGGACACCAGCGCGCGACTGCTTGCCCTTCTCGACCAAGGGCGGGTAGACGTAGTGATTTGCCGAACCAGCGTAAGCACCCGGCCTGATGCGTATGAAAAGCTGATCGAACATCCAGAAAGCCTGGCGCTGGTGGCTCATCCCAACCATCCGCTGGCCAACGCATCACTTTCCAGTCTGGACGAGCTGACAGGCTATCGCTGGGTTGTCTATCCCTCCAACATGCCCATGCGCCTCGCGCTCGAACAGCAGTTTCGCCTTGCAGGGCTCGACTTTCCGCGCTATCCCATCGAAACGGCCTCTACGTTCACGATGCTTAGCCTGTTGCAGGAGGATCCGCACCTTCTGGCTGTGATGCCTAGCGATGTAGCGCTCTTCAGTGAACGCTTTGGCCTGCTCAAGCGGTTTTCCATTGACCTGCAAATCAACAGCGAGCCCTATAGCGTAGTCATTCGCCAAGGCATGGACGTCACCGCACCGGCCAAAATGCTGATTGAGGAATTAAGACAGGATATGGGGCTGACGGTGCAGCCCCATAGACAGAAGATTACTGCTTGAGGGTCGAGAATTTGTAGATGGTAGTCTGCTTGTATGTCTCGCCGGGATTCAAGCGAGTGCTGGCAAAGTTGGGCTGGTTTGGTGCATCGGGGAAGTGCTGAGCCTCCAGCGTAAACGCTCCCCAGTGCGGATAAACCTTGCCCTGCTTGCCCTTGATGGTGCCATCCAGGAAGTTGCTGGTATAAAACTGCACGCCCGGCTCGGTTGTATACATCTCCAGACGCCGCCCGGATGATGGATCAAAAGCCGTAACCGCTACGGCATCGAGCTGCCCCGGCTTATCAAATGCCCAGTTGAAATCAAAGCCACCCTGTTTGGGCTCGGCATATTTCAGCTGTTGGTCGTTGTCACGAATGTGCGCACCGATAGCAGTCGGATGGACAAAGTCCATGGGCGTACCCTTCACCTCAGCCAGTTTTCCGGTCGGAATCAGCGTTGAATCAATCGGGGTGAACTTGGACGCATGGATAGTCACCTTCTGGTCAAGAATGGTCCCGTTGCCAGCGCCCGCCAGATTGAAATAACTGTGATTGGTCAGGTTGACTACCGTAGGCTTATCCGTCGTTGCGGTATATTCGATCTGCAACTCGTTATGCTCGTTGAGGGTATAACGCACAGTAGTAGTGAGCGTGCCTGGAAAGCCCATCTCACCATCAGACGAAACATAGCTAAGCGATACGCCCTTCCAATCCTTGCCCTCGATAGGCTTGGCCTGCCATACCTTGGTATTAAAGCCTTCCGGTCCGCCATGCAGCGCATTTGGATCATTATTGATCGGCACCTGATACGTCTTGCCATCAAGCTCGAACCTACCTTTGGCCAGGCGATTGCCGAATCGGCCGATCAGCGCACCAAAGTAAACGGTGCCGTTATCCAGATAGCCTTTCACATCATCAAAACCTAGAACGACATCTTCCATATGCCCTTTTGCATCGGGCACCTCAATGGATTGAACGATACCGCCATAAGTAATGATGCCAACTCGCATTCCGTTGCTGTTTTGTAACGTATAGCGCTCGATGGCACGGCCATCAGGAAGTGACCCGAACGGGGCACGATCAACATGCAACGAGCTGGCTTGGGAGAGTCCGGACATAAGAGCGAAACCTATACCTAGCAGAACAGCAGACTTTCGGGACACTTTCATCGTATGAACCTCGTATTGTTTTTCTTGTAAGGGACACCTGTGAGCTGCTGGAAAGCTCACCCCGCCACTCTGACACAAAATGAGACGAAGTGACTCCCTTTCTTTCATACGATGATTAAGCGAGTCTAGTAGGTCGGCAATGTGACTTCAGCAAACAGGTCTTCAACTTCCTGGCGGCTATGGCACTGCATCGCCTGCACCAGGACTTCACGCGTCAGATGCGGGGCGAAACGACTAATGAAGTCACACATATATCCCCGCAGGAAGGTCCCCCGACGCAAGCCGATCTTGGTAATGCTGGCCTCGAACAATTCACTGGCGTCCAGCGCAACAAGGTCACTGTCGAGCTTATGGTCAACCGCCATATCCGCCACGATTCCCACCCCCAGACCGAGCCTTACATAGGTCTTGATAACGTCGGCATCGGCTGCGGTGAAAACGACTTTTGGCTCCAATCCTCGCCGGCTAAAGGCCTCATCCAGCTTGGAACGACCTGTAAAACCGAATACGTAGGTGACGATGGGATGCTCGGCCAGGGCTTCCAGGGTGAGCTTGGGCACTTTGGCCAAGGGGTGACTATGGGGCACGATGACACATCGATTCCATCGATAGCAGGGCAGCATGATCAGATCACCAAAATGCTCAAGGCCTTCCGTTGCAATGGCAAAATCAACTGTGCCATCTGCTGCCATTTCAGCAATCTGCATAGGTGTACCCTGCTGCATGTGCAGGGCGACATCCGGATACTGCTTCATGAAATCACTGATCACATCCGGCAAGGCATAGCGGGCCTGGGTGTGCGTCGTGGAGATTGAAAGCGTGCCTTTCTTCTCGTTGGAGAACTCTTGAGCGATCTGCTTGATGCTTTCGCACTTACGCAGGATCTCACCAGCGGTCTGGATAATCCGCTCACCCGCTGGCGTAATGCGTGTCAGGTGCTTGCCGCTGCGAGCAAACACCTCTACCCCCAACTCATCCTCAAGCAACCGGATCTGCTTACTGATGCCTGGCTGGGAGGTATACAGGCTTTGCGCTGTTGCAGAAACATTGAGATCGTGATGCGCCACTTCCCATATGTACCTCAATTGCTGAAGCTTCATGATGGCTCCTTGCTATAGCTAACAGCACCGTTGTTATAACCTATACTAACGCACTACGAAAATATTTATAGCCATTGGTAATTATCAATGGCTGCGATGCTGCAACATGGGTACAAGATAGACAGGCACATCCGCCATTTGCAGAACTTTACCTGCAGTACGTCCCAGCGGTGTATCCCAAGTGCTGCCATGACTATGACTGCCCAACACAATCAAATCGACAGCCAGATCATGGGACTGATCAAGAATGACCTGAGCGGGATCTCCCTGAACGACCCGCACCAAGCGGATACGGTCAAACTCCTGCGCAGTCTCCCCCATTTCATCGCGCAGACACTCAATCACGCGCTGCTCAATATTGGCTAAAACGGTATTGAAACCCTGCTTGTTCAATTGTGCCAACGTGGAGGCATCCATATAGGTTTGCAAAATCGAGTCAGCGAACAACCCCAAGGGTTCAACTGCATGTACGACATACAACTTAGCATCATGCGCTCGCGCCAAGGAAAGCGCATGCTGCAAGACAGAGGATGAGTAGATGCCCAGATCAGTTGCATAAAGAATCGATTGGATCAATTGGCCCCCTCAACTACTGACGTGGATGGCCGTCATACGACATGCCGAATTCTTATTCATCACAGGAAAGCGTAGCAGCGTATTGCCACTTCGCCGTGCAAAATGCTGGTAAATGCCTTAATTTGCGAACTTGGTTAGTTAACATCACACTTCTCTCATCAAGGTAAATCATCAGCATCACGGCTCAGACAAGCCAGAATTCCCTGATTCAATTCAGACTCGGTCATCCGCGTTTTCAGCCCGCCATAAAATAGCCCCTGACGTACTACGAACAGAGCAGGCAAGTGAAATACCTCATAGCGCTGCACCATTCCTCCGTTTCGCTCCGCATCGACCCAGGCGATTTGATCGCATGGCAAGTTCATCTCCGGCAAGCGCTCTCGCGCCCACCGGCAACTTGAGCACCCTTCACTGGTGAAGATAAGCAACGTTACTCCCGAAAGCGCCAACAACGCCTGATCCGCATCAAGATCGCTTAATTCCACAAAGCCTCGCTATTTCGTACTGGTCAAGACATTCAAGGACGCAACAGGCCGCTTCGTCTCTCGAACCGGAAAAGGCCATTGTCGCCTCCTATGAAGACACGTTATGGTTAGCCTCTTGTCCACCTTTTACCGCGTAACGCCAGCCGGTTATGCCCAAGCAGGCACCGTGGCCTCCGAGAACACTATGGCCGATTTACCTATAAATGACCTAAACGTCGTATCAAACGACCCCCTGATAACGCCTGAGCGACTCAAACTAGAGATTCCTTTGACCGAAAGCGCCTCCAAGACAGTCGCTCAGGGTCGCCAGGTGGTGCGTGATATCCTTGATGGCAAGGATCATCGGATTTTTGTCGTGATTGGCCCCTGCTCCATTCATGACATCAAGGCAGCCCACGAGTACGCCGACCGCCTGAAGGTTCTGGCCGAAAAAGTTTCCGATACCCTCTTCCTTGTCATGCGGGTGTATTTTGAGAAGCCGCGGACGACAGTCGGCTGGAAAGGGCTTATCAACGATCCCTACCTGGACGACTCCTTCAAGATTCAGGATGGTTTGCACATTGGTCGCCAATTGCTGCTGGAGCTGGCCGAGAAAGGCTTGCCTACTGCCACCGAAGCACTAGATCCCATCTCACCACAGTATCTTCAGGACCTGATCAGCTGGTCTGCAATTGGCGCCCGGACCACGGAGTCCCAAACGCACCGTGAAATGGCTTCCGGCCTTTCATCGGCCGTTGGCTTCAAGAACGGCACCGATGGCAGCCTGACCGTTGCTATCAACGCCTTGCAATCGGTCTCAAACCCACATCGTTTCCTCGGCATCAATCAGCAGGGACAGGTCTCGATCGTGCAAACCAAAGGTAACCCCTACGGTCATGTGGTTCTGCGCGGCGGTAACGGCAAACCGAACTACGACTCGGTCAGCGTTGCGGTATGCGAACGTGAATTAAGCAAAGCCAAGGTCAAGGCTAATATCATGGTGGATTGCAGCCATGCAAACTCTAACAAGGATGCCTCACTGCAGCCGCTGGTAATGGATAACGTTGCCAACCAGATAATCGAAGGCAACCAGTCCATTATCGGATTGATGGTAGAGAGCCATCTGGGCTATGGCAACCAGCCGATTCCTAAGGATCTCAACGAACTGAAATACGGCGTTTCGGTTACAGATGCCTGCATCGATTGGGAAATGACGGAACAGAGCATCATGAGCATGCATAACAAGCTCAAGGACGTACTGCCCAAGCGCAAGCGCGATTGATTGCCAGTCTTCTTATAGCCGGGTTCTTTACCCGGCTTTTTTATGCCTGTCGATTAGTGAGGAGCCGTTAGCTTCTGCTGACGCCGTTCGATATAACGCTCGACATAGGAGCAGGATGGAATGACGCTGTAGCCACGTGACTCCGCGTAAGTCAGTGCGTGTTCGGCTAACGCTGCGGCTATTCCCCTGCCCCGCAGATTATCGGGCACAAAGGTTCTGTAAAAATCCATGGTCTGCTTACCAAGATCCATATAGGCAAGATACGCGCGCTGCCCATCGACGTGGATGACAAATTGGTGAGATGAGAGGTCGTGGTCGATTGAAAACGACTCGTTCATATCTGCTCCTTGGCGGAAAACCGATTACCCGCCTTATCTCTCTTATTGGGAAGCGACATTGCTGCCGAGCCTATTTTCAGACTACAGAAATGGCTGCCCCGTTCGGGCCGGCCATCGCACAACAATCATGACCTTAGGCTTAATACAACGAGCATCTGGCGCAAGACTAAGAGCTTAATAGTGCGTTGAAGTTTGCATTAATACAACCCATTAGCCTTGTAACTGTTTGCCTTAGTCGCGCTCCTTATACCGTCAGAAAACCCGTCATCAGTCACCCTTGGACACTTTTTAAGCAACGCAATGTCAATTTATCGAGCTTATGAAAGGGAAAGTGAAAAAAACTCGCGAACCTTGCATTCGCTCAGTTTACTTACTACACGTTATGAGTAGTATGTAGCGCGCAATTTTCCGCTGGGAAATTTGCACTCTATATGGAAGTCCACCTCAAGGGGATAATGATGAACAACGCTCTGAAATTTGCCGCTCTGGCTCTGGCAGCTGCCCTGGCTACTGGTTGCAGCCACGCTTCCAAAGAAAGCGAAGCCCGTCTGACCGCTACTGAAGACGCTGCTGCTCGCGCTCAGGCTCGTGCTGACGAAGCTTATCGTCATGCTGACGACGCTCTGGCTGCTGCTCAGAAAGCTCAGCAGACTGCTGACGAAGCTAACGAGCGCGCTCTGCGTATGCTGGAAAAAGCCAGCCGCAAATAATAGGTCTCTGACCTGTTAAGCCGACTCTCGGGTCGGCTTTTGCGAGCAACAAAAAGCCCGCCATTTTGGCGGGCTTTTTGTTGCCACACTGTTTTATAGCGCTGCAGCAGGCTGATCAGCGGCAGTCGCAGCAGTTTGAGAAGCCTGATTGATGGTAGCAGCCACCTCTACGGGCAGACCATCCTGCGCCGTGACGATGTCCTTTACCAATTCCCAGTTCAGCTCAGCGTGACCACTCAAGTCCTCGCGACGGATCATGGCATTCACTACAGCCGTGTGCTGGTCGATCATGGCCGGCTTGCCATTTTCGCTCGAGAGCGGCTCATGCGCCTCCAGATACAGCTTGCCTTGGCTGATACCAAACTTGTAAGGCTCGTTGATGATGCGTACAGGGGTGTTCACCGGAACCATTCCAACGAACTCCTTGAGATCCTCATTCAGCATCCGGAAACAGCCGTGGCTGACCTGCATGCCGATACCAAATTTCTTGTTGGAACCGTGGATCAGATAACCTGGTAGCGCAAGGTTCAACTTGTAGGGTCCAAGCGGATTGTCCGGCCCAGGCGGAACCACGGCAGGAAGCGGATCACCATCGGCGGCGTGCTCGGCACGAATCGATGCAGGCGGATACCAGCTGGGGTCCTTGGTCTTGGCGGTGATTCGGGTAGTCCCAACAGGCGACCCCCATCCTTCACGTCCAATTCCCAATGGGTAGGTGAAAACCGTATTACCCCCTTTGGGGTAGTAGTACATACGGTACTCAGCCAGATTAATGACAACCCCTTCACGCGGCCCAGGCGGCAGGATGAACCGTGTAGGCAGAACTACTTCGGTACCCGCCCCTGGCAACCAGGCATCAACGCCCGGGTTCGCTGCCACCATCTCCGAATAGCCAAGATCGTACTTCTCACCGAGGTCTGCAAATGTGTCTTCGTAGGCGGCCTTGATAACCTGCACCTCGCCCACGATATCTTCACCAGGCGGTGGAAGCGGCAATTCCAGGGCGCAAGCCGTACCGGCAGTCAGACTAACGGCAAGCGATAAACAGGCGATAGATGATGCGCGAGACAACATCGAAAAATCCTTTGAAAAGAATGCTGTAAATAGTGTCAGTGTAACACTGCGCCTATAAGGTCGTGAGACCTCAGAGGAACGAAACAGTACCCACTTCACCCCGTTTATCTGCTTCCAGACGTTCCATGCACTGGGGGCATAACTGCGAGTGTCTCAGCCAATGCCGAGCCAATGGCTGAAACTTGGGCTCGGCCGGGAGAAGGCTGCCGCACAATGTGCGATCGGCATGTCCGCCTAGCTCAAGCTGGCGTGCAACGATGTGCAGCCGTGTTGTCCGGCAGGCGAACAGATCGAGCTGTGAATCAGGCACGATAAGTTGAAAGCCAAACAAGGACCAGGCGTGACGCGACATTTGAGGCTCCAGAAGGGGGGCGCAACCTTAACGGAAAGGCGTTGACCTGAAAAGCAGGTGAACCGGATTTAACCGCCCCAAACTGTAAAATCTTACAAAATGTCAGTGCTTTGCATTCTGCGTCCGTTCAAGCAAGGGCTGTAAGGCTTGCCAGGCATTTTCCAGTAGTCTTGGCTGTCCGGCTGCATTGGGATGAATTCCGTCTGGCTGCATGTACTGCTCTATTCCTCCAACCCCCTCCAGAAAGAAGGGCACCAGTGCGACCTTTTTTTCTTCAGCCAGACTGGAATAAACCGCAGCGAAACGCTCGGTATACTGAATGCCATAGTTGGGCGGCAACCGCATTCCTAGAAGCAGTACCTTGGCACCTGCCTGCTTGGACTGGTCAATCATTGATGCAAGATTTTGTTGCAATTGCGCAGGGGGCTGGCCTCGCAAACCATCATTGCCGCCCAGCTCAATCAGCACAACATCAGGCTTGTGCTCATTAAGTAACGGCGATAGCCGGGAAAGCCCGCCGGCACTGGTGTCACCGCTGATCGAGGCATTGATGACTTTGTAGCTGCCCTTCTGTTCGTCCAGCCGTTTTTCAAGCAGCGAAGCCCATCCTTGGCCCGTTTCTATCCCCAAACCGGCACTGATACTATCTCCAACGATCAAAAGCGTCTGTGCTGCGGCGTGTTGCGCAATTAGAAACAGCGCGAGACAGCCGCCCGATAACCATTTACGCATGCGGAATCCTCATGAGCGCCAGCATTCTAGTTGCCCAGAACCTTAGCAAGGTTGTACCCAGCGCGGAAGGTGAACTCACCATCCTTCATGGCCTCGACCTTGAATTGGCAAAGGGCGACAGCCTAGCCATCGTAGGCAGCTCAGGCTCCGGCAAATCCACTCTGCTAGGCCTGTTGGCCGGGTTAGATCAGCCGAGTGAGGGGGATGTTGTTCTGGCGGGACATGCTCTGGCCGCATTGTCAGAGGATGAGCGTGCGCGAATACGTGCCGAGCATGTCGGATTCGTTTTTCAGTCGTTTCAACTGCTCGACAGCCTGACCGCTTTAGAAAATGTCATGCTCCCCATGGAGCTTGAAGGTTACAAAAATGCGCGTGATCGCGCCGAGTCTCTTCTGGAACGAGTCAATCTGGGGCATCGCCTGAGTCATTATCCGCGCCAGCTTTCTGGAGGCGAGCAGCAACGAGTCGCCATCGCACGGGCGTTCGCTGCTAACCCCAAGGTGTTGTTTGCCGACGAGCCTACCGGGAACCTGGATACCACTACTGGCGCCCGTATCAGCGACCTGTTATTCGAACTGAACACAGAGCTTGGAACCACCCTGGTGCTGGTGACCCATGATGAGCGACTCGCGCAGCGATGCAATCGTCTGATACGTCTGGAAAGCGGCCGCCTAGTCACATTGGAGGCCTGAATGACTCGCCTCCCCTTCTTCCGATTATTGCGTCAAGCCAGCCGGCAGCTTATGCGAGAAGTTCGAGCCGGAGAGCTGCGAGTGCTCTTCTTTGCACTGGTGATTGCGGTTGCCTCAAGCTGTGCGATCGGTTATTTCACGGCTCGCCTGAACGAAGCCATGGTGTTGAGGGCCACGGAGTTTCTAGGCGGTGACCTAGCACTGCGAGGTACCTCGGCAGCTCGTCAGGAGCAGATCGATGCCGGCCTTGCCCAAGGGCTGAAACATGCTCAAACCATAGAGTTTTCCAGCGTCATTGCCGGTGAACAGGCCATTCAACTGTCCAGCGTCAAAGCCGTCAGCGGCTCCTATCCGCTCAGGGGACAGCTCAAGAGCACGCTCACTCCACAAGGTCAGGAAACAGTTGGAGGCCTTCCAGATCCTGGGGAGGCCTGGGTCGAGGCTCGTCTGTTACCGGCACTTGAACTGAAGATAGGTGACACGATCGATGTTGGTCGTAAAACACTACGTATCTCTCGCATCCTGACCTACGAACCCGATCGCGCTGGGGACTTTTACAGTTTGACGCCACGTGTCCTGATGAACAGTGCAGACCTGCCGGCCACTGAAGTCATCCAGCCGGGCAGCCGGGTTCGCTACCGAGACCTCTGGAGTGGAGCGACCGATCAGCTGGAGCGTTACCGGGCAACGCTCGAACGTAGTCTCGATGTCAATCAGCGAATCGAGGACCCACGCGACGGTAATCGTCAGCTCGGCAGCGCCCTGGACCGAGCGCAACGCTACCTGGGATTAGCGAGCCTCGCCGCCGTGTTGTTGGCTGGCGTGGCCGTGGCCATGTCGGCCAATCGCTTCGCAGTCAGGCGCTTCGACGCAAGCGCTCTGCTCCGCTGCCTTGGGCTTTCGCGCCGGGAAGCCTTGATTCTGTATAGCGTGCAACTGGCCATGCTCGGACTGGCGGCCAGCGTACTGGGTGCTGTACTGGGCTGGCTTGCCCAATTTCTGCTCTTCCACCTGATGGCAGGGTTGCTGCCCGCAACAATCCCCAGTGCAGGACTATTTCCAGCACTTGCGGGTATGGGGACGGGCCTGATCGCGCTTGCTGGTTTCGCGTTGCCGCCCCTGGCTGCACTTGGCCGAGTCCCGCCCCTACGCGTTCTGCGCAGCGACCTTCTTCCTGTTCCTCCTAGAAGCTGGATCGTCTATGGTACTGCCCTGCTGGCCTTAGGGCTGATCATGTGGCGGTTATCGCTGGACCTTAGGCTAACCCTGGCACTGCTAGGTGGCGGACTGGCTGCCACAGTAGTGCTTGGCGGACTAATGCTGCTGGGCTTGAAAGGATTACGCCGCATGCTAGCCTCGGCACCGCTTGCCTGGCGTTTGGGGCTGGGCCAATTGCTTCGTCATCCAGTCGCTGCTGCCGGACAGGCCCTGGCATTTGGGCTGATTTTGTTGGCGATGGCGCTTATCGCCTTGTTGCGCGGAGAAATACTGGACCGCTGGCAGGACCAGCTGCCAGCGGACTCCCCCAATTATTTTGCACTCAATATCCTGCCTGCCGAGAAGGACGCCTTTGCGGCACAGATCAGCCAGCTGTCGCCCAATCCGAAACCGTTATATCCCATCGTGCAGGGTCGTTTGGTGTTGATCAATGGCGAGCCTGCCAGCGAGGTCGTAGAAAGTGAGTCACGCGGAGACCGCGCCACGCGTCGCGACCTTAGTCTTACCTGGGCTGACACGCTGCCCTCAGGCAATGTCATCACTGCCGGACGGTGGTGGGACGTTACACCACCAACACGTGATCTGCCGGGCGTATCCGTAGAGGCAGAACTGGCCAAGAGCCTCAAAGTAGGGATAGGCGATCATCTCAGCTTCAATATTGCCGGCAAGATCATAGAGGCGCAGGTGAGTAGTCTGCGAACCGTGGACTGGAATAACTTTCAGCCCAATTTCTTCATGATCTTTCAGACGGGAACGTTTACCAATGTTCCCGTCACCTATCTCACCAGCTTTTACATTCCGCCTGGCCATGACCGGGCCATGGTTGAGTTGGCACGTCAGTTTCCAGCCGCAACGTTATTGCCTATCGATGCGATCCTTGCGCAACTACGCAGCATCCTGGGCCAAGTAACCATTGCGGTAGAATTCGTCTTGCTCTTTGTATTGGCCGCTGGAATGACGGTCTTGTTTGCCGGTCTTCAATCCACACTGGATGAGCGCATACGCCAGGGTGCACTTTTGCGGGCACTGGGATCAGAGCGACGACTCCTGATACGCACCCGCCGGGTTGAATTTGCCTTGCTTGGCGCAACCAGTGGACTTTTGGCAGCATTAGGGTGTGAGATCATTACAGCTTTGCTGTATCGCCTTGTGTTCGATATGCCATGGCAACCGCACCCATGGCTTTTGCTGCTTCCCCTGATAGGCGCAGCAATGATTGCTGCAGCCGGTCTTTTGGGAACGAGACGGGCATTGACGGTCAGTCCGCTACGCATTCTGCGGGAAGGTTAATCAGGTTTTTATATGGAATGGATGTATGAGTCGATACCGACCGCCTCGTAGTGCAGGCACCCCTTTGATTACGCCCGAAGGCGAAGCGCGCCTGCGCGCCGAGCTGCATGAGCTCTGGAATGTCCGTCGTCCACAAGTTACGCAGTCCGTGAGCGAAGCGGCGGCCCAGGGTGATCGTTCAGAGAATGCCGAGTACACCTATGGCAAGAAAATGCTGCGTGAAATCGATAGCCGTGTACGTTTTTTGCGTAAGCGATTGGAGAATCTCAAGGTTATCAGCGAGCGGCCGGCAGATCCCTACAAGGTGTATTTTGGCGCCTGGGTAACCCTGGAAGATGACGAGGGTGAGCAGGCTCGCTATCGAATCGTAGGACCGGATGAGTTCGACATAAAACTCAACCAGATCAGCATCGACGCCCCGCTGGCTCGTGCCATGGTCGGTAAACCGCTGGATGCGGAAATTACCGTGCAGACACCAACCGGCGAGAAGCGCTGGTACATCGTAGAAATTGATTACCCCTGACGCCGGGTAATCACGCCTTGCCGGGCGATCCGTGTCAATTCATGCACGACCGCAGCCACCTGCTCCCTGGAAGGCGCTTCGATGACGGCGAAGTCAAACATGTCCTTGGCAAATTGGCTCAACTCCTGGGGTTGCTGGGCAAAGCGAATCTGGAAGGAGCGAGAAGCAGGCCAACGCCTTGGCCAGCCTTCCAGATACCGGAGCAGTGTGGGCTGATGCAGTCCGCCAAGCAAAATGGAAGGATGCGAGCTGAGCGATCCGTGAGTAATGGAGGTCAGGCGCAATTGGCAGTGGGAAATGGTCATGGTGATGGTATCCGCCTCATAAGTCCCGCTGGTCAGCGGTGAGGCAATCACCGGCCAGCGCTTTAGCGGTATTTTTTGAGTCTTGATAGACTCGCGCCCCGCAAGTTGCTGTTTAAATCGGCGCATTCGAATCCTAGGCAAGCGGTACTCATGCTGTCAAGCACGGCGGTTTGCCAACCGGATTAACGACTGGTAATACGGATGCTGCGCTTGCCCTCTTCCAGCCGGTCACGCTCGCGGGCATACGCCAGATAGTATTTATTGACGCTGCTGACGTAATTGACGACGCCCATCCCATATTTTTCAGAGGCAATTCGCTCGACCTGAAAGAACCACTTGTTAGGGTTAAGCCCCTGTCGCTTCGCTTCGGTCCGCAGCCGCTGAACCCGCTCTGGTCCCAGGTTGTAAGCTGCGAGAACAAAAGCCCGACGCTCACGCTCATCCAGCGTGCGGCTTGAAAAGAATTGGCGGCGCAGCTTTGCCATGTAGCGAGCAGCAGCCTGCACATTGCCGTCAACCGTGCGAATATTCTTGACCCCAACGCTTCGGGCCGCCGATGGTGTGATCTGCATCAGCCCTGTTGCGCCACCGCTACCCTTGGCAGCGCCATCCAGACCTGATTCCTTGTAAGCCATAGCCGCCAGGGTTAGCCAATCTAGATTGTAAGTGTTCGCGTATCGCTTCAGGACCGGACGAACTTCGGTAAGCCGTTGGTGATCGTCTGCACCTAACGGATTCCGGACCTTGGAACTGCCTTTGTAGGCCTTTTGAAACGCCACATCGCTGCCGGTCGGCATACGATGTTCAGCCAGAAAGCCATTCACCGCTTTACGCAGTTCAGGGGTATCGCGCCGGACAAACCAAGTCATGTCCTGCTGCTTGGCCACTACTAGCCGCCGCTCTACATGAAGCTTGGGCAAGACCTTGGCCCAGCGGTCTGCAATGGGCTGTTCAACGACCGTAAGGGAGAAGATTCCAGCGGAAACCATTTCCAGCACATCCTCAACACCCAGGCTGGAGTCAACCCGCTCAAGCTCGATGGGCTTGAGCTTACGCTTAGCCAGTTGCGCATTCAGCTCGCGCAACGCGGGCTCGGCTGCGCTACCGGCTGGCAGAGTGAGCTGGCGACCAGACAGCTGATCCAGACGAGTATAGCGACGCTGTCCTGATCGGCTGACGACTACAAGTGGCGTATTGGTCATCAGTGGATGGCTGCGTATGATCTTGGTCCCGATAGGCCCCGAAAATAGCTCACCCGGAGCAGCAATATCACCCTCACCCCGCTCTAGCGCAGCCAGTAATTCCTCTTTAGGCTTTGGGATGAAAACAACCTTGAGCGGCTGAGCCTTTTTGCCCTTGGCGTTGAGATACTGCTCGAAGGCATCAAGACGACGGTACTCTATGCCGATGGGCTTGCCGTCCAGTTCGCCGGAGCTGTTACGGTTCTGATTGACCAGGACACGCAGCACGCCTGCCGTTCGAATCGCAGACAGGTCACGTACGGTCTTCTCCTGCTTCCAGTGCTCTGTACTTCCGACCCGTGCCTGGGCAGGAAAAGGTGACAACAACAGCAGACAACACACAACAATAAGATGACGCGCCATCCGGTTCTCCATGGTTGGCCAAGCGCAAGACAAGGCGCAACGACGCCCTCCCTTTCCAGGAGGCAATGGAAGCCGAACTACCCATGAACACCGACATAATCCTGTTCATGATCGACTTTTTTATTAAATGGACAGACTGATACTCAGCTGGCCACCGTTTATTAGGTATTTCTCATGCAACTGATCGACATCGGCGTCAATCTGACTCATCCCAGCCTGGCGCGAGAAGCCGAAGCCGTTATTGAGCGAGCGCGTACAGCGGGTGTCGTTCAAATGGTACTGACCGGCACAAGCCTTGCTGAAAGCGAGGCTGCGCTAGAACTTTGCCGCACGCTGGATGACTCGAACACGCTGTTTACAACAGCCGGCATTCATCCACACGAAGCAGCAAGCTGGACCGCCACGACAGGTAACAGCCTCAAGGCGCTGGCAAAAGAGCAGAAAGTACGTGCTCTTGGAGAATGCGGGCTGGACTTCAACCGCGACATTGCTCCCCGCTCCGTGCAAGAGAAAGCGCTTGAAGAACAACTGGCCATAGCCGTTGAACTACAACTTCCGGTCTTCCTGCATGAACGAGACGCCAGCGAACGTCTGCTGGCCATTATACGCGATTTTCGCGACAAGCTTCCCGCGGCTGTCGTGCACTGCTTTACCGGCGAAAAACAGGCCCTCTATCAATACTTGGATCTGGACCTGCACATCGGTATTACCGGCTGGATTTGTGACGAGCGTCGCGGTACACACCTTCATCCGCTGATGAATGACATTCCCATGGGCCGCCTGATGCTGGAAAGCGACGCGCCTTATCTGCTACCGCGCACGCTACGCCCCAAACCCAAGAGTGGGCATAACGAACCAGCATTCCTGACTGAAGTACTGCATGAAGTGGCTCGCCATCGTCACGAGTCGCCTCAGGCCCTCGCCGCACATACCACAGTCACAGCCCGGCAGTTTTTCAACCTGCCGGTGATTGAAGCGAGTTTTGAAGATCCGACCTAAAGCTGCTCTTTATTGTGCCGTTAACCTGAGTGGAAAGAAGCGGTCGCCTCTGTAGACCGCTTCGACATTTTGTTCCGGCTCTATGCTGGAAAAACTCCCGTTACGGACACAACATTCCATGAGTGGTTGGATTCGAGACATTTCCCTGAAGTACAAATTCTGGGCCGTCAACGCCGTTGCTTTCTTTACGACGTTGTTACTGGTCTTGTTTGCCATGCATCTTGAGCAGAATGCCCGCCTTGATGCCGGCCAGAACGCTGCCAGACTGGAAGCCAGCCATCTATCGACGTTAGCGGCTGCTCAATTCCCGGTTACAGACACAGCGGTGAAACTCAACGATACCGCTGCGCTAGCGCGTCTTGGAGTCGATGCAGTCTCGCTGAGTGGAAAGCGGGACTGGGTGGAACTGGAGCGCAGCGAAGCGCTGGCAGGAGCCTGGGTTGCCCAGACCTCCGATGGTCAGCCGTTTGCCATAACCGTAGAGCGGGTGAGCTTTGGCGAGGTCTTCATGCATCGCGCTTTCGAATACGGTGTGGCCGTTTTCGTGCTGATGCTGGCACTACTGTGCGCCTCTCAGCTTCTGATCCGTTTCATTCTGACCAACCTGCATACACTCAAGGATGTCATGTTGCACGTAGAGCGCAGCGGTGACCTGTCGGCACGAGTACCGCTCAACAGCCGTGACGAAGTCGGCCAGATGGCCAACGCGTTCAATGCAATGCAGGGGGGCTATCAACGTATTGTCATGACGGTGACCGAGACTGCCACTCGACTGGATGAGGGCGCAGCACGTCTGGCCAGCACGATGCGGGAAGTACAGCGCGGCATGTTGAATCAGCAGAGCGAAACGGACCAGACGGCAACAGCCATCAATGAGATGTCTGCAACGGTCCATCACATCGCCCAGCACACCGCCGACACTCGGGATCAATCCAAGGAAGCCGATCGTTTAGCCGGTGCCGGACAGGCCGTAGTCGAGCGCGTCAGCCAGTCGATCTCCGGACTTTCCCAGGGCGTTCAGCAGACGGCTGAAATGATCCAGCATCTGGCTGACAACAGCCAGAAAATCAGCAGCGTCGTCAGTGTCATTCATGGTATTGCCGAACAGACCAACCTGCTGGCACTCAATGCCGCCATTGAAGCAGCTCGCGCGGGCGAAATGGGCCGCGGGTTTGCCGTCGTGGCTGACGAGGTCCGTAATCTGGCACAGCGTGTACAGGATTCAACCAACGAAATCACTCAGATGATTGCAACGCTTCAGGCAGGAACGCGCGATGCGGTTGAATTCATGAATGAAAGTTCGATCAAAGCAGATGGATGTGTTGAAGAAGCTGCCGAAGCCGGACAGGCCTTGGCGGCGATTGCTGGAGCCGTGGCGCAGATGCGCGACAGCAACACGCAGATTGCGGTTGCCGCCGAGCAGCAGTCTCACGTAGCAGAGGAAATGAGCCGCTCAGTGGTCGGTATACGAGACGTTACCGAGCATACTGTACGGCAGACATCCGATGCATCGGCAACCAGTCAGGAGCTGGCCGCATTGGCGGGCGACCTGAACAGGGCCATCCAACAGCTCAAGCTTTAAGCACAAGCAATCTATGGCTTTGATAGTGAGGAACGATTCGCGACCACATTATCAAAGCCCTTACAGTAAGTGTATCAATTAACAGGAGTGCAATCATGCGCCATATGATGAATCGGGCCTCCTCACGCGATACGACACTGATGTTGTCGGTCCCGCTTGTCAGTCTGTCTGCGCTGACTGTTACCAGCGGCCTGCTGTGCCATAGTCTTACGAGTGTTGCAGTGGGCGTCGTAGGTATCGTAGCGGCAATGGCGATCCAGTTTCACGAGCCGAGCAAGAAGTCCCACTCGCTTTTCGTCAGCTGATCGAGCGCTCTCTCTAGGCCTGATCAGTGCTTTTTGATGTTCTTAGAGCGTTTTTCAAAGCCTTTAGCTGCGCTTTAAGAAGATGTTCATCCACAGTTTCGCGGCTGTAGCGCTGGCGTTCGAAGGTCAGGCAGAACGCTTCAATTTCGTCTTGCTGGTGAGGGAGTCGTTGAATAGTACGCTGCATGAAATGACGGACGGTTTCAGCTTTCTCACGAGTCAATCCGTAGCGCCTTACCACTCGCTCGAACTGATTGAATAGCCGTGTTTGTGGGTCAGTTTCCTGTTTCCAGGGTTTGAGCAGCCATACCGCCAATAGCCCCATCAACAATCCCCCACCGCCAACAAGCGTCGCAACAAACGTGGCACTATCGACCTTGCCAAACCAATTCCGCAGCAGGTCGCCTTGCGTCTCAGCCTGATAATTTAGAACCCAGCGTTGCCAGCCATAGTTGAGCCTGTCCCATGCCATCCGGGCTTCGTTAAGCCAGGCGAGTTGTCGATAGCGCATCGGTGAGAAGGGTGACGACTCTAGAAAAGCACCTTCACCTCGTGCACTTGACAACGCATCCTCAAGGCCACGCTCTACCCGCTCGGGCGCGACTTGGGCCGTAGGGTCGGCGCTTACCCAGCCTTTTCCGGAAACCCAGTACTCTACCCAGGCGTGTGCATCAAATTGATGGACCGTCAAGTAATTGCCTGCCTGGTTGTACTCTCCTCCCTGATAACCCGCCACCATACGTGCAGGGATACCGGCGACACGCAGGAGAAATGTCATCGCACCAGCATAATGGGCGCAAAAGCCACGACGATGCTCAAAGAGAAAGGCATCGATAGCATTCGTCCCCCCGACTGGCGGTTTGAGGGTGTAAATAAAAGGCTCCTCACGAAAATAGCGCAGTATCGCCTCTGCCAATGCCTGAGGCTCGGGATAGCGCTGCTGCAGATCTTTAATCCAGGCACGCGCTTGCAGGTCGTTGTTGGTAGGTAGTTGCAGTGCGCGCCGTGAGTTGGCCGGATTTATAGCTTCCTCGCGTATCACTTGCGGCCATGATGTCGCTTCGTACATCAAAGGTGTATCAACGGGTCTTCGGCGTTGCAGGTGGAAATCTCCGACCAGCCTGACGTCACTCTGATTGGTTTGCGGCACGTCTAGCGCAAACAGCCAAGGCTTCTGGCTCGGCTCCATAACCACCGTGTAGTGAATAGCAACGCCAGCCGGTTGCCATTGTGGGACGGTGCTGTAGGCAGTTTCCTGGCTGACCGACCAGCGCTGGCCATCGAAGCGCTCGAAAGTTACTGCTCTCCAGTAAAGCGTATTGCGTAGCGGAGGCGTCCCTTCGAAGCTGACTCGAAATGCCCGCTCGGCAGATTGGGAAAGTTCGGCAATCTCGCCGGGAGCGATATTGTCCGAAAGCCCCGTTACGGCCTTGTCACCCGATTGTGGCATTGACCACAACGGTCCCACGCGTGGAAAGAAGAGAAACAACACGAGCATGAGTGGCAGTGCCTGAAGCACCAGACTTCCGGCCAGCCTGTAGGTAGGCCATGGCCGATGCGCCATGCCGCTCTGTTGGAGGCCAATGAGCGCCGCTAGCAGCGTAGAGATGGGCAACAGGCTATACAAGGCGGCAAGAAAGCTGTCGTCAAACAGGTAAGCAATGACAACCGCAAAAAAGCCCAGAAAGATCACTACCAAGGCATCCCGCCTTGTGTTCATTTCGACCAGCTTGAGCACAAACATTGAGATGAGCAGCGCGGTTCCGCCGTCCAGCCCGATCACCGTACCTTGGGCGAACCAGACACTAGCGGCAGCTACAATCAGCAAGCCGGCCTTTTCAATCCGGGTAGGCGCCCGAGCCCTCATCCTAAACTGCTGAACACGCCAGAACGCGCACCCCAGCCACAGCCCGACGATCCAGAACGGCAGATGGAACAAGTGGGGCGCAATGACTAATGCTTGGGCAACCAGCAACCAAGTCAGTGCGATACGGGGGATAGGTTGAGCGGCTGTCATGAGGGCTGCCCGAACAGAGCCAGTGCCTTGAGCGATGCCGACTGATGTGCCTCACCGGTATCAGGACCCAGCACGGTTCCTGGTAAGCGCAGCCCAAACCGTTGCTGCTTGGTGGAGCAAACCAGAACCCAGTGGCACAGTTGGGATAGTCGTGCTTCGACATCTCCGTCCAATACAGAAAAGTCGAGCCATAAATCACTGCCTGTCAGCATGGCGAAATCCCGGACCAATAGGCCCTGTCCACGCGAGTACGCTTTCCAGTCCAGCCGGCGACGTGAGTCCCCTGGTTGGTAAGGTCTGAGTCCCAGAAAATCATCAGCACCCTGCCCTTGAGTGCGGGCACCTTCGTCAGCGTCTGCGTCAAGACCCGCCGGCAACAGCAAATCACCCGGTATCGGTTTTGGGTAGATCAAGGCTTTCTGCTCCAGATCAAGCCAGCTCCATGCCACCATCAGCCCCAGCGGAAATCGGCTTTCTACCCGCAGCCTGCCGGGCCTCAACCATCCCCGCCTCACGGGTGTCAGGAAGAGGTCCAACTCACTGGCGCTACCTGCTTCGACATCGGTGTATTGAAGCGTGTCCTTACCCCACCCGATTGCAATGGCCTGATGAGCGCGCCCTTCATCGTCCAGACGCACCCGAAACCGCACGGGCTCGTCGACGAACGCCGGCGCTGACCCAGCTGCCGTCAACCGCAGCCCCGCCAGATTTCGATAGGTATGCAGGATGGTGACGATCCCAACCGAAAACAGCAGAAACGTCAGGCCGTACGCCAAGCTGTTCTGGTAGTTGATGGCTGCAAGCAGCATCAAAATCAACGCAACGCCAAACGCTGTGCCCTGGCGGGTGGGAAGGATAAAAATGCGCTTCTGGTGCAATACCATGGATGGCGCAGCGGGTATGCGTCGATCGAGCCAGGCGCCCCACTGACGACGGAAAGAACCTGCCTTCATAAGCGTCAGAGTGCCGGGACTTCACGGAGTAGCCACTGGACCAGCGCCCCTCCCCCATGACCGGCAGGATCAGCCTGATCCCGCAGACGATGCCCGGCTACGGCAGGCAGTACAACCTGAACATCTTCAGGGATCACATAGTCACGACCGTCCAACAGCGCCCAGGCGCGGGCGGCACCCAGTAGCGCCAGACTGCCTCTTGGTGAGAGACCAAGGGCAAAGTTAGGTTGCGTACGGGTTGCTTCGACCAGACGCAGCACATAGTCCACCACCGCATCGCTGGCATGGATATTGGGCACTTCGTTCTGGATAGCGGCCAGCTGCCGATGATCCAGCAGGGGTTCCAGTCTGGGAAGCTGATCTCTACCCGACCCACCCAACAGCAATGCTCGCTCGGCTGCGCGGCCTGGATAGCCCAGCGAAAGCCGCATCAAAAAGCGATCCAGCTGGGACTCGGGCAGTGCAAACGTTCCCCCCTGGGAAACAGGGTTCTGGGTCGCGATGACAAAGAACGGCTCCGGTAGCGGACGAGTCGCACCCTCAATAGTGACCTGCCCCTCCTCCATTGCCTCCAGTAGCGCACTCTGGCTTTTTGGCGTTGCCCGGTTGATTTCGTCGGCCAACAACAATTCGGTAAAAACCGGGCCCTGGTGAAAGACGAACTGCCCAGTGTCCTTGTCAAAGACAGAGGTACCCAGAATGTCGCCAGGCAACAGATCGGAGGTGAACTGAATACGTTGAAACGAAAGGCCAAGCACCTTGGCCAGGGCATGGCTCAGCGTGGTCTTGCCCATACCGGGCAAGTCTTCAATCAGTAAGTGACCTTTGGCGAGCAGGCAGGTCATGGCCAGGCGGACTTGCTTGTCCTTGCCGAGCAGGACCCTGTCGACTGCTTGGAGACAGGTTTCCAGTTGCGCGTGCATTACGTTCTCCTTTTGAACAGCCCGATGCTACTTGAACCGTACAAGCGAAGAACAGGGCTTGAAATCTTTTGTGACGCTCGCAGGCAACGCTCATGCTAGAGCGAGCCATGCGAGCATCTCCTGATTTCAGCGTAGATCAGCCAGGATAGCCGTCAATGCCGCCGCGGGTTCACTGGCGCGGCTGATGGGGCGGCCGATCACCAGATAATCGGATCCGGCGTCCAGCGCCTCACGAGGCGTAAGAATACGACGCTGATCATCCAACGCACTGCCTGCCGGGCGAATACCCGGAGTGACCAGCTGCAGGCTGGGGTGAGCAGCCTTGAGCGAAGAGGCTTCCTGAGCCGAACATACCAGCCCGTCCATGCCAGCGCGCTCAGCCAATCCGGCCAGACGCAGGACCTGCTCCTTGGGGTCGATGTCCAGACCGATACCTGCCAGGTCTTCGCGCTCCATGCTGGTCAGCACCGTCACGCCAATAAGCAGTGGCTTGGGACCGGAAAGGGTGTCGAGCGTCTCCCGGCAGGCTGTCATCATACGCAAACCGCCCGAGCAATGGACGTTCACCATCCAGACGCCCTGCTCGGCAGCAGCCTTGACGGCCATGGCTGTGGTATTGGGAATGTCATGAAATTTGAGATCCAGAAAGACCTCGAAGCCCTTGGCATGCAGCGCTTCGATGACAGGTCTGCCGTGGGAAGTAAACAGCTCTTTGCCCACTTTGACGCGGCACTGCGCCGGATCGAGCTGATCCGCCAACGCCAGGGCACCCTCGGCAGTAGGAAAATCCAGGGCGACAATAATCGGTGTCTGGCAAGCAGGCATGGCACTCTCACATATGAATCCAGGGAAGCCCTATTGTCGCAGAAAGCCATTTCCCGGCAAAAGGATTGCTTGTCTGCTACACCCATGCACCAAAACAAAGAGTCACTTTTTGGCTGGCGCCCTACGTTTGGGCAGCTATGGTGTTAGAAAGCCGCCAAAAAGCCAATAACAGGCTGGCATGCTCGCTGCAATGGTTACCCGTGAACCCACTCGGTGAGAAGATAAAATGACTACACAATTAAAACCCGCCTTGGGCACCTTGCATCTCTGGGGTATCGCTGTAGGCCTGGTCATTTCGGGGGAGTATTTCGGCTGGAGTTACGGCTGGGGCGTAGCCGGAACGCTCGGCTTTCTGGTAACGGCGCTTATTATCGCCGCCATGTATACCGCATTTATTTTCAGCTTTACCGAACTCACCACAGCCATTCCCCATGCAGGAGGCCCTTTTGCGTACAGCAGCCGTGCCTTTGGCGAGAAAGGCGGTCTGATTGCCGGCCTTGCCACGCTAATCGAATTTGTCTTTGCACCGCCTGCCATCGCCATGGCCATCGGTGCCTACCTGAATGTTCAGTACCCTGCGCTTAATCCCAAACTTGCAGCCGTAGGCGCCTACATCACGTTCATGACACTCAATATTCTGGGCGTAAAGCTGGCAGCCACCTTTGAGCTGGTCGTGACCGTACTGGCCGTTCTGGAGCTGCTGGTCTTCATGGGCGTAGTAGCACCCGGTTTCAGCTTCAGCAATTTTGCTCTTAATGGCTGGGCAGGCTCGGATACCTTCGGTATGCCCGCCATTACTGGCATTTTTGCTGCCATCCCTTTCGCAATCTGGTTCTTTCTTGCCATCGAAGGCGCTGCAATGGCGGCCGAAGAAGCCAAGGATCCCAAGCGCACCATTCCCAAAGCCTACACGACGGGCATTCTGACACTGCTGGTACTGGCCATTGGCGTCATGCTTTTCGCAGGTGGCGTTGGAGACTGGCGTACGCTTTCCGACATCAATGATCCCTTACCGCAGGCCATGAAGATGGTGGTAGGCGAAAATTCCGGTTGGCTACACATGCTCGTATGGATCGGCCTGTTTGGTCTGGTAGCCAGCTTCCACGGAATCATTCTGGGATACTCCCGCCAGTTCTTTGCCTTGGCGCGAGCAGGCTACCTGCCCGTCGGGCTCGCCAAACTGTCACGCTTCCAGACGCCCCATCGCGCCATCATTGCAGGTGGGGTCGTGGGCGTTGCGGCTATCTACAGCGACGGGCTCATCAATCTCCAAGGCATGTCGTTAACTGCCGCCATGATTACCATGTCGGTATTTGGTGCCATCGTCATGTACATCATGAGTATGCTGAGCCTGTTCAGGCTGCGCCGCACCGAACCTAACCTGCCGCGCAGTTACCGTGCGCCTGGCTACCCTTTCGTACCCGCGTTGGCATTGGCAATTGCACTGGTCTGCCTGGTCGCCATGGCATGGTTCAACCCAGTCATAGGCCTCGTCTTTCTAACCTTCATGGGCGTCGGCTTCGTCTACTTTCTTTTTACCGCACGCCAGCGTGCCCAGGCGCCCACGGATAGCCTGCTGAAGGTCAACGCCATATGAGCCTGATAGCACGTGTCCTCGGGATGGCCCTCTGAGACAGTCACAGAACCGGAGTGTGTATGATCTACCAGACCATCATCGGCCATCAGGCCTATCGCTTCGAAGACCTCAAGACACTTCTGGCCAAGGCCAGTCCGGCGCGCTCGGGTGACGAACTGGCCGGGCTTGCGGCCGGCTCGGCAGAGGAGCGTATGGCTGCAAAGATCGCGTTGGCGGATGTCCCGCTCAAACGCTTTCTTGAGGAGGCCTTGATTCCCTACGAGCAGGACGACGTAACACGCCTGATCATCGACAGTCACGACGCGTTTGCATTTGCCCCTATCAGTCATCTCACCGTAGGCGATTTCCGTGACTGGCTCCTGCTCGACAGTACGGACAGCAAAACCCTGACAGCGGTCTCGCCAGGCATCACGCCTGAAATGGCCGCCGCTGTCAGCAAACTGATGCGCAATCAGGATCTGATCCTGGTAGCCAAAAAATGCCAGGTCATAACCCGCTTCCGCAATACGATAGGCTTACCTGGCCATCTTTCGGTGCGCCTGCAGCCCAATCACCCTACTGACGATTTGCAAGGCATTGCGGCCAGCATGCTGGATGGCTTGCTCTACGGTGCAGGCGATGCCGTTGTCGGTATCAATCCGGCCAGTGACTCGCTTTCAACGTTGACACCGCTGTGGGAGATGATGGATGAGCTGCGTCAGCACTTTGATATTCCCATGCAGACGTGTGTACTGACCCACGTCACCACCCAAATCAAGGCGATCGAAAAAGGCGCCCCGGTTGACCTGGTCTTTCAATCCATTGCCGGCACACAAAAGACCAACGATAGCTTTGGTGTAACGCTGAGCATGTTACAGGAAGCCCATGATGCAGCCCGTTCACTCAAGCGGGGCACGCTGGGCGATAACGTCATGTATTTCGAGACAGGTCAAGGCAGTGCCCTCTCTGCCAGCGCACACCATGGTGTTGACCAGCAGACCTGCGAAGCACGTGCTTACGCGGTCGCGCGGACGTTCAAACCGCTGCTGACCAATACGGTGGTTGGCTTTATCGGTCCCGAGTACCTCTACGATGGAAAGCAGATCATACGGGCCGGCCTTGAAGACCATTTCTGCGCCAAGCTGCTGGGCGTCCCGATGGGCTGCGACGTGTGCTACACCAACCATGCCGAAGCGGATCAGGATGACATGGACACACTCATGACGCTTTTGGGCGTCGCCGGGTTGACCTACATCATGGGCATTCCAGGCGCTGACGACATTATGCTCAACTACCAGAGCACCTCCTTTCATGACGGACTTTATCTGCGCAGCGTACTGGATTTAAGGCGTGCCCCCGAATTTGAAGCCTGGCTGACCCGCATGTTCATTACAGAGTCCTCCGGACAGCTACGAGACATCAACCGCGAGCACCAGCTGCTACGTGCCCTGCCCCACCTGCCGGGAGTCGCATGATGACAACCGCCAAACCTACGCTGGTCCAGACAAACCCCTGGGACGAACTGCGCACCCATACGTCGGCACGTATAGCATTGGGCCGTGTTGGCTCAAGCCTCCCCACGGCGGAAGTACTTCGATTCGGCCTGGCTCATGCGCAGGCAAGAGATGCCGTACACCATCCGCTGGATGTCCACATGCTGAGCGAGCAACTCCAGTCAAAAGGTTTTCGCACGATTCATGTACACAGCCAGGCTGCGGATCGGCAGCAGTATCTATTACGCCCGGATCATGGACGAATGCTGGATATCGCCAGCCGTGAGCAGTTAATGGCTGAAGCGCCTGCCCCAGAAATCACTATCGTCATTGCCGACGGGCTGTCGTCCTTTGCGGCCGGTAGCCATGCAGTTCCCATACTTGAGCTACTAAAGGAGCGTTTCGATACCGACTGGTCCCAAATACCCGTGGTCATTGCCGAGCAAGCCCGCGTGGCCTTGGGTGACGAGATTGGAGAGCGGCTCAATGCCCAGCTGGTAATCGTGATGATCGGAGAGCGACCTGGTCTTACATCACCTGACAGCCTCGGATTATACGTTACCTACCAGCCCCGCCGCGGACGTATGGATAGCGAGCGTAACTGTATTTCCAATGTACGGCCCGAGGGGCTCCCGTACCGCTTGGCGGTTCATAAACTCGACTATCTGATCAAGCAGGCCCTAAAGCTAAAACTGACCGGGGTCAACTTGAAAGACGATAGTGTTTTACCCTTGCTTAAAAGCACTCCTACTGCCTAGGCGGGTCTAAGCAGCATAGACTGTGTCATTTGCACGGAGGACTGCACCATGCCCTGGTATGCCTGGCTTTTCTTGATTATTGCGGTGGGCTCGATTGTAGGTAGCCTGTTGATGCTTCGCAGCTCGGCCAACAAGGTAGAGCTCACCGATGAGCAGCGTCAGCGGATCCGTCAGCGAAATGCGGAGATGGACGCAAAGGATGCCCGGAATCGCTAGATATCCTAAGTTGTGACTTAGCGCCTGAACTCAAACTGCAACTCAGCACCTTCGAAATCATCTGAGCGTTCGCGATTTAGTATTCGACCGCTCAGGTTGAATCGATCATTCTCTTCATGCTTGTCGAACAGCGGAGGAAGCATGCCCGTCGGCTCCTTTTGCTCTGCTGTAACAGGCACTGCGCTCTCGATAAGTTCTTTGGGAATACTCAGGTCAACCTTGAGTGGCTCCTCCGGTTCGGGAAGCTTCTGTTTTACAGTCTTGGGCACCGGTTTGGGCTTTGGTTTTTCAATAACCAGCTCAGGCTTTTTGTCCGGCTGAGGAGCCGGCACAGGCTCCTCATCAAAGCTTTCAGGGACACGGGAGGTTAGGATGGGTTCATGCCGGGCCGAAGTGTCCGGTACTGGCTTGGCATGGGAGGCTGCTGGCGATACTGGTTTTGGCGCGGTCTGCTCTACAGAGGCCGCCTGCGGTTCGGCTGGTTTTTTGGGCGGTTCCTTTTCCGGCTTATCACACCCACTGAGTATCAATACCAGCGCCAGCCAGCACGGCTTATGACCACTCACCATCCAACGTAGAGTCCTCATAAGAAAGCCTCAGGCAGAGCGTCGTGAACTCCTTCCTGTGAAGATGGCCCACAGCAATAGCGCATAGCACACTGCGGTTACCAGGTTGCCAACGGCGTTGAGTAGCGCATACGCCCACCCTGGCGCCAGCGGGATCTGCCAGAGCGGCAGTAAAACCGGCAATGCCAGCGTAAGCACGCTATAGGTTGCAAGCCAGACAAGCAGGATGACCATACTCAACAGGCATAACAGGCTCGCCTTGCGGTGCGTTCGCCATTTCAGGCAAGCCACCAGCAGCCCTGTCAGCCAAACAAGCACCAGCGGTACATTGCCTAGCACTCCAATCATCGGCAGCCAGCTTGCGGCCTCGGTCGAGCCCATCGACACCTTTACCTCTTCACACCTAATGTAAACAGACTCACTAAAGGGCGAGCGAGTTCACACCGTTAAGCAGCTACCTGAGCCTCTTGGCAGAGCTGATTGGCCAGTATTCCGATCGTCATCAAAGCGCGCTCGGTTTGTCGATTCCACGCCATCCCGCAATTGAGCCGAATACAATTATTGAATTGATCCGTATTGCTGAAAATGATGCCTGGCGCAATGCTGATGCCCTCCTGCAACGCCCGGAGGTGGAGATCCTTCGTATTGACCCTGGCTGGAAGGCTCACCCAGAGAATGAAGCCGCCGATAGGTCGGCTCATTTGGGTTCCCTCTGGGAAGTACTGTTGAACGGCCAGCTGCCAAGCCGTCATATTCTTGCGGTACTCCTGCCTGATGGAGCGTAGATGACGGTCATACCCGCCATTTTCAAGATAAGCCGCTACACCCATTTGCGTCAGACTACAGGCAGAGTGGGTGGTAAAGGTCTGTAAGCGCTGAATGTCCGACTGGTATTGATTGGCAATGACCCAACCGATACGCACACCAGGTGAGATCGTCTTGGAAAAACTTGAACAATAGACAACCCTGCCGTTCCGATCATGGGCTTTCAACGCCTTCGTCGCACCGACCTCATAGAACAACTCACCGTAGATATCGTCCTCAATGATCATGAAGTCTCGCTCATTGGCAAGCCTTAGCAGCTGCTTTTGACGCGCCTCAGGCATTGTACTGCCCAGGGGATTGCTCAGCCGGGAGGTCATGACCAGCGCCTTTACAGGCCACTGCCGCGCGGCCAGCTGCAATGCCTCTACGCTTAGGCCGGTCTGTGGGTCACAGGGAATCTCGACCACCTTGAGACCTAGCACATCAGCCAATTGCAGCAAGCCGTAATAGGTAGGCGATTCGGTAGCGATCAAATCACCCGGTTTGGTCAGCACACGCAGGGACATCTGCAAGGCGTCCACACAGCCATGGGTAATAACAACCTCAGAAGGCGCTACCGAGACCCCGGCATCCCGCATACGGATCGCAACCTGGCGGCGCAAGGGCTCGTAACCCGGGCTGTACATATAGCTGAACGCACGCTGACTGTGAAAGCGCGTCACCTTGCTGATCTGCTGATGCAGGGCCCGGATAGGTAGAAAATCCACATTAGGAATGGCAGCCCCGAAAGGAACCACGTCATCTCGTCGGGACTCCAGAAGCACTTGATTGATAATGTCACCGCGAGTGACCAGGGTTGGTCGCTCTACCCTGCCGATTTCAGGTGTAGGCGCTGTCAAGGCAGGCGTCTGGTGTACGTAAAACCCTGACTGGGGACGAGCCCGAATAAGCCCTTGGTCTTCCAGTGTGGCATAAGCTTGCAAAACACTTGCATGACTGACGCCCAACTGCTGACTCATCTTGCGAACAGAGGGAACGCGTTCGCCCGGCTGATAGACACCCCGGCGAATATCTTCAGCCAACTGATGAGCGATACGTTGATAGAGCAACAGATTCGTCATGGCACGCATTCCCTTGGTCACTGAACCGAAACAGTAGCATCGTCTTACCAGATTGCACCGGTACAGCTTGGTAAATTTAGGACAATACAGCCAGTGCGAACGGACAGTCAGTCGACAATGAAACAAGGGATGCCGCTTTTAAGCATGAACGCGATAGGCAGGCCGTTCAAACCTGCCGTTTACGCTCAACGTGCCGGTATGAAATTACCGTTTTCGTCAGAAAATACTACTTCGACCCGGCGATTCTTGGCGCGGCCTTCGGCCGTCCCGTTGGACGTCACCGGATAATCCTCGCCATATCCAATGACCTGAAGGCGGCCTGCCTCTACACCTAATGCACTCAAGGCCTTGGCGACGGCATGGGCACGCTGTTTGGAAAGGGAAAGATTGCGATCCTCATCACCGGAGTTATCCGTATAGCCTTCGATTCGGATCTCCCGCTTGGGGTTGATTTGAAGAAACTGGGCAAGCTTGAGAACCGTTTCATTAGCCGTTGGATTGAGTTGTGATCGCCACGGAGCAAACAACACATCGCCCAGCGTCATGACGAGACCGCGCTCTGTCTGAGTCGTACCCAGGTTAAACAGCTGATCGGTAAGCCATACGTTACGCTCTCGTGCAGAACGGAGTTCTTTTTCCCGCAACTGCAATTGCAGGCGTTCGATCTGCAGTTGTAATTGCGTCGCCTTGTCCTGGCTCAAGCGAAGGTTTGCATGCTCTCGGGCGATATCGCTGTAGCGTTGGCTCAGGTAGGCAAAGTGGCGTACATCTTTGCTGCTTCCCCAATAGCCAGCTAGCTGCTCCGCCTTGTCCAGGGTTTCCTCGGCTCTTTTTACATCCTTGGGTGCGCTACGCAGCACGTCGGAATCAGTCTTGACCGTGGCATACCTGGATTTGGCGTCCTGTAACGCCTGCCGAGTAGTGGTGCTGCTGCTCGCACACCCTGTGATCATTGAAAAAGCCAGCGCAAGTCCAGCCACCGACAGTACCGAACGCATCATGGCGTACTCTCCAAACGCTTTTGTAATCGGGCGATCTGCTTGTTGAGTTCATCCACATGTGTCTGGCTCTTGCTATTGAGTACCTTGGCCTCGGCCAGGCGAGCGTCGAGTTCAGCCTGTTCCGCCAGTACACGGGCTTTTTTGTAATCTTCAACCCGCATGGCTTTTCGGGCCCGTTCAAGCTTGTCGTTGGCGAGGCTGTATTCAGGAATGGAGTCATCCGCCCCAATGTCATGGGCTTGGTCGAATGCCTGAGTGGTTAGTTTCATTTGCTCGGATGGTGCGGGATCGTTGGCGCACCCGGCAAGCAAAAGGGCCAAAACAGAAGCTGCCCAACAATAAGATTTTTTCACTATCTGGTTTCCTGCAGAGTCAGGCGACAGCTCTATGACGCTGCCTAAAACCAGAATTTTGTCATGTTGAAAGGCATTTGTCCGTCAACAAAAATCTACCCAATAAAAAACCCGCTCGATCGAGCGGGTTTTTAGGAGGTTATTGCTTATATCGACTTTTCAAGCTCAGGGATTAACTCGAACAGGTCACCTACCAATCCATAATCAGCCACCTGGAAGATTGGCGCCTCTTCATCCTTGTTGATGGCCACAATGACTTTCGAGTCTTTCATACCGGCCAGGTGCTGAATCGCACCGGAGATGCCTACCGCAATGTACAACTGCGGCGCAACGATCTTGCCTGTTTGACCAACCTGCATGTCGTTGGGTACGAAGCCTGCGTCCACCGCTGCGCGAGAAGCGCCTACGGCAGCACCCAGCTTGTCTGCCAGGGAGTACAGAATCTTGAAATTATCACCGTTCTGCAAACCACGACCGCCCGATACCACTACTTTCGCAGCGCCCAAGTCCGGGCGACCTGTCGTGGCCAATTCTTCGTTCACGAAGCGGGAAATACCTGCATCCTGTACGGAAGAAACCGCTTCGATAGCGGCAGAACTACCTTCGGCAGCAACCGGATCAAAACCAGTAGCGCGCACAGTAATAACTTTTACCGGAGCGGATGACTGCACGGTTGCGATCGCATTACCGGCATAGATGGGCCGCTTGAAGGTATCCGGACTTTCTACCGAAATGATCTCGGAAATCTGATCCACGTCTAGTAGCGCAGCAATACGTGGCATGAAATTCTTGCCGTTCGAACCGGCTGGCGATAGTACGTGGGTGTACCCATTGCCTTTAACCAGCTCAACAACCAACGGCGCCACGTTTTCTGGCAACTGGTAGGCGTAAGTAGCATTATCGGCAACCAGCACCTTGGAAACGCCCTCGGCTTTGGCAGCAGCTTCAGCCGCACCACCGCAGCTCTGACCGGCGATCAGAACATGAATATCACCACCGATGGCTTTGGCTGCAGCCACGGTATTGAGCGTTGCGCCATTGAGCGCAGCATTACTGTGTTCGGCAATGACCAGAATAGCCATCAGATCACCTTCGCTTCGTTCTTGAGTTTTTCGACCAGTTCAGCAACCGACTTCACCTTGATACCTGCCTGACGGCCAGCCGGTGCTTCCACCTTCAGCGTCTTGACAGTCGAAGCCGTGCTAACACCCAGAGCGTCCGGCGTTAAAACATCCAGCGGCTTTTTCTTGGCCTTCATGATGTTTGGCAGCGAGGCATAACGCGGCTCGTTCAAGCGCAGGTCAGTGGTCACGATAGCAGGCAGGTTCAGAGCAACGGTCTGCAGCCCTCCATCGATTTCGCGGGTCACGTTCAATACGTCACCGTCACGCTCGACCTTGGAAGCGAAGGTTCCCTGGGCAAAGCCGGTGAGTGCACCCAGCATCTGACCCGTCTGGTTGTTATCACTGTCAATAGCCTGCTTGCCCATGATAACCAGCTGGGGTTGTTCTTTGTCGACAACCGCCTTGAGCAGCTTCGCAATCGCCAGCGAGCTCAACTCTTCATTGTTCTCGACCAGAACAGCACGGTCCGCTCCCAGAGCCAACGCAGTACGCAATTGCTCCTGTGCAGCAGTCGGACCTACAGACACGGCCACGATTTCGGTAGCGATACCTTTTTCCTTCAGGCGCACCGCTTCTTCAACGGCGATCTCACAGAAGGGGTTCATGGACATCTTGACGTTGGCCAGGTCAACACCGGAGTTATCGGGTTTGACGCGGACCTTGACGTTGTAGTCCACCACTCTTTTTACAGCTACAAGAACCTTCATGAGTTCCTCATTATTCTGTAGTGAATAAATACGGTAGCCAGGCAGGCCTAGCCGATCGAATCGACCAAATAACGGCTCTCGGCTTACAAATAACCATTAACCGCCGTATGTTGACTGCATCAGTCGAGAGGGTCAACGCTCCAAGGCAAGTCGGCGTGCTGCCAGAAGGAAATGCGATAGGCTAAAGGCATCACAGTTAAAGGGTACTTGCCTTTAGCAAAGGCCGTCCGAACGCTTTTTTAACCAAGCCATAATGCAAACAGGCAGTTACCCGACATAACCCTAGCCGCTTCTGGAGGCAGCACAAGCAGAATGTACCAGTCCGAGAGAAAATTCAAACAAACGTTTGTATTGGACCTCTGGAAAGACCCCTATATAATGTTTTTCTTTATTACAGCCGCCAAAATATAACTAGCATCAATGCCTTGAGGAGACTGTCCGTGGAACGCGAATTTATGGAGTTCGACGTTGTTATTGTCGGCGCCGGCCCGGCAGGCCTTTCCGCTGCCTGCCGATTGAAGCAAAAGGCGGCTGAGACCGGTCAGGAAATCAGCGTCTGCGTTGTAGAGAAAGGCTCCGAGGTCGGTGCTCATATTCTCTCTGGCGCCGTGTTCGAGCCGCGCGCACTCGATGAACTGTTCCCCAACTGGAGGGAACTGGGTGCCCCGCTGAATACGCCAGTCAAGCGCGACGATATCTACCTGCTCAAGGACGCCGAACGTGCCAGAAAGCTGCCCGACTTTCTTGTCCCCAAGACCATGCACAATCAAGGCAACTACATCATTTCCCTTGGGAACCTGTGCCGCTGGCTAGCCCAGCAGGCTGAAGGACTGGGTGTAGAAATCTATCCAGGCTTCGCTGCACAGGAAGCCCTGATTGATGAGAACGGCATCGTGCGAGGTATCGTAACCGGCGACCTGGGCGTAGACCGCGAAGGAAACCCCAAGGAAGGCTACTATACGCCCGGCATGGAACTACGTGCCAAATACACCCTATTCGCCGAAGGTAGCCGTGGGCATATTGGCAAGCAATTAAGTCAGCGTTTCAACCTGGGCGCCCATGCCGATGTGCAGCACTACGCGATAGGCATCAAGGAAATCTGGGATGTCGACCCTGCCAAGCATGAGCAGGGCCTTGTTGTGCATACAGCAGGCTGGCCGCTAGACGATGATAACCCGGGTGGCTCATTCCTCTATCACCTGGAAAACAACCAGGTCGTAGTGGGCCTGATCGTGGATCTGTCCTACAGCAACCCTTACCTCTCGCCCTTTGATGAATTTCAGCGCTACAAGCATCACCCGGTAATCAAGCAATATTTGGAGGGCGGCAAGCGTGTATCTTATGGCGCTCGCGCCATCACTAAGGGCGGCCTGAACTCACTTCCCAAACTGACGATCCCAGGCGGTGCATTGATCGGTTGTGACGGCGGTACGCTCAACTTCTCGAAGATCAAGGGCAGCCACACGGCGATGAAAACCGGTATGCTGGCCGCTGAAGCCATTGCCGAAGCCCTGGTAGCCGGGCGTGAAGCCGATGAGCTGACCCGTTATCTGGATACGTTTAAGAACAGTTGGGTGTACGAGGAGCTCTACAAGAGCCGCAACTTCGGCGCTGCCATCCATAAATATGGAGCAATAAAGGGCAACGCCTTTAATTTTATCGAGCAGAACCTGTTTGGCGGCAAGTTACCCGTTACGCTGCATGACACAACGCCTGATTATGCCTGCCTGAAAAAGGCGTCTGAATCCAAACGGATCGATTATCCCAAGCCTGATGGCAAAATCAGCTTCGACAAACTGTCTTCGGTGTTTCTCTCCAATACCAACCATGAAGAGGACCAACCTGTTCACCTGAAGCTCAAGGACCCTTCCATTCCGATCGACCGCAATCTTCCGCTCTACGACGAGCCTGCGCAGCGTTATTGCCCAGCTGGTGTATACGAAGTTGTGACGCAGGAAGACGGCGAGAAACGCTTCCAGATCAATGCCCAAAACTGTGTGCATTGTAAGACATGTGATATCAAGGATCCTTCCCAAAACATCACCTGGGTACCGCCAGAAGGCACTGGCGGCCCCAACTACCCTAACATGTAACAAAAAGGGCTCCCCAGGGAGCCCTTTCTTATTTCAGTCCTGCCGAGCCACCGGGAAAAACGCCCCGCCACTCCATAGGCCCTGCCATATCGCCCCCTCATAATGTTCCAGCGACATACATTCGACGAGCCGATAGAAGACATTACGATGAATCAAGGCTTCGAGGCGATCTCTTACAAGCACGTATGGCGAAGGCTCTTGCGTACTAGGATCAATGACCACGCGCAGGGGATGATCAGCATTGGCTTCCACCGTATCGCCTACTTGGGTTGTAAAGCACAAAACCTGATTTTGCCTTTGACCTTGTACATCACAATCAATGGCCACAAAGGGAGCATCCTCAACCTGAATACCTACCTTCTCAACAGGCGTCACTAACACATAGCCTTGCTCATCCTTACGCAGGATGGTTGAAAACAGCCGGACCATGGCAGGTCGATTTATAGCAGAGCCTTGGTAAAACCAAGTGCCATCGCGCGCGATACGCATGTCGATATCGCCGCAAAAGGGGGGATTCCATGAATGAACCGGCGGCAATGCCTTACCCTCCCCGCTCGGTAACTGGGCGATCAGGTCATCAACCTTATGCGACTCACTCATGAACACTCCTTATCGCGTCAAACCCAACAGATGCTGAGCATACTCCGCAAGCGGAGGCGCTAGCAGGTCTTCGGGTTTCTCATTGTAAAATGTCAGGAAACCGCCCCGGCTGCGAATACGGGCCGTATCGACCAGATAATAAGTTGCCGTTTCGATCAGCATGACCTGAACCACACTGCGGTCCCGACCTACTCGATCCAACGCTTCCTGATCTTCCCACTCCTGCCAGTTGCCAATGGCATCATCAGCGGCTGCAAAGCGGGTATACAGCAGATAGTGAGCCCCCAGGTTACGTGCCTCGAGTATGGCTTCGTCCAATCCAATGGGCCCTTTGGCACGACGTACCCGTGGAAAATATTCCACGAAACCATTGAAGGCCTGTTCCGCTACGACATTGGGCCTGGCATATGGATGCCCTGGCGGCACGAACGCACCTTGTGCGATATAGATATAAGAGTCCGGCTGCAACCGGAAGTTGTTCAATCGCTGTGTATGGCTGTAGTCAAGAAACCCAGCATCCCGTAGGTGATAAGTAGTACCAGCAGCCATATCGCTGACATTCATACAACCGGACAACAATACAATCGCACAAATGGCGAGGAAACGACGCATCTCTTTCTCCTGAACCGGCGACGAAAAACCGGCGCTGACACGCGTCTAGCAGTTTCCAGGCCAATCTATATGCTAGCCCCCGATGATCTTCATCACCGTTACACCACCAGAGAACGCAACGTCCTGCTTATCGCCCAAGGCCTTGACCAGCAACCGCTGTAGCGCCGGAAGCGCTAGATGACGGGGCTTGTCCAGCAAATCACCAACAAAGTGGCGATTACTGGATGACAAGCAGCCATGCAGCCAACCTGTTGAAGACAAGCGTAGACGCGAACAGCTACGGCAGAAAGGTACGCTTTCATTCGCAATAACGCCGAAGTAGCCCCTACCCTCTACCTGATAACGCAAGGCAGTGGCGTCTACAGGCGCATCAGCCTGTACAAAAGGATGGACCGCACCGATGATCTCTAAAAGCTCTGCCAACCGTACGAACTGCTGCTGGAAGCCGTTGGGATCACGCGCGAGATGCCCCATCCTCATCAGCTCGATAAACCGCAACTCGAAGCCGCGCTCGAGACAGTATTCGAGCAGCGGCAATACCTGATCAAGATTCTGGCCACGCAATGGGACCATATTGACCTTGATTTTAAGTCCTGCCTGACGGGCTTCTTCAAGACCTGCAAGCACCGTCTTCAGATCGCCTCCCCGCGCGAGTACAGGGAAGGCTTCCGCATCGAGCGTATCCAGAGAGACGTTCAGACGGCGAACCCCGCTGTCGATGATGATGGGCAGCTTTTTAGCCAGCAGCTGGCCGTTAGTGGTAAGACTAATGTCTTTGAGCTTTAAGGCGGAAACCGCCTGCAAGAAAGGCTCGAACTTGGGAGTGACCAGTGGCTCACCACCAGTAATACGCAGACGCTCGATGCCTGCAGCCTCAATAAGGTATTCAACACCACGAGCCATGGCATCAGCCGATAACTCATCTTGAGCCGCTACGAGGCGTTTCCCATTGGGAACACAATATGTACATGCATAATTGCATGCAGCGGTTAAGCTGATCCGTAGGTTGCGAAAGGCTCGACCCTGACGGTCAACGATCATGCTTGAACTCCAACTGCTTAACAGAGAAAAAAGATATCTGGGTCGAGAACGATTTATTCAAGCTCAGACTGTCGGACTCACCGGGAAGCCGGTATTTCCGTGTCTCGCTTACGGCGGTTACCCATACGCACGCCGATGTCCATGAGAAACTGAAAAAATCCGTCCTGATCTTCAATGACATCTCGCCAGAAGGGAGAGTGGTACAAGGCTACCGCCCCGTGCACCAGCGCCCAGGCAGCGCAATAGTGAAAATAAGGAGGAACATCTTCCAGCTTCCCTTCAGCGATTCGTCCCTTGATCAGCTGAGTCAAACGATCGAAGTTTGACGCTCTGATCTTATGCAATTGTTCGACCAACTCAGGAACCTGATTAGCTTTAACCACCTTTTCTTCCAGCCGGTCAAAAAGCCTGTAGCGCTGAGGGTCGCGCATACGAAACTCAAAGTAGTCCCGGGACAGCGCTTCCCGATCACGTGCCACGTCTTCCGAGTGAAACAGCGAAGCCAGGTCTCGCTCGTAATCCAGCATCAGGCGAAGATAGATCTCGGCTTTGGATCGGAAATGTTTATAAATCGTTCCTTTTCCAATCCCGACCGCGTCAGCGATCATCTCTACAGTAACACTGTCCTCCCCTTCTTCCAGGAAAAGCTTGAGGGCTGTGTCTAGAATCTCCTGCTCACGGCGGCGAAATTCACGGACCTTTCGAGGTTCTTTCTGCATAGAAATAAGTTTCTTTTTAGAGTCTGAATGCGGAAGGTATCGGTAGGGGAAGCTATTACCATCGGCTGGCACAACGCGAGATGGACGATACGCATCTGACAGGCGATGTCACATTGATTACGGCATTATGCCTAAAAATACATATTTTTGTATGGATGAGCCTTTTATGAACACCTGGATGAACGAGTTTCCGCATCATGAAACCCTGCGCTACCTCAACCATGCCGCAGTAGCGCCTTGGCCAGCGCGTGCATCGCAGGCCGTAGCGGCGTTTGCACAGGAAAACGTTATCCAGGGAGCCAAGGATTACCCCGCCTGGCTTGAAATCGAGCAGCAATTGAGAGCGCTTCTGATGAAGCTGCTAAACGCGCCCAGCACGGCAGATATAGCCTTGGTCAAGAATACGTCAGAGGCTCTGTCATTTGTTGCGTTTGGTCTGGACTGGCGGGCCGGCGATCAAGTGGTCATCAGCAATGAAGAATTCCCATCGAACCGAATCGTTTGGGAGGCACTGTCCCGCTTTGGAGTCGAAGTCATTGAGGTCAGTCTAGCTGGGACAAATCCTGAACAGGCGCTGCTAGAGGCCTGTACGTCCCGGACACGCCTGCTGGCGATCAGCGCAGTGCAATATGCAAGCGGCCTACGCCTGGATTTAGTCAAATTAGGCCAGGGCTGTCGCCAGAAAGGCGTACTGTTGTGTGTTGATGCAATTCAACAGCTAGGCGCACTTCCTCTGGACGTACAAGCCTGCGAGTGCGCCTTTGCCATGGCAGACGGGCATAAATGGATGCTAGGCCCAGAGGGGCTTGGCGTTTTTTATTGTCGGAGTGATCTTAGAGAGCAGCTGACGCTAAATGAATATGGCTGGCATATGCTCGATAATGCTGGTGATTATAATAGTCGAGAATGGAAACCTGCACGCACCGCCCGCCGCTTCGAATGCGGTAGCCCCAACATGCTCGGCGCTGTCGCCTTGAAGGCCAGTCTCTCATTGCTCGATGAGGTAGGCATGGTGCAAGTTGCGCAGGAATTACATACCAGAATGCACATGTTGATTGAAGGACTGAAAGCACTTCCCGGCGCTCATGTCCACAGCGCGACAGATCCCAATCGCAGAGCTGGTATTCTAACGTTTACGCTGGATGGCAAAGACAATACGACTCTTTTTGAAGGCCTGAAGCGCGAGAACATTATCTGCGCTCAACGCGGTGCTGGCATCCGTCTTTCGCCACACTTTTACACACCGCAACAGGTACTGGATGAGACGCTGGACATCATCCGGAAGTTGTCGCGATAAGTGCTCAATGAAAGGTTGCCTATTCCAAATCTGTTTAAAAAATGATCAATCCCGACTGGATGTTCCCCATGACTGATCAATACTTCTACTTACCGGCAGCGCCACTCCCCCGAGGCGTTATCGGTGGGATACATCGCTATTGGTGCATCCCGTTAAACTCCTAATGGTCTTGGCCCGGTTAGCAAAAACCGGGTTTTTTTTGACTATTGGTTTTATACAGCTTTTGCCAGAGGAAAGAGCCGGTAGAAATTTTCTGTAGTTTGCTCGGCCAGTGCTTCCAGCTCGACACCACGAACCGAAGCTAAAAACTCAGCCACCTCACGAACATATTGAGGGAGGTTCGGTTTGCCACGATAAGGAATAGGCGCCAGATAAGGCGAATCGGTTTCCACAAGAAGCCGATTGGCTGGCACCTGACGAGCCACTTCACGCAATGCCTCGGCATTTCGGAACGTCACGATTCCTGAAAGAGAGATATAAAAACCCAGGTCTAGGGCAGCCTTGGCCATTTCCCAGTCCTCGGTAAAACAGTGCAATACTCCTGCAGCAGTCAGATCAGCCTCTCTGAGCAAGGCCAACGTGTCAGCTCTGGCTTCACGGGTATGCACAATGACAGGCTTACCGGTAATCCGCCCCGCCTCAAGATGCAACCGAAAGGACTGCTTCTGCAGCTCAGCGCTTTCAGGCTCGTAATGATAGTCCAGCCCGGTTTCTCCGATGGCGACCACACGAGGATGATCCAGCTCGCGCAACAGCCACTCCAGCGCAGGCTCCTTTTCAGCAGAAACATCCAATGGATGAATTCCAACAGAGCAATGCACGTCCGGGTAACGCTCGGCAACAGTCTTCACATCGGCAGCATTTTCGGCGCTTACACCAATGCATAGAAAGTGCCCTACGCCTCTCTCCCTTGCCGCCTCAAGCGCCGCGTCCAGCGATCCATTATGAGCCGTTAGATCAAGGCGATCTAGATGACAATGGGAGTCGATCAGTTTCATGGGTTTTCCTGGTAAAAACGTGCGCTTTCAGCAAGGCCATGCTTGCACAAAAGAAAGAATTACATGGTATGCGTAGGGCGGTCCGACTTGAGCGTACCCGCCAGATAGGTCTCGATCTTGTTTCGAGCCGTGTTATCGCCGTCATTGAATTGAACGCCAACCCCAGCAGCACGATTTCCCTGTGCGCCCCGGGGCGTTATCCAGACGACTTTTCCGGCAACAGGGATTTTTTCAGGCTCATCCATCAGGTTGAGCAGCATGAATACTTCATCCCCTAACTTGTATGACTTGTTTGTTGGAATAAACAGGCCACCATTACGGATGAAAGGCATATAGGCGGCATACAGTACTGATTTGTCCTTGATCGTAAGGGACAGAATTCCGTTTCGAGGACCCAGATTCGGAGGCAAACTCATACGACAGCACTCAACCATTATTAAGTGAATTCTAGCCCTGCTGCGGTAGGCTTGCCCACCGTATCAACAGCGCTTCAAGTAGCAGCACGCGATTCAGATTAGCCTTACCCATTACTTTCTGCCGCTGCTCGAGCAGCCAGTTCTGCAGATTTATGACCTGGGTAGAATCGGCCTTATCACCCAGATACTGGATTACTTTGCTCATATCGGCCAAACCGGTCACCGCTTGATCCCGAGTCATTTGATAGCGCAGGATCAACAATGCCCACTCACAGAACCAGTCCATCAATAGCAGTAACGGAATATTGTTCCAGCCTTCGGCTAATGGACTCGGCGCAATCTGCCGCTTCAAGAGCTTTTTCAAGCCATCTACAACATGTGATCGGTAAGCCTGAACGCCCATCGCATGCAAACGAGCAGCCGTCAAAGGCGAACCACCAGCCAGCGTCAGCACATCATTGAGATCTTCCGAGGAGAGATCAGGCAAGGCCTGCCTTAACCAAGCCAGGCTTTCTTCTGGACGAGGCACGGGGCAGGCCTGCTGCACACAACGACTTTTGATAGTAGGCAATAGTCGACTCGGCTGATGACTGATCAGCACCAAGACCGTGTCACCGGAAGGCTCTTCCAGGCTTTTCAATAAAGCATTTGAGGCATTGAGGTTCATCGCCTCGGCTGGTTCCAGTAGAATAACCTTGCGGCCGCCCAACTGTGCGGTTTGGGCAACGAAGTCGACCAGGCTCCTGATTTGATCAACGCGGATAGGCTTTTCCACCTCTTCCGGCTCTACAAGAAAATAGTCAGGATGCGTTCCAGCCCTTAACAAAAGACAAGCCTTACACTGGCCGCATGCCTCCCCTGCTGCTACGTTCTGGCAAAGCAAACGCCCTACAAGCCGCTCGGCCAGCGCCCGCTTGCCAATACCCGCTGGCCCATGAAATAGATAAGCATGGGCATGCCGTTCGCGATGAGTCAGCCGCTCCCATAGTTCCGATTGCCACGGGTACCGCTCAACCACGGGAGCGCTCCAACAACTCAGGCACAAGCTGATCAAGTTGGTGCTGTACATCGGCAAGCGACTGGGCTGCGTCAACCACCCGATATCGGTCGGTACTAGCCGCGGCACGGGAGAGATAAGTCTGCCTTACGGCCTCGAAAAAGCTGTGTTGTTCCCGCTCAAACCGGTCGAGGCGACCTCGTTTGGCTGCTCTTTCAAGACCTATTTCGATAGGTAAATCGAACACCAAGGTAAGATCAGGCTGCAGGCCTGACTGAACAAAGTGCTCCAGGGTGGCAATGCGTGCTTCCGAAAGCCCACGTCCCCCGCCCTGATACGCGTAGGTCGCATCAGTGAATCGATCACACAGGACAACCGCACCACGATCAAGCGCAGGCTTAATTACAGTGTTTAAATGCTGTGCACGTGCAGCAAACACAAGCAGCAGCTCAGTATCCGCATGCATGCCCTCATCGCAGGGGTCGAGCAGAAGTCCGCGGATGCGCTCGGCCAATGGCGTTCCGCCAGGCTCACGTGTCAGCACCACTTCAAGGCCATGCGATTGTAATTGCCTTGCCAGATAGTCACGGTTAGTGCTTTTACCTGCCCCTTCCGGCCCTTCCAGCGTAATAAACAACCCGCTCACTCAGACTCCTTGGTAATAGGTGCCGGACTCGAACGGTAATCGGCTCGGCGTTTAAGTTGATACTCACGAACAGCGCGGCTATGGGCATCGATATCATCGGAGAACACATGCGTTCCGTCTCCGCGCGCTACGAAGTAAAGACTTTTACCTGGTTCGGGGTGCAGCGCAGCATGAATCGCCTCCCGCCCTACCATGGAGATAGGCGTAGGCGGCAAACCAGGATTCACATAGGTATTGTAAGGCGTAGGTTGGCGCAGGTGCTCTCGGGTCAACTTGCCCTTGTAGTTGTCACCCAGCCCGTAGATGACCGTAGGATCTGTCTGCAAGAGCATATTCAACGCTAGACGGCGAACAAAAACGCCTGCTATTTGAGGCCGCTCTTGCGGAACCCCTGTTTCCTTCTCCACTAAAGAGGCCATGATCAGAGCCTGATATGGCTCTTGATAGGGCACATCCGGGGCGCGCGCCTCCCACTCCTCGGCAAGAACCTGCTCCAAACGTTGACTGGCCTGCTTCAGAATTTCGACGTCGCGCATTCCCTTTACATAACGATAGGTGTCGGGAAAGAAACGTCCCTCGGGATGCATACCAGGCTTGCCTAAACGTACCATGGCGTCTTCGTCACTCAGTCCAGCCAATGTTTGCTCCAGCTTTTCCTGACGAGCCAAGGCATCCCGAACCTGATGGAAGTTCCAGCCTTCAACGAGCGTAACGTTGTATTGGACCACCTCGCCTTTTTGCCAGAGGGCAAGTAATTCACGAACACTCATCCCTGGCGTTACTCGGTACTCACCGCTGTGCAGAGCCTGTCCGGAAAGATTGAAACGCCAATACAAACGCAACCAGAAGGATCCGCTCAGTAACTTCTCCTCCTCAAGATGCCGGAGCATACCGCCCGGCGTAGCGCCCTTGGGTATTTCGACAAGCTGTTCCTGGCCAACCGCCACAGGCTGCTCGAGTGCCTTGTGTTGCAACCAGCCCATTCCAGCTAGCGCTAGCCCCATCAAGAGCAAGCCGCCCTCGAGCAGAACCAATAATTTTCGCATTACGAATCCAGAGCCTTCGAGGCAATCTGTTGAAGTTGACGTGTCAACGGGCCTATTGGCCATTCATGCTCAGCATACGTACATACTGGCCAAACACCATACTGACTGTTGCACATAAATACCTCATCAGCGGCCATGAACTCACTCAACGTCACCGGCCTGATTTCGGTCATGACGCCAAGCCCATCCGCGCAACGAAGAAGATAGGAGCGCATCACACCAGCAACACCACACTTATCAAGCACGGGCGTTATCAATGTGTTCCTGGACACGATAAAAAGGTTACTGAAAACGCCTTCTACAACATGCCCAAATGCATCACACATGAGGCCTTCAGCATAGTTTGCTCCCTGCCACTCTCCCCGCGCCAATACCTGCTCAAGACGGTTCAGGTGCTTGAGTCCAGCCAATAGCGGTTGGCAAGCCAGACGTGTCTGGCAGGGAAACAGACGGATCCCCTGCTCAGCATTCTCAGATGGATAGCGAGGCATAGGAGAGGCCAGCAGAAGCCGTTGCGGAAGTGGATTCGACGGAGCCGCATAACCCCGTTCACCGAGGCCGGCCGTAATGATCAGCTTGGCTACACCGTTGCGTAACAACGCAGCATACTCAAGAATTTCAAGCCTGACTGCATCAAGCTCCAAGGGAATTGCCAGACGACGACATCCATCAAGCAGCCGCATCAGGTGATCATCAAGGAATCGTGGGTGGCCGTTATGGACGCCTATCGTTTCGAAAAGCCCATGGCCATATGCCAAACCACGATCCCGGAAGGAAAGGCCAGCCTCATCCGGCTGACCATTAACCCAGTCTTTCATCACTCAGAAAAGCGACGGAAGATCAAACTACCATTAGTACCACCGAAGCCGAAGGAGTTGGACAGGCTGATCTCGATAGGCATTGCCTTTGGCTTATGCGGCACAAAGTCCAGATCACAGCCATCATCCGGATCATCCAGGTTGATGGTAGGTGGCGCCAGTTGGTCACGAATGGCCAGGATGCTGAAAATGGCTTCAACAGCCCCGGCAGCCCCTAACAGATGCCCAGTCATTGATTTGGTAGAGCTCACCGACAATTTGTAGGCATGCTCACCAAAGATCCGCTTGACCGCAGAAGCCTCTGCCATATCACCAGCAGGCGTGGACGTACCGTGCGCATTGATGTAATCGACCTGGGATGGATCGATTCGCGCATCTTTCAGTGCATTGCTCATGCACTGTGCTGCGCCAGCGCCATCTTCAGGGGGGGCCGTCATATGAAACGCATCAGCGCTCATGCCAAACCCAATAAGCTCAGCATAAATATGGGCGCCACGCGCTTGAGCATGCTCTAGCTCTTCCAGAATCAATGCACCCGCGCCATCAGACAGCACAAAGCCGTCTCGCTGACGATCCCAAGGTCTGCTGGCCTTAGTAGGCTCTTCATTTCGGGTAGAAAGTGCCCGTGCAGCACCAAAACCACCCAACCCTAGCCCGCAGGTAGCCATTTCGGCACCGCCAGCCACCATGACATCAGCATCACCATAGGCAATGTTACGTGCAGCCATACCTACACAATGCGTGGAGGTTGTACATGCTGTAGCGATTGCATAATTAGGCCCCTTCAATCCCAAGTGGATGGAAAGGAAGCCGGAGACCATGTTAATGATCGAGCCAGGGACAAAAAATGGCGAAATACGGCGGGGACCTTGATCAAACAAGGCCTTGCAGTTGTTCTCGATATTGGAGAGACCACCAATACCAGACCCCATGGCGACACCAATTCGATCCCGATTGGCATCTGTCACTTCAAGTCCGGAATCACGCATAGCCTGGAAGCTAGCCGCCAGGCCATATTGAATAAAGAGGTCGAGTTTCCGAGCTTCTTTCGCAGAGAGATAATCTTCTACGTTGAATCCTTTGACTGATCCCCCAAAGCGGGTAGCAAAGGCAGAAACGTCCATGTGTTCAATCGGGGCAATACCGCTGCGACCAGCAAGAATGCCTTCCCAGCTGCTTTGCACGTCCCCGCCCAGCGGCGATACCATGCCCATGCCCGTGATCACGACGCGTCTACGTGACACAACGATTTCCTCATAGCTCGTTTGTTCGATCATCTAAAGTTATTACATTGATGACCGTTATATAGAAAAGCCGCACGCCTGGACAGGCGTGCGGCTTTCGTGTTCTACAGAAGAACCGACTTATTGCTGGTGAGCAACGATGTAGTCGATAGCTTCCTGAACAGTGGTGATCTTTTCGGCTTGTTCGTCCGGGATTTCAGTTTCGAATTCCTCTTCCAGAGCCATCACCAGCTCAACGGTGTCAAGGGAGTCGGCGCCCAGATCCTCGACGAAGGAAGCGCTGTTGGTTACTTCCTCTTCTTTCACGCCGAGTTGTTCAGCGACGATCTTCTTAACGCGTTCTTCGATGGTGCTCATACCGTGTTTTCACTCCTATGGAATAATCCGTGCAGCCGGACTGCGCGTAAGTGTATAGAAAGGGTTTTCAATATTTCAAGCTGACGCGACATCCTGACCTCTGAACTGACTTTTTGCTAGTCTTGAAAATTCACAAAAAGTCGTTCAACCCGTCAAAAATCGCTTAACTCATATACATTCCGCCGTTAACTGGAACAGTAGCACCTGTAACGTACGCAGCACTGTCCGTTGCTAAAAAGGCGACAACTTTTGCAATTTCTTCAGCTTGCCCTAATCGACCCAGTGGAATTTGAGTCAAAAGCGCTTCACGCTGAGCATCTGGCAGCTCACGCGTCATATCAGTATCAATAAACCCTGGAGCCACGGCATTTACCGTGATAGCTCTGGAACCTACTTCACGAGCCAACGCCCGAGTAAACCCCTCAAGACCGGCCTTGGCGGCAGCATAATTGGCTTGGCCAACATTACCCATAGCCCCGACAACAGAGCCTATGCTGATGATGCGCCCCCAACGAGCTTTGGTCATCCCACGCAATACGGCTTTCGACAAACGGAACAGGCTGTTCAGGTTGGTATCGATTACATCGAACCACTCGTCGTCTTTCATGCGCAGCATCAGATTATCTCGCGTGATGCCCGCATTATTGACCAGAATAGCAGGCGCACCATATTGCTGCTGAATCTGTTCCAACGCCGCCGTCACCGAAGCGTTGTCTGCAACGTTCAGCACCAGTCCGGTGCCCTCTATACCATTGGCCTTCAGGCTTTCGCTGATACGGAAGGCACCGCTTTCGCTGGTAGCCGTACCGATCACGGTAGCCCCGAGGCGTCCGAGCTCAAGAGCAATGGCCTGTCCGATGCCACGTGTTGCACCGGTTACCAATGCGACTTTACCTTGGAGGCTCATGTTTTCTCCTTAAATCAAGCCAATGCTGCTTGGGTAGCAGCAAAAGCATCAGGCGCGTCAAGACTATAGGTCTCTATACCTTTGACACACCGCTTGTTCAAACCTGCCAGGACTTTTCCGGGCCCGCACTCTACCAGTTGAGTAACCCCTTTGTCCGCAAGCAGTTGAACGGACTCAACCCAGCGCACCGGACTGTACAATTGCGCCAGCAGGTTCTGCTTCAGCGCTGTAAGATCTGCACTGACTCCGGCGTTTACATTCTGAACGACCGGAATGGAGGGCTGCTGCCATTGGATCGCGTTAACAGCCTCGGCAAAGCGCTCCGCTGCCGGACGCATCAACTCACAATGGGAGGGCACACTTACCGGAAGCGGAACCGCACGTTTTGCGCCACGCGCCTTGCATAGCTCGACAGCTCGCATCACTGCAGCTGCGTTACCTGCAATGACCACCTGTCCAGGCGCATTATAATTCACTGCGCTCACAACATCACCCTGGGCCGCTTCAGCACAGGCGTTAACGATATCTGCATCTTCTAGCCCCAGGATAGCGGCCATTGCGCCCTCGCCCGCTGGCACAGCCTCCTGCATCAGCTGTCCACGGCGCTCAACGAGCCTTACAGCGTCAGTAAAGGCCAGAGCACTTGCAGCAACCAGAGCGGAATATTCGCCAAGACTATGACCTGCCACATAAGAAGGACGTACGCCTCCCCTTGCCTCCCACAGTCGCCACAAGGCAATGGACGCCGTCAGAATAGCGGGCTGAGTCTTGTCCGTTTGATTCAGCTGCTCTTCCGGACCTTGCTGAACCAGTGACCAGATATCGTAGCCAAGCGCATCAGAAGCCTCAGCAAACGTATCGCGTATCTGCGAATGTTGAGCTCCAATATCGGCCAGCATACCCAAGGACTGTGAGCCTTGGCCTGGAAATACGAAAGCGAAAGAAGCAGACATAGTCGATCTCTTTTTAGTCTCATCAAAAGCCACAGCCTAACAGCATGCCGCAGCAGGTTCTTGGTTTGATGTCAGGCAACCGAGGTCAGTCACACTTAGGCACTGAATCCTCATAAAGGTCCAGAAAATTCGCTTTTATCAAGGTATCCAGGCGAAGTTCTACTGCCTGCACCGCTTGCTCTATCGCACGCTGAAAGCCGAACTCATCAGCACTGCCATGACTTTTAATAACCAGTCCACGCAATCCGAGAAAACCGGCACCGTTATAGCGGGCAGGCATCATCTCTTTTCGCAGACGATATAACAGGGGAGCAGCCAGGAGCCTTAGAAAAACAGGCGCCCCTTCCAACTGCTTGAAAAGCATGGAAATAAGCCCCTCGCTTCCTTTAAGCAGGACATTGCCAACAAATCCGTCACATACCACCACATCCGCTTCAGACCGGAACACTGCGTTCGCCTCGATGAAGCCGACATAGTTAAGGCGCCTGCACTTCTCCAGCAGGATTGATGCTTGCTGGACGACACTATTACCTTTGGTCGGCTCAACACCTACATTCAAAAGAGCGACTCGAGGTTCATGTATCCCTGCTGCTTTAGCAGCAGCGGCCCCCAGGCATGCAAACTGGTAAAGATTGAGAGCGGAACAGTCGAGATTAGCGCCAAGATCCACCAACACACATTGACGACCCATCACAGGCAGATGGGTATAGATGGCCGGCCTCTCTATCCAAGGAAGCGTATCCAGCGTCTGTCGAGCAAAGGCCATCAGGGCGCCAGTATTACCTGCACTAACGCATGCGTCAGCCTCGCCACTGGCAACCAGCCCCAGCGCAACCTTCATGGAAGAGTCAGGCTTGTTACGAAGGGCATAAGAAGGCTTTTCCGCCATATCAACGGCCTGAGTGGCTACATGGATACGCAGACGAGAATCATCAAATGAGAACTGACCGACATAGCCTTGGATGACATCAGGATCACCAACAAGGATCAACGTAACGGCAGGATGACTAGCGAGGAAGGAAATACAGGCAGGCACAATGCAGCGGGGACCGAAGTCCCCGCCCATTGCATCGATAGCGATGACAGGTGACGACAAGGATTACTCGTCGGAACCCTTGTCGATCACTTTACGACCACGGTAAAAACCGTCCGGAGACACATGGTGACGCAGGTGAACTTCACCAGTGCTCTTTTCTACAGACAATGCATTCGGCTCGAGCGCATCGTGGGAGCGACGCATATCACGGGCGGAACGGGATTTTTTGTTCTGCTGAACAGCCATAACTCATTAACTCCTAAACGTTTGGGTCACGCTTCAACTGCGCCAGTACGCTGAACGGGTTGGCTCGCTTTTCCTCGTCCGCGCTTTCTTCGGGCGCTTCAGGCGCTTCGAATCCTGCTGGATGATGACAGATGCCGGGCTCATGAGTTGGAATGATTGGCAAGGCAAGCAAAAGCTCATCCTCAATCAAACCAATCAGATCCAAAGGCTCTTCACCGACTTCCAGTGCGTCATAACCTTTTGGCAACGCATCCGCCGACTGCCCTTCCCATAGCACTGCGTAATCGTACTCGCCGTGTACAGGAAACGCGCCCGGCTCCAGGCATCGCTGACATACCATTTGCACTTCAGTATCCAGTGCGCCATGAATGACGACAAGCCTTTGCTCATCACGGAAGAACTCGAGGACGGCCTTCACCGTTCCCTCAGTGCTCGACAGCTGCTCGCAAAGACGTGGCAAACTAGATACCGGCAGTTCACCCCGAAGCGTGACACCGCGATCAGCCAGTTTGCGTGGATCTACGTGAGGTGGAAGTGGCCCATTCAACATAAGCGCGCCATTATAGAGACGACCTCAGGCCTGTCAAAGGAAATTAGGCAAAGGATAGTATCCTTTGCTGACTTTTGGTCGGTTAGACCGACGATTCTGCGTTCACAGAGACTCATTATAATGCTTCCGTTACTGCTCGCTTCAAGCTCACCCTATCGACGCGAACTGCTGGCTCGCCTGAAACTAAACTTTACATACGCTTCACCTAATATAGACGAAAGCTCTCATCCAGGCGAAAGCGCTCGTCATTTGGCTATGCGACTGGCTGAAGCCAAGGCCCGCGCGCTGGCGCCTAATTACCCCAACCATCTTATTATTGGCTCCGATCAAACCGCCTCGCTTGACGGCCAGATACTTGGCAAGTCTCTGACATACGAGCGCGCCCATAAGCAACTGTCGAATGCCAGCGGAAAAAGCGTGACGTTCATGACCGGGCTCGCGCTGCTCAATACTCAAACCGGAACCTGCCAGCTGGATTGCGTACCGTTTACCGTTCATTTCCGTACGCTGGAAAGCGATCAAATCGAGCGTTACCTCAATATTGAACAACCCTATGACTGCGCTGGAAGCTTTAAAGTCGAGGGACTGGGAATTACCCTTTTTCGCTCTACCGAAGGAGAGGACGTGACCAGCTTGATCGGCCTGCCGCTTATTCGGCTGACCGATCTCCTACTCAATGAGGGCGTGGTAGTACCCTAGCATCAGCCTCTCAACTTATCGCAACACAGGTCCCTGCCACCCCACCAGCAATGCCAGGCGCTCCGCCACACTGGTCCCCAGGCGCTTGGCAAAGCGGTCGAATGGGCTTTCCTGAACGGTGTAATCCACAATCTTTTCTTCACCAACCACCTCCCGAGCCACAAAGCTGGCACTGCCCAGGCCATCGATTAGCCCCAGCCCAAGCGCTTGCTCTCCAGACCATACGAGCCCGGAAAACAACTCAGGATGACCCTCGACCTTCAAGCGATCACCACGCCCCTTTTTCACGCTATCGATAAACTGCTGATGTGTAGTATCGAGCACCTGTTGCCAGAAGCGGGTCTCCTCTTCTTTAGCAGGCTGGAAGGGGTCCAAAAAGGCCTTGTGCTCACCGGATGTGTAAACGCGACGCTCAACGCCTAGCTTATCCATGGTTCCGACAAAGCCAAAGGATGCTGCCGTTACGCCGATTGAGCCCACAAGACTGGCCTTGTCAGCATAGATGGCATCGGCAGCACTGGCGATGTAATAGGCGCCCGAAGCTCCCAGATCAGAAATCACGGCATAAAGCTTGATGTCAGGATGCAATCCACGCAGACGCTTGATCTCGTCATAGACATAACCTGACTGCACAGGACTGCCTCCTGGGCTATTGATACGAAGGATAACGGCTTTGGTACCTTCGTCTTTAAAGGCATCGCGCAGTGCTCCAACAATATTGTCGGCACTCGCCTTCTCATCAGCCGCAATGGTTCCCTTCACCTCAATAAGCGCCGTATGGGAACCCTCACGCGAGGCTTCTCCCTTGAGCCCGGAAAAAGGAACAAAGAGCGCCAGCATGATAAAAAGATAAGTAAACGTTAGGAATTTAAAAAAGATTCCCCAACGACGTGCCCTTCTTTGCTCATGCACGCTGGCCAGCATCGCCTTTTCGATGAGCTTCCAGCTTTTTTCATCCGCCGGGCGATCCGACGCTTTCCAATCATCTGCCATTGGTAGTCCTGCTTGGTTCAATTAATCGTTACGCATCCAACCAGACACGCAACTCCTCAAAACGATCAACCACAAGCGTTGGCTCGTAATTACGCAGCACCTCAACTGGCTGAGCACCGTAACTGACTGCAACCGAGGCCATTTGCGCTCTGCGAGCCATTTCAAGGTCGAATGGTGCATCCCCGATCATCAGCGCCTTTGACGGATGCACCTGACAATGCGCCAAGATCTCGTTAAGCATTAACGGATCCGGCTTGCTGGCCGTTTCATCAGCGCAACGCGTTACGTCAAAGAAGCCAGCCAGCCCCTTGGCTGCAAGCACCCTATCCAGCCCTCTTCGGCTTTTACCGGTAGCAACAGCCAAACGATAGCCTTTGCGCCGAAACGCTGCCAAGCCTTCAGCCACACCCTCGAAAAACGGAGAAGGCTCTTGCTCACGCATAACGAAATGATCGCTATAACACTGACGAAAACGCTCCACAGCTCCTGGCGTCATCTCCGGGTAAAGCGTCTGGATGGCCTCTGGCAAGCCCAGCCCGATAATGGACTTAATCGATCGATCGCTTCGAACGGGGAGCCGAAGGTCGGCGGCAGCTGCCTGCATAACGTCCACGATGCGACCAACCGAGTCAGAGAGCGTCCCGTCCCAGTCAAATACCAGCAAGTCGTAACTAGGCATCCAGTCGACTCAATGTAGCCGCCCAGGTCTCATCAACAGGAGCAGTCAGTTGCAATGTTTCCCCATCGGGGAGCGGTACATTAAGACTGGCAGCATGAAGAAACAGCCGTTTACCGCCCAAATCCCGAATCTCCCTGGAAAACGCCTCATCACCGTACTTAGGATCCCCTGCAATGGAATGACCTGCGTGCTTGGCATGAACACGAATCTGGTGAGTACGTCCTGTGACCGGCTTTGCCTCTACTAGAGTAGCGAAATCACCGTAGCGTCTGAGCACTCGAAATTCCGTGAGAGCGTCCTTACCCTCTACATTGACTTCAACCATCCGCTCACCGGAACGCAAGTTATTTTTCATCAAAGGCGCTCGAATCTGTTTTTTTGCTGCAGGCCAGTGACCACGAACCAGCGCATGGTAGCGTTTGTCGACTCCATCTCCACGTAAGGCCTCATGCAAATGACGCAGCATGCTGCGCCTCTTGGCAATCATGAGCAGACCCGAGGTATCCCGATCCAGGCGATGAACCAGCTCAAGGTCTTTGGCATCTGGACGAATCTGACGAAAGACCTCTATAACGCCTAGGCTGACACCACTCCCTCCGTGAACGGCAATACCTGCAGGCTTATTGATAACGATCAGTGTCTTGTCTTCATAGACAATCGCAGCCTCCATCAACTCGGCAAGCGCCTGGGAGACAGGTGCAGGTTCATCTTTTTCAGGCAAACGCATAGGAGGGACACGAATGATATCGCCGGCTTGCAGCCGATAATCCGGCTTTATACGCCCCTTATTAACACGTACTTCACCCTTGCGAAGTATTCTATAAATGAAGGTTTTCGGCGCACCTTTGAGCAAAGTACGCAGATAGTTATCGATACGCTGGCCAGCCAGCTCTGAAGAAACTTCGAAGAGCTGTACGCCATTGTTGGAAGAAGTAGGATTAGTCATTGCTACATAATAGCAATTTCCACTTAATTGAAGCACTTAATGGTTGCTGTTATAGTCCCGGAAGCCAATAACCCTGGCATGACACAGCGCTTGTAAATAAGCTCCCTGTCATAAACATGTTCAGTGGACGTCAGGCCGTCCTTCGAGTGGTTCGTATGGCTATAAGCAGTACACGTGCCACTTAAAACAAAAGCCTTATAAAACACCGTGCCCACTGTTGAAGGTGAGTACAAAAAACAACCGCTCCGGATTCTGCGAGCGGCACCAGGATTCCTGAAGGATACGTGAAGGGTGGAGATGTACCGCTGTTGAACTGTGTAGCCGGTAATGCCTGGCTTAGACGCTTATTCGTCCGCTTTTGACAGCTTATTCCTCCTCCTGACTGTTTGACGTTGCTGCTGTTACGACAGCAAGCAGGAGACGTAGTCGCGGCTCGGCATACAACCGAGTACTGCTGGACACGAAGGCGGATGGCTCCGCCTTTGATACGACCCCAAGCACCGACCCTCGGCGAGTCGTGTGTGCCGCACGCCGTTTCCGGTAGCCCGGAAACCGACGGTATTACATGAAAAGAATGCTCATCAATGCCACGCAGCCTGAAGAGCTACGTGTTGCGTTAGTAGATGGCCAAAAACTATTTGATCTGGATATCGAGTCAGGGGCTCGTGAACAGAAAAAGGCCAATATCTATAAAGGCCGCATCACTCGTATCGAGCCCAGCCTCGAGGCCGCATTTGTCGACTTCGGTTCAGAGCGTCACGGCTTTCTCCCTCTCAAAGAAATCTCTCGCGAATACTTCAAGAAAGCGCCAGAAGGTCGCATCAACATCAAGGAAGTTCTGTCCGAAGGGCAGGAAGTCATTGTTCAGGTTGAAAAGGAAGAGCGTGGCAACAAGGGCGCTGCGTTAACTACCTTTATCAGCCTGGCTGGTCGCTATCTGGTTCTGATGCCAAACAACCCACGTGCAGGTGGCATTTCCCGCCGCATCGAGGGTGAAGAGCGCAACGAGCTGCGCGAAGCCCTGAATGGACTGGATGCCCCAGCCGACATGGGACTGATTGTCCGCACAGCGGGCCTTGGCCGCAGCACCGAAGAGCTGCAGTGGGATCTGGACTACCTACTGCAGCTCTGGTCCGCTATCAAGGAAGCCTCTGTCGAGCGTAGTGCGCCTTTCCTGATCTATCAGGAAAGCAACGTCATCATTCGAGCCATTCGTGATTATCTTCGCCAGGATATCGGCGAAGTGCTTATTGATAGCGTAGAGGCTCAGGAAGAAGCACTAAGCTTCATTCGTCAGGTCATGCCTCAGTACCAGAGCAAGATCAAGCTCTATCAGGACAGCGTACCGCTGTTCAATCGATTCCAGATCGAAAGTCAGATCGAAACTGCCTTTCAACGTGAAGTAAAGCTGCCCTCTGGCGGCTCGATTGTTATCGACCCTACTGAAGCGCTTGTTTCGATCGATATCAACTCTGCACGCGCTACCAAAGGTGGCGATATTGAAGAGACAGCCCTGCAAACGAACCTAGAAGCGGCCGAGGAAATCGCTCGCCAGTTGCGTTTACGGGATATCGGCGGCTTGATCGTTATTGATTTCATCGACATGACACCGGTGAAAAACCAGCGCGCCGTTGAAGATCGCATGCGGGAAGCGCTTGAGGCTGATCGTGCTCGAGTACAGATCGGTCGCATTTCTCGATTTGGCCTTCTAGAGATGTCCCGCCAGCGGCTACGCCCCTCTTTACGCGAGACGAGCGGCATCGTTTGCCCACGTTGTAACGGTCAGGGCATTATCCGAGATGTCGAGTCCTTGTCGCTTGCCATTCTGCGTCTGATTGAAGAGGAAGCACTCAAGGATCGGACAGCAGAGGTTCGAGCACGCGTACCCTTACAGGTCGCCTCGTTCCTATTGAATGAAAAGCGCAACAGCATCACCAAGATTGAACTACGTACACGGGTTCGCATCATCATCCTGCCGGATGATCACATCGAAACCCCGCATTTTGAAGTGATACGCCTGCGTGATGACAACCCGGATCTTCTGAACGGCCAGTCCAGCTATGAAATGACTCACAGCGAGGCCGAAGAGATCCAGCCTGCAAGCGCTACACGAACCCTTGTTCGCCAAGAAGCCGCAGTCAAGGTCGCACCCGAGCGCACTCCCGCGCCTCAGGTCGAAGCACCTAGCAAACCTGCTCATCAGCCGGAGCCAAGCCTCTTTAAGGGCCTGGTGCGCTCCCTGGTCAGTCTGTTTGCCGGCAAGACGGAAGAGCCTGCCGCTGTAGCCGAAACTACCCAGCCCAATGGCGAAGCACGTCGTACTGATGAGCGCCGCAATGGTCGTCAGCAGAATCGTCGCCGTGATAACCGTCGTGATGAAGAACGCAAGCCTCGCGAAGAACGTCAGTCGCAGGCTCGTGACAATCGTGAAGAGCGTCCGACCCGTGAAGAGCGCCAACCGCGTACCGAGCGCCCTCCACGCGAAGAGCGCCAGGCCGCTCGAGAAGAACGTCCGACCCGTGAAGAGCGCCAACCACGTGAAGAGCGTCAGCCACGAGCAGAGCGTCAGAGCCGTGAAGAACGCCCTGCCCGCGAGGAACGTCAGCCACGCGAAGAGCGTCCCGCCCGTGAGGAACGCCAACCACGCGAAGAGCGTCCTGCCCGTGAAGAGCGTGCAAACAAGGACGAGCGCCCTGCCCGCGAGGAACAACCCAGCCGCAGCGAACGTCCTTCCCGCGCCGAACGCCGTCAGACCAGAGAAGAGGCCGAAACACGTCAGGATGCAACAGTTGACGCCGAGCAACTGAACGACGAAGAGCTGAACGATCAGAATGACGATCAAGACAGCGATGAGCGTCCACGCCGTCGCTCCCGCGGCCAGCGTCGTCGCAGCAATCGCCGTGAACGTCAGCGTGACACTCATGGCGAGTCAAACGACAACGAATCTGTTGCCTTGACGGGAGAATCCAACACTGAACCTCTTGCCAACGCCGCTGTGGTTGCCGAAGTGGTCAATGCCCAAGCAGCTGAAGCCACAACCGTAACGGAAAGAAACGAGCCCAAACAGGAAAATCAGACCCAGGCGGAAGCAGAAGCAGTCGTCGCCCAGGATGTTTCTGCACCTAACCACACTGAAGAGCAGCCTGTCGTTGAAGTAGCCTCGCACGAGACTACTTTGAAAACTCATCAGACGGTAGCGGTAGTAGAGGTTGAAGCTCCTCAAGCCGAGGAGCCTACCCAGGCAGTCAATGAAACGGCGCCTATGCAGAAAGAGAAAGCCGCATCCCCCGTGGAGGTCTCTTCCGAGGCTCAGCCCCTCGTTCAGGTAAGCGAAGACACGCCTGACATTGGAGCACAGCCTAAGTTAACCCCACCGGCCGTTGGACGTGCGCCTAACGATCCCCGTGAGCGTCGTCGCCGTCAGCGTGAGGCCGAGCGCTTGGCGCGTGAACAGGAGGAAGCTGCAGCAGCACAGGCCGCAACATCTGTCAGCCTGAATACTCCTCCGGCAGCTTCCTTGCCAACTGAAACCCCAGCGCCTGTAGAGCACGCCTCTCCGGTCCTGGCTGCCGACTCAGAACCCGTTGTTGAAGCCGCCCCCCCCTCTGGCATTACTCAGGCACAAGAACGCCTGGAGAATGTACATGTGGAAAAACCACTGGATGAGCCCTCGAAAGAAAGCCAGCCTGCCATGACGGCCGAGATTGTTATGCCAAGCCCGGAAAGCTTGAATCAACTGCCAGCTCAAAGGGTTGAGTCTGCCGAAATTCCTGCAGAGCTTGCCCTGCCAAAGTCAGCAGTAGAGCAGCAACAACCTCAGCAGGATGCTGTGGAAGAGCAAAAGCCATCTGAAAGCGAAGAAGAGGAAAAGCAGGCGCCTAAACCGCAGCCCTGATATCTCAACAAATAAAAAGGGATGCATATGCATCCCTTTTTATTATGCCGTTACCGCTAATTCAGCGCTCCGGGCTCTATCTCCAACAGGACAGAAAACCGGCTCTCGATATCAGTGCGAATTTGCTGAGCAAGATCAAGAATATCCTTACCCGACGCTGTACCGTAATTAACCAGGACAAGCGCCTGCTGCGCATGAACGCCTGCGTCCCCTTCCCGAAAGCCCTTCCAGCCAGCCTTATCAATTAACCAACCCGCTGCAAGCTTTACCTGGTCATCCGTGACTGGGTAAACGACCAGATCGCTATAGCACTCCTTAAGTCTTGTAGCCAATTGATTTGAAACCACAGGATTTTTGAAGAAACTGCCCGCGTTGCCCAACATGGCAGGGTCAGGCAGTTTTTCCCGTCGAATACTAATAATGGCCTTGCTTACTGCCTGGGGAGACGGATCATCAACGCCCTGTTCCACCAAGCGCTGGCGAACAGGACCGTAATCCAGACGCAAAGTACCGTGTCGATTTAGATTGAAACGAACCCGCAATATGACCCAACGGCCAGGCTCCTGCTTGAATCGGCTTTCTCGATACCCAAAACAGCACTCTTCAAGGGTAAACTCGCAAGTCTGGCCAGTTTTGCGATCCAATGCCGTTAAGCCATGAAACACATCCTTTAGCTCAACACCATAGGCACCGATATTCTGCATGGGAGAGGCGCCCACAGTACCCGGTATAAGACTCAGGTTCTCCAGCCCACTCAGCCCCATACTCAATGAAGTCTCGACTAGCCCATGCCATGACTCGCCTGCCTCAGCCTCAACAGTCACACTGCCTGAGGAGCCCTCCTCAAGAAGTCGGATCCCCTGACTACGCATGTGCAGCACCAGAGCCTGAACATCTTCCGTAAGCACCAGATTGCTGCCTCCGCCCAAGATATAGAGCGGCACATCCTGCTTGTCGGCAAACGCCATAGCCTCACGAACATCATTATCCGTGTAAGCCTCTGCATAGAAGCGTGCCCGCACATCGAAACCAAATGTATTAAAAGGTTTAAGACAAACCCACTCACGTACAGTAAGGCTCAAGTGGCCCCCTTACCTCATGCACAAGCGCTTCACATGCCTTTTCAAGCAAGTCAATAACATGCTTGAAGCCAGCAACTCCGCCAAAATAGGGATCCGGCACTTCATCCTGCTCAAGACCATAACGGCGAAGCAAAAGATCCACCTCAGCTGAAGCGTTGGAAGGACGAAGCTTGGACAAAAAGGCCATGTTCTCATGGTCCATCGTCAAGATAAGGTCAAATGAGCGAAAATCTTCAGTCGTAATCTGTCGAGCCCGCAGGCCTGAAAGATCATATCCTCGCTTAGCACCTTCCTGGATCGAGCGAGGATCGGGGGCTTTACCGACATGCCAGTCGCCTGTTCCCGCCGAGTCGACAACAATACGGTCAAGTAGGCCAGCCTTGACAAGCTTGTCGCGAAAGATGGCCTCGGCCGTAGGGGAGCGGCAAATGTTGCCCATGCAGACAAACAGAACACGCATTATTCGCCTCCTAAGACTCGGCGAACCCGCTCCAGATCTTCAGCTGTATCTACTCCGGCCTCTGGTGACTCAATGGCATCTGCTACATGGATACGCACGCCATGCCAAAGTGCACGTAGCTGCTCCAAGGCTTCAGTATTTTCAAGCCAGCATGCACCCCAGCGCACAAAGTCCTTCAGAAATGCTACTCGATAGGCATAGATACCGATATGACGTCGGTACGGCACGCTTGAGGGCAAGACATCGCGGCTTGTGACAAACGCATCACGCGCCCAAGGCATAGGCGCTCGACTAAATGACAAGGCCAGACCATTCTTGTCGCTGACAACCTTAACAACATTCGGGTTGAATAACGCGGCGGTATCATGAATGGGCTCAGCCAATGTGGCTATGCCCGCCTCGGAATGAGCGGCAAGATTCTGAGCAACCTGATCGATAATGGCAGGCGGAACAAGCGGCTCATCCCCCTGAACATTCACGATAATGGCATCGTCCGGGAGGCCAATAAGTTCGGCTACCTCTGCCAGCCTGTCCGTACCTGAAGCGTGATCAGTACGCGTCAGCAGCGCATGTGCACCGAAACGCTCGCAGGCTGCCATGATGTCGGAATGATCTGTAGCCACAACCACCTGACCGGCTGCGCTCTTACTCGCCTGCTCCCATACATGCTGAATCATGGGCTTGCCTGCAATATCCTGCAACGGCTTGCCGGGCAAACGGCTCGAAGCAAAACGCGCAGGAATGACTACGGTATAGGAGACAGTCATTTATCCAGACGCTCATCAACGCTGAGGACACGGGCTTCGCTTTCCAGCATGACCGGGATGCCATCCCGGATAGGATACGCAAGCCCTGCGGCCTTGCTAATCAACTCGGTCTTGTCTTCGCTTAGCTTGAGCGGACTTTTGGTAATAGGACAAGCCAGGATGTCGAGAAGCTTGAGATCCATAAGGAATCCTTGTTGGGTAAATAAGTTATTGAGCCTGTAACAGGTCTAGCCGTCTGTCCAGCCACGAAACAAAAGCTGCTGAAGGCTGAGCATCAACCGCAAGATACCACCAATCAGGAGCGGCAAAGGCTCTGCATTTGACGGCATCTTTCTCAGTCATGATCAATGGTAAAGCCGGCTGAAAGCGTAGTCGCTCAGAGGTATAAACTGCATGGTCGGCGAATGGGTGGGCAATGGGTCGCCACTGCAATGCTTCGAGCGTCTTGAAGAAGCGATCAGGGTTACCAATCCCAGCCAGGGCGTGAACCTCCTGGCCAGGAGAAAAATAATTGAGAGGCCGGCGCTCACCTGATACTAGATTGATCAAGGCCGTTGGTTTCAATTGAACCGAGTAGCCATCTTCCGTATCGCTGGTGCCACCATTATAAAGAATGGCGTCAACGCTTAGCAGTCGCTCAATAGGCTCTCTAAGTGGCCCCGCCGGAAGACAGCGCTTGTTGCCAAAGCCCCTTGCCGCGTCAACCATGACAAGTTCAAGGTCACGTGCAAGCGCATAGTGTTGTAGACCGTCATCACTGAGGATGAGATCCAGCGACTCGGTTCGCAGCAACTCCTGAACCGCAGCAGGACGATTCGGAGCGATGACAAGCGGAACCCGGGTCCGTTGAACAATAAGCAAAGGCTCATCACCCGTTACCGCAGGCAGCTGCTCCGGCATTACCCGCCAGGGAAAATGTGGAGGTTTTGCACCATAGCCCCGGCTTACCACACCGACTCGCAATCCACGACCGCGGCAGTGCTCGATGAGCCAAAGGATCATCGGAGTTTTGCCCGTTCCACCTATTGTGAGGTTTCCCACGACCAGCACAGGAACAGGTGAAACGAAAACACCCTTGTCGCTCTCCAGAAAGCGCCTACGCTTTCGTCGAGCAACGTGACAATACAGGGCCTCCAAGGGTTTCAGTACATTCAGGGCCGGATGACCACGATACCAAGCCCTGAGAAGCCGTGAGGAAATACTCACTGTTTGTCTGCCTGAGCCTCAACCGTTGTGATGCGGATTCGTGAAAAGCCCAGCTTTCCAGCGGCATCCATTGCCGTCACCACTGATTGATGAGGCGTGCGGCCATCAGCAGAGATGATCAGTGGCACGCTGTTATCCCCACCCGACTCACGCTGCAATGCAGTCATGAGCGAAGTCAGATCACCTTTAGCCAACGTTTGATCGTTCAGTGAAAAGACGCCGTCTGCTGAAATGCTGATTTCCAAGTCCTTGGCAGCTGCTTCGGCAGGTTCTGCACTTTGCGCCTCAGGCAGCTCCAGTTTCAACTGGCTCGGCTTGTTGAAGGTGGTGGTTACGACAAAGAACAGCAACAACACGAATACAACATCGATCAGTGATGTCAGGTTGACGTAGGCCTCGTCTCTAGCTGCCCCGCCTGATCTACGCCGAAACTTCACGCTTTGGTACCTTCCGTGACGAAGTCTACTTCACGATCACCCTGAACGACTTCAACCAGCTTGATGGACTCTTGTTCCATGGAGACAATCAGTTCATCGACACGACGCAGCAGGAAGCGATGGAAGAATACGGCAGGAATAGCCACGATCAGACCAGCCGCCGTGGTCAGCAAGGCCTTGGAAATACCGCCAGCCAGAACCGGAGCGTTGGCCAGACCGCTTTCCATGAAAGAGCTGAAGATCTCGATCATGCCAAACACCGTGCCTAGCAGTCCCATCAAGGGTGCCATGGCAGCAATCGTACCCAGGGTATTCAGATAGCGCTCCAGATCATGCACGATGCGGCTACCAGCCTCTTCAATGGCCTCTTTCATGACTTCACGGCCATGACGGGAATTGGCAAGCCCTGCAGCCATTACCTCACCCAAAGGCGAATTGGCGCGCAACTCCTTAAGCTTCTCGCTTGTGAGCGAATTATCTTGCAGCCACTTCCATACCTGAGCCAACAGTTGCGGCGGAACGACACGTGCACGGCGCAGTGTCCATAACCGCTCGGCTACGATAGCCATGCCTACAATAGAACTCAGAATAATTGGCAGCATCATCCAGCCGCCTGCTTTGACCAGTTCGAACACGCCCTGAACCCTTTCCTTAAAAGTGCGCAACTCTATCATGAAGCGCCAATTATTTTTCTTGCCAGAAATAACGCTTCTGACGAGCGCCTTGCGGCAAATCATGCTTACCGAGGGTAAATGATATTGCACCGTTCAAGGCTGTATCGTAAATCCGGACGCCATGACGTTCATAACGACTGATCACTTGTGCATGTGGATGGCCAAAGTTGTTGTGAATTCCCCTCGAGATCAAGGCATATTCAGGTTTTACCAGACTGACGAAACGCTCGCTCGAAGCCGTTCGACTGCCATGATGAGGTGCCAATAACCATTGAGCCCGTATATCCCGCCCAGATTCAACGAGGCGACGCTCGGCCTTTTCGTCTATATCACCGGTTAGCAAAAGGCGCTCGCCTGCTGCTTCTACCATCAGCACGCACGATGCAGCGTTTCCCTTCATCAAGGGGCTAGGCTGCCAGACAGTAAATAAGACTCCCTCCCACACCCAGCGCTGATTATCTTCGCAGGGTGTCGGATGCAAGCCAGGAGGAAGCCGCTTCACTTCCCCGCTCACCACCTTGTCCACCTTCAAGGCGCTGAAAACAGCAGCGGCGCCTCCTGCATGATCTGCATCCCCATGACTGATCAACATCATGTCTAGATGACTGACGCCTGTAGCTTTCAGGTTGGGGACTACCACCCTTTCGCCAGCATCATAGCTTCCGCTAAGCGGCCCAGCGTCGTATAGCATGGCGTGGCCTTTGGTCTGTATGAATACAGACAACCCCTGTCCGACGTCGAGCACGGTTACCTTTGCCAGTCCTGACGCTGGTCGGGTCACTGGCGGCCAGAACAACGGAATCAGCAGAAATACTGCCAAAGGCCTGACCGGCACCCCATCGGGAGCCAGCCATAGCAACACACCCAGCATGCCTAAAGCGACAGCCCACGCAGGCACCCATGCTCCCTGCCACGCAGGAACCAGTGCCGACACGTACCCGAGAAATGCGAATAAACCATCAAGGGTCGCGCCTGAACACCACAGTAGCAACTCGCCTAGGGGAGGAATGATCAGAAGAAACACGGTACCCAGCAAGGCGGCTGGCACCACTAAAAAGTCTACCCAAGGCACGGCAACAAGGTTAGCGATCGGCCCCGACAGACTGACAGGCAGATCCAGAGCCAGTAAAACCGGCGCTAGCCCGACTGCCATCATCCATTGGGCCCGCCCCCAACTGCGCCAAGGATTCCATTGACCCAAACGGCCGCCAAAGATCCATATCAAGAGACCTACAGCGATAAAAGACAACCAAAAGCCTGCCGTAAGGCTTGCCAGCGGCTCAGCCACCAGCACAGCCGCCAAGGCAATACCTACCGGTACCCATGCCCCCAGGTGACGAAACCGTAATCGCCATAGTGTAATCAGCGCGATCATGATGCAGGCTCGTCTTACAGGAACGTCAAAGCCTGCCAGAAATCCGTATCCTACCGCCGATACAAGCGCAGACAGGCAAGCAACAGGAAACCACGGTATCCGGACAGGCCAGTAGCCCAGACGCGCCAATCCGGCGATCAGCGCAAATACAAATCCCGAAAGCAGCGTAATGTGCTGACCGGAAATAACCATCAGATGCGTGGTGCCTGTGGCCTGTAAAAGCTGCCAATCCTGAGTCGAAACGCCTGAGCCGTCGCCCAGAACCAATGCAGCCAGTCCACCGTTTCGCTGAAAGGCGTCAAGATGCAATAACCGCTGCCTTAATGCGTCTCGCCAGGCATCCAAGGTGGCCTGACGGGAAAGTCGTTGCCCTGCCTTAACGACACCGCTTGCACCGATTCGATGAGCCAGCATCCAGGCTTCGCCATCCATTCCCCGGAGATTGTGGAGCCCGCCCGGCTTTTGCAACTCTACAGCGAGACGCCATTGCTCACCTGATCGTACGGCTGGCGCATTTGACCAGGAGACTCGGATACGGCTTGGTAAAGCCCCTCGACGGCTCTGCGCATTTTCCAAAAGAAAACGCGTCGAACCTTCGCGCAACTCAGGAAGCCCTACAACTGTTCCCTCAAGCCAGACTATTCGTCCATCCAGACCATCATCCAGTCGCTCATCCAGCGCCCAATGAGCCGACAGGCAGGCCCAGCCAAAGCCTATCAAGAAGGCACCTGCCACGTAGACACGGGGCAGGAACATCAGACCGAATGCCACTATCAAGCAGGCAACAAGAACCTCTCGATCAGGCAATTCGGGTAGAAAGCGCAGCACCAATAGGCCTGCAATGAACGCAACGATCCCTGTGCGCATGACTCCGCTCCATCGAAGCCCAAGAACAACAACCCGGCATCCTGCCGGGTTCAACCTTATACGTCAGCCAATTGTCCGTCAGCTAATTTCAAACACCGATCCATCTGCGCTGCGAGCGCCAAATCATGCGTCACTATGAGGAAGGCTGTGCTCAGCGAGTCACTCAACTCAAGCATCAACTCTTGGATACTGTGTGCAGTATGCTGATCCAGATTGCCTGTAGGCTCGTCCAGCAAAACAACCTTGGGCTGATTGATAAGGGCCCTGGCTATCGCGACCCGCTGCCTTTCACCACCCGATAATTCAGCAGGCTTGTGACTCAACCGATGCCCCAGCCCCACCCGCTTAAGCAGTTGAGCGGCACGCTCCCGCGCCTCCGAGATCGGCGTAGCGCCAATAAGCAGCGGCATGCAGACGTTTTCCAATGCACTGAATTCCGGGAGCAAGTGATGAAACTGATAGACGAAGCCCATGGCACGATTGCGCAATAGACCGCGCGCTTTCTCACCCAGTCGGGAAAGCTCTTCGCCTGCCAACCAAACACCGCCCTGAGACGGTGTATCCAGGCCACCTAATAGGTTCAGTAATGTGGTTTTGCCTGAACCAGAGCTGCCTACAATGGAAATGCGCTCACCTGGCTGAAGGTCCAGATTGACCCCTGAAAGAACCTCGACGGTCTCAGGACCTTCGACATAGCGTTTGCCCAGATCAACGCAACGCAGCACGGCCTCGTTAATCATATCGCAATGCCTCGGCAGGCTCTGTGCGCGATGCACGCCAGGCAGGGTAAAGCGTAGCCAAAAAACTCATGCACAACGCGGCGCAACAGATTAGCGCTACATCTTCTAGCTGGAGCTCAGACGGGAGGTTGCTGATGAAGTACATGTCAGAGCCAAATATCTTATGCCCGACAATACGTTCAAGGGCTGAAATCCACTGGCTTACATTAAGCGCAGCAATAACACCCAGGACACCGCCAACAAGCGTGCCGATAACTCCAATTATGGTCCCTTGCACCATGAAAACAAACATGATCTGGCGAGGCGTAGCACCCAATGTACGCAAGATCGCAATATCTGCCTTCTTGTCGGCAACAACCATGATCAGCGTGGCGATGATGTTAAAGGCCGCTACCGCTACGATCAGTAGAAGCAGCAGACCAATCATGGTCTTTTCCATGTTCATTGCCTGGAACAGACTTCCCTGAGTACTGGTCCAGTCCTGCGCCTGATAACCCGGCCCCATGGCATTAGCTACTTGACGGGAATACTGTGGCGCCTTGAACAGATCATCGAATGCCAGACGAACGCTCTGAACGAGCCCGGGCTCCCATCCTTTCAATGGAGCGGCGTCCGCTACATTGATAAGCCCTAGGGAACCGTCAAGCTCTGCACCGACCTTGAAGATACCTACCACAGTAAAGCGACGCATCCGTGGCGTGATGTTGCCTGCCGCAGAGGTTACCTCAGGGACGATAACGGTGACCTTGTCACCCATACCCAGCTGGAAGCGATGAGCTGTGATCTCGCCAATAACGATGCCAAACTCACCCGCCCTCAGGTTATCCAGTTGCCCTTGAACCATGCGATCACCGATGATCGAGACCTTGGGCTCCAGCTCAGGATCAACACCATCCACCAACAGCGGCTGCATGCGTCCGCGCTGGGATAGCATGCCCTGCAGCTGGGTATAGGGAACCGCAGCCAATACATGAGGCTGCTGCACCGCCTTGTCCGCTACGCTTTTCCAGTCCGAGAATGGCTGCTCTGCATTAATGGTTGCGTGAGGCACCATTCCCAGGATTCGGGTACGCATCTCCCGCTGAAAGCCGTTCATGACTGATAGCACCAGAATCATGGCCAATACGCCCAGCGTCAGCCCGATCATGGAGACCAGCGAGAAGAATGAGATAAACGATTTACGGCGCTTTGCCCGTGTATATCGCAATCCAATGAAAAGAGATAAAGGTCTGAACATTTCGCCTTACACTGTTTCAGGAGAAGAATGGCCGTCAGGCCGGAACCAGGCGGCCATCTTCCAGGCGCAGCGTACGATCCATCTGAGCGGCCAGCGACTGGTCGTGGGTTACTACAAGAAAGGACGTCCGCAAGGACGTTGAAAGCTCAAGCATCATTTGCTGAATTCCATGGGCCGTGTGCTGATCCAGATTGCCTGTAGGCTCATCCAGCAAAACCAGCTTGGGCTCATTGACCAATGCACGTGCGATGGCTACCCGCTGGCGCTCGCCTCCGGATAACTCAGCCGGCTTATGGCTTAGTCGATGTCCCAGCCCCACCCGCTCCAGCAATGCAGAAGCTTTCCTGCGGGCTTCAGCTATCGACGTTCGACCGATAAGCAATGGCATGCAGACATTTTCCAGTGCGCTGAACTCAGGGAGCAAGTGATGAAATTGATAAACGAAGCCCATGGCACGGTTACGCAACAGGCCGCGTGCCTTCTCATTGAGCGCCGAAAGCTCCTCCCCATCCAGCCATACACTGCCCTGACTTGGGGTGTCCAGTCCGCCCAACAGGTTCAGCAACGTCGTTTTTCCTGAACCGGAACTGCCTACGATCGAAACACGCTCTCCTGGAAGCAGCTCCAACTCTACGCCGGTCAGGACGTCGACCGTTTGCGGTCCCTCTTCGTAGCGTTTGCCCAGGTTCTGGCAACGCAGTACGGCTTTATCACTCATAACGCAACGCCTCGGCAGGCTGGGTGCGAGCAGCACTCCAGGAAGGGTACAGGGTGGCAAGGAAACTCAGCAGCAGCGAGGCACCACACACCCACAAGACATCATTGAGCTGCAACTGGGACGGCAAATAATTGATGAAATACACCTGAGCGTTCAGGAACTGATGTCCTGTCGTACGTTCCAGCCAAGCAATGAAGCCGCTGACATTAAGCGCAGCGACAACTCCCAAGGCGCAGCCAAGCAGGGTTCCAATTACGCCGATGAAAGTACCCTGAACCATGAAAACAAACATGATCTGGCGAGGCGTGGCACCCAACGTCCGTAAAATGGCAATGTCGGACGTCTTGTCAGTTACCACCATGACCAGTGTCGAGATGATATTGAAGGCAGCTACCGCCACGATCAGAAGAAGGAGAAGGCCAATCATGGTCTTCTCCATCCCGATGGCTTGATACAGGTTGCCATGGGTGCGAGTCCAATCACGCGCATAGAAGTCTTCGTTGTCATTTGCCAGCGACCGGACAATATCCCACGAAACCTGGGGTGCCTTGAACAAATCGTGCAGTTTCAGGCGGATGCCCTGGACCTGACTGGGCTGCCACCGCTGCAGGCGCGCCGCATCCTCAACATGGATCAGACCCACCGAACCATCCAGCTCTCCGGCCCCGACGCTAAAAATACCTACGACGGTAAGCCGCTTCATCCGGGGAAACATACCGGCAGGCGTCACGGCTACTTCCGGGGCGATATAGGTAACCTTATCACCCACTTTAACGCCCAGTTTCTGCGCAGCCAGCGTTCCGATAATAACGCCGAAACCGCCAGGTTTGAGATCCGTCAGCTTACCTTCACGCATGAAGTCACTGATGATCGAAACCTTCGGCTCCTCATCCGGATCAATGGCGTTGAGAAGTACGGTCTGAACGGCCTTGTCCTGGGTCAGCATGCCTTGCAGCTGGGTAAACGGCGCAACCGCGGCCACTTGAGGATTTTTTCTGGCCTGATCGGCAATAGTCCGCCAATCATTAATCGGCTGGTAGGACTCTACAGTGGCATGGGGAGTCATCCCCAAGACGCGGTCGCGCATTTCACGGTCGAATCCATTCATGACCGAAAGCACTACGATCATGACCAGCACACCCAGCGCCAGCCCAACCATGGAGGTCAGGGAAATAAATGAAACGAAGTGATTTCTTCGCTTGGCACGCACATAACGCATGCCGATGTAGATAGGTAGTGGTCTAAACATATCCAGGCTTAAGCAGGAATGGGACGCAAGCGAGTCCTTATGGACAAGGGAAACGGCAAACAATACAGAACTGGCCGTTATAGTCCCAAGCTCGACTACACTCATATATGTAGCGTTCGCCACTTCAGGCGGAGCGAATCCCTGTTGCTTCACAGCCCTGACGAAGCGCCAGCTTACAGACTGGCAAGCCCCCATCAGCAGGCATTACACTCAACGCTTCGATCATCGCCGTGGGTTTACCATGACCGCACCAGACGCGGATGAACGCCGCGAATACTATCGCATCACAGACTCGATCGCACTGGAAATCACCCCACTTGCCGGGACAGAACAATCCGCCACGCCTAATGCGTCACCTTTGTTCGATCTGTTAAGTGAAATGCATCTTCTGGAGTTCGAATCACAGCACCTTCTGCGTAGCGTCAATGAGCGCGACCGCCCAATTGCCGCCTGTATAAAGCTGCTCAACAAGCGAATCGATTTACTGGGTCAGGCACTGACCTGGAATTTGATTCATGAAGTCGGAGAACCCAGACCTGTCGTACTGTCCGAGGGTGGCATCAGCTTTCAGCATTCGGAGGCGTTTTCACTGGGTAGCCAGCTAAGCCTGCGCATGATACTGATGCCTCAGGCACTGGGCCTGGAATTGAAAGCTGAAGTGATTCACTGCCAGCCGGCTACGCCAGGCAGTTATGAGATAGGCACCAGCTTCGTAGACATCAGCGATGCACAACGCCAGCTGCTTGCTCGGCATATCTTCAAGAAGCAGGCCCATGAGCGCCGTACGCTCAGAGCACAGCCCAAGGGTGAGCAATAGTGAACTACTGGCTGAGTTTTTTATTGTTGCTCGGCCCAACAGCTGCTTTCGCCGATACGCTTTCGATCCCTATTAGTCGTCAAGGTGACACCCACACGGCCCTGCCCCAACCTGGGCAATTTCGCACCGAGGTGCTGAATCGATTTGGTTTGCCGGATGAAGAACATCCAGCCGTAGGTAAGCCGCCCATTACTCGCTGGGACTATCGCGACTTCAGCGTCTATTTTGAGAATGACCGTGTCATTGATGCGGTTCGTGACCATCAGCCACTTAATCGCAGGGAAACGCCATGACAGTCATCTACGGCCATCGAGGAGCCAAAGGCGAGGCCCCGGAAAACACGCTAGCCAGTTTTGAACAGTGCCTGCAGGTGGGCGTAACTCGCTGCGAGCTGGACCTCCACCTGTCCAGTGATGGAGAATTGATGGTCATTCACGACCCTACCCTCAAGCGTACTACGGGACGTCGAGGTAAGGTTGCCGAGTTACCTGCCGATACGCTGGTTACCTATGACGCACGCTTGGCAGGTCCCTCATGGCCTCGACCCTGCCCTATTCCACGCCTTGAGGATCTTTTCGAGCAAGTGGATTTCGAGCATTGGCAGCTTGAAGTCAAAAGCGCTTCACGCGTCCGGGCTGCACGCACCATCAAAGCCATTGATGAGCTGGCGAAACGCTTCAATCTCAGCGATCGCATTACGGTAACGTCCAGCTCACGGGAAGTATTAAGGGCGCTTAACCGTGACACTCCCTGGCTTCAACGTGGGCTGGTGGCAGAATACGCCTGGCTGGATCCGCTGAAAGTGGCTGCTAACTACGGCTGCCATTTACTTGCGCTCAATTGGACGCTGTGCACCCCTGAGCGACTCTTGAAGGCCCAGCGCCAAGGCCTGCATGTATCGGTATGGACGGTAAATGAGCCTTCCTTGATGCGACGCCTAATCGACTTCGGTGCAGACAGTTTAATTACGGATTATCCAGCACTGGCTAGAACCGTGCTGGATGATCACAAACCACAGGCTAAGCCGGCTTAGAAAAGCCGGTTCAACCCATCAAAGGCAGCTACGCGGTACGCCTCAGCCATGGTGGGATAATTAAACGTCGTATTGATGAAGTACTTGATGTTGTTGCCAGGACCTTTCTGGTTCATGATGGCTTGTCCGATGTGAAGAATCTCGGACGCCTGATCGCCAAAGCAGTGAACACCAAGGACTTCCAGAGTCTCGCGATGGAACAAGATTTTGAGCATGCCTACCGGCTCGCCTGAAATCTGCGCTCGCGCCATGCTTTTGAAGAACGCTTTGCCAACTTCGTAGGGTACTCTGGCCTGCGTCAAATCGCGCTCGTTTTTACCCAAAGAACTGATTTCGGGAATGGTATAAATTCCAGTAGGAATATCATCGACATAGCGCGCTGAATCATCATCCAGAATATTACCGGCAGCTGAACGACCTTGGTCAAACGCTGCACTGGCGAGGCTAGGCCAACCAATGACATCTCCAGCCGCCAGGATATTGGGGCAACTGGTGCGGTAATTCTCATCCACGTTAATTTGGCCGCGGCTGTTCACCTCGATACCAACATTCTCCAACGCCAGCTGGTCGGTATTGCCGGTGCGCCCGTTACACCACAGAAGCGCGTCAGCTCGCAGCTTCTTGCCTGACTTAAGGTGAAGAACGACCCCATGCTCCAGGCCTTCAATACGCTCATACTCTTCATTGTGACGAATGAGCACATTATTGGTGCGCAAGTGGTAGCTAAGCGCATCGGAGATTTCATCATCCAGGAAGCTCAGCAGCTGATCGCGCGTATCGATCAGATCGACGAGCACACCCAGGCCACTGAAGATGGAGGCGTATTCACACCCAATGACACCTGCTCCATAAATGATCAGGCGCCGTGGTGTATGGCTCAAGGTCAGGATGGTATCGCTGTCATAAACACGCGGGTGGGAGAAATCAACATCAGCTGGGCGGTAAGGACGCGAGCCCGTTGCAATAACCACCTGCTTGCCAACCAGTTGTTCGGTACCGCCATTGGGATTTATGACGTTGATCGTGTGCTCGTCGATAAAGCTTGCGGTTCCGAAGTACACATCGACCCGGTTACGAGCAAAATAGGATGTGTGTGAATTAACCTGCTTTCCAATGACGCGCTCAGCACTCTTGAGCACGTCAGGAAAGGAAAACCAGCGAGGCTCGCCAATCGTGCGGAACATCGGATTATTGTTGAAATGGATGATCTGCTTGACTGAGTTACGCAGAGCCTTTGACGGAATGGTGCCAAGGTGAATGCAATTTCCACCGATGACCTGGCGACTGTCCACGACCGCCACCTTGCGTCCGTGCTTGGCTGCATTGATTGCAGCCCCCTCGCCTGCCGGGCCCGATCCCAGCACCACTACGTCATAGTTATAGACAGCCATGATTACTCCTCGAAAAAACGAACCGATCGCTCATGAGCGTCGAGCACATCATCACCGGCTCTACGGCAACCCGATTTAAGCGATGATCTCTATATAGGTTACACCTATCCTCTCGTTGCGACCTTTCGTCACACTAGAAAATCTTTTCAATTTAAAGCGATAAATAAAAACGGGAGCCTAAGCTCCCGTCTTCATATGAACAATGCTTAAACCGCTGGATAAGCCGGTGGGTTTACACCAGCCATTTCCTCAAGCACACGAACAACCTGGCAGCTATAGCCGAACTCGTTGTCGTACCACACATAGAGAACGACACGGTTATCGCTGCAAATGGTAGCACCTGCGTCTACTATGCCAGCATGACGAGAGCCAACGAAGTCGCTGGATACCACTTCAGGCGAGTTGACGAAATCGATCTGCTTGTGAAGATCAGAGTGCAGCGCCATATAACGCAGATAATCGTTGATCTCTTCCTTATTGGTACCTTTTTCAAGGTTCAGGTTCAGGATAGCCATCGACACGTTGGGCGTTGGAACGCGAATGGCATTACCTGTCAGCTTGCCAGCCAATTCAGGCAGCGCCTTGGCGACCGCTTTGGCGGCGCCCGTCTCGGTAATCACCATGTTCAACGGTGCACTACGACCGCGACGATCACCTTTGTGGAAGTTGTCGATCAGGTTTTGATCATTGGTGAAGGAGTGAACCGTTTCTACATGACCGCTGATGATGCCGTACTTGTCATTGACGGCCTTCAGCACGGGCACGATAGCATTGGTGGTGCAGGAAGCCGCCGTAACAATGCTGTCTTCCGGGCTGATAGTGTTGTGGTTGATACCGTGAACGATGTTCTTGAGCGAACCCTTGCCAGGCGCAGTCAGCACGACACGTGCAGCGCCCGGGCACTTCAGATGTTGCGACAGGCCTTCTGCATCACGCCATTTACCGGTGTTATCAACAATAATCGCATTATTGATACCGTACTGGGTGTAGTCGACTGTGGTCGGATCGTTGGAATAAATCACCTGAATCAGGGTGCCATTTGCACAAATTGTGTTGTTGGTCTCGTCAACGGTGATGGTGCCTTCGAAGGAGCCATGTACCGAGTCGCGACGCAACAGGCTGGCGCGCTTGACCAGATCGTTTTCAGCGCCTTTACGCACCACAATGGCACGTAGACGCAGGCCATCGCCGCTTCCAGAGTGCTCGATAAGGATACGTGCAAGCAAACGTCCGATACGGCCAAAGCCATACAGAACCACATCGGTTCCCTGGCGCTTTTCGGTGCCCTGCTTACCTACAACGGCAGCCAGTTCTTCGCGTAGGAACTCTTTTAGATCACGCCCTGCCCCCGCCTGCTTGAATTTCAAGCTCAGACGCGCCAAATCAATGGAAGCGGCACCTAGCTCAAGTTCACTAATAGCCTTAAGCAGCGGATAGGTATCGTGTACAGACAATGCGACATCATCGACCTGACGTGCAAAGCGATGCGCCTTGAGAATGGCGATCACTGAACGATTAACCAAACCACGCCCATATATAGAGGTCACAACATTATTATTACGGTAGAGCTGACCGATCAGCGGAATCATTGCCTCCGCAATCGCCTCACGATCGATCCATTCACCAAGACACTGGTCGGAGTTCTGACTCACGGTGATACCTTCCATATGTAGGGGCTAACAAAAGGAACTACATTATGACCGCACCTGCCTGAACCGGCAATCTTCGCGCGTCGATGCACTGACAGCGAGACGAGACCGTCGTTACAATCCCAACTCAGATTTTTTTCAACGGAGCCTAATCAGCGTGCCCGTTTTGCGCATTCCATCAATTCCTGATACCGCCGGACGACAGCATTGGGGAAATCTCCCCGGAGCCGCGCTAAGTCTGGCTATTGCCGAGGCTGCAAGCGCTGCCAGCCAACGCTTCACCCTACTTTTAACGCCGGACAGCCAGAGCGCCGAACGCCTGGAGCAAGAACTGCGCTTCTTTGCCCCGAGGCTTCCCGTACTGCATTTCCCTGATTGGGAAACGTTGCCTTACGATATTTTCTCGCCGCATCAAGACATTATTTCCCAACGTGTAGCGGCGCTCTATCGTCTACCAGAGCTTGATCACGGCATTTTGGTAGTGCCTATCGCAACAGCCCTACATCGTATGGCACCTACACGCTTCCTGTTAGGCAGCAGTCTTGTGCTGGATGTGGGACAACGTCTGGATGTAGAGGCTACTCGGGCTCGCCTGGAGGCAGCCGGATACCGCTATGTCGATACCGTCTACGAGCATGGCGAATTTACAGTCCGTGGAGCACTGATTGATCTCTTCCCGATGGGCAGTAGTCTCCCGTACCGAATCGACTTATTCGATGACGAAATTGAGACATTACGCACATTTGATCCAGAGACGCAGCGATCAATCGACAAGGTAGATTCGATCCGACTGCTTCCTGCTCGAGAATTTCCGCTGCATAAAGAAGCCGTCACAGGATTCAGGGCGCGCTTTCGAGAGCGTTTTGATGTGGATTATCGTCGCAGCCCTCTTTACCAGGATCTGGCGAGTGGCTTGACGCCCGCGGGCATCGAGTATTACTTGCCGCTGTTCTTTGATGAGACGTCGACGCTGTTTGATTACCTGCCCCAGAGCGCACAGGTTTTTTCGTTACCAGGCATCGAGCAGGCATCTGAACAGTTCTGGACGGACGTACGGACCCGTTACGAAGACCGTCGCGTTGACCCGGAGCGTCCTCTATTACCACCGGCTGAAGTTTTCCTCCCGGTAGAAGAGTGCTTCGCTCGTCTCAAGCAATGGCCACGCATTGTTATCAGTAGCGATGATATCGAGCCGGGCGTGGGTCGTGAGCGTTTTTCAGCGCGGCCTCTGCCCAATCTTGCCATTGAGGCCAAGGCTAATCAGCCATTGGCGGCCTTGCAGAACTTCCTGGCTGATTTTGATGGACGCATCCTGTTTACAGCAGAATCCGCCGGTCGTCGGGAGGTGCTGCTTGAGTTGCTGGCACGTATCAACCTGCGTCCTACATCGGTCGAGGGATGGGAAGATTTTCAGGAAACTGACGAGCGCCTGTCGATTACAGTCGCGCCGCTCGACGAAGGCTTGCTACTCGAAAAACCCGATGTAGCCCTCATTGCCGAAAGTCCGTTGTTTGGTCAGCGTATCATGCAGCGTCGTCGCCGGGAAAAGCGCAACGAGCATGGTGACAACGTCGTCAAGAACCTGACCGAGCTACGCGAGGGCGCACCGGTCGTGCATATTGATCACGGCGTTGGGCGTTATATGGGTCTGGTAACGCTTGAGTTGGAGGGCCAAGCGCAAGAATTTCTACTATTGGAATATGCAGACGAAGCGAAGCTCTATGTTCCGGTTGCCAACCTGCACCTGATTGCCCGTTATTCAGGCGCTGACGACGCGCTTGCTCCACTACACAAACTAGGTTCTGAAACCTGGCAGAAAGCCAAACGCAAGGCAGCTGAGCAGGTGCGCGATGTTGCCGCCGAACTGCTGGATGTATATGCCCGTCGAGCCGCTCGGGAAGGATTTGCGTTTACTGACCCCAAGGCGGATTACGAAACCTTCGCAGCAGGCTTTCCGTTTGAAGAAACACCTGACCAGCAAGTTACTATCGATGCTGTACTCAAGGATATGCTGTCAGGCAAGCCCATGGATCGTCTGGTCTGCGGGGATGTAGGCTTTGGCAAGACCGAAGTCGCCATGCGGGCGGCGTTTGTAGCGGTACACAGCGGCAAGCAGGTGGCCGTCCTGGTTCCTACAACACTATTGGCGCAGCAGCATTACAACAGCTTTCGCGACCGCTTTGCCGACTGGCCTGTGCGCGTCGAGGTGATGTCTCGCTTCAAGTCTGCCAAGGATGTTGATAAGGCCGTACAGGAACTGGCTGACGGTAATATCGACATTATTATCGGCACACACAAACTGCTGCAGGACGACGTGAAGCTCAAGAATCTGGGACTCGTCATCATTGATGAGGAGCACCGATTCGGCGTGCGTCAGAAGGAGCAATTCAAAGCGCTACGTAGCGAAGTCGATATTCTGACCCTTACGGCCACACCGATTCCGCGCACGCTCAACATGGCTGTTGCAGGTATGCGCGATCTTTCCATCATCGCCACTCCGCCGGCTCGACGTTTGTCGGTCCGGACGTTCGTCATGGAGCAGCAGAACGCGGTTATCAAGGAAGCCCTTCTTCGCGAGCTGCTACGCGGCGGACAGGTCTACTACCTTCACAACGAAGTAAAGACCATTGAAAAGTGCGCCCGGGACCTTGCGGAGCTGGTGCCGGAGGCCCGTATTGGCATTGGTCATGGACAGATGCGCGAACGGGAACTGGAACAGGTCATGAGCGACTTCTACCACAAGCGCTTCAACGTGCTGGTAGCGTCAACTATTATCGAGACCGGTATTGACGTTCCCAGCGCCAATACCATCATTATCGAGCGTGCAGATAAGTTTGGCCTGGCGCAGCTGCATCAGCTGCGTGGACGTGTGGGACGAAGTCACCACCAGGCGTATGCCTACCTGCTAACACCGCCACGAAAAAGCATGACGCCTGATGCTGAAAAACGTCTTGAGGCGATTGCTGGTGCGCAGGACCTGGGCGCAGGCTTCATTCTGGCCACCCATGACCTTGAAATACGGGGCGCCGGCGAACTCCTGGGCGAAGGTCAAAGCGGCCAGATCCAGGCTGTAGGCTTTACGCTGTACATGGAAATGCTGGAACGGGCGGTCAAGGCTATTCGCAAAGGTGAACAACCGAACCTGGAACAGCCCCTTGGGGGTGGACCGGACATCAATCTGCGGGTACCTGCGCTCATTCCAGAGGACTATCTGCCAGACGTCCATACTCGTCTGATTCTGTACAAGCGTATTGCCTCTGCAGCCGATGAAGATGCACTCAAGGAGCTACAGGTCGAGATGATTGACCGCTTTGGCCTTTTGCCCAATGCCGTCAAAAACCTGGTCCGCCTGACACTTATGAAGATCAAGGCAGAAGCCCTAGGTGTTGTGAAGGTTGATGCCGGCCCGCAAGGCGGTCGTATCGAGTTCACTCATGATACGAAGGTTGATCCGTTGGTACTGGTCAAAATGATACAAAGCCAGCCCAACAAGTATCGCCTTGAGGGTGCAACCATCTTTAAATTCCAGGTACCGATGGAGCGTCCTGAAGAGCGTTTCAATATCATTGAGGCACTTTTCGAGCGCTTGACCCCGGAAAACGTCTAGTCCAGGTAACCGGCCGGGCACTCAGGAGGTGCCCGGCCAGTCGGGCTTAACCTGCCAGTACTGTTGCCAGTACAGCTTTAACCCTGCCTATACCCTCATGCAGCGCCTGCTCTATTTCAGCCATGGTGATAACGCCAGTTACCTTACCTGCAGCTGGATTAACAACCAACGCCAGACAGGCATAAGCCAAATCCTGCTCCCGAGCCAGTGCGGCTTCTGGCATGGCTGTCATCCCCACGATGTCACATCCATCACGCTCCAGGCGAACGATCTCTCCTGCCGTTTCCAGGCGCGGCCCTTGTGTACAGGCATAGACGCCCTGATCACTGTGGGCATAGCCGTGTTGACGCAGCGCACTGATCAATTGCTGGCGAAGCGCCTCATCATAGGGGTAGCTGAAATCGATATGGGTTACCGCCTCCAGAGACCCTTCAAAAAAGGTGTGTTCACGACCCCATGTATAGTCGACGATCTGGTGAGGCACACATAGATGCCCGCTACCCATTGCTGAATGGATACCGCCTACCGCATTAACGGCCAGGATTGCTTCTGCACCGGCATGCTTGAGCGCCCATATATTGGCCCGATAATTAACCTGATGAGGCGGGATGCGATGTGGATGACCATGGCGTGCCAGGAACAATACTTCGCGCCCTGCATAATGGCCCTTGAGAATGTCCGCCGAAGGCGCGCCATAGGGCGTGTTTATTCTGAGGGACTCATCCAGCGTCAGACCTTCCAGCTGCGTCAGGCCAGTCCCGCCGATAATGGCGTAAACGGTCATATAAACTCCTTAATCAATCAAACCTGCTTGGCGCAGAGTAGATAAAGCCGCAAGCCAGCGAGGATGCTGACGGTATTCAATGGACGGAAATGCTTTTGCACTCATGCGTTTCAACCGCTGCGAAGGCTTGGTTTTCAAGCGCTGCAGCGCGGTTAGCGCCAGCTCAGCCGCGGCACGGTCATTACAAACGAGCCCCATGTCACAGCCAGCACTCAAGGCAGCCTCTATGCGTCCTGCCGCGTCACCAGCAACATGCGCACCGGCCATGGATAGATCGTCGCTAAAAATAACACCCTTGAAACCCAACTCGCCGCGAAGCACGTCCTGCAGCCACCGCCGCGAAAACCCGGCTGGCTGCTCATCTACGCAGGGATAGATCACATGAGCAGGCATGATCGCTTCCAGCTGCCCACTCAGACGCTTGAAAGGTACAAGATCAACGGCCTTGATGTCTTCCAGGCTACGCTCGTCACGGGGAATGGCCACATGCGAGTCGGCTTCTGCCCATCCATGCCCCGGGAAATGCTTGCCGGTTGCAGCCATGCCGGCAGCATGCATGCCGCGAACGAAGGCGCCCGCCAGATCGGTCGCCCTGTCCGGCGCCCCCTCGAAGGCTCGCTGACCGATTACCGCGCTACGGCCATGATCAAGATCCAGAACCGGAGCAAAGCTGAAGTCGAGCCCGACGGCCAGCACTTCGGTTGCCATTATCCACCCGCATGCCTCGGCAAGGCGATCGGCCTCTGGATGATCGGCAAATCGCCGCATGGCAGGCAGACGTACAAAGCCCTGTCGAAGTCGCTGGACGCGGCCGCCCTCCTGGTCGACAGCCAATAGCAACTCCGGCCGCTCGGCGCGTATGGCTTCACATAGCTCACGCACTTGGCGAGGATGCTCGATATTGCGAGCAAAAAGAATGAGCCCACCCACTTCGGGCTGGCGCAGGAGATGTCGGTCTTCAGCGGTCAGCCATGTGCCGCCAATGTCCACCATTAATGAGCCTTGCATAGGCATTCCTGAGGCACAGAAAACAAGTGAGGCATGGTGCCCTTTCAACTCGTTTCAATCAATGTGTCAGTAATGCCTTTGCTGAAAGCGCTGGCATATTCTCACTCAGAAGCGCTGAGCATCCTGACTGACAGGCTTGCGGGGCTTGAATTGCGCAGATGCCAGAGCCTGATCCGTCATTGCACTCTCCGCCAGCATGCCACTGGCCATGAAAGGCACCATCAAACGCAATACCTGCTCCGTTGACGTATGTACACCAAAATCATTATCAGCCATGGCCTTCAAAGCCTTGATACCTGACATGCTGAATGCAGCCACCCCTATCATGAAGTGGGCGCGCCAGAACAGCTCCAGCGGAGGAATGTCAGGCGCGGCCACGGCAACCAGCTCCATGTAGCGACGAAAAACGCGTCCGTATGCCTCTTCGAGGTATTTCTTCAGATGCCCCTGGCTCTCACTGAATGCCAGCCCTAAAAGCCGCATGAAAATGGAAAGATCATTACCGTGACGCGGTTTGATGGCTAACGCCTGATCTACCAGCAGATAAAGAAGCTCCTCAAGGTCTGCCTTGGCCCCAGACTTGCCGTACCGTCGGTCCAGCTCATTTTCCAAACACGCGCAATAAGGGTCCAGAAAACGAGAGAATACCGCCTGGATAAGGGATTTCTTCGAGCCGAAGTGATAATTCACTGCTGCAAGGTTTACATTCGCCTTGCTGGTTATCAGGCGGAGCGATGTTTCAGCAAAGCCACGCTCAGCAAAAAGTTGTTCAGCGGCATCCAATATCCGCTCGACCGTTTCAGATTGAGCCATCGCTTAACTACCTGATCATAAAATGTTTTAAACATATGTTTAAAACATTCCTGAGTCAATGCCTGGGATAGCTAAGTGCCGTAATGGCATTTGGCTGATAAAAAGTCGGTTGCCCTCAAACCAATACTGTATATAATCCCAGGAACTGTATATAAAGCCAGACACCTATCATGCTAAAACTAACTCCGAGACAGTCTGAAATCCTGAGCTTCATCAAGCGCTGCCTTGAAGAAAACGGATTCCCGCCCACCCGTGCGGAAATCGCTCAGGAGCTTGGCTTCAAATCCCCGAATGCGGCAGAGGAGCACCTCAAGGCGCTTGCACGTAAAGGCGCTATTGAAATGACGCCTGGTGCCTCTCGCGGAATCCGCATTCCTGGACTGGAAACACAGAAACCTTCTGACAGTGAACTCCCTGTCATCGGTCGTGTCGCTGCAGGCGCGCCAATCCTGGCCCAGCAGCACGTGGAAGAAAATTGCAATATTAACCCTGACTTCTTCCAACCACGTGCGGATTACCTTCTCAAGGTAGAAGGCATGAGCATGAAGAACATTGGTATTCTTGATGGTGACCTTCTGGCGGTTCACGTCACTCGTGAGGCACGCAACGGGCAAGTCGTGGTTGCTCGTGTCGGAGAAGAAGTTACGGTCAAGCGGTTCAAACGTGAGGGCAACAAGGTTTGGCTGATTGCTGAAAACCCTGATTTCCAGCCTATTGAGGTGGACCTCAATAAGCAGGATCTAGTAATCGAAGGCCTGAGCGTAGGTGTCATCAGGCGTTAACGAGTCAACGTATCTATAAGGAGGTGTTCAGTGCAATCTTTATTGCCGCCGGATCATGGACAGTTGCCGTTGTTTCACGACGCACTGGTTCAACCGTCGCTCAATCCTTTTTTGGCTGGACCTATTCAGGCGGCGACTCTGCCTGATTGCTTTAGTGAAGTGACTCTAAACGGCGCTCAAGACCATTGCCTGCATTTGCTAGCACCCATGCTGCGGGAGTTGAGTGACGAACAGGATCCCCGGTGGCTGACACTGATAGCACCTCCGACGCTGCTAACGACAAAGTGGCTGCGCTCAAGGGATTTGAATCTAAATAGAATCCTGCTGCTGCAACCGCGTCAGAGCATGCAGACACTAGAGCTTGCTTGTGAAGCCTTACGTTCAGGAAGAAGCCATACCGTGGTGAGCTGGCTCCACGGCATGAAGACTTCCGAGAAGAAAAAGCTGGCTTTGGCCGCTCAGACAGGCAACGCCCAAAGCCTTAACATTCGCTTGGGCTGATCAATGAAGAACGCGGGGAGTATCTTCGCGTTCTATCATATCTCCTTCGGCTAGACGCCCCGCCATCTGCACACCCAAATTGAACATGGCTTTAGCCACTTCAACTTGCTGGCCATGCAGAAAATCCTTTGCATCGGAAGAAAACTCCAATGTCACCAGTGCCTCTTCACCATCGGCACGGCGAAGAACGATACGGCCATCAGCCAGTTCGACAATTTCAAGATAAGACGTAGACATATGTGCATCTCCAGCAGGCGCTGGTATTGTAGCAGTCGCACCTGCCCTTCCCTAGGCTCTATCGATTAACGTAATGCAATAAAGACTAAAATGTTGCAAGACAGCTCTTCAATCAAGAAAATCTACACATTTTTGGCGTCTGTGCCTCACCATTCGGTCAATGAACCACGAAAGCGCAGCGCCAACTCCTTGATGTTTTTTCTCCAGGCCTCGAGCTCAGTATGGCTCAGCAGCCTCTTCTCTTCATCAAGCGTAACCGACTCAATCAGCGGCAGACTAGGATCAACCTTAGCTTGCTTGATAGGCTGCGGTGGTTTTTGCAATGCGGAGAACCCATCCAGCAATTGAGCCAGCCATGTTTGCTGATGACTTGCCAACTCAAACAATTCAGCCAACTCAGGACTTGGCGAATCTTTCAAAGCTTGTGGATTTAAAAACTGATCGATTGAGGCAGCCTGGGCGTTAGGCAGACGGTAATAACCTGCCACTTCGTGACACAACCCCAAAACAGCACCATACAAATGAAACAACGTCGCCTCTCGCTCGGCCTGAATCTGCCCCTGGGCATTCATGCTCTGCTCGTGCTCCGCCCTGCGCCACGATTCAAGGCTTAAACCGGCGAAGTACAACTTCTGGTTGGTACGAGTATAGATCTCATGAGACATGCCTGAATCCTCCCAAGGCAAAGCGGTGCCAACTGCCCCGCTACACAGACACCAATTGCCAGGCTTGCAGACCTGGCAACCAGATACAGCGCATCAACTACGCTTGTCTTCTACCTTCCACTTCCCATTATCGAAATAGGCTTTCCAACCGGTCGGCTTACCATTCTCTTCTGTCTGTACATATTGCTCCTTCGTCTTGCGACTGAAGCGAATAACAGCAGAACGGCCATCCGGGTCTTTGGCCGGTGCACTTAATAGATAATGGTATTTCGGATCGATTTCATCCTTGTGCGGCAACAGCTCGCTGACCAACGGTGCGCGAGTTTCGCGATTCTTTGGAAACTGGCTGGCGGCCAGGAATAAACCTGAAGCTCCATCTCGCAATACATACGTATCGTTGACTTTCTCGCACTTGAGCTCAGGCATTGCAATGGCATCCATCTTGGGCGGAGCCGGCTCGCCGTTCTTCAGCAGCTTGCGCGTATTCTTGCACTCAGGATTGGTACATCCAAAGAATTTGCCGAAACGACCCGTCTTGAGCTGCATTTCACTGCCGCACTTGTCACACTCCAGTGAAGGCCCTTCATAGCCCTTGATGCGATAGTTACCGGTTTCAACTTCATAACCCGAGCAATCGGGGTTATTGCCACAGATGTGGAGCTTGCGATGCTCGTCAATCAGGTAAGCATCCATCGCAGTTCCGCAAATATCGCAGCGGTGCTTGCCACGCAGCACACGCGATTCCGACTCGCCTTCGTCGTCCTCAGCAATTTCATCACCCGGAACAAGGTTGATCGTTCCTTTGCAACGCTCTTTGGGCGGCAGGCTATAACCCGAGCATCCAAGGAATACACCCGTTGAAGCGGTACGAATCATCATCGGCCGGCTACATGTCGGACAAGGGATGTCCGTGAGAGTCGGCACATTCGCACGCATTCCTCCTTCAGCGCTCTCAGCGGCTTCTAGCTTTTTCTTGAAATCGCTATAGAACTCATCCAGCAGGTTTTTCCAGTCAAGCTCGCCCTGCGCTACGGTATCGAGATCACCTTCCATGCTGGCGGTAAAACCATAATCCATGAGGTCAGAGAAGCTCTCGCCCAGCCGGTCAGTAACAATGTCACCCATCTTTTCTGCGTAGAAACGGCGATTATGCACGGTGGCATAGCCGCGATCCTGAATCGTGGAAATAATGGCTGCATAGGTTGACGGACGACCAATACCGCGCTTTTCCAGCTCCTTGACCAAACTGGCCTCGGAGAAACGTGCCGGCGGCTTGGTAAAGTGCTGAGTGGGATCCAGCTTCAGCAGCTTCATGGCATCGCCCTGGTTCATTTCGGGCAGTACGTCGTCTTCGCCAGGCTTGCTCTGTTGCGACAGAACTCGGGTAAAGCCATCGAACTTGAGGATTCGCCCTTTGGCGCGCAACTCAAACTCACCGGCCTTTGCCGTAACGGTCGTAGAAAGATATTCCGCAGGAGGCATCTGACAGGCAATGAACTGACGCCAGATCAAATCGTACAAGCGTTCGGCGTCTCGCTCCATGCCAGACAGCTGGTCAGGACGCGTGTTTACGTCAGACGGACGAATTGCTTCGTGAGCCTCCTGCGCACCTTCCTTGCTGCTGTAGAAATTAGGCTTGGCCGGCAAGTATTTTTCGCCAAATTCCTTTTCGATAAACGCCCGAGCCATGGTAATGGCATCGCTGGACAGGTTCGTCGAATCGGTACGCATGTAAGTGATATAACCCGCCTCGTAAAGACGCTGGGCCATCATCATGGTTTTCTTTACACCAAAGCCCAGCCGATTGCTGGCAGCCTGTTGTAAAGTCGATGTAATGAACGGAGCGGAAGGTCGGCTGCTGGTAGGCTTGTCTTCACGCTTGCTAATGCTGTAGCTGGAAGCCTTTAACTTCTCGACGGCAGCACTTGCCTGCGCCTCGTTCAACGGCTTGAATGCTTCGCCGTTTTGCCGGACGACCTCAAAACGCGCCTTGGCATTCTTGGGGTTCGCCAAATCGGCGTGAACTTCCCAGTACTCTTCAGGGACGAAAGCACGAATTTCCCGCTCACGCTCCACAAGCAGCTTGACCGCAACGGACTGAACACGTCCAGCCGAAAGCCCTCGGGCGATCTTCTGCCATAGCAGAGGCGAGACCATGTAGCCTACTACACGGTCCAGAAAGCGCCTGGCCTGCTGGGCATTGACTCGATTGATATCCAGCTCGCCCGGCTTGGAGAACGCATCCTGAATCGCTTTTTTAGTGATTTCGTTGAAGACGACCCGCTTGAAGCGGCTTTCGTCTCCTCCGATGGCCTCACGAAGATGCCAGGCAATGGCTTCCCCTTCGCGGTCCAAGTCGGTTGCGAGATAAACAGTGTCAGCTTCCTTAGCCAGACGCTTGAGCTCTTCGATCACCTTTTCCTTTCCAGGCAGGATCTCGTAGTGCGCCTTCCAGCCATGCTCAGGGTCGACCCCCATGCGAGCGATAAGCTGGCGCTTGGCCTTTTCCTTTGGAGAAAGGGCTGGAGCTTCGGCAGCAGACTTGCGTCCTTTCGTGGCGGACTCTTTTGACGCGCTTGCCGACCCACTGGTAGGCAGGTCACGGATATGGCCGATACTCGACTTCACCACGTACTGGTTGCCCAAATACTTGTTGATGGTCTTGGCCTTGGCCGGGGATTCCACGATGACCAGCGATTTGCCCATGTATCGGTTGATTCCTGCGTTATTAAAAGATGTAAAGAGAAAGGCGAGACAGTCTGACAGACATTTGGCAGTGAGGCAGTGACTGACGAACCATGACAGCGTGGCTGTACGGCCCCGCTATATATAGTGGCTGTTGGAGCAAGGTCAAGGCTGCGCGTTATCGGCAAGCCCTAACGGATTCTCCTCAACCTTTACTAAAGCAAAGCGGGGAACACGCTCGCTGTCCACCTCGACGCTTTCCAGAAACATGCTGAGCGGACGCGCCCAAAGGCCGTATTCACCATACAACGCCTGGTAAAAAACAAGCTCCTCTTCCGTTTCAGAATGTTTGGCTACGCCCAGGACACGGTACTCCTGCCCCTTGTAATGCCGATAGAGCCCAGGTTGTAAGGACATGTTCCCTCCAGAAAGAAAAACCGGGGCCAGGCCCCGGTTTCGGTAGCATAAACGCCATTCTCAGACGCGTTCGAACACCGTCGTAATGCCTTGACCCAGGCCGATACACATGGTTGCTACGCCCAGTGCACCACCCTTTTGTTTCATGACATTTAATAGCGTGCCGGAAATACGGGCTCCAGAGCAACCAAAGGGATGACCTAACGCGATGGCCCCACCATGAAGATTGACCTTTTCGTCCATCTTGTCGAGGAGCTTGAAGTCTTTCAGCACCGGTAATGCTTGGGCTGCGAAAGCCTCATTGAGTTCGACATAGTCAATGTCGCCCATCGACAGCCCCGCACGCTTGAGGGCCTTCTGGGTAGCCGGAACAGGACCATAGCCCATGATCGCAGGGTCTACGCCAGCAACCGCCATGGCCCGAATACGTGCCAGTGGCTGCAGGCCAAGGTCCATTGCCCGCTGACCGGACATCACAATCATACAGGAGGCGCCGTCGGTGATCTGGGATGACGTACCTGCAGTTACTGTACCATCCTTTGGATTAAACGCAGGTCTGAGTTCGGCCAGGCCTTCCACCGTTGTATCAGGACGGATAGTCTCGTCATAGTCAAACATCTTCAGGAAGCCATTTTCATCATGTCCTTCCATGGGGATGATTTCATCCTTGAACGCACCCTCCTGAGTGGCCTTCCAAGCCAACTGGTGCGAACGGTAGCCGAATTTATCCTGTGCTTCCCGGGTAATGCCGTGCATCTTGCCCAGCAGCTCTGCTGTGAGCCCCATCATGCCAGAGGCCTTTGCAGCATAAAGCGACAGATGCGGGTTAGGGTCAACGCCATGCATCATGCTGACATGTCCCATATGCTCGACGCCACCTACCACGAACACATCCCCATTACCGGTCATGATGGCCTGCGCCGCTGTATGCAGTGCGCTCATCGAAGACCCGCAGAGCCGGCTTACGGTCTGCCCTGCGCTAGTATGAGGGATGGGCGTCATCAAGGACGCCATTCGCGCAATGTTCCAGCCTTGCTCGAGCGTCTGGTTTACGCACCCCCAGATCACATCTTCCACTTCTGCCGGGTTGATTTGCGGATTGCGTGCCAGAAGCTGGGTAATCAGATGGGCAGACATGTTTTCTGCCCGGGTATTACGGTGCATGCCACCCTTGGAGCGACCCATCGGTGTGCGGCCAAAGTCGACGATAACAACGTCTCTTGGATTCAGGCTCATAAGAATTCTCGCTCTGTACTGTCTGCGTTAACCAAAGAAGGACTGGCCGTTACGGGCCATTTCGCGCAGCTTTTCAGTCGGGTGATACAGCGGCCCCAGGTCTGCATACTGGCCGGCCAGTGCCACGAACTCGGCAACGCCCAGGGAATCGATATAACGCAGTGCACCGCCTCGGAAGGGAGGGAAGCCAATGCCATAGATCAATCCCATGTCCGCCTCTGCAGCCGACTCGACAATGCCATCTTCCAGGCAACGAACCGTTTCCAGGCACAGCGGAATCATCATGCGCTGAACGATTTCATCATCCGTGAAATCGCGCTGCTCATACACGACAGGCTTGAGCAAGGCGTAGGTTTCTGCATCAGCGACTTTCTTTGGCTTGCCCTTTTTATCGGTCTCGTACACATAGAACCCTTTGCCGTTCTTCTGTCCAAGACGTTTAGCCTCGTACAGCGCATCAACAGCGGTCTTACGGGACTCTTTCATCCGGTCAGGGAAGCCTTCCGCCATCACATCACGGGCATGATGCGCCGTATCCATCCCTACAACATCCATCAAGTAAGCCGGCCCCATAGGCCAGCCAAAATTTTCCATGAGCTTGTCGATACGCTGGAAATCAGCGCCCTGCCCGATCAGGCCGGCAAAACCACCGAAATAAGGGAACAGCACCCGATTGACCAGAAAGCCCGGACAATCATTGACCACGATAGGGTTCTTACCCATTTTTTTGGCATAGGCCACAGTGGTCGCAATCGTTTTTTCGCTGGTCTTTTCGCCGCGGATTACTTCAACCAGAGGCATCATGTGCACCGGATTGAAGAAGTGCATACCGCAGAAATTTTCAGGACGCTTCAGGGCTTGTGCAAGCAAGCTGATCGAGATGGTCGAGGTATTGGACGCCAGAATGGCTTCTTCACCAACCTGATCTTCGACCTCTGCCAGCACAGCCTGCTTGATCTTGGGATTCTCAACAACAGCCTCAACCACGATATCCACCGACTTGAAGTCGCCATAGGACAAAGTGGGGCGAATACGATTGAGCGCTTCAGCCATTTTCACCGGCTCGAGACGGCCCTTCTCGACGCGCTTGTTGAGAAGCTTGCTCGCTTCATCAAGACCGAGCTGAATGGCTTCCTCACGGATATCCTTCATGAGAATCGGCGTGCCTTTGAGCGCAGACTGATAGGCGATACCACCGCCCATGATACCTGCCCCCAAGACGCTGGCCTGTTTGATCTCACCCGCCTGCTGATCGTAAACCTTAGCCTTTTTCTTGAGCAGCTGATCATTCAGGAACAGACCGATCAGGCTTTGCGAAACAGTTGTCTTGGCGAGCTTCACGAAGCCTTTGGCTTCGACTTCAAGCGCCTTCTCTCGTCCGAAATTAGCGGCCTTCTGGATGGTCTTGATCGCTTCTACTGGCGCGGGATAATTCGGACCCGCCTGACCTGCAACGTAGCCTTTGGCCGACTCGAATGCCATCATGGCTTCAATGGGGTTTAGCTTGAGCTTTTCAAGCTTGGGCTGACGACGGGCCTTGTGGTCAAGCTCGCCAGAAATGGCTCGACGTGCCAGATCCAACGCCGCGGCCTGCAACTTGTCGGGTGCAACAACTGCATCCACGACACCGACCTTGAGCGCCTCGGCAGCAGAGTTCTCCTTGCCCGAAGCAATCCACTCGATGGCATTGTCGCTACCGATCAGGCGAGGCAACCGAACAGTCCCGCCAAAACCGGGATAAATGCCCAGTTTTACTTCTGGCAGACCAACCTTTGCGGTCTCGCTCATGACCCGGAAGTCGGCAGCCATGGCGATTTCAAGGCCACCGCCAAGCGCGATGCCGTTAATTGCCGCTACGGTAGGGACGTTGAGGTCTTCAAAGTCATTGAAGATCTGATTGATCTCGAGGTTCCCTGCCAGCAGATCCTCGTCTGGCATACGGAAACTTTCGACAAACTCGGTGATGTCTGCCCCTACGAGGAAAACATCCTTTCCGCTACTGAGAATGACGGCCTTGACCGAAGCGTCGGCCTTGAGGGCATCGACAGCCTGGCGCAGCTCGTTCAAGGTCAGGCGATTAAATTTATTGACCGACTCGCCAGTAAGATCAAGCTTTAACTCGGCGATACCGTTTTCTAGAGCCTTAACCGTGATGGCTTTACCTTCGTAAATCATCAACTGATCTCCATACGTGGAAGCGGAACACTCACATCCAAGCCTTGTTGCCCATTCAGGCAGGCAGCCAACTGCATGGCGTGATACTAGGATTCGTTAAGCCCGGGCGAAACGCGAAAGCTATACCTTGCGGCAACCTTCTCTTCTCTGCCCGAGCACTACAGGGCCCGCAAGACAAACATCTGATTCATACAAGTGTTTGACAGCCCCTACACGATCATTCAAAACCTGCGTTATGTCAATTCGACCCATGCGTTAACGTGGCATAACAACCCATTGAGCCCAGAGGGCATGGAGCGGAAAAACCGTCAATCTCTACAAAGGATAGGTGCAATTGGCGCAGCGATCTGTTAACAACAGCGAGGCGCAACACCCGCAGCAAGGAGCAAGTACCGCGAAATGCGGTCCAAACGGTATCTGGATAGCAGGTGCGAGCCGCACCAGACAGGCCATACTTGAAATGTTCGCCATCCTTAAGGAGGAGAAATAAAATGTCTTATAAACACATTCTGGTAGCCATCGACCTGACTGATGAATGCCATGCCGTAATCCGTCGTGCTGTCGACTTGGCTACCGGCCTCCAAAGCAAGGTTTCCCTGGTCCATGTGGTCGAACCAATGGCTATGGCGTTCGGCGGTGACGTGCCCATGGACCTTTCTTCCCTTCAACAACAGCAGATCGAACAGTCCCGTGAGCGCTTGGACAGCTTTGTTGCGCAATACAGTCTTCTGGAGGGCCAGTGCCAGTTGGCCTATGGGCAGCCTCGCCAGGAAATCCACCGCTTTGCTCGCGAAAATGCCTGTGATCTGATCGTTGTAGGCAGCCACGGCCGCCATGGCCTTGCCCTTCTTCTGGGCTCGACCGCCAATGACTTGTTACATGGTGCCCCGTGTGACACTTTAGCGGTCTCCCTGACCCGGAGGTAACACTAAAAAGGGCTCCCTCAGGAGCCCTTTTTTCATTCTTCCAGTTCAGCCCATCGCTCCAGCAGCTGATCGAGCTCACGCTGTAAAGCCTCGAAGCGCTCAACAACGACACGCGTCGTTTCAAGCGGCTGCTGGTAGAACGCCGGATCGGAAATCTGGCTTTGCAGTCTCGCCAGCTCGTTTTCCGTCGCCTCGATCTGTGTCGGCAAGGCATCCAGCTCGCGTTGATCCTTATAACTGAGCTTTTTACGGGCCGGCGCCTGCTGCGCTGCTGCCTTGGATGCTTCTACGGGCGTCGCTTGAGTGGCCGCCGCATCCGACTTGGCCTCCATTTTCGACCCTGTCGCACCTAACAAGCGAGGCGATCCACCTTGACGTAGCCAATCCTGATAGCCTCCGACGTACTCGCGCACGAGGCCCTCGCCTTCAAACACCAGGGTGCTGGTTACGACGTTATCAAGAAACGCCCGATCGTGACTGACCATCAGCACGGTGCCCTCAAAGCTCAGAAGCACTTCTTCCAACAGTTCCAGCGTCTCCACATCCAGATCGTTGGTAGGTTCGTCGAGCACCAGCAGATTGGCCGGCTTGCTGAACAGCTTCGCTAGCAGCAGTCGGGCACGTTCGCCACCTGAAAGCGCTTTCACGGGCGTCCGGGCACGCTGTGGGCTAAACAGGAAATCCCCCAGATAACTGAGGACATGACGATCCTGACCGTTGATCGTGATGATTTCACGTCCTTCAGCCATATTGTCGATGACGGTTTTTTCAGGCTCAAGCGCATGTCGCAACTGATCGAAATAGGCCACTTCAAGCTTGGTGCCATGCACGATTTTTCCTGCTGTCGGCTCAAGGTCACCCAGCAGCAGTTTGAGCAGCGTTGTCTTTCCAGAGCCGTTGGGGCCTAACAAGCCCATCCGGTCGCCTCGCTGCACCACCAGGGAAAAATCACGGATAATGGGTTCGCTGCCTGGATGGGCGTAATCCACGTGCTCGACAACAATGACCTGTTTTCCAGACTTGTCGGCGGTTTCCAGCTGCAGATTTGCCTTACCCTGGCGTTCGCGTCGTTCGCTGCGTTCAAAGCGCATGGCCTTCAATGCACGCACTCGCCCTTCGTTGCGGGTACGTCGAGCCTTGATGCCTTGACGAATCCAGACCTCTTCCTGAGCCAGACGCTTATCGAACAGTGCGTTGGCGGTCTCTTCCGCTGCAAGCTGCTGCTCTTTATGCACCAGAAAACTGGCGTAATCGCCCTGCCAGTCGATGAGATGGCCCCGATCCAACTCAAGAATACGTGTCGCCAGGGCTTGCAGGAAGGCTCGGTCGTGGGTGATAAACAGAATCGCACCCGGATATTGACTCAAGGCCTCTTCCAACCAGGCAATAGCCCCGATATCCAGATGGTTGGTTGGCTCATCGAGCAACAGCAAGTCAGGTTCGGCCACCAGGGCCTGCGCCAATAGCACACGCCGACGCCAGCCTCCGGAAAGCTCTGCAAGGGTCTTTTCTGCAGGCAACTGAAGGCGGCTCAGCGTGCTCTCGACCAGCTGCTGCAGTCGCCAGCCATCCTTGGCTTCCAAATCCTGCTGAACGCGCATCAGACGCGTCAGGTCTTCGTCAGTGTGAATGTTCTGGGACAGTCGATGATACTCCGCCAGCAACTCCCCTACGCCAGTCAATCCCTCGGCCACAACATCGAATACGGTACGATCATCTGCCCGAGGCAACTCCTGGGGCAACTCTCCGATCTTCAGCGCCGGAGCACGCCAGATCTCGCCATCGTCTGGCATCTGCTCGCCCTTGACCAGGCGCAGCATGCTGGACTTGCCAGTACCGTTGCGCCCGATCACGCAGACTCTCTCACCCCGAGCAATCTGCCAGGACACTCCGTCCAGCAATGGCATGGCACCGAAAGCCAGGGATACGCCGGTGAATTTGAGCAAGGTCATAGGCATCTCCAAGAAAAAGGACGTGCATTCTAGTGCCCATCCGTACGAACTGCATGCTTTCCTACCGACGGCACTCAATGTTTTCGTACACATGACGACAAGATTATTAGCCTGACCGTTGGTAGCTCATACGCTTTCGTCGTAATGGCCGACAAGCTAAAGTAATCGCCTTTGTGCGGCCGAGCCGCATGTACCAGCAGTCTTCTCCGGGAATCTCATGCGCGGCCGTCTGTTCAAGCTGTTGACCTGTGTCTTTGCTTCTCTCATTGGATTGGAAACCGCTCACGCGGCCCCCATTGAGCAACAACGTCTCCTATACGACCAAGCCAAGGCAGCGCTGGCCAAGGGAGATGCCAGTCTCTATCTGCAGTCACGCAATGCGTTGCAAGGGTATCCCCTGGAGCCCTACCTGCAATATGACGAGCTGACCGCACGCCTCAAGAACGCCAGCAATACAGAAATAGAAGCCTTTCTTGCCGAGCATGGCGATCTTCCGCAGGCAAGCTGGATGAAGCTGCGCTGGCTGCGCTGGCTCTCCGAGCGCGGCGATTGGAGTACCTTTGACCGCTACTATGACTCCAAGCTCAACTTTACCGAGCTGGATTGCCTGAATGCCCAGCACCAGATTCAGGAAGGCCAGACAACACAACCCTTCAAAACAGCGGAAAAGCTCTGGCTGGTAGGCAAGTCACAACCAGCCGCCTGTGATGGCCTTTTCAGTGCCTGGGCTGCTCGCGGCCAGATGCCTGAAAGCATGGTTTGGAAACGTGCCAAGCTGGCGGCCGAAGCGCGTAATTACGGGCTGGTCACCCATTTGGGACAGCAGATGCCCACCCTGGGCTCACTTGCTAACCTGATGAGCGATATCGCTCAGAAACCCCAACAGCTAGCCGATGTGCAGCGCTTCACACCTGCCAGCGAGCCCATGGCCGATGTGGTTGGTCTGGGTTTGCGACGCCTTGCCAAACAGGATCCCGAGAAAGCATTGGGCCTACTCGATACCTATAGTCAGCGCCTACCCTTTTCGCGCGACGAAAAAGTATCCATTGCGCGTGAGATCGGGCTGACCCTGGCCAAGAACTTTGACCCACGAGCCCTTCCGCTCATGGAGCGTTACGATCCGGAACTCCGTGATGACACGGTCAGCGAATGGCGTGCGCGCCTTCTACTGCGTCTGGCCCGCTGGAAAGAGACTTACCAGTTAATCCAGCGGTTTCCTCCATCGCTTCTGGAAACCAACCGCTGGCAATACTGGCGCGCCCGTACCTTGGAGCTGTCTCAGCCGCAAAGCTCAAGCGTACTGGCTGATTACCAGCCAGTCTCGCGTGAGCGCGATTTCTACGGCTTTCTAGCAGCCGACCGCATCAAGGCGCCTTATCAGCTGAACAATCGTCCGCTCGTACTGAGCAATAGCCTTCGCAACCGCGTACGCACCACGCCTGGTATTCAGCGCGCGCTCGAGTTCTATGCACGTGGTGAATTTGTAAATGCGCGGCGCGAGTGGTTTCATGTCAGCCGCAGCTTCAACCGGGACGAATTGGTTGCCCAGGCCCGCATGGCCTACGACATGCAATGGTATTTCCCGGCTATTCGCTCAATTAGCCAAGCCAAGTACTGGGACGATCTGGACATCCGCTTCCCTATCGCCTACCGCGACAGTTTCGTTCGTGAAGCGCGCCAGCGAGGCTTGCATAGCAGCTGGGTCTTCGCTATCACCCGGCAAGAGAGCGGCTTCATGGCCGATGCCCGTTCAGGCGTGGGAGCCATGGGCTTGATGCAGTTGATGCCTGCGACGGCAAAACATACTGCCAGCAAGTTTTCTATTCCATTGGCCAGCCCTCAATCAGCCCTGCAACCGGACACAAACATCCAGCTGGGCACCGCTTACCTGAGCATGGTTCATGCACAATTCAACGGTAACCGTGTTCTAGCCTCAGCGGCTTATAACGCCGGTCCCGGACGTGTAAAAAGATGGCTGAAGGACGCCCGGCACTTGGCGTTCGATGTCTGGGTAGAAACCATTCCGTTTGACGAAACCCGTCAATATGTCCAAAACGTGCTAGCGTATGCGGTCATCTACGGCCAAAAACTCAATACGCCTCAGCCACTGGTAGAGTGGCACGAACGCTTCTTTGACGAAACTTGATGACTTAAGCAGGAGCTGCAATAGCTTTGCAGCTCCTGCCTCGTTACACGTCGCCACACCAGGGTGCCATTAAGCGGCTGTGAAATTTCGTCAATCTCCGTATACTTCGCGGCTCTATTTTTTCCGCTATTGAACCGGAGAAACTCATGTTGAAGCGTTCCCTGGCCCTCGTGGCCGGTCTTACCCTGTGCGCCACTTCCCTTCTTACCCAGGCAGCAGATGCACTACGCGTCTCGGCTATCCCGGATGAAGCACCTACCGAATTGCTTCGCAAGTTCAAACCGCTGGGAGAGTACCTGGAAAAGCAGATTGGCATGCCTGTTACCTTCGTGCCGGTCTCCGATTATGCAGGCGTGGTCGAAGCGCTGGCCTCTGACAGACTGGACATGGCATGGTTGGGTGGCTTTACCTTTGTCCAGGCCCAACTCAAAGCTCCCATGAATCCGCTGGTACAACGGGAAGAAGATCAGAAATTCACCAGCAAATTCATTACAGCTGATCCAAACGTCAAATCGGTTCAAGACCTAAAAGGCAAAACGTTCGCCTTTGGCTCGATCTCTTCGACCTCCGGCAGCCTGATGCCCCGTTACTTCATGCAGCAGGAAGGAATAATACCGGAGCAGTTTTTCTCACGTGTAGCCTATTCTGGAGCCCATGATGCAACTGCCGCCTGGGTACAGGCTGGAAAAGTGGATGGAGGCGTTTTGAACGCTTCGGTCTGGCAGAAGCTGGTTGATGCCAAGAAAGTAGACACAAGCAAGGTCAAGGTCTTCGCGACCACTCCGCCCTATTACGATTACAACTGGACCGTCAGAGGCAATCTGGATCCGCAACTGGCGGCCAAAATCAAGGCGGCCTTTCTTGCATTGGATCCTTCGAAGCCTGAAGACAAAGCCATTCTGGATCTACAGGCAGCCAGTCGTTTTGTAGAAACTTCTCCTGAAAACTATAAGGGCATCGAAGGCTCTGCACGTGCGGCCGGTCTGTTGAAGTGAGCGTCCAGTTAGCTGGCGTGGAGCTTCTTCACGCCAATGGGCATCGCGCGCTTTCAAAGCTTGACCTGAAGATCACCAAAGGTGAACGCGTAGCACTGATTGGCCCTTCTGGAGCAGGCAAGACCAGCTTGCTCCGCCTGATGGCGACAAGCCATAAGCCAACGGCAGGACAGCTCACCGTATTGCAGACCGATCCGTGGTCATTGAGCGTGTCCCGATTGAAGTCACTTCGTGCCCATATCGGTCTGATTCACCAGGCACCTCCCCTCCCGGCGCGGCAACGCGTCGTAACGGCGGTACTGGCTGGGCGCCTGGGCCAATGGCCTTTATGGAAGAGCCTGGTCAGCCTTGTCTATCCACTGGATCGTCCGGGCGCCCAACAGGCTCTGGCAAAGCTGGACCTGTCAGAAAAGCTGTATCAGCGTTGCGATCAGCTCTCGGGGGGCCAGCTCCAGCGCGTCGGCATTGCCCGCGTGTTATACCAGGCGCCTGAGCTGATACTGGCGGATGAGCCTGTCTCCGCCATGGATCCGGTACTTGCCAGCCATACACTAACCATTCTCGCTCGTGAGGCCGAAACACGAAGCGCAACGCTGATTGCCAGCCTGCACAGCGTAGAGCTGGCGCTCAAACACTTTCCGCGAATCATTGGGCTACGCCAAGGCGTTATTGTATTCGACAAAGCAACGCAAGCCGTTACCTCCGATGATCTGGAGCAGTTGTATGCCAATGAGCAATTGGCACCAGAGAACTCATCCAGTGTTTATTTCATGCCTGCCACACCACCGCGATGCTGATTGCCCCCTCGCGTGATCCTGCTGCCCTGCCTCGTCTAGGCATCAGCCTGCTGGCAATCATACTGCTCTGGCCTGGGCTTCACCTGTCCGAGCTGGATATTCCTGGTTTGCTCACCGGCGAGAACGCCAGAATCATGGGTAGCTTTCTGGCAGGATTCTGGCCGCTAGCCTACGATTCGGAGTTTCTCTCGATAGTTGGCAAAGCCACGCTGGAAACCCTAGCCATTGCCACGGCCGGCATGACGCTCGCCTGGGTGATCGCCTTTCCAGCAGCCCTGCTGGCAACACGCTCGATTTCCATCTCCGCGCTTCATCGGCAAGGACGCCCTTCGTGGCTGGGTCAGGCGACTCGCAATACGGTACGTATCGTTCTTGTAATTCTGCGCAGCATTCCTGAAATTGTCTGGGCCTTGTTATTTGTACGAGCGGTAGGCCTGGGTCCAACTGCGGGCGTCCTGGCCATTGCCATCACGTACGGTGGCATGCTGGGCAAGGTGTACGCTGAGATTTTCGAATCCGTACCTGCTGACGCGACGCGAGCATTGCTCTTGGGTGGCAGCTCGCGACTTCAGGCATTCGCATATGGACTGCTACCGGCCGCCAGCGGCGAAATGATCTCCTATACGATCTACCGCTGGGAGTGTGCTATCCGTGCATCGGTCGTCATGGGATTTGTCGGCGCTGGCGGGCTGGGGCAACAGGTCGATCTGTCTCTGCGAATGTTTGCTGGCGGAGAAGTTGCCAGCCTGATGCTGACCTTTCTGATACTGGTCATGCTGGCCGACCTGATCAGCCGCTTGCTGCGAGAGCCGTAACGATGAAAATCAAGGGTCTTGCCGCCGTTATCGTAGTACTAGCCGCCATTGCCTCGTCCTTTGCTTACCTTGAGACGAATTTTATCGAGCTGTTTTCGCGGACCTCTCTTGCGCAAATGGCAAAATTTGCCAACGGATTTCTTACCCCGGACTTTTCCCGCAGTCACCTATACGCCATCGCTTGGGCCTGCCTGGAAACACTGGCCATGTCAGCCATGGGAACCCTATTGGCAGCCCTGTTTGGCATAATACTGGCCCTGCCTGCGGCAGGCCGACTCGGTACTCTATTCAAAGCAGTTGCGCGGTTCTTGCTCAATGCCCTCCGCGCCGTCCCGGAACTGGTGTGGGCGGCACTGATGGTACTGGCTGCAGGGCTAGGGCCCAACGCCGGCACGCTTGCATTGGCACTGCATACGGCGGGTGTACTGGGTCGCCTGTTTGCCGAGGCGCTGGAAAACACTCCGTCCGCCCCCAGCGATGCGATCAGACTGGCTGGCGGCGGACGCCTTGCCGCCTTCGCCTATGGCATTCTGCCAAGCGTCTGGCCTCAGCTGCTTGCCTATATTCTCTATCGCTGGGAAAACAATATCCGCATGGCGACGATATTGGGATTCGTAGGCGCTGGCGGCCTAGGACAAATGCTTCAAATCAGCCTCAGCCTGTTTCAACTCGCTCAGGCTGCAACCATTATCCTGGCCATGCTGACCCTGGTACTGCTGGTGGACGCTTTTAGTGCCTGGATCCGTCAGCGGTGGATCAATCATTGATCCACCCTGGCGGTCTCATGCCTCGCCGCTGTTACCGTTTCTAGCCTGTATAAGCACCCAGGGCGCAACGACCACTGCCCAAAAGACTGGATCGCTTACCAGAAAACCCCGTGCCTCATCCTCGGCCACCTTGGCCATTTGCCCGGACGTCAGCCAGGCAGAAACCTTGCCTGTATTGTCCTGAACAATGGCTTCTGCCGCCTCTATCAAGTCTATCTCGGCATCCACCCGAAGCAACGAACCCTTGGCAAAGTGCGGCTGTAACTCTTGCCATGAGATTTCAGCGGTCTGGCCCAACAGCGTAGCGTACAGAGTGCTGGTTTCGGACATCACGTCACCCCTAAAAATAAAGCGACATGATAGCGGCTGTCGCTTATTGTCGACAGGATTGACATGTCTTCAGCCCGGTTTCGGCTCGTATCCGATACATGATGCGACAAAGTGTATCGATACAGTCGATGTGCCACTTTTCAATTCCGTGATCGGCACTCTACACTCCGCACGTTGCGATGCCGATTTATCGTCATAACAAGAAAGCCAGCAATAAGAATAAATACTGCAATAAACGTTTGTGATCTGCCAAAACCAATAAGCATTTCGAGTGGAGCACTATGAATAAGGCAACTCAGCGTCTTTCCCGACTATTCGCCGCTATGGCCCTGGCTGGACTCACCAGCTACAGCGTCGCTGCCGATACAATAAAAATCGCTCTGGCCGGCCCGGTTACCGGCCCTGTAGCGCAATATGGGGAAATGGAATTTGTCGGCGCCAAAATGGCTATCGAGCAAATCAATAAGGCTGGCGGCGTCAATGGCCAGCAGCTCGAAGGCGTAGTCTACGACGATGCGTGTGACCCCAAGCAAGCGGTTGCCGTTGCCAACAAGATCGTCAATGACGAAGTGAAATTCGTGGTTGGCCACCTGTGCTCCAGCTCCACCCAGCCGGCGTCCGATATCTACGAAGACGAAGGCATCCTGATGATCACCCCAGCATCAACCAGCCCTGATCTCACGGCACGCGGACATAAACTGATCTTCCGCACCATTGGTCTTGACAACATGCAAGGCCCTACTGCCGGCAAATATATAGCCGAGCATATCAAGCCCAAGACAGTCGCCATCATCCACGACAAGCAGCAGTACGGTGAAGGCATTGCCACGGCCGTCAAGCAGACACTTGAAGGCGCCAATGTCAAAGTTGCCGTATTCGAAGGTATCAATGCCGGCGACAAGGACTTTTCTTCTCTGATCTCCAAGCTGAAGCAGGCGGGTGTGGATTTCGTCTATTACGGCGGCTATCACCCGGAGCTCGGCCTTCTGATGCGCCAGTCACAGGAAAAAGGCTTGAAAGTTCGCTTCATGGGGCCGGAAGGTGTGGGTAACTCTGAAATTTCCGCCATTGCAGGCAAATCCTCAGAGGGCATGCTTGTAACCCTTCCCCGCTCTTTCGATCAGGATCCGAAAAACAAAGCCCTGGTTGAAGCATTCAAAGCCAAGAAGCAGGATCCGAGCGGCCCGTTCGTCTTCCCCTCCTACGCAGCCGTGCAAGTTATTGCTGATGGCATCAAGAAGGCAGGCAACACTGAAACCGATGCTGTAGCAGAGGCCCTGCGCAGCAATACGTTCAGCACACCTACAGGCGACCTGGCGTTTGACGAAAAAGGCGACCTGAAAAACTTCGAATTTGTCGTCTATGAGTGGCACGCCGACGGCACCAAGACCGAAGCCAAGTAACCGTTAAGCAGGAACTTGCCAGCACGTTGTCTGGCAAACGTCCTCAAAAGCCCACGGTATCCTCCGTGGGCTTTGTTCATTCCAAATGAGTAGGCGTGCCAAGACGCCAAAAGCACTGTGGCCGCTATTCAGGAGAAAGTAATGCCTGAGCTCTACCACTATCTTCAACAGCTGGTAAACGGTTTGACCGTTGGCAGCACCTACGCCTTGATAGCCATTGGTTACACAATGGTCTACGGCATTATTGGCATGATCAACTTCGCCCATGGCGAGGTATACATGATTGGCTCCTATGTAGCCTTCATTGTCATCGCCGGATTAGCACTCATGGGCATTCATAGTTTGCCGATCATCATGATTGCGGCCTTTGCTGCCAGCATTATTGTTGCCAGTGCCTATGGCTACAGTATTGAGCGTATTGCCTACCGTCCGCTACGTGGCAGTAATCGCCTGATTCCGCTGATCTCAGCCATCGGCATGTCCATCTTCCTGCAAAACGAAGTGCTATTGGCACAGGACTCCAAGGACAAGGCCATTCCCAGCCTGCTGCCTGGCAACATCATATTTGGCAATGATGCCATGAGTGGAGTCGTCATTTCGTACATGCAGATTCTGATCTTCGTAGTCACGTTTCTGGCCATGCTCGGATTGACACTGTTCATCTCACGTTCGCGTCTCGGCCGCGCCTGCCGAGCCTGCGCCGAAGACATCAAGATGGCCAACCTGCTTGGCATCAACACCAACAACATTATCGCCCTGACCTTTGTTATCGGCGCATCCCTGGCAGCCATCGCGGCTGTTCTGCTCGGTATGCAATACGGCGTCATTAATCCGAGCCTGGGATTTCTGGCAGGTATCAAGGCGTTTACTGCCGCAGTACTGGGCGGGATCGGCAGTATTCCAGGCGCCATGCTGGGCGGACTGGTGCTAGGGGTAGCCGAAGCGTTCGGGGCCGATATTTTTGGTGATCAGTACAAGGATGTCGTGGCATTCACACTTCTTGTCCTCGTTTTGTTGTTCCGGCCGACCGGCATTCTGGGCCGTCCGGAGGTAGAAAAAGTATGAGCAGTACCCCTTTCAACAAACAGCTTAAAACGGCTTTTTTCAGTGCGCTTCTCGTACTCGCAGTGGCCTACCCTGTTTTGGGGCTAAAACTGACCACAGTGGGTATCGGGCTCGAAGTCCATGGCGCCAGCCCAACCACCCTGACGATCATTTTTGGGGCGGCCGCCCTTATGTTCGTATGGCAGTTGGTACGTGATCGCATTCCCATGCCGCGCCGAACCAGGGGCACCCACACCTCACCACTGACCAAACTAGGCGCCCAGCTCACCGAGCCATCTGTTCAACGCTGGGTCATCCTCGGGCTGGTTCTTGTCGCGCTAGTCTGGCCATTCTTCGGCTCACGGGGGGCCGTGGATATCGCTACGCTGATTCTCATCTATGTGATGCTGGGGCTTGGTCTGAATATTGTGGTCGGCCTGGCGGGTCTTCTTGATCTGGGCTACGTCGGCTTTTACGCCGTAGGGGCATATAGTTACGCCCTGCTCTCCCACTATTACGGCCTTGGATTCTGGATCTGCCTGCCCATTGCCGGTTTGATGGCTGCGCTATTCGGCTTTTTGCTGGGCTTTCCCGTGCTGCGCCTGCGAGGTGACTATCTCGCCATCGTAACGCTCGGCTTCGGCGAGATCATCCGTATTCTGCTACGCAACCTTACCAGCATCACCGGCGGCCCCAACGGCATTAGCGGAATCGACAAGCCTACGCTATTCAACCTGACGTTTGAGCGGCGTGCCCCTGAAGGCATGCAGACATTCCATGAGTTTTTTGGCATCGCCTACAACTCGAACTACAAGGTGATCTTTCTTTACCTGGTTGCGTTACTGCTCGTCCTGCTTACGCTTTTCGTGATCAATCGATTACTGCGCATGCCCATCGGTCGCGCCTGGGAAGCCTTACGTGAAGATGAGATCGCCTGCCGTGCATTAGGCTTGAATCCGACCCTTATCAAACTCTCCGCTTTTACGCTGGGTGCCTGCTTTGCAGGTTTCGCGGGCAGCTTCTTTGCGGCTCGCCAAGGGCTGGTGTCGCCGGAATCGTTCACCTTCATTGAGTCAGCCATCATCTTGGCGATCGTTGTTCTGGGTGGAATGGGCTCACAATTGGGCGTCATTCTGGCAGCCATTGTCATGATTCTGCTTCCAGAGCTGATGCGTGAGTTCAGTGAATATCGCATGTTGATGTTTGGCGCCATGATGGTCCTGATGATGATCTGGCGGCCGCAAGGCCTGCTCCCGATGCAGCGCCCCCATTTGGAGCTGCGTAAATGAGCCAACCTATTCTTCAAGCTAAAGACCTGACCATGCGTTTTGGCGGCCTCTTGGCAGTCAATGGCGTCAATATCAGCGTCGAGGAAAAGCAGGTCGTTTCCCTGATAGGACCGAACGGCGCCGGCAAGACGACCGTGTTCAACTGCCTGACCGGTTTCTATCAACCAACAGGAGGCGAAATTCTACTTAGAGGTACGCCCATTCATGGCTTGCCGGGTCACCAGATCGCCCGACGCGGCATCGTACGCACCTTCCAGAATGTTCGGTTGTTCAAGGAAATGACAGCGGTTGAAAACCTGCTGGTTGCTCAACACCGCCATCTGAATACGAATTTTCTAGCTGGCCTTTTCAAAACTCCCGACTTTCGCCGCGCAGAATCTGAAGCCATGGACTTTGCCCGCCACTGGCTTGAGCAGGTCAACCTCACCGAGGTCGCCAACCGACCTGCCGGCAATCTGGCCTATGGCCAACAGCGCCGTCTTGAGATTGCTCGCTGCATGATGACACGTCCTCAACTCCTCATGCTTGATGAACCTGCCGCTGGCCTTAATCCTCGCGAGACGGAAGACCTGAAAGCGCTGATTTCCCTGCTGCGAGACGAGCATGGCGTAACTGTTCTGCTCATTGAGCACGACATGCACCTGGTCATGAGCATCTCGGATCATATTGTCGTTATCAATCAGGGCACCCCCCTGGCCGATGGTAAGCCGGAGCAAATCCGTAATAACCCTGACGTGATCAAAGCCTATTTGGGAGAAGCGTGATGCTGCAGTTCGAAAACGTTTCGACTTTCTATGGCAAGATCCAGGCGCTGCATGGGGTCAGCCTGTCCGTCAACAAAGGGGAGATCGTGACACTCATCGGCGCCAATGGCGCTGGCAAGTCTACCCTCCTGATGACGCTATGCGGTTCTCCTAAGGCAGCTGGCGGTAGTATTCGTTACGAAGGTGAAGAGCTGGTCGGGAAAGACTCCTCCGAAATCATGCGCAAGGGTATCGCCGTAGTTCCTGAGGGTCGCCGCGTCTTTGCTCGCCTGACTGTCGAGGAAAACCTCGCCATGGGCGGTTTTTTTACCGACAAGCATGACTATGATCGTCAGCTTGAAAAGGTTCTTGGCCTGTTTCCTCGCTTGAAGGAGCGTTATCACCAGCGCGGAGGCACGATGTCCGGTGGGGAGCAACAGATGCTGGCCATCGGTCGTGCGATGATGAGTCATCCGCGTCTCCTGCTGCTTGACGAGCCCTCACTGGGTTTAGCCCCCATCATCATTCAGCAGATTTTCGATATCATCGAACAACTGCGCGAGGATGGCGTAACGGTATTTCTGGTCGAGCAGAACGCCAACCAGGCGCTCAGACTAGCAGACCGTGGCTACGTTCTAGAAAATGGTCATATCGTCATGCAGGATACCGGCGAAGCCCTATTGGCCAACCCTGACGTACGCAAGGCCTACCTGGGAGGCTAAAGGATCGCTTGTGCGCTCCGTTCAAAAAGAGCGCACAAGTTCATTTCAGCCTTGTCCTAACGGATATAGCTCAGTAACGTTGCCACCCTTGTTTCAATGGAGAGCTCTAGATGTTAGCGCCACGCTTGCTGCTGCCCCTGACCTTGCTGGCCACGTTGCTGGCAGGCTGCCATAGCACCCCGAGCGATAGCATCGCTTCGTCCAAGGCGTCTCAAGGCGTACGCCTGCAAGGTGATTTGCGGTTAGCGAATGACCAGTTACTCTTTCGCCCCTGTCAGGAGCATCGCTACTTTCAAATAGACGATGCGGCCAACACGTCTATTATCAACGATGCTCATGAGTTGACGGCCGATAGCGGTGCCAGCAGCCTATTCGCAGATTTACGCGGAAAGATGAAATCTGGAGGGCCGGCTGGAAGCGATGGCGTATTTGCCGTTTCCGAAGTGTATCGCATGCAGTACACCGGGCCCGGCTGTTCAGACCCTAATTTCAAGCGCCTGACGCTTCGCGCAGCCGGTCATACTCCAGAATGGAATGTGGTAGTAAGTGGCCAAGGCATGGTTATAGCCTCGACCGATCGCAGCCAGCAGGCTCTTCCATATTTGCAGGAGCAACTACCCGACGGTAGTCGTAGCCTGTCTACCGAAGCCAACGGCGAGCGTGTCGAGCTATGGGTCAGTCCGCAGCGCTGTGTTGATGAAAGCACTGGTACGGTTCAATCCCTTCAGGCGGAGCTGCGTGTCAATGGCAAGAGCATGTCAGGCTGCGCGCACTATGGCGGTGCTACTGACACCCATTAAAGAAATCCAGTCCTGCGTGCTGTTACTAAGCCTCAAACAGCACGCATTGGCAATGAAAGCCTCTTATCCAAGGTTCTTCGTTTACTGCCTCATGGGCGCCCGCCTTACATCAGACGAATATCTATTTCGCCAAGCTCACTAGGCCTGCTAGTTTAATATCTGTTTTAGCTGAATTATTTCACACATCAGTCGACATCTTATAGGATGCCTCCCCTCCCTAAGAGTGGCCATCTGCCATCAATGCCTATATTTCAAGACCACTCTGCGCCGCCTTTGCCTACTATGCTCAGTACTACTTTTACCCGTCGCGTATTCCCTCTGGTTACAGTATTGCTGTTCCTGATGTTTTCGCTCGCATGTGGGCTGTTGATCCACAACGCTCGTAGCCAGGATCAACAGGCTCAGGCAGACACCTTATACGCTGCTCAAAAAGCCCTTGAAGACCTGAATACAAGCATAAAAAAGGATATATCTGACTATTCCAAATGGGGTGAGCTTTACAAGAACATGCACCTTAAGCTCAACATCAGCTGGGCGTATGACGGAGAAAACCTGGGCGAGTCGATTTATGAGCTCTATGGCTTTCAGGGATTACTTGTTCTAAATGCGCAGGACAAAACCGTCTATTCACTGTTTGAGGGTGAGCAAACACCTCTTGATGCCCGGCAATGGTTACAAGGCGATGTTGACGCTCTACTGAACAAGGCACGCGCGCCTGAAAATAAGTAAGAGGTAGTCAGTGAACTCCTGAAAGTCGACTCAGTACCTGCCATCGTTGCGGCTGGATCTATCACGCCAGGAAAAGACCCAACCGTTAAGGAGCGGCCCGGTACCCGCTCAGTACTTCTCTTCGTCAATATCCTTACACCAGACAAGCTCAAGGCGCTGGGTACGCAATATGGATTAGTCAATCTGCGGACTACACAGACGCCTCAGATTGAAGGCTCGTCCACGCTTCGTCTAGCACCTGGCGCTGATAGCTACTTGGCCTGGGACCCGCCACGTCATGGGCAGACGCTGCTTGACTCGATTCTTCCCTACTTCGGTATCGCGGGTCTCATGCTGATCGCGTCAACCTGGCTAGTCCTGCGTAATGCACTTTCTACGGCACGACTCATGGAAGCTCATTACGTTGAATTGACTCAGAGCAAGGAAGCTTTGGCGGTTAGCGAGGAGCGCTTCAGAGACGTAGCAGAAGCCGCGTCAGACTGGCTGTGGGAAATCGATGCTCAGTACCGCCTGACCTATCTTTCAGGGCGCTTCGAGGAAGTTACAGGCACTACACCTGAGCAGTGGCTTGGCAAAAACCTTAATGAACTGCTGACAGCAGACCATGAGTCATTGACAACATGGCTGAACCATCGAAGGAACGCCTCTACATCTACTCCACTCGTCTGTCATTATCATGACCGACAAGGTAAGCAGCGGACCTGCCGTGTCTCGGCGCGACCGATAAAAGACGGCACGCAAGGGTTTCGCGGCACGGCCAGCGATATTACTGACGAGGTCAAGGCGCTAGCTCAGGTAAGGCACCTGTCTCTGCATGATCCCTTAACCGATCTGCCCAATCGCAACCGTTTGAACGAGTTTCTAAAAAAGCATGTAAGCCCATCAACACGCGTTGCCCCTGTGGCCTTGTTAAGTGTGGATCTGGATCGCTTCAAACCGGTCAACGATGCGCTGGGTCATGCAGCGGGCGACAGAGTGCTCAGGGAAGTGGCCAAGCGCCTGCGTAATTGCATTCGAGAAGCCGATCTAGTCGCGCGGGTCGGTGGTGATGAGTTTATTGTCGTGATGACCCGCCTTCAGAACCATGAAGAAATCTCTGCACTGAGCTCACGAATCATTGATCAGCTCCATCAGCCTATCAAAGTGGATGACCAGACCGTGTTTATCGGAGGAAGCATAGGCGTTGCACTAGCGCCCTCTGATACAAATAACGCAGAGGAGCTTCTGCGGCTCGCCGATATTGCGCTTTATCAGTCCAAGGCTGCGGGCCGTAATACATGGCGCTTCTACTCCCACGAAATGAACGAGCTGATTACCAGCCGTCGACGCTTGGAGAACGATCTCCGTCAGGCGTTGGAAAGAGAAGAATTGAGCCTCTATTTTCAGCCACGTTATTCGCTTACGGGAAATCGGCTGACCGGGTTCGAAGCGCTATTACGCTGGCAGCATCCTGAGCATGGCATGCTGCTACCCGATAGTTTCATTGCGCTGGCAGAAGACACCGGCCTTATCGTTCCCATAGGAAACTGGGTACTGAAACGTGCCTGCCACGTAGCTGTCAACTGGCCACAACCGGTGGGTATTTCTGTGAATCTCTCGCCCCGACAGTTTGGTCGCCACGACCTGATCAATCAGGTACAAAATGCGCTGACCGAGAGTAGGCTAGACCCTTCCAGACTTGAATTAGAAATTACCGAGCGCGTCATGCTGGACGATGCTGACGGAGCGCTGGAGACACTCAACAGCCTGAAGGCGCTCGGGATACGTCTCCACATGGACGATTTTGGTACAGGCTTTTCTTCTCTGGGATACCTGCGCAGCTACCCCTTTGATGGCATCAAGATAGACCGCAGCTTTGTCGCTGGTATCGGTACAAACCCAGACGATCGCGCTATCGTCCAGGCCATCATTACGTTGGGCCAATCCCTTGGCATGACGGTTACGGCTGAAGGCGTAGAAACAGCAGAGCAACTTGAGCACCTACGTGGCGATGCCTGCGACGAGGTACAGGGCTTTCATTTCAGCAAGGCATTACCTGCGCATGAACTGTCTCTACTGTTTGGCTGAGCAAGCCCAAGCCCCGGCTCAACGTTCGGTAACAACCGCGACATCCGGTCCTGCACCACGCCGCTGATTACGATCATCACGCGGCGTCACACCAAAGAAATTTCGATAGGCGCTGGAGAAATGAGGCCCCGACGAAAAACCGCACGACAGCCCAATTTGAATAATGGATTTGCTGGTCTGCATCAGCATCTTGCGTGCCCGATTCAGCCGAAGCTCCAGATAGTATTGGCTTGGCACACGTGACAGGTACTGCTTGAAAATGCGCTCAAGCTGACGACGTGACACGCAGACATGCTGCGCAATTTCATCAGTGGTAAGCGGCTCTTCAATATTAGCCTCCATGAGCATCACTGCCTGGGTCAGCTTCGGATGACTGGAGCCCAGCCGGTTTTTCAGTGGGATTCGCTGGCGTTCATTACCCTCGCGGATTCGCTCGACAACCAGCTCTTCCGAAACAACACCAGCCAGGTCCGCCCCATGGTCATGGCTCAGCATGGACAAGACCATGTCCAGGATAGCCAGACCGCCACAGGCAGAGAGCCGGTCACGGTCCCACTCAAACAGATGATTAGTTGCGATAACCTTGGGATACTGCTCTGTGAAATCATCCAGCCAGCGCCAGTGCACCGCAGCGCGGTACCCGTCAAGCAGACCTGACTGCGCCAGCGGAAATACGCCTGCTGAAATAGCCCCTACCTGCACTCCGGATCGAGCGCACTGCTTTAGCGCCGTACTCAGCGGGACCGAGAGTGATTGCGGAATCTCATCCGCCAACAAAAACACTCTTTGGAAGTGCTCCAGTTGAGCGGGCCAGGAGATATGCGTCAAGCGCTGCTCGGCCTGATCGATGCGTATCAATTCAAGCACGTATTCAGCGCTGGCCTGCTGCCGTCTAGCCACTCGAAAGGCTTCTTCGGCCAGGGCTACCGTCAAAGGGCGGGTTTCGGGCCAAATCAAAAAGCCTATACGAATGGCCATATGTTATTTCAAGCTGCCAGACAGGAATTGTTGTAGTCGCACACTGCTCGGATTAGCCAAAACTTCACGAGGATTGCCAGACTCCTCGACGCGCCCCTGATGCAGAAAGATAACCTGATTGGAGACCTCTCTGGCAAAGCCCATCTCATGGGTAACCACCACCATGGTACGCCCTTCAAGCGCCAGATCACGCATCACCTTGAGCACCTCTCCTACCAGCTCAGGATCCAGCGCAGAGGTAGGTTCATCAAACAGCATAACTTCAGGCTCCATGGCCAGCGCGCGAGCTATTGCTACACGTTGCTGCTCGCCTCCCGACATATGGGCAGGGTATGCATCCTTACGATGAGATACCCCGACCTTGGCCAGATAACGCTCAGCTCGCTCGATGGCTTTAGCCTTGGGAACACCCAATACATGAATTGGCGCCTCGATCACGTTCTGCATCACCGTCATATGTGACCATAGATTGAAATGCTGAAACACCATCGCCAAGCGCGAGCGCATCTTCTGCAGCTGCTTGGGATCTGCCGCCTTGAGCGCACCCTGCTTGGTAGACTGCAGCTTGAGCTCTTCACCATTAAGCAGGATTTTGCCCGCATGGGGCTGTTCCAGCATATTGATGCAACGTAGCAACGTCGATTTACCCGAACCGCTGGAGCCGATGATACTGATGACATCGCCGGCCTTGGCCGCAAGCGAAACCCCCTTGATCACCTCATGATCACCGTAACGCTTGTGTAGATCCTGTATTTCAAGTTTGAACATGGTTTCAAAGCCTTGATTAGTCTAGCCAGTGCACAGGCCCCGGCTCGTACTCGATATTTAATGTTTACGAGGCGCCAGATAGGCGAGCCAGTGCCGCTCGGCCAGTTTGAATAGCCGGACCAGAATAAACGTCAGCGCAAGGTAGAACACGCCGGCGGTGACATAGGCCTCGAAAGGCAGATAAAACTGGGAATTGACTGTACGGGCTGCGCCGGTAATGTCGACCAGGGTTACGATCGAGGCCAGACTAGTCGTCTGCAGCATCATGATGACCTCATTGCTGTACTGAGGCAGTGCGCGACGCAATGCAGAAGGTAATACGATCCGCCGATACATGAGCGAACGGGACATTCCCATCGCCTGAGCCGCCTCGATCTCACCGTGCGGCGTTGCCTTCAAGCTACCCGCAATGATCTCGGCGGTATAAGCGCTCGTGTTGATGGCAAAGGCCAGGCATGCACAAAACGTGGCGTTCGAGAGCCAAGGCCAGAGCCAGCTTTCCCTTATCACCTCGAATTGAGCCAAGCCGTAATAGATCAGGAAAAGCTGCACCAAGCCTGGTGTTCCTCGAATTACATACGTGTAAAGCCAGGCAGGAAAATTGATCAGAATACGCTTGGATACCCGCATAAACGCCAGCGGGATGGCAGCGGCCAGCCCAATGACCAGAGAAACAGCCAGCAACTTCAAGGTAACCAGAAGCCCGTTAAAATAAAGCGGCAAATTTTCCCAGATGACGTTGTAGTCAAAGATCATAGGTCAGCCACCTTAACGCCTGCGGAATAACGTCTTTCAACCAGCCTCAACAACAGAAGCGACACGCTGGTGATAATCAGATAAAGCGCCGCAACAGCCACGTAAAACGTGAAGGGCTCGCGGGTAGCATCGGCCGCCTGCTTGGCCTTGAACATCATGTCCTGCAGTCCCACCAGAGAGATCAGCGCGGTTGCCTTGGTCAGTACTAACCAATTATTGGTAAATCCAGGGATGGCCAGTCGAATCATTTGCGGGACAAGAATTCGGAAAAATACCTGGATGCCGCTCATGCCATAGGCAACACCCGCTTCAGCCTGCCCTTTTGGAATACCCAAAAAAGCGCCTCGAAAGGTTTCGGACAAATATGCGCCGAAGATGAAACCCAGAGTAAAAACACCTGCTGCAAACGGATTGATATCTATGTAATCGTCATACCCCACCATAGGAGCCAGACGATTGATCAAATCCTGACCACCGTAGAAGATCAGCAGAATCAATACCAGGTCGGGAATTCCCCGGATGACTGTCGAATACAGATCGCCCAGCCAAGCCAGCCAGCGTACCGGTGAAAGGCGAAAGGCAGCGCCAGCCAGACCCAGGCCGCAGGCCAACACCATGGATATCAGGGCCAGCTGTATGGTAAGCCAGGCACCATCGACAATATTCGCCCCGTAGCCGTTGAGCATAGTGGACAACTCCTCAGCGCAACAAAATCAAGCGCCCAGATACAAAACAGGCGCGATGGCAGTGAAGCCACCACGCCTCATCAGGATTCGTTAATTTCCGTAAATATTGAAATTAAAGTATTTGTCCTGAATTTTCTTATACGTACCGTTCTCGCGAATGGTGCTGATTGCAGTGTTCAACTTTTCTTTCAGCTCACCGTCGTTCTTGCGTACAGCGATACCGATACCTTCGCCAAAATACTTGGAATCATTGAAGTCAGGCCCGGTAAAGGCAAACCCTTTGCCTGCATCGGTTTTCAGGAAGCCGTCGTCCAATAAGGTAGCATCGGCCAATGTGCCGTCGAGACGGCCCGCGGTCAGATCAAGATAGATTTCATTCTGAGAGCTATAGCGGGTGATGCTCACGCCGGCAGGCTCCAGTACCTCGGTAGCAAAGCGGTCATGAATACTGCCACGCTGTACACCCAGCTTCTTACCCTTCAGGTCAGTCTTGATATCGTTGACCTGAGCGCCTTCCTTCATCACCAGCTTAGCTGGCGAATTGTAATACTTATTGGTGAAGTCAACGGAACGCTTACGTTCATCGGTGATGGACATCGATGACAGGATCATGTCGATCTTGCGTACTTTGAGTGCAGGGATAAGACCATCAAACTCCTGCTCAACCCACTGGCACTTGACCTTCATTTCAGCACACAGCGCGTTACCGATGTCATAGTCAAAACCCACGATGCTGCCGTCGGCTGCTTTCGAGGCAAAGGGCGGATACGCTGCTTCAATTCCGATGCGAACCGGCTTGCCATCGGCCGCTACAGATACGTTGGTGAGGACAGACAGCGCGAGAGCGCCAAGCAATGCCAGCTTTTTCATGCAAGCTCCTACGAAGGAATGGGCTGCGGACGTTAGTTAATAGCCCAGGCTACCAATACGCATGGCAATACTCTATGCACATGCATGGCACCAGCAATGCAGCAGCGTGGGTAGCGGCATTCTAGCGGCAGCCTAGTAAGGGTTATTTCGTCTATGCGACAAGTAATTACAGAAGGGTTTTAGACAGACCTAAACAGTCTTGACAGGCTATACGATAGCATGCTTGAAAAAAATTAAAAATAGATATACGAAGCAATAAGCGCGCCCAAGGACAATATTTCCTTATGAAACCGCTGCTTAGCTCAATTCGTGTAGAGCCAGGGAAGAGAGAATGCGCCGAAATGAAGCCTAGATGTTACTCATGGCCTCATTTCGGCGCATCCGTTGTTACGTACTCATGCTACAGCCTGAGTCATGCCACGATGGGTATCAACAAGCTGCTGAACAACACCTGGATCGGCTAAGGTTGAAATGTCGCCCAACGCGTCATATTCACCTACAGCAATCTTGCGCAGGATCCGACGCATGATTTTTCCGGAGCGTGTTTTGGGCAGCCCCGGCGCCCACTGAATGATGTCAGGCGTTGCAATAGGCCCTATATCCTTACGCACCCACTGCTTGAGCTCTTGACGTAACGCTTCCGAAGGCTCTTCACCTGAGTTGAGGGTAACGTAAACATAGATCCCCTGCCCTTTGAGATCGTGAGGCATTCCTACCACAGCAGCTTCGGCCACCTTGGGATGTGCAACCATTGAGCTTTCAATCTCTGCCGTACCCATGCGGTGTCCCGAAACATTAAGGACATCATCAACGCGACCGGTAATCCAGTAATAACCATCCTCGTCACGACGGGCGCCGTCCCCGGTGAAATACATACCCTTGAATGTCTTGAAATAGGTATCCACGAAACGATCGTGGTCACCGTAGATCGTGCGCGCCTGTCCCGGCCAGGAATCTAGAATAACCAGATTGCCCTCCGCAGCCCCTTCAATGATATTGCCTTCATTATCGACAAGTGCTGGCTGAACACCAAAGAAAGGCCGTGTGGCGGAGCCAGGCTTCAAGGCCGTAGCGCCAGGCAATGGACTGATCAGAATTCCGCCCGTCTCGGTCTGCCACCAGGTATCAACAACCGGGCAACGCTCTTGTCCTACGGTTTTGTAGTACCAGTGCCACGCCTCAGGGTTGATCGGCTCACCTACTGACCCCAGCAGGCGCAGACTTTTACCATCGGCCCCTCGAACAGCCGCATCCCCCTGGGCCATCATCGCCCGGATAGCCGTCGGAGCGGTATACAGAATATTTACCTGATGCTTGTCGATAATCTGGGCGACACGGGTTACGTCCGGGTAGTTGGGGACCCCTTCGAACAATAATGTGGTAGCCCCATTGGCTAAAGGCCCGTAGACAATGTAGCTATGACCGGTAATCCAGCCTACATCAGCCGTACACCAATAAACCTCGCCTGGCTTATAGTCGAACACCCGCTCATGCGTGAGTGACGCATAAACCATATAGCCGCCAGTAGTATGCATGACGCCCTTGGGTTTACCGGTAGAGCCTGAGGTATACAGGATGAACAGTGGCGCCTCGGCATCCATCTCCTTGGGCTCGCAGTGCGCGGAGGCAACCTGAGTTACGTCGTGATACCAGACGTCGCGGTGCGCATGCCAGGCAATGGGGGCACCCGTACGCTTGCATACAATGACCTTACGAACACAGCATGTATCCGGATTGGTCAAGGCCTCGTCAACGTTGGCTTTCAGAGGTGTTTTCTTGCCGCCTCGGACACCCTCGTCCGCAGTGATGATGACTTTAGAGCGACAGTCACTGATACGACCCGCTAATGACTCGGGAGAAAAGCCGCCGAAGACGACAGAATGCACCGCACCGATGCGAGCGCACGCCAACATGGCCACCACTGCTTCTGGAATCATTGGCATATAGATGGTGACTACGTCACCACGGTGTACATCCTGGCCACGCAGTGCGTTAGCAAACTTGCAGACCTCTTCGTGCAATTCACGATAGGTAATGTGACGATGCTCAGAAGGATCATCGCCCTCCCAGATAATAGCCACTTGATCACCCCGCGTTTCGAGATGGCGATCAAGGCAATTGTAAGACGCGTTCAACGTTCCATCGGCAAACCACTTGATATCGACATGGTGATCGTCAAATGAAGTTTGTTTGACGCGAGTAAATGGCTTTGTCCAGCTGATCCGCTGGGCCTGCTCCCGCCAGAATCCGTCTGGATTAATCACGGACTTCTGATATAGAGCCTTATAGCTAGCGTCATCAGTCAGCGTCAGGGCGGCTACTTCAGGACGTACGGGATAGAGGGATGCGGCACTCATGGCGGTTACCTCAACGGAGAAGTTTGTTGTTTTTGTAGTTCCGTTTTACTGGCTGAGCGCCTTGGTAACTATTCGACAAAGGTCTTAACGGCTATCTCAGTACTGATGCTGCTTGATCATGGACAGGAACGTAAATCGCTGATGTCCCGGTGAAAGACAGCCGAGGCGCCAGATAATCTGATTACCATCAAAAAGGCAGGCTTACATCAAAAGAAGGGAGTCATGCTCAGGAAACACTGCAGACACATCAAATGCCCGTACAAGCTCCTCTATGAAAAATCAACCCGGCCACGCCCTGCCTTGACTGCACTGCGCTTGGTCTTTCCTTCGAGTCGTCTCTTTTTGGACGCCAGCGTTGGCTTGGTTGGGCGGCGTGTTTTTTGAACGCGGGTAACACTCTGAATAAGCTCAGCAAGACGCGTTAATGCATCTTCACGGTTCTGCTCCTGCGTTCTGTATTGCTGCGCCTTGAGTACCACAACACCTTCACGCGTAATACGCGTGTCCTGCAGAGCCAGCAGCCTTTCCTTATAAAAATCCGGGAGCGACGAAGCCCGGATATCGAAACGCAAATGAATGGCGCTGGATACCTTGTTTACATTTTGGCCGCCCGCCCCCTGAGCACGCACCGCCGTCAATTCCACTTCAGTATCTGGCAGGGAAACAGTATTGGATATACTAATCATTGATATATAGCCATAGGCAAGGACGTACCTTGATAGACCCCGAGGGATCATGAGGGTTTAAAGACAATAGGCGGACTAGAACTCAGTACCGCGCACCAACCACATGTCTAAAAGCTCGGAGAGGTTATCGAGGGGCTGATAACCATTGGTGACAAGCGCTAGCTGACCCTCACGCTCCGCCAGCAAGGTCGGGAAGCCTGCAATGCCTAAATTGAGAGCCCAGTCAAAGTCCGCCTGGGTTGCGGCTCTTGTTTCTGGGGCATCGAAAGCCGGAGCAAACTCAATGCGAGGCAGTCCTGCCTTCTCCGCCATCTCAACAAGAACAGCCGGCTGGGTAACATCGCGGTTTTCTACATAAAAAGCACGCTGGATAAGCTTTGCCAGCGGCCATACCGCCTGCTCATCCAATCCTCTGGCTACAACCAGCGCACGACAGGCTGGCTCTGTATCGTAGACAAAGCCTTCAGGCAGCGCATTGTCAACCGTGAAGGGTTGGCCTGTAGTTTCCTCGACTGCTTGCCAATAAGACAGAGTACGCACCCGCGCTGCGGCATCCATGGCGACTCGCTCTCTACGCAGCCCACCTACGACAAGATGCATGGGCACGCCATAGAGACGTGCCTGCTCAGCCAGTGCTTCCATGACAGGCGCGAACCCCCAGCACCAGGAACACATAGGATCCATTACATAGAGCAATCGCGCCTTCATAGGTCAAGCCTCCTGCGATAGCTTGGAAACCTGTCGGGGATCCCGGCCAATGGGATGCGGCTGATTCCGCTGCCTGGCCAGCTCAATCTGCTTCTGACGCTCACGTGCGCTGATACGTGTTTTTTCTGGCAATGAGTCCCAGCAATGAGGGCAGCTAATGCCAGGCACGTAGTGCTCAGATTCCCGATCTGCAGCTGATATGGGCGTCCGGCAAGCATGACACTGATCATACTCCCCTTCACTCAGATCGTGCCTGACCGTTACACGGTTATCGAACACAAAACAGTCGCCCTGCCAAAGACTGTCTTCCTGCGGCACCTCTTCCAGATATTTCAGAATACCACCCTTAAGATGATAGACCTCTTCGAAGCCCTCATTGAGCATGAAGCTCGACGCTTTCTCGCAGCGGATACCACCAGTGCAGAACATGGCCACTTTTTTATGACGGGAAGGATCAAAATTCTGCCTGACATACTGAGGAAACTCGCGGAAGGATTTGGTCTTGGGATCCACCGCATTGGTAAAGGTCCCGATACCGACCTCGTAATCATTGCGCGTATCAATCAATACAACATCAGGGTCTGAAATAAGCGCATTCCAGTCTTTCGGATCTACGTAGGTTCCAACCTTCTTGTTGGGATCGACGCCCGGCACGCCCAAGGTAACAATTTCCTTCTTGAGCTTGACCTTGGTCCGATAGAACGGCTGCTCATCGCAATAGGATTCCTTGTGCTCAAGATCAACCAGACGCGAGTCTGCCTTCAAAAAAGCCAGAACCGCATCAATTCCGGCCCGAGAGCCAGCAATGGTGCCATTGATGCCCTCTTGCGCCAGTAGCAGGGTGCCCTTTACCTCATTGTCCAACATGACAGTAAGCAAGGGCTCACGGCGCTCGACGTAATCTTCAAGGGTGACAAATTTATACAGTGCAGCTACAACAATAGAACCAGACATGTCGACTTCTCCAGTGGTCGTCCTCGTAAGGGACGGACCGGTTAATGCACAACGCCGGCAAAGGCCGGCGCTGGAGCGACAAGTCTAAGGAAGCGCGACGGGCTTGAACAGAGCCCTCAAGCGGATCACAGCCACTTCTAGTCGTGCAGTCCGTCATGCTTGCTGCCACCGCGACATGTCGGCGACTCAGGTGCCATTCCTTGTCTGGCCCATTCTTCGGGTGTGTAGGTATGAAGCGCCAGGGCATGAAACTCACCCATCAGCCCACCCAGCGCCCCGTAGACCTTCTGATGCCGCTTAACGGCATTCAACCCTTCAAATTGTTCACTGACCACTACAGCCTTGTAATGGGTTTCCTGACCACGGCTGTGCATGTGGCTTTCGTCAACAACATCAAGATGCTGCGGCTGCAGCATGCTTAACGTTGAAAGAATACGGTCGCGCATACTCATGGATAGGTCTCGCTTATTTCTTAGAACCGCTACCTTCAGGAGCAGCCTGTGGCTTAACACCCAGCTCCTTATCCATATCACTCAGCAGCTTGTTGACCTGGGGAACTGCCTGCTCGAGCTTGCCCTGGGTCAGCTGGGCAGACTGCATGGAGATCTGCGGTAGCGTATTCATCATTTTCTTACCCAGTGGAGACTGGTAGAAGTCGATCAAGTCTTTCAGCTCGGCTTCACTGAAGTTCTGAGTATAGAGTTTGACCAGATCAGGCTTAACCTTGTCCCAACCAATCGACTTGTCCAGTGTTGCATTAGCACGCGCAATGTAGCTTTCAAGAACAGCCTTCTTGCTCGGAGCCTTGGCCTGGGCGAAATGCTGATCAAACAATTCATGCACTTGGGCATAAACCGGTGTAGTGAGCTTGTCGGCGTTGGCCAGCTTTAGAAACCGCTCGGCTTGGGCAGCATGGCTAGCCGCATCAGCCAGGGCCAGGCCACTGACACCAGAGAGCATCACAGCGGTGCAGACAGCACGAAAAGTCTTCATCGGACATCCTTTAAACATGAATAGCGATAGCTAAAAGATCTGTATTCTGCCCACGTGTTTCCCGATGACTCAAGTCGTATTCCGGCTCCGTTCAGGCAAGCTTCAGCATCTTCAATGGTAAATCTAGCTGAAATCTGACCCGCCTAATGTTTTCGGAACCCACCCCACATCTGAATAGACTAATCACCGATAAGCGCTAGCCTTGGCCCTATTGGTTTCCCATTACTGCTTGAAAGCCTTTCATTGGCCAGCGCGCCGACCACCCAAAATTTGCATGCAGGAGAGCATCATGAGCCGTACCGAAACCGACAGCCTAGGTCCTGTAGAAGTCGACGAAAATGCCTATTGGGGAGCTCAGACACAGCGCTCTATGGAAAACTTCGCCATTGGTGGCCAGAAAATGCCGCTGGCGATCGTGCATGCACTTACGCTGATCAAGAAAGCAGCGGCTCGGGTGAATGCAGGGTTAGGCGAATTGCCGCAAGAGATAGCGGACCTTATCGAGCAATCAAGCAATGAGGTGCTTGAAGGGCGTCATGATGATCAGTTTCCCTTGGTTGTCTGGCAAACCGGCAGCGGCACCCAAAGCAATATGAACGTCAATGAGGTGATCGCGGGGCGCGCCAATGAACTTGCAGGCCAGGGCAAGGGTGGCAAGAAGCCTGTGCACCCTAACGATCATGTCAACCGCGGCCAAAGCTCCAACGACTGCTTCCCGACTGCAATGCACATCGCAACCGCACAAGCCGTACTGGGAGATCTGCTGCCTGCTATCGATGAGCTTTCCGGAGGTCTGGCCCAGCAGGCCGCACGCCATATGAGTCTGGTCAAAACTGGCCGTACCCATATGATGGACGCAACACCTATTACTTTCGGCCAGGAAGTATCGGCCTACGTCGCTCAGCTCGACATCGCTCAGAGCGCCATTCGCTCAGCCCTTCCAGCCATTTATGAACTTGCTCAGGGCGGAACGGCAGTAGGAACTGGCCTCAACTCTCCCAAAGGCTTCGACGAGGCGATTGCAAAAGAAATTGCATCACTTACCGGCCTACCCTTTGTCACTGCACCTAACAAGTTTGCTGCCCTGGCAGGTCACGAACCACTTACCGCACTGTCAGGCGCACTGAAAACGCTGGCCGTAGCCCTCATGAAGATTGGTAACGACCTGCGCCTGCTGGGCTCCGGCCCCAGGGCAGGCTTTGCCGAGGTCAAGCTACCAGCCAATGAACCTGGCAGCTCCATTATGCCCGGCAAGGTCAATCCAACCCAGGCGGAAGCCTTGACCATGCTGGCCTGCCAGGTAATGGGGAACGATACCACCATCACTTTCGCTGCCAGCCAGGGGCATCTGCAGCTGAACGTCTTCAAGCCTGTCATTGCTTATAACATTCTTGAATCCATTCGCTTACTGGCCGACGGCTGCCGCAATTTCAACAAACATTGCGTAGCCGGCATGGAGCCTGACGCCGAGAAAATGGCAGCTCACCTTGAGCAGGGTCTGATGCTTGTAACAGCCTTGAACCCCCACATTGGTTATGACAAGGCCGCTGAAATTGCGAAGAAGGCTTATGCCGAAAATAAGACCCTCAGAACAGCAGCCCTTGAGCTTGGTCATCTGAACGAGGCGCAGTTCGATGAGTGGGTAAGACCTGAAACCATGCTGGAAGCAGGCAGCCATGGCTGAGCCAAGAACGGGCGCAACACCTCTAGAGGGCGATGGCAAGCGAGTCCTGGTTATCCAGGGCTCGCCCAAGAGCGAAAGCTTTTGTCATGCATTGAGCGCAGCCTATATACAAGGGGCTCGCCAACATAATCATGTAGTACGTGAATTACGACTGGGAGAGCTTAGTTTCGACCCGGTACTTCGAGAAGGCTACGATAAGAGCCAGATTCTTGAAGAAGATTTGCTGGAAGCTCAACGACTGATTCATTGGGCAGAACATCTTCTATTTGTTTACCCCATCTGGTGGGGTGGCCTACCTGCCCTTTTAAGCGGCTTTATCGAGCGTGTTTTCTTGCCAGGCTTCGCATTCGCTTATCGCGATCAGATCTGGGGAGGCGAACAACTTCTATCAGGCCGAAGCGCTGACCTTATCGTCACTGCTGACAGCCTGCCTACTCCCTGGAAGCGCCTGAGAGGACTTTCTCCGCATCGCCTCATGATGCGAGAGGCCTTGGATGTGTGTGGCATACAGATTCGTGATCATCTGGAATTCGCACCAATAAGAGCAAGTAGCGAGGAACAACGATTGAGATGGCTTCAAGATGTGCAAAGAATGGGGTCGCACTTGAACTAGAAACCTTTATTAAAAGGTATGCTGCTAAATTAATTACTTGAACTTAGTAAATAGTCTTTTAAATAAGAAAGTCCCAATATGCATAACAGAACTGACTTCGTAGAAACCAAACCTTATTTGAGTTGCGCTGGCGTATGCTTGCCAGCGTACTTTCATGACAAAACATAATTTCACAATATGTAACAATCTTTATTTTTAGCACTCTCGCTTCGACTCCTTTTCCGCTTCTTTTTGTAGTACTTGCCTGCTGTCAATTCCCTACAATCAACAATCTCTCAATCAAGGTGCGACATATTGAAGCAGGCATTGAAAAATCAAGGACTTAGCTAGCTCCTTGTATCGCCTAAAAGCGACTCAATGATAGACGTGAACCCTAGATGAACTTAAACTGCGCACGGCCCAATAAGGCGTGCCTTGAAGCGCTCTTGAGAGAGAGAAAAAACACCTGATTGATAGCAATATGCCTACATAAGGCAGGGTGAATTTTCAACTTGCAACAATATGCTCGCTCGCAAGCAGATGGCTTCAAGTCCACCGGGTTGGTAAGCAAGCGAGATTGGTCCGGATGCTGCCCATTAGCGCGTCCGCATAGGCCTCGTGCTTATTGGTACAGCTTACGCTACCCAAGTTGCAGCGTTATTTTTGGTACACGGCACTGACGTGAATAAGATTCATGGCACGGCCAAGCCTTAAATGTATCCCCTGCTATGCTTGGTAATACCACGAGCGCGTAGCCTGTCTGGGAGAGTCCTGTTTTCCAGTTGCGATCGATTTCAACATTAAGGCCCGAACAAGCCCGCACTCTACGCAGGCTAGGTAAGGAGGACTGGTGAAACGTGCAATCCAGACGTAGGCCCAAGACCGGCTCAGCTTGGCTCAAATGGATTTCGGTCGTAACATATCCTTACATGTGACTCAATGACGCACGACGTCATCGACACGTTTGTAATGACCGCGACACCCAAAGCTTCATCAGCCTGACCTATTTCTGCGCCGCACTTAAATAAGTGATGGTACCGATTACTGGCTATCCCCCTGAAACGAAGAGTGCCCCTCAACCGAGGTCGTGAGATGAGAAAAAAGAAACATAGTATTTTTTCTAGCCTATTGGCTTTAGGTGCCACTGGTTTACTCAGTGGTTGTAACATGACGCTTTTAGACCCTAAAGGCCCAGTAGGTTTAGAATCAAAACACCTTATATTGACTGCCACTGGCCTGATGTTGATTGTCGTTATCCCAGTCATCGTCATGGCGATCCTTTTCTCAATCAAATATCGCGCCTCCAATAAGGATGCCGATTACGCACCCAACTGGGCGCACTCGACTAAGGTCGAAGTGGTTGTATGGGGTGTTCCGCTGGTGATCGTGGCTATTCTGGCCGTGCTCATCTGGAAGACCAGCCACTCTCTTGACCCTTTCAGGCCACTCGACTCTGACGTCAAGCCGATTACCATCGAAGCTATTGCTACCGATTGGAAGTGGGTTTTCGTTTATCCGGAACAGGGTATCGCTACGGTCAACGAGATTGCATTCCCGGCCAACACGCCGGTTAACTTTCGCATCACCTCCGATACCGTCATGAACACTCTGTTTATTCCGGCCTTGGGCAGCATGGTCTACGCCATGGGTGGCATGCAGACCCAACTGCATTTGATGGCTCATGAAACTGGCCAGTATGGCGGTGGCTCGGCCAACTACAGCGGCGCTGGCTTCTCGGATATGAAGTTCATCGCACACGCTACGACACCTGAAGAGTTCAACGCGTGGGTCGACAAGGTCAAGGCTTCTCCTAAGACACTGAGCTCTGAGGTCTATGCAGACCTGGCCATGCCCAGCGAGAAGCACCCGATCGAGTATTACTCATCCGTGGCTCCTCACCTTTTCCAGGACATCATCGATAAATACTTGAAAGGCGATTACAGCAAGCGTGTAGATCAGGTAATGGATCAGGCAATGAATAAGAGTGCGCACGAAGGTGCGGCGGAGTAAATCATGTTCGGAAAATTAAGTCTCGCAGACATTCCTTATCATGAACCGATCATCGTAGGTGCGGTCGGTGCCATGATTCTGGGTGTGATAGCCGTATTTATCGGCCTCACCTATTTCAAAAAATGGGGTTACCTGTGGTCCGAATGGATCACGACGGTTGACCACAAGAAAATCGGGGTGATGTACATCCTGGTGGCGCTCATCATGCTGCTCCGCGGCTTCTCCGACGCCATCATGATGCGTGCACAGCAGGCTATCGCAGCCGGCGGTGCAGAAGGCTATCTGCCTCCACATCACTACGACCAGATTTTTACCGCACACGGCACGATCATGATCTTCTTCGTGGCCATGCCAATGGTGACTGGTCTCATGAACCTTGTCGTGCCGCTGCAAATTGGCGCACGAGACGTTGCCTTCCCCTTCCTGAACTCTTTCAGTTTCTGGGTATTTGCGGTAGGTGCAATCCTTATCAACCTATCTCTAGCCATTGGTGAGTTCGCAGCAACCGGCTGGGTAGCTTATCCACCATTGTCAGGTATCCAATACAGTCCGGGCGTAGGGGTGGATTACTACATTTGGGCATTGCAACTTTCGGGACTGGGTACGCTATTAACAGGCGTGAACTTTGTGGTGACCATTCTAAAAATGCGCACCACTGGCATGACTCTGATGAGAATGCCGATCTTCACCTGGAACGCCCTGTGCACCAGCATTCTGATCATTGCAGCTTTCCCGATTCTGACCGCCACATTGGCTATGCTCTCGCTTGACCGTTATCTGGGCATGCACTTCTTCACCAACGAGCTTGGTGGCAACCCCATGATGTACGTCAACTTGATTTGGGCGTGGGGTCACCCGGAAGTATATATCCTCATTCTGCCCGCCTTTGGCGTGTTCTCTGAGGTAGCGTCTACATTCAGCGGCAAGCGCATGTTCGGCTACGTATCCATGGTATGGGCTACGCTGGCTATTACCGTGCTGTCCTTTATTGTATGGCTGCACCACTTCTTTACCATGGGCTCCGGTGCTAACGTCAATGCGTTCTTCGGTATCGCTACGACTATTATTGCCATCCCGACTGGTGTGAAGATCTTTACCTGGCTCTTCACCATGTACAAAGGCCGTATCCGCTTCACCACTCCGATGATGTGGACCATTGGCTTCATTATCACTTTCAGTATCGGTGGTATGACTGGCGTTCTGCTGGCTGTTCCAGGCGCTGACTTTGTGCTGCATAACAGCCTGTTCCTGATCGCTCACTTCCACAACGTGATCATCGGCGGTGCCGTCTTCGGTTACTTTGCGGGTGTGGCTTACTGGTTCCCGAAAGCATTCGGCTTCACGCTTAACGAAAAGTTGGGCAAATATGCCTTCTGGTGCTGGTTGGTTGGCTTCTACCTTGCCTTCATGCCGCTGTATGTACTGGGCTTCATGGGTATGACTCGTCGTCTGAACCATTATGACAACCCGGACTGGCATCCTTGGCTGATCGTGGCGGCTATTGGTACAGCCATCATTCTGTGTGGCGTTATATGCCAGCTGCTGCAGTACTACGTCAGCATCCGTGATCGCAAGCTGAACCAGGACGTAACCGGTGATCCATGGGGTGGCCGTACATTGGAATGGTCTACTTCTTCTCCGCCACCTTTCTATAACTTCGCAGAGCAGCCGGTTGTTGATGATATCGACGCGTACTGGGGAGCTAAGGAAAAAGGTCTGGCTGAGCGTAAAGCTGCTGACTACAAAGACATTCACATGCCGCGCAACACAGGCGTTGGATTCATCATGGGTATGTTCAGTCTAGCCCTCGGCTTTGCTCTTATCTGGCACATCTGGTGGCTAGCTGCTGTTGGATTCGTCGGCATGATCGCTACCTTTATCGTTCGCAGCTTCGACGATGACATCGACTACTACGTACCTGCCGCTGAAGTGGCACGTATCGAGAATGAACATCTCCAGAAACTAGCAGCGAGTCAGGCTTAAACTTATGTCTAGTCAAGTTCTTCACAACCAAGTTGCCCATGCTGAGGAGCATGGGCACCACGATGCCGGATCCATGACTGTATTCGGTTTCTGGCTGTACCTGATGACGGACTGCATTCTGTTTGCGACTATCTTCGCATCCTACGCTGTCCTGAGCGGTAGCTTTGCCGGCGGTCCTACCGGTAAAGAAATTTTTGAACTGCCTTATGTTCTGGTAGAAACCTTCCTGCTGCTGTTCAGTAGTATCACGTATGGCTTTGCCATGATCGCTGCACACAAGGAGCAAAAGAGCAAGGCGCTGGGCTGGCTGGCTGTTACCTTCCTGCTCGGCCTTGGCTTCATCGTGATGGAAATCAACGAATTCCATCACCTGATTGCTGAAGGCTTTGGCCCTCAGCGTAGCGCGTTTCTATCTGCGTTCTTTACCTTGGTCGGTACTCACGGTCTGCACGTCACATCCGGTCTGATCTGGATGGCAATCCTGATGATTCAGGTTAGCCAGAAAGGTCTGACTGCGACCAACCAGACCCGCCTGATGTGCCTGAGCCTCTTCTGGCACTTCCTGGACATCGTCTGGATCTGCGTGTTTACCGTTGTATATCTGATGGGGGTTATGTAATGGCTCACGAACACGGACATATTGTCCACGCGGGCTCCAGCCACGGCACTGTGAAGTCGTACATCATTGGCTTCGTTCTGTCCGTCATCCTGACCGTGATCCCATTCGGCATCGTCATGAACCCTGTGCTGTCACAGTCGGCTACGCTGATCGTGATCTGGGTAATGGCACTTGTGCAGATCTTTGTACACCTAGTGTTCTTCCTGCACATGAATACGTCGTCCGAGCAGCGCTGGAATGTGATCGCTTTTGCCTTCACTATTCTGATTACTGTCATCGTGGTTGCAGGGTCACTGTGGATCATTCACGGCATGCATAGCAACATGCTGGCCCACTAAGAGTCGCTTCGATGATCAAGAAATACCTACTTATAACGAAGCCTGGCATTATCTTCGGCAACCTGATCTCGGTTGCCGGAGGTTTTTTCCTTGCTTCGAAAGGAAGCATCGACTTAGCACTTTTCTTAGCTACCGCAGTAGGGGTGTCTCTGGTCATCGCTTCCGGCTGCGTCTTCAATAACTATATTGACCGTGACATTGATAAGGTCATGGAACGGACGAAAAATCGTGTCCTCGTCCAAGGACTTATCTCTCCAAGTGTCACATTGTCCTATGCCACGCTCTTGGGCATTGCGGGTATCGCGCTTCTTTACTTCAAGGTAAATGCGCTATCCGCAGCCTTTGGGCTCATGGGATTCGTTGTGTATGTGGGTCTATACAGCCTGTGCCTGAAGCGTAAATCTGTGTATGGCACCCTAGTGGGTAGCCTGTCGGGTGCGGCTCCTCCTGTAATCGGCTATTGCGCCGTTAGCAATGAGTTCGATATGGGTGCCGCTATTCTTCTGCTGATTTTCTGCCTCTGGCAAATGCCGCACTCCTACGCCATTGCAATCTTCAGACTGAACGACTATCGGGCAGCTTCAATTCCGGTATTGCCAGTCATGAAGGGTATCCCTGTAACCAAGCGCCATATTACGGTCTATATCCTGGCCTTTCTGGCCGCTACGCTAGCGCTCACGATTGGGGGCTACGCCGGTTATAAGTACTTGGTGGTTGCAGCAGCCATGGGCGTTTATTGGTTGCGCATGGCTCTAATGGGCTACAAGACCAACGATGACAATGCCTGGGCAAGAAAATTGTTCGTCTTCTCCATCGTTACGATCACTGCGCTGAGCGTGATGATGTCAGTAGACTTCAATGTTCCTGCCTCTGAAGTACTGGTAGCGATGGCTCGCTAACAGTGCCTCACCTCAGGGCCTGGACAACTCGTTCAGGCCCTGAGTCCCTTCCCCTACTACCGCCTCTCCAGCCTACGCTTTTTCCTTCAGACTTATTTCTGGTTAACGCTGTAAGGCCATCGAAAGGTCTGCGCCTTCCACCACTCAGGCAATAGCCGTCTGACCTTGGACTGAGCAAAACGGTCATCAATCAGGTACAGCACACCACGATCAGAGGTTGTCCTTATGACGCGACCTGCTGCCTGAATGACCTTATGCATACCTGGATAAAAGTAGGCATAGTCATAACCAGTACCAAATTGTCGGTCGAGCTTCGTCCTGATTTGTTCATTGGTAGGATTGATCTGAGGAAGGCCAAGTGTTGCGATAAAAGCTCCTATCAGCCGCTGCCCTGGCAAATCGACACCCTCGCCAAAACTCCCCCCTAGTACTACGAAACCAACACCGCTGCTGGTGTTTGTAAACCGTTGCAGAAACTGGACCCTGTCTGCCTCATTCATCTGCCGTGCCTGGAGCCAAAGCGGAATGTCCGGGAAAAGATTGGAAAATAACGATGCAGTCTTTTCGAGATAGTCGAAGCTACTAAAGAAAGCCAGATAATTTCCTGGCTCCTGTCTGTACTGCCAAGCCATTAACTCTGCAATGGGCCGCAGGGATTGCTCTCGGTGCTGATAACGCGTCGAAATGTTGTCTACGAGGCGAACCGATAACTGTTCAGCCGCAAACGGGGACTTTACGTTAACCCAAGGTGTACCCGCTGCAAGCCCAAGCGTATCCCGCAAGAAGTGAGGCGGACTTAAGGTCGCGGAAAAAAGAATAGCGGCATGGGTTGCGTTGAATCGCGGGCCGATAAAAGGTGCCGGGACTACATTCCGTATGGTTACAACGGACTGTTGCACGGCTGGTTTACGTGACAGCTCATTTTTTTTCAGTAATTCGAACAGTGAGTGCTCACCAAAACTTTCAGCCATCCGAACGAATTGAATTGCATCAAAATAGAAACGCTGAAGCGTAGCATCCAGTGGAGCCAGCGTCTCGTTAAGCAGGTCGTTTATAGCTGAAATCGCTTTTTGCAGCGCGGATAACAACTTCGCGGGAATTTCGTCGTATGCCTGATAGGTTGAGGGTTGTACCTTGATTAAGGCATTCCAGCAACGATTGATCCGATCCAGTGGCTGCTTCAGCCCTGGAGGTCTTTCTTTGCGAAGTGACGCTACTACAGCATGATCCAGAGAGGCGGTATACATCCCCCGCGCACGCTCCAATAGATTATGAGCTTCATCAACGAGGATTCCGATCCGCCATTGACTCTGCTCCTTTAAGGCAAAAAGCATAGCGCTGCTGTCAAAGTAGTAGTTGTAATCCCCTACAATGACATCGCACCAGCGCGCCATCTCCTGACTCAGGTAATAGGGACAAACCTGCCACCCAAGCGCTATGGTGCGTAGCGAATCATGATCCAGTACCTTTTCCTTCAAGGCGGCTTGCCGGGCTTGGGGCAAACGGTCATAGAACCCCTTGGCCAGAGGACAGGATTCACCATGGCATGCTTTATCCGTGTGTTCACATGCCTTGTCGCGTGCCCTCAGCTCCAGAATACGCAGCGAAAGCTCTGGTGCGGCCTGGGTGATAGCGCCCATCGCATTGAAAGCCAACTGCCGACCAGAATTCTTTGCGGTAAGAAAAAAGACCTTGTCCAGATTTTGCCGTGGCATAGCCTTGAGCAATGGAAACAAGGTGCCAATGGTTTTGCCTATCCCCGTGGGCGCCTGGATCATGAGGCTACAGCCTACGTGGGCCGCTTTATAGACAGCCTCGGCAAGATCACGCTGCCCCGTACGAAAGGAGGCATGTGGAAAGGGTAACGCCTCCAGGTAACGCTGGCGGTGCTCGCGATGAGTCAGTTCCTGCTCAGCCCAGTCCAGAAACAGGCTGCACTGCCGTTCGAAGTACTCTTTAAGCACTCCAGATGTAAACCGCTCAAGCAGAGTAGTTTCCTTCTGACTGCCTACATCAAAATACACCAACGCCAGCTCGAGCTCATGAAGCGACAATTTTTGGCATAACAGCCATCCATATATCTTCGCTTGCGCCCAATGCAGGTGACGATGATTGGGCGGCATGTGAGTCAGGTCACCCCGGTAAGTTTTTATTTCCTCGAGCCGGTTCAGCTCCGGGTCGTATCCATCGGCCCGCCCTTTGATGCGAAGATGCCTGTACTCACCCTCCAGCGCGACCTCCCGCTGGTAAGACTGCTTTCGACGCGAGGTAACGATGCCATGTCCTTGAATGCCCTCAAGGGCTGTCGGTGATGGCGTGAAACGTAGATCAAGGTCTCCCTGCTTAGCAACAAACTCACACAGAGCCCTTACAGCAACGCTGTACTGCACGCAACAGACTCCTCCCATTGCACATAACACACACATACCGGCATTTCATGAGCCATAGAGTAATCCAACCAGCGAACCTGATTATCTTGGAGACGATCACCCGGTCCCTTCACTTCGATCATGCGGTACCGTCGCTCGTGGGGCCAGAATTGGATCAAGTCTGGAAATCCTGTCCGGTTGACCTTTACATCTTGAAGTATTCGCTCGAACCACACGCGTAAATGCTGGGGAGGCAAGCACTGCAATGCTAGCTCCAACACTTCTGCCGTTACGGCTCCCCATGCAATAAAAGGGGCCTGAATACCCTGCTTTTCCAGGAAGTTGCGTTTGATGGTTTCCTTATAACAGCCACTTTCGAGCTGAGACAGGCATGCTTCAAATTGCTGTGCACGCCTGGTTGCGAATTGCGGCATATGAATGTCGGCAGGAGCGCGATGAAAAGGATGAAAGAAGGCTCCAGGCAAAGGAACAAAAATTGCGTCCCAGCATAAAAGACCAAGTAGCGCATTGATCAGGATATTTTCAACATAAAAGACCGGCGCATCAGGTTCCGACAGATGCTCTTGAACACATAACTCAACGGGACGACAAGCATCCAGACGATGTAACGTCAGGTCGATACGCTCAACGCAGCGTTCGATGCGCTTGGGCAACTTGGGCATACTCAGCTTACGCCGCAGCCGGGGTAACATACGGGCCAATAGCTGGGCTTCACTATCACTTTCTGGAGCTCGCTCTGCCTGGCAGGCCAGTTCGAAAGCGGCTTTATACTGCTCGGTTTTTTCGAGTACGCGGATAGCGCGAATTCTTGCGCCAGGATGCCGGCAACTCTGATAGAGATCCAGGGCGGCAGTAAAGTTACCCTGCTGTTCACAGCAGTAGGCAACCTCATAAGTCAGTTTACCTCTGCGTGCCTCCAGCCAATCATTATCTAACGGTAATCTGGAGAGCACATTTAGAATGTCGTCCAATGCAGTTCCGTCACGAAAGCGCTCACGACAGTCATATAGTGCTACGTAATCATCGATGTCTTTGCGGACACGGAAGCCTCGTGATGAATCAGAAAATTCCACCTTTTCATAACGAAAAATTCCGAGATCCGATAAGACGAACTCGCTCCAGTCCTGATGTAAATTACCGAAAAACATAAGCCTTAATCGGTCACATATGTTTGTAACGGTAATTTCATAGACGCGGTCATCCAGCGAACTGCACCATTCCGTCAGCAGCCTCGGATCATCAAAGTCAGCCTTGAGCGCCTCAAGCTGCTCTGACTTCTTTAAAGATGAGCGAGATAACTGCTCAGGAAAGACCTGAGCCAATTCTGCCTTTTTCAGTAACCCGAACAGTTGCTCTAGAGAAAGTACTGGCCTATCCGATACCCAGCCCAGCTCAACCAGTGGCAACACTGCTTGATGGGGGCAGCCAATCTCCTGGTAGCACAGCTTGCTGCCTCGGAACAGCGCCCCTTTGCGCATGACCATTCTAACCAACAGGGCCTGCGAGGCTTTAGGAAGCGAAGGAAAAACCTGGAGAAACACCTTCTCCGTCTCATTCAGAAGATCACTGTAACGCTCGCCGGTCCAGGCCAGTACCGTGTGGAAATTATTCAGGTAATAAAACGGATCTTCCAGAATTCGAGTAGCGTGCATGGAGGGTCAGAGTACCGCTACGGGCCTTAACAAAAGAAACCCGTTTTTGCGTAGTTGAATGAAGGAGGTCTTTCGAGCACAGGGTGGATGTATATACAGATAACAGCGAGGCGACTACCAATCAACCATGTCTGGATGAATGGATGCAACAGATACCTAAAAACTGAACTCTAATGTTCAGTGGTTATATCTCAAGCTTTTCAGGTAGCGAATTATCACCTACACCTTTAGTGATACGACTCGCGCTGTAACCCTGCCATTCTGGAAACGCTTGGCAATATATCCATAGCCAAAATAGTTGACGGTAAAGCAAACCAACGCTGTTTTGCGCGGTCAGAAAGTAAATCGGTTCGGAGATCAGTCATGTTTGGTAAGCGCACTGAAGATAGTACTTCAGCCACTCATTTTCGCAGCGAGCGCATTAGCTGGGTTAATGGCAATTATTTCTTCACAACGCGAGAAGGTACGCTCGAAGGACCTTTTTTTACCCGTGAAGAGGCCGAGCACCAGATCGGACGGTATATCTCCAGAATGACCCAGGCCGCTGAAATTCAAAAGCGAGCTGGCTAATTCCTCTAAAATCTCGCGTTCGGATCGGCTAGACTTGCGCTTTGCTTGGCCCAAATAAGCAGTGCAGTCGATGTCAGATACCTTTCACGCTGAGTTGGACTGGGACGATCAGGGTCAACCGATCTCCCGCTCCTTTGGCGATGTCTATTTTTCCAAGGCGAGTGGCCTTGAAGAAACCCGTTACGTTTTTCTGGCTCAAAATGAGCTCCCACGTCGTTTCGCCGCGCTTCATGCAGGTGAGGTCTTTACGATTGGTGAGACAGGGTTTGGAACGGGACTCAATTTTCTTTGTGCCTGGCAGCTCTTTATACAGACAGCACCCGCTGAGGCCCGGCTGCACTTCGTTAGCGTTGAAAAATTCCCGCTGAGTGCTTCGGACCTGAAAAAAGCTCTGGCCCTTTGGCCTGAATTAGTGGATTACGCCGACGCTCTGTTGGCTCAATACATTGCCGTACATGCTGGCTTTCAGCGTTTTTCTCTAGATGATGGCCGAGTTACGCTAACGCTTTTGGTAGGTGATGCACTCGATTGTCTGCCGGAGCTGGATGCTCGTTGTAATGCCTGGTTTCTTGACGGATTTGCTCCAGCCAAGAATCCGGACATGTGGACAAGCGCTCTGTTTGGGCAACTAGCCCGGCTGTCGGCTGATGATGCAACACTCGCTACATTTACTTGTGCCGGATTTGTTCGCCGCGGTCTGCTAGAGGCGGGCTTTGCAATGAAGAAAGTACAAGGCTTTGGACATAAGCGGGAAATGCTCAAAGGCAGTCTTGTGGCGCCGGTACCTGGCTCTGTCAAACCATGGTTTGAGCGGCCGCCGCTCCATATTGGCCCTAGAACAGCCATAATAATAGGTGCAGGGCTGGCAGGCGCTTCGACAGCGGCCAGTCTCGCAATGCGCGGTTGGCAGGTAACGGTTCTGGAGCGCCATGCAACTTCTGCAGCAGAGGCATCCGGCAATCTGCAAGGCGTTCTATACCTTAAACTCTCCCCTCACTTCACACCGCTTACCCGCTTAGCCTTAAGCGGTTTTGGCTATACCCGTCGTCTGCTGGAGGGTCTGGACAAAACATTGAACTGGGATGGGTGCGGTACGATACAACTGGCTACTGACCCTGCCGAGGACAAACGTCAGCAGCAACTGGCAGAACGGTTGCCATCAGCTTTACTGCGCCGAGTCAGTGCTGATGAAGCCTCAAAGCTTTCTGGGGTTGAGCTTTCCCAAGGGGGAGTTCACTTTCCGGAGTCGGGCTGGGTTCATCCACCTGCGCTCTGTCGATTTTTACTGCAGCATCCTAATATCACGCTGATGACCCATCAGGAGGCTATTCGGCTCGAGCGTCACCACGCCCAATGGAAGGTGTACGGCAACGAAGCACTTTTAGCTCAAGCGTCTGTTGTTGTGGTGGCCAGCGCGACCGAGACGGCAACACTGATAGAAAACGCCCAACTACCACTCAAACGTATTCGTGGACAGATAACTCATTTGCCAGCGACACGCGCAAGCCAGGCGCTGCAATGCGTAGTTTGCGGTGAAGGGTACATTGCTCCTTCACGGAATCATCTCCATACATTGGGAGCCAGCTTCGACTTCAAGCGTGACGATCTTGAGCTGTGCACTGAAGAACATAAAGGTAATCTTGCATTACTTAATGCCCTCTCACCCGTGCTGGCCAAGGCACTTGGCGCCGAACAACTGGATCCAGCAACACTGGAAGGACGGGCTGCGTTTCGCTGTACGACCCCTGACTATCTTCCAGTCGTGGGCCCGATAGCTGATGCTGCCGCCTTTGCGCATACTTATTCCATTCTCGGCAAAGATGCTCGGCAAGTACCGGAGAGTCCGGTACCTTGGTTGAATAATCTGTTTGTCAACGCAGGCCACGGTTCTCGCGGCCTGATTACCGCGCCACTTTCCGGCGAGCTGTTGGCGGCTTGGTTGAACAATGAGCCACTGCCATTACCTCGTGCCGTAGCAGAGGCCTGTCACCCCAACCGGTTTCCTCTGAGAGCCGTTATCAGGGGCCAAGCTTGATGACATACTCATACCATCGCTAACCGCTGCTTTCGTTGGGGCGAAGGAAACGCCGCGTCAAGTAATGCCAGATCGTGCTCCGATAGTTGAAGCGTCGCAGATTTGGCATTTTGCTCGATATGATCAAACCCGACGGCCTTGGGTATGGCAATCACCCCAGGCTGTCGAAGCACCCAAGCCAACGCTACCTGAGCCGGTGTAACCTCAAGTCGCTCCGCGACGGCCAGAAGAGCTGGATGCTGGAGCATGCCGCCACCCTGCCCTACCGGACAATAAGCCATAAGAGGCATTTGCTGCCGTTGGCACCAAGGCAGGAGGTCAAATTCAATGCCTCGCTCCTCCAGGTTATACAGGACCTGATTCGCGGCACAGCGATCGTCCGCGAGGTCAAGCATATCGTCCACGTCAAAATTCGACACGCCCCAATGCAGAATCTTGCCTTGTTCTCGCAGCGTCTCGAATGCTTCTACCGTTTCGCTCAGCGGTGTTCTTCCCCGCCAATGCAAAAGATACAAGTCGATACGATCTGTACGCAGACGACTGAGGCTGCGATCGCATGCCTGCAAAACACCCTCGCGATTCGCATTGTGGGGATAGACTTTGCTGACCAGGAAAATACTGTCACGCTGACCTTGAATGGCTTCGCCAACGACATGTTCAGCACCTCCTTCGGCATACATTTCAGCCGTGTCGATCAAGGTCATACCCAGCTCGATCCCACGGCGTAGAGCGCGTATCTCTCTTTCGCGCGCTGATGCCTGTTCACCCATATGCCAAGTACCCTGGCCAAGCGCAGGGACAGTTGTGCCGTCAGGTAAACGAACCGTTTTCATGACGTGTACCCTTCGGTGGCATACCCGTTACCCGATGTTTTGGCAGGCTTATCCCTCCACGGATTAAAACTGCCAAAGCTCCAGAGATGCCCTTCACGGTCCCGGCAAGTAAAGGAACGGCCTCCATAAGGCGCCTCACGGATATCAATGATCACATCGGCACCCGATGCCTTGGCACGCTCGCATAAGACATCAGGTTCATCGGTTACCAGATACACTCCTTGAGTCACGCCTCTGGCCTGTTCCGGCTGGACCATATAAGCATCCACATCGTTATGCAGCACGGACGTTACGATGAGCATTCCCTGTCCATAAACAAGCTGTGCATATTCGATACTGCCGTCTTCATTCGAGATCAGGCTTTTTACCTCGAACCCAAACGTCAGGCGCAACCAGTCAATGGCAGCGGGAGCGTCGTGGTAGCGAAGGTAGGGAATGGCAAAGCCATGTGCCGCCGAAGGGGTAGAAGTCATGAACGATCCTCCTGAAGTCTATTGAACTTAGACGCCGTGTTTGTCTTGCGTTCTGTCAAAAGGTCGGAATGACCATACGTCGCCTGCCTGTCGGCACTCGATTGAGACGGATCTCACTGATAAAGTGGCGCCCCCGCCAAACCTGGAACTGGCAATTACTTGATGCGCCTCAAGGACTTCTACATGTACCGCTCTCTTTCCAAAATCCTGGTATGCACGCTCACCATGCTTTCTCCTGTAATAAGCATGGCAGCCGACCCTATCGTTATCCGTTTCTCGCATGTTGCCGCGCCAGGTACGCCTAAAGGCCAGGGTGCGCTACTGTTTCAGAAGAAGGTAGAGGAACAGCTGGGAGGGACCGTCAAGGTAGAGGTATACCCCAACTCATCCTTGTATGGCGATAAGGAAGAAATTCAGGCGCTTCAAGATGGCAAGGTAGAAATGCTGGCAGTGGCATTGGCCAAACTGGGTACTTATTCACCCAAACTGAAGCTGTTTGACCTACCCTTCCTGTTTGACAGCCAGGCCGCACTGGATCGGTTCCAAAGCAAGCCAACCGGACAACAGCTGCTCCTGTCCATGGAAAAGCAGAACATCGCAGGACTGGCTTACTGGCATAACGGAATGAAGCAGCTTTCCGCTCAGAAGCCGCTGCGTGAGCCGGAAGATATGCGAGGCCTAAAGGTTCGCATTCAGGATTCGGACGTCCTTGAGTCTCAATTCCAGTCGTTGGGTGCTACGCCCGTCAAGCTGTCGTTCAGCAAGGTAAACCAGGCACTTGCTGACGGGACCATCAACGCGGCAGAAAACCCTTGGACCAACCTTTATAGCAAGCATCTTTACGAGCAGCAGCGCTATATCACCGAGAGCAACCATGGCTCTCTGGATTACATGCTCATTACCAACGCCAGCTTCTGGCGCCAGATTCCTTTTAACGTTCGCATCAAGCTGGAAACTATTCTTGGCGAAGTGACCTATGAGGTGAATCGACAGGCAGACGCACTCAATCAGAAAGACAAGGCCAAGATCGTGAGTGCTGGTAACAATGAAGTCATCACGTTAACCAATGATCAGCGTCAGCGCTGGAGAGCAGCCATGCAACCTGTATGGCTGCACTTCGAGAAACAGATCGGGCAGGACTTGATCAAGGCCGCCCTGTACACCAACGAGACGCCTTGACCTGATAAATACTGCTTCCTCAGGACCGTGGGGAAGCAGTTACCCTGTCCCATCGCTGTAACGGCTTCTCTCCAGACTGCTGACAGCCGATATCTCGAAACGGCCCTGCCAGTCGTTCCCATCCATCGCCGGGCGATGTCCTCTGACATACCACCTGCCCGTTGAACTTGCTACGCCATTTGAAGAAAGGTGCAGGCGCTGCGGCTACGCTTAGGCTCACAATCAGCAACAAGCCTGTTGTCCAGCGGCTATGTCGAAAAAGCCATGGCATGATTATTCTCCGAACACTATTGGATAAATACTTGACCGATAACCATCGGTTGAGCAAATGACGTACCAGGTTTGACGCTACAAAGCAGCGATAAAAAAGCCGGAGCAATTGCTCCGGCTTTTTACGGACGGCCATGCCCTTGTTCAAATCCTGGCCCTGGCCCACCGGGACCTCCATGGTGACCTCCATGAGGCCCCCACCATCCACAGCAGCCGCTCAGCAGCAAACTGACCGCTAAAGTAGTCGCTAGCAAAACACGATGACGCATGGTTTACCTCGTGGGTCGATCAGCTTATTTAAAGGCTCCTCCTCAAAGGAGCCTTTAAAGCCAACACTACCCGGCACATCGTTCTTTCTCGAACGACTTTACCCCTGCTCACCATTCTTTACGCTTAGCTGACACACCTCTCAGCTATTGCGGTATTCCTGCTCCGCGACCTCGAAGCGCTGCTTCATTGATGCGCTCGGAGCGCTACCCAGTCGGCTGAATACAACAATAGCTAGGCTCGCAAGAATAAAGCCAGGCACAATTTCATACAGGCCAAGCCATCCCAGCTGCTTCCAGACCACCACAGTCACAGCACCAACGATCATGCCGGCCAATGCACCGTTACGTGTCATTCCCTTCCATAGGAGCGAGAAGAGGACAACCGGACCAAAGGCTGCACCAAAACCTGCCCAGGCGTAGGAGACCAATCCCAATACGCGGTTTTCAGGATTGGAAGCGATTGCGATCGCAATGACTGCAATCAGAAGAACCATGAGACGTCCTACCCACACCAACTCTTTCTGGGATGCGTGCTTGCGAAGGAAAGCCTTATAGAAATCTTCAGTTAGCGCACTTGAGCAGACCAGAAGCTGGCAGCTTAGGGTACTCATGACAGCTGCCAGAATGGCTGACAGCAGAACACCGGCCACCCATGGATTGAACAGCAGCTTCGCCAGCTCGATGAAAACCCGCTCAGGGTTTTCTGTCACTGCGCCAGCCTGCTCAGGATGCGCGGCAAAATAAGCAATTCCAAAGAAGCCTACACCCACCGCACCCGCCAGGCACAGAATCATCCAGGTCATACCAATTCGACGTGCTGAGCGCATTGACCTGACCGAATCTGCAGCCATGAAGCGTGCCAGGATATGAGGCTGGCCAAAATAACCCAGTCCCCAGGCCAGTAATGAAATAACGCCAACGAAGGTAGCCCCTTTGAAAAGGTCGAAATGGGCGGGGTTTACGCTTTCGATGGCAGCAAATGCTGGCTCAAGACCACCTGTGGCATTGAGTATCATGACTGGCGCCAGAATCAAGGCGAAGATCATGAGCGTAGCCTGCACAGTATCCGTCCAGCTTACTGCCAGAAAGCCACCTACAAAGGTATAGAGAATGGTCGCCAGTGCACCCGCCCACAAGGCTGTCCCATACGAGAGGCCAAAGGTGCTTTCAAACAGACGAGCCCCAGCCACAATACCGGAAGCACAGTAGATGGTGAAAAAAACCAGGATGATGATTGCCGAGAAAATACGCAGGACACGACTGTGATCCTCAAAGCGATGCGTAAAATAGTCTGGCAGTGTCAGAGCATTATTGTTGTGCTCGGTATGGACACGTAGCCGACCTGCAACCAGAAGCCAATTCAGCCAGGCACCTGCTATCAGGCCAATGGCAATCCAGCTTTCAGAAATACCGGCGAGAAAAATAGCGCCTGGCAGGCCCATCAACAGCCAGCCGCTCATGTCCGAAGCACCGGCGGACAACGCTGTCACTACACTACCGAGGCTTCTTCCCCCCAAGATGTAATCGTCGAAGTTTTTTGTAGATCGCCATGCCAGAAAGCCGATCAGGACCATGGCAGCGATATAGATCAGGAAAGTGATCAACGTTGGAGTATTGACGCTCATTATTCCCTCATTATTTGTTGTTGTGGGATCAATTACTCATCGCTCCCACGTTGGCAGAGGGCGACGCACATGCCGTCACCGTTGGGCAACCCATCAGGTATGCACCAGACAGAGTTCCATTCTGTCTTCTGGAACTACCAGTTTCCTGGCGTGTTTGGATCAAACTAGGTATTACCTTGGGCTACCAGACGACAAAAGCGTCATCAGACGAAGTGCAACCGTAGCCGGATGAACATTCTACGGAATTGGCAAACAAGTTGGGATAGCCACTGACAATCAAAAACGCTTCCTGAAACAAGGTCTTAACCTTCTATGTCAGCAGGATTGATTGAGCGACGAAAGAGACAGGTGCAACCGATTGGTTGCGCCTCACACGCTTATCATTGATGAATAATGTCTTTGCGCATAGGCGAAAGACGCGCAAGTAATCTGTTTTACGTCGGAACAGGGTAGCCAGCAGACACCCATCATTCGTCCAAGCGGGTCGGAAGCTCATGACAAGCAGTATCGCGACCATGGCGATCCATGAGCGCGTCACAGTGCTAGCGCCTCAACAGGGGTCTGAACACGGCGGTCATTCATCCAATGTTCAAACGCCTGCGCCGGCAGCGGACGACTGATCAGGTAACCCTGCACCATGTCGCAGCCCCATAGCGTCAACAACTCCAGCGCCTGAGCATATTCCACACCTTCGGCAACAACCTTCATATCAAGGTTATGCCCCATATCGATAGTGGAGCGAACAATCACAGCGTCCTCGCTGTTATCACTCAGGTCGCGAATAAACGACTGATCGATCTTCAACTCGCTTACCGGCAGACGTTTCAAGTGAGCCAATGAGGCATAGCCGGTGCCATAGTCATCTACGGACAGACTGATACCCTGATCCCGGAGACGTTGCAGAATGCTTACTGCTCGCTCAGGATCCTGCATGATGGCACTTTCCGTTACCTCCAGAACAAGCTGGTCTGCTCGTACAGTCGAACCTTTAAGTAGTCGCTCCAAACGATTGGGGAGATCGCCATCAACCAAGTCGGCAGCGGATATATTGAGAGACACTCGTGCAGTAAGGCCTTGCTCGTTCCACTCTTCCAACTGCCGAAACACCTCCTCGACTACCCAAATCGTCAATAGGGTGATGCTGCCGGTACGCTCAGCCAACGGGATAAATTCCCCAGGCGATACCATACCGAACTGAGTATGCTGCCAACGTAGAAGCGCCTCAGCCATGAAAGGCCCCCGTCCATCCAGACTCAGCTTGGGCTGATAATGCAAGAGCAGTTCACCCCTTGAGCCTGCATGCTGAAGATCTCTGATAAGACTGATCTGACGATAATAAGCATCATCCCGACCATTCTCGTAAAGCTGCAGACGCCCGGCCTGGCTGCCTGCGTCCCGCATTGCAATACTGGCCCGCAGGAGCAACTCATGGGCCTCATGACCATCCTGAGGGTAGCAAGCCACTCCTACGCGGCAGCTCATCTTGAATTCGTTCAGCCCTACAGCAATAGGCAAAGCAATTGCCTGCTGAATTTCTTCAGCGGCTGCCAGAGCAGTATCAGGCGTACCTGGATTGAGCAGCAGCAGGAACTCGTCGCCAACCAGACGAGAAACACAATCTCCATTTCCTACAAGACGTTTAAGTCGATCTGCAATGGTTTGCAGAACCACATCTCCACCTGCAGTACCACTGCTCTGATTGACCTCCCGAAAACGCTCAAGCCCCAGATACATGACCGCAACAGACTGTTCTCCCGCAATGGCGTGAGACAGTCGCTCCATGGCCAACGCCCGATTGGGAAGCCCTGTAAGCGCATCATGGAGTGCGTTATGACTCAATTGCCGTTCTCGTTCGGCGATTCCGATCCGCATGGTGTCAAGTGTGCTGGCTAACCGGCCAAACTCATCACTTCGCGCCAGGGCAATTGGCGTGGTGTAATCGCCGTTACCGATCCGCTGGGTAGCAGCTGCCAATCGTCGAACAGGTTCGGCAACCCCTCTTGCAATAAGTAAAGCCAGACCCAGCGCCAGGACAAGCGTCAGTACGGCTATCCAGAACAACTGATGCATCAGAGGAGAAAACGCTTTCATAGCTTCGTCGAGCGGGCGATGCAGAAAAGCGGATACCTTGAAGGTATCGCCATCAGTTAACGTCAGCCGCTCCGTCAGATAGTTACGACCATCCAATCTGAGCGGCAACGGTTTGCCTAGCCTGAGTTCATTGGCCGGATGGCTTAGCAGTTCGTCAGCGGCTTGATCCGAAAGGGTACTGATCGGCTCACCTGGAACGTCCCCCTCTTGCGCAATAAAAGACACATCCAGGCCGCTTAGCGAGCGCAATTCGCTCGCCAGGCTCTGATCCATGGCAAAGCCCATTACCACGCGCGCAACTGGTAGAGGAGCAAGTACAGGAGCCTCTACCATCAGATGCGGAACACGTTGCAGGGAAACGATACGCATCGTTTGATCAGTCGCACCGTCTACCTGAACCTTGTTACCCTCGTGAAATATCGACCCAACTGTATAGAGCGAAACGGTACTACTGATTACCCTTCCCGTCAGGTCAAGCAGCAACACCTCATCCGCCTTGATCCGAGCGCCATAATTAGCTAGCGCTGAAGTTATTGTTAGCCCATCTCCAGAAGCGACAGCTCCTTTGAAAGCAAAATCGGATGTCAGAACCTGTACCGTGTCATGCAGTTGCCGTCCGCGCATTTCCACAAGACGCTCGAATACCCGAGCGCCGGTATTGAGCTGTGAAAGCGACTCAGCCCGTACAGATGATTGGGTAGCAGCCTTTACGGCAAAATAAACCGTTCCGATGGTTAGCAACGCCAGGATGAACATGGCGCTAGCGATGCGCGCCTGAAAGCTATTTCGCAGCGTCATCGGCAGCGCTCCGAAAGGCTTGCTCCAACGCACTCGGCGCCGGCTCTGAGGGTTCATTATCAGGCGTTATCTCAATAGCGTATCGAGCTGTGCCCGCAGTGGCCGATACAATCAGATCCCCTCCATGAGGCAGCTGTCTGGCCTTTGCAAAGGGGTGCCATAAAGAGACATGGTACTTGCCGGGTGGCAAATCGAACGTTATTTCACCTTTTTCGTTACTGACAGCAAACCATGGGTCATCGGTAATAACGATATAACCCACCATCCAATCATGAATATTGCAACCCAACACAACAACGCCTGGTCTGTCGAAAGTTACTGGATCAGCTGGAATGCCATGATAAAGAGGCAAGTCGAATCGCTTGGCAGGTGAAAAGGAATACACCTGATGACGAACATTATCACTAATAGGGAAACTGACCTGCGTTCCGGTATGAACCGCCAGTACATGCGGTACATAACGACGTTCCCGTTGATACATGACCGAAGGCTGGAGCACAGCAGGATTAGTGCCTCCGCTTAACGTAACAACCGCATCCGTTGACGGATTATCCTGTCCATCGATAACTGCGATATGCACTTGAGTGGCCCATGCCGGAACAGAGAGCGCCATAAGCCCACCGGTTAGCCACCGCGCTATACGCATCATAGATGAAGACATGAGGTTATCCTTCGAACACGGCTTGGCAATTACCTACTCGTCCTTATCGGCACAGTGTCGGGATAGTTGAGGCGCTATGATGTTTGTAACGGAATCTAGCGCTCTCTAGACAAGGCGAAGCCCAATAGGCAGGAAACGCCGCATCTGGCCGCTACTCGCCTGAAGGGTATCTCCGTCTCGCTCAGCAGATGGAGCGTCTAACCCAGGCGAGCCTTCAACAGCTATCAATACGGCGTCATGCCTGTAACGTCCTAAACTGGATATGGAAATGACTAGGCTCAGCGAGACTTGACAGGCTAATTCGCCATCGTGATTCGGCGATCAAGGTGAACACTTAAATAGTACTCAATCGCCTCAAAATCCAACGCCCCGGCAATGGAAATGATCACTTATCGATCTAAAGGGCATAAAGCGCCTGAAGCAGGCCCGTCAACAGAGCTTTGGAAAGAGGCTGGTCATTGCCGTAATGAGAACAGTTCTTCACAGGCGTAATACAACATGTGTTGAAAACTGGGTCCGGCGCAGGATAACGCGCTAAAACACGCAACCTTTCCATGACATCAGAAACGTTTTCCGTCATGTCATCTTCATCAAGATAGACAATCAACGTCTGGTTATCGCCTAACCTTGCAAAAGCATAAACACGTTCGCCAAGAGCAGTGCAGGCTTGCAGGCGGCACGCTCTCTACCTCGCCCTTACAGAGATAATAGCCAAGCAAACAACATAGGACGGAGCCAGTTTGTTTATGTGCACTTACTCAAATGAAGCGCACTTGCCTATTTATCTGCGGTCAAGTCTAGAGTAGCCATCGACCACATTGAAAAGCTTCAAAGCCCTCCCCATGTTGGTCGCAAATAGTCATTCTAAGGTAAGTCAATGAGCGATCAGGAACATACTCCCGAAATCATCAGTGGCGACGGTTCAAAGACCGGCCTTGCACTGCCTGGACAAAATCTTCCCGACAAGCTTTACATCATTCCCATCCATAACCGGCCTTTTTTCCCAGCGCAGGTATTGCCTGTTATTGTGAATGAAGAGCCTTGGGCCGAAACGTTGGAGCTGGTGGCCAAAACCGATCATCACTGTCTGGCATTGTTCTATATGGACAATCCTCCCGAGGATGGAAACAGCTTCGACCCTGATAACCTGCCAGAGCACGGCACACTGGTTCGTATCCATCATGCCAGTCGGGAAAACGGCAAGCTGCAATTCGTAGCGCAGGGGCTTTCACGCGTCAGGATCAGCGGTTGGCTGAGACGTAAGCACCCTTACCTTGTTGAAGTTGAGCATGCCAAGACTCCGACTGACCCAAGCGATGAGGTCAAGGCATATGGCATGGCGCTGATCAATGCCATCAAGGAGCTGCTTCCGCTCAATCCACTCTATAGCGAAGAGCTAAAGAACTATCTCAACCGCTTCAGCCCCAACGACCCCTCGCCTTTAACAGATTTCGCTGCCGCCCTGACAACCGCACCAGGCCAGGAACTGCAGCAGGTTTTGGATACCGTCCCGATCCTTAAGCGCATGGAGAAGGTTTTGCCATTGCTGCGTAAAGAGGTTGAGGTCGGACGCCTGCAGAAAGAACTGTCTGCTGAGGTCAACCGAAAAATCAATGAGCGGCAACGAGAGTTCTTCCTTCGAGAGCAGCTCAAACTGATCCAGCAAGAGCTGGGTATAACGAAAGATGATCGCAGCAGCGATCTAGAAAGCTTCAGGCAGCGCCTGGAGGGCAAAGTTCTGCCGGAACCGGTACGTAAACGCATCGACGACGAACTTAATAAGCTGTCTATCCTTGAAACCGGCTCGCCTGAATATGGTGTCACGCGCAACTATCTGGATTGGGCAACCGATTTACCCTGGGGTATTCAGGGCAAGGACAATCTTGATCTGAAACGTGCACGCAAGGTACTGGATCGTCACCATGCCGGTCTTGATGACATCAAAAGTCGCATTCTTGAGTTTCTGGCTGTTGGCGCTTTCAAAGGAGAAGTATCTGGCTCTATCGTGCTACTGGTAGGCCCCCCCGGCGTAGGTAAAACCAGTATCGGCAAGTCAATTGCTGAATCACTGGGCCGCCCCTTCTATCGCTTCAGCGTAGGCGGTATGCGAGACGAAGCAGAGATTAAGGGGCATCGTCGCACTTATATCGGAGCCATGCCGGGCAAGCTTGTTCAAGCTTTACGTGATGTGAAAGTAATGAATCCAGTCATTATGCTGGATGAAATAGACAAGATGGGAGCCAGCTATCAAGGTGACCCTGCATCTGCCTTGCTGGAAACGCTGGACCCTGAACAGAATGTAGATTTCCTGGATCACTATCTGGATCTGCGGCTAGACCTATCTAATGTATTGTTCGTATGCACCGCAAACACCATGGACTCCATTCCTGGGCCTCTTCTGGACCGCATGGAAGTCATTCGCCTCTCAGGTTATATCTCGGAAGAAAAGCAAGCGATTGCCAAACGCCACTTGTGGCCCAAGCAATTGGAAAAAGCCGGTGTGCCTAAAGAGCGCCTGATCATCAGCGACAGTGCGTTGAAAAGTATCGTTGAAGGCTATGCTCGAGAGGCTGGCGTACGCCAACTTGAAAAACAGTTGGGTAAGTTGGTGCGTAAGGCTGTTCTAAGGCTCATTGAGGAACCTGAGCTCCGAATAAAGGTTGGGGCGAGTGACATCGAAAGTTATCTAGGGAAGCCTGTTTTCCGTAAGGAACAGGTTCTAAACGGCGTAGGCATTATCACCGGCCTGGCTTGGACCAGCATGGGAGGCGCTACCTTACCTGTAGAAGCTACGCGCATTCATACCTTAAACCGTGGATTCAAACTGACCGGTCAATTGGGCGAGGTCATGAAAGAGTCTGCTGAAATTGCATACAGCTACGTTACCTCCCACCTGAAGGAATTCAAGGGAGATCCTACGTTCTTCGACCAAGCCTTTGTACACCTGCATGTTCCAGAGGGTGCTACTCCTAAAGACGGACCAAGTGCCGGTATTACCATGGCCAGCGCCTTGTTATCTCTGGCACGAAATCAGGCACCCAAGAAAAACGTAGCCATGACAGGCGAGCTGACTTTAACTGGCCAGGTTTTGCCCATCGGTGGCGTCAGGGAAAAAGTTATCGCAGCACGTCGGCAGAAAATATTTGAGCTTATTTTGCCAGACGCCAACAAAGGAGACTTCGAAGAGCTTCCTGAGTACTTGAAGGAGGGGCTGACTGTCCACTTTGCAAAGCGTTTTGCAGATGTAGCCAAAATCCTTTTTTAATCCATTAGCAAGGGCAGTTTGTGTACAAGCTTGCCCTTGCCTACCTTAACTTCGTTATCCTTGCAGCCGGTTGAAGAGTTTGGTTGGAGATACGAATGTTAAAATCAGCTACGCTTTGCGCTTTATTGACAACGCTGCTAATGACCGGCTGTGCAAGCAGCCCCGAGCATACCGTCGCAATCAACGAGCGCACGCGCTGTAAACCTCTTTTACTAACACAAGGTCAAGAGCTACACCTCTCACTTCCCAGCGACCCTACAACAGGCTATAGATGGAAGCTCGAAAACACGGTTCCTTCCGTGCTGAAAAGCCTAGGGCCTGAGGTATTTTCATCCTCTGACGAGAGCGAAGATGGAATAGGCTCGGCAGGAATATCTTCCTGGCGCTTCCAAGCGATTCAATCAGGAGCGACTGAGCTTAAGCTGCAATATCAGCAGCCATGGGACGCAGATAGCGCTCCCGAAAAGGCCTTTACTTGTCGTATCGAAGTAAAATAGCCACTCGCCGCTCGGCTACACCATTTACATTTTCTAGTGGTACCTCTTAATGAGTGAGCAGGACCGTTTATTTGCCAAGCCACAGGCTACTGTTGCCGACTTCGCGTTTAACGAAGATGTCGTTCGGGTCTTCCCCGACATGATCAAGCGTTCAGTACCAGGCTATCCCACTATCGTCGAAAATATAGGCGTTATTGCTGCACAATTCGCTCAGCCTAATACGATTCTCTATGATCTAGGCTGCTCGCTAGGTGCAGTATCCCAGTCGCTGAGACGGCACGTTCAGAGTGAATCAACAAAGGTTGTTGCGGTTGATAATTCAGCGGCCATGATTGAGCGTTGCCGTGAATACATGTCTGCGCAAAGCTCAATGTATGAGCAACTGCTACCTATTGATATTGTTGAAACGGATATCCTTTCGCTGGATTTTCAGCCTGCGTCAGTAGTGGCTTTGAATTTTACTTTGCAGTTTATCGCCCCTGAAAAACGCCTAGGCCTGTTGCGTAAAATTCACAGTACCCTTCACCCAAAGGGCGCTTTGCTTCTATCGGAAAAGATCAGATTTGAATCTCAGGAAGAGCAAGTACTGCTTAACGACCTTCACATTGCATTTAAGCGAGCTAACGGCTACAGCGAAATGGAAATCGCTCAAAAGCGTAGCGCTTTGGAGAATGTCATGATGATCGACTCCATTGAAGCACATCGTGCGCGCTTGAAAGAGGCTGGCTTTAGCTCGGTTATCCCTTGGTTTCAATGCTTCAACTTCGCTTCATTTATAGCTCTTCCATGATCAATACACTAAATATTGAAGGCCTTGCCAATCGCTTGGGTGAAGGCCCCTTAGAAAAGTGGTTAGCCAGTCTGCCACCTGCGATTGCAGCAAAGCTTGAAAAAGGTCATGGCGACCTCGCGAGATGGCAAACGGCTCTCAAGACCCTGCCTGACTTAAAACCCGATTCGATTGTTTTAAAGGATAGGTTTTGTCTAGAAAAGCCTTTAGACGTTGAGACTCAACAAACCTTAAAAAACGCGCTACTTCAATTATCACCATGGCGCAAAGGCCCTTTCGATGTCTTCGGTATTCACATCGACACAGAATGGCGTTCCGACTGGAAGTGGGAGCGCGTGTCCAAACACTTGGATCTGAACAATAAGGTTGTCTTGGATGTAGGTTGCGGGAACGGCTATTACGCATGGCGCATGGTAGGTGCCGGCGCTCATACAGTAATCGGGATTGATCCTAACTGGCTCTTTTTATGTCAGTTTATGGCCATGAAAAAGTATTTGCCCGATATTCCAGTTTGGAGTCTTCCTCTAACGCTTGAAGAGCTTCCCCCTTCTCTCAACGGGTTCGATACCGTCTTCTCGATGGGCGTGCTTTACCATAGACGCTCGCCTATTGATCATCTTCTAGCACTGAAAGAATGTCTGCGCTCATCAGGTGAATTAGTACTCGAGACATTAGTTGTAGAAGGAAACGAGCAGACTGTACTGGTACCAGAAGATCGTTATGCTCAAATGAGAAATGTCTGGTTCCTGCCCTCGCCTGCAGCATTAGAACTATGGCTGCGTCGGGCGGGATTCAAAAATATAAGACTGGCGGATATTAGCAGAACCTCTATTCAGGAGCAGCGCTCTACTGAATGGATGAAATTTCAATCTTTGCCCGACTTTCTTGACACTACTGATATGAGCCGCACTATAGAAGGTCTTCCGGCTCCACTGCGTGCCACATTCATAGCCGAAAAGCCATAGAAAGCTTTTGTATAGCAGCTGTCTATACGGCTGCTATATCGCCTTACCAAATTAGCCAGTAGGCCACGCAAGAAAGAGCAGCCTATCCCTTTTATTTCTGCT
>NZ_BDAE01000012.1 GCF_002091675.1 Pseudomonas luteola NBRC 103146 | reverse complement strand
AAACGCGACTTTTCAGACAAACCCTAGTCTAGCGAGCGTAGCTGCCTGCCATGCTTTATATAGGATCCAATTGGCTGGTCTCGCGACCTACTAAACTCAACTGCAGCTATAGTCACCGGATACGTGAGCAATCGGTTACCGCTACAGTGATCTCTGGATCTTAAAAATTAAACAACAGTTGAAGGTTAAATTAAGGATACTTATATTTAATAATGATAAAAATAATGCCAGAGCACATGATCGATCAGAGGTCATTTAAGGTGCCCCATATATCGAAAGAATAACTATCATCCAATGTTTCGTAGCTTATTCCAATAATTTTATTTTTTTCTGCTTCTAGTTTGAATCTTTCGCTGACGATGATTTTTAAATTCTCGATGCATCTAAAAAGATCTAGAGAAATATCGCACTTCGGGACAAATTTTTTGATTTCATCATATAGTTCTATGTTTGGCCAAATTTCACTTTTTAAAAAATCTCCGGTTCTATCATCTTTAGAAACAGTATATTCTGAGTATCTCTTATCCATGGCCTCAATGCTTTTTCCTGGTAAAAAGTAAAAATAAGATGAACTTATTTCTTTGCCTTTATTAATTATTTTTAAAGGTATCGCTCTGTAAGGCACCGAAAATTTATTACATATATCTAGGAATCTACTTGATACAATTACTTCAGGGTTTTCATAATAATCGAACCCTATATTTTCAATATTACTCTCAGTTATATCTAGAGTATAAGATTCGTTTATTTTAATTTTTTCTGGTAATGGCTCATAAAGCTGCCACTCCCATTTTTCTGGGGTCCCGATAGACCCAAGCATATAGGGATTTGATAAACCATCAGCTTCATAGTTTAGAATATAAAATTTAGTTTCAATCATCTATAATAATCTCGAGGTCATTTGATCAATTACAAACTTACCAGACTCTAAGCCCTCTCGCGCAAAGCTCTGGATTTTACCTATTCCAAGAGCCAACTGAGTATCGGTTAGTCTCCCAGCTAAGAAGACTCTGTTCAAGTCGGTCAGCTTTCTGTTAACAGCCTCTGTATAAAGTCTATGACTAGACCAATGTCCTGGAAGACCTAAGGTTTTTGCAAGACTCTGGCTTCCAGGTAAAAAGATGCCATTGGGCGCGCCGTCACCATCGAATCCAATTGCTTTAAGCCTGGAAAATAATTTCTCATAAGCTTTGTGCTTCATCAGTTCTTCGGGGATAAGATGGTGATTTGCCATACCATCGCCAGACCTAGCACCCATATTTTGCCCAAGTTTCGTTGAGCACCAGCCTAAAGGGTCTAGCCAGCTTTGCGGATTTTTCCCGTACTGATAGAGATTCTCCCCACCCAACAAACCAATCGGATCCTGCGTTGTAAACCGTCCCACAACCGGATCGTAATAACGAAACGTGTTGTAGTGCAGGCCCGTCTCGGCGTCGCAGTACTGCCCCTGAAACCGTAGGTTTTGCTCGATTTCTCTGGGAGCCAGCGCTTCCAACGCACCCCATGTCTTGTAATAGGCGCGCCATACCATACCGCCGGTATCGTCCGTGACCTCAAGCGGAGTGCCGATCTGGTCGGTATGGAAGTAATAGCGCTTGGGCTTTTGATCAGGCTGGCCCGGATCAGTATCTAACCGGGCAAGTGGGGCGTAGCTGCCTGCTTCGTAGATATACAGGCTATGCAGATCTGTTTTTTGCTCCTGCAGCATGCGCAGGCCTTGCCAGAGGAAGCGGGTGGTTTCGGTCTTGCTCTCTACAGAGACATGCTTGGCAATACGGCGGCCCAGGCCGTCGTATTCGTAAGTGGCCTGGCTGAGCGAGTCATGGCCGCGATAGGTTTCGGCTTTAACCAGGCGGTTTTCGCAGTCGTAGGTAAAACGCTGATAACCATTTGAACTGTGCCGCTCGCTGACGTTACCCCAAGCGTCCTAGGTGAGGCGCAGGTCTTTCCAGGCCTTGAGACGGTTGTCTGGGCTCAAGGCCTGGAGGCTGGTCAGGTTGCCGGCAGGGTCGTAGCCAAAGTCCTCATTACCGAGCTGGGGGTGGTGCGGTTCGCGGCTGCGCAGTTGACCAATGGCATCGTACTTGTAATCCGTAGCGCCACGGTGCTTATCAATCTGCCGCAACAGTTCGCCCGCCTTGCTGTACTCATAGCGACGATGGATGAGCGTGGCGGGATGTTCAGGATGGCCGAGCAGGCTGTTCTTTTGCGCGTTGAGTTGCGAGAGCTGTTCATGCGGCAACTCAATGGCCGCTTGCCAGCGCTTACGGCCAAAGCTGTCGTATCCAAAGCGGCTGGTTAGGCTGCCTTGGGTACGCAAGGTCTCCCTGTGTAGGGCGTCACGCTCGAAGTCGCTGATCAGCAAGCCGTCGAGGTTTAGTTGGTGCAGATGCCCGCTACCGTAATAGAGGTGATTGAGTGTGCGCCCATCCGGCAGGCTAAGCTGAGTAAGGTTGCCTAGCGCATCGTAGGTGTAACCTAGTGCGCCCAAGGCTGACTGCTCTTGTACCAAGCGGCCAGCCTTGTCGTAGCTGAAGCGGAGAGCATCGGGCCGTATGCCCAGCGCTTTACCGTGCTCGCTGGGCTGCCGTTCAATGGCTACGACCCGATCCAGTTCGTCATAGGTGTAATCCAGGCGAGCATCCTGGGTCATTTTGCTGAGTAAACGACCTATGGCGTCGCGCTCAAATTCGCTTGAGCGTGTCTGGCTCTGTCTCGTCTGGTCAGCGGTATGCTCATCCATGCGGACCAGTGCGCCGGATACGTTGTAGCGGAAACGGCGGCGTAGTCCGTCTATACGAATTTCTTCTATCAGGCGATCGGCAGAGTCATAGGCGAAGCGATAGGCCGCCCCGTTCTCGTTTACCAGGGCAGCCAGACGCAGCGCTTGATCGTAGTGGTAACGAACCCGCTGGGCTTTGGCGTCCTTGCGCTCTACGGGTAGGCCGCGAGCATTACGAGTGACGCTTGTTGTACGCTTATCAGCATCAGTATGGGTAAGTAGCTGCCCAAGCGCATTATAGGTATAGGAATCTATACTGCCGTCAGGATGCTCGACCCGGAGGACTTCGCCGTCGGGTTTGCGATGCAGTCGGGTGGTTTGGCCGAGCGCGTCGGTTACTGCCGCAAGATGTAAGTGTTCACTGTAGGCATAGTGGGTGTGGTTGCCTGAGCAGTCCTGATACCGGGTAACTTGGCCAAGGGCGTTCCACCAGTAATAAGTATTGTTGCCTAAGGCATCCGTTACGGTATGGGGTAGGCCATTATCGGCACTAAGATAGCGAGTGATTGCGCCAAGCTCATCCGTCTGAGCCAGCAAGCTACCTGCCTCATCGTATTCCCAGCTAAGTGCGCTGCCATCGGGCCTCGTCAGTGAGGTAAGGAATTCAGTATTGAGATGATAGGTATATACCGTCGAGCGACCGATAGGATCGGTGTCTTTGACTAGTCTTGAAAACTGATCGTACTCGAACGCTAGCGTATTGCTGTCGGGCAGCGTCACACCCGTTATGTTGCCTGACTCATCTAAGCCAATGTGGTATTGCTCACCGCTAAAGTCTTGGGCAAAAGTGACACGACGGCTTTCATCGTAATGAATAATGGCTTTGCGATTTAAGGCATCAATAATGTATGTCGTACGAGCGGTCAGATCATAGCTGAAGCTGTAGCGCTCACCATCACTGGTCCAATGCTCTGCTACTCGCAGGCTGCCGTCTGGGAGTTTGCCCCACCGATAATGACACACCAAACCTAGGGCATTTTCATGCATGACCATGAGGCCGTGGTCATAGCCAAAGCGTCGACTGGTAACGCCATTGCGATTAGTGACGCCAATGAGTTGATCCTGCGCATCGTAAGCATAGCGAACAAGGGTTTCTACCGGCTTGCAATCCTCGATACGCTCTACCCGCACCAAGCGGTTACCCGCTTCGTTGTAGCAGAGATGGATACGTACCATACTCTTTGAGTGGATATCGGTCAGCCGACCTTCTCGATACGTAAGCGCCAGGTAATTACCGTGAGCATCCTCGATGCGTTTGAGCGGAGCGGGCGTGCTATCCTCTGGTAGGTCGCCAAAATAGAGAAATGTACAGTCGAGGGTCTGCAATAGATAATGGCCGCCCTCAGTACAAACGATCGTAAACTGCTCCGCTGGATAAAAGACTCGCTCATTAGGATTTAGTAGTTCGAGCGGAATTTCCCGGCCCTGGTTATCGCTTAAAACCAGACGATCCTTCTCGCGCCTTAGGCTTTGCTCCCAGGGCATTACCCAGCCGCGCCCGAGAATACCCTCACGCTCGATGTCGCTGGCGTAAAAACGTGCCCAATGGATAGGCAGCAGGCCGGGAAGCGTAAAATCGATCTCACTGTCTTCCAGCAATAGTTTACGACCATTTACCGCGTCAACCGGATGGCCAAACAGTGCGCCGAAAGCACGCGTCAATACTGGGGCCGCTACTGCTCGTGTAAACGCTTCGGAAGCAGCAAAGGTGGCTGCAAACTTGAGCGCGCAGGGCATAACGGCTTTCAAGCCATTCTTGGCTGCCATTTTCACAAGGCTGCCTAAACCTCCACCGAGTGCCATCAGAACATCAACTGTGGTACGTAACCATGCTGGTACTTCGTCATCTATAGGCAGATAGGTCTGAGTTTCGGCTCCAACATTTACATTAGGAGAACCCGAGTCAATCGTTGCACCACAGGTGAGTTGATCTCCTTTACGGGCAGCGGGAAAACCGTTGATGAAGACTTTGGCTGAACCTTGGGCAATTTGCGGGGGCTTGCTATGCTTCTCACAGACGCCGGTGTCCGCCTCAACACGCGCAGCCGCTAGACCGTTGATAAAGGTATTGGGCGAGCCGGAAACAATCCCTCCGGCGGGGGTACTCATTGATCGTCCGATCGTTTCGCCGAGCGCAGTCAGTGCTGCTCCGCCAAAGCCAGCCAGTACGCCCGCCATCAGGGCAACACCAAAGCCGCAAGTAGCGGTTGCTACCGCTACTCCTACTACAAGGGCAATACCTATCGCCGCTCCGGCAAGAAAACCGCCTAACGCGCTTGTATGGACGATCTCATCGTCAATGCGAGCGGCTTCGTACATTTGACTTCTCCCTGTCACACGGATTGTCTTTCGCCGTGCGAAGTAAACCTGATGATGCTTATTGATTCCGCTTCACGAGTTAACGAGACGGAATAAAATTACTTAAAAGCTCTACCCACAGTGCATCCTGTTCTGATGTAAACGGTGCTTGTCCGCTGGCGGTAAAAACAAGAACGCGCTCGGGTGCCATTGGAAAAGCAGCCTGACGCTGATATACGTCTTTGCCGCTTGCCTTGTACCGAGAATCAATTTGGATACCCTGAATGGGGACGTTCATGGATAGCTGCGCCAGCTTTCTGTCCAAAGGTTTGTACTTGGCAAGTTTTGCGGCGATCAGCTCAACCTGTCGGTCAATATAATCATCAAGGGCCTCGTCCGAGGGTTTGGTATCTCGGGAAACCGTAAGGCTGAACGGAAAGGGGGCCGTGTCTCCCGGAACGAATACATTGATGGTGCGATCCTGAAAGCCAGCAGGTAGTTTTAAAATACCTTCGTTGATCTTATAGCTCATGAGATTTCTCGAAATTTGGATTACTGGGAGGCAGAGCCTGAGCCATTCGTACCTGATGAAGGGTGGAATACAGCATTGATCTGAGCATCGATTGAGGCCTTCACTCCTTGCCCCTCCGGTGAGGCTCCTGCCTTACCACCCGGCACATTGATGTCGAGAGTGCCACCAGTGTTTATCTGGCCTGCGCCGCTGGCGCTGATATTGAATTCAACACAGGAAATATTAACGAGGCCGTTGGCGTACATCTCGAACACGCTTTTGCCACAAACAAGGCGAATACCTTCACCTGCCTCAATGAGATACGTTGAGCTGACGCTATCCACCTTCGAACCGCCTACCAGCAGCTGGTCATCTACCTTGACGATACGCATGCGGTTCTGACCAATGACTGCCGTTTCGTCCTGACCAATGGTTTTGATTCGGTCAACCCCTACGGAGTGGGTTTCACAATTGCCCACTTCAATGTCCATGTCGCGCTGACCGTGTACGTAGATCTGCTCCGCACCGGCTTTATCTTCGATTCGCAGCTCATTGAAACCGTTGCCGCCAGGAGTGCTTCTGGTCTTGAAGACTGTCCGGCTCTTGTTGGCGGGCAGGTTGTACGGCACCAGGTTTGCGGCGTGATGCAGGCAGCCTGTAATGAGCGGCTGGTCCGGGTCACCTTCCAGAAAGGTTACCAGCACTTCCATGCCGATTCGGGGAATCGTGACGGCACCATAGCCTTCATGAGCCCAGTTGCTGGCAACACGCAGCCAGCAACTGCTGTGCTCGTTCATCTGGTCCAATCGATCCCAATGGAATTCCACGCGGACGCGACCATATTGATCGCAGTAGATTTCTTCTCCAGCCGGCCGGTGACAATAGCGGTCTGGCTACCCAGGATTTTTGACTTAGGGTGCTTTAAGGGAGGTCTAAAGATCGTGTCCCAGGGCACTGCCGTAAAGAGGTTTCGGTAGCCTTGCTGGAAGCCATCCTTGTCATCTACGTGCGAGGAAATGGACTCTTCGAGTACCTGGGGTTGTTTGCCTTCGTGTGTCAGCTCAATGAGTAGCCACAAGTCATTCCACTCACTGCGTGGGTGCTCGGTCAAGGGCATGAAGTGGCCGGAGACAAGTGTCGGTAGGTCACTCTTACCGCGGGCGATCTGGTAATCCGAGCGATGCCTTTCCAAGGCACGCTGGCTTAACTGCTTGCCGCGGGCACGGTCCATGAACGCGCCAGGGTAGTCATAACCTTCCAGCTCTGGCGCCGCCTCGCCAGTCTGGGAAGCCTCCATGGTGAGCTTGGGTTTTTCAAAGTTATAGTCCCGGCGGCTGACCTTGGATGTCCGTGTTTCAACCTGGACTGCAAACTTTCGTATGACCTGATGGTCCGCAACCAGTCCCGTATCCTGTTGGAAGAGCGCAGGGTTCAGCTTGGGGAAGCAAGTCTGATCATCACCAAAGACCATAATGTGCTCAGTCTGGGCATGCTCAAAGTGGTAATGAATACCTTCTTCTTCACAAAGCCGATTGATGAAATGCAGATCAGTCTCATCGTACTGAACACAGTATTCACGCTCTGGGTAAGCCGAGCCCAATTGGAAGCGAAAGGCATTGGATAGGATGCCATGCTCTTTCAGAACGGTAGCGATGATGTCCGGCACGTTAAGGTGCTGGAAGATACGCTGGTTATGCCGATGGCAGAGATAATAAACGCGTGGCACGAGCGTGACACGGTAGCGCGTCATGCGTTTACCGGACTCGCCTTGTTCGGCACTGTGGATCAGGCCATTGAAGCCTGTACCTGTCTGATTTAGAGCCAGGAAGGCAGGCTGGTTGAGTAAGGATTCAAGATCGAAGTCGGGTCTTTCGCTGATCAATTCAATATCGAAACGGAAGGCGGTATTCAATGCTTCCCGCCCTGCAAATTCCAGCACCTGAAAATCATGAGAGACGCCGGGAATCTCAAGTATGAACTGGGTTTCGTTGGCTGGGGAGAACATCCTGGTTCCTCTGCTTCCTGCTCGGTATACAAGTCATGTCCAGGCGGGCGGCGTGTCGCTTTTCTGGAAATGCGTAAATTAATCCCATGCGCGGGATTGGCGGTTAGAGATATGGCCGCAGGCTAAACGAAAGCCAGTGGCAGAATCTTGCGCAGTAGCCAGAGATGAGGTGGGTGTTACTCAAAAACACGAACCAGTTCTTACAGGTTTTTTGGCAGGCTTAAGTCGCTTTGGCATTTAGTGGGTTAAGCGGCCTAAGTCAGTGAGGCTCTCTGTGAGAGGTCTGATGGTTATGCTTGTTAAGTTTATGCATAAATGCCATGTTGAATGAAGGTTCAGCGCCGCTTTTATGCTTTGAGTGAGCCGTCTCTGCTCATACATTTACCAGGAGCCCCACAATGAAAATAATGGCCGCGGTTACGCACTCCAAAGGACAGCCTTTTAGTCTTGAGGAGGTTACGCTATCAGGTCCTGCCACCAACGAAGTGCTGATTCGGATCGTTGCGACAGGGGTTTGCCACACTGACGCCGTCGCGCGTGATCTGGGGCTGTCGCCTTATCCTGTAGTCCTTGGTCATGAGGGCGCGGGCATTGTTGAGCAGGTAGGTCGCAATGTAAGCGATCTAGAGGTGGGCGATCACGTGGTCCTTTCTTTTGCACATTGCGGTAAATGCGAAAATTGCCTGACCGGGCATCCTACGGTATGCAGGGTATTCAACGAGCTTAATTTTGGTGGCCGCATGGAGGACCATAGCTGTCGGCTTCGCCAGGGAGATACCGAGCTCTCTTCCTTTTTTGGTCAATCATCCTTTGGCACCTACGTGATTGCCAGCGCACGTAATGTCGTCAAGGTCGATAAGGAAGTGGACCTAGCGTTATTAGGGCCGCTGGGTTGCGGTATTCAGACGGGGAGCGGAACGGTATTTAACCGCCTTCGCCCTGGGTTTGGGGATAGCCTTGCCGTTTACGGCTGTGGTGCTGTGGGGTTGAGCGCGATCATGGCAGCAAAGATTGCAGGGTGTGCTCAGATTTTTGCGGTCGATGTGCATGATAGCCGTCTTCAGCTAGCCAAGGAGCTGGGTGCTACGCATGTGTTCAACGGTAGTCAGGTTGATGTGGTCAGGGAAATCAAGGCTGTCTCTTTGGGCGGTACGCACCATGCGGTTGAAACTACAGGGGTTCCGCCGGTTGTTCGCCAATGCCTGCAGGCGCTGCGGCCATTAGGGCAGGCGGCGATTGTAGGCGTAACCCCCGAGATGACCATTGATGTTCATAACGAGATCATGGCGGAAGGAAAGACCATGATGGGTGTGATTGAAGGTGATGCCGTGCCACGCCTCTTTATTCCCAAGCTAATCGAGTACTACAAGGCGGGGCGCTTTCCGTTCGACAAGCTTGTCAGGTTTTATGATTTCAAGGACATCAATCAGGCATTTGAAGATTCCAAGCAGGGAATCACCGTTAAAGCCGTCCTGAAATGGAATTAATGCCCGGCCAGTTACATTGCTAACGTCTGGCCTGATTGGCCTGTTGCAGTTGAACTTTCAGTTGCAGCAGGCAGAGGCTAAGAGTGGGATAAATGACGCTGGGTTGTTCAGAACGTATCGATCATGCGGCCTAGCGTTTCCATTGCCTTCTCACTCTCAGCCGTCCAGGGATGGCCATAATTCAGCCTTGCACAGTTTCCAAACCGTTGGCTGGCCGAGAAGATAGGGCCGGGAGCAAGGCTGATACCCTGAGCGATGGCCATACGGAGCAACTGAAGCGTATCGACCCGTTCTGGAAATTCAAACCATAGGAAATAACCGCCGATTGGGCGGGTTACGCGGGTTTCGCTCGGAAAGTGCCGTGCGGCTGAGTCCAGCATGGCGCTCTGCTGGGTTTCCAATGCATGGCGCAATTTTCGTAGGTGTCGGTCATAGCCACCATGTTGCAGATAGTCTGCAATGGCCGCTACAGCAGGAACCGAAGGAGAAATGGTCGTCATGAGCTTGAGGCGATCAATGGCCTCGGTGAAGCGTCCGCCAGCAACCCAGCCCACTCGATAACCCGGCGCCAAACATTTCGAAAACGAACCGCAATGCATGACCAGCCCATCATCATCAAAGCTTTTCACGGCTCGTAACGGTTGGTTGGAGAAATTCAATTCGGCATAGACATCGTCTTCAATCAATGGAACCTGATGCTGCTTCAAGAGTGTGTACAGCGCCTGTTTCTTCTCGAAACTCATGCTGGCGCCCAAAGGATTTTGCAGGCTGCTCATGAGCCAGCAAACTTTGATAGGAAGATGAGAGAGGCTGTGCTCCAGCACATCAAGATCAACACCTTCCCGTGGATGAACGGGGATCTCGACAGCCTTCAATTTTAAACGCTCCAATACCTGAAGCGTCGCGTAGAAAGCAGGCGCCTCTATTGCAACCAGGTCGCCTGGGCTTGTTGTACTTTGCAGGCATAAGTTCAAGGCTTCCATCGCCCCGTTGGTAATAACCAACTCCTCAAGCGGGAGACGAGTACCGTTGACCCTATAACGAAGGGCTATTTGACGGCGCAACTCATTGCTGCCTGCCGTCATGTCTGCAATAGCGGCCTGGGTTGAAAGGTGTCTTAATGCGTGGGTCATGCTGCGGGCAAGGCGAGGAAGCGGAAACAATTGTGGACTGGGAAAGGCAGACCCAAATGGAGTGGTCGCAGGGTCCTTGATAGAGTTCAGGATGGAGAAGACCAGTTCGCTGACATCCACCTTAGTGGTTTCAGCCTTGTGACCAGTAATTTCAGGCTCATGCAGCGGGCGCTTGGCATGCTCACGTACGTAATAGCCTGAGCGGGCGCGGGCAATGATCAGCCCTTTATCTTCCAGCAGATAATAAGCCTGAAATACAGTCGAAGGGCTGACCGTGTAGGTACGACTGGCATGACGTACCGATGGGACTTTTTCACCCGCCTTAAGTACACCGGTTCGAATCAGGTTCGCAATTTCGTCAGCAAGTCGCTCGTAACGTTTCATGCTTTTCGCTGCAGCGCTGGTGGTTGATGCCTATACCGTATTGGTGTCTATACGAGCGCTTACGACTTAAAACAGAAGATTGAAAGCGGTTGCGTCGAGACACTGATGGCCTTTCTATGCATTAGCGGTCGTTCTTCTGCACGTCCTTTCTATCTTTGTTTAGCTGTACGCCAGCGTAAAACCCCCATCCCAGTAGAACGAAGGCCAGAAAGCCAAACAGTGACATGAAGAATACGTCGCTCATGATTGAAACCTCTTGCGATAGCAGGGAAGGGTAAGCATTGAGACAGGCATCGTAGCGAATGGATGTGTTTGCTAGAGCAGCTCTCTACCGGCATTACCCATGTGGCTACAGTAGGGCTCTAGGCGTGCGCAAAACAGATTCAGATTCTTAATAAAAAATCGTATCAGATGTTGAGTCACCCTTTTTTGGCATTGTTGCACGCCGCTAGCTGAGTAGTCTCAATACGCGTTGACTCTGGTAGACCGCCTTCAGCTTAGGCTGATTTGTCTTCAAGGCACGACCCTTGTGACAAAAAATGTCACTGCTGGTCCCAAACCGTTACGCTTGGCCAACAGCATTTTGTCAACTCTTTCATGCTTGGTAAGCGTGTAAATTTTATGAATTTTTAAAACTGCTTTCTCTACCCCTAAATTTTGTGAACGTTGTCGAAAGTAATTCGTGTTTCTTTGGAAAAACCTAAAACAACTGTTTCACAAACAGCTGTTTAATACAGAGAAAAATTTTTATAAATTATTGATTTTTAATATATTTTATATGTATTGATAAAAAACAATAGTGTCATATTGATATTGATTTCACTGCTTTTTGAGTGGCACGCTTTTCTCAATCCCCCGGTAGTACAGCCACGCTCGGCCACCAAGCAAGGTAGTTAGTTCTGCCTGAAGACCAAAACGATAACAGTCTTGATACGAGCCTTTTAGGTTCGGCCGTTAAGTGCGCACTTCAGAAATGACACTTTAGGTTTATTGGGGAATTCATGAAAAGCTCAAGCAGGCGTTCCCGTAGTCTGGCTTTCAAAGTAATGAGGCAATGCGCGCTACCATTGGCGGCGTTACTGGTTTCGTCTTCGGCTGTGGCATCGGTCGACCTGGTGGGGCTGAACTTGTCTGGGGCTGGCTTCGCATCACACGTGCTGCCCGGCATCAACGGAACCAATTATATATTTCCGACAGAATCGTACTTCAAGCAGTGGAGTGAGAAGGGCATAAAACTGGTGCGCTTCCCAATTATCTGGGAGCGGCTGCAGCCTACGCTTGGCGGTGCGCTGGACGCTAAGTATGTGCAATTGATCGATAGCACGTTCAGCTATGCAGAAAAGCATAACGTAAAGATCATTCTGGACCTTCATAACTATGCTCGATATCGCGGCCAGATCATTGGAACAAGCGGTGTGCCTTATGCGCGATATCAGGAGATCATGACAAAGATCGCGCAGCGTTGGAGCAGCCAGAAGTCGCTTTATGCCTACGACATCATGAATGAGCCTAATGGTGCGCTGAACTATTGGAACACGGCAGCTCAATACGGCATCAATGGTGTACGTGCGGTTGATACCGTTCGCCCCATTATTGTCGAAGGCAACGGGTGGGCCGAGGCTACGCGCTGGGAGCAGTGGAATAATACGTTGCTCGATCTCAAGGATCCTTCAAATAACCTTATCTTTTCTGCGCACACCTACTTTGATAACAATGCGGGCGGCAATTACGAGTCCGTTGACGTCAGCAAGCTTGACCCCATGTATGGCGTTGAGCGAGTCAAGCCCTTTATCGAATGGCTAAAGAAGCACGGCAAGAAAGGCTACATCGGTGAGTTTGGCATCCCGGACAATGACTCTCGCTGGAATACCATCATGGATAACATGCTGGCATATCTGGCGCAGAATTGTATTCCGGCCACCTATTGGGCGGCAGGTCCGGGCTGGGGTAACTATTTCATGTCTGTGGAGCCTATAAATGGTGTTGAGCGTCCTCAATGGACAACTCTCAAAAAGTACGTCAATAACACCAGATGCACTGCGTTTGGACCTATAAACGGTACTGACGCAACAGCACCAAGCCAACCCGCTAAACCGGCTCAGCCAGCAGTTCCTGCGCAGCCTGCTACTCCATCAAAGCCTGCCACTCCTGCGCCGAGTAAGCCTGTTACGACAACACCTGCTACACCGAGTCAACCCGTGACTGCACCTGCTACACCAGCAGTGCCTGCCATGCCAGCAAAACCAGCGACTCCTGCACCTGTACCTGCACAGCCCGCTACGCCTAGCCAACCGGCAAAACCTGTCGTGCAACCGGTAACGCCTTTCACCCGCAGCGGGATAGATCTGGTCGGCTTGAATTTGTCAGGCGCAGCGTTTGCTCCACACGTCGTACCCGGCAAAAACGGTGTTGACTACCTGTATCCCACAGAGGCGGATTTCAAGCAGTGGAATCAGAAAGGGATCCGTCTGATCCGCTTTCCTATTCTATGGGAGCGTATACAGCCTAAGCTCAGCACAATGCTTGATCCCAACCAGGTTGGCTTGATCCAGACCACTATGAACCTGGCCCAGAAATACAACATCAAGGTTATCCTGGATGTGCATAACAATGGGCGCTACAACGGCAATATCATTGGGGCGGGGCAGGTTACCTACACCCATTTCTGGGACCTGATGTACCGAATTGCTTACCGCTGGGCCAGCCATCCTGCCCTGTATGGGTATGACATCATGGCCAAGCCGCATGACATGGATAGTTACTGGCTCAAGGCTGCCCAGTCTGGAATCGATGGCGTACGAACGGTGGATCATACTCACCCGGTGATTGTGGAAGGTAATGCCTGGTCCAATGCATCGCTATGGCCCTATTACAATGACAGTCTGCTCAGCCTCAAGGACTCGGCCAATAACATCATCTTTGCAGCGCACGTCTATCTGGACAAGGACGGCAGCGGTACTTATAGCCCGGAAGATACCAGCCAGCTCAACGCGATGCTGGGCGTCAATCGTGCAAAGCCTTTCGTGGATTGGCTGAAAAAGAACGGGAAGAAGGGCTATATCGCTGAATTTGGCGTGCCAGGTGACGATGCTCGCTGGCTGCCACTGATGGATAATCTGCTCTCATACCTCCAGCAGAACTGTATTCCTGCCACGTACTGGGCGGCTGGTCCGGGCTGGGGTAGCTACAAGCTTTCAGTAGAACCCTTGAATGGCCAGGATCGTCCTCAGTGGGCCACGCTGCAAAAGTATGTACAGAGTTCTAACAGCTGTACGGCAGTAGGACCCGCTAAGTAACGCCATGACGGAAAAGCCGCCTTCGGGCGGCTTTTTATGAGGTTTGATGTACGTCGCGAATGATCGATTCCGGTTTGACAGCACGGGCGGGAGTAAGGATTAATTCGCGCCCTTCGTTTAACCCTCCTTTCTAAAGTGGTGAAGCCAGTGCCCTGCATCAACCTTTACATCTGATCCGACAACGGTCCCGGTAAGCGGTTGGTCTGCGCGTAGCTGTCATCTATCGTTCCTGAGCGTTGTCGGTTTTCCCTGTTTGATTGGAGAAGACCATGACTCTCGACCCGCGCGTCTATGCGCAATTACATGAATTATTTAAATACCCGCGAACGCCTCACCTGGAGTCGTCGCGCCTGCAACCGGGTGACTGCGATCATGACCAGGTAAAGCTAAGCACGCTGAAAGATCAATTCATCGTGGTGGAGGAAAAGCTTGATGGCGCTAATGCGGCAATCAGCTTTTCCGCTAATGCTGAACTCCTGCTTCAGTCACGTGGGCACTACCTTATCGGGGGCTCACGGGAGAAGCAGTTCAACCTGTTCAAGCAATGGGCACGCGTCCATGAACTGTTTCTGCTTGAGAGACTTGAAGATCGCTACGTGATGTTTGGCGAGGTCATGAGCAAGAAGCATTCGGTTTTCTACGATCAGTTGCCGGGTGTCTTTTTCGAGTTCGACATCTGGGATCGTCGTAGGCAGATCTTTCTGTCAACCGCTGAGCGCCGCGTGTTGTTAGCCGGCGGGCCTGTCCTGTCTGTACCTGTGTTGTATGAGGGTCCTGCGCCTGTAAGGCTCAAAGACCTGCTGGCACTGGTTGGCAAGTCCTGGGCCCGAACCGATCGGTGGAGAGAGCGGTTCGAAGATACAGTGCGGCGTGAAGGGCTAGACCTGAGTAAGGCATGGTCTCAATGCGATACCTCTGATCTGATGGAAGGGCTTTACCTGAAAGTCGAGACAGCCTGCGAAACAGTCGCACGGATGAAGTGGGTCAGGCCAGACTTCGTGCAGACCATTCTGGACGCCAATGAGCATCACTTGCGTCAGCCCTACATTCCCAATGAGCTTGCGCCCGATGTTGATCTCTATGCACCAGTACCTATCGTGACGTGGGAATGTTTGAACAAACAATAACAAGGAGAAATGGAATATGGATTTTCAAACACTTGAGCGCCTGGTTGCTGCACCAGGCCAGCAGCCCGACTTCAAGGGGTGCGTAGAAGCAATACCGGCACTGACTCGGTTGGCAAGTACGCCGCAGGAGCCTGCCTATCATGGCGAAGGCGATGTCTGGACCCATACCTGTATGGTGGTTGAAGCCATGGTAGGTGGAAGTGCCTATGAACGCGCAAGTGCTAAAGAGCGTTTCGTACTGTTCTACTCGGCACTTTTGCACGACATTGCCAAGCCGGACACTACTGTTATAGATGAGGTCACTGGGCGTATCGGCCAACCGGGACACTCTCGTCGTGGTTCAATTGATGCCCGCATATTGCTCTGGAAGGCAGGCGTGCCATTCTCGTTGCGAGAAACCATTTGCCGAATCATCAGTGTGCATCAGGTGCCGTTCTGGGCGTTGAGCGGTGATCGCTCAGGACATTCTCCAGAGTTTCTGGCACATCGCCTGTCCTGGGAGCTACCGCTCTGGATGTTGATCGCTATGGCCATCGCGGATATGGAAGGGCGTATCTACCCGAACAAGCAGCACGTATTGGATGATATCGTGTTGTTTCAACAGCTGGCGGAGGAAGAAAGCTGCCTGTATTCAGCCAAGGCTTTTCCTGATGATTACACGCGGATGAGCTATTTTCGCGGTGCCCGTATTCATCCGGCGTTCAGTCATTATCGGGAGCAGAAGGGCTCCGATGTGGTAGTCATGGCGGGTCTGCCTGCCAGTGGCAAGAACACATGGGTCGCAGAAAACCTGCCAGGGCTGCCGGTCGTTTCTTACGATGATGCACGGGACGCACTGGGGCTTGCCCATGGCAAGAACGAAGGGGCCGTCGCTCATTATGCGGTGGATACCGCCAAGGCACTGTTACGCAGAAAAGAGGCTTTTGTCTGGAACGCAACGCATCTGTCCGGCCAAATGCGCAAGAAGACCCTGGATTTGCTCTACCAATATAACGCCTCAATACGAATCGTTTATCTTGAGCAGCCGGAGCGGGTCATTCTTGAGCGTAACGCCAGGCGAAACACGTCATTGCGAAATCAGGATATCCAGCGGATGCTCTGCCGGTGGGAAGTACCGCTGCCGAGCGAGGCGGACTGTGTCGAATATCTGGCCTAACGCTCACACCTCGCTCTTGTCGTAGAGCGGCTTCTTTTTCCATTCGTTGCCCTCTTCAGGCTCAGGTGCCTTTTCTTCAACAGGAGGCGCCTTGAGTTGCTGTTCGGCCTGGGTCTGTTTCTCGATGGCATTCTCAGCGGTCTCTATACCGCTCTCAAAAGCTTCGCGCTGGGCTTGAAACGCCATTTGATCAGATTGGTTGCGAATATATTGAAGGCCACGTTCATAAGCGCGCTTTGCCAGGCGGGGCTGGTCTGACTCAAGCGCTTGGGTGGCCATGTTATCGAACATTTCGATATTGCTGAGCGCAAGCCAATATCTGACTGACTTGAACCAGCCGGAAGCATCCGCCTTGGTAAGCAGGCCATCCTGTACGGCGCGGTGAACCTGACTATTAAGGGTTTCCAGCTGAAAGCTCACCTCTTTGAAGGCCGCCTCGCTTGACAGAGGGCATGGTTGATTCTCGATCGAAATGTCCAAACCGAGTTTTTCCTGCTCCTGCAGGAGGGACTCGCGCTCCGTCAGGGCTTCGGTAGGTTTTTCCAGGCGGCCGATGCGCTGAATAAGGTTGAGTTCTAGTCTGACCAGAAGCTGTTTGAGTTCAGGTGTCATGAACTGGGCTGGAAAGGTTTCCGACAAGGTGCCGATACGGTAAATCCGGTCATTCAGGTCTGCTCGCAGACGAGCCTTATCCAGTTGATAACGGTCTGCAACCTGGTCCACATAGGCCATGAATAAAAATAAAAGGATGCAGCTGACAAACATCAGCGCCAGTGCTGAGGTGGACATGTGTCGTTATACCTTCTGTTCGAGCAGGCCTTTCCAAGACCTGAATGCCTCTAGTGAGAATGTGCGCCCGGAAACTTCAACCCGAGTGCAGTGCCTTCCTGGCGTCTCATGGTTTGCCAGTTGGAGGCTTTCATTAGAAGGCTATCGGTATAGCGTTGGTTTTCTTGAGGAAAATAAATAGAAAAAAGAGTGAGCTGTCTGAGGCATGCCAGAGCCCTTTGGCACACCGTTGATTGAAACAGACCGGAGCAGGGCGAAACGAGCCGGTCACGTGCTCGGCTGAGTACAATCAATCCTCCTGCTTACGTTTATTGACCCCCTAATACCCTCTGCAAAAACCCTATTCAGGCTGATACGACTTCGACGTTTAAAAGCGCCGAAGGCACATATCAATAGCAATTCTGCCTGGAGTAACCTTGGGTGGAGAATACGTACAGGTCTCCAGAATTACGACGTCTGTCTTAATTCCTGCCGGTTGTTGATGAGGCTCAGCATTGCCAGCACGGTAGCTACCCAGCCGGTATACATCAGTTGATTTGAAAGAACACCGCGAACAGCTCGGATTGGGATTTGATGTTGAGCTTGGTATAGATATGTTTTCGATGGACCTTGACGGTCTCGACAGAAATATCCAGCTTCCGCGCAATTTCCTTGCCGGAGCAGCCACTCAGTACGAGGCGTGCAACGTCCATCTCACGGGTGGTCAACGGCATTTCGCTGCGTTGGCTGGTTGTCTCCAGCCGGTGTTGCCACGCTGGAACAGAGGGCGTAGTGGAACCTTGCTCGAAGCGTAGGCGCTGACGCATGAGACCCATTATCCAGGGTTGAATCAGACCGAGCAGGGCTATCTGGTCAGGTTTGAAACGCTGGCGCGAGCCAAGGGACAGGCAAAGCGTCTGATCAGCATCGATCTGGCAGTTGATCTGGATTTCGTCAGCGACCACGTTCAACCGAAAGTACAGACGATAATAATCGGTTTGCTCAAAACATTCTGGTGCGACGTCGTCAAGCCGAACCAGGCCATTGTGGGCTCGCTCACGAGAGGCGATGTAGAACGGGTCCAGAAGATACAGGCCGTTGATGTAGTCCTGAAACAGCGGATCAGGTCCGCCATCACTGGTCGGACTTTCTGCCAGTACAACGGGCCTGCCAGCACTGAAAAGCAGTGCTACCCAGCTGTCGAAGGGCAGATAGCGCGCCAGTAATCGTACCAGCCTGATCCAGAAGTTGGGCGCATCGAGCGCATCAATCAGTTGACCAACCGACTGATGCCAGGCGATATCCTTTAGTTCCATACCCATGCCTACCTCAAAAGGGTTAACCCACCGGCGTGATTATCATGCCAAACCGTGGGCACCATACTGCCAAACCAATGTGTTCGATACGGCTGATGTATCAAGGAGCATTCATGAAGATTGAACTGGCCCAGGTGGCTGGCCGTGATGGCGACAAGGCTTACAACCTGCAAACGGCATTGGCGGCTATCGAAGCCTGTGCACCGGATACACAGCTTATTGTGTTTCCAGAAACGCACCTCAGCGGTTTTCCAACCCATGAAAACGTGGCAGATGTCGCCGAGCCCATTGATGGCCCGACGATCAGTCGGGTTCGTCAGGCTGCGCATGCCAGACAGGTCTCGGTCGCCATCGGCTTTGCTGAAGCGGATGGCGAGCGTTATTACAACACCACGCTTCTGATTACCCCGGATGAAATTGCGCTGCGTTACCGGAAGACGCACTTGTGGTCGTCGGATCAGGGAGTGCTATCGCCTGGTGACCGCTTTGCGACCTGTCTATGGAACGGTGTTCGGGTCGGTCTGCTGATCTGCTATGACATCGAGTTTCCCGAAACCGCCCGCGCGCTGGCGCAACTGGGTGCACAGCTCATTATCGTAACCAACGGCAACATGGACCCTTATGGGCCTGTACACCGAGCCGCGATCATGGCCCGCGCAATCGAAAATCAGGCGTTTGCCGTGATGGTGAACCGCGTGGGTGAAGGCGATGGCGACCTCACCTTTGCAGGAGGCAGTGCGGTAGTCGATCCCTTTGGAAATATGCTGGTTGAGGCCGGTCGGGAAGAGGCGCACTTGAGCGCATCGCTGGACCTGAGCCAGCTTCAGGCGGTGCGCAAGGATTATCGGTATCTCAATGACCGTCGCCTGAGTTTGCCGGGAGAGCTGATCGAGCAACCGGGAGGGATTCGCGAACTTATTATCTAGGCCAATAAACGTATAACAACAATTATCTTTTTTGCTGATTCAGCACTGCCACAACACCCGACCGCGTAAGCGCGGTATCAACAATCACTATACGGAGTTGTTCATGGCCCATCTGCAACGCACCCTTTCGTTAGGGGCGGTGATGCTGTTCGGCATCGCTTACATGACGCCCATCATTGTGCTCGGCACGTTTGGAATTCTTGCCCAGAGCACAGGTGGGCATGTACCTTCCGCCTACCTGGTAGCGCTGGTTGCCATGTTGTTTACCGCCATCAGTTATGGTCGCATGGCGGCGGCGTTTCCGGTTTCAGGTTCCGCGTATACCTATGTACGCAAGGCTATAAGTCCCAAGCTGGGCTTTATCGCCGGCTGGGCGGTTCTTCTGGACTACCTGTTTCTGCCTATGGCGATCTGGCTGATTGGGGCTGCTTACCTGAGTTCCGCATTTCCCGCTATCCCTCAAGCGGTTTGGGTATTGGGCTTCATCGCACTTACTACGGTGATCAACGTAGTGGGGCTCAAGCTCGCCAGTACGATTAATACAGCCTTGATGCTGGTTCAATTCCTGGTACTGGCTGCCTTTGTGGTGCTGTGCATCCATTATGTACAGGGCTCTGGCGAGCCGTTGTTCACGCTGGCACCGCTTACGGACGGTCATTTGCAGTGGCCGCTGGTCATGAGCGGCGCGGCAATAGCCTGCTATTCGTTTCTTGGATTCGATGCCGTAAGTACCCTGACGGAGGAAACCCGGAATGCGGAGCGTACGATACCCAAGGCAATCCTGCTGGTTACTCTAGTCGGCGGACTGGTGTTTATCCTGGCATCTTATTGGGTCCAGCGGGTACACCCAGGCATGGCGTTCGCCAATGTCGACTCTGCAGCTTATGAGATTGCCCGTAACATTGGCGGCGATATCTTTGTTTCGCTGTTTCTGATGGGGCTGATTGTGGGGCAGTTCACGTCTGGTATGGCTGCGCAGGCCAGCGTCTCACGGCTACTGTTTGCCATGGGCCGTGACGGTGTGCTTCCCCAGTCGTTTTTCGGTCAGCTTTCAAGGCGCTTCGGTACGCCAGTCAACAATCTCGCCCTGTGTGGCGTTGTTGCGTTACTGGCATTGAAGCTGGATGTAGCGACATCGACCTCGTTCATCAACTTCGGCGCATTTCTAGCGTTCAGCCTGGTGAACCTTGCAGTAATCTTTCACTTTTATCTTGGTGCGACTCAGCGCGGTATACGTCAAATCCTGTTGTTTCTCATCTGCCCGTTGCTGGGGCTCAGTGCAGATCTCTACCTCATGATCAGCCTGGACTCGATGGCCATTCTATTAGGGCTGAGCTGGCTCGCACTCGGAGTTATCTACCTAGGCAAACTCACGCACGGGTTTCGTACTCAACCGCCGGAAATGCAGTTCAGCGAAGCGGAGTAGCGGGCCGTTCAGGTTTATCACGGCAGGCCTCGAAGGGCCGCCGTGAGGTTGCAAAAGCAGGCGTATCGTTGCTTTTATGTTTTCAAGCGGCTACCGAGCCTCGACTGCCTGCTTGAGCGCCGTCAGCCCATCTTGGTAGAACTGCGTGAATAGACTTTCAGCCTCCGCCTGGCTGATATGGGTCGCTGTAAAGGTACAGAACCATTCAACCTTGGCGCTCTTTCCTGATACATCCGTGAGTACACGCAGCGTAGAGTCGTAGTCCTTGATCGGGGCAGGTCCTTCGATGATGGTGTAGCGGTAGCTTTTTTCAGCCTCGTTAAAGCTTAACAGCCGCTCAATGATGACGTTACCTTCGATATCCTTCAGATGTCGGACCCGACCCCCTTCACTCAGCTGACTTTCGACTACAAACGGCAGCCAGTCAGGCAGGGAGCCGAAGCCTCCCATAAGTTGCCATATCTGATCAGCATCCACATCGATCTCGATCGAAGCATAGGCGTTGGTCACAGCGATTCTCCTTGCATGAAAGAAACAGGGCAGGCCAGCATTCGGCCTGAAGACAATAGAACGGCATTGGAAGAGTACCGTACGTTACGGTCATGCAAGTGATTAATCCCAAGCGGGTGCAAGCCCTTCAGGGCTGACCTCCCGAGCGTTTCGCTCAAGTAAGGCGATTTTTGCCATGTCCTCCTGATCCAGACGCAGCTCTGGGGCTAACAGATTGCTGGCCAGATTCTCTAACTTGGTCGATGAAGGGATGACTGCATATCCCAGCTGTAACGCCCAAGCGAGGGTAACTTGCGCTGGGGTTGCCTGATGCTTATGGGCAATGGCATTAATGACAGGGTCCTTGAGTACCTTCCCGTAGGCCAGAGTCATATAGGAGGTCACTGGAATATTCTGCTCCTGCAAATATTGAACAAGCTTACGGTTCTGCAGATAAGGGCTAAGCTCAATCTGGTTAGTGGCAATGGCATCCGTACCAACAATGTCGATGGCTTGTCGGGTCAGTTCGATGTTGAAGTTGGAGATACCGATCTGGCGTGTCAGGCCCTGGTGCTGCGCCTGGGCCAATGCTTCCATAAATTCGGGTAGCCCCACACCATTACCCGGTGCGGGCCAGTGGATCAACGTCAGATCCACGAAGTCGATCCGGAGTTTTTTCAGGCTTTCCTGCAGGCTGGGAATCAGTTTGTCTTTGGCGTAGTGGTCTACCCAGATTTTCGTCGTGATAAAGAGTTGTTCGCGTGCGATACCGCTTTCGGCAATCGCTTGCCCAATGTCTGCTTCGTTGTTGTAGATCTGTGCGGTATCGATTGCACGATAGCCCAAGTCAAGAGCGTGGCGTACCGAGTTGATGACGGTCTGTCCTGTGAGGCGGAAGGTGCCAAGGCCAAAGGAAGGAATACTCATAACGGGCTCTCCGAAAGGATTGGAGGGACACGGCTGCGTCCCAAGCAAAGGGTTCGGAGCTCAGTGTGATCGGTTGATATCATCTGAATAAGCCCTTAATCCTCAGAATACTTTTGATTTTTACTCAAGGATTACGGGGAGAAGGCCTTTCTCAAGTCAGGCGGGGCAGGACGTTGGTCGTCTGCCCCAGCGGAACTTGAGGTGATCGATTACAGAGGCGCCTCACCTTTGAGCGCCGGCGGTTGATCACTGGAGCGCTGGATGGGCCCGTGTGAGGAACCATGGTCATGTTGCCTAATGGGCGTCGCGTTATGTGAGGGGGTTTTAACGTTGAGAATCAGCAAGGCGGCCAGGATAGCCGGAATAGCAGCCAGCACAATGATGGTTTGGGCTGGCAAATGCAGGCCGAGCAGCAGACTACCCAGGAGAGGCCCGAGAATCGAGCCAAAGCGGCCAATGCCCAACGTCCAACCTGCGCCAGTTGCGCGTACATGCGCGGGGTAGAAATTGCTTGCGAAGGCATTCAAGGTCAGTTGACCACCTATGGTGCAAAAGCCCGCGGCAAATACGAACACCAACAGCAGGGCCTGATACTGATGTGTCAGCCCAAGCAGTACGGTAAATGCGGCTGCGCCCGCCAGGATACAGCTCAGCAAGCGAACCTTGCTGGCCACCCGGTCCATGAAGTATGCCAGGAGCATGGCACCCAATGTACCGGCAAACAAAAACATCGACGTGGCAAGGTTTGCCGAGTTTCGCTGCATACCGCTTTCCTGAAGGAGAGAGGGCAACCAGCTGATCATGAAATACAGCAGGATCAGGCTGACAAAAAACGTCGCCCAGAGAAACAGGGTAGGCCTTGCGTATCCATTACGAAAGAGATCCACCACGGCTATCGTAGAAGCAGGCTCCTGTTGACTGTCAACGGTTGGTGCTGGCGGCTGCCAACCGGCAACCATGCGGGACGTGACAGCGGTCAGCCGGGCGTAAGGCGGGGCATCCCTTAGCAGACGTGGCAGAGACTCAGGTAGCAGCATGAGCAGGAAAGGTAAGAGCAGCAGCGGGGCTACACTTCCTATGACGAATACGGCATGCCAGCCGAAACGATCCATGAACGCCACTGCTACGAAGCCGCCCGCTGCGCCGCCAAACGAGAACCCACAGGCGGCCAATGTGACCATTAGGGTACGCAACCTGGGTGGTGAGTAGTCCGACATCAGTGCCATTGCGCTGGGCATAGCGCCGCCCATCCCCAGGCCACAAAAAAAGCGCAGTATCGCCAGTCCCTGCAACGAGTCGATATAGACGGTGACGAAGGTAAGGCAGGCATACAGCAGAACGCAGCTCATGAGCACTCGCCGGATACCTACGCGGTCCGCAAGTGGTGTAACGAGCAGAGAGCCAACGGTTAGGCCGATCAGGTTTGCACTGAAGACCGGTCCAAAGGCCGATTTCTCCAGTCCCCATTCCTGGGCGATAGATGGCACCACGTAGCCCAGTAGCTGAGCGTCATAACCGTCACTGATGAGCAAGAGCGCCAGCAACGCCAGTATCTGCCATTGATAGCGTGATACGGGATGTGAATCGAGAGCATCGCGAAAGCTGGTTATTTGGTTCTGCATTGCCAATACCTTTTGTTTTTATTTGTGCAGGCAAAATGGGCGCGTAAATCAACTAGTGGTCAGAGAAAGGCAGTTCTGGAGATCAATCAAAATATCAGTCGAAATCGTAAATCGATTACGTTCTGTGTAATCTTTAGTGTGGTGGGGAGGTCTGTCAAGTTGATCGTGCTGCGGTGTGTACTCGCAAGGGGCGCAGCGCTATGCCATGCGGATGAGCATCGGATGTCCGATGGCCGGATCAAGAGGTCAGAGCCGCCTGGAAATCTGCTCTGGAGGTGTGATAGGGACGTTGCGCTTAGTCGGGAGCAAGGAGTGCTGCTGGTGCAGGCCAAGTCTCAAAGCCCCGCGTGGCCGGGGCTTTGTACTGGTCGTATCAACCATTCGTATTTTGCCGTTCAACGCTTTCCAGGTACTGCAATTTATGCACGTTGCCTTGATGATCCTGATACACCATGGTGGCAGGTTCGGCATTGTTGAGGTCGTTCGTGTCGGCCTTTTCGATCGAAATGACTTTGGCGACATCAACCTTCATGCCGTAGTGATACTGTTCCACCGGAAGGTTGTCTTGTGCCGAACGGGAATCTGCAGCAAACGCGCCGGTAGCGAAGGCTGAGGCAAGCAGGGCAGTAGCAATGGCGTATTTCATGATAATGACCTCTTCGATGGGGTGGTTGGTTTCGATGAGGTCATTGAATCGCACGCACCTACTATGCGTGAAATCGATCCTACTGGTGCCAACTATTGCTATCAATGATGGGTGAAGCGTGGAAGTGTGCTGGCTAAGATAGTCGTCTGCTGTACTAAGCGTTCCCGTGGTCTTACGGTAGTAAGGGTCTGTCTGAAACCCAGATCAGTTTGATCGATTGAATCCTCCCTTGCGGCTAAAGGATCAGATTAATCGGAGCTGATTAGAAAACAGTCATGAACAGGTAAACGCAGACACCCAGGCAAAGCACCGCAAACGACCGCTGCAAGAGGTGGTCCGGTAAATGCTTGCACAGCAGGCGCCCGGCAAGCATGCCTAAAAGCGTGGCACCTATGAAAAGCTCTGCCTGCAAGCCAAGCGTGACGCCGCGATAAAGCGCACCGGCTGCGGTACCCAGGGAAATCAGCGCCACCATCATCAGCGAAGTGGCCACGATGCCCTGCATGCGGATATCGCTGCATTGGCGCAAGGCCGGGACGATCAGAAAGCCGCCCCCCACACCGAGCATACCGGTCAACAGGCCCGACAGGCTTCCGATGATCGAAAGCGTAGCCAGGCATCGACCATTCCAATGCAGGCGTCCAGTCGTTGGATCCAGCATGCAATTTTTTTGAAGCGGGCCGTGAGTCGTACAGGCTTGATCTACCGTAGCCCGACTCTGAAGCAGCATACGGATGGCAACAAACAACATGATCAGGCAGAAGCAAAGCATGAGGGTACGATTGGGCAAGTGATGCGCCAGCTGACTTCCAAGTGGCGAAAAGCAAAGTCCCAACGCGGCCATGAGTAGCGCCGCCCGATATCGCACCAGACCTTTGCGCAGCCCGTCCACCGCACCCAGGGTCGCCGCGGTGCCGATTGCAAGCAGCGCAACGGGAGCAGCCTGAGAGAGGGCCCAGCCCAGACCAAGCGTCAATGCCGGGATCGCCAAGATACCTCCGCCTGCGCCTGTCAGGCCTAACACAAGGCCGATACCGATTCCGAGAAGAGAGGCCAGCAGCACGAAGCGGGTTCCCTTAATTCTGGGCGCAGCGGGTAAGCCACTCACGGCCCTTGAGCATGCCGTTCCAGTAGAAGCGGGGCAGTACGCTGGCCTTCAGCAACCAGGCGGATTTACGCGGCACTTTGGGATCAAAGGGAAAGGTCGGCAAAAGCTTTCCACCATAACCAAACTCGGCCAGGATCACCTTGCCTTTTTCGACGGTAAGTGGGCAGGAGCCGTAACCATCATATCGGCTTGGCAGGGGATGCCCCTTGCGCAAGGCCAGCAGATTTTCTGCTACGACCACGATCTGCTTGCGTGCCGCTGCCGCCGTCTTGGCGTTGGTGGTGCCGCACACATCACCCAAGGCAAATATGTCTGGATGACGAGGATGCTGAAGGGTGGCCGGATCGACCTCAAGCCAGCCCGCCGCATCGGCCAGCGTACTACGCCGAACTACATCAGGTGCCTGTTGCGGTGGCACCACATGCAGGAGGTCGAACGCTTTGGCTTGACGGCTCACGCTACCGTCAGCGGCGGTAACTTCGAACCAGGCGGTTTTGCCAGGACCGTCGACAGCAACCAGATTGGACTGAAAAGCCAGTGATGCCTGATATTTCTCTACATACGCCATCAGAGGCGGGACAAAGGCCGGTACGCCAAACAGCGCTGCGCCTGCCAGGTTGAATTCGACCTGGATGTTCTTCAGCACCCCTTGTCGCAGCCAGTGATCGCAGGACAGGTACATGGCTTTTTGGGGCGCACCGGCACATTTGATCGGCATACCCGGTTGAGTGAATAGCGCCTTCCCATGCCTCAGGTTTCGGACCAGCTCCCAGGTGTAAGGGGCCAGGTCATACCGGTAATTGGACGTCACACCCTGTTGGCCCAGCGTGTCTTCCAGCCCAGTGATGCGCTCCCACGCCAGTTGCAGACCGGGACAGATGATCAGTTGCTGATAACCCAGTTGCTTACCGTTGCTGAGCAGCACGCTCTGGCGCTCCGGGGCGAACGCGCTGACCGATGCCTGAATCCAAGTGACACCGTGCGGCATGACGCTGGCCATCGGGCGAACCGTGTCCGCTGCGTCGTAGGCTCCACCCCCTACAAGCGTCCAGGCGGGTTGATAGTAATGATGATCGCTGGGCTCGACCACGGCGAGTTTCAACTCAGGGGCGCGGCGCAGCAGGCTGGCAGCGACGCCGATGCCAGCTGACCCACCGCCCATGATGACGACGTCGTATTGGCTACTTGCCGCTTCGTTCTCGCACGCCATTCGGTACAGTTGGGTAGAGCGGTTACCTGTGCGACAGAACGCCAGAATCGGATGGGGGAGCGTGCTGAGTAACGCCTGTAACTGCTGGGCCTGCCCCTCATGAAGGGTGCTGGGTATGACAGGGAGATAGACAAAGCTCAAGCCCAATGCTTCGGCATGGCGCCGAAGTTGTTCGCTAAGAGGCTGTTCTGGTCCACCTTCATGATCCGGTCGATTGCAGATGATGCTGCGGTAGCCTTGCTGAGCGATGCCAGGCAGGTCATCGAGCTGTAGCTGTCCGCACGTAGCGAACGTTTCATCGAGTCGGTTGATGGGGTAGTCCATGGGCAACTCCAGACAGCGTAGGAAACAACAAAAAAGTCTATGGCGAGACAGGTTGAACGTAGAGATGACTCTTTACTGCACGCTTTTCAGGGCCTGACCGCAGTACAGGCTGGACAGTGTCTGCATGACGGAGACGACCTCGAAACTGGCAAGGGCGTAATAGATGTACTTGCCTTCGCGACGCGTATTGACCAGTCCTTCTTCCCGAAGGACGCTCAGCTGTTGAGAAAGCGTCGGTTGGCGGATACCCGTCAGGTCTTCCAGCTCGCCCACATTGCGCTCACCCTGGGTCAGCTGACAGAGCAGCAGGAGGCGGTCTTCGTTGGCCAGCGCTTTCAGCAGTGTGCAGGCTTTTGAAGCAGAGGCCCTGAGCAGAGCGACTTCGGTGGTAGAAAGCTGAGTTGCCATTGGTCCCTTCCTCGTCATGCGTCCAATCAGTCTATTTTCATACAATATATAATTCAATATATTATAAAAAGGTAGATCGATGGAGAGGTAATAGACATGACTCCTTTAGTACAGGCATTTTTCGATGCCGACACGGCTACCATCAGCTATGTGGTATTCGAGGTGGATGGTTCGGAATGCGCCATCATCGATTCGGTATTGAATTACGATGCCAAGGCCGGGCGAACCAGCACACATGGGGCTGACCGGATCATTGCATTTATTCAGGAGCATAGTCTCAAGGTGCAATGGTTGCTTGAGACCCATGCCCACGCTGATCATCTTTCTGCATCGGCTTACCTGAAACGTATGCTGGGAGGCAAGATTGCCATTGGCGCTCCCATCCGCCAGGTTCAGGGCGTTTTCCGTGATGTTTTCAACCTGGAGCCTGAGTTCCGGTTGGACGGCTCACAATTCGATTATCTGTTCGAGCCGGACGAGCTGTTTCACATTGGCCGTTTAGCGGCGCGTGCGCTGCATGTTCCAGGGCATACACCCGCGGATATGGCCTATCAGGTAGCGGAGCATTCGGTATTCGTAGGCGACACATTGTTCATGCCTGACGTAGGAACCGCACGGTGCGATTTTCCCGGTGGCAGTGCCCGTCAACTGTACCGTTCCATCAAGCGGATACTGGCGCTACCGGCCGAGACGACATTGTACCTGTGCCACGACTATCCACCCGCTGGGCGAGAGGTATGTTGGAAGACGACGGTGGCTGAGCAAAGGTCCAGCAATATCCATGTGCACGACGGTATTGCCGAAGATGCCTTTGTTGAGATGCGCAGCCGTCGGGACGCAACGCTATCGATGCCGACGCTTATTCTGCCGTCGATCCAGATCAATATCCGGGCGGGTGAAATGCCACCTGCAGATGAGTCCGGGGCGACCTTCCTGAAAATTCCGATCAATCGCCTTTAGGCAGGGCGTCAGTCTTCTTCCCAGAACGTCGGGCAGTTTAGTTTCAATGCGCGGGCTTTGGCAGCGTGCATGGCCGCTTCGAGTTCCTCCGGGGTGGCCTTCTGCTCGGTCTTGGCGTATGTCCAGGTTGCCAGGGCGACGTAGCAACTGGAGTAGAGCTCGGCAAGGGAGCGGCATTCCGACTGGCGGCTGACCTGGTCAAGCGGGAGGGGACGCGCCTGCAAGGTGGTTTCAACGGGTGTCAGCGAGCGGCTCTGGCATCCACTTAGTAGCAGGACTGCCATGAGCATAAAACCAGTGAAGAGGCGATGGGTCATGTGTTCTGTTCGTAACGGATAGGACGGCAAGTGTAACGACCCAGGCAGGCTTGGCCTATCGGCGGCAGTAGTTATCCAGGATCGGCCACCTGATACAGGCGCCAGGGCAAGGTCATGCCTTACGCTGGCACCCTGCAACGTATTAGAACGCGGCTTTCTTTTGTGGCCCCTTGAAATGCCGACCGCGAGGCAGGCGGCTGCCATCGGCCAGCTTGTTTTGCCACTCGGCAAACGCAACGCTACGGGTACGGTAGGTTACGGACTGCTCAACAGGCTGTGCCTTGGCAGCCGGTACGGGAGCAACAATCTCCTGAGCCTGAGTGTCGGTTACTGTTGCCGCTGCATAAGCCGCCGAGCGCAGGCATGTCTTGCAGGTAACCTGATCAGGCTGGGTGGAGGCATTAGGACTGCTGCGGCCGCAAGCAACTTGATCTGTGCCGGTGGAGTAGTGCATTACCATGGTATTACTTCCTTTCAGTACAAGCTAAAACAGTCGCCGCTTTGCAATGCGACGAGGTATTGCAGCGGATTGAGGACGGCCTCGGGGCAGCGTGTGCTCATTGGCGTGAGTAGTACCTCGCCTTCGAAATCACCCCTCGACTTTCAAAATCCAAACAAAAAAAGGCGTAGTTTAACGGGTTATCGCCATTTAGTCTTTTTTGGCGGGCGCAAACTGCCGCAGTGGCAGGGAACATGGCATAGTGAAATGAGAGGTCGGTCATCAGCTCATATGGAATCAGGGCTTGCACCTCTGTAGTTTCGTAGTAAATTGATAACATGTTAACTATCTACAAGAACAACAGGCTGAATGACAGCCGAGGTGAAATGCCATGCAAGTCCAACGTCTCGATGCGTTTTCGATCTGGCTAGAAACGATTCGCGCTTTTTGTGGCCGCCGGTTTACCGCGCAGCCCTCGTTGACCGGTTCGCTGTTTATCGGCGAGCTTACCCAGCGGCGTATAGCCGGACTTGAACTGGCCATGGTCAAGACCAACGCGGCCTGTCTGGCTCGCAAACGAGGGCATGATCAAGATGGTGATCGATACTGCTTTCTGGTCATGCAGCGATCCGGGCGAGCACAGATCACGCAGCATGGGCATACCATCGATCTGGTGCCCGGTGAGATGGCGCTGGTTGATTCTGCAGGCGCCTGCGAAATCACTCCGCTTGGTTTGATGGAGCATTGCTCGATTCATCTTCCCCGCGAGGCAGTGTCCAGGCATCTGGCCGATCAACAGCATATTTTTGGCAAGCTTAATTCAGGCAGTGCCAGCGGCCGGTTGCTTCGGCTGATCTGTACCCAGCTGGCCGAGGGTATGCCGGCACAGGAATGGCAGGATGATGAAGGGGAGGCGCTCCAGGATTCGCTGATCAGCCTGTTGAAACCCGCCTTGACAGCCAGTGCGCCCACAATGGCCGTTGAGCTCCAGGCCAAGGGCGGCGTACTGCGAAGCGGAGTAGAACAGCTGATCCACGACCAGCTGGCCGATGCGTCCTTGAGCCCTGCCAAACTGGCGGCGCAGCTAGGCATTTCCATCCGCCAGCTGTATCGGCTATTCGAAGAAGAGGGCGATAGCGTCTGCCGTTATATCCAGCGTGCCCGACTTGCACGCAGCGCTGCCGATCTGCTCGATCAGCGTCTGGTCAACGAGTCGATCACAGACATTGCTTTCAAATGGGGTTTTACCGACTCGGCTCACTTCAGCCGGACGTTCAAGAAGCACTTCGAAAGGTCCCCGCGGGACTACCGTAGCCAGTCGATGACGGCCTGAGCATGCTCAGGCCGCGTTCATCAGGCTCAGTAGGCAATACACACGGATTTGAGTTCGGTAAAGGCTTCGACAGCGCCGCGGCCGAACTCCCGCCCAATACCGGATTGCTTGTAGCCCCCAAAAGGCAGGTTCGGGTCGACCGGTACGTGGCTGTTGACCCAGACCGTGCCCGCCTCGATGCGGGGAATGAGGTCCATGGCACGGGTCAGATCATTGGTCCAGAGACTGGCCGTGAGACCGTATTGGCTGTCGTTGACCATATGGATGGCTTCATCCAGTGAGTCGTAAGCGATAACGGACAATACCGGTCCGAAAATCTCCTCGCGCGCCGCCGCCATATGGTGTTCAACGTTGGCCAACACAGTAGGCTGGACGTAATAGCCGGGCAGGTCGGGTGCATTGCCTCCCGTCGTGACAGTAGCTCCTTGCTGGCGTGCCAGCTCTAGATGCTGAAGAACACTGCCCTGGTGCCGGCGTGAAACGACCGGGTTGATTTGTGTGGTTGGGTCCAGCCCCGGCCCGATCTTCATGCCGTTTACCGCGGCGCTAAGCGCTTCGACATAGTCCGCTTTTAGCGCATGCGGCACGTAGATGCGCGAAGCGGCGGCGCATACCTGACCCTGATTGAGTAGGCCGCCCATGAGCGCGCCTGCAACTGCTTTTTCAAGGTCGGCGTCTTGTAGCAGCACCATAGGGTTCTTGCCACCGAGCTCCAGGGAGAATCGTGTCATGTTTTGCAGGGCGGCAGTCCCGATCTGCTTGCCGATGGCCGTAGAGCCGGTAAAGGACACCTTGCTGACGTTGGGGTGCGCCACCAGTGCGGCACCTGCTACCGAGCCGCGGCCGATCAGTACGTTGAATACACCGGGCGGAACGCCGGCCTCTATGGCCAGCTCGGCTACCCGCAGCACGGTAAGAGGCGTTTCTTCCGAGGGCTTGATGATGATGGAGCAGCCACAGGCCAGAGCCGGCATGATCTTCCACAGGGCGATCATGAGCGGGAAATTCCAGGGGACGATGCCTGCCACTACGCCAACTGCCTCACGGCGCGTATAGGCATTGTAACGGGCGCCGGTTGGAACAGGTATCGAGACGTCGAGCGTCTGCCCTTCGAGCTTGGTGGCCCACCCGGCCATGTAACGCATGTATTCAACTGCGCCGCCGACTTCAATCGCGCGGGCAATATGGATCGATTTACCTTGTTCCAGCGTTTCCAGTTGCGCCAGTTCCTCGCCGTGGGCTTCGACGAGATCAGCAAAGCGCAGGAGGGTGCGCTCACGATCAGCCGGTCGAGCCCTGCTCCAGCTGCCCGCGACAAACGCAGCGCGGGCGGACTCGACGATACGGTCTACTTCCTCCCGCTCGGCCAGCCTTACCTGTGAAATGGCCTGGGCCGAAGCGGGATCGTTTACCGCAATGACATCGCCGCGAGAAGCGGTGCTGGGCTGGCCATCCACGAAGCTGGAATGCGTAAGCGACAGAAAACGTTTAACAGTCTCGAGGGGCGTAATGAGTTCGGCATTAGACATAAGGGATTCCTGGCTATTCTCAAGGCTCTAAGGCAAGCGGTGAGGCTTCATGTCCAGAGCTTAGGAGTCGTCAATCAAGAGAGCTTGCATGTCGCTGCCGCAGGGTTTGATCTTCTCTGCCACCCGCAAGGCATCACCCGGTGTGATGAGGCAAGGCGGCTTGCGCTGCCGTGAACGCACCAATCGATTTGAATGGGGTGAGGGACGAAGATGAATTCAGAATGGTTGATTAATATGTTAATTATATGCGATGGTCCCGCTCCGTTGGTAAATGGCGGTATATCTGCCAATCTATTCATTGGGCTGGCGTCCGGCCCGTGCAACGATATCTTTCATGGCTCCTGGTGACTAATTGTCATGCTGAAACCGCGTCCTTCTCTTACGCTTACCTTGTTGCAGGCCCGCGAAGCGGCCATGGGGTTTTTCCGTCCGTTGTTGAATGAGCACGGCCTTACCGAACAGCAATGGCGCATCATTCGGATACTCTGGCAGCGGGGTGAAATGGAGAGCCATCAGCTGGCAAAGCAGGCCTGCATTCTCAAGCCCAGCATGACCGGTGTATTGTCTCGCATGGAGCGTGACGGGTACGTGCAGCGCTGGAAAACACCCAAGGATCAGCGGCGTGTTTACGTGAGCCTGACGGATCGTGGCCGGGCGTGCTTCGAATCCATGGCCACGGGTATGGAGACCAACTACCAGCGCATCCAGGAGCAATTTGGTGAGGAAAAGCTCAAGACGCTAATCGCCTTGCTGGAAGAACTCAAACAGGTGCGGCCTGGCTCGGAGGATGACGACGAAGAGCGCCTTGTCTATCCCGATCGGGATGACAGCTGATCAGCTGGGCAGGTAAAGCGGCCCAAGGGCCGCTGGTTCAGTTCAGGCTCGGTGCCTCATACCTTAATAGACCCCGCCACCATGTGTGGGCTTTGGAGTGTTGTGCTTGAAATGGCCTAGCAGCGTTTGAAGGCCTTTCATCAGCACCGTTGTGTCGACCCCCACCGCTACAAAGACTGCGCCCAGCTCGATATAACGCTGGGCGAGCGTCTGATCGGCTGAAAGAATACCTGCCGCCTTGCCGGCTTTAGCAATACGAACAATCGCCTCTTCAATTATGGCTTGAACGTCTGGGTGGCCTGGATTGCCACGATGCCCCAGTGCGGCAGACAGGTCAGCAGGACCGATGAACACTCCGTCCACTCCATTGACCTCCAGAATGGCATCTAGATTATCCAGGCCGGTTCGGTTCTCGATCTGGACTAGAAGACACATCTGTTCATCAGCATGATCCAGGTAGCCGGGGATCGTGTTCCAGCGTGAGGCGCGTGCCAGGGCGCTGCCTACACCGCGAATACCCTCCGGCGGATAGCGCATGGCCTTTACCAATTCCCGGGCCTGATCAGCGGATTCGACCATCGGCACAAGCAGTGTCTGGGCACCAATATCCAGAAGCTGTTTGATAAGCACAGGATCGCCAATGGGCGGCCGTATAATCGGGTGGGTGGCATACGGCGCAACGGCCTGTAGTTGAGCGAGCAGGCTGCGGACATCATTGGGCGCATGCTCGCCATCAAGCAGCAGCCAGTCGAAACCGGCGTTGGCGGCCAATTCAGCGCTGTAGGCATTGGCGAGGCCAATCCAGAGGCCAATCAGCGGGTCACCGCCTTTGAGGCGCTGTTTGAAGGTGTTAATAGGAAGCTGCATGGTAAATCCTCACGGCGGGAGGTTGGCCTGGGCATGAGCGCGCTGCCGCAGGCCAAACCGGTCTTAGACGAAGCGGCAGGCGATGCTGCCGAGCTGGTCGTAATCCACATGAAAAGTATCGCCCGGGCTTGCGTGCACGGGTCGTGTAAATGAGCCGCCCAGGATGATTTGGCCCGCCTCCAGCGTGACGTCATAGGCGGCCAGTTTATTGGCCAGCCAGGCAACGCCCTTGGCCGGGTGATTAAGCACCGCTGCGGAGACACCCGATTCTTCGATCACCCCGTTGCGGTAAAGAATGGCCGGTACGCGCCGCAGATCGATAGCGTGAGGGCGAATCGGCCTGCCGCCTATGACGACGCCGGCATTGGCAGCATTGTCGGAGATGGTGTCGAAGACCTTGCGCGTAGCCTTGGTATGGGGGTCGATCTGTTGGATACGCGCATCGATGATCTCAAGCGCCGGAATGACATACTCGGTGGCATCGAGCACATCGAAAATCGAGCAATTCGGACCCTTCAGTGGCTTGCCTAGAACGAAGGCCAGCTCGACTTCCACGCGTGGCACGATAAATCGATTGAAGGGAATGTCGGTTCCTTCTTCGAAAAACATGTCGTCGAGCAGAGCGCCATAGTCCGGCTCTGTGATATTGGATGACACCTGCATGGCGCGGGAGGTGAGGCCTATCTTGTGGCCAACCAGTTTGCGACCATCCGCGATCTTTTTTTCGACCCAGGCGCGCTGGATGGCATAGGCATCTTCAATAGTGATCTCTGGCTGCTCCAGGGACAGTTGACCGATCTGTTCCCGGGAGCGCTCGGCCTGGTCAAGACGTTCAGCGGCCGCACGGATAAAGGCGTTGTCGAGCATGGCTAGTTTCCTTGTGGATTGACGATGGCGGCAGGGGTGCGCAGTACCAAAAAGGCACCGACAGCGATGAGCGCCGCCAGAACATAGAGCGCCAGGCTGGCGCTTTGGGTGGTATCGCGCATCCAGCCAATGAAGTAGGGAGCGAGGAATGACGCCACGCTGCCAAAGGAGCTGATCATGGCAATGCCGGCCGCCTGTGTGCCTGACGATAGAAACGCCGGGGGCAACTGCCAGAACATGGGCAGCGCGGAGCTTGCGCCCATGCCTGCAATGACCAGGCCCAGCATGACAAGGGTTGTGTTTTGAGGTGCCAGCCCGGCGATGGCGATACCGGCCGCACCCATGAGGAGGGGAACGCAAAGGTGCCAGCGGCGTTCACGGTGGCGATCGGAAGAGCGGCCCGCAGCGATCATGAAGAAGCAGCCTGCCAGATAAGGGATGGCACTGAGCATGCCAACGTTGCTGTCTTGACCGATGCCAGCGCCGTGAATAAGAGCTGGCATCCAGAAGGCAAGGGTATTGACGGCCAACATGACGGCAAAATAAATCGCCACGAGCAACCACACCTGTCCGTTGCGAACAATGCCTGAAAAGGAGGTAATCGTTTTGCGCTGCTCCTCTCCCGCCAGGGCATCACGGAGTTGACGCTTTTGGGTAGGCTCAAGCCAGCTGACGCTCTCGAAGCTGTCCGGCAGGGCCTTGAGGACGACCAACCCAAGCAACACCACTGGCAGACCTTCCAGCATGAACATCCACTGCCACCCCCGCAGACCGCCGCTGTCCTTGAACAGCTCCAGAATCCAGCCGGACAGGGGGCCGCCGATGACCCCTGCCATAGGGACGGCAATGGCAAACAGTGCAGTGACCGACGCCCGCCGATGGGCCGGAAACCAGCGGTTGAGATAAACCAGGATGCCAGGGAAAAAGCCCGCTTCCGCCACGCCTAACAGAAAGCGCAGGGTATAAAAGCCGGTGGCGGACTCGATGAACATCATGCCGGTGGACAGGATGCCCCAGACCACCATCAGCGTGGCAATCCAGCGGCGCGGCCCGACACGGTCCAGCATCAGGTTGCTAGGTACGCCAAACAGGGCATAGGTAATAAAGAACAGGCCTGCGCCAAATCCATAAACGGTATCGCTGAAGTGCAGGTCGCTGCTCATTTGCAGCTTGGCGAAGCCGATATTGATGCGATCGAGATGAGCGAAGACATAGCAGACCAGCAGCAGTGGCATCAGTCGCCAGGTGATGTACCGGTAAGTTGCATCGTTTTTTTCCGAAACCGAAAGCGTATCGATTGCCTGTGCCATGGTGGGTGCCTTTTATTGTTGTTGTCAGGACGCAAACGTAACGCTGCCTAACCGGCCTGCTCGCTCAGAAAGGCATGGATATTGTTGTGCTTGTAATTGAGTTCGGCCGAGAGTTCGGTCATCTCGAACGACAGTGCCAGCAGGCGTCTGCTCTGAAGCTCGGCGAAGTGATGCTTGATCACCTCGAACAATGCATCAGCTACTTGACGCCTTGTCTCCAGGTCGCGGCCAGCACCTAGCTTCAGCGTCATATGAACGAACGCATAGTCATGTTTTCCATCAGCCATGCGGAACGTATCCATGCGGATCGCGCGGCTACGAATACCGCCTAGGGGGAAAACACCACTGTTGCCGAGACAGGCGTGGACTTTTTCAAACAAACCCGGCAGGTCTGCGTCGTGCTCAAGATTGGCCGAATATTCGGCAATAAAGTGAGGCATGGTTTTTACTCCAGCGGACGTGCATCCTCCAGGAGCCTGTGCGGACCCTGGAGGCTGCTAACACCAGTCAAACAGGAAAGATGGCGTTGATCTGGCCGGTGCCCGAGCTTCCGAACGGCTCGGTCACGATTTCGACGGGTTTGTCGTACTCAGCGCCACCCAACAGGCCCAGCAACATGGCGGTATCGTGCATCTTGCCTTCGCCATAGCAGTGCTCGGCGTAGTCTGGAAGCATGGCGCAGAACTCTTTGAAGCGACCTTGCCGCCACAACTCCACCACATGCAGGTCGACCTGCCTGTCGAATTCGCGGGTCCACTTGTGGATATTCGCCTCGGCGACCCGATCGTCCGAGAACCGGTGGGAGAGTGATCCGGATGCCAGTACCAGTACCTTGCGGTCGCTTTTTTCAATGGCGCGACGAACCGCAGCACCAAAGGCAAAGCTGTCTTCCAGCCGATGCCAGGCGCACCAGGCGGCAATGGAAATGACCTTGAGCTTTTGGCTGTCCGGTACGCCCATGTGCATGTAGCGCATGGGAACGAGTGTTCCGTATTCAAGCTCCAGGCTAGGGATGTTATGGGCCATGGTGCGGATCCCCGCGGCATTGGCTTCCCCATCGATCAGGGCTCCCAGCTCGGGATCGCCCGGATATTGATACGCCATGTCCTTGATGAAGTGCGGCAGCTCGTTACTGGTGTAGATCCCTTCGAACTGCCGCCCGCAATTGATGTGGTAACCACTGTTGACCATCCAGTGAACATCGAACACGACGGCCGTGTCGGCGCCCAGGTCGCGGGCGCGCTGACCGATGAGCTTGTGACCGGCGATGGCTGCCTCGCGGCAACCCTGGTGCTTTCCGGGCAGTTCAGACAGATACATGGATGGAACATGTGTAATCTTGGCTGCAAGGACGACTTCGCCCATGACAGTTCTCCTTGTTAGCCCCGAACAGAAGATCAGGGCGCTGTGTTGTAACTGCTTGGTCGTGATAAGCCCGAAAACCCGGGTGCTTGCCTGCCGATACCGCTAGCAGGCGCTGGCCCTGGGGCGGGAGTGGTTACACACCCCAGCGCGGGATGTGGTGACTGCCCATGGAGATGCACACGTTCTTCACCTCCGTGAACACCTCGAAGCTGTACTCGCCTCCTTCACGGCCGGTACCAGAGCCTTTCACGCCACCGAATGGCTGGCGCAGGTCCCGTACGTTCTGGCTGTTAATGAACACCATGCCGGCCTCGATGCCACGGGCCAGACGGTGCGCCTTGCCGATGTCCTGGGTCCAGATATAGGACGCAAGGCCGTATTCGGTATCATTGGCCAGGCGCAGGGCTTCGGCCTCATCCTTGAATTTGATGAGGCAGACGACAGGACCGAAAATCTCTTCCTGAGCGATACGCATCCTGTTGTCGACGTTGGCAAATACGGTGGGCTGGATGAACTGCCCCTTTGTCAGATGGGCGGGCAGGTTCGCTGGACGCTCCAGACCACCTGCCATGAGCGTGGCGCCTTCTTCCAGGCCGATCTTGATGTAGCCTGTGACCTTGTTGTAATGAGCCTGGGTAATCATCGAGCCGACCTGGGTCTTTGGATCTTGCGGATCACCCACGATCAGGCGCTTGGCGCGTGCAGCGAACTCCTCGACAAACTGGTCGTAAACCGTTTCCTGGATGAAGATACGGCTGCCCGCCGTGCAACGCTCACCGTTGAGCGAGAAGATGGTGAAGAGAGCAGCGTCCAGCGCGCGGCCTAAATCGGCGTCATCAAAGATGAGCACAGGCGATTTGCCGCCTAACTCCATGGAATACTTCTTGAGTCCTGCCGTTTCCATGATTTTTCGGCCGGTAGCGGTGCCGCCAGTGAATGAGATGGCCCGCACGTCCGGGTGACGAACCAGGGCGTCTCCAGCTGTGGCGCCATAGCCCTGCACGACGTTCAATACGCCTGGCGGAATGCCTGCTTCCAAGGCCAGACGGCCTAGTTCGTTGGCCGTAAGGGGCGACAGCTCGGACATTTTCAGCACGGCGGTATTGCCCAGTGCCAGACACGGCGCCGTTTTCCATGTCGCTGTCATGAACGGTACGTTCCAGGGTGAAACCAGGCCGCAGACCCCTACCGGCTGGTGCAGGGTATAGTTCAGCATCTGGTCATCGACCGGATAGGTATGCCCATCCATCCGTGTGCAGACTTCTGCAAAGAAGTCGAAGTTATGGGAGGCTCGGGGTATGAGTACGTTCTTGGTCTGATGAATTGGAAGCCCCGTATCCAGGGTTTCCAGCTCGGCCAGATTTGGCACGTTCTTGTCGATCAGCTCGCCCAGCCTGCGCATCAGCTTGGCCCGTTCCTTGGCTGGGGTGTTGGCCCACTTGGGGAAAGCTTCCTTGGCAGCCGCCACGGCTTGGGCGACTTCCTCGGCGCCGCCGCTGGCCACTTCGCCCAGTGCCTCGCCGGTCGCCGGGTTGTAATTGGTAAACGTTTCCTTGCTCTCGACCTCACGGCCGTTGATCCAGTGCTTGATCATTTCAGACCTCTTTGGCAGCTGCGGCGAAGAAAGCTTCTTCGCTGACGATGGTATTGACGAGGCGACCGACGCCTTCCACTTCCACGACGACTTCATCTCCAGGCACCACATCGGCAAGGCCCTCCGGCGTGCCGGTGGCGATCATGTCGCCGGGCTGCAGGGTCATGAAACTCGAAAAGTATTCGATCAGGTAGGGGATATCGAAGATCATGTCCGCCGTGGTGCCTTCCTGCTTCAGCTCACCGTTGATCCAGGTGCGCAGGCGCAGGTTGGACGGGTCTGGCACATCGGCGGTGTCGACGATCCAGGGACCGATCGGTGTGGTGCAGTCGCGGTTTTTCACCCGCAGGTTGGGGCGGTAGTAGTTCTCGAGGTAGTCGCGGATCGCGTAGTCATTGCACACGGTATAGCCAGCCAGATAGTCCAGAGCGTCCGCGCGCTTTACATGACGTGCCGGTTTGCCAATGACAGCCACCAGCTCACACTCGTAGTGCATGTACTTGACGTTGTCAGGCCGCCAGGTGATCTGCCTGTGTCCGGTATAGGTGTTGGGCGATTTGATAAAGGCCAGTGGCTCGGTGGGTGCTTTGAAAGCCAGCTCTGCCGCGTGGTCCGCATAATTGAGGCCCAGGGCAAACATGCTGCCTGTGGCGGGCGGCAGCCATTCCACCTGGTCTTCCAATAGCCGTTCGCCACTGGGCAGACGTACTGCATGGTCATCGTCGACGGTAACGGTATGGATCTCACCCTGATAGCGAATACGTGCATGTTTCATGGGGTGCTCCTTATTCCGCAACTACGGTATTGATGAGGCGGCCGATGCGGTCGATCTCGACCTCTACGCGATCACCCGGCGTGACATCGACGCGGCCCTCAGGCGTACCGGTGATCAGCACGTCGCCTTCGTTCAACGTCATGAACTCGCTCAGCTCGGCGATCAGCTGAGGGAGGGTGCGTACCCAGTTAGCCGTCGTGTTTTCCTGGCGCAGCGTGCCGTTTACATAGAGCTTGAGGGTGAGCAGATTCGGGTCGCTCACGGCCTCTGCCGGCACCAGCTCAGGACCTATGGAACAGAATCCGTCCCGGCATTTGGCCTTCACCGCAGGCCGGTAGTAGCTCTCTTCCGGCAGGCTGAATTCGTTGACGACGGTATACCCCGCCACGTAGCCCATGGCCTGGTCTTCAGTTACCCGGCTGGCCCGTTTGCCAATCACTACTCCCAGGGCTGGGCCTGCCTGCAGACGCTCCCCCTGGGGCATGATGACGGGCTGCTGGTGCCCGTTACGGGTGTTGGGCGTCTTGATGAACAGGACCGGTTTCAGTGGGGGCTGTTGGTAAGGCGATTCGTGAAACTCTTCAAGTCGGCTGCGCAAAAGGCCTTGGAAATTCAGGGCGACGCCGAACAGTGTTCCATTGGCAGATTCGCTAAGTGATCGCGACATGGCGCTCTCCCTTGTTATTGGTGTGGAAACAGGGCATACCTGTTTGGGAGTAAATAGTTAATGTGTTAACTTTATATTTAATATGTTAACTAAGGTCAAGTGTTACCTGAGTTCGCGTATGCTTGGTTCAACAACAAAAAGAATGATGTTCATGAAAAGTCTTGCGTCCGTGTCTATCCAGCCGATCCCCAACATCAACATCGGTCAGGTCTACGACCAGCGTTATGCCGATGCCGAGGTGCATTACGATGCGCTAGGCAGACTGGCGGAGTTCTTCGGGCGCAACATGCGTGCCCACCGGCATGACCGGTTCTTTCAGGTGCATTACGTGAAGACCGGCAAGGTTCGGGTGTACCTGGATGACCGGCAGTACCAGGAGCAGGGCCCTATGTTCTTCATCACACCGCCTCCGGTCCCCCATGCCTTTGTGACGGAGGAGGGCAGCGACGGACATGTCCTGACGGTTCGCCAACAGCTGGTATGGTCGCTATTGCAGGAGGTGCCTGATCTCTGGACCGCGTCGGGATTCCTGCCGATCTGTGTAGGCCTGGCCAGCCTGGAGGCTGAGTTTCGCGAAGAGGCCGAGCGGCTGGCCTCGTTGTTTGAGTTGCTAAGGCTGGAGGCGGGTACATCTCGTCCTGGCCAGGCCTGTGGCCTGATAGCCCTGACTCGCCTGATCTTTATCAGCATGCTTCGTCTCTCTCCAAAATCAATCGCGGCACAGCCTGTGCGGCAGGATGACCTGCAGTTGTTTCGGCGCTTCAATGAACTCATCGAAGCGCACTACACCGAGCATTGGCCGTTGTCCCGATACGCTGATCAGTTGGGCCTGACGGAATCGCGGCTGAACGACATCTGCCGACGTACCGCAGACATTCCCTCGAAACGGCTCGTCCATGACCGCCTTATGCAAGAGGCCAAGCGGCTGTTGGTGTTCACAGGTAGTTCCGCCAACGAAATATGCTTTCGCCTGGGCTTCAAGGATCCGGCCTACTTCAGTCGCTTCTTTACGCGCCAGGCAGGCATTACACCCAGCGACTATCGGCTCAGCCGTCGCGCCAGCACTCTGGCAATCGAGTCGTAATCCCTAAAAAAGCCGCGCCACATATGACGCGGCAAGGGGGCGACCGGTCAGGCAGCGCTGTGCTCGCGTTGCAGTCGATGAAAATTACGGCTGAAATACACCAGGCTGTCGCATCGCTCGCGGGTACAGATTTCATCGAGCTCTACGAGAAGCACCGAGTGGGTGCCGACTTCCTGGGTATCGGTAATCCTTCCCTGCAGGCTGGCCAGGGCATCGTCAAGAATCGGAACGCCCTCGCGGCCCTCCTTCCAGGCGTGACGCTTGAAGCGCTCATCCATGTCGATACCAGTCATCCCGGCAAAATGACGGGCCACTTCTTCATGTTCGCCCGCCAGGACATTCACGCACAGCCGCCCGTTCTGCTTGAAGACACTATTCATGGCACTGTTGCGGTTGATGCACACCATAACGGTGGGCGGCGTGTCCGTGACCGAGCAGACGGCAGTGGCCGTAATGCCACAGCGTCCACCAGGGCCATTGGTGGTCAGGACATTCACGGCGGCGGACAGCGACGCCATGGCATTGCGAAAGGCTTGTTGGGTTGGACTGAGTTGGGTCATGACCTCTACCTCCACGGGGCGCCGGATCAGCGATTCGGCGACAGCATTGCAGGATTACTGGCGAATACGGTCCAGCATGTTGATATCGTCCGGATTGGTCAGGTGCGGAACGGTCCAACCGTTTAGGTCGTAGTCCGACAGGCACTTCTCTACCATATCAGTCATGCTCTTCATCGCACCGGTTCCTTGTGCATGGCGCAGCGCCTGCATGCGGATCTCGTCCTGGCTCCCGGCATAGTTGATTTCGTACAGCTCATGGCGTCCGCCAAATTCCGTGCCGATGGCATCCCAAAGCAGCTTCAGGATCTTGATACGTTCCTCATGGCCCATACCGCCGGACCCGCGACAATAGGTACTCAGGTATTTGTTCAGCGTCGGGTCCTTGAGATCGCGCGATCCGGTCGGCAGGTAGATCAAGCCGCTGGCCACGACCTGCTCAATGATCTTCTTGATCTCCGGATAGGCTTGTGGCGCCAGCACACGGTAGGCTTGCAAGGCTTGAGCGCTGGGTAGCCAGGCGCCGTTTTTCCACTCGGAAGCATTACCGTACATGGCGTCAGTAAGTGACCAGAAAAGGTTACGCCATGCGACCACTTCGCCCATTTGTGCCTGCACGCCGCGGAACTCCAGCGAGCCGGTGCATTGCAGTGCCTTGAACAGTGCACCGGTGATGAAGTCCAGTTTGACGGCCAGACGGGTACAGCCTTGCATGGGGAACAGTCGACCAAAGCCGCCTTGTGGAAACCATTGCTTGCAGCGATCGAAATCTCGATAGATCAGAATGTTCTCCCATGGGATGAACACCCGATCCATGATAAGGATGGCGTCGTTCTCGTCGAAGCGGCTCGACAACGGATAGTCAAATGGAGAACCCGTCATCCCTGCCACCAGCTCATAGGAGGGACGGCAGATCAGCTTCATGCCCTTGGTATTCATCGGGGCGATAAACATCAAGGCGAAATCTGTGTTGTCTCCGAGCAGCTGCGCAGAGCCTTGCCCCACGAAGTTATAGTGTGTCAGGGCCGAGTTGGTCGCCACGACTTTCGCGCCGCTGACGATGATGCCACCGTCAACTTCTTCATCCACGGAGATGAATACGTCCTTTACCTGATCGACCGGCTTGTCGCGATCAATGGGCGGATTGACGATAGCATGGTTGAGGTAGAGGCACGCTTCCTGGATACGCTTGTACCAGGTGCGGGCATTCTGCTCGAATTTGCCATAGAACTCGGCGTTGGCGCCCAGTGCGCTGCCAAAGGCGGCCTTATAGTCCGGTGTGCGGCCCATCCAGCCATAGGTCAGACGCGACCACTCGGCGATGGCATCACGCTGTTCGCGCAGTTCATCAGCGTTACGGGCGAAGCGAAAGAACTTGTGTGTATAGCCGCCGTTGCCCGTGTCGGTTTCCCAGCAGAGCGTTTCTCTGGTTTCGGGATCATGGAGGGCGTCGTACAGCTTGGCCATAGAGGCCGCGGCGTTACGGAAGGCCGGATGGGTAGTGACATCCTTGACGCGATCGCCATAGATGTAGATTTCACGATCATCACGCAGGCTGGCCAAGTATTCTTCGCCCGTCAGTGGACGGTTTTTCTCGGCACGATAATCTTCGGGCATCATGAGGGCATGTCTCCGTATCATTGTTCTTATGCAGGTAATGCGTAACGCTTGGAAGAGATCATGAGCCTGCCGCCGCGGCGGAAGAATGGCTTTTCCAGACAACCGCTTGTACTTTTCATGGAGCGATTTCATCTGCCATTTCAGGCTGATGAATCTCGCCAGGGGAGCTGAACGAAATGAATGTATTGATCGTGGGTGCGTCACGGGGTATCGGATTGGCGCTGGTTACGCAGTACCTGGAACGCGGTGCGCAAGTCTTTGCGCTGGTTCGTCGGTCTGATAACGAAGCCTTGCAACAATTGAGCGCGACTTACGGCGATCGGCTGGTGCTGCTGTCCGGCGATATGACGGACCCGACACTAATTCCTTCTCTCAAGAAGCAATTGCAGAACACAACGCTGGATCGTCTGATCGTCAACGCAGGGATTTATGGACCTGATCACCAGGATGTCATGGCAATCAATACCGAAGAGATTGCAGAGTTGTTCTCGACAAATACAGTTGCGCCGCTGCGTATTGTCGAAGGGTTAAGCCATTGCATCGCAGACGGCGGTGTGGTGGCGTGTATGAGTTCCCAGATGGGAAGTGTCACGCTTGATCGTGCCGCAGATATGCCGTTGTATGGAGCCAGCAAGGCGGCCCTGAACAGCCTGCTCAGGAGCTGGGCATCCTCGCATACCCCGTTGTCGTTCAGTGTGCTGGCGTTACACCCGGGGTGGGTTCAGACCGACATGGGCGGCCACTCGGCACCACTGACCACAACCGAAAGCGCTAAGGGTCTGATTGCCGTCATCGAGCAGCAGGCGGGTCGCTGCCAGTGTGATTTTGTCAGCTACCAGGGCGAGTCGCTGCCCTGGTAAGTTGAGGCACGTTAGTACGGAAATAAGGCACAGGACCTGCTCCGTCCTGTGCCTCGTACTTTTATGCACAGACCAGTGGCTTGCGGTTCGCCCAGGGTTGGGCGCGTTCGAGTTGTGCCCCCAGCGCAAGCAGGGTGTGCTCCTCACCAAAGCGTGCCGCAAAATGCGAGCCGAGTGGCAGTCCATTCTCTGTCCAGTAGAGCGGAACGGACATGGCCGGTTGGCCGGACGCATTGAACAGCGCCGTGAAGGGTGAATAGCTATGGAAGGCTTCGATTACTTCGGCCAGGCTGAGGCTGGGGTCAAAGGCGTCCAGGTCACCGATCAAGGGTGGTTCCCGAGTCAGGGTTGGCGTCAGGATCAGATCATGGTCAATCAGGAAGTAAGCCAGCTGCCTGCCCAGCGCATGGATGCTTTCTACCGCGGCGGCATAACGTGCGGCCGGAATATCACCCCGCTCGCGTAGAATGATGCGCGTACGGGGGTCCAACTCTTCGTCTGCTACAGGTTGCCCTCTCAGCTGGCCGACCATATCCAGAAAGTTTCGAGTGCTTGGGCCAATGATATTGAAGAGGTGGTCCAGAAGTCCCGGCAGATTGACGGGTAGCGTGGCAAGCTCCACATGATGGCCGAGCTGCTCGCACAGCCATGCAGTATGACGTACCGCCTTCAACGCCTCCGGACTTGTTGGCCACGGTCCCAGTTGCTCGATCACCGCGATACGAAGCGGTGCGGGATCAGCCGAGACGGCCTGGACGAACGGCATCGCTTGAGCCGGCGCTGCGTAGGGCGCACCCAGGTCCGCCCCAGCGGTGGCGTCCAGCAGAAGGGCACTGTCGCGTACGGATAACGTAATGGCATGGGGCGTCCCCATTCCGGCCCACCCTTCGCCTACCAGCGGACCGGAAGGCAGTCGGCCTCGGGTGGGTTTCAGACCGAAGACCCCGCAACAGGATGCCGGGACACGCAGTGAGCCGCCCCCATCGTTACCATGAGCAAACGGGATGGCACGGGCAGCGACCAGGGCGGCAGCACCACCGCTGGACCCGCCGGCACTGCGTTCCGTATTCCAGGGATTTCGGGTAGCGCCGAAACAGGTCGACTCGGTGGTGTAGGAGGTTCCGAATTCCGGTGACGTGGTCGTGCCTGCAAACACACAGCCCGCGCGACGCAGACGGGCAACCACTTCACAATCAAGATCAGCGCGTGCCTCACCCATGACGCGCGAGCCCTGTGTCATGCGGGCGCCCTGGACAGGGGAGAAGAGGTCCTTGATGAGGGTCGGAACACCGGCCAGTACGCCTTGTCGGGCTTCCGGTCGTTGTGCCATCTGCCGGGCCACGTCATAGCACCGCTCGCTGATGGCGTTGAGTTGCGGGTTCACCCGGTCGAGCCGCTGGATCGCCGCGTCGAGCAATTCGATTGGCGTCACTTCACCTTGCCGTACGAGCAGGCTCAGGGCTGTGGCATCCAGGGTGTCCAGCAGGTAGTCGATGTCATTCATAAGCGGAGCTCCTTGTAACTGAATTCAGGGATGGGTGGAGCGGGCCGGGTTGTTGATTCCACGGCGCAGGAAGCTGAGCAGCGCCCACACCAGGGCGGTGATGACGCTGGCGACGGCAAGCAGGCCAATGGCATGGTGCAGATCACCGGTTTGGCCAAGCAGAGCAATGACGATCAGTGGGCTTGAGAACTGGCCCAGGTACAGGCAGGCGGTGAAGATACCGAGTCCCCGGCCGCGGGCGGTCGCGCTCAAGGCATTCATCACCGGTGCCGTGGAATTGGGAACCAGCATGCCGGCGCCCAGACCGTGAATCGTCACGGCGAGCAGAACCTGGTAATAGGTGTGGGCGGTAATGAGTAGCCACAGTCCGCTGGCCATGAGCAGTAGCAGCAGCACATTGCACCCCGCGAGCCCTACACGTCGACGAACGAAGGGCCAGAGCAGCGAGCCTCCCAGTGAAGTGAGAAGCCCCAGCCCTGCGCACAGCCCGATCAGCGTACTGGACGTAACCCCCAGCCCGACCAGCAGGGTGGGGCTTTGGACTGGGACGATGAAACTCAGCACCATGCCAAAGAACACCAATAGATAGTTGATGATTAGCGGCGGAAGGGAGGACTGCCCAGGCTCGGTTGAATGCATTGCCCAGGCATGATGAACCTCGGGCTCCCAGAGCAGCTTGAGCATGGCCGGGACAAGCAGGAGGGGAAGCAGGTACAGCAGAAACGGTGTTCGCCAGGAGTGTTCCCCCAGTGCGCCACCGATGGCAAAGAAGATCGAGCCTACCAGACCAATCGTGATGACTTGCCCGTTTACGTAGCGCATGCGTTGTTCGCCATGCCAGTAATCGGCGATGAGCGTGACGCAGCAAGTCATGACTGCCGCCTCGGCACAGCCAAAGAGCAGTCGCAGACCAACAATTCCTTTCAGGCTGTCCAAAAATGCAGGTGCGGCGCCGCAAAGTGCATAGACCAGTGTCGCCAGAATCAGCAGACGTTTGCGTCCGAGCCGGTCGGCCAGCCAACCAGCCAGCGGTGCGCAAAGCGCAATGGCCAGCGCCGGCCCCGTAATGGCCAAAGGGATGAGAACACCCGTCTGGGGCTCTACCGGCCCGAATTCTGCGGCAATCTTGGGTAGAACCGGCGCGACCATCACGGAGCCCATGATTGTCAGGCTGCTACCAAGCATGAGGACAGCGCCCTGCGCGCGACCAGCGGTATGCCGGCCTTCTAGATAGGACTGGGACATGGTAATTCCTCAGAAACTGTGGGAAAAACGTACGGCGACGGCATAACCCTCGGTACGGTTACGGGCGTCGAATTCCTTGTAAGCATGCACCCAGACAGGTGGCAGCCCCGGCTGGAAAAAGCTCACTGCAGGTCCGATAGCCAGTACCCGGGCGCGGTTGCCGTAGGTAAGGTTGGGTGCGTCATCGTCGCTGAGCTGGCGGTAGTAGTAACCGCCAATACCGGCTGTCCAAGGCCCGAAATGCTGGCCCACTGCGAACTCGTGGCGGTACTCAGTTCCGCTCTTGTAATCCGTAGAATGGTTACGGGTGTTCACGTCCAGCTCGAAGCTGGATGACACCTCGAATCCTGAATCACTGATATAGGTGGCATTGACGATAGGTGAAAACGTCCAGTGGTTGAGGCCGGGGCTGACCAGACGGTTCTTGTCGTAATCGCCGGTAGGTGCCTGAATCTGGAACTGCGCGTTGATACCAAGGTTACGTGAGGGCGTCCATTGTAGAATCAGTGGCAACACCTGCAGGTCCGCCTGCCGGAATACGTGAGTGCTGTCCGAAAAGACGGTGGTGCCGCCCACCTTGACCTTGAGATCAGCGTCCATGTCAAAAAAAGGCGCGATCACACCAAACCCGTATTTTGCACCCAGCAGTTCGGTATCGGTCATGCGGATATAAGCCAGGCCGAGTGAGAGGACGCCAAGGGAAAAATCAGTCCCGTTGTCTCGGCCGTGGCGGTCTTTGACAGTATTGGCCCAGTAGTAGTTGGTACGCAGGCCAACGGTGCCTGTTGGCGACGGTGGCGGTGTGAACCCGGCGCCAAAATCATAGACACCAAAGGCTGTTGTAGGGGCTCCGCCTTCAGTCGCCTGGACGGGATGAGTCAGAAATAAAGTGGCTAACAATACGGAGCTAATTGTTGTGATCTTGTATGCTTCGTACATCGAAACCTCTCCCTTTGTTTTTTCTTAGGGTGGGGGAGGTCAAGCGAGGGTTGTTATCCGGATTTGGCAAAACTGGTCATATAGTCTTCACGAACACGGCGTAAAGTGGCGGATGGTTTTTCGCCAAACAATTTGGCGTAGTCGTTGGCAAAGCGGCTCAGGTGCCAAAAGCCCCATTGGGCTGCTACGTCCTGCACCGAAACCGTGCCGTCACTGTGACAAAGCGCACGGTGCGCCGCATTCAGGCGCAGCGTACGCAGATAAGTGGTCGGGTTGACGCCCAACGCCTCCTGAAAACAGTACTGCAGTTTGCGTCGGCTGGCGCCGATGCGGTTACAGAGTTCCAAAATCGAAGGCGGCGTTTCCTGACACGAAAGCGCATACTCGCGGGCTCGGTCTACCATCCGCTTGCGGGCTGTGGGAGTCAGTGCCGGAACCTCTTCGCCAGCATCGAGCAGATCCAGAAGGTGCAACAGAACGGTTTCCCGGATACCGTTTCGGATAGCCTCGTGCCTCAAGAGGCCTTGACTCTGGCTTTGCGTATTTGCGATGTCGTCAAGCAACCTGACGAACTCGCTGTAACGCTGATGGGGGCGGAGACGGTAACACTTCGGCAAGTCGTCAAGTGTGAACGGGCTCTGTTGCTGCTCTAGTATGGGAAGCAGCTCGGCCTCTGCAACGGTGATGCATAGCAGGTCGAGATTGGCAGGCGTCTGCAACTCTGGCAGGTGAGCGCCGCGGGCGACCAACAGGCTGGCTTCTCTCAACGAGTGTCCGGCGCAATGAAGCTCGCACGCTTCGTTGAGGGGCAGGCTGAATGCAATCGCACCTGACCATGCCGAGCCGTTCTTGCGCAATGCCTGATTGCACCGATCGCGGGTCAGATGCATCCAGTCCAGCTGGATATCGATCAGTTCGCCCTCGAAGCGTCCAGACGAGACCTGGTCATAATGCAATGCCCAGCCTGTCATGGCGTGGGAGTGCTCCGATACGTCCTGAGTATGGGTGTGATGCATTCGAGCCTTTACCGGTAACGCAGCCTTGATGTCTTGGTGCATTTTGGAAACCTTTCTGCTCGTTAAAGGCCTTTCCTGCGTACTGAGGCAAGTTCTGTTCCTCAACGTACCATTCAGATGTAGATGTGCCAAAAATGGCTATTTGGTAGCGCGTTCACACCAGGGCCATCTTGGATTCAGGCAGCGTCATGCCACCGTCAACGACCAGCGTCTGCCCTGTAATGAACGAGGCGGCCTCTGAGGCCAGAAACAGCATCGCACTGGCAATGTCGGACGGCTGACCAAGACGCCCGAGCGGGATACTGGCCCTGATCTGTCGGGTGACGTCGCTGTCGCCCAAGTTGTCCATGGCAGGTGTCTGGATCATCCCCGGCTCGATGCCATTCACCCGAACGTTATGAGGTGCCAGTTCCAGGGCGGCATTACGAACGAATCCGTTCACGCCGGCCTTGGCCGCCGCGTAATGACAGAGTCCGGGATAAGCGACTCGAGGTCCTGTAACAGAAGACGTAACCAGTACACATCCCTTGCCCTGTAGCCGGAACAGTGGCAATGCCTGCTGCGTCAGCCAGAACAGGGATGACAGATTGACGGCCAGGGTACGCTCCAGCACTTCAGGTGTAATATCGGCGAACGGAGTTAGTGGAAAGTAGCCGGCGTTGTGTACCAGGGCATCCAGCCGGCCGTAGATTTGCTTGACGGTTTCCATGAGTGTCCTGATCTGATCGCGCTCGGCCAGGTCTACCGGATGGGCGGTCACGTGTCTTCCTTCCTTTTGCAATCCCTGCGCGACCGCTGCTGCGTTCTCCGCATTGAGGTCGGCAATGACGACCTGTGCGCCAGCTCCGGCAAAGTGCTCGACAATTCCTCGCCCGATGCCTTGGCCGCCCCCGGTGACGAGAACGACCTTGCCGGTAAAGTCGTGTATCGATCCTGCTGATGTCTGATCCTGCATCATCCTGCTCCTGCGGTTATGTCGAATGAAAGTAGGTCCGCCACTGGGCCTGTGTTTACGTTGGCTGTTGCGCTGGCGTGGCTGGCCTTACAGGTGCTCGTAGGCAAGCGTGGGCACATCGACGATGCTGGATCCACCGTCCGCCACGATTGAAGCGCCTGTGATGATCGAGGCTTCAGGAGAAAGCAGAAACCGGCAGACTTCAGCGATCTCCGCTGATGTGGCGGGGCGGCGAAGAGGGACATCGCGGGTTACCCGGCTATACGCCGCCTCAAGACTTTCGCCGTAATGCTGCATCAGCGGCTGCATCTCTTCGTCGGCCATCGGCGTTTTCACCCAACCTGGGCAGACCGCATTGACGCGGACGCCGGCAGGGCCATAATCCTTGGCGAGTGAGCGGGTCAAGCCGATCAAGGCATGTTTGGCGGTGGTATAGCTGCAAACTCCCCCTCCTGCGGCCAGCGAAGCGATAGAGCCCAGCAGCACGACAGCGCCCCGTCGCTCGATCAGTGAGGGCAGGCACGCCCTGACGCTGTAGAAAGCGGTGTCCAGATTGCTTTGCATCGCCTGCTGCCATCGGGTGTCGCTGGTCTCAAGTGCGGTGCCCTGGCCCAGACCGCCCGCTGACGCCACAAGGCCATCGATTCTGCCGAAGCGCTCGATGATCCGAGGGATGAACGTCTCCCAATCCGCACTGCTGGCCGCATTACCCGTCAGTACCAGCCCACCTGTACGAGCGGCTACCTCCTCCAGCGGTTCCCGACGGCGACCAATGAGTACAAGCTGGGCGCCTTCATCGGCAAGGCGATAGGCGCATGCCTCACCGATACCGCTACCGGCCCCGGTGATTACGTAGGTTTTCACCTCATTCATGGCCTGGGTACTCGGTTGTGTTGAGGATTCTGCTGAATGAGCCAACCGGGAAGTTCGACCACTGCCCTAGATCATCACCCGTATGGCCGCAAATCTTTCCGTCGCTGCGGTGTTGCTTCAGGTCGATCAGCACCAGCCCGAGCGTAGGAATGATCTTTTCCCGCCATACGAACAGATAGAGCTCGTTCTCCAGCTTGAAATAATGGCAGCGGTCCGTATCGGCCAGCCCACGTTCAACGCCACTCAGGCAATGCCAGCTGTAGAGGTTTTCGTTGAGATAGATGTGTTCATAAACCTCATGAGGACTGTAGGCGTAGCAGTTGCGGATGCCGACCAGTTCGTGGGTCGGCTGATGTGGGTGATTCGCTTCCGACGGTGATGTACCTGAATAAAGGCCCTGTATCGTCCCATGAGTGAACTGCGCCGAGACTGGCGTCAGATCCTGGCCCGACAAGGCACACCTGAACAGATCGCTGCGCTGATCATCCTGCGTTGGGAGCTGCCCGTAGACCCGCGTGAAAACGCCTTGCTTCACGTCCAGCACGAGGCTGATCGAGGCAGTGGAGGTGTCGGTCTGCTGAAGGAAGTCGATCAGGTAGATCCCTTCCCGGATGGAAGTGACACGAGAGGCCGCCTCGTGAGATGTCGAATGGTCTGCAGAGGACCAGCCAACCGCATTTTGGCTGAAGCGGTAGGTAATGGATTCGCCGGACGGGCCGTCGAGCACCAGCGTCCTGCCGTTGAGGTCGTTCGAGACAGGCAACGTGTAGTTGTCGAGGTAGAAGCCATCGGCCAGTGCGCCTACGGTGATCCAGTCCTGTTGTTGGGTCATGTCATACACTCCGTTTGATAGGTGAGGTCATCATCCACCAGCGGCCTGGCGCCCGGTATCAACCAGATGGTTGAGGTCGGCAGGAGAACGCTCACAGAAACAGGTGCCGGATCAATTCAGTGCGGTTCGTGACGTTGAACTTGCGATACAGGTTATTCAGGTGCGTTTTAACGGTCGGTAGTCCCATATCCAGATGCCGCGCCAGCGCCTTGTTGCTCAGGCCATCCTTGAGTGCCAACGCAATGTCCTGCTCTCGAGGCGTCAGGCCGGTCAGGCGGGCTGTCTCGCCAGGTTCATGGATGAAGGCCAACGGCAGCGTAAGCTCCAGTAGACTTTGCAGGCCTGTCAGCCGCTCTATCTCTTCGGCTGTAAATGCGCCTAGTGCCCGTGTGCGCAGAAGCGAGATACCAAATGCCGGCCGTCCGGCCTGATAGGTCAGGATTTCGATGACATCGCAAATGGAGTAGGTATCGAGAAAGGTGGCGTATCGGCGCGAGCGATGTGCTTCTTGCCGAGTCGCTGCCACGCTGAGGGGAACGACTGCCAATCCCAGTTCGTGACAGCAGATGGGCCGCAACGGATCAAATTCGCGGTAGACGTCCAGGTAGCACTGATGTACCTGAGGCGTCATAGTCAGCAGCTCGTAGTGGTGAGCCTCAAGCTGCTGATTTACCTGATAGAGCACGGCAGAGGAAGCCGGTACGATTCGCGTTACCGCCTGTAGGCATCGCTGTTTGCCTTCAGTGGCCGGCATCATGACGAAGGTCTGCCTGGCTCTGATTTATGCAGCCGCGAGGTAGTGTTTGACAAACCCATCACTGACGACTTCCCACAGGACAGGTGTGCCCTTGGTGACAGACCAGCTATCTCCGGTCTTGTAATGGGTACTTTTGCCTGTGGATTCGTCAGTTAGGATGACCTCACCATAAACAACCGTTGCCTGCTCATTGAACGGGTACACCATTCGGAACTTGCTTTTAGTGGTACCAAAATAAGCAGAGCTGACCGGATCGGTCGGCGCACCAAAGGTCATTTTGCCAAAGCACTTGCCGTCGCCTTCCAGGATTTCCGAACCCAGATCCGCCACGGTGCCCCAGGCTTCAAGATCGGTCAGTGCGGTGCCTTGTTTAACAGTGAATAACGACATGAAATGGTCCTTTTCGTTAAGGGGAAATATCAGCGGCGGCCTGTCATGTAGCCGGCGCTCTGATGCATGATCTTGCCCAGGCTGCAGATAACCGGGCGGAAATGATCCTTGCCTATGATGTTGCTATGGCGAACCGAGCTGATCAGGTCGTAGCGGGCAGAACCCTCGCTCATGCCCTCAGCCAGAACCTTGCAAATAATGTGGCTTGGCGTTACGCCGAAGCCTGAATAGCCCTGTACGTAGAACGCATTGGGCCGGCCGGACAAGGTGCCGATCTGTGGAAACAAGTTGGCACCGCATGCCATCGGGCCACCCCAGGCCAGATCGATCTTCACGTCCTTGAGGTATGGGAAGATCTTGAGCATCAGGTTGCGGTTCCAGGCCTTCAGGTCTTTGGGGATATAGTCGAGATAAGGCGTAGCAGCGCCAAATAGCAACCGGTTCTCGGCCGTAACGCGGTAATAGTCAATGACCGGGCGGATATCGCTGTAGGCCCCACGGATTGGGCTGATGCGTTCGATCAATTCATCCGAGAGCGGCTCGGTCATGATCTGGAACGCATAGGTGTTGATCGTTTTGGTATGGAGTTCCGGCTCCAGCTTGTTGAGGAAGCTGTCGCATGCCCAAAGCAGCTTGCTTGCCCTGACAGAGCCCTGCCCGGTGCGCACAGTGATCCGCTCACCATACTCAACGGCAAGGGCAGGGCTGTGCTCGAAGATCTTGACGCCATAGCTGGCTAGCGCCTTGGCCTCGCCCAATAGCAGGTTGAGTGAATGAACATGACCGCCGCCCATGTGCAACAGGGCGCTGGTGTAGGCTTCCGATCCAATGATGCGGCGGACTTCCGAGCCTGTCAGCAAGGCAATCTCGTGGCCGGAGTTCAGTGATTTGAACTCTTTCTCCCAGGTGCGTAGTGTCTTTTCCTGGCGTGCGTTAAAGCCCATATAGCCGTAGCCATGATGGAAGTCCGCATCGATATTGTATTTCTGAATCCGGCCCTTGATGATGTCAGCGCCTTTGTCACTGATCTCGAAAATAGTCTTGAGGCCGTCTTCACCTACTTGGTTCTTGATCTTGTCCAGGTCATGACCAATACCCGCCATGATCTGTCCGCCATTACGGCCCGTGCCGCCAAAGCCCAGGTAACGACCTTCGAGCACCACGATATTGGTGATGCCTTTCTCGGCTAGCTCAAGAGCGGTATTGATTCCTGAAAAGCCGCCTCCGATCACAACGACGTCGGCTTCGATGTCCGCATCGAGCGTTGGGAAGCTCAGATTGTATTTCTTGGTAGCGGTGTAATAGGTAGGCGTTTCTATTGTAATCATGGGACTGCCTGGACGAACGAAAATAAAAGTGACCGTTTGAGCCACGCTAGCAAGCTCATGCCTCTATTAATGCAGCGTTCGGGTGGCAAGAATTGTTCCTGGCTGCCATGGGACTTGATCCTGGCTGCCGACCCGCGTTGACAGCATCCAAATCGTCCGCAACGACGTGATGTTGTGCAGCGGGCTCATCTACTAATGTGTAGCGTGACGTACCGTTTTGCGTCTTACTGCCGAGCCGCCATACCAAGCAGGTATCACTTATGTGGAGGTTACGGGTTTGATCGGGCAAAAGGGGGAGGGGTAGCGTTTGCAGGTACATTATGCGTGCGAGGCTGGAGCGCAGCAGACGGATCGTCCTGACGAATCGATACGTATATCGCGCACCTGTGGGACTTACGGCCCGCTCCCTCAAAAGGCGCTGAAAGTACCGCTCAGACGCCAGGCACCCCCTAGTTAGCTGCAAGCCGTTTAAGAAACGTCGCCGTTAGGCCTCCTGCACAAACACATCTCCAAGCCTTATTGTAATTTGTTTGATAATACCAGCCCATAAAAGAGCTTTCCTTTTCAGCCACCTATTAGGTAATAAACAGGGCAAGACAGGCGCCCAAAAGCGTGGTACGCGTCGCGTATCAGAGAATTGGCCTGCGTTCGGGCAAAATAGCGTTAAAAGAGCTGGTAGCTAACCGTCCAGTCGCACGTCGGGGTCTCCACGGCAACGACCATCAACCGATCACGGCCCTGGCCGTCTGGTTTGCTTGCAGAAAACAGGGTAGACAGGCGATTTCCATACACCGAGCCCTTATCGAGGCGCCAGGAGCGACCATAACTTTCAACGCTTTGCAGGGACTCTAGTATCAGCCGGCCGGCCGGCTCCTTTAAAAGCTCGTACGTATTGCTAATAAAGTGACTCATACCTTGTTTGCTCCCTTTCAGTTCACTTCACCACCCGAACCCAAACTGCTCCCTGATACAACAGGCAGACCTTATCGCTAGACATGATCACGTCGTGAAATTTTCGTGAAAAAAATGTAAATAGATTATTGGCTGGCTGCAAAGCACAGCGTACAGTCTGGATACGGAAATGCCAGAGTTCGTTGATATGGATCAGCCTTTTCCACGCGGCTACCCAGGTGCGCTTGATCAAAGTGCTGCAATGACATGCCTATCCCTTATATGAGCCCACCCACGAGTATCCAGCCTGCGCCATTGAAGCCCGAGAATCCGGACCAGCCGACCCTCTACAGTCGCACCGCTCAGTCGGACATCGAAGTCTTCAGGTTTGAGCAAGACGCAATTATGGTTGTGCGCAGTTCCGGCTCAGAAGCGTCTGAATCCACAGGTGAGGTTGATACTGCCGCGCTGCAGGCTCTGCTGGTTTCGCAGGAGATAAATGTCTCGCGAGCTTTTCTGCTTTGTCAGAAACACCCAGGCAGCTGGGCCTGTTATGACTATCGATGTGGTGAACTCTCAGCGGTCCGATTGCTGGAACAGGATAGTCTCAGCGTATTGGCTTACATTTGTGATGAGTTGGAACTCAACGAGTATCCACGGGAGCTGGTGGATCAGATGTGCCGGAGCGAGGCGGGCAAGGTATCGTGAGAACTACAGGCGATACCTCAGTTAAGTTCGAGTATGCCCTCACGAACAATCAATAGCGCCAATCCTATCAACGCTAATCCTTCAAGCTGAAGCATAGGGTCCAGCGGGTCGAATGCCAGGCAACCTACACCGCTCAGGCAGAGTAATGTACCCAGAGCAAACAGCATTGCGGTTATCCTCCGTGATCATTATCAAGATCTGCTTTTACATTACGTAGTCATCTTACCCTAAGCCGTACGCCTTTTCAGTGGGTCGTCAAGTGATTCCCAAGTAAGGACGAAACGGCGCTGCAAGGATTGACAGACATTAAATTAAAAATGGTTACCTGAATGTGTGGGTAGCGTGCTCTGGCTGGGACTGGGTGACAGGCCAGCCACTGCTTTCAACGCTCGTGTACTGTATGGGGTCTGATGAAAACTTTATAGTCATGGTGTTCAGAGATTTTTAAGGAGCCAGTCATGACGTTTGCGCGGCTTTGTCGTAGCGCGGTTGTCGTTGCGTTGATTCTCTATGGGGTTCAAGGTGTACGAGAAGGTTTCAATCCCCTTCACTGGTCCTCTCGAGACGTATTCGTCCTGCTGAGTGCATGGGCGATTTATCTGGTCATCCTGGGGGGTGAATCATGGCGTCGAGGACGGCATCAGCGATAAGCCTGTTCAACAAAAGAGAAGTCCGTCACAGGTGTGTGCACTTAACTGCAATCAGGTCGACAAGCGGTCTGTGACTTGGTGAACTTGTGGAGGCAATTTGACACTTATATGCCAGCATTGCGTGCCATCTCGCAATGCTCCTTAATGGTCAAATAGCAAAACGCAGGTGATGTGATGCTGGCGCGAGTAGTTGCTCTTTTGGTGTGCATGGCCACAGGATTGATAGTAGCAGACTGGCTGGGACTGATAAGCAGGGTTTCGGCGCTTACACTGTCTGGCACCCTCAGCGTTGTAACGATGCTTTTTGCGTTAACAATTTCCGCACTCTACATCTATACCCGCCTGGATTGATTTCGTTCCATCAGGTTGCCTAGCGCTGGATAACCGGCAACGTGCTCAGAACTATTCATTGACTGAACGATACTGCAAATAGCACAAAGGGAGCCTAAGCTCCCTCTCAACCATGCTGCACGATGCCTTTTGTTTTTCTTGTATGGCCCTAAGCAACCCCTGGATGCTTCGGATGCATTATGTTGTCTTTAAGTGAACGGATTACTTTAGACACTTCACAAGTTCTAAAATGATCAGTTCGCTTCGCCACTTTCAATCTTGTTTTTGTTGTTTTGAAGTGATCTGTTTTATTTGTTGTTCTTGTTATACCAGGAATAAAGCAGGTGCCGTGCCAACTTTAAAAAATCTTTATTAATCAGTGACTTGAAGGTTTGGCCTGTTTTGGTGTTCCGATGCTGTTCCTGATTTCGTTACGCATTGACCCAGCACTGTCACCATGGCGTAACAGGATTGTTACGAAGGGCTTATGAGGCAGTTACCGGCAGGCTCAAACACATTGGGTCTTCAACAGCTCAAGCCCGAACGCCTTCTTCTCTTAGCCACTGATTGATCATTGCATGCGTTTTCGGCGCAGGCGTGATTAAGCATAGAGTGCTTTCGCTGGAGCCTGGACGATGTTGATGCAGGCACACAGCTCCATCGTAACGAACGATCCCCCGGGAGCGGATAAGGGTATCAATCGCCTGATGGCTATTGTTAACGTCTTGTCATCAATCATGTGCCTGTCTGAATGCCATTATGCAGCGCACTAACGCGACGGTCGCTTGTCCCACCCCCTAATGAGCTCGTTGGAGTCGAGCCTGTATCTGGAATAGGGGAGTCGGAAGGCATTCCATGATTGTTTACATTGTGATGAGCAGGCGCGCCGTATGATGCTGGTGCTGATTGTCGTACTGCCGCTGCTTGGCAGCCTGTTACCTGTAGTGTTTGATCGGGGCGGTCGACGCCTGCCTGCCATTGCGGCCTCGATACCCGCGGCGATTGCCTTCTTCATCCTGTTGAATTTGCGCTCCAGGTTGGCAGAGGGAGCCGCCATCACTGTTTCGTACACATGGCTGGAAAACCTGGGCTTCAACCTGAGCCTTCGTCTGGACGGGCTGAGTTTTCTTTTTGCCTTGCTGATTCTGGGGATCGGCCTTCTGGTCATTCTCTACGCGCGATACTACCTATCGTCTGAGGAGGCCATTGGACGATTCTACAGCTACCTGCTGTTATTCATGGCAGCCATGCTGGGGGTCGTTCTTTCCGAAAACGTGCTGCTGATGCTCGTCTTCTGGGAAATCACCAGTCTTTCCTCGTTTCTGCTAATCGGTTTCTGGTCCCATCGCTCCGACTCGCGGCGCGGGGCGCGAATGGCCCTGACGATTACTTCAGGCGGGGGGCTTGCCCTGTTGGCAGGCATACTGTTGCTGGGGCACATTGCAGGCAGCTTCGAGCTGAGCCACATCCTGGTTTCCGGCTCACGTATCGTCGAACATCCTCTCTATCCGCTGATGCTGGTGCTGATTCTGCTAGGTGCCTTTACCAAGTCTGCCCAGTTTCCGTTCCACTTCTGGCTTCCTCACGCGATGGCAGCGCCCACGCCTGTTTCAGCCTATCTGCACTCAGCCACCATGGTTAAGGCTGGCATTTATCTCATGGCACGCCTGTATCCGGCTATTTCAGGTACAGATGAATGGTTCTATATCGTCAGCCTTACCGGGTTGGTTACCCTGGTGCTCGGGTCAGCCATGGCCTTCTTTCAGCAAGACCTTAAAGGGCTATTGGCCTATTCTACCATCAGCCATCTCGGTCTTATCACTTTGCTGTTCGGGCTGGATACCGACATGAGTTCGGTAGCTGCCATCTTCCACACCATCAACCATGCGACGTTCAAGGCCTCACTGTTCATGGCGGCCGGGATCATCGATCATGAGACCGGTACGCGTGACCTGCGTCGGCTGGGAGGGCTCTACCGTTACATGCCGCATACGGCACTGCTTGCGATCGTCGCGTCGTTGTCGATGGCAGGAGTGCCGTTACTCAACGGTTTCCTGAGCAAGGAAATGTTTTTGAGTGAGACCCTGGAGCAAGGGTTGCTGGGCCCGTTCAACTGGGTCATTCCCGTCGTCTCCACCATTGCCAATCTGCTCACCATGGCATATTCCGTACGCTTCATTCATCAGGCGTTTCTGGACAAGACGCCTGATCCCTCGGCAATGCCTCACTTTCCACCCCATGAACCGCCGTTCTGGATGCGCGCGCCGGTCAATATCCTCGTCTTGCTGTGTGTCCTGGTAGGTCTGATGCCTGAGCAGACCGTAGGCGATCTACTTGCGCTGGCGGCACGGGTTTCATTAGGCGGACCGTTACCCGAATACAGTCTGGCCCTCTGGCATGGGTTCAATCTGCCTCTTGTCATGAGCCTCATTGCGCTGGGCGGTGGCGTACTGCTGTACTTTGGAGTGCGGCGTCCCCTGTTTCGCCTGTATAACCAACTTCCTGATGCCGAAGCGCGGGATGTGTTCGAGGGCGCAATCCAGTGTCTGGTCCGGCTGACCGTCCTGTTTACCGAACGTGTAGAGAACGGCTCGCTACAACGATACATAACGCTTATGCTGATAGGCGTACTGCTCGTAACCGGGAGTGCCTTGTGGGATCTCGAGGTAGTGACGGGGCCGATGGCCATGACTCCACTCGACCCGGTTACCTCGGCAGGGCTGGTGATTCTTATGGCCGCCTCGATTTCAGTCGTCTTGTTCCACCGTCGGCGGTTGCAAGCCGTCGTCTTTAGCAGTGTAGCCGGGTTGATGGTGTCTCTGCTGTTTGCCCGGTTCTCGGCGCCTGATCTAGCATTGACTCAGTTGTCGGTTGAGGTTGTCACCACGGTCCTGCTGGTACTGGCACTGTTCTTCCTGCCCTGGCATACACCGCGTGAATCCTCCGCACTGCGAAGAGGACGGGACGGCCTACTGGCGGTGGGATGCGGGGGATTGGTTTCTTTGCTGGCCTATGCGGTACTGACGCGGCCCTACGAGAGCATTGCGCAGTTCTTCCTGGACCGGAGCGTACCGGAAGGCGGCGGCAGCAACGTCGTCAATGTGATTCTGGTGGACTTTCGGGGGTTCGATACGCTGGGCGAAATCAGCGTACTGGCCATTACCGGTATCGCCGTCTACGCCATGCTGGACGGGCTAAACCCCAAACTTCCCGAGCGGGGGCTGGGTGGGTACCCTTGGATACGTGATCGGCACCCTCTGATGCTCAAGGTTATGGCCAAGCTCCTACTACCGCTGGCCCTGCTGGTTTCCGTCTTCATGTTTCTGCGTGGCCATCAACTGCCCGGTGGCGGCTTTATAGCGGGCCTGATCACAACGGCAGCATTGATCCTGCAGTACATTGCCAGTGGGCTTCGTTGGACGACTGCACGCTTGCCTCTCGATTATCGCCGCCTGGCAGGCAGCGGCATTTTGCTGGCCGGGGCGACAGGGCTGGTCGCATGGCTGTTTGGCAAGCCCTTCCTGACCTCTGGGTTCACGCACCTGCATATTCCAGTGATCGGTGACGTCGAACTGGCCAGCGCGACGCTGTTTGATCTGGGCGTCTACCTAACCGTTGTAGGCTCCTCGTTGCTGACACTGGCGCATTTGGCCTCAAGCGGCCGACCGCAAGAGGAGGGCGTGTCCTGATGGAACTGTTATTTGCCATCACCTTGGGTGTGCTGACAGCGAGCGGTGTTTATCTGATGCTACGTGGACGTACGTTCCCGGTCGTACTGGGAATGACCCTGATCACTTATTCTGTGAATCTTTTTCTTTTTGCCATGGGGCGCTTGTCGACCGGTGCTGCTCCCATCATTGGTCAAAGCCAGACCTATGCTGACCCCTTGCCCCAGGCGCTGGTGCTGACTGCCATCGTCATCAGCTTTGCGATGACAGCATTCGTACTGGTGCTGTCCATCCGTGCGGTTTGCGAACTTGGAAACGATCACGTGGACGGAGAGGAACAATGAGTCATGTGATCATCCTGCCGATTCTACTGCCGCTTTTCAGCGGGGCGGCCCTGTTACTGTTCAATAGTATGACATCGCAAAACAAACGGTACTTTTCAGCGTTGGCTACCTTCCTGCTGATCCCGCTGTCAGCGTGGCTGATCACTGTTGCTGCCCGCGATGAAATCGTAACCTACACCCTCGGTAACTGGCCGGCTCCCTTTGGCATTCTGCTGGTGCTGGATCGGCTGAGTGCGATTATGGTGCTGATTACATCGGTTCTGGCGAGTGGTGCCATACTCTATGCCTGCCAGGGCGACGATGCTCGCGGCCCTAATTTTCATGCGTTATTCCAGTTTCAGGTAGCCGGCCTGAATGGCGCCTTTCTTACCGGCGACCTGTTCAATCTGTATGTCTTCTTCGAAATCCTGCTGATCGCCTCCTACGCGCTGCTGTTGCACGGCGGTGGCAAGGAGCGCACAAGTGCGGGCCTGCACTACATACTGCTTAATCTCCTGGGCTCGTCGTTGTTTCTGGTGGCCGTAGGCGTGCTGTATGGGCTGCTAGGCACCCTGAACATGGCACATCTGTCTGAACGCATCGCACAGGTAGGGCCGGGCGATGCCCCGCTGATTGCAGCCGCCGGGCTCCTGCTACTGTTAGTCTTTGCACTCAAGGCGGCCCTGCTACCTCTGTACTTCTGGCTACCACGTGCCTACGCAGGGGCAACGGCTCCGGTCGCTGCATTGTTCGCCGTGATGACAAAGGTCGGTGTATATTCAATTTTGCGTATCTATGCGCTGCTGTTCGGCCCTGACGCCGGAGCATTATCCCATCTGGCGCAACCCTTGCTGTGGCCTCTGGCCTTGCTGACCCTTGCCCTGGGGTCCATTGGTGCCCTGGCGGCGCGCCAACTTCAGGAACTGGTGGCTTATTTGGTGCTGGTATCGGTGGGGCTGCTGTTGGCTGGTATGTCGCTTGGACGTGTGGAATCGATCTCGGCTTGTCTGTTCTACTTGATTCATACCACATGGATTACCGGAGGGCTCTTCCTGCTCAGTGATATGGTCGCCAGGCAGCGAGGGGAAACCGGGGCCCGACTGGAGAAAGGGCCTGCCCTGCGACAGCCCGTGCTTCTGGGCAGCCTGTTTTTCATCGGGGCGGTGTCCATGGCGGGCCTGCCGCCGTTTTCAGGATTTTTTGGAAAACTGCTGATCCTGAAGTCTGCACCACTTTCGGAGGCGCGCTGGCTCTGGCCGGTATTGCTGATCTCCAGTCTCGGCCTCGTCATTGCATTAAGCCGGGCGGGCAGTACGGTGTTCTGGCGAGGCGGTGAGGGCATCGCCGGGCAGGAGAGGGCAAATGGCTGGCGCCTGTTAGCCGTGATAACGCTGATGTCCGCCAGTGTCGTGCTGGTAGTCGTCGCAAAACCGCTGACGCTTTACCTTGACCAGGCTGCGCAACAAATCATGTCTCCAGCGGCTTACGCCAGTGCTGTATTACAGGAGGGTAGCCGATGAACCGATTGTTTCCGCATCCATGGTTAAGCGCAGTTCTGGTAGTGCTCTGGTTGCTATTGGTCAACAGTATCAGTCTGGGAAGCTGGATTATGGGCCTTTTCCTGGGCTGGGCTATTCCACGGTTATGTACTCGAATGTGGTTCGAGAACGCGCGGCCCCAACACGGCTGGCTGACAGTTAAGTTGCTTCTTAGAGTTACCAGGGACGCACTCGTCGCTAACATTCAGGTAGCTGTACTGGTCTTGGGGCCGACACGGCGGCTCAATCCCATCTTTGTCGAGGTACCTGTGGATATTCGGGATGACCTTGGCCTTACCCTGCTCATGAGTATCATCTCGCTGACGCCTGGAACCGTATCGGCTGAACTCAATGAAGATCATTCCCTCATTCTGGTTCATGCACTCAACGAAGAAGATCCCGCGCAGCTGATTAGAAGTATCAAGACGCGTTACGAGCAGCCGCTGATGGAGATATTTCCATGCTGACCATTGTGATTCCCATTTGCCTGGCTCTATGTACGATTGCCGTGCTGCTGGCGTTTATCCGGCTGGTACGAGGGCCACATCAGTCCGATCGTATCCTGGCGCTGGACACCCTTAACATCAACGCGATCGCATTGATTGTACTGTTTGGTCTGTGGCTGGACTCAAACCTGTTTTTCGAAGCGGCGCTGATCATTGCCTTGATGGGGTTTATCAGCACGGTTGTACTGGCCAAATTTATTACCCGTGGCGACATCATTGAGTAAGGAGACATATGAACCCATGGCTTGAAGGTATCGTTTGTGTACTACTCCTGGTGGGTAGCGTGTTTACGTTGATTGGCTCGATCGGGCTGTTACGGCTACCTGATTTCTTTACCCGGCTGCATGGCCCAACCAAGGCCACCACGTTGGGCGTAGGCAGTACCGTCATTGCATCCATGCTGTATTTCACGACCCAGCACGATGGCCTGAGCCTGCATGAATTGCTGATTCCCCTGTTTTTGTTCATTACCGCGCCCGTCAGCGCTCAAATCCTGTGTAAAAGCGCAATGCAACAGCGATTGAAACGCACCGAAAAGACCAAAGGCGAACCCTGGCAGCCTTGAGCCTATGTAAGGTGCGGCGTCTGCAGACCGATTGAACGTGCGCCTGTCTTCCGTTGAATTCTACCGATAGCCTTGCAAGGCGTGGGAAGCGCAGCAGAGCGGGTCATGACTCCGCAGCTGGCCGCCGCGCTCATGCTTTGCCCGTCGCGCTATAAACCTACCGTTGTCACGAAGAGCCAGAACGTCGCAGGGCTGGACCGTATATCGTCGATGGTTTAGTGAACGACTCCGGCCCGTTGCCCCTCACATCTGTAGGTTTTGAATACCTCATACACCGGCCAATGCACCAGACAGGGGGCGTTATGTTTTTCGATAGTTGGAGTGGGTTGATCCGGGTCATCGTAGTCGGAACGGCGGCCTATGTCTGTTTGATTGCGCTTTTGCGTATCTCGGGCAAACGGACATTGGCCCAGCTCAATGCCTTTGATTTTGTCGTGACGGTAGCATTGGGCTCAACCCTGGCTACGGTGCTGTTGTCGTCCAGCGTGGCGCTGGCAGAAGGGTTGACTGCGTTCGCGCTGCTTATTGGTCTGCAGTATGTGGTTACCTGGAGCAGCGTTCGCTGGCCAGCTGTGCGTAAGCTGGCCCGATCGTCGCCGTCCCTGTTGGTTTACCAAGGGAAATGGATGCATGACAACCTACGGAGCAACCGTGTCACGGAAGATGAAGTCATGCAGGCCCTGCGGACTCAGGGAAAAAGTGCATTGAATGAAGTCGGTGCGGTGGTGCTTGAGACAGACGGCAGTTTTTCCATCCTCCAAAATGCACCTGAGAAGGCGCTTTGAGAAAGGCGATAGCAGCGGCACTCAATCAGTACTCCCGCTCCAGTTCGGCCCGTAGCTGCTCAAGTCGCCGCCGGTCTTCGTCCATTGCCAACGCCTGGCTGGCACGCGTGTAGGCCAGCTCGCTTTGCCTGACAGCAGCGACGCGCATTGCATCATTATCCAGGTGGCTAAGGGAAAAGAGTGCTTTTTGCAGGCGTATGTTTACCTCGATCATGGCTGCGCCATCCCGTGCGATTGGGGTAAACAGATCGTCGAACAGGTCATTCACGTCAAGGGGCCTTATGTAAATGCGGCTTAAGACCTGTTCGACTGGAGGTGAACATTTAGGCCGATTTGCCACACAGGCGAGTACTCTCACCGCGCGTCCAATGACATCAATGGCTGTACCCTGATCATTGAAGCCTGGGGACAGCGCTCGTGAGGCGATCTCGCCCATTACCGAAAGGCCGAAGCGAGGATCATGTTCAAAAGTACGTTGCTCACCCATGACAAAGGCATTCCGGAGCTCGTCATCACATTGCTCATTGAGTCCGTCTACCCATGCTAAAGGGCAACCAGGATCAACGAAACTGCCAGGCAAGACATTCACGTATACGCGACTTCGCTCATGTTTGGTCAGCTCCGCCAGAGCCGGCATGTCCAGATGCTGTATATACCCAATCCGGTTTGCGTATACAGGGCGGCCTAGGGTTTTATAGAAGGCGTTCTCCGGTAATGGATTGCCGCCCAGGTAGGGTTGCTCCAGGCGGTGCTGTAGCGCCTTAAGGGTGACACGTTCAACCTGGGCTGTGGTTTCGCCTACCCGACCCAGGCTACTTAAGCGATCAATCCAGCGTAGCAGGGCATAGATAATCAGGACGATGACCGAAAGCGTTACCGCAAAGAGAATAACGCGCCCCTTGGCGCCATAGAGCCCAGTGCTTAGCGCAACGATTCCGACAAGACTGAAAATAAACGACCCAATAAAGGTCGAAAGAGCATTTTGTGTAGTAGGGTCCTCTACCAGTAAAGAGGTTGCCCGTGGGGTAACGTTATTGGTGGCTGAACTGTAGGCTGATACTGTGGTGCTTAGAGAAAAGGTAGTAACGGCCAGCATACTTGACGCAATGATGCCCAAAATATTGTCAACAGCATCGGCGCCGATCCTGGTAGGAAGCTCATCTGGAATGTACGGGGCAAACACTAAGGCCAATAGAGCGGTCACAACGCCCAATACCGAAAAAAGCGTTGCCCTAAACCAGGGACGCTTGCTCTTCCTAAGTAAAAACCATTTCCATCGTTCGACCATTGCTCCGCTCCATCAACTACCCAAGTTTCTATAGCGACCCGGCGCTCATGGGTGGGTTCGGTTGATGTCCTCTTTTCCTGTGACTAGGGGAGCGGTGTCATGCCGTGACCAAACGAAAAGTTGATCTGCTCTATTACTTGCGGCGTCCCTTGTTGCATGACTCAGTCGCTCGTTTAATGCATAGGTTGCGCAACCTATCTTCAGCTCTTGCCTCGTTGCGCTCCTGGAGATCTCTATTACGCTGAAAATGATTTCGCGTAATCATTACAGGTGTTTCATGAGCGTCAATGCAAGAGCGATTCCCCTTTCCCTGGTGTGCCTATTGGCCGCCTGCTCCAGCGGCGGTAATACGGAGTCCTATGTCACCGCGCCCGGTGCGCCCAAGCAGGCGATGACCAAGACCTTGGAGACCGGTGCCGACGTGTTGCAGAACAAGCCGCCTATCGATGCCCTCAATGCCTACCTGGACGGTTTCCACTTCTATAACGGGCACCCGCATGGGCAGATGGAGGCTCATCACTACTGCTCGGTCCTTAACGAACAGGTCATCCAGTGTGTCATTTATGACGGCAATACCAGGGATGCCAAGATCATGGGCGTGGAGTACATCATTGATGAGGCGCTCTTCAAGCAGCTGCCTGCCGCGGAGAAAGCCCTGTGGCACAGCCATGTCCACGAGGTGAAATCGGGGCAGCTGGTAGCGCCCGGGATCCCCGAACCGGCGGAGCATAAGCTGATGGAAAAGCTTGTTCATACGTATGGAAAAACCTGGCATACCTGGCACACAGACCAAGATAAGACGCTACCGCTGGGTGTCCCTCAGTTGATGATGGGATTTACTGCCGACGGCCAGGCCAATCCACAGATGGTCGAGGCGCGTGATCGTCGTATGGGCATCGACAGCAAGGCAAAAAAAGCTGCCCGGGCCGATATCGTCGCTCCGGCCATCGATCCCGGTGCCGATGCCTGGCAAAAGGGAAGGATCATCCAAATCAAGGATCCCACTGGGTCTCAAAATCATGGCGCGCATTCGCAGCCCTGAAGGTAAAACGACCCAGGCATGGTTCTTGTGCCTGGGTCGATTGCACAAGGCTCAGCTCAGCCGGTTATAGCCGCCCGGCACGCCCCGCTTGGATAAGACCCACTGCCACAACTGGATATTCCGGGCGCGAAAGGCGGCAGCGCAAGACTGCAGGTAATACGTCCACATGCGATAGAAGCGTGTGCCGAGTTTTTTCTCAAAGCTTGGCCAGGCAGCATCAAAGTGCTTGAACCAGGCCATTAGCGTCTTGTCGTAATCCGCTCCGAAGTTATGTAGGTCTTCAGCCACAAATAATTCATCAAGGGCATCGCCTATCTGACCAATCGAGGGAAGGTCGCCATTAGGAAAAATATACTTGTCGATCCAGGGATCGGGAGAGGAATGCCGCTGATTCTTGCCAATGGTATGAAGCAGAAAGAGCCCGTCATCCTTCAGGCAGCGATGAGCGACCTCCATAAACGCCCTGTGATTCTTGCGCCCGACGTGCTCGAACATACCAATGCTGACAATATGGTCGAAGGTATCGTCCAGGTCACGATAATCCTGCAACCTGAATTCGAGCGGCAGGCCCGCATATTTGCGTTTGGCAAATTCGGCCTGCTCTCTTGAGATCGTAACCCCTACACACGTAACGCCATAGTGCTCCGCTGCGTAGCCCATGAAACTGCCCCAGCCGCAGCCGATATCCAACACCTTCATGCCGGGACGCAGGCTGAGCTTTCGGCAGATGAGGTCAAGTTTGGCTTCCTGCGCAGAAGCAAGGTCCGTCGCATTTTTCCAGTAACCGCAGGTGTACGTCATCCGCGGATCCAGCATGGCGGCATAAAAGTCATTACCGAGATCGTAATGTGTTTGCCCAACCTGCCAGGCACGGCTTTGGGTCTGAAGGTTGAACAGTTGACTTCTCAGGTAATGAAACACCAGCCGCGACGGCTGTATGCGCGAGGACAAGTCTGCCTTCAGGATGCGGTAGATGAATTCATCCACCCGATCGACATCCCAGTCGCCATTAACGTACGTCTCGCCCAGGCCCAGGTTGCCTCGAGCAAATGCCTGCTCTGGAACGCCCTTGTTATGTAGCCGGATGTCCCAAGGGTTGGAACCGTTGACCTTGATTCCAGCAAGATCGAGCAATTCTTCGAAGTAGTCAAACGTTCGGGTATGGTCGGGACAGTAAAGCTCTTCATCCTGATGCTTGTGCGAAACTATAGCCATGCGCCTTTATCTCCTTGATCCTGTCAAAGTTGCTCATGACTTCCGTGAACGTACTGCTCCTTTTGATTGAATAAAATGTACAGCGGATGTGGTAGGCCAAAAGAGTGCTTTGAGTGAAATAGTGTTTTTCTATTTATATGAAACGTGGAGTGCACCTGGCCTCGAAAGTGCTTTCGCTGAATACACATTTTGTAAAATTTACTGAGGGCATTGTGTTCAATAAGTTCGCGACGAGGCGCAGGAAAAACGCTTCCATGAACATTAAGTTCGCAGGAAGGAGGAGCGAAAAAATAGCTCCAGGTAGAACCACGCTCCTGAGCTGACGTACCATATTTCTCCTGCCCGCGCTTTTGCGCAGCGGCTTCATACCCCTTGCTATTGCCTCGGAGTCCCATGTCTGTTCGGATCTGTGTTCTCGAAACCGATATTCTTGTCCCTGAACTGGCCGAGCTGTACGACGGCTATGGCGCCATGTTTGTTCGTCTGTTCGAGCAGGTGCCGGAGCAGGTTGAATGTACGGTCTATAACGTCGTTGAAGGCCACTACCCACCGGAAGGTGCCCGTTTTGATGCATATCTGGTTACCGGCAGCAAAGCGGACTCCTTTGGCGAAGAGCCCTGGATTCAACGCCTCAAAACTTATGTGCAACAACGTTATGAGCACGGTGACAAGCTCCTGGGTATCTGCTTTGGTCATCAGCTCCTGGCCCTGGCGCTAGGAGGGGTGGCCGAACGCGCCAAGGGCGGGTGGGGAATTGGGGTACAGCGTTTCGAGGTCGCGCAGGGCTTTTCCTGGCAGCAGCCTCCGCTGGAGAATGTCACGCTGATCGTCTCGCATCAGGACCAGGTCACGGCGCTGCCTCCCGCTGCGCAGTGCCTGGCCAGTAGCGCCTACTGCCCGAATGCGGCGTTCGTCATGGGCGATCAGGTGTTGTGTTTTCAGGGGCATCCGGAATTTGTGGCCGAGTATGCGAACCGGCTATTGGTAAGGCGCCAGTCAGTCTTTTCCACCGAACAATACGAGACGGCTGTAGCCTCGTTGGAGCAGCCTCATCAGGGCGCCCTGATCGCGCAGTGGATGGTGAATTTTGTGGCAGCCCCTCGTAGCTAATAAGCCGACGCGATACAAAAAAGGCGGTCTGAAAAGACCGCCTCGGTATCAAAGCTCAATCATGCGTTGGCGCCTCGTAAGCGACCAATGCCGAAGAACAACAGGGCCAGCAGCGGCAGGCTACTGCCCACCAGAACGATAGCTGGCCAGCCGCCTCGTTCATAAACGGTGCTGGCTATCGCCGATCCCATGGCACCTCCGATAAAGATGCTGGTCATGTACAGGCCGTTCAAACGGGCGCGGCTCTTGGCATCTAACATATAGACGGCACGTTGACCCAGAACCATGTTCATCTGCACGGCAAAGTCGAGCAGGATGCCGGTTATTGCCAAGCTGACGACCCCATAAGGTGAATGAACCAGCGCTGGTAGAAAACTCAGGGCGGCAAGCAGCATGGCAACTGCCGAGGCACGATGGGTATGGCCTGCATCGGCAAGGCGTCCTGCAATCGGTGCAGACACTGCGCCGACAGCACCTACCAGAGCAAAGACGGCAATCTGGGTTTGCGACAGACCATAATGGCGGATCAACTCAAGGGGCGCGGCCGTCCAGAAGAGGCTGAAGGCGGCAAACATTAACCCCTGATACAGCGAGCGCTGGCGTAGCACAGATTCACGTCTGAAGAGATGAACCAATGACAACAGGAGCTGGCCATAGTGTGCTTGGTGGGACGGTTGACGTGCGGGAACCACTTTCAAGACCACGCCCGCAATCGCCAGCATAATCAGGGCGCTAGTAAAAAACACGGTACGCCAGCCGAAGTGATCGGCTATCAGGCTAGAGGCCGGGCGGGCCAGCAAGATACCCAGCAGCAGTCCACTCATGATGGTGCCCACAATGCGCCCACGTGACTGTTCGGGGGCAAGATGGGCGGCCAGAGGAATCAGTATCTGTACGGCCACCGAGCTGACACCAATTAGCAGCGAGACCACTAGAAAGACGCTGGGTTGGGTCGTAAGGCCCGCCGCCATCAGCATGACAGCCGAGGCGAGAACCGTGATAACCATCAGACGACGATTTTCCAGGAGATCGGCCAGCGGAACCAGCAGAAGCAGCCCCAGGGCATATCCGATTTGGGTCAGCGAGACGATCAGGCTGGCATCGTGCTCGCTAAGCCCGACGGCGGGAGCGATCAGTTCGATGATGGGCTGTGAGTAATAGAGATTGGCAACAATGGCGCCACAGCAAAAGGCAAAAAGTAATACCAGCCCTTTTGAGAGAGTCGTAGGGAAATGCTCATGTTCGATCATCGATGCAGTACTCATTAGGATCTCCTGGCAAGGCAACGGTTATTCAATTCGGTTCAAGGTCTTTTCAAGAAAAGCGACGGGCAGGATGGAGCAGGACCCGCTTATTCGATGCGAGCGGGATATACGATCAAGTTCCTCGGAGGTCAGCCTGTAGGGCTGATGATCTATAAGGTTGCGTTTCAGGTAGTTCCGAGGGGCCGTTAAGTCGGAAGTGATAACGCTCTTTTCTTATCTTCGCGTCTGGTGCGGATGTGCGGTTGTTGCAAATGGACTCCACGCAAGGCACTACCCAATTGCCTGTATCCGCACGACTACTACCGGTCCCAAACCTTGAACAGAAAGCAGCCTGGGTGATGTTCTGGTCATTTGAATGCATGACGGGTGCCTCGTTCATCATCTTCAATGAGGCATACCTTAAAGAGTAGGGCAGAGTAAGAGAATCGGACTGCAGAGCAACGCAGCGTTGCGCCAGGGGCAATGGCTAGCTGATACGCAGGCTGGAAAGGCGCTCCTCGCAGAATTCGATAAAGGCACTGACCCGCCTTGAGCCGCGCCGATTGGGCAGATACAGCGCCGAAATGGCGGCACTGGCCTGATTCGGATTGACGTCATGATCCGGGAACAGTCGAGTCAGTCGGCCGCTCTCGATATCGGCTTGCACCAGCCAGTCGGCCAATAAGGTAATACCTCCATCTGCTAATGCGACCTCATGCAGGACCTCGGCATTATTACTGCGTAGGCGTCCTTTGATAGCTACCCGACGGGTTTCGCCTTGTTTGACGAATGTCCATGTCTGTGGGGTTTTGCTAAAGCTGAAGCGCAGACAGTCATGACGAGTCAGGTCTTCTGGCTGATCGGGACACCCGCGCCGTGAGAGATATACAGGACTGGCAACTACGTAACGCTGAAAGTAACCGAGCGAACGGCATATCAGCTCATCATGGGCGCCAGGTGAACCAAGCCGTATGGCCACATCGACCCGGTCGGCAAAGAGGTCTACAAGCGTGTCCGTCAGCTCCAGTTCCAAATCTACCTTGGGATAGCGTGCCAGAAAGGTAGCCAGGAAAGGGGCAAGATAAGCTCGGCCAAACGCCGTAGGGGCGGTGACCCTGAGCGGCCCGGCAGGCTCAGTACCCTGGTCGTGAACCTGGGCATCGGCTAACTCCAGATCTTCCAGAAGCTGTCTGGCCTTGATGTAATAGAGTGAGCCTGCCTCAGTCACGGTGACTTGACGCGTGGACCGGTTCAGCAATGTCGTTCCCAACTCCTGCTCGAGTGCATCCATGAGGCGTGTAACGGAGGAGGTAGCAACGTTCAGCGATCGCGCTGCGGCCGAAAAGCCTTTCGTATCGACAGTCTCTACGAACCAGCGCAGCGCCAGGAACTTGTCCATTGCAGGTTTCCATAAACGTAACTGAGAGACGGGCATCATAAAGCACCCGCCTTGGAACAGAAGGCGCTCGATAGGCTGATATCAATCCCAGGCCGGTGCAAGGCCTGGCGGGTTGGTCTGACGCAGTCCTCTGTCGAGGCCGGACAAGGCAGCCATATCCTTGGCCGCCAGGATGATGCCGTGAGCGGCAAAATTTTCTACCAGATGCTCCTTGTGCGTCGCGGTAACCACGGCGGAATGATCTTGCTGCAGTGTCCAGGCCAGAGCGACCTGTGCCGGAGTGATGGCCATGCGGTGTGCGATCTCCAGAACAACCGGGTCTGTTAACACCTTGCCTTTTGCCAGCGGAGAATAGGCTGTAACTGCAATTCCGTGTCGCTGCATCAGATCAACAGGCCCACGATTAGCCTGATAGGGGTTCAACTCGATCTGATTGGTAGCAATAGACTCAGCGCCAATCGACGCTATGGCCTGCCGCATCAGGGCGCGCGTGAAGTTGGCTACCCCAATGGATCGGACTAGCCCTGCGTCCTTCGCCTCGCGAAGAGCCGTCATATACTCGGCGAGAGGAACCAGGCCCTTCGGCGAAGGCCAATGAATCAGCGCCAGGTCTATATAGTCGATTTTCAAGCGGCTCAGGCTTTTGCGCAAGCTCGGGATCAAGCGATCACGGCTTAAGTTGTCGACCCAGAGCTTGACGGTTAAAAACAGCTGTTCCCGTATGACATCGCTTTGGGCAATGGCGCTGGTCACAGCTACCTCATGCCCGTCGACCTGCGCAATATCGATGGCGCGATAACCTACGTCCAATGCCATCCTCATGCATCGCGTGACAGCCGTTGGCGCCAGGTGAGACGTCGCCAGACTCACTGCGGGCAGCGTCATGAGGCCTCCGGCAGGGCGCCGCGGGTAGCAGACCCTTCATTCCAGGCGTCAGCATGAGTGGTGCACCACATCCGCTGAGCCACAGGTAGCTGTACGCTACGACACGCAGGTGAATAAGGAGACCGATTGAACCGTTGTAAAGACGGCAAGGCTGTAACGCTGGATGGGTGGGCTAAAGACGCCTCGACTGGGTGTTCTGCAAAAAGCTGATTAGCCGGCTGCGAACGATGAGTGATTGTTTGCTGATTGAAATGTCTTGTCTGACGCCGGATGGTATGGCGTTTTAGACGATGCGCCGCCAGCAGGGTTGCAGCAAGCAGCAGCCCAGCAGCAGCCAGACCGGTGAACAGGTATTCCTGAACCATGTCCAGCGCCAGAAACACCGAAGTCTGAAAGGTATGCCCCAACAGGAGTGCGGAACCGGCCCACAGTATTGATCCTAGGATGTCGTACAAGAAAAATTGAGCCAGCGACATTCTTTGCGCGCCTGCCATCAATGTGGCGACTGCTCCCATGCCGGGTACGAATTTGGACACCAGCAACCACCGTGCACCCCGTTCGGTGAAGCGAGCCGAGCAGGTACCGGCGTTCTTGCGGTGAGAGAAGGGTAGTTTTGCTAACCATGTGAGAATGCGCTCGCCATGATGGCGCCCTGCCCAGTACCAGGCGAGATCTGCCAGAACACAAGCCAGCGAAGCGAGAAACAGAAACTCGACCAGCCTCATGGGAGCGTCGGCAGAGGCGCCAGAAGCGACCAGAAGCGGATAGGAAGGTAACGGCGCGCCCAACTGCTCGGCGAAGACATTCACGAACAGCAACACGGCATTTCCAGTCAGCAAGGCGTTTATCACGGACGACATGGCAGCGAGTCTCTTTGATCGTGCAGGGCAAGGTAGTACGCCCGCTGGGGGCGTACCGTAGGTTCAGATCAGGCGAGGGCGAGGCGGCGCTTGGAGCGAACACCGTCCAGGCTGAGGGCGCCGCCGCCGAATGCAACGATCTGCAACAGGCCACCGGCGATTGCGATGTTCTTGAGAAAGTGGATCAGCTGGTTCTGGTCGGCAAGATTGTTGTGAAAGACCACAGCCGTCAGGATGGTGAAGCCTGCCATGATGGCTGCTACCCACCGTGTTCGGTACCCCACCAGCAACAGGCTGGCCAGGCCTATCTCAACGCCGATTGCACCCAGGTAGGCCAGGAGTGGAAAGGGCATGCCGGAGGCCCCGATGTAGCCCATGGTTGCCGCAGGCGCTGCCAACTTGCCGATACCGCTGAACAGAAACAGAGTACCTAGCAGCAGACGTCCAACAGTGGCGGTAAAGGCTTGAGAGGAGTTTAGGGTAGTCATGTTCAGTTCTTCCATTAAGGGTTCAAGGGCTTCGCCGAGGTGCCGAAGCGAGTATGGAAGAAAGCTTAATGTCGCCCATTTAAATGAGTAACTAGGTGAAAAATAAAAAATAGTAACATTTGGGTGGACAATAAAGCTCGAGAGCCTGCGTGTTGGTTAAAGCTGCCTGACCTCGGTTAATCAGTGTGCAGTGATAGGCACTCGAAAGCAGAGGAACGGCCTAAAAAGCACAATCAATAGCACATACGTTCCAAACACAGCACAACCGCTCAAGCTCCCGCGGCGCACTTCGACAAAAGTTGTCGTACATTCATTGCAGCTGGAGAGCTACCATGCCAAGCGCCATTGCTGACTCGGAAACGGCCTGATTGATCCCTTAAACCGTACGTTAGTCATGAACATTCCACATCTATGCCATCTTATTTTCAGGTTCGCATATTGGGTGGCTTTATTGGGAGTAACCTGCTGATCACCTTTGCATCGGCGCCTTTCATCATGCCAAGCGTGACGCGTTGGTTCGTGAGTTCTGTCGTTATCGCCACGCTTGGCTCGGTTTCTTACCGTAGGACCCAGGTAACGGTATCCATCGCTGGTTAAAGGGTCTGGCCTACCCGAGCCGCATATCCAGTTCAGACCTTCCACGGACTCTTACTGTTGTCACTGGGCATGCGCGGCCCTTGTATGGACTTTATATCCACTTGGTTTGGTTGTCGTGAGCATGCTCGGTGGGCGAATGTAGTCATCTATCCGCAAGCACAATAAGCCTAATAACCTTTGCATGCCTCCAAAACGCTAGTTGTGGAATTGGCATCATCAGGATCTTGAATGTCGGGCCTCGATTCCGCGAACAATGACGAAGGCAATCAACGCAACGACAAACACGACAAGATACATCCAGGCGATACTTTGTAATGTCTCAATCAGCGAGCGATAGATCTCGAGCGTCCAGCGTTCTGAATTAAGCACCAGTACTTGAGCATCCGTAGTAGGCGCGCTGATATAGCGCTCAAGGTCGTAGATTCGCACGCCACCTGAAATACCTACCACAAAGCTGGCGAACGTGATGTATCGATGCCAGGCGCTACTGACGTCATCCTTGATAATTCGGGCCAGGACAGCCTTGGTCGAATGGTAGAACAAGACGACGACTGTGGCGGAAGTGATTAATGCAACGACAAAGGTGGCGGCCAGTAGAGAAAAGAACATAGAGCCTCTCGGTTGCTACATCTGAAATGGCATGTCCAGGCGGAAACGTGCGCCGCCCAAGGGTGAGGTGTCTGCAGCTAATATCCCGTTTTGGGTCTCGATCGCTCTGCGGCTGATGGCAAGGCCAAGCCCGAAGCCGCCTGTTGTGCGGTCGCGGCTGCGGTCGAGCCGGTAAAAGGGCTCGAAGATCTTTTCATGCTCTGCCTCCGGGATGCCAATGCCGTCATCTTCAACTGTGATCTGATAACGATCCTGATCCAAAACACTTACGCTCAGGCGGATGCGGTGGTTACAGTAGCGAATGGCATTTCGGATCAGGTTCTGTAATGCTCTGGCTGTCAGACGAGGCTCCAGACTTACTCGCTGTTTCTCCATCGCCATGTCCACCTCCAAGAGGATTCCACGCTGCTCCAGTTCTTCAGCGAACCCTCCAACGATGCTATCGATAAACTCACCCAGATTGAGTTCGACCCGCTCCAACTGAGCGGCCACGCTGTGCAGCCGACTGTAAGACAACAGCTCCAGTACCAGTTCGTCCAGCTCGCGAACGTGACGGGTCATGTCCAGTAGGCGGGTACGAGAGGCTTCTGGAATATCTTCGGACAACGCCAGGGCCAGGCCGAAGTCGAGCCGGGAAAGCGGAGTGCGAAGTTCATGGGATACTGCATTGAGCAGCTCCTGCTGCTGATTGAGCAGGCGCTCGATATCGGTGGCCATCGAGTCGAATACATGGCCCAGCTCGGCAATGTTGGACCGTGAGGAGAGGTGAGTTCGGGCAGACAGGTTTCCCCTGCCCAATGCCGAGGCGGTACGCCTCAGCGATTCCAGATCCCGCCAATGAGGACGTAGCCAGAGCAGCAGACAGGCCAGAAGCGCTGCGCCTGTCAGGACGTTCATGGCCCAGAACAGCAGGTTGATATCCAGCGGAAGGGGGGGACTGGACTCTTCTATGAAATGCTCATTGTCCAGCGGAGCCAGGACCGTATCAGGCAGGCCATACTCACCAAGGCGTATGACCATAAGTCCCTGCTCAAGCTGCTCACGCTCATCCGGGCTCAATCGAGCATTCGCCATTTCTCGAAGACTGACCTCAAGCGGTGCAAAAGAGGTTTTGAGTTCCTTTTCCAACTGATCCCATTCTGTTTTGGGGCGCTCCAGGAATCGTTGCTGGATCAAGGCCATCTGACCTCTGAACTGATCCAGATTCCATGCAACGTAACGATCTTCAGATAATGAAACGACAAGTTTGGGTACTGCATAGTTGGCGAGGCTGAAGGTAACCAGCACCACCAGATATAAACGGATCAGAACCTTCAGCATGACCGGTGCATCCTAGTCTTCCCACTCGGAGCGGCTGAAGAGATAGCCCTTGCCCCAAACTGTTTTGATCTTGCGTGCTTCGCCAGAGGTATCTTCGAATTTGCGGCGCAACTTCGAGATGGCGACATCAATGGAGCGATCGATACCGTTAAACTCGATACCACGTACCTGTTGCAAGAGCTGGTCTCGACTCTGTACTTCACCGGCATGACGAGCCAGGGCTACCAGAAGATCGAATTTGCCTGATGACAGCTCGATCGGCTGGTCCCGCCACTGAACAACCCGTTCGGTTAAATCGATTTCCAGACGACCAAAGGTGACACGCGAAGCATCCTTGCGAACTGTTTCCGGCTGGCTGCGCCGGAGCAGCGTACGAATCCTGGCCAATAGCACCCGCGGTTCACAGGGTTTGGTGACGTAGTCATCCGCCCCCAACTCGAGACCGACCACTTGATCATGACTATCATCGCGGGCGGTGAGCATGAGAATAGGAAGGCCGGCATGATCTGCGCGGAGCTGGCGGCACACCTGCAAGCCATCAAGCCCCGGCAGCATAAGATCCAGGATGACCAGATCCGGGTATCTTTTCCGGACATGCGCTTGAACCTCGTCGCCCCGGGACAGTATGGAAACCGCGAAGGCATGACGTGTCAGGTAGGTGGCAATCAGTTCAGCCAGGGCGGTATCGTCTTCGACCAACAGGATGGTAGGCATAGCAGGACACGCTGAAGGGTTTGAAAGAGCATAAACAAACCCGACAGCTTCTGTAGCGGTCATTACACTTTTTCACAAATGCCCTACAAGCTTTTACAAAGCCGACAGGGCAGGGCTTTTAGCATGGCGCTGTTCCTGAAGGATGCACACCATGATGCCGCCCGTTAAGTTTTCCCTACGTTCCCTTTGCCTACTGATGTTACTAGCGCTGACAGGATGTGACCGCCCAGCGCCCTCTGCACAGCAAGCACCCGATACGTCTGTCATCGTCGAGACGATCAAACCTCAGCCGCTCAGCTTGGTGACTGAACTCAATGGCCGTTTGGTAGCGCCCCGTGTGGCGGAAGTCAGAGCCCGCGTAGCAGGCGTTCTGCTGCAACGGGTTTACCGTGAGGGAAGCCAGGTCAAGCAAGGCGACGTATTGTTTCGGATTGACCCCGCGCCGCTGCAGGCGGACGTCGACAGCGCCGTGGCAGGCCTGAAAAAAGCCCAGGCCAATCGCTATCAGGCCCATTTGCAGGCCGAGCGTTATTCTGCATTGATCAAGACTCACGCCGTCAGCCAGCAGGACTTCGAAAATGCGCACGCTGCCTTTTTGCAGGCAGAAGCCGAAGTGTCTGCTGCACAGGCCACGCTCAAACGCGCCCGGCTCAATCTGGGGTATGCCACTGTCACAGCACCTATCTCCGGGCGCATCGGCAAGGCGTTGGTCACGGAAGGCGCGTTGGTAGGACAGGATAGCGCCACACCTCTGGCTATTATTCAGCAGCTCGAGCCTATTTATGCCGATGTGACTCAATCCACCCGACAGATCAACGCGTTGCGCCGTGCGCTGCGGGAGGGCCAGTTACAAACCGTAGGGGAGGACCAGGCCGCCGTAACGCTCGTACAGGATGACGGTACAGCGTACCCAATAGCCGGAAAACTGTTGTTCTCGGACCTTACAGTGGATCAAAGTACCGGGCAGATCACCCTGCGTAGCCAGTTTCCCAATCCGCAGGCTGACTTGCTGCCCGGCAGCTTTGTTCGAGTGCGCCTTGAGCAGGCCAGGAACGAGCGAGGTATCAGTGTTCCGCAGCGGGCCGTTCAGCGCGACTCGGCAGGGCAGGCTAATGTTTTGCTGGTCAATGCTCAGAATCAGGTTGAGGAACGGACGGTCCGTCTTGGCGGTGCCCAGAATGATCGCTGGATCATCGACGAAGGACTGCATGAAGGTGACCGCGTAATCGTTGCAGGCCTGCAATACGTCAGGCCGGGGATGTCTGTCCAGGCAGAAGAGGCAGGAATTACAACCGATGCACCTGCCGACAAGGAAGCCCGATAATGCCAGACTTCTTTATCAGGCGCCCGGTATTTGCCTGGGTCGTCGCCCTGTTCATTCTGCTGGCGGGTGTGCTGGCCATTCCCAATCTTCCGGTGGCGCAGTATCCCAATGTTGCGCCCCCCCAGATCGAGATTACCGCAACCTACCCGGGCGCCACGCCGCAAACCCTGGATGAGAGTGTTGTCAGTCTGATCGAGCAGCAGCTTAACGGGGTCAATCACCTGCTCTATTTCTCCTCCAGCAGCAGCCAGGGAATGGCGACGCTTACGGTTACGTTTAAACCAGGCACTGATCCGGAGCTAGGCAAGGTCGATATACAGAACCGTTTGAAAACGATCGAGTCCAGACTGCCTCGAGCGGTTACGCAGCAAGGTCTGGAGATCGAAGAGGTCTCGGCCGGGTTTCTGATGCTGATCACATTGACGTCTACCGATGGACGCCTGGATGAAACCGGCCTGAGCGACTACATGGCGCGTAACGTCGTTAATGAGCTCAAGCGTATTGAAGGGGTGGGCAAGGCCCAGCTGTTTGGTGCCGAGCGCGCCATGCGAATATGGATTGATCCGCAAAAACTGGTGGCTTTCAACCTGACGCCGGCCGATGTTAGCCAGGCGATCAGCGATCAGAATGTGCAAGTGCCCGCCGGTAGTATCGGCGACTTGCCTACCCGCAGCACGCAGGAAATTACCGCAGCCGTACAGGTGAAAGGGCAGCTGTCTACACCTGAGGAATTCTCGGCCATCGTACTCAAAGCCAACGCCGACGGATCGACGGTTACCGTAGGTGATGTCGCACGGGTCGAAGTGGACAGCCAAAGCTATCAGTTCGGGACTCGCCTCAATGGCAAGCCGACCACCGCTGTGGCTATCCAGCTAGCGCCAGGCGGTAATGCGATGAGCACGGCTACCGTGGTCAAAGCCAAGATGGAAGAGCTGTCACACTACTTCCCGGCCGGTGTGAACTACGACATTCCTTACGATACGTCGCCGTTCGTCAAGGTCTCGATCGAAAAGGTGGTTCATACCTTGATCGAAGCCATGGTGCTGGTCTTTGCCGTCATGTTTCTGTTTCTGCAAAACCTCCGTTATACCCTGATACCCGCACTGGTGGTTCCTGTGGCCTTGATGGGGACATTTGCCTGCATGTTGGCCCTAGGATTTTCCATCAACGTGCTCACCATGTTTGGCATGGTATTGGCGATCGGTATCCTGGTGGACGACGCTATCGTTGTCGTTGAGAACGTCGAGCGAATCATGGCGAGCGAAGGCCTGACGCCTCGGGATGCCACGCGAAAAGCTATGACAGAAATTACCGGTGCGATTATCGGAATCACGCTGGTGCTGACGGCGGTGTTCATCCCGATGGCATTCATGCCGGGCTCGGTCGGAATCATTTACCAGCAGTTCTCTGTCTCGATGGCGGTTTCGATTCTATTGTCGGCGTTTCTGGCGCTGAGCTTGACACCTGCGCTGTGCGCAACGCTACTCAAGCCGATACCGCACGGTGTACATCACGAGAAGAAAGGATTTTTTGGATGGTTCAACCGACGGTTTGATCATACCGCGGACGGCTACCAGCGTTGGGTCGCCAATGCCATACGCCGTACAGGTCGTTACATGCTGGTCTACGGTGTGCTGCTTGCAGGGCTCATGCTGCTCTTTACTCGCCTGCCGTCTTCGTTTCTGCCTATCGAGGATCAGGGCTTTACCATTACCGATATCCAGCTGCCGCCCGGAGCCAGCCAGAACCGCACGATTGAAATCGCACGGCAGATCGAAGCGCACAATGCTACGGAACCTGGCGTAGCCAATACCACCATGGTGCTGGGCTTCAGCTTTTCCGGCAGCGGGCAGAATGCAGCTCTGGCATTTACCACATTAAAGGATTGGGCCGAACGCCGTGTCGAAGATTCGGCCGACGCCATTGCCGAGCGTGCCAATATGGCATTTGCTGGACTGCAGGATGCCATTGCCTATTCGCTCAGCCCACCGCCAATCGAAGGGCTTGGGACTTCCAGCGGCTTTGAGCTACGTCTACAGGACAGAAGCGGAAAAGGATACGAGGCTTTGCAGAAGGCGCGGGATACATTGCTGTCTGCCGCTGCAAAAAGCGCCCTACTGGCAAACGTACGAGAGACCGCGCTGGCCGAAGCGCCACAGGTAGAGGTCAAAGTCGATCGGCTCCAGGCGAGCGCTCTGGGTGTCTCGTTCGCCGATATCAGCAACCTGCTTTCGACTGCCATGGGTTCGGCCTACGTGAATGATTTCCCCAACCTGGGCCGCATGCAGCAGGTCATTGTTCAGGCCGAGGCCGATTCCCGCCTTCAGGCAGAGGATATCCTCAAGCTTGAGGTGCGTAACGCGTCCGGCAAGATGGTGCCCCTGGCTGCCTTTTGCGAAGTAACGTGGACCACGGGACCGGCGCAGCTGACCCGCTACAACGGCTATCCCGCGGTCAGCCTTTCGGGTGAGCCTTCGGCGGGACACAGTACAGGCGAAGCCATGGATGAAATCCAGCGTCTGGTCGATCAGCTGCCTCAGGGATTTGGTCTGGAATGGACAGGGCTTTCGCTTCAGGAGAAGACCTCCGGCGCACAAGCTCCCTTGTTGCTGGGACTGTCCTTGTTGATTGTCTTTTTGGTTCTGGCCGCGCTTTACGAGAGTTGGTCGATTCCAACAGCCGTTCTGCTGGTCGTACCACTGGGCATCCTGGGTGCCGTAGTCGCAGTCGTCCTGCAAGGCATGCCAAACGATGTGTTCTTCAAGGTTGGGCTCATCACCATCATTGGACTGTCGGCAAAAAATGCGATTCTGATCATCGAGTTTGCCAAGAGTCTTCATGACCAGGGCCATAGCCTATTCCAGGCCACCGTCGAGGCAGCACGTCTGCGTCTGCGTCCGATCGTAATGACCTCGCTTGCATTTATCCTGGGTGTGGTTCCCCTGGCTATTGCGACGGGTGCCAGCTCCGCCAGTCAACAGGCCATTGGCACAAGCGTGATCGGTGGCATGCTGACTGCTACCTTCGCGGTTGTCTTTGTTCCGGTGTTTTTTGTGAGCGTCATGCATTGGGTCTCTCGCCTTACCCGCTCGCAAGCCAGAGGAGGGCAGCGCCATGAGTAAGTTGCCTGTTCTTCTGCTGGCCGGCCTGCTGGGTGCCTGCTCTTTGGCGCCTACCTACGAGCAGCCCCCTGCACCCATACCAGCGGACTATCCGGTGGTATCAGCCCCGGTGAACCCAGCTGAAACGGTTCCGGACTGGCAGGCATTGTTTACAGATCCGCGCCTGCGTCGGCTTATCGAGATTGGGCTGAATCAGAACCGTGACCTGCGTATGGCAGTGCTTCGCGTTGAAGAGGCGCGGGCGCAATACAGAATCCAGCGGGCGGACCTGTTGCCGAATGTGAGCGTAAGCGGCTCGGCAACCCGTCAGCACTCCCCAGCGCTCGGGCTGGAAAACACCGGTGGGCTACCGGCTCAGGCCGTAAGCAGTGGAAGCCAGGTCACCAACCTGTATACCGTAGGGGTAGGGCTGAGCACGTACGAAGTAGACCTATTTGGCCGTGTCCGCAATCTTCGAGATGCAGCGTTGGGTGAATATCTGGCGTTGCAGCAGACGCGACGTTCGGTTGAGCTATCACTGATCGCTGAAATCGCTACGGCCTATACCAACCAGCGTGCCCTGAGCGAGAGAATAGCCATAACCCGGCAGGCCTATGAGAGCCGTCAGCAGAGTCTGGAATTGATTCATCAACGTTTCGACTATGGGATTGGTTCTGAACTGGATATCGCTCAGGCCCAGACACTGCTAGAGACAACTGCCAGTGATCTTGCTGCACTGGAGCGTAGTATAAGACAGGCGGACAATGCGATGGCCCTCCTGCTCGGTCAGCCATTGCCTCATGATCTGCCTCCCGCCCTTTCGCTGGAAAGGCAAGGGTTGGACAAGCCCTTACCCACCGGGCTTCCAGCAGATCTGCTGACCCGCCGACCGGATATACAGGCTGCCGAAGCCCGGCTGAAAGCCAATTACGCCACTATCGGAGCTGCGCGCGCCGCGTTCTTTCCAAGCATCAGTCTTACGGGCAATACTGGTTTTAGCAGCGCAGAACTTTCAGACCTGTTCAACGGCGGTAATCGCTCATGGAGTTTTACGCCTCAGATCAACCTGCCAATTTTCACAGGCGGTCGTAACCGCGCACAGCTTGAGGTCGCGACACTGCGCAAAGAGATCAGTGTGGCGGAATATGAAAAATCCATACAGACCGCTTTCAAAGAGGTGTCCGATGAGCTGGTTGCGCGTCAACCACTTCAGCGTCAGCTCGACGCTCAAAAGCGGCTTCGTGATAGCGCTGCCCGAGGCCTTGTCCTTGCACAGCAACGGTATCAGCAGGGGCTCGATGAGTACCTGACGCAACTGGATAGTCAGCGCACGCTGTATCAGGCTGAAAATACCCTCATAGACGCCAGGCTTCAGCTGGCCTTGTCACAGATCAATCTGTTCAAGAGCCTTGGCGGAGGTTGGAGCCGAGACCGTCCTTAATTAAGGTTATGCATGTCTTCTGATGCTCCTTTGGATGGAAGACATGCCCTCAGGCGCCTACGTGGCGCCTTTTTTATAGGCCAGACCATCGGCTGAATCGATCGGGTCTCCTGTCGTGCAGCAACAGTAGTATCCATCGCTGGAGTCCTATTACGGACGAGGCGATATGGATCTTGTAAATGTGAGGGCTCGTACTGTTGAGGGATCAGAGTGACTACGCGTGGAGAAAAGAAAAAGCGCGTTGAAACTATGGCTGCGATCCTCTCTTCGACGCGTTCTTTTCTTCCAGGAGCAGCGGGATGAAGTGGAAGTGGGTATCTGTCGCTCCGTTATTCATCCCATGACGGAAGCATTTATGTCTAGGCGGGGCGTAAACACTGTGTTTACGGTTAGCGACAGCGGAGGCTGATAGGGCCTCGACTACTCGAGGCCCTCGTCAATCATGGCATCATGGGCAGCTCATTGGGGCGCAGGTCAAAAACGATGACCTCGGCCTGCTTGCCCTTGGCTAGCGTAAGCACCTGCTCGTTACGCACACGCACACCGTCTCCCTCCGTCAATGTCTGGCCATTGAGCTCGATCTGCCCCTGGGCGACATGCACATAGGCGTAGCGATCTGGCCCCAGGTTCAGTGTTGCCTGCTCTTCACCATCGAACAAACCCGCATAGACCCGAGCATCCTGACGGATTTCCAGCGAGCCCTGCTCACCTGTAGGTGAAAGGATCAGGCGCAACTGACCACGTTTGCTATCCGCGCTGAAGTGCGTTTGCTGGTAGCGAGGCTCAGCACCTCGAGCGTTGGGCACAATCCAGATCTGCAAAAAGTGTACGGGATCGCTCTGAGAGTGGTTGTATTCACTGTGGGCTACTCCCGTCCCGGCGCTCATGAGCTGCACGTCGCCCGGACGAATGACGGACCCTGTACCCAGGGTATCCTTGTGCTCAAGCGCACCTTCCAGTACATAGGAGAAAATCTCCATGTCCCGATGGGGATGAGTGCCAAACCCTCGCCCCTGAGCGACACGGTCATCATTGATGACCAACAGATCCGAAAACCCTTGTTCTTGTGGGTTGCGGTAATTGGCAAAGGAAAAGGTGTGGAAAGACTTGAGCCAGCCATGGTTGGCAAATCCACGTTCGGTTGCTTTGCGAAGGGCTAACATATTCGGTCTCCTGGTCAATCAACAGTATGTTGTTACCTGTATCGGTATGCGACCAAGAGTAAAGCGATCAAGTGGGGTGATAAACCACTTGAAATGCGTAAAAAAGTCTCCATCTGGTTGACAGTAAGACGAGTCTGCTCAATTAGACAGGCTCCCTTTAGCGATACGCACAAACGTTCAATACAAGCCTCGTAAGTCAGTCTATTGTTATTGCAACCCGGGCGGATATCCGTATCGCCTGTCTGCCGGCTGACCCATGCTGGTTTCTAGGAGAATCTTCTATGGCCCGAACGACCTCTATCGACCGCTATCGCAACATCGGCATCGTCGCTCACGTGGATGCTGGTAAAACCACCACAACCGAGCGAATCCTTTTCTATACTGGCGTGAACCATAAAATGGGCGAGGTGCATGACGGCGCCGCGACCATGGACTGGATGGTGCAGGAGCAGGAGCGCGGCATCACCATTACGTCCGCGGCGACTACTGCATTCTGGTCTGGCTCGACCAAGCAGTTCGACAAATACCGGATCAACATCATCGATACGCCTGGACACGTGGACTTCACCATTGAGGTGGAGCGCTCGCTGCGGGTACTCGATGGCGCGGTCGTGGTGTTCAGCGGTGCGGATGGTGTAGAACCTCAATCCGAGACGGTCTGGCGTCAGGCAGACAAATACCATGTGCCTCGTATTGCGTATGTGAACAAGATGGACCGTGCGGGAGCGGACTTCCTGCGCGTCGTTGACCAGATCAAGAAACGCCTGGGTCATACTCCAGTTCCGATTCAGCTGCCGATTGGCCGTGAAGAGAACTTTGTCGGCCAGATCGATCTGCTGAAGATGAAGGCCATCTACTGGAATGATGATGATCAGGGGATGACCTATCGTGAAGAGGACATTCCTGCCAAGCTGCAGGCTGAGGCCGAGGAGTGGCGCGAGCGCATGGTCGAAGCTGCTGCCGAAGCCAATGAAGACTTCATGAGCAAATACCTGGAAGGGGAGCCCCTGACCAACGATGAAATCCGCACGGGTCTGCGGCTGAGGACACTGGCGGGTGAAGTCGTTCCGGCTGTATGTGGCTCATCCTTCAAGAACAAGGGTGTACCCTTGGTACTCGATGCGGTCATCGATTACCTGCCGTCACCTACCGAGATTCCCGCCATCAAAGGCGTGCATCCTGACGATGCCGAGCGGACTGACGAACGCCATGCCGACGATAACGAGCCTTTCTCGGCACTGGCGTTCAAGATCGCCACGGATCCCTTCGTGGGCACCCTGACTTTTGCACGGGTGTATTCGGGCGTGCTTTCATCAGGTGACTCAGTGCTCAACTCGGTAAAAGGCAAGAAGGAGCGCGTCGGCCGTATGGTGCAGATGCACGCCAACACCCGGGAAGAGATCAAGGAGGTGCGTGCAGGCGACATTGCAGCCTTGATCGGTATGAAGGATGTGACGACCGGCGACACTCTGTGTTCGGTTGAAAAGCCGATCATCCTGGAACGTATGGATTTCCCCGAGCCGGTGATTTCGGTAGCGGTTGAGCCCAAGACCAAGGCTGACCAAGAAAAGATGGGGATTGCCCTGGGCAAACTGGCCCAGGAAGACCCCTCTTTCCGCGTCAAGACGGACGAGGAAACCGGGCAGACCATCATCTCTGGGATGGGCGAGTTGCACCTCGATATCCTCATCGACCGCATGCGGCGTGAATTCAACGTCGAAGCGAATATTGGTAAACCTCAGGTGGCCTATCGCGAGACCATACGCAACACCTGCGAAATCGAAGGCAAGTTTGTTCGCCAGTCGGGTGGTCGTGGGCAGTTCGGTCATTGCTGGATTCGATTTGCACCCATTGATGAAGGCGAGGAGGGTCTAGTGTTTACCAGTGAGGTCGTGGGTGGCGTGATTCCCAAGGAATATATCCCGGCCATTCAAAAGGGTATCGAAGAGCAGATGAAGAATGGTGTGCTTGCCGGATATCCCTTGCTAGGTCTCAAGGCCACGGTCTTCGACGGCTCTTACCATGATGTGGACTCCAACGAGATGGCATTCAAGATTGCCGCCTCGATGGCAACCAAGCAGTTGTCCCAGAAAGGGGGCGCGGTACTGCTCGAGCCCATCATGAAGGTCGAGGTGGTGACACCTGAAGACTATATGGGTGATGTAATGGGAGACCTCAACCGTCGGCGTGGCCTGATTCAAGGCATGGAAGATACCCTTTCCGGCAAGGTGGTTCGGGCCGAGGTTCCGCTGGGCGAGATGTTTGGCTACGCGACTGATGTACGTTCGATGTCACAGGGTCGTGCCAGCTACTCGATGGAATTCTCGCGCTATGCAGAGGCACCCAGAAATATTGTCGACGCGTTGATTAAGAAATCTTAAGGATCGGTTCAGATCTTTTCCAAGCACCGCTAGTACTTTTAGGCCGACTCCCTCTGGGGAGCCGGCCTTTTTCGTTTCGCCTGAGATAAAGGCGTTGCGATCACATGTTAATCATTGATGACAAGCAGGTATTTTCGTTTAAGAACGCTTCAACTTCAGACAAGGACCTTAAGGGTGCCTAAAGCCAATACTGGACTCCAACCTTACTGCTTCAAGGAGTGTTGGAATGGCCTCGCTGGATTTCATCTCATCGAACCACTTATCTGCAGCTACGGCTGAAGAACCTGAGTCAAGCGTTACCAACGCTGCACAGGTATTTGTGCGACGCCTGCTCGAAACGCTGGATAACGTTCAAGATATGGCGGGTCCGATCAGTCGTACCTTGATAGATGAACTACAGGCTCACCTTTTGCCAGAGACTGTACAGGTGACTCTACCGAGTGAGGATCGGATTGCCTTGTCTCGTTGGCAGGAACAGCTGGCCAAGCGTCTGATGATGGAACAACTGGACGATGGGCTGTCAGTGTCCGGGATCGCCAGTGCCTGCTCGTTGTCAAGAAGCCATTTTTCCCGAGCCTTCAAGAAAAACACAGGCGTTTCGCCACGTGACTGGTATCAGCAGTTACGAATTGCCAAGGCCAAGCGGATGCTTCTAAACACGTGTTTGCCGATAAGCCAGATCGGTGCGGAATGTGGTTTTTCAGATCAATCACACTTCACCCGTGTATTCACAAAGACGGTAGGATGCACACCGCTCAACTGGCGTCGCTCGGGAGACCAGCAGGTCATGCGGCAAGCCTGAGGGTTTCGCGGACTATGGGCATACCTACACCGCCAGATGGTCCTTGAGAAAGGTGGCGAATGTCTGCACGGCTCTGGATGATTGACGATGCTGAGGATAGACCGCATAAAAGGCTGAAGTGGGTGGCTGGTGCGCCTGCAGGACCGGCTGTAAACGCCCATCGTTGAGCGCATCACTGACAATGAAAACCGGCAGATAGGCAATGCCAAGACCGGCTACCGCCGCGTCCCGGACAACTTCACCATTATTGGTGCGCAGCTTGCCTTTCACGGGTACGCATACGAGCTGGCCCTGGGTTTGAAATTTCCACTCTACACTTTTCACGTGCCCGTAGAGCAAACATTCATGGTGACGCAAGTCATCTGGCGTTTCGGGGGTTGAGTGGCGCTCCAGGTACGCCGGGCTTGCGCAGGCCGTCATTGGAATGTCCATCAGACGCTTGGCGATAAGTGTAGAATCCTCCAGTATCCCGCCACGGATCGCCATGTCATATCCCTCAGCCACCAGGTCTACTGATCGGTCATTGAGATCCAGCTCCAGACTGATCAACGGGTTTTCCTGCATGAACCTGGGCAACAGCGGGCTGACATGCAGCGTACCAAATGTCATTGGGGCCGAAACACGTAAAGTTCCGCGAACGTTCACGCCCTGGCTGGATACTAACTCCTGCGTTTCGTTGACTTCATCCAGAATCCGAACGGCCCGTTCGTAGAGGGTCATACCCAGGTCGGTAGGTTTCAGGCTACGTGTCGTCCGGTTGAGCAGGCGTACACCAAGTTCTTCTTCCAGCGCCATGGTTCTTCGGCTGACGTACTGTTTGGAAAGCCCCAGTTTTTCTGCCGCAGCGGTAAAGCTCTGCTCGTTGATCGTAGTTACAAACAGCCTTAAATCCTCGAATTGCATGGCCTGAGTCTCTTCCTGGTTGACAGTCATTCCTAGTGTACTGGCTTTTTCCAGATCTGGATGACTATTAGGCTCCTTCCTGTCATTAAACGTGAGGGAAGCGCATCATGAACACCTTTTTGCATAGTGCGGTTTACGTTATGGCTTCAGCGCTGGTGTTGTATATGGCCATAAGCGGATAACGGCACACCGCATGTGATTTAAAGTGAAACATTTTCTCAGGCAGGCTTTTTGAAGCAGGGCAGCTAGACTCAGAAAGAGGGTTACTTAAATAAGGACACGCTATGCCGTATACCCAAGAACTCATCGAAGAAATGAACCTTCTGGCTCGATATGACCTCAGCAACAGTCTGGCCGGTTTAAAGGTGCACCACGACGCCACGCAAGAAGTCCTGGCCGCTATCAAGCGACTTCATGAAAAGGGCCTGATCAGTCAAGTCGACGGTGGTTATCTGACAGGCTTGGGAAGGGATGCAGCAGAACACGCTCAGGTATTGTTGACGATCTTGAACCCAACGGCGTGAGGACTGCAAAAAAGTCTTTCGTTACAGGGTAGTCTGAGTAAATCGTTATGATGGCAGGCTGCGGTATCGTATTGAAAACACAGTAGCCTGCCTGTTGATACTGATACACCCGTCAAGTGATCGCGTCTATATGACGGCATACTCAGGCTGGATTGTATCAACCTCAACCTGTAAGTCCGACTGTGCCACGCCCTCTATCAACGTATAGCGAGTAAGCAGTTCTTTTACAGACTCCGCTGAATTGAACATCAGCACGTCGATAATGGAAAGGGATGGGACAAACTCAGCGGTAAGCTGAGGATAGGTCACTTCATCCATCTTGATGAAGCGCAATTGCAGCCCATGATCGGCGAAATAGTCAGGACAGTAGAGTGGGACACCGCCGATTGAGTTGAGGTAGCGGGTGCCTTCCAGCTGCTGAACGATCCGAATGATGCGGTCCTGCTTATCCATCGCCCGGGTATCCGCCAGTTCTGAAAGCATCAGGATGGGCGTCTCGATTTTCATATACTGGCACAGGGCTCGAATCGAGTTTTCGGTGAACCGCGCAAGGTTACGATCCGGATTAGCAAAGATGCTTTTGAGCAGCGCCAGGACTTCTGTTTTATAGGGAGCTTTCTTGTAGGTGTGCTCAAGCATGGTAAGCAGTGCGTCTGCTTCCTGGTCGAACGTCTCTGACAGCCAGCGCTCATTGATAGCGGCCCGGCGACTGCCCTTACGCAGCGGAAAGGTAATCAGCTTGGGCTGACCATCGTGAGTTAATACCCGGTTGCGGTTCATCCAGGAGCCTTTGACGAACTGCAGGTCATCGACCAGTACAAAGACGTCACTGGCGGCGATCAGCTGAAAGTAGCCCAGGTAGGGAAACAGATAGGGCTGCATCATTGAAATCGTTTTAAGCATGGTGCTTCTCCTTGCACGGCATGACGGGAATCAGGTAGGCGTACGTTCGCGTGAGCGTTCTTGAGGCCAGAAGCTGCACCGCAGCGCAGCAATACCGCTGAGGAAAGCCTGATCATTTTCGAATGACCGAAGGAATGATGTTGGTGAAGGGTTTGAATAGAACCTTGCGGACCAATTGCAGGAAGGCCTGAATGCGGTTGCGGTGGGTCATTACAATCAGAGACTGGCTGAATACCTGGGTCATGAAATATTCATACAGGTCTTGCTGGCCGATGCGCTGGTAGTAGCGGGCCAGGCTGTAGTAGGCGTGCAGGCTCATGGCGGTGCGGTGCTTTTGCGGACGCATCGACAAGACACCATTCTTGTGCACACGGTAGGCAGCCGGACGGATTTCTTTCATGTACTTGCCTTTGCCGTGAGCGCCCAGCAATGACCACCAGCACATGTCCTCCATACGCACACCGTGCAGCTCGGGCGGAAGGGCCTTGATCACGTTGCGAAAGCAGACGGTGAGCGTAGAAAAGTACCGAGCCCGCAGCAGTTCCTGCTGACTTGCATCGCGCCGATGCAGTCCGGCCAGTTGAACGTTCCGGATGATGCCCTGCTCGTTGAACATATAGGCGTCGTGAAACGCCATCACATAATCTTCGTGGCGCTCAAGAAAGTCGACCTGCAGCTGTAGCTTGTGCGGGTCCGTCCAAAAATCATCACCTTCGCAAATGGCAATATAAGGGGTGTCCAGCGAGGCAAAGATTTTAGTAATGAACGGAACCCCCAGGCTGTATTGGTTCTGCTGCTGGTAGATAGGCTTGATGATGGAGGGATAGCGTGCGGCATATTCCTGGATGATGGTTTGTGTTCCATCCGTCGAAGCGTCGTCATGCACGATGACCTCGAAGGGAAACCGCGTCTCCTGAATCAGGAAGCCCTCCAGCGTTTCTCGGATGAACGCCGCTTGGTTGAAGGTCAGGCAGACAACACTGACCAGCGGTTTCTCATCAGCACCCCAGTGCTCCCTGATGACCTGTTCGGTTCTTGCTTCCATGATTAAACGCTCGGGGTTTGATCCAAAAGATACGGTTTTGAAAATACGGCTTTGGCAGACACAAACACCAGCAGCAGACAGAGCAGTCCTCGTCCCGCCAGACCTATAAAGGTCTCGATCCGTTGGCTGCCATCCAGGGCTGGCAGCAGCCAGTCGCCTGCCGCCAGGCCGAGGGCGGTCATGCCGGCTATACGCAAGAGGTCCGACAACCAAAGGAAGCTAAGGCCCGGTGAATACCGCTCATGAACGATATGAGGCCAGATGACCAAGGAGGCAAGGCTGACCGCAAACCAGACCCCGGCAGCTCCTAGCGCGCCATGGGTCAAAATGGCGTAAGCCATGAGCGGCACGCTGATAGCCGTTGAGCAGATACCAAACCAGACATGCATCCGCAGTTGGCCATGGGCATATTGCAGATAGAATTGAAACCCGCTCATGGCCAGTAACGCGCTGCCAAGAACGTACCAGACCAAGACAGGACCGCTCCAGAGCGCGGCCTCGGCGTTGCCTGTCCAGGCATGGAGAAGCGCTTGTCCATGGAAGGCGATCACACCCGCCATGGGAAACAGCACACTGCAAAACAGACGTGATACGTTCAGGTATAACGCCCGCATCTCAGTCATTCGGCCTTCCGCTGTCAGCATGGTCAGGCGTGGCAACAACGTTTGTACAAGGGGGTTGGTCAGCGACAGAATGCCGGTCGCGATCAGGGCAACCAACGAGAAATAGCCGTATTCCTGCAACGTAAGCGCTTTGGAAAGCAGCACTTTGTCCAACTGGGTTTGCAGCATCCACAGTACGGTGCTGGACGACATACCCAGGGCAAACGGTAAAACAGGCTTGACCAGCCGCCAGTGAAATCCGGTCAGGCGACGAGGGCGGGGCATCAGATCATAGGCTCGGTGAGCAAAGGACAACGTTTCCAGCAGCCCTACGAGTGTCTGATAGAGAAAGAAGTGGAGGGGCTGTGCACTGACATAGGTAATAAACAACAGCGCGCCAAAATACCGGAGCGTTGCAAAAAAGACATTGATGCCGTTGAGCCAATGATGCTGCTCCATGCCTTGAATACCGCTCTTGTAGAGCGTGGCGTAAAGCTTCAGCACTATCATCAGCCCCATTAGGCTAATGCACTGCCCAATCATTACAGGATCGAGCTGGCTCGCCTGCAGCCACCCATGGGCTATGGCATTACTGCCCATATGAATAGCTAGGCCGGTCAGCACGGCTATCGGCAGGATAAGCAGCTCGAACGAGCGCAGCAGACGGCTGGAGGTGTATCGGCTGTGTTGCTGAGTGCCCCGAAAATGAGCGATCTGACGGGCAAGCGCGGGCGATAGTCCCGCATCCAACAGATAAAGCCACGCCTGCATGGCCGTAAAAAAACCGATCAGGCCATAGGCTTCGGCACCCATATGCCTGAGATAGAACGGCATGATCAGGATGCCGGCCAGCATTACATAGATCTGACCCAGGTAACTGAGCCCGGTGTTCTTGAGCATAAAACGTTTTAGGGAAGTGCTCACAGGGTGAACTTCTTGCACATGTTGGACAGAGGCAGGGCACTCATGGTGTTGAAAGTAAAGGCATCCTGGTAAGGCCCGGACGTCTCGCGCTGCGAGCGTACAAGTTGTCTGGCCTCGACTTCTCTGAGCACCGTTTCGATAACCGTGCGCTGCGACTCCCAGGTAAGTCCAGGAAAGATCGGCAGACAGAGCACGCGTTTACTCAAGCCTCTGGAAATCCATTGAGGCTGCTGCGGCTGAAGGTATTCAACGGTATCGAGAGAAGGGTAGAAGTAGCGGCGTGGATTGATCTGCCTTTCGTTAAGCTGACCTGCCACTCTGAGCAGCTCGCTTTCTTCCTGCAGAGCGATTGGAAAATAGCTGTAGTTACGTTCGCTACCCGGCTGCTGATGCTGAAGATCCAGATAGCCTGCCAAGGCTAATTCATACCGATGACCGATTTCAGCCCGCTCCTCTAGGATCAGATCAATATCGTCAAGAACACAGAGCCCCATTGCGGCAGAGAATTCGTTGAGCTTGGCGTTAATACCCGGACCACTCAATCGATTGCCTTCGGAGAAACCAAAGTTGGCAAGTTCACGGGCACGTTGAGCCAAATCATCATCATTGGTGACGATGGCGCCTCCTTCGATGGTATGGAAAACCTTGGTAGCGTGAAAACTCAAGGTACAGATATCGCCCCAGTTGGCAATCGATTCTCCCTTATAGCGAACGCCAAAGGCATGAGCGCCGTCGTAGATGGTTTTCAGACCGTTACGGTCAGCGATTGCCTGGATGCGCTCCACATCGCACGGATTACCGAATACATGGGTTGCAACGATGGCTGAAGTGTCCTTTTGCAGCCTGGCTTCGATCTGGCTGGGATCAAGGTTCCAGGTAACAGGATCGATATCTGAGAAAACCGGACGAATATGCTCCCATTGCAGTGTGCTACTGGTTGCAATGAAGCTGAACGGTGTTGTGATTGCGCTACCTTGAATACCCAAAGCACGGTAAGCGATCTGAAGAGCCAGGGTACCGTTGCTTGTAAGCACGATATTCCGTACGCCTAGATACTCTTTCAGACGCTGCTCAAGCTGACGAGTAAGAGGACCATGATTGGTAAAACAGCCTGAAGCATATATCTGATCTATATAAGACTGGAGTTTGACTTTGTTGCCAGGGAAAGGCTGCGTAACATTGATCATTTTGTTCCTCGTCCAATGAGCAGTTAAACCTTTAAAACGGGATTGATTACTATTTATAGATTTCTCAATGTCGCCTATCTATACGGATGGTCCCAAGCAAAAGCAGCATCCCATTACAGCGGTAGCCTGAATCGTGTCTTTTTGTGAAACACGTAATAGGAATAGCCTGAGATTAATTAAGTTCAAATGGCTGGTAAGAATATTTGGTTATTATTTTGCGTAAGTGGCTCAGGGACGGTTATATAAAGCTTTTTACATACAGGTTTATTTACAGGCTTGCATTCAGGCTTACGTTCGCCTGTAGGCCTGTGTTGGCGGCGTATGTAAGATTCGGCGCTGGGAACAAGTAGAGTGTTGAAGCAGAGCGGTATTGAGCTTTTGATGCTTCGAGCATAGGAGGAAAACAAAAAAAGATACATTCTTTGATTATGAGAAATGGCTTGAAAATATTCCGGGTGAAAAAAGTTAAACGTCCGTCTTAATATATAAATAATTAATCCTTTTATTATTCAGGTATTAATGCCTTTACAGCGCTTGTTGTATATCGGTACAGTCACTTGTTTTAAACTGCCAGCATATGGGCATGGCGATCAGGCAAGTACTTATGACGTATAAGATGGTTTTTTTGGGCAGTAATGCCGCTGTTCTAGATTATTTTTGTTGCAGTCAAGATTTTGAGGTTGTGGGTGTCATTTGCGAAAGTCAGCTTTTGAATGACGACCTTTTAACCTGTACCGTTCTAAGAAATATTCCACTCAGCGTAGCTTCTTCCCATAAGGACATCGAAACGGCCCTGGCAGGTGTTAATGACATTGACTTCTGCGTCATTTGTTATTTCAGTCGGATCATCAAGCCCAATCTGTTAAGCAGGTTCACCTTCTTCAATATTCACACGAGCTACCTGCCAACCTATAAGGGAAAGCACCCACTCTTTCATGCCATCGCGGCGGGAGAGAAGGAGATCGGTATATCGCTGCACAAGGTTACGGTGGCCGTTGATGAAGGCGCGATCATCTCCAGAGAAAAGGTCGCTTTTTATTATTGGATGAGCGAAAAGGATCTGTTACAGGCACTCTTTGCGAAGACGCCTGTGCTTATGGGTGACCTTGTCCGTTATCTGAACGGTGAGTTGGAGCCCGTTCAAAACAGCGAGGGCTCTTACTATCCGCCCTTCGCGGCAGCCTCCATCGTCATCAACGAAAGCATGCCTGCGTCAGACATCCTTAATCTCGCAAGAAGTCAGGCATGCTACGCCGGTGTCCGTCTGGCGTACGGCAGTCAGTGGTTCAGGATTCGAACAATTACGGTTTCCCAGATGAGTTGCTTGGGTGATCATGAAGTTTTCGGGCGTCTGCTCATAAACGGGCAGCAACCTATCGGCATGCAGATCGATCACACCTACTGTCTTAAATTCGCAGATGTCACTGCCGAATAGCAGCTGTTGCACATGCCTGCATCGGGCCGCCTATAGTGGCTGCCGGCGGCCTGTTCTCCAGTGGTGTAGGCGGATTTCATAACCCTGCTCATCTAGTAGCTGAAGTCATGGCGGCTCCGCTCTGAAGGATCAACTGGGCAAATGCGCTTATCGTTTGAACCGTATTCTCTGGCTACCACTCAGCCTGCCATACCGCTGAAACCTTACCATTGCCAATGGCCAAGGTTTCTCTTTCGTTAACGGAGCAACCGGGTAGTCATGCGACATCAGAACGCAGAGTGATACCTCCAATGAGGGATAGGCGCACCAAGACGTGAGGCTCAGGCTTTCTTCATGATTCTGATGAGGAATACACCATGGGCCATCTTGCACATACCCGATTCCAACCACTCCAGATTGCCGTACTGACCATCAGCGATACGCGTACGTTAGAGACTGATGTCTCCGGAGAGGTGTTGGTGACTGAATTACTGGACGCGGTCACGGCCTTGTGAATCGTGCTTTGGTCAAAGATGACATCTGGCAGATACGAGCACGTGTTTCGCACTGGATTGCGGATGCCGATGTTCAAGTGATTCTGCTTACCGGCGGTACCGGTTTTACCGAGCGAGACAATACTCCGCAGGCCGTTTCGCCTCTGCTGGACAAAACCGTAGAAGGTTTTGGCGAACTGTTCAGGCAGGTGTCTTTTGATGAGATTGGCACCTCGACCCTTCAGTCCCGTGCATTGGCTGGCTTCAGTAACGGTACTTTGATCTGTTGTCTTCCGGGTCGCCCAATGCCTGCCGTACCGGATGGCAGAAGCTGCTCAGGGCTCAGCTGGACAGCCGTACCCAGCCCTGCAACTTAAAAACAGGTCAGGTCATGCATACACGCTGTGTGAAAGTAGGGCGGTGTAAGCGACGGATCGTTTCCATAAAGCCTGCGGCACTTTAATGAGAGCTTCCTGGTGATGGTGGTGATGCGCTGTCCGGTGCATCGCCATCGGGAATTCACTCGCAATAATGCAGCAGACTCGGCCTGTCCATTATTTGAATGGTGCGTTGCTGCATGGTAATGAGCCCGGTACCAATCAGCTTGTGAAGAATGCGGGAAAAGGTCTCAGGCTGTATGCCTAGCTGCGAGGCCACCAGCCGTTTGGATACCCGGCGTTCGACCGTGCCCTGGTCCGCCTCCTGCTGTTGACACAGAAAGCGGGCACTGCATTGGCACGCGTCAGGGTATCGATTTCTACGAGCCGCTGGTGCAGGCAGGCGCTGAAACTGGCGAGTAAACTCAGACAGATTCCAGGGTGCTCTTGCAGCAACGTTCTGTAATGCGTGCCTGCAAGGCTGACGAGCGTGCTAGCCCTCGACGTGCTGGCCGTCACCGGATACTGCTGCACGCCGCTGAACAACAGGGCCTCTGCAAAACTGTTACCCGGCTGGATCACTTCGACCAGCCTTTCCTGACCTTCATCCAACAGGCGGGTCAGTGTTACCTGGCCCTCGATCAGAACATAGAAGCGGTTCGCCGGCTCGCCTTGTCGAAACAGCACCTGTTGGCGGCTAAGGTGGCGAATTTGAGCCTGGGCGCAAACCGCTTTGAAGGCCGCCTCCGGTAGGAGCTCAAGCAGGGCATGCCGGCGTAGCGTGGCATGGATAGTTGCATCGTTGAGCATGGCTCACCTCCTGATGACCATCATAGGTAAGCCGCTCCTTACAGCCTATGCCTCCAAGGCGTTACCTCCAACGAGGCTGGCTGATGCACTTGTACAAAAAGGGAAACGCGGTATCGTTGAGGCATTGTGCTATCGCGGATGAATGATCATGGATATCGACCAGCTGATTGCCAACAACCGTTATTGGTCCGAATCGCTCAGTGCGCGGGACCCAGAGTTCTTCGCCACGCTGGCACGTCAGCAGCGGCCCGAGTTTCTCTGGATCGGTTGCTCTGACAGCCGCGTGCCGGCCAATGAAGTAGTGGGGCTAATGCCTGGAGAACTGTTCGTACACCGCAATGTGGCCAATATGGTGGTGGCAACGGATATGAATCTGCTCTCGGTCCTGCAATATGCGATCGATATTCTCCAGGTCAAGCATGTGATCGTTTGTGGTCACTATGGCTGCGGCGGCGTGCGTGCCGCGCTGGGGCATGAATCGCTCGGCCTGATCGATAACTGGTTGAGAGCAATCAAAGCCATTCATTACCAGTATCGCGGGCAGTTCGAAGGCCTCACTGAAAACCAGCAGGTGGATCTGCTTTGTGAGCTGAATGTGAAGCGGCAGGTACGCAACGTCTGCCACACCACACTTGTACAAAAGGCCTGGCAGCGAGGTCAGCCTCTGGCCATCCATGGCTGGATCTATGGGCTGACCGATGGATTGGTAAAAGACCTGGGTGTCAGCATCTCGGGCCTTGAAGCACTTGATGAGGTATTTTTGTACGATATGGGCTCCTAACGCAGGTGATCAAGCGCCCAGACTGCCGCTTCGACACGGGATCGGAAACCAAGCTTGTGTAGCAGGTTCTTGACATGAACCTTGACCGTACCCTCAGTGATGCCCAGTTTGCTACCGATAACCTTGTTGCTGATTCCGGTTGCGATCATTTTCAGTACCTGACGCTCACGTTCTGTCAGCTCGACCTGCGAAGCCGGGGAGGGCGTCCGTAATGCCTGGGCCAGTACGCGTGTCAGGGCCGGACTCACTACCAGCGAGCCGGTCAAGGCCTCGAGGACCTGCTGGATCAGAACCTCTGGCTCCATGTCTTTGAGTAGGTAACCATCCGCTCCTAGACGCAGTGCGTCACGCACGTCCTGCTCGTCATCCGAGACGGTGAAAAGGAGGATCTTGCCGTTGTATCCCAGCTCTCTCAGCCGCTTGAGCGTTTCAACCCCATTGAGCCGAGGCATGTTGTTGTCCAGAAGGACCAGATCAGGCGTGAGCAGCGCAACCTGCTCAAGCGCATCGAGCCCATCGCTGGCCTCACCAATGACACTGAGCGCATCCTCCATTCCCAGCAGTTGTTTAAGACCGCGCCGCATCATCGGATGGTCATCGACCAGAAGCAGTCGGTAGGCGGTAGAGGATGTCATGACAGCTCCTGTAAGGTGTGGTGGCCAAGAAAGTGAGGGGCGAAAACAAGATCGACTCGGGTTCCGTTAGGGTGGCGAGGTTGGATGACAAGCTGTCCATGCAAGCTGCTGGCGCGCTCCTGCATAATGCTTAGCCCGTGATGCTGGCGTGTGTCGAAATCCCGGTCGATACCACGGCCGTCATCTTCGATGCACAGGCGAACCTGGTCCGCTTTCTGCTCCAGCCTTACCCATACCTGGCGTGCCTGGGCGTGCCGGGCGCAATTGGACAAGGCTTCCCGAACGATCTGCAGCAGGTGAATCTGTTCGCTGGCGGCCAGGGTGAAGGCAAAAGCCGTGCATTCGAGCAGTACCTCGAAATTGCCACGCTCGGCGAATTCCTTGGTCGTATCGTCAAGCGCCTGTTCAAGGCCGCCCTCTTGAATGCGCAAGCGAAAGGTCGTCAGGAGTTCTCGTAGCTGGCGGTACGCATTGTTAAGACCGTCACGCAGCTCTTCACTAACCTGTTCCAGGTTGTCGGCTGGTTCGCCTCGGCGAATCAGCGCCTGCAGACGACTCACCTGAAGTTTCATGTACGACAGGGCTTGGGCCAGGGAGTCATGCAGCTCCCGGGCGATTATGGCACGCTCCTCTAGCAACAGCAGTTTATGGTCCTGCTCGCGTTGCCGCTCAAGCGACAGCGAGGTGCCGATCAGATTACACAAGGCTTCGATCAGCCGCTCTTCCCAGGCGTGTGGTAGACGACCATCCAGATACCGTGCACGCAGCTCGCCCAGCGTATTGCCTTGGTTACTGATGAGATAGGTCTGTGGTTGGCCGTCATGATGACGGCTGCAGCTGGCGCAGTCGTTGCGTGAGCAGATCTCCCGGGACTGATTGCCATGTAGCGCAATGAGATGATCTGCCGGCTCCAGTGCATGGCCGCGCAGGCATAACGTCAATCTGAGACCGGGCAGGCGCTGCTGAAAGCTGTCGATCAGGGCGTTCAGCTGGTCGGCATTGGCCGCGCTACCGGCAATGTTTCGGCTGCTCTGATACAAGAGTTCAAGCGCAGCGTTGGCCTGAGCAAGGCTCTGGGTTTTCTGCTCGACCCGGCTTTCCAGTGTGCGGTGGGACTCTTCGATCGCTTCGGCCATCGCATTGAAGCTCACCGCCATTTGCCCCAGTTCATCGTCGGATCGGTAATTGATACGGGCATCGAACTGGCCTGCCTTGAATCGCTCGGTTGCGCCTACCAGCTCCTGTAAAGGGGTGATGACACTGCTGAATAATTCATACATGCCTACCAATAAAATGATGATAATCGAGATAAGTGCAGCGCCTTGAATGGCCTGTTGCCAGATCTGGCGTCGTTCGCTCTGGTGCTGCAGGAGCATGACGAACCGGTCCAGCTGTTCAACGAAGATATCGGCCTGCTGCTGAAAGGCCGCCTGTTGGTGCGCCTCCAGTGCAGGTTTGAGGTGTTCTGTCCAGTTATCCTGGAGGGCAGTAAAGCTCTGGCGCAGCAAGGAGCGGTCATCACGCTGGACCAGGCGAGACAGGTCAGGGCTATGCAGGCGCTGCTCAAGATCGTGTTGCAGGGTCTGAATGACCGGATCTGCCGCTTTAGCTTCAAGCTTCCAGCTCAGGCGGTAGGTCGCCATGCGCAGAGAGCCTGCCGTGTTGATGGCTGCGGCGTCCTTTTCCGTAACCCAGGCCATTAGCCCCGCACTGATGGTACTGGCCAGCGCCAACATGGAAATGAGAATGACAGCCAACCCTGCACGCGCCGGAAGGGAACTCTTGAACCAGTGAAACATGATGTTCTCCCGTGGATACCTCCAAAGAGTTCGGTAGAGGTGCCCGCTGCGCTTCCAAATCCGTTAATTAATCTAAGATTATGTATTTAAAGGGATTTTTATAATTAAACGACTACCTCCGAAGAGGTAGGGCGCGCCATCATAGGAAGTTGACTGGCGTTTTGATATTGATCTGGATCAACGTTTGACCTGCTGTGCTCTCTAGTCTCACCCCTATCGACCAGGAGGGCGGGATCATGGGCAGTGAGAAAATACAGAAAGGAATGGCGCTGGGGATGAGCACCCTGGCATTCACGCTGTGTTTCATGGTCTGGATGATGTTCGCGGTGTTGGGCGTACCCATCAAGGCGCTGCTTCAGCTAAACGAAACGGAGTTTGGACTTCTGGCGGCTACGCCTGTTCTGACCGGCTCCTTGATCCGGCTGCCGCTCGGCATACTGACCGACCGTTTTGGCGGACGGCCCGTCTTCTTCATCCTGATGCTGATCTGCGTGCTGCCCATCTACCTGGTCAGCTATGCGCACGAATACTGGCAGTTTCTCGTACTGGGGCTTTTCGTCGGGCTTGCGGGAGGGTCTTTCTCGGTAGGTATTGCCTATGTGGCGAAATGGTTCGATGCCTCTACCCAGGGACTGGCGATGGGAGTCTTTGGCGCAGGCAATGCAGGCTCGGCGCTGACCAAGTTCGTGGCCCCTGCCATTATCGCTGCCGCGAGTTGGCAGATGGTTCCAAAGGTCTATTCAGCCATCCTGTTCATCATGGCAGTGCTGTTCTGGTTTCTCACAACCGAAGACAAGGCGCCTCGTACAAGCCATGCGCCATCCCTGACCGAACAGCTTCGCGCGCTCAAGGATCCGGCCGTCTGGCGGTACTGCCAGTACTACTCAATCGTCTTTGGCGGATATGTCGCACTCGCCCTATGGATGACCCAGTACTACGTCCAGGAGTACGGGTTGACCCTGCAGAGCGCGGCTGTGCTGGCCGCCTGCTTTTCGTTACCGGGCGGCATCCTGCGCGCGGTAGGGGGCTGGATGTCGGACCGGTTCGGCGCCCATAGCGTCACCTGGTGGGTACTGTGGGTGAGCTGGGTGTGCCTTTTTCTACTCTCCGTTCCGCAAACCGCACTGGTTGTTCAGACCGTCAATGGTCCTCACACCTTTGAAGTCGGCCCTAACGCTTACGTCTTCACCGTGCTCATGTTTGTTATGGGTACTGCCTGGGCGTTCGGTAAAGCGTCAGTCTTCAAATATATCGCCAGCGACTACCCGGATCGCATGGGCGCAATCTCCGGCATCGTCGGCCTCGCGGGTGGCCTTGGCGGTTTCGTTCTACCCATTCTCTTCGGCGCGCTGGTCGACCTGACCGGCATCCGCAGCTCCTGTTTCGTACTGCTATATGGCGTGGTGTGGGTCTCCCTGATTTGGATGTACCTGAGCGAGGTCCGCCAGACCCCTGTCCTTGGCCGGGCGCGCGCCGCCTCCCTTTCCTGACCTTTTCAAGGAGAACGATGATGACCGTGATCAAGCACCCAGCCGTAGGGCAGTTACCCAAGCAGGGGCCGGTAATCAATGACTGGCGACCGGAAGATCCTCAATTCTGGGGGCACACCGGCAAGGCGATAGCGACACGAAACCTATGGATTTCCATTCCGGCGCTGCTGCTGTCCTTTGCCGTGTGGATGGTCTGGAGCACGGTGATCGTACGGCTTAACGCCATCGGCTTTGGCTTCACAACGGACCAGCTGTTCTGGCTGGCAGCCTTGCCCGGTCTATCCGGCGCGGCGTTACGGGTCTTCTACTCATTCATGGTTCCGATTTTTGGCGGACGGCGCTGGACCACGCTAAGCACGCTCTCCCTGTTGATTCCCTCCTTGTGGATGGGATTTGCCGTCCAGAATACCGGGACGCCTTATAGCGTATTCGTGGTCATCGCCTTGCTGTGTGGTTTGGGCGGCGGCAACTTTGCCTCAAGTATGTCCAACATCAGCTTCTTCTTTCCCAAGGCTCAGCAGGGTACTGCACTGGGTCTCAATGCCGGGCTCGGTAACCTCGGCGTCTCGGTCATGCAGTTCAGCGTGCCGCTGGTAGTGTCCCTGGGGCTGTTCGGTGTAGCAGGCGGCGCACCGCAACAGCTAGCTGACGGCTCAGTGCAATGGCTGCAGAACGCAGGCTTTCTCTGGGTTCCGCCTATCCTGCTGGTTTCTCTGGCGGCCTGGTTTGGTATGAATGACCTGACCTGTGCCAAGGCCTCATTCCGCGAGCAGTCTGTCATCTTTACCCGCAAGCACAACTGGCTGATGTGCTGGCTGTATCTTGCGACTTTCGGCTCCTTTATTGGTTTTGCGGCCGCCTTTCCGCTGCTGATCAAGACCTCTTTCCCAGACATCAATGCACTCAAGTTCGCCTTTCTGGGCCCACTGGTAGGTGCCCTGGCACGACCATTGGGCGGTTGGGTGGCCGACAAGCTGGGGGGCGCCCGCGTCACGCTATGGAACTTCATTCTGATGATCGTAGCGGTCTTCGGCGTCATGCACTTCCTGCCAAGCCACGGGAGCGAAGGGAATTTCTATGGCTTCCTGGCGGTGTTCATGCTGCTCTTCGTTACTACCGGGATCGGCAATGGCTCCACCTTCCGCATGATCCCTGTGATCTTCCGGCTGTTCCATGAGCGCGCCAGCGCAGGCAAGCGCCAGGCTGAACAAGAGCAGGCGCAGCGGCAGGCGGGCAAAGAGTCCGCTGCGGTACTGGGCTTCAGCTCGGCGGTCGGCGCGTTTGGTGCCTTCTTCATCCCCAAAGCATTTGGCACGTCCATCGCCCTGAGTGGTGCCCCTGAAATGGCCATGTATGGGTTCGTTGCCTACTACGTGACTTGCCTCTTCGTGACTTGGTGGTGGTACTCGCGCAAAGGAGCCGAGACACCCTGCTAGACGCCTGCCACTTAGAACATTGATGACCGGGCGCCGCACGGCGAGCGCCCACCTGAGAGGATATAACCATGAGTCATCTACTTGACCAACTGCGCTTCTTCAACCGCAAGCAGGGTGAATTTGCCGACGGGCATGGTGAGACGCGCCTGGAGTCCCGTGATTGGGAAAATGTCTATCGCTCACGTTGGCAGTACGACAAGATCGTACGTTCTACTCACGGTGTGAATTGCACCGGCTCCTGCTCCTGGAAGATCTATGTCAAGAATGGGCTGATTACCTGGGAGACGCAGCAGACTGACTATCCACGCACTCGTAATGACCTGCCCAACCACGAGCCACGGGGCTGTCCGCGTGGGGCCAGTTACAGCTGGTACATCTACAGTGCCAACCGTCTCAAGTATCCCAAGATTCGCAAGCCGCTCTTAAAGCTCTGGCGAGAAGCTCGTCTTAGCTTATCGCCTGTGGAAGCCTGGGCAAGCATCGTTGAGGATAAGGCGAAGGCAGAGTCCTACAAGAGCAAGCGGGGCATGGGTGGTTTTATCCGCTCCAGCTGGGAGGAAGCGAACGAGCTGATTGCCGCCGCCAATCTGTACACCATCAAGCAGTATGGCCCGGATCGGGTGGTGGGCTTCTCACCCATTCCAGCCATGTCCATGGTGAGTTACGCTGCCGGGGCGCGGTATCTTTCGCTCATCGGCGGAGTGTGCCTGAGCTTTTATGACTGGTACTGCGACCTGCCTCCTGCCTCTCCGCAAGTGTGGGGTGAGCAAACTGACGTGCCGGAGTCGGCTGACTGGTACAACTCCAACTACATCATCGCCTGGGGCTCCAACGTCCCGCAGACCCGTACCCCGGATGCGCACTTCTTTACCGAGGTTCGCTACAAGGGCACCAAGACCGTTTCGATCACGCCCGATTACTCCGAAGTCGCCAAGCTGACCGACCTTTGGCTCAACCCCAAGCAAGGCACTGATGCCGCCCTGGCACAGGCCTTCAATCATGTGATCTTCAAGGAATTTCATCTCGAAAAGCCCAGCCCTTATTTCCAGGACTATGCCAAGCGCTATACCGATCTCCCCATGCTGGTACTGCTGGAACCTCACGAGCGTGGCTACAAGGCGGATCGCTTCCTGCGGGCATGGGATTTGGCCGACAACCTGGGCCAGGACAACAATCCCGAGTGGAAAACCGTTGCCCTGGATGCGACGGGTGAGCTGGTCTCTCCGCAGGGATCAATCGGCTATCGCTGGGGCGAGAAGGGCAAGTGGAACATCGAATCGCGTGAAGGCGGGCAGGGCCGGGAAGTCGACCTGACGCTAAGCCTGATCGACAGCGGCGACTATGCCGAAGTAGGGTTTCCTTACTTTGGTGGGCAGAGTCATGAGCACTTCCCGCATGTGCCAGGCGATGCAGTGCAATACCGCCGGGTTCCAAGCCGCACGATTACGCTGGCCGACGGCTCCCTCGCGCAGGTTGCTACCGTTTTCGATCTGATGGCCGCTAATCTAGGGATCGACCGGGGTCTGGGCGGCGATCACGTTGCGCAGGATTACAACGACGCCAGCGTGCCGGGAACCCCAGCGTGGCAGGAGCAGATTACTGGCGTAAGCCGCGAGAAGGCCATACAGATAGCCCGAGAGTTTGCCGATAACGCCGACAAGACCCGTGGCCGGTCGATGATCATTGTTGGCGCGGCCATGAACCATTGGTATCACATGGACATGAACTACCGGGGCCTGATCAACATGCTCATGTTGTGTGGCTGCGTAGGGCAGACCGGGGGCGGCTGGGCGCACTATGTGGGACAGGAAAAGCTGCGCCCACAATGTGGGTGGCTGCCACTGGCCTTTGGCCTGGACTGGAGCCGTCCGCCTCGTCAGATGAACGGAACCAGCTTCTTCTACAACCACTCCTCACAGTGGCGCCACGAGAAGATGAGCATTCATGAAGTGCTCTCGCCCATGGCCGACAAGTCCCAGTTTCCTGAGCATATGCTCGACTACAACATTCGTGCCGAGCGCGCCGGCTGGTTGCCCAGCGCGCCGCAGCTCAATCGTAATCCGCTGCAGATCACTCGGGATGCGGCCGCCGCGGGCATGCCACTTGTTGATTACGTCATCCAGTCGCTTAAGGATGGCTCGCTACGTTTTGCCTGCGAACAGCCGGACAACCCGGCCAACTTCCCCCGCAATATGTTCGTGTGGCGCTCGAACCTTCTGGGCAGCTCCGGCAAAGGCCATGAGTACATGCTCAAGTACCTGCTGGGCACCAAAAATGGCGTGATGAACGAAGACCTTGGCAAGCGAGGTGGTTTCAAGCCTGACGAGGCCGACTGGGTAGACGAGGGCGCCATTGGCAAGCTCGATCTGGTCACTACGCTGGACTTTCGCATGTCTTCCACCTGTGTGTACTCCGACATCGTCCTGCCTACCGCAACCTGGTACGAGAAGGACGACATGAACACATCGGACATGCACCCCTTCATCCATCCGCTTTCGGCAGCCATCGATCCGGCCTGGGAGTCCCGTTCCGACTGGGAGATCTATAAAGGTATCGCGAAAAAGTTCTCGGAACTGGCCGAGGGCGTATTGGGTATCGAGCAGGATCTGGTAACGGTGCCGTTGCTGCACGACAGCCCCGGCGAATTGGCCCAGCCTTTTGGTGGCGCCGACTGGAAAACCGCCGGTATGGATCCGGTACCTGGCAAGAACTGCCCGAACATGACGGTGGTCGAGCGCGACTACCCAGGAATCTATAAGAAATTCACATCGCTCGGGCCGCTACTTGAAAAGCTGGGGAACGGTGGCAAGGGCATCAACTGGAATACTCGGGACGAAGTGAAATTTCTGGGCGAGCTGAACTACCGCGTGAACGATGAGGGCGTCAGCCAAGGCCGGCCTAGGATCGATTCGGCCATTGATGCTGCTGAGGTCATTCTCTCATTGGCTCCGGAAACCAACGGTCACGTCGCTGTAAAAGCCTGGGCGGCGCTGTCGGAGTTCACCGGGCGCGATCACAGCCATCTGGCGCTGCCCAAGGAGCACGAAGCCATTCGCTTTCGCGACATTCAGGCTCAGCCGCGCAAGATCATTTCCAGCCCTACCTGGTCCGGTCTTGAAGATGAACACGTGAGCTACAACGCGGGCTATACCAACGTTCATGAGCTCATCCCGTGGCGCACCGTCACCGGTCGCCAGCAGTTCTTCCAGGATCACCCCTGGATGCAGGCCTTTGGTGAGCAGATGCAAAGCTACCGGCCACCTATCAATACCCGGACCATTGATTATGTAAAGGGCAAGAAGGGCAACGGCAACACCGAGATCGTTCTGAACTGGATCACTCCCCACCAGAAATGGGGTATCCACAGCACCTATACCGACAACCTCATCATGCTCACCCTGAGCCGTGGCGGACCTATCGTCTGGCTATCGGAGATCGATGCGAAAAAGGCCGGCATCGAGGACAACGACTGGGTCGAGTGCTTCAACGCCAACGGTGCCCTGACGGCCCGTGCCGTGGTCAGTCAACGCGTGAAGGAAGGGATGGTCATGATGTACCACGCCCAGGAGCGCATCGTGAACGTGCCGGGCAGCGAGACCACCAAAACCCGCGGTGGCCATCACAACTCCGTAACCCGCGTGGTGCTCAAGCCCACCCACATGATCGGTGGCTACGCCCAACAGGCTTATGGCTTCAACTACTACGGCACCGTGGGATGTAACCGCGACGAGTTTGTCGTGGTGCGCAAGATGAAAGAGGTCGATTGGCTGGATGGCCCCAATGGCCATGCACTGCCCCAGCCCCTGCCGACCCAACTGGATTGAGGAAGTTGTCATGAAAATTCGTTCGCAAGTCGGCATGGTACTGAATCTGGACAAGTGCATCGGTTGCCATACCTGCTCGGTTACCTGCAAGAACGTCTGGACCAGCCGCGAGGGCATGGAGTATGCCTGGTTCAACAACGTAGAGAGCAAACCCGGAATCGGCTACCCCAAGGAGTGGGAAAATCAGGACAAATGGAAAGGTGGCTGGATACGCAACAAGGATGGCTCAATCAACCCTCGGATCGGCGGCAAATTCCGGGTCTTGGCTAATATCTTTGCCAACCCTGACCTCCCGGGCATTGATGACTATTACGAGCCGTTCGATTTCGACTATCAGCACCTGCATACCGCTCCGGTATCGGACCATCAGCCGGTGGCGCGGCCTCGCTCGCTGATCTCCGGTCAGCGGATGGAAAAGATTGAGTGGGGTCCCAATTGGGAGGAAATCCTGGGAACCGAATTCGCCAAGCGCCGCAAGGATAAGAACTTCGACAAGGTTCAGGCGGATATCTACGGCGAATACGAAAATACCTTCATGATGTATTTGCCACGCCTTTGCGAACACTGCCTCAACCCGGCCTGCGCAGCATCCTGTCCGAGTGGCGCCATCTACAAGCGTGACGAAGACGGGATTGTGCTGATTGACCAGGAAAAGTGCCGGGGCTGGCGCATGTGTATCAGTGGCTGCCCCTACAAGAAGATCTATTTCAACTGGAAGAGCGGCAAGTCCGAGAAATGCATCTTCTGCTATCCACGTATAGAAGCCGGCATGCCTACCGTATGTTCAGAAACCTGCGTTGGCCGTATCCGCTACCTGGGCGTGCTGCTGTATGACGCCGATCGCATCGCAGATGTTGCCAGTGCTGCCAGTGAGCAAGATCTCTACGAAAGGCAGCTCGATGTTTTCCTGGACCCCTTCGATCCGGATGTGATCCGTCAGGCCCTGGCCGATGGTGTGCCACAATCCGTAATCGAGGCTGCTCAAAAATCGCCCGTCTACAAGATGGCTGTGGAGTGGCAGCTGGCTCTGCCGCTACACCCTGAGTACCGCACACTGCCCATGGTCTGGTACATCCCACCGCTTTCGCCGATTCAAAACGCTGCCAAGGCTGGAGCGGTAGGCATGAACGGGGTACTGCCCGATGTGGATAGTTTGCGTATCCCGCTGCGCTACCTGGCTAACCTGCTGACGGCGGGAGATGAGCGCCCGGTTCGACGCGCCCTAAAGCGCATGCTGGCCATGCGCGCTTACAAGCGAGCCGAACAGGTCGAAGGCCGGCAGGACCTTGAGGTGTTGAAAGAGGTCGGGCTGAGCGTATCGCAGGTTGAGGATATGTATCGCTACCTGGCCATCGCCAACTATGAAGACCGATACGTTGTGCCTTCTGCCCACCGCGAGGAGGCCATGAGTGATGTTTTTGCCGAGCGGTCCGGCTGTGGCTTCAGCTTTGGCAGCGGCTGTAGCGGTTCGTCCGATCTCAATATGTTTGGGTCGAAAAAAGCCAATCGCCGGGACGTGATCCAAACCGTCCAGCTCTGGGAGGAATAGATATGCGTATCCTCACGGTAATCTCACTGCTGATGGACTACCCTTCCGAAATGCTGGCCCCAGCACAGCAGGAATTGGCTGGCGCCATTAACAGTGCCCGCGAGATCAGTCCTGAGCAACGCAGCCTCCTTCAGGGTCTGCTGGGCCAGCTGACAAGCGCAGAACTGATGGATGTCCAGGAAACCTATACTGAACTGTTCGATCGTGGCCGGTCCCTGTCTCTCCTGTTGTTCGAGCACGTGCATGGCGAGTCCCGTGACCGTGGGCAGGCCATGGTGGATCTGCTGGCGCAGTACGAAGCCGCAGGCTTCTCGCTCGGGGTGAAGGAGCTTCCCGATTATCTGCCGCTTTATCTCGAATACCTGGCCACCCGTGATGAACTGACAGCCCGTGAAGGACTGGCCGACGTGGCTCATCTGCTGGCCTTATTGGCGGCGCGCCTTGCCGAACGCCAGAGTCCTTATTCTGCCTGCTTTACCGCATTGCTGCAGATCGCAGGAGAACCCCCTGTACAGGCGGTAGAGGCGCTGCGTGAGCAGGTAGCCTCTGAATCCCGAGACGATTCGCTCGAAGCGCTGGATAAGGTATGGGAAGAGGAGGCCGTGGACTTCCTCAAGGCTGAGCAGGAAGGGCGTTGCGGTGCGCAAGCGTCCCGGCCTGATAAGGCCAGACAGGAGGAAGCGGTGCCGCTGCATTGGATCGATTTCAATCAGGAAAGACCGGTGCAGATGCCGGTTCGGGAGGCCTATCATGGATAAAGTAAATTTGTTTGCCTTTGGCATCTATCCCTATGTCGCTCTGACCATCTGCCTGGTTGGAAGCTGGGCTCGGTTCGATTTATCGCAGTACAGTTGGAAGGCAGGTTCCAGCCAGATGCTCAGCAAACGCAACATGCGGGTAGCGAGTAACCTGTTTCATATTGGCGTACTGTTTATCCTGGCAGGACACTTTGTTGGACTACTCATGCCGGAAGCGCTTTATCACACCGTCATCAGTACGGCCAATAAACAGCTCCTGGCCATGCTCTCTGGAGGTTTCTTTGGCTGTCTGGCGCTGATTGGCTTGAGCATGCTGATCTATCGTCGTCTGACTGAACCACGCGTACGGGCCAGCTCTAGCCCCTCCGACATCATGATTCTGTTTGTTCTACTGGCGCAGCTACTGTTGGGCCTCAGCACCATTGTCGCGTCGACCCAGCATATGGATGGTTCAGTTATGGCGCGTCTGGCTATCTGGGCCCAAGCTATCGTGACACTGCGACCCGAAGCAGCGGCGGCCTCCATCGGCGCGGTACCGCTGGTGTACAAGCTGCATGTCTTTCTGGGGTTGACGCTGTTTGTGCTGTTTCCCTTTACCCGGCTGGTGCATATCGTCAGCGCGCCGGTCTGGTATTTGGGGCGCCGTTATCAGATCGTACGGCTGAAAGCCAAACGGCCCGAGCAGACCAGACCACAAGCACAAGGCGTGCCCAGCAAACTCCGTGTCGAAACACCTGCCCCTGCCTATGGCTTGCCTGCGATCGCTCCCAAACAGACCGCGCCTCTGGCAAGACACAAAGACACCGTCCATTAGCCTCAAGGGGGTGGGTATAACCACCCACCCGCCTGTCACCTATAAGTAGGAGAAGCACCATGGCATGCGCTAGCAAGGTAAGCGGGTATAGCGATAGAGAAGAGGGCAAACAACTCGCCTCGCAAGATCCTGCGCTGGCAGGCACCTGTGACGCCAAGCCTATTCTGATTGCCAGCAGTGATCAGGACTGGCCTCATGTCCGGGTTAACGGGGTACCCATCGCACCGGAGGGTATTGCCCAGGAGTTGCAATATCACCCTGCGTTGTCCCGAGAAGACGCTATTTATCAAGCCGTGCAGGCATTGGTCATTCGCGAGGTGTTACGCCAGCGGGTAGCGGAGCAGGGGATCATGGGCATAGGGGCCGAGGCTGAGGAGGCAGCGATCTGCCACTTGCTGGAGCGAGAGGTAAAAAGCCCGGACGCCGATGAGCAAACATGCCGTCGTTATTACGCCAGCAATCAGGCGCGTTTTGTTTCAGCGCCTCTGCTTGCCGCTTCCAATATCCTGCTGGCGTGTGCGCCGGATGACGTGCAGGCCCGCAGTGAGGCCCGTGAACAGGCCTTGCAGTTGATCAAGTGCCTGGACCACACTCCCGATAGATTCGGTGAGCTGGCGCAGCGCTACTCAAATTGCCCCTCCAGCGTCCAGGGTGGCTCGCTGGGCCAGCTCAGTCAGGGCCAAACCGTTCCCGAATTCGAACGGGTACTGTTTCGCCTGTCGAAAGGGCTTTGCAAACATCCTCTGGAAACCCGCTACGGACTCCATATCGTACGAGTGGATGAGCGCCTGGAAGGATCACTCTTGCCTTATGACGCAGTGAAAACAGCCATCAGAGACGACTTGACTCAGCGAGCTTGGCACACAGCGCTGGCTCACCACCTACGCATTCTGGTCAGCCAGGCTCATATCGAAGGCATTCATTTTGTTGGAGTCGACTCGCCACTGCTGCAGTAGCGCACGGTGAGATATAAGCCAGTGGGTATTGAGGATGTTATGACGATAGAGCTGAAAGACGGTATCGGCCGAAAAATCGACTACTTGCGGCTGTCGGTTACGGATCGTTGCGATTTTCGCTGTGTATATTGTATGGCCGAGAAGATGACCTTTTTACCCAGGGTGCAGGTGTTGAGCCTGGAAGAACTATATCGCCTAGCCAGCCTCTTTGTGAGTCAGGGTGTCAAGAAGATACGCCTGACGGGTGGAGAGCCAATGGTAAGGCCTGGCATTGTCGACTTATGCCGTGACCTTTCAACACTCCATGGACTAGAAGAGCTGGTGATGACAACCAACGGCTCTCATCTGACCCGTCTGGCCCGCCCGCTGGCAGACGCCGGTGTCAAACGCCTCAACATCAGCCTGGATAGCCTGGATCCCGGCCGGTTCAGGGCCATTACCCGTATCGGTGATCTGGAGCAGGTGCTCCGCGGTATCGAAACGGCACGGCATGCCGGATTCCAGCGTATCAAACTCAATTGTGTCGTCATGAAGGGTCGCAACGCCGATGAGATTCTTAACCTGGCGAACTTTGCCTTTTCGAATCAACTGGACATCAGTTTTATCGAGGAGATGCCGTTGGGAAGGGTAGGTAACCAACGCCAGGAACGTTTCTGTTCAAGCGACGAGGTACGAGCCCAGCTTGCGTCCCGCTATAACCTGATCGACTCTGCCGAGCAGAGCGGTGGGCCTGCTCGCTATGTGCGCATTGCAGAATATCCGCGCTCCCGAATCGGCTTCATATCACCGCACACTTATAACTTCTGCGCCAATTGCAACCGCCTGCGAGTAACAGTAGATGGCCGCATGCTGCTGTGCCTTGGGCATGAAAAAGCGCTGGATCTTAAATACCTAATGCGCCGTTATCCTGAATCTGATCATCAGGTTGCTGAAGCGATACACACGGCATTGGCTCAAAAACCGCTACGCCATGAGTTCACTTCGAACAACGATCCTCAGGAACTCCGTTTCATGAACGTAAGTGGAGGGTAATACCAGCCCATTATTAAATTAAAAATATCAACCCCCAACCATCCAATAAAAGTAAACAATAGGTGGTGGTTTATTATGAAAAGGAGAGAGCTTAAAAATGGACCTCCATGCCTTATGACGCTCTCTCATTTCATCGAATGCCTGAATTTTTCACCGTCTGGTATCTCGTTCCTCTCATAAACTAGCCGTTCATCACACCGGCTTAGAAAATCTTTTTCCATTAATTGTTATATCGATAACTAAATATAAGGAATTGGCCTAGGCTGAACACATGACTGCTGCGGTCAACGAAGTGACGACAGGGTGCTGATTAGGCAACAGGCAATGCGGATGAAGAGCTAGAGCAGAGTAATATGCTGATTGCTTGAGGTAGACGCAGCTCAGATTGCCTCAGCGTCTGCACAGCAGAGCTGTGGTGGCAGAAGAGGTAAGCACCAATATCAACCGTATTCACGGGGCAAGCCTGGAAACCTCAAAAGGCTCACAACATATCGCGGATGCCAGTCGTCAGCTTGCTGGCCTGGCAAGTCAGCTAGCGGATCGAGTCAGCGTCTTCCAAGTGTAATTTAGGTGACTGGATGGTTCAGGCTTCACAAGGTTTTCCACTCTTATATAGCGCCTGAATGAAATCCTACGTAACGAGTTGAAGGGCATGTTTGTCCGTCAATGACGGTCGGATTTGTCATTCAGGTCAGTGTGGTTCTGGTCATGCCTCCGATCCTTCCGCTTGTTCGGCGTTTGGCACGTTTTAGGTCTATGGGGCTTATTGTCTTGTGCTGGGTGTCTATCAGCGCCTCTGCCAATCCCAACTTGTCCCAAGTGCTGGATGATGCTCAAGCACTTGGGCCGCTGGAAACGGTGATTGTCAGTCACGATGGGCAGGTGATGGCTGAGCGCGGTTATCGAGGGCACCGCACAACTACACCCACCAATATCAAATCTGCCTCCAAGCTGGTGGTATCAGCGTTGATCGGTATCGCCATTGACAAGGGGATTCTCAAAGGGACTGATCAAACAATCGCTCCGCTGTTGTCAGAAGACCTTCCGGCAAAACCGGACCCGCGGCTGAAGGACATTACGATTGGCAATCTCCTGTCCATGCAGGCGGGACTGGCGTCTACCTCAGGGCCGAACTATGGCGCCTGGGTTGCTAGCAGAAACTGGGTGAAAGCTGCGCTGGCGCGTCCTTTTGAAAACGACCCTAGTGGTCCCATGATCTACTCCACCGGCTCAACTCACCTGCTTTCGGCTATTTTGACCCGACAAACCGGGCGCTCGACCTTGCAGCTGGCCCAGCTCTGGCTGAAACCTCTTGATGGTTTTGCCATTACCAGCTGGAGTCGCGATCCGCAGGGTGTCTATATCGGTGGTAACGAAATGGCCATGAGCCCACGATCATTGCTGGCATTTGGCGAACTGTACCGGAGGAAGGGTGTAACCCAGGACGGTCGCCGTCTGATCTCATCCCGTTGGGTAGAAGAATCCTGGCAGGTTCGTACCTACTCACGCTATACCAGGGATGGTTATGGATATGGCTGGTTTGTTACGCGAATCGCGAACCAGGAGGTGTATTACGGCTGGGGATTCGGTGGGCAGATGCTGTATATCGTGCCCCGCCAGAAGTTGACGGTCGTCATGACCTCAAATGGTAGCGCCTCGGCTGCGCGCTCAGGGCATCGGGACGACTTGCACCGCTTGTTGGGCAGCATTATCGAGATTTACGCGCAGTAAGGCTTTACGACAAGACTGGGATAGTCTTCCGGACAGGTGGTTGCTCACCTGTCCGGTTTTACGCTCTGTCAGAGTATCAGGCTGCCTATCCAGGCCAACACGAAAGCGATAGTACCAATGAGCGTTTCCATCACGGTCCAGGTCTTGAGCGTGGTTTTTTCGTCCATATCAAGGAAGCGACCCACCAGCCAGAAGCCGGAGTCGTTTACATGGGAGAGCACAGTAGCGCCCCCGGCAATCGCCACGACGATAAAGCACAGGTCGAACTGGCTCAGTCCACCGGTTGCGGCTACGGTCGGTGCCATGAGCGCGGCTGCGGTTGTGAGGGCAACGGTTGCCGAACCTTGGGCTACCCGTAGCGCCGCCGAAATCACAAAGGCCGCAACGATTACCGGAAGTCCGGTATCTGCCAGCATTTGAGACAGTGCGTCGCCAATGCCACTTGTACGCAACACACCACCAAACATGCCACCTGCACCCGTCACCAGCACGATGGAGCAGATAGGGCCGAGTGCGCCGTCACATACTTTTTCCAGATGCTTACGGCTGTGTCTACCGCTAAAGACGATCAACGCAAAAAATACCGTGATCAGCAAGGCCACTGGCGTCTTGCCCAGCATCCGCAGGAACTGGACCCATGTACTTTTGCCATCGACTGTACCCATAACGCTCAAGGTATTCAGGCCGGTATCCAGAAAGATCAGGATCAAGGGCAACAACAGGATAGCAAGTACGGTAGAGAAGCGGGGCGGGGTAACTGTCGTATCACGGTCAGCATCGGTCAAAAAGCTTGCCGGAATACCAACATGAAATTTCTTGCCCGACCACAGGCCGAACAGATAAGCGCCAAAATACCAGGTAGGCAGCGCGATGATGGCTCCAACGATAACCAGCAAACCGATGTTTGCACCCAGAAGTTCTGCGGCAGCAACCGGGCCTGGGTGCGGCGGAACCAGCGCGTGCATGGCGGCGAATGCACCGGCCGCCGGTAATGCATAGCTCAGCGTAGAGCCGCCCAGACGCTTGGCCACACTGAAGATGATCGGCAGCATCACGATCAGCCCCGCATCAAAGAAGATGGGAAAGCCGAAAAGCAGCGATGCTACGCCAAGTGCGAAGGGCGCACGGTGTTCACCGAAGCGATTGATCAGGGTGTCGGAGAGAACCTGGGCACCGCCTGTAATCTCCAGAAGACGTCCGATCATGGCGCCCAAGCCAACCAGCAATGCCACCGAGGCAAGGGTATTACCAAAGCCGGTCAATAGTGTCGGGACTACCTTGTCAAAAGGGATCTGCGTCGCGAGTGCCGTCAGGATACTTACCAGCACAAGCGCCAGAAAAGCATGGACCTTGAATCGCATAATCAAGAGGAGCAGCAGAATTACAGCGCCTGCTGCTATGAGGAGCAATATACTGGCGCTGAGCGCAGTAGGTTCAGTCATGGTGGGCCACTTTCTATTGTTGTTGGTCGTTAGCGAAAGCCATACATATGTGCGCCTGACGCCTGAGGACTACCAGAACGTCAACACCCTCGCTGCAACATGCAGTGAGGGTGAGGTAAGGAGCAAAGCCATACATGCCGGACATGTCGCCTCACATGTTATTGTTATAGATGAAGCGTTAACGGGAGTCCGGCCGATCAGGCGCTTTTAACAGCCGCAAACGTATCGTTCCACCAGTCGGACGCCTGCTGGCTGATCACCTCGATGGGCAGTGTCGCGTCCACAACGAGGGTCGCGTCTTCCTCAAGAGGCGGCTCCAGCGCTGCAAACTGGCTATCCACGAGGCTTGCAGGCATGAAATGCCCAGGCCGGTTGGCAACACGCACGGCTGCGTCTTCACGGGTAAGATTCAGAAATACAAAGCCCAAGCCTGGAACGGCGGAACGGAGCTTGTCACGGTACTTCTGTTTGAGAGCGGAACAGGTGAGAACGGGCTTGATACCTGCGTTTACGGCATTAGCCATTTCTTGACCCAGGCGAGTCAGCCAGTCGGCGCGGTCTTCATCGGTGAGCGGAATGCCAGCACTCATCTTGGCGATGTTCGCAGCAGGATGAAACTGGTCACCTTCGATCAGGACACCACCGCTGCGTTGAGCAATGGCCTCACCAATGCAGCTCTTGCCACAACCAGCCACGCCCATCACAACCAGGGCAGGGATATACGTATTCATAGGGTTCTCCAGCCGAAGATAGCGCTATCTTTAATTAAGAAATCTGAACAGATAGCGGCTTCGTATGTTGTAGCTCTTGTTTGCCAGATGATGCATCTCGAAAACAATGACAATTGACTGCTTTAATTTTCGAGACAGCGCTAACTTAAGCATACCGCCCGGACTTGGCAAGCGCTTTTAGTGCCTAGGCCCCGCCAAAAACGTGGCGGGGTAAAGGCTGACGCCTGCTGAAGGATGAGTTGTTCGTTACTGTTTTGGGCTCATAAGGCCAGCGGTCTCAGCACCGTCAACGGTGAGCGTAGCGCCATTGATATAGCTTGATGCAGGCGACAGCAGCCAGTAGATCGCTTCGGCTACCTCTTGGGGCGAGCCCAGGCGGCTTGCGGGTATCCGTGAGGTAAGCGCAGCAAGATGAGCGGCGTCCTGAATAACCTTGTCCATCATGCGCGTAGCGATCTGCCCAGGGCACACCGCGTTGAAGCGCACCTCTGAGCCATATTCCAACGCCAGCGCCTGGGTGAGTCCCAGCAGAGCGGCCTTGGTTGCACAGTATGCTGCAAGTCCTTGTTCACCCGTCTTGCCTGCAATGGAAGACACTGTAACGACCGCGCCATGTGCTGCCCGCAGGCCCGGAAGCGCATGCTTGATATAGAAAAACACCGAGCGCGTGTTTACCGCGAAAAGATGATCCCAGGTGTCCTGAGTCATCGTGGCGAACTCACCACGGCTGGACATGCCGGCACTGTTGACCAGGCCGGACAGTCGGCCCTCTCCCAATATCATTGCATGCGATACGACCTTTTGGCAGTCCTGCTCACTTAAGACATCGCCTGCCACGAAAACTGCTGTCTTCAGCCGTGTCTGCAGGGCTTGCCCTGCATTTTCGTCCCGGCCGGTAAAAACGACCTGATGCCCTTCAGCAACCAGTTTTTCAACCACCGCCGCGCCAATGCCCTGGGTGCCACCCGTTACGATAAACATGGTTTGCTCTCTACGTGGTTTCAGGGCGTGCCTGTTCTTAATCAAGTAAAGCGGGGAATCTCTAACGAACCAATGGCGGTGTATTGGCTCAGACCTATAACAAGCCAAGCCGTAGCCTATCGTGGAGCGGTTGTTGCTCTACCCGCATACTGACCTTCAGGCGTACCTTTTAATTATGGATCAAACGACCCAGCCTCTTGATCTTGCGCAGTGTGACAGGGAACCGATTCATATTCCCGGATCGATTCAGCCACACGGTATATTGCTTGCTATCGACCCTGATACCCAGACTATTCAACAAGTTGCCGGTGATACTGTGCGGTTTTTAACACGAAACCCTACTGACTTGCTGGGGCAGCCAGTCGATACGGTTTTTGGGGCCGAGGCCGCGACATCTCTTCTGACGCTCGAGCCTGATATGACTGAACCTTTGTATTTAGGCTCGTTGTCGCCAGCAGGCAACCTTGGTATACCTGTAGATCCAACAGCACATATTTGCAATGGTGTGTTGTTTCTAGAGCTGGAGCCTTCCTCAGAGCATCAAATCACTGCGGCGCAGAGGGTCGGCGAGATCCATCAGGTTCTTACAATTTGGAGTGCCACAACCAGTCTGCACGCTCTGCTTAAGAGTGCAAGTGAGGAGTTTCGCCGCCTGACCGGGTTTGATCGGGTAATGATTTATCGGTTTCTAGAGGATGGGACTGGGCTTGTCGCATCTGAAGACAAGATCGATAGTCTTGACGCGCTCCTCAATCATCATTATCCCGCCTCCGACATTCCCAGGCAGGCGCGAGCGCTTTATCTTCGGAATCCCATCAGAACAATAGCGGATGCTGGGTATACACCTGCTCCGCTCATTCCGGTATTGAACCCCATTACAGGTCAGCCATTGGACATGAGCGGATGCAGCTTGCGCAGCGTTTCGCCCATTCATGTTCAATATCTTAAAAACCTGAACGTTACAGCCTCTATGTCCGTCTCGATAGTCGTGGATGGGCAACTATGGGGACTTGTCTCCTGCCATCATACCTCTCCCAAACGGGTCTCTTATGATATGCGCGAGACCTGTAAACTATTAGGGCAGACGCTGGGCCAATCGATTAAGGCGCATTTGGAAAAAGCGATTAACAATCAGGCGCAGCAATTGGCTTTTGCTCGTGAAGAGTTACTCAATAGGCTGACAGGGTTGTCTGCTGTTGAAGAAAGTATTCGGCGCTATTTGAAGGATGTTCAGCACCTTGTTCACGCAGAGGGTGCAGCACTGCTTCTTCACGGTAAGCTTACCCTAATGGGCAGTACGCCATCTGAGGAGCAGGCCCGAGCATTGATAGAGTGGCTTCTGGAGCCATCCATGCCGACTACCTTTGCGACCAAAAGTCTTGTAGATCATTATGAGCCTGCAAAGGTGTATGCCACCCAGGCCAGCGGCTTATTGGCGGTTGTAATCTCGCATAGTCCTCCGTTTGTATTGCTATGGTTCAGGGCCGAATATCTTGAAACCATTAATTGGGCAGGTAATCCCCATAAGCCAGTTGAGCCAGGTTCTACTCCTGGGCAGTTGACGCCGCGAAAGTCATTTGAAGACTGGAAAGAAACGGTTCGCTATCAAGCCAAGCCCTGGTCAAAGGCTGAAATAGATTCAGCCCGAAAGTTTGGCCGGGCGCTTCTTGATATGCGCATGAAAGACATGCTCCAAGGGCTGAATGGGCAGCTGCAGAAAATGCTGGTCGATAAGGAGGTTCTCCTTGCCAGGAAAGACTCGCTAACCAAAGAGGCGCAAGAGCATATTCAAACGCTGCATAAGCGTGAGGCTGAACTGAGTGCCATCCTGGAAAATACCAGTGACGGGTACATCTGTACGGATGAAAGGGGGGCTGTTACCGCCTGGAATCGCAAAGCCGAAGAGATCTTTCTCTGGAGTCGAGAAGAAGCAATAGGCGCGTCTATAGAGGATTTGATTATTCCGCCGATGATGCGTCAGGCTTATCGTGACGATTTGAAAGGCTTCCTCGCCACAGGAGAAAGCAGCAATGTGGGCAAGGTTGTCGAACATTCGGCGTTGCGTAAGGATGGGATGCTGATTCCCGTCGAGACACGCATCACGGCGATCCAGACTGACAGCCGTACGATCTTCAGCGCCTTTGTACAGGATATTACGCCGCGCAAACTCCAGGAAAAAGCGCGATTAAGAGATGCTCAGGAGGACGCTCTGACGGGCCTGGCCAACCGGCGTATGATGTATCGCTTTCTCAAGGCGAGGTTGGAGGCCAAGCCTACCGCGGAGAATCCGCTTTGGCTCTTATACCTTGATCTGGATGGTTTCAAACCCATAAACGATACCCTTGGGCACGCGGCTGGTGATCAGATGTTGGTTGAGGTTTCTCACCGCCTGAAACAATGTATGCGTGAGGATGATCTTGTCTCCCGTATTGGGGGCGATGAGTTCGTCATTGTGGCCAGCGGTCTGCCAAACCGGGCTTTATTGAAAAGCTCTGCGAGCGACTCCTTAATAGTCTGCGAAAGCCTGTGTTGATCAATAAGCATGAAGTGAGTGTAGGATGCAGCATAGGGATCGTTTCGGCGCCGGAGGATAGCTGTCAGGCTGACGATCTCTTGCGTTTTGCCGACATAGCGCTTTACGAAGCCAAAGCGTCAGGCCGGAACACGTGGCAGTTTTACACCTCACGGATGAGTAGTCGTCTTCTGGTTCGGCGGCAACTCGAGACGGATCTTAGACTGGCCTTACGCCGAGACGAATTGCGCTTGGAGTTTCAGCCCCGTTATAAGATACGAGGTGGTCATCTAACAGGGGCCGAAGCCTTGGTACGGTGGCAGCATCCTCTACGCGGCTATTTAAGCCCTGACCATTTTATTTCCATTGCGGAAGAAACCGGCCTAATCGTGCCGTTGAGTGACTGGGTATTACGCAGGGCGTGCCTAGAGGCTATGCAGTGGAAGGACTCGGCCTTTGTCTCAGTCAATCTTTCACCGATAGAATTCAAGCGCAGTGACTTGGTAGCTCGCATACAAGCGGTTCTAGAGGAAACCGGGCTTGCGCCTGAGCGCCTGGAGCTTGAGATTACCGAAAGCGTTATGCTTGATAATACCAACGATGCCTTGGCTATTATGCGAGCACTCAAGGAGCTGGGCGTTAGGCTAGCCATGGATGATTTTGGCACCGGCTACTCCTCATTAAGCTACGTCCATACTTATCCCTTCGACGGCATCAAGATCGACCGTAGCTTTATTGCCGCGTTGGATGGCTCGTCTAGTGGCGAGGCAATTATCGAAGCCATCATTGGTTTGGGTCGTGCCTTATCGCTCACTGTTACGGCTGAAGGCGTTGAGACCCAGGAACAGCTTGAATTATTGACTCGGCTTAATTGCCATCAGGCACAAGGGTTTTATTTAGGTCGCCCCGCGCAGGGTGATCTGCTTATGACTCACTAGCATGATTTGTAGATACGCAACTTCCCTAGTACCACGGGGGCTTGGTTAAAGCAGCAAGGGATTAAACACTATCCGCTAAGTTTTTATTTAGAATTTCTGGCAGCGGAGGATGCGCCAGCAGCGCAGACCTGTGTGGAGGCAAGGACAGGGTTGCAACAATACAGCTGGCAACCCTAGGCACCGCTTCATGGTCGTTTGACTGGGGCAGGCAACGTAACCAGCTTTACATAATCATTCCAAAAGGCTTGTTGATCGATACCAAATACCACCTTGGCTTTCTGGGTGCCTAATGGGGGATTCTTGTGGTAGCCCAGTGACCTGCCGTAGTTCGGGCCAAAGTGGGTATCAACGTCAACCCAAAGGTCTTTCGATTCGGTTACCAGTTCCGGGTGCACCAGGAAGAGCGCCGGCAGACTGTCCCAGGTAAAACTCTGGTAGGCAGGGTCCTTGTCGAACTCAGGGCCCAGGACTGTCTTGTACAGGTCAGGGATAACCCCTTCAGCGGCCACGATGCGCTTGTAGACGCCTGCGTTGAAGATGACCTTTTCGCAGACGTCGTTGGGGAAGATCACATGCTCTATCGGCGAGCGTAAAACGATCCGTGCAGCCTCCGGGTCGAACCACCAGTTGAATTCTGCTGCGGGCGTGGTATTGCCTGGAATCCCGATGGCGCCGCCCATGTACACGATCCGCTTGATCAGCGGCACGATCTCAGGTGCGCTGCGGATGGCCAGGGCAAGGTTAGTCAGCGGGCCGACAGCCAGAATTGTGACTTCATGGGGGTGCTGCTTGATGCTGTCGATAATGAACTGGGTCGCTGATTCAGGGCGTACCGTCGTATGGGTGGCGCGGCCATCCGGAGGCGCGATGAGCGCATCGGCTGAAGTCGGTCGTGGACCTTTGAAGGCGCCAGGCCATCCTGCGCCAAACAGCGCCTGTTCTTGCGGGTACGTCGAGAGGTCATGTAGAAGCGGGTAGGCTGCGCCAGAATAAACGCCGACCTCCTTTTCCACGCCCATACGCTCGACGGCCTTGAGGGCTTCTACCTGCTCTTGATCCACCCAGGCATTGCCGCTCACCAATGTCATGCCCAACAGCTCGATCCGTTTTTGCGCATGCAGTTGCGCCAGCATGATGAACGCCTGACCGTCATCATTGAGTACATTGAAGTCGGTATCGAAAATAACCTTGTCTGCAGCCTGTATAGGGCCTGCCAGAACGCCAAAGGCCAGGACGGCGGCGCAGTATTTGAAGAGTGCTCGCATCGGTTGGGGGACTCTTGTTGTAATAGTGATGCAGCAAGTGAGACAGGTCTCATCTGCCCGAAAGCTGTATTGCCAAGCATAACGCAGCGGCAATGAACTCTGCCAACAATGACGTTCATTTTGGCAGGCCAATTCCTAGGCATAATGCAGAAACAGCGAAGCCCGGATGAGGTTTCCGGGCTTCGCGTAGAGGTCAGCTCTGATTACAGAGATTACTTCGTATCGGGAAGGGCATATGCAATCAGATAATCACCCATTTTGGTGCCAAAAGAGCCGTGCCCGCCCGCCATGATGACAACGTACTGCTTGCCATTGGCTTCGTAGGTCATGGGTGTCGCCTGGCCACCTGCCGGCAGACGTGCTTCCCATACCTTGTCGCCATTGGTCACGTTATAAGCGCGGATATAGTTGTCCTGAGTACCGGCAATAAACATCAGGTTGCCAGCTGTCGAGATCGGGCCTCCCAGCATAGGGACACCAATTTTCAACGGTGGCAGCTGAAGCCCCTGCAGACTGTCCCGAATCGTGCCGATTCGCTTACGCCAAACCACTTCGTGGGTTTTCATATCGACCCCGGCGACATAGCCCCAGGCCGGCTGCTTGCACGGAAGACCCAGCGGTGACAGGAACGCATTGATCTCTACACCAAACGGCACACCATATTGGGGCTGAATGCCCGTTTCGGTGCCGGTCCCTTTGGCGCCTTCTTCTGGCCACATGGGATTACCCGGGCCGCGCGGAATCAGCTTTGACACAAAGGGCAGCGCCATAGGATTCATTAACGCTATTTGGCGATCGGAGTTGACGGAAATGCCACCCCATTCAAAGACGCCAAGGTTACCGGGGAAAACAATCGTGCCCTGTTCGGACGGTGGCGTGTATTGACCCTTATAGCTCAGGCGCTTGAAGATCACGCGGCACATCAGCTGATCGAACATGGTGGCGCCCCACATGTTCTTGTCAGTCAGTGTCTGGATGGGGGTCAGGTTCAAGGCGGAGCGAGGCTGCGTCGGGCTTACCCAATCGCCTTCTGCGGCGCCCTGTGGTACCGGCACCTCCGTAATGGGCACAATGGGCTTGCCGTCACGACGATCCAGTACGAACAGATTACCCGCCTTGGTCGGTACGTAAACAGCAGGAACCGTGTCGCCAGATTCTGTCTTTACATCAGCAAGAGTAGGCTGGGAAGGTACATCCATGTCCCAGAGGTCATGGTGGGTAGTCTGATAAGACCAGACCAGTTTACCGGTCGAGCCGTTCAGCGCAACGATGGCACTGGCATAGCGCTCCATAAGCGGCGTACGGTGGCCGCCCCAGATATCAGGCGTGGCGTTACCTGTCGGTACATAGACTACATCTGCAGCGGCATCATAGGCCAAGGGTGCCCAGGCGTTGGGTGAGTTGTTAACCAGGGTCTTGCCGTCAGTCGGGATCGCATTGGGATCTTCTGCACCCGTATCGAATATCCACTGCAACGCGCCGGTATTGACGTCATAACCCCGGATGGCGCCTGATGGCTCATGGATAGAGAAGTTGTCAGTAACTGAGCCACCAATGATTACTGTAGTGCCCGTTACAACCGGCGGTGAGGTGGGCTGTAAACCACCTGGATAGGTATAAGGATGCATCTCCTTAAGATCCAGCTCGCCATTGTTGGCAAATTCGCTACATGGTTGGCCATTGTCTGCGTTGATGGCAAAGAGACGGCCATCATTGACGGGCAGGAAGACCTTGCGTGGGCAGCTGGTTTGAGCCTGGGGTTTACCGGCGAGGCTGGCTGCAAACTCCGTGGTGTTGGCTTGATCGTAATAGGATACCCCACGGCAGGTCAGGTGCTGGTAGGAGGGTTCCGATTTAAGCTTGGGATCGAACCTCCATTTTTCCTTGCCTGTAGCCGGGTCCAGCGCTACCAATATCTGGTGCGTGGTGCAGATATACATGTTATCGCCAATCTTGATTGGGGTCAGTTCGTTAGTGGTTTCCCCCGAATCGTTCTGGGTTCTGGACTCGCCACTACGAAATGTCCAAGCGACCTGCAGGTCTTTGACGTTGTTCTCGTTGATCTGATTCAGCGGCGAGTAGCGCGTACCGTTTTGGGTCCTGCCGTAGGCAGGCCAGTCCGCCGGGCTGATACCCTCTACCGGCTGAGCCTGGGCAGGCTGGGTAGACGCCAGGCTGCCATTGATCTCCTGCGGATCATTGAAGATCGAATACACCAGTACGGCAATGGACAGCACCAGCGTTGCAGATAAAAAGGTTTTGCTGGCTCTAAGACCTGCGCCAATGCCACGCGTTACTCCGGGAATCAACAGCCAGATGCCCAACAGACCGAGAATATTCAGGCGTGGTACGAGAGCCCAGAAATCGGTGCCTGCTTCCCAGAGGCCCCATACGAGCGTCACGAGCATCAGTACCGCATAAAGCCAGATCGCGGCGGTAGAGCGACGCGCGAGCAGAATAGCGCTGATCAGCAGAGCAATACCGCTGATCACGTAATAATACGAGCCGCCTAATACTGCAAGCCAGGCCCCTCCAATCACTAAAATTACCGCGAATATAACGGCGATAACCGCAGTGAAAGTTCTCAATCCAGACCTTGTCGATAAAGTGCTCATCAACTGTTTCTCTCTTTGTAAAAACGCGCGGATCCTTTAGTGAACTATCAAAGGCGTTATTGAATACCGAAACGGAATACGGTCGTGCTATTAAATACCTCCCCAGGTTTTAATACCGTACTAGGAAAGTCCGGTTGGTTCGGGCTGTTTGGATAATGCTGGGTTTCAAAGGCAAACGCTTCAGTCTGCCGATATACCTTGCCGCCTGCGCCCGTTACGTTCCCCTTGAGAGCGTTACTGGTATAAAACTGCAAGCCGGGTTCTGTAGTCAGGCACTCAAGTGTGCGGCCCGTTCCATGATCAACGACCTTGGCCGCATCTTGTAACGCCTTTGGATCAGCGCCTTTGTTCAATACCCAGTTGTGGTCAAAGCCATGGGCATAAAGGAGCTGTGGGTCGTTGGCGCGAATGTCTTTGCCAATGGCTTTAGGCCTTCGGAAGTCAAAAACACTGTTTTCCACCGGTTGCAGGGTACCGGTAGGGATCGACTGAGCATCGGTGGGAAGATAATGATCGGCATTTATCTGCACCACCTGATCCAGGACTCCATGAGTACTGTCAGGTCCGGCCAGATTGAAGTAACTGTGGTTGGTCAGGTTGATGACCGTGCTCTTATCCGTCTGGGCCTGATAGTCAATACGAAATGTGTTGTCGTCAGAAAGGCTGTAGGTAACGGTTAGCTGGAGGTTGCCTGGAAACCCCTGATCGCCCTCTGGGCTGTTTAGCTTCAGGGCAGCCTTGACCACAGGGCCTTCAGTCACCAATGGCGTGACCTGCCAGATGCGCTTGTCATAGCCCTTGCTACCGCTGTGCAGCGTATTAGGACCATCATTTCGTTCGAGCTGATAGTTTTTTCCGTCAAGTGTGAACTGCCCTTTGGCGATGCGATTGGCGTAGCGGCCAATCAGAGCGCCAAAGTGGATGCCTTCACGAGCATCCACGACTTCGTAACCATGCAGATCATCGTACCCCAGCACAATGTTGGCGCGTTTGCCGTGTCGGTCAGGCGTAATGATCTCCGTAATAACACCACCAAAACTTAAAAAAGAGACGCTTACGCCTTTGTCGTTAGTCATGGTGTAGCGCATTACAGAATGGCCATCTCGCGTGGTGCCGTAAGATTCCTGAGACAACGTCGAAGCAGCGCTGTATTGGCTGGCGAATATGCCTAAAGCAGCTACGAACAAACCTGAAGCCCGCATTGTTATAAGTCCACCTAATTGAGCAATACAGGTCAGAGTCAAAATGTTACAACTCGTTCGTTGCCAAAGTGCGATAAACACTGGATTAGATCTTTCACGTACAAAGTTTCAGGAAATTAGGCGGTTTGGACTTCTATTTGGACTTCTATTCGTCTCTGCGTTAATAACTGAACGTAGCCTGATATGGCCGATTTGCCCGAGGTTTTCTGCAGTCGTACGATATGCAGACAAGGCTGTAGCTAATGAAAGTTTTAAGGGTCGTGAGCAAGCGGAACGAATAGCAATCCTTGAATTCTGTGAAAAATTTAAATGCTTTTAAAGCGATTCAAAATTTGTTTTCGTTGTGTAATTTATTGCATGCCGTTTCGAGTAGAGGCGTTGTCGGCGCGACATGTAATCGCGGCATTGAACCTGCCCAAGCGATCAAGTGAACGACATAGCATTGAGAAATCAATAATGAAGGTTTGCATAGACGACGTCTAAGTGACTCTCGAAGCACTAGCGGGCCGCTTGTGTCTCATTCGTTGTGTTCTCGATAAGCATCGCTTGTAAAGTGGTATGCGTGCCCTCGCCAGAATGTACTTTCTAACTAGCGATCGCTTGGCTCTGCAATGCACCTCCTGATGAACTTGGGTTTGCTGCTGCGGTTCTACTGGTGCATACCTTCCATGATCCAGAGAGGCTGACATGACTCGTTTTACTAACAAGGTGGTGCTCGTGACAGGGGCAGGATCGGGTATTGGTGAAGCAACTGCCAAACGATTTGCGGAAGAGGGCGCTAAGGTCGTGCTGGTGGGCAGAACGACCGAAAAGCTTGAGCACGTGGCGCGTACGCTTCCGGCAGATAGCAACTACATCAAGACCGCTGATGTCTCGGACCGGATTCAAGTAGAGCAGCTGATCGCGGATGTCATCCAGAAGTATGGCCGCCTGGATGTGCTGGTGAACAATGCGGGTACGGTGGCCCAGGGCAAGATTACCGAGGCTGATGTCGACGACTGGCGCAAGGTCATGTCCACCGATCTCGACGGTGTGTTTTATTGTAGCCGAAGCGCCTTGCCTGAGTTGATCAAGCAGAAGGGCTGCATCGTCAATGTCTCCTCGGTCTCAGGCCTGGGCGGTGACTGGGGGATGAGTATTTACAACGCGGCAAAAGGGGCAGTGACCAACTTTACCCGTGCCTTGGCAATGGACTTTGGTGAAGAAGGCGTCAGGGTCAATGCCGTATGCCCCAGCCTCACTAAAAGCGAGCTGACGGAAGATATGCTTGGCAATGAATCGCTTATGGCCAGCTTCCGTGAGCGGATTCCATTGGGAAGGCCAGCCGAGGCCGAAGAGGTCGCCGATGTCATTGCGTTCCTGGCCAGTCATGATGCCCGTTTCGTAAACGGCGTGAATCTCCCTGTCGATGGTGGGCTCTCAGCTTCCAACGGGCAGCCCAGACAGGCTTGAGTTCTTCAAAACCCGGGGTTGCGGCATGTGGCCGCAGCCTGGCGTTTACGTACGGTATTGCTGGATATGCACCGTTCGACAACAAATCCCGCATCTGGTCTGTGTTTGACATCAGTGCTAAATTGGTTGGTATGAAGTTAGTTCGAGCCCATTTTACTTCTCTTGCCTGGATGCTGGTTGCCGCCGTCCTGCTCAATGGTCTCGCCTGCAGTTTTGGTCACGGCATCATGCATGGCCAGACATACCGTCTCCCGTCGCCCCACGAAACAACGGTGGAGATGGACCATCACGTACATCACCATGCTATGGCCGCCGCGCCTGATACGCACCAGGGCAGTATACCCATGGTTGACTCATCTCATGATTCAGCTATCAAGCAGCTTGCCGTGAGCGATTGCGCCTTCGCTGGTACGCTTCCACTGGCGCTCATGGTTTTCACGGCGCTGAGCTGGCTGCTGCGTCATAAACGGCAACGCCTGTATCATCTGGACGCCGATTGTCGACGGCCTCCCCGAGATGCATTTCCCTGCCTCAATCCCCGCGCGCCCTGACAGCCACTGGCGGCATTTACTTACTAACCCTTAGTTGGCGGCAGCCATGTGTTGTCGTCGTGCTTAGCCGTGGTGAATTTTCATGTCAGGTTCTTCGCCAGCGTCGGTCCAGAATAGACCGGGCGCGTTTATCCAGTTACTCAAACGACTGCACTTCTATATCGGGCTTTTTGTTGGTCCTTTTCTTCTCGTGGCGGCGCTGAGCGGTATTGTCTACGCTTTGACCCCTCAGCTTGAGGACTACCTTTATGCCGATGCCCTGCATACGGATAGCCAGGGCGCTCCTCTCAGCCTTGCCGCCCAAGTGCGTGCGGCCCAGGCAGCGGTAGATCCGTCCTCTCGCATCACTGCCATACGCCCTGCGCCTGCAGCCGGTGATACTACCCGGGTGATGTTCAACGCGCCGGGCCTGAGCGCCTCCGAGAGCCGTGCCATCTTTATCGACCCGGTGACCGGTGAGATCAAAGGCGATATGAAAGTATACGGGACGAGTGGTGTCCTGCCATTACGTACCTGGCTGGATCAGTTTCACCGGGGCCTTCTGTTGGGTGATGTAGGCCGAATCTATAGTGAACTGGCGGCATCTTGGCTATGGGTCGCCACCTTGGGCGGCTTGGTGTTATGGGCGTCACGACGGAGTCGTACGCGTGGTAAGACGCCGGCGGGTCTACGCTCTCTGCATGGGTCCACAGGGGTATGGCTGCTGGCAGGGCTGCTGTTCTTTTCGGCCACGGGGCTGACATGGTCACAGTATGCAGGGAGCAATATCGGCATTCTGCGTGCATATTATGGATGGTCGACGCCTGTTGTTTCAACGGAGCTGGATAGCTCAACCACCATGAAGATGCCCATGGACGAGCATGCCGAACATCATATGCACATGGATAACATGCCGAAGATGGAAGCGGTTGATCCCGACGTGTTTGATCAGGTGATGGCCGCTGCACGTACCCAGCACATTGACGCTGCAAAGGTGGAAATCAAACCTGCCATGCAGCCGGGAAAAGCCTGGACGGTTAATGAAATCGACCGTCGCTGGCCTACTCATGTGGATGCGGTTGCTATCGATCCCGGCTCCTTGGCGGTGGTGGATCATGTCCTGTTTGCTCAGTATTCTCTGCCAGCCAAACTGACCCGGTGGGGTATCGATGCGCATATGGGGGTACTTTTCGGCCTTGCCAATCAGCTGTTGTTGATTGGATTTGCGGGTGGCCTTGTGGTCATGGTGGTTTGGGGATACCTGCTCTGGTGGCGTCGGCGTCCGACCTTTAATGATGTTCCTCAACCGAGTCTTATCGATGCATGGCGTGAACTGGGCCTGGTTCAACGAATCCTGGCGATTGTGATCTCGACGGTACTGGGGATCTGTCTGCCTGTATTAGGCGCCAGCCTGCTTGTGTTTCTAGCGGTGGATTTCATTCTGGGCTTCAAGGCTTCGTTTTCAGATCTCAAGCAAAGGCAGCTGTAGTACAAGGGAGAAAAACGCTGGCTGCACCGTGAGCGGTTAGCGTTTCTCCTCTCCAGTTCGCGTACTGCCAAAGCTGTCAAGACGATTAAGTAGGAACCCGAAACTTAAATTGACCACACAGGCAATACCCTATTTGTTCTGTGGAGGCTGATATGTCAGTAAAAGTGCTTGGGCCCGCTGAGCCAGGTTTTAGCCTTGGCAGCAATGATTATGGCCCAACGCCTGGGCTCAACGGTGGCCTGGCTCAGCCATACGGCGGACAGGTTAATTTCGGTTCGCCTTCTGAGCTTGCCAGCCAGGGAAGGGAAATTACGTTCGGCAAGGCTGGGGCTGGTCATTCCCCAGGTGGCGCCAAGGGAGCTAGCGAAGAAGATTTGATGGCATTGGTGCGTGACCTGGTGCAGCAAATCCTTCAGATGATTGCGCAACGGTTACAGCAAAACCAGAACGACACGGGAGCATCCTCTCAGGGCCAAAGTAAGGGTAGGGAGGTAGGAAAAGCCACCGCACCAGCGGCTGGCAGTCCGGAACAACCTTCTGTAGCTTCTGGCCCTGCTGTAACTCCCAAAACTGACCCGCAAAAGGTAACGTCTGCAAACCCAGCCAGTAGTGACGGGCCCACTGCCGGTAGCGGTCCGCGTGCATTCAATATAACCAATACTCAGGACCATCCGATCAAAATAGGCCAATTCGATAAGAACGAGCAGTTGACCGCTGAGCTAACGCTTGAGCCAGGGCAGACAGGCGTTATGAGATTCGAGAACGATACCACCGGACTGCTCAAGCAGGCGGATGCAGACGGATATTACCGCCCTGATGCCAGCCGGCTGGAATTCTTCAACGGCTTTATCAATACCAGTGACATCGATGGCCGAAACGCTTCGATCCATGCCACGGATAACAAGGGATTCGAGATTGGTGATAACAAGAGTATTGCTGACGCTGCGCCCAGCAATATCGTTACAGCCGATTCTGCTGGTAACAAGACCATTGCTGGCTTCTACGATGGTTCGACAGAAACCATGAATAAAGGCGGCCAGTTCATGACCGAGAAGCTCGGTACAGGCATGACTTACATGCACCCTGATGATGATCGTCTGCCCACTGGCCAGAATCCGATGCGCCATACTGACTCGATGACATTGGATGTCACGTTTGGGAAGCCATAAATAAAGTCGGTGACGCACCGTGTGGCGATATACAAGTACAGGAAGCCCGAGATGCCTAGGGCTTTCGTTAAATCTTTTGGAGAGTGCTAGCGACGACGATTCAAATCTCTCAGGCCAAACCAGAGCACCGCCTGGGTGCTAAAGCCGATAATCAGGACAAAAAGCCCAACCGCCATGAACGTCCAATGAGATGAAGCGTAGCCCAAGCAAACAACGACCGCCGCTACGATGCCAATGAGCAAAGGGATGCGGCTGAACCAGAGAGCTTCGTGATGAACTCGGGATTCAAGCATGGCAATCATTTCTTCCCTGTTTCTGCGCATTGGTGTCTACCTGTTTTACTAATGCGGAATGTGGCTCCCATGAGTATAGTCAGCATTTGCATTAACGTAGGCTGTCTAGCCGTACGTTTTACCTTTACGACCCACGGTCTGATAGAACTTAGTGCCCGGCAGGCACAGTGCGGACACATGATGCTTTAAACACATGCTTTGGAGTGGAAGAAGCAACGCGGCCATATTCCATTACAGCATCGCAGCGGCGTCTTTCCTCGCTAGGGCACCCTAGAGCAAACGCTTTGTTGATTATCCCTCATCCTAAAGAGGACACAACGTTCTGTCTTTAAGGTAGGTCGTTCAATAACGGCATCTGAGAAATTGGGTTCCCGATACAGTAGAGTAACAGTTTGAGGCTCCGCGAGTAATAATTCACTTACGGATGGCGGGTCGCTCCTGTTGCTCCTGCTGGATAACCAATCTTGTATCCGAGCTGCGCAAGGCCGAACAGTGCATTCTGGTACGAGGGCCGATTTGAGGTTTATACAAGAGGTCATCTCCCGTTCAGCTGTTGATTAAAGGCGGCGTGTCTTAAAAGAACCTTGAAAACCTCATGCTGACCTACTCCTTTGTATCGATTATTTACTTACCTTTACCGTTTCTGACGAACTTCTCATCCCCTAATTGAGTATCTTTACCGTGCTAGCGGTCCTGCTAGTAAGTTGAAGCTAGGCCTTTAGCCTGGATGGACGTTGTACTGTCTTATTCCTCTCAGAACAGATATCCGTCCGGGCTATTTTTCAGCTCGCCTCTAATAGCCCGTGCTATTACAACGCTTCTACTTTGATATCGGCTCGGTATTTCTTGGTTCAGAAAAGGGTTGCAGTCTGACAAACAGCTATACCGTTTAGCCGGTCCTGTAGTGATACAGCGTTTTACGGCTGTCTATTAGAAGTGCTTTCAGAAATGGGTAATAGTTCTTTGCAGGAGGTGTGGCATGCGCATACAAAGCAGGTTGTTGCAGAGAATATTGAAGAAGATACAGGCTGGGATGTCGGCCTTGGGTAGTTTTGCCTTACTTGCCCTTTTTACGATAAATCACTGATGTGAGACCTGCTAAAAGAGGCTCAGCGTCTTGTAAAGTGATCCTTCATAAACGGCAGGATGGTAGCCTCAATCAATCCCAACTGATGTGCCTGTGATGGAGCGGCGTCGTGGCTCTGGTCCGGGTAACGTCTTGAGTACTGAATTGATCCGCCTCGCTGGTGCCAGTGAGGTCTTCCTGCCGGTCGTCTTTCATACTGGATAGCATGTGGCTTTTAAGGTGCCGTATTTGCCTTGCTTATAAGTAAACCGCAACCGGACCTGCACACTGTTTCGAATTGTATCTAGATACCATGCTTACGAAATGGCACAGTACGGTACCAAACAATGAGTATAACGAGTACCGTTCATGTCCGTGCCTACTGCCCAGGCTGACACTTCCATCCGTTCAGCCTCTGCCGCCAATCCCCTTGTGATGAGCATTGTTTTCTCTTGCGCGCTCGCGCACCTGATCAATGACCTTATCCAGTCGGTCCTCCCATCCATTTATCCCATGCTGAGGGAAAATTACGGTCTGACCTTTACCCAGGTAGGGCTGATTACGCTGACCTTTCAGGTCACAGCTTCTTTGCTACAGCCGTGGATTGGTTTCTATACGGATCGCCATCCAAAACCGTTTCTGCTTCCGGCTGGCGCTGTCTGTACATTGATAGGCATCCTGATGCTGGGGTTTGTCGATACCTTTTCGACCATACTGGTAGCCTCGGCGCTGATTGGGGTTGGCTCATCCACCTTTCATCCTGAGACCTCGCGGGTTGCCCGTCTGGCTTCCGGTGGCCGCTTTGGTCTGGCTCAGTCTACTTTCCAGGTAGGAGGCAACGCAGGAACCGCCGTAGGGCCATTGCTCGCTGCAGCGATCATCATCCCTTTCGGCCAATCCAATATCGTGTGGTTCGGCCTGTTCGGACTCTTTGCCATCGGCGTGCAATATCGGCTTAGCCTCTGGTATCGAGGGCACTTGAATACGGCGGGGAAAAAGAAGGGACGTGAAGCTACGCATGGGCTGTCTCGCCGCCAGATCACGGGAGCCTTGGTCGTCCTGGCCTTGCTGGTTTTCTCCAAATATATCTACATGGCCAGCATCACCAGCTATTTCACGTTTTATCTGATCGAGAAGTTTCACTTGTCGGTGGCCAGCTCCCAGCTGCATCTGTTCCTGTTTCTGGGCGCAGTGGCAGCAGGTACGTTCTTTGGTGGTCCCATTGGCGACAGGATCGGGCGCAAGGCGGTAATCTGGTTTTCCATTCTGGGGGCCGCGCCGTTTACGTTGGCCATGCCGTACGTTGATCTCTTCTGGACCAGCGTGTTGAGCGTGATTATTGGATTTATCCTGGCGTCGGCCTTTTCCGCCATTGTGGTCTATGCCCAAGAGCTGGTGCCCGGCAACGTAGGCATGATCGCCGGTGTATTCTTTGGGCTTATGTTCGGCTTTAGTGGTATTGCAGCCGCAGCGCTGGGCCATCTGGCGGACCTGCGTGGTATCGAGTACGTCTACACGCTGTGCTCATTCATGCCGCTCTTGGGGATTCTTACGATCTTTCTACCTTCTACCCAATCTAAACGCACGCATTGAGCCGACATCTAACGTACTCCAAGGGGCAATCTGCTTGCCTCTTGGAGTCGCTGAGTTTGTTCGCCCCTAACTAGAGGTCTCGGCTAACTTTTTATTGCTTTTCCTTTTGGAAATTCCTGTAGTCAAGATAACCACCAAAAGCAAACATGACAGCGCTCAAAATACCTATCGCAGCGTAGTTTGTTCCAATCTTCGTCTTTATAAGGAAGTAAAGGCCGCTCAAGCCTGAACCCGTACGCGGGCACGGAACCTTGCATTGTCCATCAAACTATTACCCATACCGAAAGGATGCCATTAACATCCTGTAATGAAAGGACATTTTTTTATCCAATCAGTAAGGGTGAATGAAAGTCCGGCCAGTTATGCTCATATCTAGCGGATGAATACTGGACACGTTAGAAGGAGTTCTATGGAGCACAACATTCCCCTTATTACGACGATTGCTGCGGGACTTGTTGTCGCGTTGATACTGGGCTTTTTGGCCGAAAAGATGCGAATACCCGCACTGATTGGTTATTTGTTGGCAGGCATTTTCATTGGCCCGTCCACACCCGGTTTTGTTGCTGACATGCACATCGCCTCGGAGCTTTCCGAGATTGGTGTGATGCTGCTGATGTTTGGCGTAGGGCTGCACTTTTCCATTGGTGACCTGCTTTCGGTCAAGCGCATCGCCATTCCTGGCGCTATCGTACAAATGAGTCTCGCCACGGTACTGGGCGCTGTACTGGCTCACTGGTGGGGCTGGAGCTGGGGTAACGGCCTTATCTTTGGTCTTTGCCTGTCGTGTGCCAGTACTGTCGTGCTGCTTAAAGCATTGGAGGCGCGCGGAGTGCTAGACAGCATGAACGGCCGTATTGCCGTCGGCTGGCTGGTCGTTGAAGATCTGGCAACCGTACTGGTGCTGGTACTGCTACCTCCACTGGCAGGCATGCTCGGTAGTACCAGCGAAGCATTGCCCGCGCAGGACGGGCTACTCTGGGTAACGCTTGGGAAAACCCTCCTGCAGATCGTTGCCTTCGTCGCGCTGATGCTCATTGCCGGACGCCGAGCGCTGCCATGGCTGCTCTGGCAAGTGGCGCGAACAGGCTCTCGCGAACTCTTCACGCTAGCGGTCGTCGCGATTGCCATCGGTATTGCCTTCGGTGCATCCAAGCTCTTTAATGTATCTTTTGCGTTGGGTGCTTTCTTTGCCGGTATGGTAATGAGGGAGTCCAAATTCAGCCATCGGGCTGCCGAAGAGTCCTTGCCATTGCGTGACGCCTTCTCGGTATTGTTCTTTGTATCCGTAGGGATGCTGTTCGACCCCATGATCCTGGTCCAGGAGCCGGTCCATGTGCTGGCCGTTGTGGCTATCATTGTGCTGGGAAAATCGCTGGCAGCGCTGGTTATCACATTGTCGCTACGCTATCCGCTCACTACCGGCATGACGGTAGCTGCGAGTCTTGCCCAGATAGGAGAGTTCTCTTTCATATTAGGCGGTCTCGGTTTGACGCTGGGGCTGCTAACGCAGGAGGGGATGAGCTTGGTATTGGCCGGTGCGCTCGTCTCGATTGCGATCAATCCGCTATTGTTTACCCTGATCGAGCCCGTACGCCGTTGGGTGCTGGCGCGCTCGTCGTTTGCACGCGAGCTTGAAAGTAGGCAGGACCCTTATGCTGAACTTCCCATGGATACGGACCGTAAATACCTGGAGCGCCAAATTGTTCTAGTTGGTTATGGACGAGTTGGGCGGCGGATAGCAAAGGTATTGGACGAACAGGGGATTCCTTACGTCATTGCTGAGCAGAACAGGGAAATGGTGGATCAGTTGCGTAAGGAAGGCAAAGCGGCTGTTTCCGGCGATGCTGCGGACCCTGCTGTGCTTATCCAGGCCCATATTGCCAAGGCCGCTATGCTGGTCATCGCAACTCCTGATCCACTCAACGCGCGCCAAATGGTAGAAACCGCCAAAACGTTAAATCCAGAAGTAGAGGTTGTCGTTCGCACTCACAGTGAGGATGAATCACAGCTCCTGCGGCGGGATGGAGTCGGTACGGTGTTCTTCGGGGAAGAGGAACTGGCGAAGGGCATGGCAAGTCATGTTTCAACTCGTTTTGTGGAGTTGATAGCTCATCGGTAACGGAGAGCGTATCCCAGACGAATCAAGTTTGAGGATTATGTACATAACCATTGTGGGCTAGTGAAGCAAGGCGTAGCTAATTACGCCTTGCTTCAACCTTACGTCACTGTTAGTGATGAGCGCTCAGACAAATTCCAACTCGGATAGCGCCGCTGTGATTTAAGGTATAGATCTCAGCTTGCAAGGCTATAAGCGGTTTACCAGGCCTCTAACCCGCATTGTGGCTTGAACATTCGATACACCAGAAGAGCAGAAACTGGAGGTTCCATCTGCTAAAAACAAGCTATACTATTGATAACCTATTAAGGTAACTCAGGTATAGTGGTATCTAGAGGCGACCTGCCTCTATCTCAACGATTACTCGCCTACCTGTTACACATACCTGTCATTAGACTGCTGAGAGAGCCATGCGCGCCCGTACATTGTCCTTCTTGAAACCTGGAGCACTTGAGCGTGAGCACTTTGACCTGTTACTGGAGGGTACTTCCATCCGGGGGGAACGGGTTATTCGCGCCTTGGAAGACTTTCTGATAAAAGGTGTACCCGTAACCGAGGCCTGTGAGAGTAATGGGGTAAACCGCAGCCAGTTCTACCGCAGGCTTTATGCCCTAGAAAGCGAGAGTGAACGAGCGAGACGCTTGAGCAAGTTTTATAACTACGCCAGTGATTGATACCCAGCCTCCCAGGTTACTGTTGAGCTGGCGGAGCGTAGATTAATGCTAGCAATTTTTGCTTGATATACGCGTCGTAGAAGGTGCTCATCACCGCTGAAAGCCGAGCCGAAAGAGAGCCTCTTGCAAGGCATCTCTTTGCGGCGCCTAAGGGCTTAGCTTGCTCGTGCAGCGTCTCTGAGTGCCTTGACCTGGTCATGGTTTCGTTGCACCCCTTGCAGCTGCCGCTCTACGACAGCGCGAACATCCGCAGGCAAATCCTTTTCAAGCGCCTGCTTGTAGCTCTTGAGAGCGACATCTTCGCCGCGCTCGCATTCATTTAAAATCGCTTCGTCACTCTTACCTGTAATTGACGATTTGATATCGACCCACTTGCGGTGGAGGGCGCCCGATACGCTGGCCTTTTGCTCCGGATCACCGCCTAGCTTGGTTACGAGTTGCTGAAGCTCGGTTGCAGCTGTGCTGCAATCCTGTGCGCGGGCTGCCATGGTTGACTTGAGTTTCGGATCCTTCAGGTCATCGGCGCATTCCTGAAACCCCTTGTAGCCATCCAGACAGGTTTCAATCAAGTCGTTCAGCTCAGAAATTACCGCTTTGTTATCCATAAAGATTACCTCCAGGCAGTTCAAATAGGTGTAGCCTGGTCTGTACGACGAGGCTATTTAGCTGACCCGTTCCGGTGTGGCTTCGTTCAATTCGTGATGGTTGAACAGCGGTTTTGGTGCAAAGGGAAGCTCTAAGCACTTGGTTATTTGAGCTGCACCAGGAGCGGATCAGCTACGGAGTGGGGCGCGTCCTCAACGGAGTCTAGGTGAGACATGAGCGCGCTACGTTATTGAATGGATGAGTTTAACGGCGTAGCAATTCTCTATCCGTTGTAGGCCCGATTTCGATCAATATGAAAATAAAGTAGGCGAGAGGTTATTACTCAAGTCCTCTCGCCTTAGTTCCGTCAGCCCTGATTACGCGGCCCTGGCAGTCGCCAGTAGGGACAGTTCCTTTTTCATCGCTGCAATTATGGCAGTCCATTCCAGCTCTTCGACATCAATAGGAAACTTGGCGAGAGCGTCCTGTGACATCCACTGCAACGGCCGACGTACCTGGGCATCGTTGAAAATGAAGCGGTTCTCCATCGCGAATCCATACGCTTCAACGATGACTCTATTAAGCTTTGCCTGTTTTTCATTCAGGTGAGCCAACGCCTCGTCAAACTCGTACTGATTCTCGAAATAGCTGATATGGCCAGCCATTTCAGCCACCTGACCCAATGTAGGAATATTGCGTGTAGCGGATGAACAATGGATAACCTGAAACAGGCTATTTGAAGGGTCTACGGCATTTGCCAATAACATATTGACGCAAATATCCACGGGGATCATGTCGTTGATCGCCGTTTTCATGGATACCGGGAAATGTTTAACGCCTCCAAGCGCAATGGATCGGATGAAAGCGGGCAGGGAGATGGAAAAATTGCAATAACCTTTACTTGGATAGGCCCAGGCGCCTGTGACTGAAGTAATGCGCGCGACCATAATAGGGAGGTGAGGGTAGCGCTGGTGTAATAGGCGTTCCATCAGATTCTTTGAATAGGCGTAAGCATTAGGCCATTCACTAAGCCTTGCGCTGCCTCCTTTCGTGACGATCTCTTCCAGTTCAGATTCCGCCGTTGAGTCCTGATAGATTCGTTCCTCAATATGCTCCGTCGCTGAGCGATTACATAGTGCCCAATAGCTGGATGTAACCAAAAATAGTGCACGTTTTTCAAAGGTAGCGACAAGCGTTGCACCCTGTAGAGCAGACAGCGTGTTGGCGTGTACCTGATCCTGTATGTCGGTATCCCAACGGGTATACGCAGCCAGGTGGAAAACAATGTCCACATCCTTCCTGATTTCCTGCAGCCAAGAGGTGGCAATGTCCCAATTTTCCTTCCTGATATCGCCCTTTATCCATACGACTCGTTTGTCATGAGCATAAGCTTGAGAAGGAGGCGTTGTATGATAAAGGCAGTAAATCCGACCGACACCTTCGAGTTTTTCCAACAGGGTCTTGAGCAACATCGAACCAATAAAGCCCGTAGCGCCGGTGATCAGTACATTCTTTCCTTCGTAAGCCTTGTCCACTAATGTTCTCCACATGGGTTTATTACAGGACAAGTGGCCAGGAGTTACCATGTTGCTTTAAGCACATGAACTGCCTGCGCCTGACCGCAAGTCAGCACATCCACACTTTAGACTCGTCGCATGAAGCCTTTATGAAAGGCCTGAGATAGAGCGACAGGAACTGCTTGTGTAGGTTTTACACCACAGCCTCATTAAGCCTTAAATACAAAAGCTAGGAATAGCTTTAGCCAGTGAGTTACCTTTTTAGAAAACCTCTGATTTGCTCAATTCTTCTTATCAGCATTTGTGAACCGGCAAACGGATAATGCAAGAGGGGGACAATCAGTCACGGAAGGGACTTAAAAGTGGCTTTAAGCGCTGGCCAAAAGCCAAATAGAAAATCTGATAGCAGAGTCATGACCCTATTTGACGACTTTAAAGTCAGTCGCAGGTAAGCCTTAGCTGCTTACTCGTACAGGTTCCGATCAAAGGCTACGTAACTTATTTTTTCAGCAAGGCAACTTTTTAATTTGGCTCTGTCCTACCATTTAGCGGCCAGTCACTAATTACCTATCTATTGAACGTAGGGATAGCAAAAGTCGCCAAGGGAATGGATAACATCAATAGAGGTGAGAATAATGACAACTACCCTCCAGCAGCGCCGTGAACAGTTGAATGCTCTAATGGAAGAGTCGCGGGCCAAGGCAAAAGCCTTGGGAATCCACTTTGACTTCAGGAAAGCGAGGCTCGCGGCGCGTAGCGTTGTGTTGGGTAAGTAAAAGGCAACATGGTTTAAAAGCCTGGCCGCGATGCGGTAAAGACTGTCCGTTTCGTATCGCAAGAAATGCTGGTGCAGGTTATTCAGATAACCTGCACCACGCTTCGACACAAACCTGACGATCAGTGCGTTAAGGTTAGGGCATTGCGTTGAGTAGGTATGGCTAAGCAGTTCGTTTGAGTAAATCTATTCATCACGAACCAGCCGTGCAGTATGTTCAGGTGCTTCTGCTTTAAACGAACGCCTCTCTGCTTGTCGCTATAGACACGTTTCGTTCCGGTTGAGTGAGGTAATTTACTACAGGAGGAGGGCTCCTCTTGCATGATGGATAATCCCCTTATACAGTCTGCGCACCTCGCGAACGTTCTCCCTAGACAGAAATAATGAAGATGACAAGGAAGGTTATCCGTCAAACGCGCCCAGCGTGTTATCCGTCACATGACGTCTAATAATAGTTAGGCTTTAGGATGCATCAGAAAAATATCGCTCATCTCATTGCTGCGGCCCTTCAGTGCAGCACCGATGACCTACTACCTTTAAATCCGCATTTGATCGTAACGCTAAGTAGCGATGCTAAGCCCATTCACTGGGTCAGCGTATACGGTAACATCGTTGACTTTGCCTATAGCTCAGAGCGGCCGCCCAACGCCTTCGCACAGCAAGTATTTGCCGCACTGCCCTCATGGCAGCTCGTTGACTGGTCGCCTGGGCGGCTAGCCACGCTGGAGTTTAATAGCATCCAAATCCAAAGTTTGTCTGAAGCGATTTCGCTATATTTCAGAGCGGTGCACGAAGAAGCAAGCTATTCGATTAGCTCCAGCGTTAAGCCTGTCGGTCGAGCCTAACCAGTGTTCAAGGTCGTTCGCTTCGCTCACTGGGACTGGCTGAAGCTCGCCCTTTAGCCAAAATATTAGAGATTTTATGCTTAGCGACCGTACGCTTGGTTTTTTGGAAGGCTTAGCAGCCGCTTCTAGTACCGTATATCAAGAAGGCGGTCTTCTGTTTACCTTCAAGTTCGCTCACCAACAGGCGCATAGAGGTTTGGATGAGTCTTCAAGTGTGCGCTGCTTAGGCTTAAGCGATGAGGCTATCGAAGAATTGGCGCGTTTCTTCCAAGGCTCGCTTGGTCAGTACACTAAAGAAAAACCATCTCGAAACGCACTAGCAGTTGCCAATGCTTTAATTGAGCACCTTCAGCATGATCTCCAATTCCAATTTGCTGCTCTTCAGGTTGAGGACGAAGATTATGGAATGAAGGTCCAGATCTAAATGATTCAGCAGGCCAAAAACAATCTCTATTGTCTAGAACTTTGGTGGTCTGTCGATTAGGTTCTAATAGCGTTCAAATTGTTCTGTGCTCATTAGGACGAGCTACGTCCATCTTTGAAGCCGCTAGTGCTATATCTATTTCGAACCATACTACTGCCGTGCCTGGGGGCTTGATGCCTCACCGCGCAGAGTCACACATATTGAAAATAGTTGAACGCCATTACTACCGGATCGAAGAGGGAATAACCGAATCGACAGCTTGCGCAACATCATTCAGGATCCACGTGTAGCACTACTTTTTCTTCTCCCTGGTGTAGGCGAGACCCTTCGTGTAAACGGGGCAGCTAAAATCACTCTTTAGCCTGATCTTCTTTCGCGTTTTGCTGTAAACAACCAGGCACCCAAAACAGTAATCCGGGGCAGCGTTAACGCTGTCTACTTTCAGTGCAGTAGATTTATTATTCGCTCTGGGCTTTGGGACGATGCCAGCCATATCGGCCGGGCCACATTACCAACGCCAGGTCAGATATTAAAAGTGTTATCCAGGTCGGAAATTGATGGCGATGTCTATGACCGTGCGTTGCCTGGCCGGCTTGCGAAAATACCTTGTATTAACCCCTCTTTGCTCTAGCAGTAGCACTATAGGGCGTTACGGCCGCCTACTCTGCAGGTTGCTGAATAGGCAGCCGTATAAGCGTGGTACTTACTGAAGCCAGCCTTCAACCACGTCAGCACCATGCTCAGCCTTCCAGGCTTTGAGCGTCTTGTGGTTGCCGCCCTTGGTCTCGATCACTTCGCCTGTTTCAGGGTGCTTGTAACGCTTGACGGAGCGTGCACGGCGGGGCGCCTTTTCTGGGTGCGCAACCAAGCCACGTGGTTTGCGAGAATAACCCGGATCAATAATGGCAATAATGTCGCCCAGGTTTTTGCCATAATCGCTCATCAGTGTTTGAAGCTTGGATTCAAACTCGATTTCACGCTGTAGAGATTCATCGTTTTTGAGAGATTCGAGTAGCTGTAGCTGGGCCTTTAATTGTTCTTCGGCAGCACGAAATTCTGCAAGCTTGGACATAAATACCTTAACGTTTATGATGTGAAAGTTTCACCCGGATACGCCTTAGCCGGCACGTCTGGATGACTTAAAATATAATAAGAAGCTGGTGCTAGTCTACGCGATTAATGTGGTCAAAAGTATAGGCGTTCAAACTTAAGTAACCGGCTTGCTCACCTGATTAATGAACATCTTTTTGAAGCAAGTCACTAAAACACGGATCAGCGACCCGTTTCAGGCGACAGCTGATTACTCAATAGCGCCTGCTACTGTTTCCCAGCTGCTTTGAAGTCGATAGTGTGTTATCAGGGTAGATTAGTTATTTTTAGGCAAAAATAACATCATCAAGTAGGGCGCGGAGTCGTCTATTTAAAGCCTATGGTCTAAGACTACCTTAAAAGCAACCGCGGTGTATCGCATACTTTCAGCAATGATTGCACATAGCTTTAGTAAGACGTGAGTCTAAGGTAAAGTTTGATTGTCTCGCCAGAGAGCCGTGCGCACTGATGATAAAGAATGCCGCCTATTTATTACCACCTTAACGGGTACGAGATAGAAGGTTTTTGGTATTGATGGCAAGAGCTGATCCGACTGCGTACAGGAAATATCTTATTTCGTAACCCCGGCGCCCATCCCTGGGCCGCGGCGACTCATACAGCCTGGGGAACCTCATCCATCAGCTTGTCCAGCGTGATCGGCAAGTCGCGGATGCGTTTGCCGGTAGCGTGATACACCGCGTTGGCAATGGCAGCCGCCAACCCTGTAATACCAATTTCACCGATACCGCGAGCACCAAACTCGTTGAGGGCATAGTCAGGATAATCAAGCAGTACCACGTCCAGTTCCGGCGGCTGGTCGGCATGTACCGGCACCATGTACTCGGCGTAGTCATTGTTGGTGGGCATGGCGTTGCGCTCGTCGTAACTGGTAGCCTCGAACATTGCCATGCCAATAGCCATTACGATCGCACCCTCCACCTGATTCGCGGCGGCTTTGGCGTTGATGACCTGCCCGACATCTATCGCACTGACCACCCGCGATACACGCAGACGAGAGATACCCGGGTCCCACCGTACTTCCACGAAATGAGCACCAAAGGAGCGGATCGAAACATCACTTTTATCCGCTGTCTCGGTTCGGGCTTCGCCTTCCGCACTGCTCAAACGCCGTGTGGTAAGCAGGTGGGCAAAATCCAGCGCTTCGCCATCCTTGACCAGCCGGCCATTAGCGAACTCCAAGGCTTTGGGGTCGGCACCCTTGAATGGCCCGTCCTCTATAGCAAAGCTCTTTAGTTGCTCAATAGCGTCCCGGGTAGCCTCCGCCACGGCGGGTAGAACGCTGGCGGTTGCCCAGGAGCCGCCAGAAACGGGGCCGGGCGGAAAGGATGAGTCACCCAACTGTACAGTGATCTTTTCCAGTGGCAGGCCGGTGATCTTGCTCACGGCCTGGGCAACGATGGTATAGGTGCCGGTCCCGATATCCTGCGCGCCACAAGTGACGTAAGCCGTCCCATCGGCACGCAGTGATACTCGGGCCTCACAGGCGCAGCGCATGGCATCCCAGTTACAGGCCGCCAGGCCATAGCCGATTACCTCATGGCCGTCTCGCATCGAGCCGGGTTCTGGGGTTCGCTTGTCCCAACCAAATTTGGCTGCGGCCTTCTCGAAGGCTTCCTGAAGGTGATTACTGGACCAAGGCATGTCTTTGCTTTCGTCCCGAGTCGAAGCATTGAGTTTGCGAAATGCCAGCGGGTCCATGCCAATGGCCTCCGCCATTTCATCCATGGCTGACTCCAGTGCGAACAGACCCGGTGCAGCGCCCGGTGCACGCATGGACGTAGGCGTACCGTGGTTGACCTGCAAGGTCGCATGGGTAACAGCCAAGTTAGCGCAGCTATAGAGACTCTTGGTCACGCTACCGCAGCTCTCGGTGTTCTGGTCAGTAAAGGACGTGCTGTTGACCGATTCATGTCGTACCGACAGTAGCTTTCCCTGGTCGTCCGTGGCGAGCCGCAGTCGTTGCTCGGTGGCTGGACGATGGCCGGTGGTAGTAAACATCTGTGGACGTGGCACCACAAACTGTACGGGACGACCTACAAGTCGCGCGACAGCGCAAGTGGCAGGGGAGTGCGGCCACGCCCAGAGCTTGCTGCCAAAGCCCGAACCTATAAAGGGCGATTGCAGTTCAACCTTGTCTGGACTCAAACCAAAGATACGGGCTAAGGTGTTGCGGTGCACGATTACCGACTGCGTGGATTCATACACGAATAATCGATCACCTTCCCAATAGGCGGTCGTGGCGTGCATCTCCATTGGGTTATGGGTTTCGACAGGTGTGGTATACGTGAAATCGATGCGATGGGCTGCCTTGTCAAAACTAGCCTGTGGGTCTCCGCGTGAGTAATCCGAGCCGGCAGTTTTGGGCGACTGCTCCTTTTTTGCTTGCGCGAGTGTGGCTAAGGCGGGCTCTTCCTTATACTCAACCTTGACCCTGTAGGCCGCTGCGCGGGCTTGTTCAAAGGAGTCGGCTACCACCATGGCCACGAACTGACCGGCGTAATAAACGCGGTCGTCCTCGAACGGCAGACGGCTTTCATCAACCTTCACAAGCCGGTCAATCTTAGCTGGGTTCAGCTTCATCTTGGGTGGGCGATAGAGTTCAGTGAAATGGCCGTGGTGGAAGATCCCGAGTACGCCCGGCATGCGCTGAGCCTCATCGGTATCGATACGGGTGACACGGCCGCTGGCGATGGTGCTGTAGACGCCATAGGCATACGCCATGCGTTTAAGTCCATGATCGGCAGTGTATTGGGCATGGCCGGTGACCTTGAGTCGCCCGTCGACTCGCCTGGGACCCGCGCCGATGATGTCGTTCATGCCATACCTCCGGTAAGTGTCTGCAGGTTACGTACGATGGCCTGCTGAGCCAGGGGAATTTTGTAGGCGTTGTGCCGATAAGGCGTGGCACCCTGTAGCGCTAGCTGCGCTGCACGGCGGAAGGTCTCGTCATTGGCGGGCTGACCGCGTAATGACTGTTCCGCTTCATGGGCTCGCCAGGGCTTGGTGCCGACGCCTCCCAGCGCAATACGCGCGTCGGTGATGCGATCACCCTGCATCTGCACGATGACAGCGCTCGACGCCAGCGCGAACTGATAGGAGGCGCGATCGCGCAGTTTCAGGTAGCCCGAACGGCTGTTGGCCAGTGGTGGTGCAAGCGTGATGTCAGTAATCAGTTCGCCAGGAGCGAGGGCGTGTTCACGTTCGGGGGTATCACCGGGCAGCAGATGGAAATCGAGGAAGTCGATCGTCCGCTCACCCTTGGGACCTTGTACATGAACAGTCGCACCAATAGCCGCCATCGCCACGCACATGTCAGATGGATGCATGGCGATGCAGTGCTGGCTGGTGCCCAGGACAGCATGGACCGAGCGATGGTCACCCTCGATCGCCGAGCAACCGCTGCCGGGCTTGCGCTTGTTGCAGGGCGAAACGTTGTCGCGAAAGTAGTGGCAGCGCACCCGTTGCATGACGTTACCAGCGGTGGTGGCCTTGTTACGTAATTGTGTCGTAGCGCCTGCTAACAGTGCCTGAGACAGCACGGGATAGGCCTGGACAATGTAATTGTCTTGAGCCAACGTTGTATTGGTGACCAGGGCACCGATACGCACGCTGCCATCGTCCTGGCGCTCCAGTCTGTTGAGGCCTACACGGTTGATGTCCACCAGCCGTTCGGGCTGCATAACGTCAAGCTTCACGAGATCAAGGAGCGTGGTGCCGCCAGCCAGGTACATCGCCTGGTCTGACTGGCCAGCCTTTAGCGCTTGCTCGGTGCTGGTTGCACCATCAAATTGAAAGCTACGCATCAGCTGGCCCCCTTCACCTTGCCGCGGGCCGACTGTATGGCCGCAAGAATGTTTTTGTAGGCACCGCAGCGGCAGATATTGCCGCTCATGGCTTCGCGGACGCTGGAATCGTCGCTGCCAATGGAAGGGTCATTCAGGATCGCCACGGCACTCATGATCTGCCCGGAAGTGCAATAGCCACACTGATAAGCGTCGTGTTCCCAGAAAGCTTCCTGGACCGGATGTAGCTTGCCGTCTTTTTCTAGACCTTCAATAGTGGTGATCTCATCACCGTCATGGCTGGCAGCCAGCGACAGGCAGGAATTCACTGCCGTCCCGTTCACATGCAGGGTGCAGGCACCACATTGACCGTGGTCACACCCTTTCTTGGTACCGGTCAGCTGCAGACGGTCACGCAGTACATCAAGCAGTATGGCGTTAGCAGGAACATTAAGTGTGTGAGCCTGGCCGTTCACCTTCAGGGTGATCCTTTGCTCGCCAGGTTGTAGAGGTTGCTGGGTATCGTCGACAGGTGCGGCCTGAATGGCCTGAACCCAAACTGGAGCCGAGGCGACGGCTAGGCTGGATACACCCACAGACTTAAGAAAGCTGCGGCGGTTGGGGGATATCGAGTCGCTCATGGAAGTCCTCATCGTTGGGACGTTCCGTCTCGCCACAAGACTTGACCCGCTCGAAAACGGCCGCGCATGCCTGATACATGCGTTATCCATTTGCCGACGGGGCTGGCTCGCAGCGATCACGGGCACGCCCATTCAGGAGTGGTCACGGGCGGCTCACCGCTTCTGCGTCAGCAAGGCCGCTTTAGACGGACCGCCTTCAGGACAGAAAGGTCCGGCAATAGTCATACGTTTTCCGACCATTGATTACAGGATGTGTGTTTCGAAACTTGCGATGAAGCAGGCCGTGCAGAACATCCTTCTTGTTGTATAGGTCGCTTCCTTCTGCTGGAGCATGTCGAAGGGTCGGATCGGCAGAAGCCCCGGCGTAGAGCGCCTTCAGAGGTTTCAATATGTTTCATTCAATGGGCAGCCGTGAACTAACACATAAGCGCTGCGTTCCTTTGCTATGGCATCGCCGGCAGGCACCTGACCACCGGTACACCTGCATACGGCTTTTGCAAGACATAACAGAGAAAAGGAGCTCCCGTGACCACTGCACTTCATCCGACCTATAGAGTTACACCCGGTCCGCTGCATGCAATACTGCTTGCCGGAACCGTGCCGCTGTTTCTTGGCGCACTGCTCAGCGACATTGCCTATTCCAAGACATACCAGATCCAGTGGAACAACTTTGCGTCCTGGCTGATTGTCGGAGGTGAACTCTTCTGCGGGCTGGCGCTATTGTTCGCGCTGGTCAATCTGATCCGCGCTGATCATAAGGGCAGGCGGCCGTTGATGTATTTCCTGCTCCTGCTGATTACCTGGATACTAGGGCTGGTTAATGCCTTCGAGCATGCAAAGGATGCCTGGGCGTCGATGCCCATGGGGCTGTCTCTCTCGGTTGTCGTAACGTTGCTTAGCGTTGTTGCAGCCTGGATCGGCCTGACCAACCTGCGCTCAGGAGGTGCAAGATGAGAAATTCGAATGCACTGACGATACTGAGCATGGCGGTAATGCTAAGCGCGTGTGGCGGTGGCGAGGGAGAAGCCACCCAATCACACGGTGGTGATCCAAAGCTACCTAATCCCGAGCGCGGCCTGCTACCGAGTATGAAGATTGCTGATCCAGCACCCTGGGGCGATAAAAAGCCAAAAGTGCCTGAGGGTTACGACGTCAGAGCGATCGCAACGGATCTTAAAATCCCACGGCAAACCCTTGTACTACCCAACGGGGACATCCTGGTGGCGGAAGGCCGGGGCGGTAACGCAGCGAAACTCAAGCCAAAAGATGTTATTGCCGGGGTCATCAAGGCGGAAGGCAATACTAAGGTAAAGGGGGGCAATCGCCTTACATTACTGCGCGATGCAAACGGTGACGGTACCTACGAGATTCAAGAGGTTTTTGCCGAGAACCTAAACGCACCGTACGGTCTGGCTTTGTTTGAAGGTAAGCTGTACGTGGCCAATCAGGATGCGCTGGTGCGCTTCGACTATGTGGATGGTCAAACCAAGGCCAGCGGTCCACCGACCAAGATTACCGATCTGCCTGCGGAAATTAACCATCACTGGACCAAATCGCTGGCGGTCAGTCCGGATGGTCGTTTTCTCTACGTGGGCATCGGCTCCAACAGCAATATTACCGAGCGCGGCATGGAAGCCGAGGTAGATCGCGCAATGGTCTGGCAAGTCAACGCTGAAACGGGCGCTCACAAACCCTATGCGACCGGTCTGCGTAACCCGACAGCATTGACCATTCAGCCGGAGACGGGGCAATTATGGGCCGTGGTGAACGAACGGGATGAGCTGGGCCCTGATCTGGTTCCGGATTACCTGACCTCGGTTCGTGAGGGCCAATTCTATGGCTGGCCCTACAGTTATTGGGGCAAGAACGTCGATCCTCGAGTGAAGCCAGAGAATCCGCAAAAGGTTGCTTCTGCCATCGCGCCAGATTACGCGCTGGGCTCCCATGTCGCCGCGCTGGGTGTGGATTTCTCAATACCGGAAATGGGTGACAAGTTTGCCAATGGCGTATTTGTTGGCGAGCACGGCAGCTGGAACCGAAAGAATCCGGTCGGTTACAAGGTGGTCTTCGTACCATTCAGCAACGGACGCCCGTCTGGTGATCCTGTTGATTTTGCAACAGGGTTCCGTGGAGATGACGGGAAAACCCGTGGCCGTCCGGTGGGCGTAACGGTCGATCCACGCGGTGCGCTCATCATCGCTGATGATCTGGCTAACACCGTATGGCGGGTGACGCGGACGCAGTAGTTGGTTCTGCGCAGGACGGTCCTATAGGGCCGTCCGTACCCACCAAGGAAATATCAGGGGCAGTCAGCGGATACGTCTCGTTATCTATCCTTTATCTACCACTCTGATCCTCTGACGCATCGCATTAGCAGGTAATGCACTGTTAAAGATGTGTGCTCCAGTGCAATGTCATTAATGTAGTGTACGCATTAGTCGATCACTAATATGCACTTATCAAATCAATATTTTTTCTCCACTCTTCTTGTTACAAAAAGACATATGCCTTCTGCATATGAGACAAGACGTGGAGTGTTCTATGGTTCCTGCTCATGGTCACAGTGCCGCTTCTGGCTCAAAGATTGGTGCAATATTCCGCGTGACGTCGGGCAACTTTCTTGAGCAGTTTGATTTCTTCCTGTTTGGCTTCTACGCCACTTATATCGCCAAGGCCTTCTTTCCAGCTAGCAGCGAATTTGCCTCTCTGATGATGACCTTTGCAGTTTTTGGCGCTGGCTTTCTAATGCGCCCTCTGGGGGCTGTAATTTTGGGTGCATACATCGATCAGGTAGGGCGTCGCAAGGGCTTGATCGTAACCCTTTCGATTATGGCTGCCGGGACCTTCTTGATCGTCTTGGTGCCGGGTTATGACAGCATAGGGTTCTGGGCCCCCTTGCTCGTGCTAGCTGGCCGTCTACTCCAGGGCTTTTCCGCAGGTGCCGAACTGGGTGGTGTATCGGTCTATCTGGCCGAGATTGCGACTCCAGGTAAAAAGGGGTTCTATACAAGTTGGCAGTCAGGCAGCCAGCAGGTTGCCATCGTAGTAGCCGCGGCTTTAGGTTTTGGACTCAACCACTGGCTTTCCGAGTCTGCAATTGCCGATTGGGGCTGGCGCATCCCGTTTCTGCTGGGCTGTTTGATCGTTCCGTTTATCTTCGTGTTACGACGCAAGCTTGAGGAAACTCAGGAGTTCAACACCCGCCGTCATCATCCTGCAATGCACGAGGTTTTAAGGACTCTGCTGGATAACTGGACGGTAGTAGTAGCTGGCATGCTGATGGTCGCCATGACCACCACGGCTTTCTATCTGATTACCGTTTATGCGCCTACGTTTGGCAAGACGGTACTCAAGCTAAGTGCCTCGGACAGCTTGCTGGTAACGCTGCTCGTCGCCGTCTCAAATTTTATCTGGCTGCCTATTGGCGGGGCGCTATCCGATAGGTTCGGGCGCAAGCCATTACTCATTGCGATGACTGCACTTGCTATCGTGACCACGTATCCAGCCCTGTCATATCTGGCGGATGCGCCCAGCTTTGGGCTTATGTTAGGCGTTCTGCTGTGGCTGTCGTTTCTTTATGGCTTATATAACGGCGCCATGATTCCTGCGTTAACCGAAATTATGCCGGTTGAGGTCAGGGTGGCAGGCTTTTCGCTGGCATATAGCTTGGCTACCGCTGTGTTTGGAGGATTTACCCCAGCCATTTCAACTGCTCTGATCCAAGCGACGGGCGATAGGGCCGCGCCTGGTTACTGGATGAGTTTTGCAGCTATCTGCGCACTGTTGGCGACGTGCTACCTGTATCGCCGCAGCTCCCTGCAGCTGCAGACCGCCTGAAACACCCCTGTATCGTCTATAAGCGAGAATAATCATGACGGCATTTATCAAGAGAAGTGTGTTCGCAGTAGCTCTGCTGGGATATAGCCTAGTGGGAACGGCTCAGGCAGCAGATCTAAAGGTAATGATATCCGGTGGGTTTACTGCCGCCTATCAACAGTTGGCACCAGAATTTGCCGCCCAGCGCGGGGATACTTTACAAACGAGCCGCGGTCCTTCGATGGGCAAGTCTCCCGAGGCTATTCCAAATCGCCTGGCAAGAGGTGAACAGGCCGATGTAGTCATCATGGTCGGATATGCTCTTGATGAGCTGATCAAACAGGGCAAGATTCAGGAGAACTCTCGAGTTGAGCTGGCCGATTCCCGTATAGGTGCAGTGGTTCGAAAGGGCTCCCCCAAGCTTGAGATCGATACCGTGGAAAAGCTGAAAGCCTCACTGCTGAAGGCCGACTCTATCGCGTATTCTGATAGCGCCAGTGGTGTATACATTCAAAATCAGCTGTTCAAGAAACTCGGTATTGAAACCCAGGTAAAACCGAAGGCAAAGATGATTGAAAAGGATCCGGTAGGTTCCATGGTTGCCAGGGGAGATTACCAACTGGGGTTTCAACAGGTGAGTGAGCTATTGCCTGTGCCTGGCGTAACCTTTATAGGGAAAATTCCTGAATCGGTTCAGTCGGTTACCCGTTTTGCAGGTGCTATTCCCAAAGGCGCAGCGCATCCAGAGGAGGCTAGAGCATTGCTGCAATACCTCTCATCCAAGGAGGTTCAGCAGCAGGTCCGCTCGACGGGGTTGGATTCAGTACCTTAAGCCGGCCTGTTTGACGGCTGCGCTTTCATATCGATAAGCAGCTTTTCCAAAGCGGCTGCGGCTGGAGAAAGGGCGCGGCCGCGCCGTTTGATAATACCTACGTGACGTTCCACAACCGGATCAATAAGCGGCACACTGGTGAGAACCGGATGATGGCCAGCCGGCAGGGCCATGGCAGGGACCGCTGCAATGCCAAGTCCTGCTTCAACCATACCCAGCATGGTCGTCACATGACGGGTCTCACAAATACTAAGACGCTCCGGTGCAATATGAGCAAGTGCTTGGTCCAGCAGAAAACGATTACCTGATGTCTTGTCGACTACAATGTAGTCGTAGCGATAGAACTCATCCCAACGTACCGCTTTTTTCCCTGCCAGCGCATGATCACACCGACAGGCCGCGACATAAGACTCCTGTACCAGTCATTCAAACTCTACGTCCTGATCGAGATTGCCGGAAAAGCTTAGGCCTAGATCAGCCTCACCGCTGATAACAGCCGCAGATACCTTGTTGGCACTGGTGTCAATTAGCTTTATGCGTACCTTGGGATAGATAGCATGGTAGCGGGCGATAACACTTGGCATGAAGTAATATGCCGCAGAAGGAACGCAGGCCACGGTTACCCGCCCCGTACGGTTGGAAGCCACTTCGCTTATTCCTAGCAGCGCATCATCCAGGTCATTGAGGAGGCGTTCGGCCCGCGGTGCAAATGCCCGACCTACCATGGTAAGGCTTACTCGTCGTGTGGTTCGCTCGAACAGCTTTACCCCGAGCGCCCCCTCCAGTTTATCGATGCGACGGCTCAAAGCCGGTTGAGAGA
>NZ_BDAE01000011.1 GCF_002091675.1 Pseudomonas luteola NBRC 103146 | reverse complement strand
AAACGAGGGGATGCGAAAGCATCTCCTCGTTTTCTTGTTTGTGAGGTGATGGCATGGACATGAATGTCAGACTGAACACGGCTTACGCTCACAGCGGAAGCGCCAGCAAAGCAAATACAGACTCCAGCGAAACTCAACTATCGAAGGATGTGACTTCGCCTAAGTCTGAAAAGACGAAGCCGGACGGCGAAACACTTGAGCAGGCTGTAAAAAGTATTCAAGAGTTTGTTGACTCGGTGCAGCGAAACCTTGAGTTCTCCATCGACGACAGTACCGGTGCGGTAGTCGTAAAGGTCATTGCCAAGGCAAGCGGTGAGCTTATTCGGCAGTTGCCCTCGGAAGAAGCTCTCAAGCTGGCACAGAGCCTGAAAAGTGAAAATCCAGCATTAATTCAAGACAAGGTCTAGTGGCTGGCTTGATTCATGCTTAAGCAATGACAACAGCGGCTACGTAGTCAAAAGTTTGTTGAGGTGGGACTAATATGGCAGGCACATCAGTTAGCGGTATCGGTACGGGAATTGATACCAAGTCTATCGTTACAGCTTTGGTTAATGCTGAAAAAGCACCGAAGCAAAACCAGATTGATACGCAAACCAAGAAGACCCAAACCACGCTTTCGGCTATTGGTAGCCTCAAAAGCGCTTTGGAGACCTTTCAATCTGCATTGGATAAACTGAATACAACGTCTTCTTTTGTTGGTTTGAGTGCTAAATCATCCGATGAAAAGGTCGCTACCGTTACGTCCAGCAATAGCGCGGTAAATGGCTCTTACAAGCTTAACGTCAGTAATCTGGCCTCCAGCTCCAAAGTGGCGACGCAGGTCATGGCAACTGATGCCACAACCTCGGCTGCCGGTAAGCTGACCATTACTCAAGGCTCGGCCTCGGGTACGGGAACGTCATACGACATTGATATTCCGGCGGGAGCATCGCTTACGGGTGTACGTGACGCTATCAATCAGCAGCTGCAAACCAAGGGTATCACCGCCAACATCTTGAGTGATGCCAATGGCAGCCGTCTGGTATTGAGCTCGACGACTACAGGGGCAGGCACCGACCTGTCCATTTCCACTCAGGACAGCGCCCTGTCTTCCTTCCAGGTAGATGGCACCGTCCAAACCAAGGATGCCAACGGCAATTTGGTGAGCGGTTTTGTAGATGCACGCCCTAAGGACGCCAGCTTTACGATTGACGGGTTGGCCATGACCAGCGCCAGCAATACGCTGGATAAAACGATTAGTGGCTTGACTGTAAACCTGGTAAGTACCGGCTCTTCTACAGTTGAAGTTTCCACTGACAAGGAAGGGCTTAAAAAATCTGTTCAGACCTTTGTGGATGCATACAATGCTCTGATAAGTACCACGAGCTCTCTGACTAAAGTGTCTTCCACCGTCTCTTCTAGCTCGACCACCACTTCGGCTGCTGCTCTGACTGGTGATGCCACTGTTCGTAGTTTGCTCAGTGATATCCGTAATGAGTTGGTAAATACCCAGAGCTCAAGCTCTACAGGTATTAGCATGTTGTCTCAGCTGGGTATTATGACCAAGCAAGATGGTACGCTTGAGGTCAACAGCACAAAGTTGGACAAGGCACTGACGGAAAATTACTCTGCCGTTTCCGGTTTCTTTACGGGCGATACAGGAATTCTTAAGCGTCTGGATAACAAGGTAGATAGTTATACCGCGTCAAAAGGCATTTTGGATAATAGAAAGACGAGCCTTCAGAGTACTCTGGATAGCCTGTCCGATCAGCAAGATGCTCTTGATTTGCGTATTGAAAACCTTCAAACCGCACTTAGTGCGAAATACAATGCTATGGACTCTTTGGTTGCTCAGTTGAACGCAACAAGTACTAGCGTGCTGACTACGCTAAATGCACTTAACAACAGAAAAGAGTAATTTTGCTTGATAATAAAAAACCCGGCTTGCCGGGTTTTTTATTATGCGGACTTTATAGTCCGAAGGGCTTTGGCATGCATAGTGCATGAGAGGTGCTCAGATGTGCGTCAGCTCATATTGTTGACGCTCAATGATATATCTCTTCAGGGGTCATCATGATCAACGGCGAAACGATTGGTTGCGCAATAGTTACCTATAATCGACCAGACTCTTTTCTGAGACTATATAACAGTATTCCTAAAGATAAGGTTGATTACTTTATTGTTGTGAATGACGGCAAGTATCATGCTGTTTTTGATAACATAGAGGTCGATGAATTTGTTCATCATGAAGTAAATAAAGGTGTTGGTGCATCCAAGAATGATGCGTTGTCACGTTTCATCGAGCGTGGGATTGATCATGTTTTTTTGATCGAAGATGATATTTATATAACAGATCACGCAGTTTTTGAGGAGTATATAAAAGCTTCAAAAATTAGTGGTATAGAGCATCTGAATTATAGTCAGCATGGGGTCGCGAATAAGATTGGAAAAGCCATGCTGCCAAATCCGAAGGCAATCCTGACCTATAGAGATGTAAAAATTCCTTTATATGGTGGAATTGTAGGGGCTTTTTCCTATTACTCAAAGCGTTGCCTTGAAGCTGTTGGGCTGATGGATAGCCGTTATTACAATGCATTAGAGCATGTTGATCATACTTACGAAATAATCAAGGCTGATTTACACCCTCCTTATTGGTATTTTGCTGATATTGATAAGTCTTGGGATTATTTTGGCGAAGATGAGTGGTCGCAAGAGCAATCCACTATTTCTGGTAAAGAAAGTCATTTAAAAATTGTCGAGGCAGCGGCTCAGGTTTTTATTGAGAAGCACGGCTGTACCCCAAAGCAGGTGCCTGATGTAGGCGTTATAGGTACTGCTCAGGCGCTGAAAGGCTTAATGCAAAAAGGCGGCTTGATTAAAACAGATGAAGATTTTTATAAGTGCGTAAAAGTTGAGCGTAGAAGCGAGTTCGACAATATAGGTGCTGATGCGGCTTTGAGGTTTTGGCTGTCGCGGAGAGCGCCAACGGTATTGTCATTAAAGCTTGTTGAGAAGAGCCTACAAGAGAGTTGCGGTGGGCCAAGGTTTGGTATTTTTGTTTTAGATCGTGACGGAAATATCAATAAAATAATTGAGACGTTACAGAGCTTGAACGACTGCTTCTACCAGAACTTCGATATCACCGTGTTATCTCCTTTGGATTTACCCAAGGATTCTGGCTCTGATGGTTTGCGTTTCATAAAGTCAGAAGCTGGTTTTATCAATCATGCGAACCGTGAAATCGTTAATACCCATTGTGATTGGGTCCTGACGGTACAGGCTGGTGAGACGTTTACACCGTTCGGTTTGCTGACAATGGCCCAAGAGCTAATTGCTGTACCCGACTGTCAGGCTGTTTATGCCGATAGCCTTCATAAGGAGACAGATGGTTCTCTTGCTGCAGCTGCGCTAAGACCTGCATTTAGTCTGGATTATTTCTTGAGCTACCCTGGGGTTATGGCAACTCACTGGCTCATGAAAAAAGAGAAATTCATCGAACTGGGCGGTTTCGACCCAGCATTTGATCAAGCCTATGAGTTCGATTTGCTGACGCGTTTCATTGAAAGCAATGGTTTGGCTGGCATTGGCCATGTCGATGAGGCGCTTTTAAGTGTAGAAAAGCCGGCGTTTGGCGCATCCTTTGAGGAACAAACTATCCTCGCACGTCATTTGGTATCTCGTGGCTATGAGCACGCTCGTGTTTTGAGCCTAGGCGAGGGTCGTTATCGTGTTATCTATGGCCATGAAGCGCAGCCTCTCGTATCTATCGTAATTGCTGCAAAAACGACACAGGCCAGTCTGGAGAGATGTCTTGAGAGCTTGCTTTCCAAAACATCCTACACTCGTTTTGAGCTTCTTATTGGGGCTGATGCAAGTTGTCCTGAATCTACGGTTGGCTGGCTAAGTGAGTTGAAAAAACTTGTCCTACCAAGATTTTCTATCACTGTGTATGACGAAAATCTGGATACAACCGTTATCCGGAATCAACTTTGCCGAGAAGCAAAAGGCGATTATGTTCTCTTGTTATCAGCAGATGTAGAGATTATTCAGTCCTCCTGGCTGGACGAGATGCTCAATCATGCATTAAGGCCAGAAGTAGGAATTGTCGGCGCTAAAGTTCTGTTTCCTACCGGATTGGTCCGTCATGCTGGAATGATTCTTGGTCTGCGTGGTCCGGTAGGCTCTGTGCATGTAGGTGAGCCAGCCAATGCATCAGGTTATATGGAGCGCCTGGTAACTGATCAGAACTACAGCGTCGTCAGCTCTGATTGCATGCTGGTTAGACGCTCTGTTTATGAGCAAGTCGAAGGTCAGGATGAGGCCGTATTCAAGGCCGGTTACGCGGATATTGATCTGTGTCTCAAGATTAAGACAGAAGGCTATTTAACTGTCTGGACGCCCCACGCTTTGATGACTCAGTGGGGTGCTGATGACAGTCGCAGTAATAATTATGATCAGTACAGCTCTTTACAGGCTGAGCGACATGCTCTGTATGAAAAGTGGCTGCCGCTATTGGCACGCGATACTGCGTATAACCAGAACCTTTCCCTGGATGGCTTTGGCTTCGAGTTAGCTTATGAAAAGGCGCGAGAGTGGAGCAAGATTGGCACAAGTTCTTTACCAAGACTGTTAGTACACCCCTCTGATTCGGGGGGCTGTGGACACTATCGCCATCGTCAGCCATTCAGAGCCATGCAGGAGGCAATGCTTGTTGATGGTGCGATTGTTGATAAGGCGATGCTGTCCCCTGTGGAGCTTGAGCGTTTTGATCCTGATGTGATTTTGTATCAGCGGCAGTTTACACCTCAGGGCATCAATCAGATTGAAGAAGGGCGTTATGCGTTTTCGAAAGCCTTCCGAGTCATTGATATGGATGACTACTATGTGGATGTCCCTAAAAAAAGCATTCACCGAAACGCAATGCCCAAGGATGTGGACAAACTGATTCAGGTTGTCTTGGATAGGGTTGACCGTTTCGTTGCCTCAACGGCGCCTTTGGCTGACGCATTCTCTAAATATCACCGTGATATACGTGTGATGCCTAACTATTTGCCTGTGGATTGGTGGGGTAACTTAAAGGCAGAACGACGTGTTGGGCCCAAACCACGAGTGGGTTGGATTGGTGGTACCAGCCATACAGGAGATCTGGAACTTCTTGTTGATGTGCTCAAAGAGTTGGCGGATGAGGTGGACTGGATTTTCATGGGCATGTGCCCTGAAAAATTGCGCCCCTATATCAAAGAGTTTCACAAGCCTGTGCCTATCGAACCCTATCCTGAAAAGATGGCTAGTTTGAATCTGGACTTGGCATTGGCGCCTCTAGAGCAGAATCGCTTTAACGAATGTAAAACGAATCTGCGCCTGCTGGAGTATGGAGCTTGTGGATTCCCGGTCATCTGCACTGATATTGTGACCTTCCGTTCTGGCTTGCCCGTAACATTCGTGCAAAACGAGACGAAGGCCTGGGTGGATGCCATTCGCATGCATCTGTCCGATATGGATGCTACGGCCAAGGCGGGCGACGCGCTTCGTGAAGCGGTGTTGAGAGACTGGATGTTGAATGGTAGTCGTCTTGAGGCATGGCGCGATGCGTGGCTACCTGACTGATCATTAGGGTGCTGTTCATGCTGGGCATAAAGAGTGGTCTACCTGCTCTTTATGTCCAGCCATTTACGCTTGCCGATAGCCACCTGGTTCTAGTTGTCAGCAAAAGTTCGCATCTTCTTTTAAAGCTTTCGCGTTCAAGGCCGACATTATCTACATCAAATTTATACGTGAGGAATTCATTCCATGTATACGCAATCGGCCATGCGCCACTATCAGCAAGTCAGCACTCAGGCTCAAGTATTAGAAGCGAGCCCCCATCGACTCATCCAGATGTTGATGGAAGGTGGCTTGTCACGGCTCGCGCAGGCTAAAGGTGCCATGAGCCGCGGCCAGATCGCGGAAAAAGGGGTTCTGATCGGCAAAGCCATCGATATCATTGGCGGCCTTCGAGAGGCTTTGGATCCCGAAAAGGGCGGACAGATCGCCAGCAACCTAAACGAACTTTATGTGTACATGACAACCAGTCTGATCGAGGCAAACCGTAAGAACGATATGGCCAAAATCGATGAAGTTGCCAAGCTTCTGCGTACCGTCAAAGAGGGTTGGGACGGTATCGCACCCGCAGCCTGAGAACATTGGAGATCGGGTTATGTCACTGGCAATCAAACGAATAGACGAGACGCGGGAAGCCTTGGCTGCCGCGCTCGATAATCAAGACTGGGATGCCATAGGGCCGCTGGACTTTGCCTGCCGCCTTTATATAGATGAGGCAATGCAAGAGCAGCCGCGTAATGATTATGCTTTACGTTTAAGTTTGGAGCAGTTACTGGCTTTTTATGGAAAGCTGATATACGCAAGTCGTATGCAACGTAATGAAGTTGCAAAAGAAGCGTCTCGCATGAAGCGTTCTAAGAAAGCGGCCAATGTTTACAAGTTATTTGGCTAAGAATACGACCAGCGGAATAAATTTAAAGTAAGAAAAACACGTCATAAAATTGACTCTGTTCCCACTTTTGACTTTACTAGGGCTATGCCTGTTAGTGGTCTTTGGCGGAAAGGGAATAATTGAAGATGTGGCGTGAAACTAAAATCCTCCTGATAGAAGATGACGCGAAGCGTCGCCACGATCTTGCCGTCATTCTGGCCTTTCTAGGCGAAGAACATGTCGCCTGTACGAGCGCTGATTGGGAGCAGGCTGTCGAGTCGTTTGAAAGTAGTCGAGCAGTACTGTGTGTTTTGCTGGGCCAGATCGACGCGCAGGGGGGGAGCGTCGAGCTGCTAAAAAAGCTGGGAGCGTTTGACGAGGTCCTCCCTATTCTATTGCTAGGAGCCGTCACGTACAGCGACTGGCCGGATGATGTCCGGCGGCGCATCCTGGCGACCTTAGAGGTTCCGGTTAAATACAACCAGCTGCTCGACTCGCTCCATCGCGCTCAGGTCTATCGAGATATGTATGATCAGGCGCGAGACCGCGGACGCCAGCGTGAGCCCAATCTTTTCCGTAGCCTGGTCGGCACCAGCCGCGCCATTCAAGGCGTGCGGAAAATGATGCAGCAAGTCGCGGATACCGAAGCCAGTGTCTTGATTCTCGGTGAGTCAGGTACAGGTAAGGAGGTTGTTGCGCGCAACCTGCATTTCCATTCAAAACGTAAAGACGGCCCTTTTGTTCCAGTAAACTGCGGCGCTATTCCAGCTGAATTGCTGGAAAGTGAGCTGTTCGGTCATGAGAAGGGTGCGTTTACCGGGGCCATTACCAACCGCGCCGGGCGGTTCGAGCTGGCCAACACCGGTACGCTTTTCCTGGACGAGATCGGCGATATGCCACTCAACATGCAGGTCAAGCTGTTACGTGTGTTGCAGGAGCGTACCTACGAGCGTGTAGGCAGTAACAAGACTCAAACAGTCGATGTGCGCATCATTGCAGCAACTCACAAGAATCTTGAGAAGATGATCGAGGATGGGTCCTTCCGTGAGGACTTGTTCTATCGTCTTAACGTTTTTCCAATCGATATGCCGCCCCTGCGGGATCGTGCAGAAGATATTCCGCTGCTCATCAATGAGTTGATTTCCCGTATGGAGCATGAAAAGCGCGGCTCCATCCGCTTTAACTCGGCGGCTATTATGTCGCTGTGCCGGCACAGCTGGCCGGGTAACGTGCGTGAGCTTGCCAACCTGGTTGAGCGACTGGCGATCATGCATCCCTATGGTGTTATCGGTGTAGCTGAGCTGCCACAGAAATTCCGTTACGTAGAAGATGAAAACGACGCAATGACCACATCCTTGCGTGAAGAACTTGAAGAGCGTGAAGCGGTAGCGCTAGCCAGTCTCCCGGGTCCGGCAGCATCCTCTGCACTACTGCCGTCAGAAGGGCTGGATCTCAAGGATTATCTGGCGAATCTTGAGCAAAGCCTTATCCAGCAAGCCCTTGATGATGCTGGCGGTGTGGTCGCTCGGGCGGCCGAGCGCTTGCGTATCAGGCGTACTACCTTGGTCGAAAAGATGCGCAAGTATGGTATGGGTCGCCGTGAGGACGAACTGGCGGATGAGGAATAACGCTTGCCTCTGAGGTGCCTCTACTAACGGCACGCAGCTTGCACACTCTCTGTTTGGTGACGACTTCCTGTCATTAAACAGAGAGTACTGCATGAGTTCATCTGTAACGCCGGTTCCTTCTAATACGCCTTCTACGGATGACGTCAGACGAACACTTGAGCAGGCTAGTGTTCTGTTTGAGCCCATCTCCGATCTGTTCAATGAGCCGTATGGCTGGCTTGAAGATCGTCTATCGGATCTGAAAGGTGAGCTTGCACGCGAAACCGCCCAACGTGTTCAGGAGTTGGCAGAGAAGGAGCGGCTGGCTAACCGACTGCAAAGTCTTCTCGATATTCTTCCGGCCGGCATCATCGTTCTGGATGGGCAGGGCGTTGTCTGCGAGGCCAATCCTATTGCAGTCGATCTACTAGGCGAGCCGCTGGTAGGAACGCTTTGGCGGGACGTTATCGGTCGCTGCTTCGCGCCTCGCAAAGATGATGGGCATGAGGTATCACTCAAAAGTGGTCGTCGGGTGTCATTGGCGACACGCTCGCTGGACGGTGAGCCCGGTCAGCTCATCATGCTGAGCGATATGACTGAAACGCGCCGCCTTCAAGAGCAGCTGGCTCGCCATGAGCGCTTATCCTCCATGGGGCGCATGGTTGCTTCGCTTGCGCATCAGATTCGTACACCTTTATCTGCCGCCATGTTGTATGCAGGCCACCTGTCTGAGCGTCCGTTGCCATTCGAGCAGCAGCAACGATTTGCCAGCCGACTCAAGGATCGCCTCCATGAGCTTGAGAACCAGGTTCAGGATATGTTGATCTTTGCGCGCGGTGAGCTGCCGCTCAATGATCGAGTTTCTCCCGTTCAGTTGTTCGCTGCCATCCAGTCAATTGCCAATCCCTACCTGGAAGATCTGCAATTGCGATGGCAATGCGACGCATTTGTAGGAGAAGTGCTTTGTAACCGGGACACGTTTGTAGGTGCAGTCATGAATGTTGTCCATAACGCTGTGCAGGCCGCAGGCAAGACCGCGCGGTACAAGATTCACGCGTACGCCAGGCAGGAAACCCTGAGGTTGTCCATCAGCGACAGCGGCCCCGGTATGACCGTTGAAACGGTAAGGCGGCTTGGCGAGCCATTTTTCACCACCAAACCCATGGGAACCGGCCTTGGCATGACTGTAGCCAGGACCGTAGCCAAGGCTCACCACGGCGACCTGTTGATTCGCTCCAGGCCAGGCAGGGGAACCTGTATGACATTTGTCTTGCCGCTTCATGGACCGCGACTGGTGCTGATGGAGAATCCCCTATGAGCGCTCGTATTCTGCTGGTAGAAGACGATGCGGCCCTGCGCGAAGCACTGGAGGATACGCTAGAGGTCGGTGGCTTCGATTTCGACTCGGTCGACAGTGCAGAGTCTGCACTGGTAGCACTGGGTCAGAGCGCTTATGGGCTGGTCATCAGTGATGTGAACATGGGCGGCATGGATGGTCATCAGCTCATGGCATGTATTCAGCAGAGACAATGGCATATACCGGTCCTGCTGATGACCGCGTTTGGCTCCATTCAGCGTGCTGTGGACGCTATGCGGCAAGGCGCTGTGGATTATCTGGTCAAGCCATTCGACCCTCGGGTGCTGCTGGAGCGAGTCGAGCGCTATGTAAGCCATTCAGCCGCTGATGAACAAGACAGCCCTGTTGCCCATGAGCCGGCAAGTCGTCAGCTCCTGGCCTTGGCGGCCCGGGTTGCAAAAAGTGACTCAACCGTGCTGATTTCTGGCGAATCCGGTACAGGGAAAGAAGTATTGGCTCGTTATATCCATCTGCAATCAACGCGTGCAGCCGGACCTTTCGTAGCCATCAATTGCGCAGCCATCCCGGATAACATGCTTGAAGCCACCTTATTTGGTCATGAGAAGGGCGCTTTTACCGGTGCCATCGCCTCACAGCCAGGCAAGTTCGAATTGGCTGATGGTGGCACCATCCTGCTGGATGAAGTATCCGAGATGCCACTAGGGTTACAGGCCAAGCTTCTGCGGGTGCTTCAAGAGCGAGAGGTAGAGCGTGTTGGTGCGCGCAAACCCAAGCAGGTGGATATTCGAGTGTTGGCAACTACCAACCGGGACCTTTCTTCTGAGGTAGCCGCCGGGCGCTTTCGAGAAGACTTGTATTATCGACTGTCTGTTTTTCCCTTGGCATGGCGACCGCTTCGTGAGCGCCCTGCGGATATTCTGCCGCTTGCAGATCGGCTTTTGAAAAAGCATGCCGCCAGGGCAGGGCAGAGCGGTATTGTGTTTTCGGAAGGAGCTGCCAGGCTGCTTCAGCACTACGGTTGGCCGGGAAATGTTCGCGAATTGGATAATGCGGTTCAGCGAGCCTTGATTCTGCAGCAGGCGGGTACCATTGAGCCTGAAGACCTATGCCTTGACGGTGCTCCCGGATTTGTTGCGCGTGATATCGCCCCGCCAGTGACTGCAGTCAAAACGCCTTTAAGTCCTACTGCTCTTGATGAATCACTAACTGCAGGGGCGTTGGGAGATGACCTGCGTCGCCGTGAATTCGAGGTCATCATGGAAACGTTACGTGCTGAGCGAGGAAGGCGTAAGGAAGCGGCTGATCGGCTGGGCATCAGTGCACGCACCCTGCGTTACAAGCTTGCACAGATGCGTGAGGCCGGTATTGATATCGAAGCCTATCTCTATGCCAGCTAGACCCCGGCCGTGAGCCGGGGTCAAAGGTGTTAATCGCCAGAGCTCAGGTCTATCTCTTTATACCGAACCAGTCGGCTGCGGTGCTTGAAGCGGTAGCCCAGCCAGATCAGCAGGAACAGAGGGATGCTGATGTAGGTTGCTGCCAGACCTGCCCAGTCGATCTGCTCGCCAATAAGCGCCGTGTAGTTCTGCCCCATGGTAATGAATAGGCACAGAGCGAATGCAAGTAGCGGCCCGAAAGGGAAGAGTTTGGCCCGGTAGGGCAGGTCTTCGAGTCTCCCACCCTGAGCGATATAGCCTTTGCGGAATCGATAATGGGAAATGGCAATGCCCAGCCAGGCAATGAAGCCACACATGCCTGAGGTATTCAGAAGCCAGGTATAAAGTACTTTATCGCCAACAATCGAGGTCAAAAAGCACAGGGCGCCTACCAGTGTTGTCGCGTACAGAGCATTACGTGGAATGCCGTTTCGCGAGACCTTGGCAAACAGACGGGGGGCTTTACCCTGCTCGGCCAGGCTAAACAGCATGCGCGTCGAGGCGTACATGCCAGAAGTTCCGGCAGACAGAATGGCAGAAAGAATGACAGCATTCATGATGCCAGCTGCAGCAGCGAAGCCTGCACGTTCAAACAGCAGCGTAAACGGGGAAACGCTAATGTCACTGGCTTCGTTTTGCAGCAGGCGTGGGTCGGTATAAGGGATCAGCATGGCAATTACAAAAATCGCCAGAATGTAGAACATCAGGATGCGCCAGAAAACCTGGCGGATAGCGATCGGAATGTTCTTTTTCGGATTTTCGGACTCACCTGCTGCCACGCCAATCAGCTCGGTTCCCTGGAAAGAGAAGCCCGCAATCATAGCCACGCCTACCATTGCCTGAAGACCACCCACGAAAGGCGCTTCACCAAGCGTGAAATTGGAGAAACCCGGGGCTTCAACGCCGTGCATGATGCCAAAGATGCTGGCTAGACCAATGCCAATAAAGATGACTACTGTCAGTACTTTGATCAGGGCAAACCAGAATTCGCTTTCTCCAAATCCGCGCGCTGAAAAGACATTCAGCAGGAACATCAAGGCAAGAAAGCCCGCGCTCCAGATGATTCCAGGAACATCCGGAAACCAGAAGCTCATGATCAGCTGCGCAGCGACAAGTTCGGCTGCAATGGTCACTGCCCAGTTATACCAATAGTTCCAGCCCAGGGCGAAGCCAAAGCCATCCTCAACGAAGCGGCTTCCATAGGTGCTAAAGGAACCTGAAACGGGCATATAGGCCGCCATCTCGCCGAGGCTCGTCATGAGGAAATACACCATTAGACCAATCAGGGCATAGGCGAGCAGGGCACCACCAGGACCTGCTGAGGCGATGGTCGCGCCTGACGCAACGAAAAGTCCTGTGCCGATCGAGCCCCCAATGGCAATCATGTTCAGATGCCTGGGTTTCAGTACCCGGTTCAGGTGGGGCTTTTCCGCCGTGGTGGCTTGCTCTGCTGTAGATTGCCCCTGCGAGGCGGTCGGTTGTTCCGGAGGGAGGGAGACGGCAGTCATAAACAAAAGGTCCAACTAGGGCAGCAAGGGTCTGGTGATAGGCTCCAGACTCGGATAGTGCTCACCGGTATTGCCAGTGAAAGGGTTCTTACAGTGCAGGCAACTGCCTATGGCAGCACCTGATTGCAAAGCAGAGTTTGCAAAAAGGGCGGGAGTGTACAGCAAAAGGAAAACACGGGGCGCTTGATCGCTATTGAATTTCTGCATGAACGCTACCGTATGAAGCCTGGATGCGCCCATAAAAAAACCCAGCCACTGGCTGGGTTTTGAATTTGGCTCCGCGACCTGGACTCGAACCAGGGACCCAATGATTAACAGTCATTTGCTCTACCGACTGAGCTATCGCGGAACAACAAAACGTATCTTACTGATTGCTAAGGAGAAGTCAACACTTCTCCTTAGACAAAAAAACCTTAGAGAACTTCGGCGATAGCCTTGATAACCGCGTCCAGATTGTTCCTGTTCAGTGCCGCTACACAGATTCTGCCAGTTCCTACCGCGTAGATACCAAACTCAGCTTTCAGGCGATCAACTTGGTCGGTCGTCAGTCCTGAATAGGAGAACATGCCGCGCTGTCCATTGACGAAGCTGAAATCGCGTTTGGCACCGGCTGCATTGAGTCCTTCTACCAGAGCATGGCGCATGCTACGGATGCGATCACGCATTTCTGCCAGTTCGGCCTCCCACATTGCGCGTAGCTCTGGATCGCGCAGAACAGTCGCAACGATCGTGGCACCGTGCGTCGGCGGATTGGAGTAATTGGTGCGTACTACACGCTTGACTTGCGACAGCACTCGAGCGGTTTCCTCGCGATCAGCCGTTACGATCGAAAGTGCGCCGACGCGCTCGCCATAGAGAGAAAATGATTTTGAGAACGAGCTAGAAACGAAAAAGGTCAGACCTGATTCGGCAAACAGGCGGACAGCTGCAGCATCTTCCTCGATGCCATCGCCAAATCCCTGATAAGCGATATCCAGGAAGGGCACGTGCTCGCGCGTCTTGATGACTTCCAGCACTTCCTTCCAGTCGTCCAACTGCAGATCGACACCGGTCGGGTTATGGCAGCATGCATGCAATACCACAATGGAATGCGGAGGAAGGGCGTTAAGGTCTTCCAGCAGGCCGCCGCGGTTCAGACCATTCGTGGCAGCATGGTAGTAGCGATAGTTTTGTACGGGGAAGCCTGCCGCCTCGAACAGGGCACGATGGTTCTCCCAACTCGGATCACTGATGGCTACCGTGGCATCAGGCAGGAGACGCTTGAGAAAATCAGCGCCAACCTTTAATGCACCGGTTCCACCTAATGCCTGAATGGTAGCAACACGGCCTTCACTGATCAGTGGAGAGCCCTGACTGAACAGCAGGGTTTGCACTGCTTCGTCATAAGCGGCAATACCGTCAATGGGCAGGTATCCACGCGGCGCGCGGGCTACAACGCGTTTCTTTTCCGCTTCTTCTACGGCGCGTAGCAGGGGGATGCGGCCCTGCTCGTCGTAATAGACACCAACGCCCAGGTTGACCTTGGTAGGGCGGGCATCGGCATTGAAGGCTTCGTTTAGGCCCAGGATTGGATCGCGGGCAGCCATTTCGACGGCAGAGAACAAACTCATTGTGCGCAAGCTCGATTTAGAAGAATGAAAACACGCACAAGACCCGATTGCCGTTGTGCGCAAGCGGGGAGACAGTATAGCGGGCATCGTCTGTCGGGGCGACAAAAAACAGGTCCCGCCTGGCAGTAACTAGACTAATGTTCAATGCTTGAAAAATATGCTGTCAGGACGCATTTAAAAGAGTCTGGATAGCAATGTCATTCCAGGAGTACAGACAACGAAACGCTGGGTTCGTGTTGGTTATTTGGGGTGCATCTCGGGCAGGATGGCTCTCTGCACCTCCTCTTGAGGAAGCTCATGTCTGCATTTCAATTGTCTACACGTTATACCCCGGCTGGTGACCAGCCGGAGGCGATTCGCCAGATGGTCGAAGGGATCAATGCTGGCCTGTCACATCAAACCTTGCTGGGTGTGACCGGTTCGGGCAAAACCTTCAGTATCGCCAACGTCATCGCTCAGATTCAGCGACCCACGATCGTGCTGGCGCCCAATAAAACATTGGCGGCTCAGCTGTACGGAGAATTCAAGGCCTTTTTTCCTGACAATGCTGTCGAGTACTTCGTCTCTTACTATGACTACTATCAGCCAGAAGCCTATGTGCCTTCCTCGGATACCTTTATCGAGAAGGATTCGTCTATCAACGATCACATCGAGCAGATGCGACTGTCGGCAACCAAGGCATTATTGGAGCGCCGTGATGCAATCATCGTAGCGTCAGTATCCTCCATCTACGGCCTGGGCGACCCCAAGGCTTACCTCAAGATGGTGCTGCATCTGGATCGCGGAGACCGTATCGATCAGCGCACGCTGCTACGACGTCTGACTGAATTACAGTATTCGCGCAACGATATGGAGTTCTCCCGTGCAACGTTTCGGGTGCGCGGTGATGTGATCGATATTTACCCGGCTGAGTCTGACCTTGAGGCTATTCGCGTAGAACTATTTGATGACGAGGTAGAAAATCTTTCTGCCTTCGATCCCTTGACGGGGGAGGTCATCAGAAAGCTGCCGCGTTTTACCTTCTATCCCAAGACGCATTACGCCACGCCACGCGATACGCTGCTTGAGGCCATTGAGCATATCAAGGCGGAGCTCAAGGATCGGCTGGAATTCCTGCGTACGCAAAACCGCCTGCTTGAGGCGCAGCGACTTGAACAGCGAACCCGCTTTGATCTGGAAATGATCATGGAGTTGGGCTACTGCAATGGCATCGAAAACTACTCACGGTATCTGTCCGGGCGTGCTCCGGGTGAGCCGCCGCCAACCCTGTATGACTATCTACCTCCTGATGCGCTGCTGGTGATCGACGAATCTCACGTAACCGTGCCGCAGATAGGGGCGATGTTCAAAGGCGATCGCTCACGTAAAGAGACGCTGGTCGAGTATGGCTTCCGACTGCCTTCGGCTCTGGATAATCGCCCGCTGCGATTCGAGGAGTGGGAAGCGGGGAGTCCGCAAACCATATTTGTATCAGCAACGCCAGGGCCTTATGAAGCAGAGCATGCCGGCCGTGTTATTGAGCAGGTGGTGCGCCCGACAGGCCTGGTCGATCCAGAGATTGAAATCCGCCCAGCAACGACACAGGTAGATGATCTACTTTCTGAAATTCGCTTGCGAGTAGCCAAGGATGAGCGCGTTCTGGTGACAACCCTTACCAAGCGCATGGCTGAAGACCTAACGGACTATCTGGCCGATCATGATGTTCGGGTTCGCTATTTGCACTCTGACATCGATACGGTAGAGCGGGTAGAGATCATTCGCGATCTTCGAATGGGAACGTTCGATGTGCTCGTCGGTATCAACCTGCTCCGTGAGGGACTGGATATGCCGGAGGTTTCGCTGGTTGCGATCTTGGATGCTGACAAGGAAGGCTTCTTGCGTTCAGAGCGTTCTCTTATCCAGACGATTGGTCGTGCAGCACGTAACCTGAGCGGCAAGGCGATTCTCTATGCCGATTCGATGACAGGCTCCATGCAGCGTGCCATTGATGAAACAGAGCGGCGCCGAGCCAAGCAATTGGCCTTTAACGAGGCTAACGGCATTGTGCCCAAGGGAATCAAGAAGGATATCCGCGATATCATGGAAGGTGCGGCTGTTCCGGGTGCCCGCGGTAAGCGTCGTGCCGTCAAGGCAGTCGAGGACAGCGGTCGTTATGAGGCCGAGCTGCGTTCACCGGCAGATATCACCAAGCGGATCGCTCAGCTTGAAGAGCGTATGCTCAAGCTGGCGCGTGATCTGGAATTTGAAGCCGCAGCCAAACTGCGTGATGAAATCCAGCAACTGCGTGAGCGCCTCATGGCGGCTTGAGTGAGTGTCAAACACAAAGGCCCGGTCCTAAAGCCGGGCCTTTGTGTTTTCGGCGCTGGAAGCCAAGGCTTGCCCGCTGCTAACATCTCCTTTTGTATTGTTCTGTGTCGAGACCTTCCATGACCACTGTTCGCACGCGTATCGCACCGTCGCCTACTGGCGATCCCCATGTCGGTACCGCTTACATCGCCTTGTTCAATCTCTGCTTTGCTCGTCAGCATGGCGGTCAGTTCATCCTGCGTATCGAGGATACCGATCAGCTTCGCTCTACGCGTGAGTCTGAACAGCAGATCTATGATGCGCTACGTTGGCTGGGTATCGAATGGGACGAGGGTCCTGACGTAGGAGGTCCACATGGACCTTATCGCCAGAGTGAGCGGGGTGAGATTTATAAGAAGTACTCCGACGAGCTTGTCTCCAAGGGACATGCGTTCCCATGCTTCTGCTCGGCCGAGCGTCTGGATCAGGTGCGTGCCGAGCAGACGGCCCGCAAGGAAACGCCCCGTTATGATGGACACTGCATGCATATCGATCCTGCCGAGGCGCAGCGTCGTATTGCTGAGGGTGAATCCCATGTCATACGAATGAAGGTACCAACAGAAGGCATCTGCGTCGTGCCGGATATGCTGCGCGGCAATGTCGAAATTCCGTGGGACCGCATGGACATGCAGGTTCTAATGAAGGCAGACGGCTTGCCGACATACTTCCTGGCTAACGTGGTCGATGACCACCTGATGGGCATTACTCACGTTTTGCGTGGCGAAGAGTGGCTGCCTTCCGCACCTAAGCTCATCAAGCTGTACGAATACTTTGGTTGGGAGCAACCTGCACTGTGCTATATGCCGTTGCTGCGTAATCCAGACAAGAGCAAACTTTCCAAGCGCAAGAACCCGACGTCCGTAACGTTCTATGAGCGTATGGGATATTTGCCCCAGGCCATGCTGAACTACTTGGGCCGGATGGGTTGGTCAATGCCGGACGAGCGTGAAAAGTTCACGTTGGCTGAGATGATCGAGCACTTCGATATCAATCGTATCTCGCTTGGCGGCCCCATTTTCGACATTGAAAAACTGTCTTGGCTAAACGGACAGTGGATCCGTGAGCTGAGCGTGGAGGCATTTGCTGCCGAGGTGCAGAAATGGGCGCTCAACCCTGACTACCTGATGAAGATCGCGCCTCACGTACAGGGGCGTGTTGAAACCTTCAGTCAGATTGCACCGCTGGCCAGTTTCTTTTTTGCCGGCGCTTTGCCGCTGGATGCGGGGTTGTTTGCTCACAAGAAGCTTTCTCCAGATCAGGTGCGCCAGGTAATGCAGCTGACTCTCTGGAAGTTGGAATCGCTACGGCAGTGGACCAAGGATAATATTACGGCATGTATTCAGGGTGTAGCCGAGGGACTTGAGCTCAAGCTGCGAGACGTGATGCCGTTGATGTTTGCAGCTATCACTGGACAGGCCAGCTCCGTCTCGGTCCTTGATGCTATGGAAATTCTTGGTCCCGACCTCACACGCTTCCGCTTGCGTCAGGCCATAGAGCTGCTTGGAGGAGTGTCCAAGAAAGAAAACAAGGAATGGGAAAAGCTTCTGGCTAGCTTAGGTTAATAGAAAAGGGCGGCGTAAGTGATTACGCCGCCCTTTTTTCTGGCCTTTTAAAATGGCTGACTACCTTGCATCAAGGTGATGAGCATTACTCATATAGATCAGTTGTCATTGAGTAATCCTGTGCCTTGGGCTGGGTTCCCGCGGCTGCATGGTCTACCATGGCGTCCATTCGTTTAATGGGTGCCGGGAATCCGGCCATTATGAGGTTACGATGAGCTGCGATTTTCTAGCGCAAGCCTTGCCAGGCGTGCAGAAACTTTCACCTTATGTTCCAGGCAAGCCAGTCGATGAGTTGGCGCGCGAATTAGGACTGGATCCTCAGCGTATCGTCAAGTTGGCGAGCAATGAAAATCCATTAGGCCCGAGTCCCAAGGCAACTGAGGCGATAAGAGCCGAGCTGGCTGAGCTGACACGGTACCCGGATGGCAATGGGTTTGAGCTCAAGCAGAAAATTGCCAGTCGATGCGGCGTCAATATCGATCAGATAACCTTGGGCAACGGTTCTAACGATATTCTCGAGCTGGTTGCACGCGCTTACCTAGCTCCTGGTCTTAATGCGGTATTTAGCGAGCATGCATTTGCCGTATATCCTCTGGTGACGCAGGCAATTGGTGCCGAAGGTCGTGCAGTTCCCGCCGTGAATTGGGGGCATGATCTGGATGCGATGCTCAAGGCTATCGACGAGCATACGCGAATCGTCTTTTTGGCTAATCCCAATAACCCAACAGGTACCTGGTTTGGTCCACACGCTTTGGCGGCCTTTCTGAAGGCGGTACCCGAGAATGTGTTGGTGGTGCTTGATGAAGCTTATATTGAGTATGCCGAGGGAGACGAGTTGCCGGATGGTTTGAGCTATCTGGCGGACCACTCCAACCTCTTGGTTTCACGTACATTCTCCAAGGCTTATGGCTTGGCCTCGTTACGGGTGGGGTATGCCATTTCTTCAGCGCAGATTGCGGATGTATTGAATCGCGTACGACAGCCATTCAATGTCAACAGCCTTGCCTTGGTTGCAGCATGCGCGGCTATGGATGACGCTGATTACTTGGCTAAAAGTCGTCAGGTCAATGACGAGGGAATGGCTCAGTTTGAACAGGGTTTTCAGCAGCTGGGACTTTCCTGGATTCCTTCCAAGGGAAACTTTATCGCGGTTGATCTCGGGCAACCGGCCGCGCCTGTTTATCAGGCATTGCTGCAAGAGGGTGTGATTGTCCGTCCGGTCGCTGGATACGGCATGCCAACATTCCTTCGTGTTTCTATTGGTACGAAAGAGGAAAACAGTCGTTTCCTTGAGGCGCTTGCCAAGGTGCTGGCTCGTGGTTGAATCGCAAAAGGTCCCCATGTTTGGTCGTCTCGTCGTAGTAGGACTTGGACTGATTGGCGGCTCGTTTGCCAAGGGCATGAAGGAGAGCGGCCTGTTTCATGAAGTGGTCGGCGTAGATCGGGATAGAGAAACACGGCGTCTAGCGGTTGAGTTAGAGGTTGTTGATAGCGCTGAGGCAGAGCTGGCCGTTGCTTGTCAGAATGCAGACGTTATCCAGTTGGCGGTTCCCATTCTTGCCATGGAACGAGTCCTTGCAGAGCTTGCGGCTCTCGACATCGGTCAGGCTGTGCTGACCGATGTTGGGAGTGCAAAAGGCAGCGTTGCCCGGGCAGCCAGAAAGGCCTTTGCCGGCAAAGCGTTCCGCTTCGTCCCAGGGCATCCAATCGCTGGTTCTGAAAAGAGCGGTGTTACGGCGGCTAATGGTCAACTATTCAAGCGGCACAAAGTCATTCTTACACCCCTTGATGAGGTGGATGCTGAGGCGCTTGCAAATATTGATCTACTTTGGCGGGCACTGGGTGCTGATGTTGAATACATGACGGTTGACCACCATGATGAGGTGTTGGCTGCTACCAGTCATTTGCCGCATCTGTTGGCTTTTACCCTGGTTGATTCGCTCGCCCAGCGTAGTGAGAACCTTGAGATTTTTCGTTATGCCGCTGGTGGCTTTCGAGACTTCACCCGTATCGCTGGCAGTGATCCGGTCATGTGGCACGATATTTTTCTAGCCAACCGGGAAGCCGTACTGCGGACACTGGATACATTTCGTGACGACCTGGATGCATTGCGTCAGGCTGTCATTACACAGGATGGGCATCAGCTGCTGGGTGTCTTTACCCGCGCCCGGGTTGCCCGCGAGCATTTCGGCAAAATACTGGCCCGCCGGGCCTATGTGGACGCTATGCAAACTAAAGATCTTACCTATATCGCCAATCCTGGCGGCTCGTTGTCCGGACGCGTTCGAGTGCCCGGAGATAAGTCCATTTCGCATCGATCAATCATGCTGGGCTCCCTGGCGGATGGAACGACAGAGGTGGAAGGGTTCCTTGAGGGTGAGGATGCCCTCGCTACGCTGCAGGCGTTCCGTGATATGGGGGTCGTCATCGAGGGGCCCACCAATGGTCGTGTAACCATTCATGGTGTGGGATTGCATGGCCTCAAGGCGCCTGCAGGTCCGCTATACCTAGGAAATTCAGGCACCTCAATGCGACTGTTGTCCGGGATTCTTTCCGCTCAGGCATTTGATACCACCCTGACCGGTGATGCCTCGCTCTCCAAGCGACCCATGAACCGGGTTGCCGATCCGTTGCGGGAGATGGGGGCTGTTATCGAAACAGCAGAGCAGGGACGGCCACCGATGACCATTCGCGGCGGACAGAAGCTCAAAGGTATCCATTACGACATGCCCATGGCCAGCGCCCAGGTTAAGTCCTGCCTATTGCTGGCAGGCCTGTATGCCGAAGGGGAGACATCGGTTACTGAGCCTGCTCCGACGCGTGATCACACCGAGCGAATGTTGCAGGGGTTTGGTTATCCGGTGACGGTAGAAGGTAATGTGGCAAGAGTGCGCTCGGGCTCCACGCTCACTGCCAATCGTATCGAAGTACCTGCAGATATTTCCTCGGCAGCTTTTTTCCTGGTGGCCGGAAGCATTGCGGAAAACTCCGAGTTGGTTCTTGAACACGTGGGTATCAATCCTACTCGTACCGGGGTCATCGATATCCTGCGCCTGATGGGTGGCGACATTACGCTTGAGAATCAGCGTGAGGTAGGGGGAGAACCTGTAGCTGATCTGCGCGTCCGTTCAGCTACGTTGAAGGGAATCGAAATACCGGAAGCGTTGGTGCCGCTGGCAATTGATGAGTTCCCGGTTCTGTTTGTTGCCGCCAGTTGTGCTCAAGGGCGTACCGTTCTGCGAGGTGCGGAAGAGTTGCGTGTCAAGGAGTCTGACCGTATTCAGGTCATGGCTGATGGTTTGAAAGTACTGGGTGTAAGTGCTATTCCTACGCCTGATGGAATCGTGATCGAGGGCGGCTCCATGGGTGGTGGAGAAGTGGAAAGTCATGGTGATCATCGCATCGCAATGGCGTTTAGTGTGGCCTCGCTGCGAGCGAGCGCACCGATACGAATTCGTGATTGTGCAAATGTTGCAACTTCCTTTCCCGGCTTTCTTGAACTGGCAGCTAAAGCTGGGATTCGTGTGAAAGAAGAGGCTTCCGTATGATGAGTACCGCTCCGGTTATTACAGTCGATGGGCCAGGAGGCTCTGGGAAGGGCACTATCGCGGCACTTCTTTCCCGCCGTCTGGGCTGGAATCTACTGGACTCCGGAGCGCTTTATCGCCTGCTGGCCTTCGCAGCGCGCAACCACGGCGTTGACCTGACGAATGAGGAGTCACTCAAGGCGTTGGCAGCGTATCTGGACGTGCAATTCCAGGCTGGGCATGAGCATGGTCAGCGCATTGTCCTAGAGGGGGAGGATGTTACCGACTTCATTCGAACCGAAGATATCGGGGCAGGCGCTTCACAGGTGGCGATCCTGCCGGCTGTACGTGAAGCGTTGTTGCAGCGACAGAAAGCCTTTCGCGAGGCGCCTGGCCTTATTGCGGATGGTCGGGATATGGGAACCGTGGTTTTCCCAGATGCGGAATTAAAGATATTTCTGACCGCTAGCGCCGAAGAACGCGCCAGACGGCGCTATCTTCAGTTGAAGAAAAAGGGTGAAAGTGTTACTTTGCCGGGTCTCCTCGAAGAGATTCGTGAGCGCGACGAGCGTGATACTCAGCGCACCGTCGCTCCACTCAAGCCGGCAGATGATGCCATTGTCCTGGATTCGACGAATCTCTCGATTGAACAAGTGCTCGACCACATCCTTGCATTGGCCGCCGAGCGTGACCTGGCAGGATGACAGCCAGATTATCCTATCCTGGGATATTTGGTGAAGGCAGGCAGGAACCAGTCTCAACCTGTCTGCTGGATATTGATAACGAACCCCGCATTGGCTGGTGATGCGGTAGATCGGGTGCATCGTGTACCCAACATTACAGGTATAAACATGAGCGAAAGCTTCGCAGAACTCTTTGAAGAAAGTCTGAAATCCCTCGACATGCAACCGGGTGCCATCATCACAGGTACTGTGGTTTCCATCGATGGTGACTGGGTAGTTGTCGACACTGGCCTGAAATCTGAGGGTCTTGTTCCGCTCGAGCAGTTCTACAACGAACAAGGCGAGCTGACTATCAACGTGGGCGATGAAGTCCATGTGGCTCTCGATGCCGTGGAAGACGGTTTCGGCGAAACCAAAGTGTCTCGCGAGAAAGCCAAGCGCGCTGAGTCCTGGCTGGTCCTGGAAGCTGCGTTCAACGCTGACGAAGTGGTCAAGGGTGTTATCAACGGTAAGGTCAAGGGTGGTTTCACTGTTGACGTTAGCGGCATCCGTGCTTTCCTGCCAGGCTCCCTGGTTGATGTCCGTCCTGTGCGTGACACTGCCCACCTGGAAGGCAAAGAGCTAGAGTTCAAGGTCATCAAGCTTGACCAGAAGCGCAACAACGTTGTTGTTTCTCGCCGTAGCGTTCTTGAGGCTGAGAACAGTGCCGAGCGTGAAGCGCTGTTGGAGTCCTTGCAGGAAGGTCAGCAGGTTCGCGGTATCGTCAAGAACCTCACCGACTACGGTGCGTTCGTTGATCTGGGCGGCGTAGATGGCCTGCTCCACATCACTGACATGGCATGGAAGCGTATCAAGCATCCTTCCGAAATCGTTAATGTTGGTGACGAGATCGACGTTAAGGTTCTGAAGTTTGATCGCGAGCGTAACCGCGTATCCCTGGGCCTGAAGCAACTGGGCGAAGACCCATGGGTTGCTATCAAGGCGCGTTACCCAGAAGGTACACGTGTTCAGGCTCGTGTTACTAACCTGACTGATTACGGCTGCTTCGCTGAGCTGGAAGAAGGCGTTGAAGGTCTGGTACACGTATCCGAAATGGATTGGACCAACAAAAACATCCACCCGTCCAAAGTCGTACAGGTTGGCGACGAAGTGGAAGTTATGGTTCTGGATATCGACGAAGAACGTCGTCGTATCTCTCTGGGTATCAAGCAGTGCCGTCCGAACCCATGGGAAGAGTTCTCCGGTCAGTTCAACAAGGGCGATCGTATCTCCGGTACTATCAAGTCCATTACTGACTTCGGTATCTTCATTGGTCTGGATGGTGGCATAGACGGTCTGGTTCACCTGTCCGATATTTCTTGGAACGAGCCGGGCGAAGAAGCCGTACGCCGCTTTAAGAAGGGTGATGAGCTGGATACCGTTATCCTGTCCGTTGATCCTGAGCGTGAGCGCATTTCTCTGGGCATCAAGCAGTTGGAAGACGATCCGTTCTCCAGCTACGCTGCTCTGAACGAGAAGGGCACCATCGTTCGTGGTACAGTGAAGGAAGTTGACGCCAAGGGCGCCATCATCACTCTGGGCCATGAGATCGAAGGCGTTCTGAAGGCTTCTGAAATCAGCCGTGATCGCGTTGAAGATGCGCGTAACGTTCTGAAGGAAGGCGACGAAGTTGAAGCCAAGATCATCAGCATCGATCGTAAGAGCCGCGTGATCAGCCTTTCCGTCAAGTCTAAGGATGTTGACGATGAGAAGGAAGCGATGACGTCCCTGCGTAACAAGCAGGAGCCGAGCGCAGGCCCGACTACTATCGGTGACCTGATCAAGGCGCAGATGGAAAACCAGGGTTAATCACCTTAGGTTTTCTAAGAAAGGGGTGGCTTAGGCCACCCTTTTTTTATTGCCTAAAAAAAGCTTCTCAGATCTAAGGGGTTATATGTTTAGCGTCAAATAAATTTACAGCCTTTTGCTGGGTATATGCTTTTCAAAGCCAAGCAGTCATGCTAAAAGATTTAAAAAATGATCTAGCCGCTTGAAAAAGAAGGAAAATTCCATGACCAAGTCGGAGTTGATCGAACGTATCGTTTCGGAGCAAGGGCAGCTGTCAGCTCGCGATGTTGAGCTGGCTATCAAGACAATGCTTGAGCAAATGGCCCAAGCGCTCTCAACCGGAGATCGTATTGAAATACGAGGCTTCGGCAGCTTCTCTTTGCATTATCGTTCACCTCGTACAGGGCGAAACCCTAAAACAGGGGAATCTGTAACGTTGGATGGAAAATACGTTCCGCATTTTAAGCCGGGTAAAGAGTTGCGAGATCGTGTCAATGAGCTGGAGTAATCTTGCTAGTATTAAAGCTTGATAAGGGGGGACTATATTGCAATCGGCGTCCGAATATCACAATGTCCCATTGCGGATAAAAAGACGCAAGACTTGTCCGCCTTATGTATGTAAGTTGTTTAGTGTCTCAAATGTGACACGGCAGACGGGGTACACATGTTGTCAGTTGCTTTAGGGTGCTGGATTTATATCGCGAGTGTCTAGCCTTAGCTCCTTATTTATGGTCTTCGAGTCGCATTGGTGCGGAATACTATGAGTTCTAAATTTAAAAATTCTGAGTCCAAGCGAACAGTTTGTATCTAGCTGCAAAGAGGGTGTGCAGCGAGCCAATCAGGAATTTTTTTGATATATCATCGTGTTCGATTATCAGCTACTACCTGTACTGACTAATGTTGCTAGTTGGCTGCAGCTCTCATCAAGACTTATAAATGTATATTCAAGACTGGTTTAAAGCTGATTTTATTGATTCCTATTGTCTTGGGAGAGGTCTTGAGTTTTGGTGGTAGGCGAGACTGCTGCAAAATTTAAGCACTTAATCGGCCGATGGATAAGTAAATAATTATGCTTTTTATAAGGAGTCAGTTTGCTTTGTGAGGAATAAAAAAGCTCACCTTTAATATCTGGAAGCGGATATAAAGTATGTGCTCTGACTTTTAAAGCAAGATAAATTGAAATTATTCTAGTCTGGTTTTAATTTTTAAGATTTTATGGATCGCGCTTGGCTTTTTATAATAGAAGACAAGTGCTATATTCGTGGCCTTGGATGTGTAGGTCTTGGTTTGGGGTTGTAGAGTTTAAGTAAATTTAAATCGTAACCAGTAGGCTTTTGTATAATATATTTATTATTTAGGAATGCCTAGATTCTCTATATAATACTGATTGCGCACGTAACCTGCCATAGTCATAAAGTCCTTGCTCTTTTGCTCAAACGATAGCCTGATTTCATGATTTAAGAAATCAGTTGATACGGGCTGCAGTGATTCATCTTTTATTAATGCAAGGTCTTTTTCTTTGTTTTGGTTGGTGCGGGATGGCATTTATAAAATAAAACGGACCGGATGACGGTCCGTTTCGCTGGTTTAAATAAAGCAAGTGTACCGACCTTCATGAGCACCAAACATTTTATAATGTTCTTCAGGATCCATTCTCGCTCGCAAAACATCTTGGTTTATAAGAAGATAATGTATTGGGTCGAAATGCTCTTTGGATGGAGATAGGGTTGACGTATAACTCTTTAAGAGCATGAATTGACTAGAATATTTGACAATTTCCTCCAAGGCTATAAAGAACTTTTGTTGTAAAATTTCGGTCTGCTTATATTCAGGCTCAGGGGAGCCGCCCTCATTTTCCGAAAATGCTGTTAGGAGTCCAATTATTTTTTTTGTATGAGGGCTGATTGGTTTCATCTGCTCAGCGTAGCTAGTAAATATATCGATAGCGCGGCTATCTTTTTTTGTATTTGTTTCTAAGTAGGGCGTGCTTTCATAAATCCAGCGGTCACTTATGTTGGAAGCTAGTTGCTCGTCGGCGAAGATTTTATTGATATGGGTCAGTAATTTAATTTCAATGGTATCTAGCGATCTGTTTACAGTTAAATTTTTAAACTGCGCGCTTATTTCAATAGGTTCTGTTAGTAAAGAAAGAAAGTCATCAAGAAGACCATTCTTCTTATACGACAGTACCTGAACGTCTTGAGTGACAGCGTCCAAGTTTTTCAGGGTTTCGGCTATTGCTAGGCAGAATTCATTCAGAAACTCATCATCATACAGATGGGTGGCTGCATGTCTTTTAATGTGCTGGTTATAACTTGAATAAGCTAGTTCGTTTATAGATCTGGCTACAACAATAAGCGAAATATTACAGCTGTACTGCTTTAGCGTGCATAAGAGTTCGGCTAGGAGTTCCTTGTCTACAGAAAAAAAATGTTCACAAGATAGCAGCAGTTGGTCCTTTTCACTACTAGCGCTATTTAATAGCTGTTTGATTGCTGCTTCCATACGAGTTTTGCAGAACGCTTTGGAATCAGTCGTAGACAACGACATCGCCAAGTTCAGCGCATTACCGCTTCGTATCGTTTGAAAGTCGCCACCGGCTGTGATTACAGGGTAAGTTGTTTTTTCGAACGCGCCGCTCAGTTCTAATTGCTCGAAGCAGCTCTGAAGATAAGAGCTTCCGGTTTTACCCATTCCGATATGAATGAATATCTTTTTAAATTTCATATCAGGCCTCTGTAAAACGCGGCACGCTTCCAGCCGAAAAGCACGTTTCCGCCAAATGGACGTGAGTACATGATCTGCCTAAATTCGTCTACCTGATGATCGTCTAGATCCTGAGCAATGCTTTCAACGTCGCGGGAGACAAGCATTCCTCGATAAAGCCCGTCAAGCTTTATCAATGGCATGCCAATATGATGCAGAAAGATATTATTCTGATGAATCTGCGAGCCTCTGGAAAATGTTTCGACAAAGTGAGCTATCGCTTCTATACAGATAATTTTATAAACATCGTTGTATGTTAGGTCTACATCTTCCAGATGCTTGTAAACAAAGCCTGCTAAGGATTTAGTAGACATGACGAAGTTCATTCTAAAATCCTCAAGCTCACTGCTTTTAACGTCTTCGCCCCATAAGCCCATCAGGTTATAACTGTTATACAGATATTTTTTTGTAAGCCCTTGTATCATGACCGCTGTAGAATATTTTGGCCAGTCTACAAGGTCAGATGCTCTGGATAGCGTAACCAAGCTGTCGATTAAGTCTGTGTTAGTTTCCAGAACTTTGGCAATGCGAGTCGAATCGTATAGTGCCTTGAACTGATCAGGTGATGTCACTACTCGCTTTAATGTCTTGGAAAGCCCCATTTCTCCCCGCTTGATGACGTCTGGTCGTACATCAGTCAGTTCGTAATTCTTCCAATAATTTTGAAATATTTCGTTATTGAGTATCTTTTTATCAAAGGCTATACAGAATGAACCAAGATGATGCTCTATTTCAAAGTTCTCAGTTGCGCCCAGTGCTTCTGTTTCACTATTAAACATTTCCTCAAGGAATTTATCGATGTGCTTGGAACTGAAAAATATGCTGTCATTTATCATGAGAAGGCGAGGGCAGTCCTTTTGAATGCCTCGCCTAAAGATGTGCTCGAAACCAGATTTATAACTGCCAAAATCTCGGCCGTAGTTATACTTATCAATGTAGCAGTCGATAATGTCTTTATGCTGCTCTATGTCGCTTATTTTTAGTGTATTCACACAGAGTGTATATATGCCTTGTTTTTTTGCGCTTTGAAGAAGGCCAATAACGGCGTTTCTGAGAATGCCTTTCTCATATAATACAAGAAGCATTATTTTTTGCCCTTTATAAGGTTTTTCTAAAAAAATTTGCTCCTTATTTCTTTTTGATTTCTGCCGGTTTTGATACGATTGAAGCTTTAGGTAGTTGTTCGCTGCTGGGAATACTAACCTGTTTACAATTCTGCTCAAAAGTCGCATTTAATGCATCCGTCCTGGTTGACTACTGTGTGGCCTAGTATCTATAAAGATTATGTACTGATAATGAGCAGAGTTTTTCTGCTAGAGGCATGGCATTTATTCAATTGAAATATGCTTCTGTAACATCTTTTGCAGGCCCGATCATCTTTACCGTTCCATGCTCCATCCAAATGGCACGGTTACATACTTTTTCGATTAACTCTCGCGAATGGCTGGCAATGACCAGAATTTTGGTGGCACTGATCATTTCCTTGATTCTTGCCTCCGCCTTGTGTTGAAAACCTTCGTCCCCTACCGAAAGCCACTCATCCATGAGCAGAATTTCCGGCCTGAATATTGTTGAAACGCTAAAAGCCAGTCGGAGATGCATGCCTGACGAGTAGGTTCGAACAGGTACATCAATGAAGTCCCCTAGTTCAGAAAACTCTATGATGTCATCAATTTTTTGGTTAATTTCCTTCTTGCTTATTCCAAGCAAGGCGCCACGCATATATATGTTTTCGCGCCCTGTGAATTCAGGGTCAATACCTAAGGAAATAGCAATAAGAGAACCTATATTTCCCTTAATGGAGGCCGCACCTCTGGTAGGCGAGTAGACTCCACTCAATAACCGTAAGAGGGTCGTCTTGCCCGCGCCGTTATGTCCTATAAGGCCCACTCTGTCTCCGTCAGAGAGTTGGAAGCTGATATTCTCCAGTGCTTTGACGACAACTTTTCCGTTATCGGTAGCGCCGAGCTGCCCTCCCGTCGCTACCTTCATAATGTCTTTTTTTAACGAGCGAGACGATGAGTTGTAAATTGGAAATTCAACACCGACGTTTTGAAAATCTATCTTGGCCACAGCAGTATCCTTAAAGCCAGTACGCAATACGCTGTTTGTATTTGCTATAGAAGTAAAGTGTAAATATCCAACCAATCACAGCGGTACTTATGCATACATACCAGCTTACCGCATCAGGGGTCTCGCCCATCAACGGGGACCGAAGAATATCTAGAACGTGAAACAGCGGATTGAGCTGTAGCAGGAAAAAGACCTTCTCATCGTCTAGGAGATTGGGCATCCACATGATGGGGGTCAGATAAAACATAACCTGTAAAAGGCTGCCCACGATTTGTGGTAGATCTCTGTAGCGTGCACATACTGTGGCTAAAAGTAGCGAGATCCACGCAACATTGACGATAGTCAAAACGAGTGCTGGGATGCTGAGCAGCACAAGCCAGTCTACGGGTCGGCCTACGGCAATTAGCACGGCGGGAAATATGACTATATTATGTGCCAAAATTAATAGGTTTCTCCAGATTACACGAGCAATGTGAACGAATAGTGGTATTGGCAGTTGTTTGATAATGCCTTCGCCTGCGATGAACGCTGTACAGTTCTCATTGATTGACGATGACAAGAACGTCCAGAAGATTATTCCAAGAGATAGGAATGGTAGGAAGTCGTAAAGAGTGGCATTAAAGATATTGCCGAAGACCAGCCCCATAGTGCCGATCATCACGCCCATACTAATTGTTAGCCAGAATGGACCTAGCGCGGATCTCTTATAGCGCTGTCTTACATCCTGCCATCCCAGCAGGCCAATAAGTGATGAACGTTTGATCGATGAATAGATATCGTTAAGTGCTGAAGAGTTGCCTGGGTGCATTGAGTTGATACCATCCTCGTTATTGGGCATGGGTTTTCGTGACCGAGAGACCAGTTAAGATTGTTCCTAGCAGACCTGGTACTGGAATTATTAAACAAATATAGATGTTTAGCTTACAGCATCACTTGGTTGGAAGCCGGTCTAGTGTCGCACCAACTGGCTGGACGGTAGAGCACCTATTTAGGCGCAGATAGTGAAAAGGTGCGAGCAAAAATAAAAAACGTGTCGCAGTTCTCAATGGCAAGGTGTCCGTCACCCTTTTTGAATAATTTTCTTGCCGGACTGTGGTTAGTCTCTCCAATCTTCAGACTTGCTTTGCATCATTAGATTAAGAAAACCTGGTAGGTCATACCCCTCGGCTATGGCTGATGGGTTGCGCTTGTTAGCTTCGAGCCGGTCATGGTTTTTACGGTTGGCTTTGCTCGGAACAATTCACGCTTTTCTCTATCAAAGGGCAGCAATACAGATATGGCCCGGGCATTAGGGTGGACGGAAAATTTAGGTCAGGATGATGCTGAGAGTAATAGTTGCGGTCGTTGTTACGTATCATCCCGACATGGTAGCCCTCTGCAGGCAGCTGAAGCTAATTGCTCGTCAAGTTCATGCTGTCATGCTTGTGGATAATGCATCGCTTGGCGTCGAGGAAATCGATGAACTTTCTGAAATCGCGCAAGTTCATCAATGTGAGAGCAATGTAGGTATTGCCAAGGCTCAGAATATCGGTATTCAAAAAGCAATAGTGGCAGGCGCTGACGGGATTATTTTTTTCGATCAGGACAGCGTGGTGCCTGAAGGTATGATCGCTTCGCTTAGCCAAGAGTTCGATAGGCTATCGGTTAGACATCGAGTTGGCGCTGTCGGTCCAATTTATCGGGACTCCGAGCTTGGTTTCTACTATCCCGTTATTCGGATCGATAAATTAGGTTTGGTGCGGAAAATCATTCCATCAAGCGCCTCTGAACCTATACAGGTATCTTGTTGTATTTCTTCAGGCACTTTGGTCCCTGTTCATGTTCTGAATGATGTGGGTTTATTACAGCAGGCACTGTTTATTGATTATGTTGATACGGAGTGGTGCCTGCGTGCCGTCGCGAAGGGGTACGAGATTTTTGTAGTCCCCGATGCCCTGATGGAGCACAAAATTGGGGACGACACCTTGTCCTTTGGTCGCTGGAAAGTGCCTGTCCATTCACCGTTCCGCCGTTATTACCGTCTACGTAATGTTTTTATCCTTGCGGGGCTGAAGCATATTCCCATCCTTTTAATTGTTAAGGAAGGAGTGCAAGGGATATGCCACCAACTAATACTTGTTGCAACGCAAAAAGGCAGTCGGCTCGCCTATGCCAGGGCGGGAATCAAAGGGCTGCTCGATGGCCTGAAATTATGTGCAAGTAGGCGGTTTGTAAATGATGCTTAGGCGGCCACGGTTCGCCGTGGCGCTTGCGGCTTACAACGGCATGCTTTGGATTGACGACCAGCTCTCCAGTGTTCTCGAGCAGCGGAGTGTAGATGTCGTCGTATTTATCAGTGTCGACATCTCGTCTGATGAAACATATGAGCATGTACTTTCGCTTGCCTCTAAAAATTCTCGCATATGTGTTTTGCCACAGATCGAGCGGTTTGGTGGGGCAGCCAAGAACTTCTATCGCTTGATACGCGATATAGACATTTCTGGATTTGACTATCTAGCCTTGGCTGACCAAGACGATATCTGGCTTGAGAATAAATTGATTAGAGCTCACCAAGTACTGATCGAACGGCAAGCTGAGGTCTATTCGGGTAATGTCATGGCATTTTGGGAGGATGGTCGGCAACGTCTGCTGGATAAGGCGCAGCCAATGCGCGCTTATGATTATCTTTTTGAGGCGGCTGGTCCCGGATGTTCCTACGTGATGGGTAGGGCCTTTACTCAGCGTTTACAAGCGTTCATGGAAGAAAATTGGTCGGCTGTCAATGAGGTCGCGCTTCATGATTGGCTCATTTACGCGTATGGTCGTAGCTCTGAGGCGCAATGGTATATCGATCCGTGGCCTTCTGTTCTGTACAGACAGCATGGAGGTAATGTTGTGGGAGCCAATGTAGGTGTCCGCTCAGCCTTGAGCCGAATCAGGCGCATAAAAGGTGGGTGGTACCGAGACGAGTCGCGGAAGATCATCCGCTGTCTTGGTCTAGAAGATACCCCGGGTATCGCCCATATCATCTTAAAGAAAGAACGTTTAAGCGCGATTCGTTTGCTGGTTGAGGTCAATAAGACCAGGCGGAAGCTAACGGATCGGATCGCTTTAGCTCTCTTCATATTGCTAGGGCTGTACCGGTAGATGGCTAGAGTTCTGGTAACCGGGGCAGCCGGTTTTGTAGGCTCTAATCTTGTCTCGGCGTTAAATCAGCAGGGACATGAGGTTGTGGCGATGTCTCGTATGACAATCGAGACTGCAAGCGATCTTGTACAGCCCTGTCAAGCAGATTTTACAAGTCTGGATGCTAGTGCTTTTCGACGCCACCGTGTCGAGAGTGTCGTCCATTGCGCGGCTAAGGTTCATGCCATGCACGAAAAGCCAGGGCAGGGGCTGGGTGAGTACCAGCGGGTAAATGTCGACGGAACGATGAAGCTTGCGCGTCTGGCGGCTGCCATGGGGTGCGTCGGTTTGTCTTTGTCAGCTCGGTAAAGGTCAACGGTGACGAGACGGTACCCGAACAACCTTTTTCTCCCTTAGACGCACCCCAGCCTTCCGATGCCTATGCCATTTCAAAATGGACTGCCGAACAGCAGCTCATGGAGCTGGCAAGAAATGGAGTAATAGAGGTCACCATTATTCGTCCGGTACTGGTATATGGGCCAGGCGTAAAAGCCAATTTTCTTACTATGCTACGTTGGTTAGACAAAGGTATTCCATTGCCGTTGGGTGCTATCGATAATCGTCGCAGCCTGGTTTCGGTCAACAACTTGGTGGATTTCATTTCAACATGCCTTTTTCATCCGGCTGCTGCCGGTCAGACCTTTATGGTGAGTGATGGAGAAGACCTTTCTACTACTGAGCTGCTTAAGCGCCTAGCCCGATTTTTAGAGCGTCCCATAAGGTTGATTCCTGTACCTCGAGGATTGGTAGAGGTTGGTGCAACCATTCTTGGGAAGGGTGCGTTATCTCAGCGAGTGTGCCGTTCCCTGCAAGTCGATATTTCTAAGAACCTTGATATCACCGGTTGGCGGCCGCCTGTAGCTGTGAACGATGCTCTCCAAGCTACTGCAATTGATTTTTTAAGAAGCAAGGAAAGCTGATGACGCTATTTTTGGCTGTCTGCACGGTCGTCGCGTCTTGGGCTTTGACACACTACGTTCGGCGTTATGCATTAAAGGGACATCTTATGGATATTCCTGGTGTGCGCAGCTCTCACTCTATTCCTACGCCCCGGGGTGGTGGCTTAGCTATAGTTATCGTGTTTTCTATCGCTACCTTGGTCTGGCAATTTATTGGCGCTAATCTCTATTGGACGGATCTTGTCGCGTTGCTCGGTGCGGCATGTGGCGTTGCTCTAATTGGTTTTATTGATGACCATGGTCATATTCCGGCCAGGTGGAGGCTGCTCGGGCATTTTGCTTGCGCTGCTTGGGGACTCTGGTGGTTGCAAGGATTTCCAACGGTCATGATTAATAATACGGCTATTAATTTTGGCTGGTTGGGCAACGCGTTTGCATTGTTTTATCTGGTCTGGCTGCTTAATCTCTATAATTTCATGGATGGGATCGATGGCATTGCAAGTGTCGAGGCGATTTGCGTAGGGGCAGGCGGTGCCGCTCTATTCTGGATTACCGGACACGGTGCCATTGCATGGCTCCCGTTGCTGTTAGTGGCTGCCGTCTTAGGCTTTTTGATTCTGAATTTTCCGCCCGCTAGAATTTTCATGGGGGACGCGGGCAGTGGGTTTTTAGGAATCATTTTAGGATGTCTTTCTCTCCTGGCTGCACGGCTTGATCCGGCTTTTTTTGTGGCATGGATTATCTTATTAGGTGTATTTGTGACGGATGCTTCCTTTACGCTGTTTCGTCGCTTGCTTAGAGGCGAAAAGGTTTATGAGGCTCATAGAAGTCACGCATACCAATCTGCTGCGCGCTTTCACAATGGGCATCGCCCCGTCACGTTGGCCGTTCTGTTAATCAATACTATTTTGCTTATACCTACGGCACTTTTGGTTGGTACAGGTTATCTATCGGGAGTTATAGGCGTGGCTGTTGCCTACGTTCCCTTGATCTATCTTGCCGTTCGTTATGAGGCAGGAAGGCCGGAAAGCTCTCGATAGATCATATTGGTAGGATTGGTGAAGGATTTGAGGGAGCTGTAGTTATGCTACGCGAGCGATTAGTCAGCCTAAGTCGTCGTAAAAAGCGTATTGTTCAAATAGCTACAGATCTGATTCTGATCTGGGTCGCCTTATGGCTCGCCTTCTTCATACGTCTCGGAACCTCTGAAAGTATCGAGCCCTTTAGTGGTCACGCCTGGCTGTTTGCTTCGGCTCCAGTAATATGTATTCCACTGTTCATCCGCTTTGGTATGTACCGTGCAGTCATGCGTTACTTGGGGTATGACGCAATGATGGCTATTGCCAAAGCTGTTACGCTTTCGGTGTTAGTGTTGTCCCTAGTGATCTACTGGTATCAGGACAAGCCCGAGATTGTTCCAAGGTCGATGATCTTCAACTTCTGGTGGTTGAGCTTGTTCATGATTGGCGGGCTACGCTTGGCCATTAGGCAGTACTTTCTCGGCGATTGGTATGCGGCATTGACCAGTGTTCCCTTTATGCGCCAGCAGACTGGACTGCCTAGGGTCGCGATTTATGGGGCTGGCTCGGCTGGTAATCAGTTAGTCGCTGCGCTCCGTGCGGGGCGTGCAATGCGACCTGTTGCGTTCATCGATGACGACAAGAGTATTGCCTGTCGTGTTATTGCTGGACTTAAAGTTTACCGCCCTAAACATATTCAGCAGATGCTCAATGAAACCGGGGCGGAAGAGGTATTGTTAGCTATCCCTTCATCTTCACGTGCTCGCCGGCGTGAGGTATTGGCTCAGTTGGAACCTTACCCTTTGCATGTTCGTACTGTTCCGGGTATTACCGATCTGGCTAGCGGCAAAGTCAAGGTCGAGGATATTCAGGAAGTTGATATTGCAGACTTGCTTGGACGGGACCAGGTTGCACCGAACCAGGCGCTTTTTGAGCGTTGTATTCGCGGTAAGGTTGTTTTAGTCACCGGAGCGGGTGGATCGATTGGCTCCGAACTATGCCGCCAGATTATGGGCCAGGGTCCATTAGGGCTAATTCTATTTGATCACTCGGAGTTTAATCTCTATAGCATTCATCAGGAGTTGGCGGGCGCTATAGAGCGCGAATCCTTGCCCATTTCTCTGGTTCCGATTCTAGGATCGGTGCGTAACAACAAACACTTGCTGCACATTTTGAGGTCATGGAAAGTCAATACTATTTATCATGCCGCTGCGTACAAGCATGTTCCTATAGTTGAGCACAATATTGTCGAAGGCGTGCTGAACAATGTATTTGGTACCGTTAATACTGCCGAGGCGGCCATTCAGGCAGGTATCGAGCACTTTGTTTTAGTCTCCACGGATAAGGCTGTACGACCGACGAATGTGATGGGGAGTAGCAAGCGGCTTGCAGAAATGGTGCTACAGGCCTTGAGTCAAGAATCTGCTCCAACGCTGTTTGGTGAGCAAGGTGGAATTCATCGTGTCAATAAGACGCGCTTTACCATGGTTCGTTTCGGTAACGTCTTGGGATCCTCTGGCTCTGTAATACCGCTGTTTCGCGCTCAGATTCGCAAGGGCGGTCCGGTAACCGTGACGCATCCTGGCATTACTCGTTTTTTCATGACCATTCCCGAGGCGGCTCAGCTCGTCATTCAGGCGGGGTCCATGGGTGCGGGAGGGGATGTATTCGTACTTGATATGGGTGAGCCAGTCAAGATCGTGGAGCTGGCGGAAAAGATGATCAACCTCTCGGGCATGACAGTCCGTTCGGAGAAAAATCCCCACGGAGATATTGCCATTGAGTTCACTGGTCTGCGCCCGGGGGAGAAGCTCTACGAGGAGCTGTTGATTGGTGACAACGTCTTGCCTACAGAGCATCCAATGATCATGCGGGCCAGTGAGGATTTCGTGTCTTGGGATGCCTTCAAGCTAGTGCTGGCTGATCTAAAGTCAGCGGTGCAGGCAGATGATTATTCTCGCATTAGGCAGCTATTGCGCGAAACCGTAGCGGGATATGTACCGCAGGGCGAAATCGTCGATTGGTTATACGTACAAAGCCGTCGGGACAGATAATAAGTAGCTCGTGTTAACCATCCTTTCGCCTTTATTAAGCACGTAAAGTAGAATATAGATCAGCATAGATGCAATTAAGAATCTTTCAGAGAAATTTTTGATGATGAGCACATTGAGTTAAGTTTTTCTTTCTTCGTGGAAACTTTTCTAAGTCAAAGCTGTTTAAGTCAGGTCTTGATGGCGGGTGGTGCTATTCATCAGCCTTAGGGCTTGCGTTCTAAATCTAGGGAACGAGACGCCTGTTGAGCTGTATTGGCTGCTTAACAGGAATTTATGATTTTTTAGCTGTGCCTTGCGCGTTTTGCTAACTGGCGCAGGCGTTTAAAAAGGCAGGTTCAGGATGAAAGTGCTGGTAACTGGTGGTGCGGGTTTCATTGGTTCTGCAGTGGTCCGTTTTTTGATCAACGAGACGAATTGCCATGTGGCAAACGTCGACAAACTGACTTACGCAGGCAACCTTGAGTCGCTAAATGAGGTCGCGTCATCTGATCGGTATGAGTTTCATCAGGTCGACATCTGCGATGCACCTGCCCTAAAAACTGTCTTCGATTCATTTCAGCCCGATGCGGTGATGCACCTTGCTGCCGAGTCACATGTGGATCGCTCTATCGAGGGGCCGGCTGAGTTCATTCGGACCAACGTTTTGGGGACCGGAACTATTCTAGAAGTGGCTCGTGCCTATTGGTCTGGACTCAATGCCGACCGGAAAGAAGCGTTCCGCTTCCATCATATTTCCACAGATGAGGTGTTCGGGGATCTGCATGGCACGGACGACTTGTTTACCGAAACGACACCTTATGCGCCAAGCTCTCCCTATTCAGCCAGCAAGGCGGGCAGCGATCATCTGGTACGCGCATGGGGGCGCACCTATGGATTGCCGGTGCTGATCACTAATTGTTCAAATAACTACGGACCGTTCCACTTCCCGGAAAAATTGATTCCTCACGTTATTCTGAACGCCATGCATGGCAAGCAGTTACCCGTATATGGTGACGGCTCGCAGATCCGCGATTGGCTATTCGTTGAAGACCATGCCCGTGCGCTCTACACCGTTGTAACCAAGGGTGTTATAGGTGAGACCTATAATATTGGCGGACATAACGAAAAGCGTAACCTGGAAGTGGTAGAAGCTATTTGTGATTTGCTCGAAGAGTTGGCACCTGAAAAGCCAGCTGGTATCACAGCCTACCGCGACTTGATTACTTTTGTGAAAGACCGCCCAGGCCATGACCTACGCTATGCGATTGATGCCAGCAAAATTGAGTCGGAGCTTGGTTGGGTTCCGCAGGAAAGCTTTGAAACAGGGCTTCGTAAGACTGTTCAGTGGTACCTCAACAACCGTTCCTGGTGGCAGCGCGTTCTTTCTGGTGCTTACCGTCTCGAGCGATTGGGTGAAGCTGTTTAATTTTCAGCCAGGGTTATTTGTATTTAGATCCTTAAGCCTATATCGATTGAGAGGGACGCGTAATGAAAAAGTATAAAGGGATATTGTTGGCGGGCGGTTCTGGAACCCGTTTGCACCCCATCACACTAGGTGTTTCGAAGCAGTCACTGCCTGTCTATGATAAGCCGATGATTTATTATCCTTTGTCGGTGTTAATGCTGGCCGGTATTCGGGAGATTCTCATAATTTCTACACCGACAGACTTGCCAGGTTTCAAGCGCATGCTGGGTGATGGTAGTCAATATGGTATCGAACTTAGTTATGCGGAGCAGCCAAGTCCCGATGGACTAGCTCAGGCGTTTATAATTGGATCCGAGTTTGTTGGTCAGGATAATGTCTGTCTTGTTCTGGGTGACAACATATTTTATGGTCAGCATTTCAGCGAAACGCTTATAAACGCTGCGTCCCGTGAACAAGGCGCAACGGTATTTGGTTATTACACTGCTGATCCAGAGCGTTTCGGTGTCGTTGAATTCGATGAAAATGGCAAAGCCATCAGCATCGAAGAGAAGCCTAAAAAGCCTAAGTCCAACTATGCAGTGACTGGTCTTTACTTCTACGATAACGACGTACTTGAGATTGCAGCCAATATCAAGCCGTCACCGCGCGGTGAGCTTGAAATTACCGATGTCAATAATGAGTATTTGCGTCGCGGCGATCTGAATGTTTCCGTTCTTGGCCGCGGCTTCGCTTGGCTTGATACCGGGACTCATGATGCGTTGCTAGAGGCTGGGCATTTTGTCCAGACCATTGAAAAGCGTCAGGGTCTCAAGGTTGCTTGCCTTGAAGAGATTGCCTTTCAGAAGGGGTGGGTTACTCGCGAGCAGGTAGCACTGCAGGCCGAGGCCTTGAGCAAGACAGGCTATGGTCAATATCTGGCCCGCTTGATTGCAGGAGATCGATGATGGAAGTGATCGATACGATCATTGCAGACGTAAAGATCATTCAACCGCGAGTCTTTGGCGACTCGCGGGGATTCTTTCTAGAAACGTTTCAAGCCGATCGCTATGCAGAGCTGGCTGGCATAACATTGCCTTTTGTGCAGGACAATCATTCACGCTCAACGAGAGGTGTATTACGTGGCCTGCATTTTCAGCGCAGCCGTCCGCAAGGCAAGCTCGTTCGTTGCGTAAAGGGCGAAGTGTTGGATGTGGCTGTTGATATCCGTCAAGACTCGCCTACGTTTGGTCGCTGGGTTGCGGAAATCCTTTCTGAGGACAACAAGCGGCAGCTTTGGATCCCGCCAGGGCTTGCTCATGGTTTCGTTGTACTTTCTGAGACAGCGGATTTTGAATACAAATGTACTGACTATTATGATCCTTCCGCCGAGGGATGCTTGATCTGGAATGATCCTGATCTGGGTATTGACTGGAAGATCTCTGATCCTCAGTTGTCAGCCAAGGATGCTCAAGGCCTACGCTTGGTGGAGCTTTATAAATGAGAGTCATGGTCGCAGGGGGAAATGGTCAGGTAGGACAATGCCTGATTGATCGCTTGAAGCGCAGTGACTTGGCGTGGGAAGCGCATGGTCGTGCCACGCTGGACATTGCAGATGAGCGCTCTGTGGCCGAGCACCTGCAGCGTTTCAAGCCATCTGTGCTGATAAACGCTGCAGCCTATACCTCAGTGGACAAGGCGGAAATGGAGCCTGATGTAGCGGCACGCGCTAATATCAAGGGTCCTGCTACGTTAGCCAAGCTTTGCCATGAGCACGGCTGTTCGATATTACATATTTCTACCGACTATGTATTTTCGGGTGATGCTTCTGTTCCATATACACCTTATGACCCCGTGGGGCCGTCAGGTGTATATGGGGCGACCAAGTTGGAAGGTGAGTACCGTATTCAGGATGCCTGTCCGAATCATGTCATCATGAGAACGGCTTGGGTGTTTAGCGAGCATGGAAATAACTTCATGAAAACCATGCTCCGCCTGGCCTCGGAGCGAGACAAGCTACAGGTGGTGGACGACCAGCAAGGGACGCCCACTTACGCAGGGCATATTGCCGATGCTTTACTGTTGGTGGCTCATCGTATCGCTACTATTGATGACTCCCAGTTATTTGGTCTCTATCACTATGGGGGCAGCGATGCTGTTACCTGGTGTGGGTTCGCGCGGTATATTCTTGATGTTGCGCTTGAGAAGGGAATTATCAATAAGCTTCCCAAGGTAAACGGGATTACGACTGCTGACTTTCCTACACCAGCGCGTCGTCCCTCCTATTCGGTACTGGACAGCACGCTACTCAAGAAACGGTTTGGTGTTGACCCGAGCGATTGGAAGACAGGGGTTAATGACTCCCTTGATGCATTAATAGCTGCAACCGCTGCTCACGCAAAGAATGCACCCAATCAGGTAAGTGCGTAACGTTAATAATGTGATGCTGCCAGTAGTTGGCCTTTCTGATAAGGCGTGAGTGGTTGGTAGCATATGCATTTAATTTCGAGTGAGGCCAAGGATACAGGCTCAAACTCTCCTGTAGTTGAACGTCAATTATGCGCTTGGAAAAGGATGTCTATTTATGCGCGCACTTCTATTATTTCGTATTGCCGTCTGTTTTACTCATTTTACGCTCACTTCTGTTGCCTATGCTGAGACGTACGGTGATCCGCTGCATTATCAGTTACCCAAACCTGTACCTATCGCGCGGACCCCTACAGAGGTGTCCAGATCCTCTGGACCTGTTTCTTCCAGTAAGGTCAATATCAACACGGCAGATGCCGCTACGCTGGACAAAAGACTTAAAGGTGTTGGAGCTGCCAAAGCAAAAGCGATTGTTGATTATCGGAATGCGCATGGCCCGTTTCAGGCGATTGACGAGTTGATAGAAGTTAAGGGCATCGGCCCTGCAATCCTGGAAAAGAATTCTGACGTCCTGACAATCAATTGACAAAAGCGGTGCTGGTAGCCAACTAGCCAGAGTTATTCTTTTGGCACACGGTAGTTGTTGAGCCAAATTTTACTGATTGCGTTTCCCCAAGGTATCTAAACCATTTTCTTCGCTTAAGCGCCTAGCCTTACTTAGTTCAACGCTAGGCTGCTTTCGCCCAAACCCCTTTCTGGCCTGTTAATTGCTCTGACCTTGATAGTGATTGAAACCTGGCGCCAAGCCGGTTCAGTTAGCCAATTTCAGCTGACAGACAAAACTTGGCATCGCCATTGCTACATCAAGGTATAGCTAAAAGCGCGGCGTCAAAAATCCGCGCTGGTTGGAGGGTGAAATGGTTCAAGGTGTTGAGTTCAATCGTTTAATGCTGGAGATGCGCTCCATGCAGACAGAGGCAATGGCGCGAAAGCCCGTTGCGAGCCCTGTCGGTGTTGAGGGTGCTGCAAATGTTCCCAGCTTTCCGGATTTACTTGGACAGGCTGTCCGTAAAGTCAACGAGACGCAAAAGGTTTCCAATGAGATGGCCACAGCGTTCGAGCTTGGTCAAGGCGGCGTTGATCTGACGGAAGTCATGATTGCCTCGCAGAAAGCTAGCGTTTCCTTCCAGGCCATGACCCAAGTCCGTAACAAGATGGTCCAGGCCTACCAAGACATTATGCAGATGCCTATCTGAGGATAGATTGAATGGCCGACACCGCCCTCAATAATCAGGTTCCCGCTAAGGTAGACGCCTCTGGCGCATCCAAGAAGCCTTTTCCGGGCCTGGGCTTTCTAGACAACCTGTCTGAAATGCCGATCTTGCGTCAAGTAGGCCTTATGGTTGGCTTGGCTGCCAGCGTTGCCTTAGGGTTTGCAGTAGTGCTGTGGTCACAGCAGCCTGATTACCGCCCCTTGTATGGCAGTATGTCAGGCCTGGATGCCAATCAGGTAGTTGAAGCGCTGACTTCAGCCGATATCAACTACAAGGTTGATCCTAATACCGGTGCCTTGTTGGTAAAGGCGGACGATCTGGGCCGTGCTCGCTTGAAAATGGCCAGCGCTGGCGTAGCGCCTACTGACGGTATCGTTGGTTTCGAGCTGTTGGACAAGGAGCAGCCTCTGGGAACCAGCCAATTCATGGAAGCGGCAAATTACCGTCGCGGCCTTGAGGGTGAACTGTCTCGTACGATTGCCAGCCTAAATGGCATTAAAAGTGCACGTGTTCATTTGGCGATTCCGAAGAGTTCTGTATTCGTACGGGATGAGCGTAAGCCGACGGCTTCGGTTCTGGTCGAGTTGTATCCAGGCCGTACCTTGGAAACTGGGCAAGTAATGGCAATCGTTAATCTGGTTGCTACCAGTGTTCCAGAGTTGACGAAGTCTCAGGTAACGGTAGTCGATCAGAAGGGACAGCTCCTGTCGGATCAGCTGAACCAGTCTGAGTTCAGTGTTGCAGGTAAGCAGCTGGATTATACGAACCGCATCGAAAGCACATTGACTCAACGTGTGCAAAACATGATGCAGCCAATCGTAGGAAACGGTCGCTTCAAGGCAGAAGTATCGGCAGATGTAGATTTCAATGCGGTTGAGTCAACGTCCGAGCAGTTTAACCCTGATCAGCCTGCACTGCGCAGCGAGCAGATCAATACCGAACAGCGTCAAACTGCCGGCGGTGGGCCGCAGGGTGTACCGGGAGCCTTGTCGAACCAGCCGCCTGGGCCAGCCACTGCACCTGAGAACGCAACAGCGGCAGCGGGTACCAACTTTACAGCGCCGGGTCAGCTGATTCGTGACCCTAATGATCAGTTCATTACTGATCCGAAGACAGGTCTGCCGGCGACAGTGCCTTATCCGACAGACAAGCGTGACCAAAGCACACGTAATTATGAGTTGGATCGCAGTATCAGCTACACCCGCCAGCAGCAAGGTCGAGTACGTCGTCTCTCTGTAGCGGTAGTGTTGGATGATCAAGTGAAATTGGATGCAGCGACAGGGCAGGTAAGTCATACGCCCTGGAGTGCAGATGACCTGGCTCGTTTTACTCGCCTGGTGCAAGACGCGGTAGGTTTCGATGCAAGTCGTGGTGATAGTGTTAGCGTGATCAACGCTCCCTTTGCTCCGATCGCTGCTGATGATGTGGAAAGTATCCCCTTCTACTCGCAGCCCTGGTTCTGGGATGTCGTTAAGCAAGGTCTGGGTGTGCTGTTTATCCTGGTCCTGGTGTTTGGTGTCCTGCGCCCTGTTCTGAACAACCTGGCAGGTACCAACAAGAGCAAGGACTTGGCACTGGCTGATGGTATGGGTGGTGCTGGAGATCTGGCGGGTAGTGGAGCGGGCGGCCTGAGTGGTGGTGATCTGGCCGATGACAAGGTAAGTCTGGCAAGTCCTGCAGCACTGATGTTGCCTGGACCTAGCGAAAACTACGAAGTACAACTCAATGCCATCAAGCAATTGGTGACTGAAGACCCGGGCCTGGTTGCCCAAGTTGTGAGGGACTGGATCAATGCCGACGAGTGAATTCAACAGCATGAGCAATGTCGATAAAGCCGCTGTTCTGCTGCTCTCCCTGGGTGAGGCAGACGCTGCCCAGATCCTGCGTCACCTGGGCCCGAAAGAAGTACAGCGCGTCGGTACTGCGATGGCTCAAGTGCGTAACATCAGTCGTGACCAGGCCGAGCATGTACTGGGCAACTTTATCGAAGTGGTAGGTGAGCAGACCAGCCTGGGTGTAGGCACTGACGGTTATATCCGCAAGATGCTGACCCAGGCCCTGGGCGAAGACAAGGCTAACGGTCTGATCGACCGGATCCTGCTGGGTGGTAATACGAGTGGCCTGGATAGCCTCAAGTGGATGGAGCCTCGTGCGGTCGCGGATGTCATCCGTTACGAGCACCCACAAATCCAGGCGATTGTAGTGGCTTACCTGGATGCGGATCAGGCTGCCGAAGTTCTGGCGCATTTTGATCAGAAGATTCGGTTGGACATTATCCTGCGGGTGTCTTCGCTGAATACGGTCCAGCCAGCAGCACTGAAAGAATTGAATATGATTCTGGAGAAGCAGTTCTCGGGTAGTGCAAGCTCCGCCCGTACGACGCTGGGTGGCGTGAAGCGTGCAGCCGACATCATGAACTACCTGGATAGCGCGGTTGAGGCTCCGCTCATGGACGCTATCCGCGAAGTGGACGATGCGCTGTCTGCTCAGATCGAAGACCTTATGTTTGTCTTCGGCAACCTGGTCGATGTGGATGATCGTGGTATTCAGGCGCTGCTGCGTGAAGTCTCGTCCGATATCCTGGTCCTGGCGCTCAAGGGCGCAGATGACGGGATCAAGGACAAGTTCTTCCGTAACATGTCCAAGCGTGCAGGCGAGTTGCTGCGTGATGATTTGGAGTCCCGCGGCCCGGTTCGTATCTCCGAGGTAGAGGGGGCGCAGAAAGAGGTTATCGCAGTGGCCCGCCGTATGGCTGAGGCTGGCGAGATCGTCCTGGGTGCCAAGGGCGGAGAAGAAATGGTGTAAATCACCAAGTGGGTTTCGAGCCCGGTCACTGTATATTTGCAGTGGTCGGGCTTTTTTTATTCTGAGTTGGCCCAAGCTTTGCTACCTACCTGGCATACCGTAGCTTTTCTGTCAGGTGAGTCATGAACAAAGAGGGCGCTAGCGATCTGATTCGCGCGAAGGAAGTCAGTATCTTCGAGCGATGGCTTTTGCCTGATCTGGATAGCAACCATGTTGAAGACGTGGCCGTTGAGCCTGATCCAGAGCCGGAAGTAGCGGAAGAGGAAACCGTCACCGTTGAAGACGTTCCGGTAGAGGAAGTCAAGCCGTTGACGCTGGAAGAGCTGGAGGCTATTCGGCAAGAGGCTTATAACGAAGGCTTCACCGCCGGTGAGCGCGATGGTTTTCACTCCGGGCAGGTAAGAGCTCGGCAAGAGGCTGAAGTAGCATTGACAGCCAAGCTGCGAAGTCTGGAAATCGTTATGGAGCAGCTACTCGAGCCAATCGCCCAGCAGGATCGCGAGCTGGAGCAGGCGTTGGTTCGTCTGGTTGAGCATGTCACCAAACAAGTGATCCAGCGTGAGTTAAAAGACGATTCTACGCAGCTGCAACGTATCCTGCGTGAGGCGCTGAAGCTTCTGCCCATGGGGGCTGAGAATATCCGCATTCATCTCAACCCGCAGGACTTCGATTTGGTGAAGGCCCTGCGTGATCGGCACGATGAGCGTTGGAAGTTGCTGGAAGATGAAAATCTGCTGCCGGGTGGTTGCCGTATCGAAAGCGAGAACAGCGTAATCGATGCAAGTATCGAAACGCGACTGGCTCAGGCACTGACGCAGATTATGGAACAGCAACGCCATCAGGCTACACAGCCTGCCGACCCTGACCTGCATATTCCTTTGGAGGATGCTGCTAATGCATCTTGATCGCCTGAGTTTCCAACGTCGACTGGGTGGTTATATTGACGCGGTAAGCCTCCCGGGTGAGCCCGTAATCGAAGGGCGTCTGCTGCGCATGGTGGGTTTGACGCTTGAGGCAGAAGGCTTGCGTGCTGCAGTCGGAAGTCGCTGCCGGGTCATCAATGGCGGTACCTACCAACATGCTCAGGTAGAAGCCGAGGTCATGGGGTTTTCAGGTGATAGAACCTTTTTGATGCCGATTGGCAGTCTGGCAGGTATTGCTCCTGGGGCGCGTGTCGTGCCTCTGCCTGATACCGGACGCCTGCCTATGGGAATGTCGATGTTAGGGCGTGTGCTCGATGGGTTGGGTAATGCCCTCGATGGCAAAGGGCGGATGCGCGCCGAGGATTGGGTGCCGATCGACGGTCCTACCATCAACCCGCTCAAGCGCGAGCCTATTCATGAGCCGCTTGATGTTGGTGTACGCAGTATCAATGGTTTGTTGACGGTAGGACGCGGTCAGCGTCTTGGACTGTTTGCCGGTACTGGTGTTGGTAAGAGCGTGCTGCTCGGCATGATGACCCGCTTTACTAAGGCGGACATCATCGTTGTCGGGCTGATCGGTGAGCGGGGTCGTGAGGTTAAGGAATTTATCGAGCACATCCTGGGCGAGGAGGGCATCAAGCGTTCCGTCGTTGTTGCCTCGCCAGCGGATGATGCGCCTCTGCTGCGTCTGCGTGCAGCCATGTATTGCACACGTATTGCAGAGTATTTTCGTGACAAGGGTAAAAACGTTCTGTTGCTGATGGACTCTCTGACCCGGTACGCGCAGGCTCAGCGTGAAATCGCACTGGCTATTGGTGAGCCGCCAGCGACAAAGGGTTATCCGCCATCCGTGTTTGCCAAGCTGCCCAGCTTGGTGGAGCGCGCGGGTAATGCTGAAAAGGGCGGTGGTTCTATCACGGCGTTCTACACTGTACTGTCAGAGGGTGATGATCAGCAGGACCCGATCGCTGATGCGGCGCGAGGAGTGCTGGATGGTCACTTTGTTTTGTCCCGCCGTCTGGCGGAAGAAGGCCATTACCCTGCCATTGACATTGAAGCGTCGATCAGCCGAGTGATGCCGCAGGTCGTAAGTCCTGAGCATTTGCGTAATGCCCAGCGTATGAAACAGTTGTGGTCTCGCTTCCAGCAAAGCCGCGATTTGATCAGTGTAGGCGCCTATGTACCAGGCGGCGATCCTGAAACTGACCAGGCAATCAAGCGCTACCCTGCGATGCAGCAGTACTTGCGCCAAGGACTGAATGAAAGCGAGTCGCTCGAGCAGAGCGGGCAAAATCTAGGCGTATTGCTGGAGAGCTGATGAATCATGAAAGGTCGTGCTGAGCGGTTGACCCCAGTGATAGATATGAGTGAGCAGGAGGAGCGGGATGCTGCTCGGCAATTAGGTAAGTGTCAGACACAACTGATGCAGGCAGAGCAAAAACTTGCTGACCTGCAGCGCTACCGGGACGATTACCACAAGCAATGGCTGAATGCGGGAAGTCAGGGTGTGTCAGGCCAGTGGATGATCGGTTATCAGCGTTTCCTCAGTCAGTTGGAGGATGCCATTGCGCAGCAGGAGCGGAGCACTAACTGGCACCGCGATGTTGTCGAAAAGGCACGCCAGTCCTGGCAGCAACGCTACGCACGCTTGGAAGGTTTGAAAAAGCTGGTAGAGAAATATCGCCAGGAACAGCGGCTGGTTGAGGACAAGCGAGAGCAGAAGCAGATGGATGAGTTTTCCCAACGGCTTTTGCAACGGGTTCGGATGTAAGGAAAAAGGGCCAGCCGTTTTGCTGGCCCTTTTTATTTCTTGCCAAACCTTCTAAAAGAGGCCCTGACGGTTAGCAGCCAATTTTCCAGCAACATAGATCCTCTGTTGCTCATTCGTTGGAATTTTGACGTCAGGCTTAGGTTTACCTTCCAAAGTCTGGTAAAAGAGCAATTACCAGAGCGCCTTCCAGCGTAAATCCAGTGATATAAACAGTAGTAATGAGCGCTTTAGAACAATTTATTGTGTTCCAGGGGTGCCATTAGAGTGCCAGCTTTGCCAAAATCGCACCGACAGAAGGTTTGTTTAACCTAACTCCTAACGGAGGGCTTGATATGTCAGCGTTGTGTAGCAGAGCTCTTACGTTTCATCCTCATGTTACTTTGCCATTTCGTCTGGCATCTTTGGCCTGATGAGTGAGTCCTACCATGTCATTGCCACACTTAGATACCGATACTCTGCTTGCCCTGCAGGAAATTATGGAGGACGAGTACGGTAATCTGCTCGACACCTATATTTCCGACTCGGAAGAGCGTATCCGTGCGTTGAAGGAGGCCTATGCCGAACAGGAGCTGGTACAGCTTCGGCATGTGGCTCACAGCTTCAAGGGAAGTTCCAGTAACATGGGCGCCGTCGTTCTGACAAATCTTTGCCGGGACTTGGAGGAAGCTGCCCGTCGAAATGCTCCCTTGTCTGTTATAGATGAAAAGATCGAAAGCGTTCAACGCGAGTTTGCCATTGTGCGCATTCTGTTCAAGTCGGAACGGCAACGGCACGCGTGATTTTCAGCCGTTTTTCTTAAAGCTGGCCCAGCGTTTGCTTCTCTAGCTCCAGATACCTTAACTGGAGCAATTTTATGGCTGTCGCCTCTGACTTCATTTTGTCGTCGACGCCTGATATCAGCTCGGCCAAGACCGCGTTCAAAGCGCCGTTCAAGCCCGCTGAGTCAACTCGCAGCGATACCCCACGTTTCTCGGATGTTTATGCCAAAGAGCAGCAGCCTGCTCGTAATGAGGTGCGTACTCGCGATACGGATGCAAAGTCCGTGAAGCGCGAGGCTTCTGCATCGCGTCACGATAGCAAGGCTAGCGACAGCAAGACTGACGAGTCTGTTTCTTCAGGCGTAAAGCAGAAAGAGGTTGCTGGGACTGCCGATAGCGGCAAGACCTTGCCGGTGGCCGATGAGCATGCCTCCGTTCCTGAGGCGCAGCTGGACCCGTTGTTACTGCTTGGCATGACCGGAACCCTGCCTGCGGAAGTAGCGCCTTTGCCAAGTCCAAACGCTGTCGGCTCTTTGACGTCCCTGACGGACGATACATTGACATCGGGCATGGAGTCAGCGTTTCCACAGGGGGTGGGGCAGCTGGCTTCCGAGACCGATCCTTTGAATGGTCAGGCAGCTTCTTCTGATGAGACTGCTGGCCAGCTACTGGCCCAGGCCGGCAGTAAGCTGCTTCAGACTACCGATACGGCTGCCAATACTGTTCAGACCAATACAACCACAGGTCAGGGTGCTCCCAAGCAGGCCGAGGTCATGAGTACTATCCTGGCGGCGACAGCTGAAAGCCAGCCTGCCGAGGGTGAAGCTTCCCTTGAGGTATTACAGGGGTTGAAGGATATCGATGACAAGACCTTGCCTGAGGATCGAAACGAGACCTTTGCAGACAAGCTGAATAGCTTGTCCCAGACAATGGGAACGCCTGTACAGACAGCTCGTCCCGTTGCGCCTACGGTGCCGGGTCAGCCGCTGGCAATGAATCAGTCCGACTGGCATGAAGGTATGATTGATCGAGTCATGTGGATGTCGAGTCAGAACCTCAAAAGTGCTGACATTCGTCTCGAACCAGCGGGGCTAGGGCGTCTTGAGGTTCGTATCGATATGACTAACGACCAGGCTCAGGTCACCTTTGCCAGTCCGCATGCGGACGTTCGTGATGCGCTAGACAGCCAGTCTCATCGCTTGCGAGACATGTTCGTGCAGCAGGGGATGACGCTTGATGTAAACGTCTCGGATCAGTCAGCGCATCGTAACTGGCAGGCCGCGCAGCAGGACACAGGAACTGGAGGACGACGGTCTTCGAATACTGGCTTAGGTAGCGAAGACCGTGCGATTGATGAAGTAGCGGGTGTCTCAAGTGAGACGGTCGCGCAGACGATAAAGAGAAACGACGGAGTAGTGGACTTTTACGCCTGACCGGGACGCTTCCCGCACGTGACGAGGTCCGTCTTACCAAGGGCTAATCTGATGGCCACGCCTCAAGCGATTGGCTAAAGATGAATGTATCAACAAGACTGCTGTTATTCCCTTTGCGTTTTAGGGCTGTAGGCGGTTCACTCAATTACGGATGTAAGCATGGCCAAGAAAGAACAAGCGGCTGATGACGCGGCCAAACCCGCTGGCAAAGGCAAGCTCAAGCTCATCATCATTATCGTGGTCGCATTGTTGTTGACGATAGGGGCTTCGGTAGGTGCAACATGGTTCATCATGAACAAGAAGGTTCATGATGCCGAGGCCTCAAAGGCGGAGCCCACCACTCCTGTCCGACTGCCTGCCATCTACGAAAAATTAACGCCGTCTTTTGTGGTCAACTTCAATGTGAACGGCAGGCAGCGTTATATGCAGGTGGGTGTGGCGCTGATGGGACGCGATCAGGCAAAGATGGATGAACTCAAGGCTCATTTGCCCCAGGTACGCAATCAACTGGTCATGCTGCTTTCTGCCCAGAGTTATGACGCCTTATTGACGCCGGTCGGCAAGGAATTGCTGCGTCAACAGGCAACTTCCAAGATTCAGGAGCTTGCTCAGAAGCAGGTGGGTCAACCTACGGTTGAGCAGGTTTTGTTTACTAACTTCGTCCTGCAATAGGGATTGCCATGTCTGTACAAGATTTACTGTCTCAGGATGAAATCGACGCGCTTCTTCACGGCGTCGATGATGGTCTTGTCGAAACGGATCCTATAGCGCCTACAGGCTCGGTCAGAGGGTATGACCTGACTAGCCAGGATCGTATCGTCCGTGGGCGGATGCCGACATTGGAGATGATCAACGAGCGCTTTGCCCGCTATACCCGGGTCAGCATGTTCAACCTGCTTCGTCGCTCGGCTGACGTGTCCGTAGGGGGTGTGCAGGTCTTGAAGTTCGGTGAGTATGTTCGCTCGCTGTATGTACCGACCAGCTTGAACATGGTGAAGATCAAGCCTTTGCGTGGTACGGCACTGTTTATTCTGGATGCCAAGTTGGTGTTCAAGCTGGTAGACAACTTCTTTGGTGGCGATGGCCGTCACGCCAAGATTGAAGGTCGTGAGTTTACGCCGACCGAGCTGCGTGTTGTACGCATGGTGCTTGACCAGTGCTTCGTTGACCTTAAAGAGGCCTGGGGTGCAATGCTCGCGTGTCAGTTCGAGTACATCAACTCCGAAGTCAACCCGGCCATGGCAAACATTGTCAGTCCGAACGAGGTGGTAGTGGTCAGCTCTTTCAGCATCGAGTTGGACGGCGGCGGCGGTGAGCTGCATATCGCCATGCCATATTCGATGATCGAGCCTATCCGTGAAATGCTGGACGCCGGCTTCCAGTCGGATGTGGATGATCAGGACGAGCGCTGGGTCAAGGCTATGCGCGAAGATCTTCTGGATATCCGTGTACCGCTGGAAGCGACGGTGGTGCGTCGTCAGCTCAGGCTACGTGACATCCTGCATATGCAGCCTGGCGATGTAATTCCAGTTGAGATGCCGGAGGAAATGCTGATGCGCGCCAATGGTATGCCAACGTTCAAGGTAAAAATGGGGGCTCGTAAAGGAAACCTGGCCTTGCAAATTATTGAACCGGTCAAGAGCTCTCGCTGATGCGATTTTGACTGAATGCTTTTATTTCTTTCGAGCCATAGGCTCACCGTTTTAGATTGAGGTTAAGATGGCAGATCAAAACACTAACAGCGAAGAACAGGCTCTGGCTGATGAGTGGGCCGCGGCGATGGCAGAGGCAGGCGAATCCAATCAGGATGAAATCGATGCGATGATGGCTCAGGGCGCTAGTCCCGCCTCACGCGCGCCTGTAGAAGAGTTTGCCGGAATCCAGGGTAACAATCAGCAGATTACCGGTATGGAAGGTCCGAACCTGGATGTGATTCTGGACATTCCTGTCATGATTTCGATGGAAGTCGGCCATACCGACATTTCCATCCGGAACCTGCTACAACTGAATCAGGGCTCGGTTATCGAGCTGGATCGCCTGGCGGGAGAGCCGCTCGATGTACTGGTCAACGGTACCTTGATTGCTCACGGCGAGGTGGTGGTGGTTAACGAGAAGTTCGGTATCCGGCTGACCGATGTCATCAGCCCCAGTGAACGTATCAAGAAACTACGCTGACCTTATGCGAATGCTCATTGCTCTACTGGCTACGTTGCCGCTTGTCTCTCAAGCGGCTGAAACAGCTGCACCGTCAACCAATATGGGATCGCAGCTGACACAACTCGTGTTGGGTCTGCTGCTGATCATTGGCCTGATTTTCGGGCTGGCCTGGCTTATCCGTCGGGTACAGCAGGTGGGGCCGCGTGGCAATAATGCTATCAAATTGGTAGCCACCCAGCATCTGGGACCGCGAGAGAGACTGGTGCTGGTGCAGGTAGGGCAGGAGCAGATACTTGTAGGACTTACGGCTGGGCGTATTACTCCTTTGCATGTGATGAAGGAACCGGTTCGCCTGGCCGATGAGCAACCGGCTTCGCCAGAGTTTGCTCAACGGCTTTTCGAGCTGATCAGCCGCGACCCAAAGGATAAGTCATGAGATTCGACTCATTGAAGTCTTTCGCGCGAGTGGTGCGGAGAATGAACTGGTGCTGACTGGTACAAGCGGTGTGTTTACGACGTTGTTGAAATCCAATCTTCGTTTGCTTCGTAATTGCCTGCTTGTGCTGGTAGCACTGGCGGCACCTTTGGCGTTTGGGCAGGAAAATGGGGCTAATAATCCGTTGTCCATTTCCGCTATTACCATGAGTACAAACGCCAACGGCCAGCAGGAGTACTCCGTAAGCCTGCAGATCCTGCTGATCATGACGGCGCTGAGTTTCATTCCAGCGTTTGTCATGCTGATGACCAGTTTTACACGGATCATCATTGTATTCGCCATTCTCCGCCAAGCCCTGGGCTTGCAGACAACGCCGTCAAACCAGGTGTTGATCGGACTGGCACTGTTCCTGACATTGTTCATCATGGCGCCGGTCTTTGACCGCATTAATAACGATGCCTTGCAGCCCTATATGAACGAGCAGCTGACGGCCCAGGATGCAATTGCGCGGGCAGAGGGGCCAATCAAGGACTTCATGTTGGCGCAGACCCGGCAATCCGATCTGGACATGTTCATGCGGCTATCCAAGCGTACGGACATCGCCACACCTGATCAGGCGCCGCTGACGATCGTGGTTCCAGCCTTTGTGACATCCGAATTGAAAACAGCCTTCCAGATCGGCTTCATGATCTTTATTCCATTCCTGGTAATTGACTTGGTGGTGGCCAGCGTGCTGATGGGGATGGGCATGATGATGCTTTCACCGATGATCATCTCGTTACCGTTCAAGCTGATGCTGTTCGTGCTGGTTGACGGTTGGTCGTTGATCATGGGTACGCTGGCTGGCAGCTTCGGTACTGTCTAAGAGGAGATACCCCATGACGCCTGAAGTAGCCGTAGATCTGTTTCGGCAAGCGCTCTGGTTGACGGCATTGCTTGTAGGCATTCTGATCGTGCCGAGCTTGCTGGTGGGCCTGGTGGTTTCAATGTTCCAGGCTGCTACACAGATCAACGAGCAGACCTTGAGTTTTCTGCCTCGACTGATTGTCACGTTGTTGACGCTGATTGTCCTAGGGCCTTGGCTCACCCGTGAGCTGATGGAGTTCATGCGCAACATGATCACCAATGTTCCGATGTTGATTGGTTAAGTCATGCTTGAGCTGAGTGATGCGCAGATTGGTGGCTGGGTCGGTACGTTCCTGCTGCCTCTGTTCCGTATTGCTGCCGTCTTTATGACGATGCCTATCATCGGGACCAATATGGTTCCCGCGCGCGTAAAGCTCTATATGGCGTTGGCCTTTACCGCTCTGCTGGTGCCTACGCTGCCCCCCATGCCACAGGTCGATGCCGTGAGCGTACAGGCCTTGCCGCTGATTGCAGAGCAGATCCTGATTGGCGCTCTGATGGGTTTTAGCCTCCAGCTGTTCTTTCACGTCTTCGTGATTGCTGGGCAGCTACTCTCCACCCAGGCAGGACTTAGCTTTGCATCGATGGTCGATCCGGCCAATGGCATTTCGGTGCCGGTGCTGGGGCAGTTCTTCAACGTACTGGTGACGCTGCTGTTCCTGTCCATGAACGGACACTTGATCGTCATGGAAATCCTGGCAGAAAGCTTTACCACACTACCGGTTGGTCAGTTGCTGTCTGTCGATCATTTTTGGGAGCTGGCCGGTAAATTGAGTTGGGTGCTTGGTGCAGGCGTATTACTGGTCTTGCCTGCTATTACGGCACTGCTGGTCGTGAACCTTGCTTTTGGCGTAATGACCCGCGCAGCGCCTCAACTCAACATTTTTTCCATTGGCATGCCCTTAACCGTAACGCTGGGTCTGGTCATTATCTGGATTGGTACAGCGGATATCTTTTCGCACTACGAATCATTAGTCACCGAAGCGCTGCAATGGCTCCGAGAGCTGGTGCGAGCGCGATAGGCAGGAGGTCGCCGTGTCGGACGAATCCAGCAGTGAAGACCGTACAGAGGAGCCCACCGACAAACGTAAGCGGGAGGCGCGCGAGGAGGGGCAGTTACCCCGATCCCGTGAGCTTGGCACGCTGACGGTTGTAATGGGTGGGCTGATAGCGCTTCTGGCGTTTGGTTCAGTACTTGGGGACGCTTTACTCGACCTGATGCGCGGCAGTTTTTCACTGAACCGTGAGGCCGTTCTGGATGAGCGGAACATGGGGATCATGCTGCTAACATCCGGCAAGGCCGCCATGCTGGGCATGATGCCGGTTTTTCTCGTCCTTGTGCTGGCTGCCGTTATTGGCCCGATTGCACTGGGAGGCTTCTTGTTTTCCAGCAAATCCCTTCAGCCCAAGTTCAGTCGAATGAACCCTCTTTCAGGACTCAAGCGCATGTTTTCGACCCATGCGCTGATGGAGTTGGGCAAGGCGCTGGCCAAGTTCGTTCTGCTGCTAACCATCGCTATCATGGTTCTCTTGTCTGAGCGCGATGCGTTGCTGTCCATTGCAAAGGAGCCTTTAGGCAGTGCCATTATCCATAGTATAAAAGTGGCGGGACATGCAGCGTTGATGGTGTCTTTAGGGCTATTACTTATCGCAGCTATTGACGTACCGTTCCAATGGTATAGCAACAAGAAAAAGCTGATGATGACCAAGCAGCAGATCAAGGATGAATACAAGGACAGCGAAGGCAAGCCCGAAGTAAAAGGGCGGATGCGCCAGATGCAGCGCGAAATGGCGCAACGTCGCATGATGACCGCTGTGCCAGAGGCCGACGTCATTATCACCAACCCAACACATTATGCTGTGGCGCTAAAGTATGACGCTGCAACCGGAGGCGCGCCAATCCTAGTAGCCAAAGGTAGCGACTTTGTGGCGTTGAAGATTCGTGAGCTTGCTCAGGAGCATGCCGTTACGACGCTTGAATCACCCGCCCTGGCGCGAGCGGTGTACTATTCCACTGATATCGATAGAGAGATTCCGGCAGGGCTTTACATCGCTGTGGCGCAAGTGCTGGCCTACGTTTATCAGCTCAAGCAGTACAAAGCTGGTCAGGGCCGGCGTCCAGAGCAACCGCATGAGCCGCCTATCCCGCCAGATTTACAGCGTGACGAGTAGATAAGAAAGGCCCCGCTGAACGGGGCCTTTTTATTACTTGATAACCCCGCACGCCATCCGGGCTCCACCACCGCCTAGCGGCTTGGGATGATCCGAGTGGTTATCGCCGCCTACGTGAACCATGAGGGCGTGACCTTTGATTTCATTCAAGTCCTTGAGGCGCGGCGCCAGCACGGGCTGTGAGGCTGTTCCGTCGCTTGTGACATAAAGGGCGGGCAGATCACCTTTATGGCCGTCGCCCCAGGGAGCGTCATGCTTGCCGGTATTCTCAGGGTCCCAGTGACCGCCTGCGGCGCCTGCCGGTGTGTTCTTGCCATCGACTTCTGCAGCATCACAGCTGGGTTTGGCATGAATATGGAATCCATGTGTCCCTGGCTCCAGACCTTTTAGCTCAGGTGTAAATACCAAGCCGTAGTCAGTCTTTACGATGGTGACGCTGCCTACACTTTCGCCCGGACCTTTCTCTGTTGCGATATTTAATGGAACAGTCACGGCGTCATCCGCCTGGGCCATACCAGCGAGTCCTGCTGACATCAGCGTTACGGCAATCCATTTTTTCATCGGGTTCTCCTGTTATCCACTTTTATGCGCGTCTTGTGAAGGGACCTCATATGCGTGTTCAGGTTTCCTTATTACAGTGCTCGTATCAACGATGGCTAAAGGCCGGCCTCAAGAAAACAGCCTGGCAGGCCGATATAACAGGCGCAAACGCAACAAATTCAAACAAAAGAGGAACTTGGCCCGTTGCTTGCTGAATAGCCTGTATCAAGACGCTCTGACGTCAAAAGATTGATATGCAAGGCATTCAAGAGGAACGACTGTGAAAGTTAATCACGGGCAAATGTTGACCAATGTTCGCAGCCTGAGCCGCGGTAACCTGGCTGTACCGATATTGGTTCTGGCCATGCTCGGCATGATGACATTGCCGATCCCGCCGTTTCTGCTGGACGTGCTGTTTACCTTCAATATCGCGCTGTCGATCGTGGTATTGCTGGTAAGCGTTTATGCGCTACGGCCTTTGGACTTTGCGGTGTTTCCGACGATTCTGCTCGTGGCCACGTTGCTGCGCCTGGCATTGAACGTGGCGTCTACACGTGTCGTTCTTTTGCATGGTCATGATGGCCATGCCGCTGCCGGTAAGGTGATTCAGGCCTTTGGTGACGTAGTGGTGGGTGGTAACTACGTTGTCGGTGCGGTCGTGTTCGCCATCCTGATGATCATCAACTTTGTGGTAGTGACCAAGGGTGCTGGTCGTATCTCCGAAGTATCCGCGCGTTTCACTCTGGACGCCATGCCTGGTAAGCAGATGGCCATCGACGCTGACCTGAACGCCGGTGTGATCGATCAGGCCGAAGCAAAGAAGCGTCGTGCCGAGGTAGGTCAGGAAGCTGACTTCTACGGTTCGATGGATGGTGCCAGCAAATTCGTTCGCGGTGACGCGGTTGCCGGTCTGCTGGTACTGTTCATCAACCTGCTCGGTGGTATCGCGATCGGGATGATGCAGCATAACCTGAGCATTGCCGATGCAGGCCGTATCTATGCACTGCTGACTATTGGTGACGGCCTGGTTGCCCAGGTGCCTTCGCTGTTGCTGTCCGTTGCGGCTGCCATCATGGTAACCCGTGTGTCTTCTTCCGAAGACATGGGGCAGCAGGTCAACCGTCAAATGTTCGCCTCGCCAAAGGCGCTTGCTGTCTCTGCGGCCATCATCATTGCTATGGGGCTGGTACCCGGCATGCCGCACGTGCCGTTCTTGGGTTTGGGCTTCATGGCTGCTGCCGGTGCCTATTTCATCTGGGATCGCCAGCGCAAGGTCAAGCAAGTGGCCGAGCAGGAAGCTCAGCGTCAGCAGGAGTTGGCCCCCGTACAGCGCCCCGCTGAAACCAAGGAGCTGGGCTGGGATGACGTAACGCCTGTCGACATGGTTGGCCTGGAAGTAGGTTATCGCCTGATTCCTTTGGTAGATCGCAACCAGGGCGGTGAGCTGCTAACGCGTATCAAGGGTGTTCGCAAGAAGCTGTCCCAGGATCTTGGCTTCCTTATGCCCGCTGTGCATATTCGCGACAACCTGGAACTGATGCCCAATGCTTATCGTTTGACGTTGATGGGCGTGAATGTTGCGGAAGCCGAAATCTATCCGGACCGCGAACTGGCTATAAACCCGGGTCAGGTATTCGGCACGTTAAATGGTGTGATTGCCAAAGATCCGGCGTTTGGCCTTGATGCGGTTTGGATTGACGTCAGTCAGCGTGATCAGGCGCAGTCCCTAGGCTATACCGTGGTCGATGCCAGCACGGTCGTTGCGACCCACCTCAACCAGGTTCTCCAAAAGCATGCCCACGAGCTGTTGGGGCATGAAGAAGTGCAGCAATTACTGCAGCTTCTGGCCAAGAGTTCGCCCAAGTTGGCCGAAGAACTGGTGCCAGGCATGATTTCCTTGTCTACGCTTCTTAAGGTATTGCAGCAATTGCTGCAGGAGCAGGTCTCGGTACGTGATGTTCGTACGATTGCTGAGGCTATTGCGAATGTGGCGCCGCGTAGTCAAGATCCCGCCGTCATGGTTTCGTCGGTTCGTGTGGCGCTGTCCCGTGCAATCGTCCAAAACATCATTGGACTGGAGCCCGAGCTGCCTGTTATTACGCTGGAACCGAGATTGGAACAGATGTTGCTTAATGGTATGCAGAAGGCTGGACAGGGTGTTGAAGATGGCATGTTCCTGGAACCAGGAATGGCCGAGAAATTGCAACGCTCTCTGGTAGATGCAGCACAGCGTCAAGAAATGATGGGTAAGCCAGTCGTGTTACTGGTAGCCGGTGCGATTCGCGGGATGATGTCCCGCTTCGCTCGAATGGCAGTTCCCACTATGTCTGTGCTGGCTTATCAGGAAATTCCGGATAACAAACAAGTCACCATTATCGCAACGGTTGGCCAGAACGGCTGAGGTTTGAACCATGCAAGTTAAACGCTTTTTTGCTGCTGATATGCGTCAAGCCATGAAAATGGTTCGTGACGAACTGGGTGCAGATGCCGCGATCCTGAGCAATCGCCGTGTTGCCGGTGGCATTGAGCTGACCGCTGCCCTGGATTATCAAGCGCCGACTCCTACTGCGCCGAATGCTGCGCTGGAAGCCGAGCTGCGTAAAACCCAAGTGCGTATCGCCGAAGCCCACGCTGAACTGGCCATTCGCTCGCCTAACCAGGGTATCGCTGCGCCGCAAGCCAACGCTAGTCAACTCTTTGGCAGTGAGCAGATCAGCGCTCGCCAGGAACCTGTTATCTCCGAGCCCAAAGTTGCCCAGCCAGCACCTGCCGTTGCCGCCGCGCCTTCTGCCGAAGAGCGCCGCGCGCTGGATGCCATGCGCTCCGAGATCACCGGGCTACGTGAATTGATTGAAGTGCAGCTGGGCTCTATCGCCTGGGGCCAGATGCAGGACAAGCGTCCTGACGAAGCAAACTTCTGGCGCCGCCTGCAACGCATGGGACTTCCGGCTGATCTGTGCCGTGACCTGATGGCGCGTGTGGCAAGTGTGAACGAGCCCCGTCAGGCCTGGCGTATGCTGCTGGCCCACCTGACCCAGGCAATCGACACGCCCCAGGTTGATCTGCTGGAAGAGGGCGGTATCGTCGCGTTCGTCGGTCCCGCCGGATCGGGCAAGACCACTACGCTGTCCAAAATGGCAGCGAGCTATGTTCTGAAGTATGGCGCGCAAAGTCTTGCGCTGGTCACCATGGATAGCCATCGCATCGGGGCCCAAGAACAAATCAAGACGTTGGGTCATATTCTCGATGTGCCGGTTACCGTTGTAGATCCACGTCAGTCGTTGGCTCAGGCGCTTGAGCCACTGGCTCGCAAGCGCATGGTCCTGATCGATACGGCAGGTATCCCGGCCAATGACCCCTCCCTGCGTCTGCAGCTGGAAGCGCTGGCTAATGAGAAACTGAAGATTCGTAGCTATCTGGTCATGGCAGTAACCAGCCAGAGCCAGGTGCTAAAAGCGGCTTATCACAACTACAAGGGGTGCGGTCTGGCTGGTTGTGTTCTGACCAAACTGGATGAGTCCGCGACGTTGGGTGAAGCGCTCGGTATAGCCATTAGCCATCATATCCCGGTAGCCTATCTCTCCGACGGTCCTCGCATCCCTGACGACCTGCATATTGCGCGCAAGCATCAGCTGGTTAGCCGTGCAGTCAATCGTCAGCTGACCGAGGAGCCTGCAGAGGAAACCATGGCGGATATGTTTGCCGAGCTTTATCAAAAGCCGGCCAAGCGCGTCGGTTAAATTACAGTTTTTTGCGAGTTGGGTAAGGTTTTTGCAATAGAAGGTTTACAGGCGTCGTAGTGTCAGAAAGCAGTACACGCTTCAGGTTTAAGTGCCAGCTGGCTCGTTAGCATAACGATCTGGCTACACCATAAATGCCCTCTACGGGCTGGCTGGTTTTTCATAGGTGTACAGCAATGGGTATGCATCCCGTACAGGTAATTGCAGTGACAGGCGGCAAGGGAGGCGTTGGAAAAACCAACGTTTCGGTAAACCTTTCGCTAGCGTTGGCTGAACTGGGCCGACGTGTCATGTTGCTCGATGCCGACTTGGGCTTGGCAAACGTCGACGTTCTGCTCGGTTTGACCCCGAAGCAGACGCTCGCCGATGTGATCGAAGGTAAATGTGATCTTCGCGACGTGATTTTGCAAGGCCCTGGCGGTATCCGGGTCGTTCCGGCCGCTTCCGGTGCGCAAGCCATGGTGCAGTTGTCGTCTCTTCAACATGCCGGTCTGATCCAGGCATTCAGTGACATCAGCAACGATATCGATGTGCTTGTTGTCGATACAGCTGCCGGCATCGGTGATTCGGTCGTGAGCTTTGTACGGGCTGCCCAGGAGGTGCTTCTGGTGGTCTGTGATGAGCCTACTTCGATCACGGACGCTTATGCGCTTATCAAGATGTTCAACCGCGATCATGGAATCACGCGGTTTCGCGTACTGGCGAATATGACATTGACGCCCCAGGAAGGTCGCAATCTCTTTGCTAAGCTGACCAAGGTAACTGACCGTTTCTTGGATGTGGCTCTGCAGTATGTGGGTGCGGTTCCTTTTGATGAATGTGTACGGAAAGCCGTCCAGAAGCAGCGGTCCGTATACGAAGCATACCCGCGCTCCAAAGCCGCTCTGGCTTTCCGGGCTATTGCCCAGAAGGTGGATGCTTGGCCCTTGCCGGCCAACCCACGCGGTCACTTGGAGTTTTTCGTCGAACGATTGGTGCAACCCACTGTAGGGCCAAATGTATGACAGCGTCCAGCGGTCTCCGTATGTACAGTAAATCTCAGACCCATTCACAGCAGGAGCAACTGATCAATCAGTATGCGCCGCTGGTCAAGCGCATTGCCTATCACCTGTTGGCGCGTCTGCCTGCCAATGTACAGGTGGAAGATCTCATGCAGGCCGGCATGATCGGCCTGCTCGAGGCCTCCAAGAAGTACGATGCCGGCAAAGGTGCAAGCTTTGAAACCTATGCCGGTATCCGTATCCGCGGAGCCATGCTGGACGAGGTTCGCAAAGGTGATTGGGCACCTCGTTCGGTGCATCGTAACAGCCGTATGGTGGCCGATGCGATTCGTGCTGTTGAAGCAAGAACGGGTCGTGACGCTAAAGATCCTGAAGTTGCTGCCGAACTTGGTGTAAGCCTTGAAGAATATTACGGCATTCTCAATGACACATTGGGAAGTCGCCTGTTCAGCTTCGATGACTTGATGGAAGAGGGTGAGCACGGTCTCGAAGAGAGCGGAGCCCATGATTTCGAGCCAGGTCGAGGACTGGAAGATGATCGTTTCAAGCAGGCCCTGGCGGAAGCCATCGCCAATCTTCCAGAGCGTGAGCGTCTCGTCTTGTCGCTGTATTACGACGAGGAGTTGAACCTAAAGGAAATCGGAGAGGTGCTTGGGGTAAGTGAATCCCGAGTCTGTCAACTGCACAGTCAGTGCGCAGCACGTCTGCGGGCTCGTCTGGCTGAATGGCGTTCGCGCTAAGGCAAAACACTAAGCATGTATGGCATGCCTTTGAAAAGGCATGTCTGGGGTAAGGATGGAGGTCGACTTGGACAAAGATATGAAAATTCTCATCGTGGACGATTTTTCCACCATGAGACGCATCATCAAGAATCTGCTGCGAGATCTGGGGTTCACCAATACTACCGAGGCCGACGACGGCTTGACGGCGTTGCCGATGCTGCAAAGCGGCAACTTCGACTTCCTGGTAACGGACTGGAACATGCCGGGTATGACCGGTATCGACCTGCTACGGGAAGTCCGTGCCGATGCACGCCTGAAGAACCTGCCTGTTCTGATGGTAACGGCCGAAGCCAAGCGCGAACAAATTGTCGAGGCAGCTCAAGCGGGTGTGAATGGTTACGTTGTGAAGCCGTTTACTGCCCAGGTGCTCAAAGAAAAGATCGACAAGATCTTTGAGCGGGTCAACGGCTGATAACCATCTCGAGGATGTTATGGACCTTGGCAGTAAATCATTCGAAGACCTGGAATCGACCCTGAAAAAGCATGCCCAAGAGCTGGTTGCCAGCCTTGAAGATGGCAATTTCAGCCAGGCAGTGCAGCTCATCAATGAGCTCAATCAGGTGCGAGATCGTGGTCTGTATCAGGAAATCGGCAAGCTGACGCGTGAGTTGCACAACGCGATCGTCAACTTCCAGATCGATCCCCAGGCGTCCTATGCCAATGAAGTGACAAACATTGCAGACGCCACCGATCGCCTAAGCTACGTTGTGGAAATGACGGAGCGTGCTGCCAACCGTACCATGGACTTGGTCGATGCCAGCACACCGCTTATCGAATCATTTGGTAAGGACGCTCATGACCTCCACGCCGAGTGGGGCCGCTTTATGCGGCGCGAGCTCAGTGCCGAGGAGTTCCGCGAGCTGGCCAAGCGCGTCGGTGCGTTTCTGGGGCGCAGCGACGAGGACGCCCACAAGCTGTCTTCGCTGCTGAACGACATCCTGCTGGCGCAGGATTACCAGGATCTTACAGGCCAAGTCATCAAGCGTGTGACGAACCTTGTTACACAAGTCGAGCGCGATCTCGTCAAGCTGGTCCGTATGGCCGGTCAGGTGGATCGTTATGCAGGAATTAGCCACGACCACGTCAAGGCCATCGAAGAAATTCAAAAAGAAAAGTCTTCGAAGGGTGAAGGTCCGCAGATTCATGCCGATAAAAGAGAAGACGTCGTATCCAGCCAGGATGACGTAGATGACCTTCTGTCCAGCCTTGGTTTCTAAACCTGGCCTTTTTGGAGAGTGCATGAATGAGCTTCGACGCCGATGAAGAAATCCTCCAGGATTTCCTGGTAGAGGCCGGCGAGATTCTCGAATTGTTGTCCGAGCAATTGGTGGAACTCGAAAGCCGCCCGGATGATATGAATCTTCTCAACGCCATCTTCCGTGGATTCCACACGGTAAAGGGAGGGGCAGGCTTCCTCCAGTTGCACGCCCTTGTTGAGTGCTGCCACATTGCCGAAAACGTGTTCGACATCCTGCGTAAGGGTGAGCGCCGCGTTGATGCCGAGCTGATGGACGTTGTCCTTCAAGCTCTGGATACGGTAAACGAAATGTTCGGCCAGGTACGTGAGCGTACTGAGCCGACACCGGCTACTCCTGAGCTGCTGGCTGCCTTGGCACGTCTGGCGGAGCCTGAGGGCGCCGAACCTGCTCCCACTGCTGTGGAGCCGGTTCAGACCCCTGTGGTTGCTGTCCAGGCACCTGCTGCCAGTGATGTAAGCGACGATGAGTTTGACCGACTCCTCGATGCAATCGGGAATGAGCCTGCACCTGTGGCAGCCGTTGGCTCGGCCGTACCTGCATCTGGCGACGAAATCACCGATGACGAGTTTGAATCTCTGCTGGATCAGCTGCACGGCAAAGGTAAGTTTGATGCTGCTGTTGCAGCGCCGTCCGAGCCTGCCAAGGCTGCTGCTCCGGTAGCCAAGTCAGGTGACGAGATCACGGATGACGAGTTTGAATCTCTGCTGGATCAGCTGCACGGCAAAGGTAAGTTTGATGCTGCTGTTGCAGCGCCGTCCGAACCTGCCAAGGCTGCTGCTCCGGTAGCCAAGTCAGGTGATGAAATCACGGATGACGAGTTCGAGTCCCTGCTGGATGAGCTGCATGGAAAGGGCCGTTTCGACGGTGGTGTTGCGGCTGCTCCTGTAGCGCCTGCACCTGCTCCGGTTACCAAGGCAGCATCTGCTCCTGTGGCGAAGCCCCAGCCTGCAGCGGCCCCAACACCGGCAGCCAGTGCAGCACCCAAAGCTGAACCGCGTGCGGCGGCTGCTCCGGCAGGCGAGAAGCCGGCCAGCGAAGCTGAAACAACCGTGCGTGTGGACACCGCCCGTCTCGACGAGATCATGAACATGGTCGGTGAGCTGGTGCTGGTGCGCAATCGTCTGGTTCGTCTTGGGCTGAACAGCGGCGATGAGGCCATGGCCAAGGCTGTATCGAACCTGGACGTTGTGACCGCGGATCTTCAGACCTCGGTCATGAAGACGCGCATGCAGCCAATCAAGAAGGTATTCGGACGCTTCCCGCGTCTGGTTCGTGACTTGGCGCGCAACCTGAAGAAAGAAATCAACCTTGAGCTTGTGGGTGAAGAAACCGATCTCGACAAGAACTTGGTAGAGGCCTTGGCTGACCCGCTGGTGCACTTGGTGCGCAACGCGGTCGACCATGGAATCGAGGAGCCTGCCGAGCGCGAGAAGAATGGCAAAGCCCGTGCGGGCCGTGTCGTTCTGTCTGCAGAGCAGGAGGGCGATCATATCCTGTTGGCGATCTCTGACGATGGTAAAGGAATGGATCCCAACGCTCTGCGCGCCAAGGCTGTTGAAAAAGGCCTGCTCGATAAGGATGCGGCGGAGCGTCTGACCGATCTTGAATGCTACAACCTGATCTTTGCACCAGGCTTTTCAACCAAGACCGAAATCTCCGATATTTCCGGTCGTGGTGTGGGCATGGACGTGGTGAAGACCAAGATTACCCAGCTTAACGGCACGGTAAACGTCTTCTCCAACAAGGGGCAGGGCTCCAAGATTGTGATCAAGGTCCCGCTGACCCTGGCGATCATGCCAACCCTGATGGTAATGCTGGGCGATCAGGCCTTTGCATTCCCACTGGTCAACGTGAACGAGATCTTCCACCTGGACCTCTCCCGCACCAATGTGGTCGACGGTCAGGAAGTGGTCGTGGTTCGCGACAAAGCACTGCCGCTGTTCTACCTCAAGCGCTGGCTGGTCAAGGATGCAGCTTACGATGAGCAACAGCAGGAAGGTCACGTTGTTATCCTGTCGGTCGGTACGCAACGCATCGGTTTTGTTGTGGATCAACTCGTAGGTCAGGAAGAAGTAGTCATCAAGCCATTAGGCAAGATGTTGCAAGGAACGCCGGGTATGTCGGGAGCCACCATTACAGGTGATGGCCGGATCGCATTGATCCTTGACGTACCGAGCATGCTCAAGCGCTACGCGCGCCGCGGTATTTGAGTCGAAGCCCCGCCGTTAGGAGTGTCATATGGCTGTAAGAGTGTTGGTGGTGGATGATTCGGGTTTCTTCCGCCGCCGTTTGACTGAAATCCTGGCGGGTGATCCCAATATTACGGTCGTCGGTACGGCGACCAATGGGCGTGAAGGGATTGATCAGGTGATGGCGTTGAAACCCGACGTCGTTACCATGGATTATGAGATGCCCTTCATGGATGGCATTACGGCCGTTCGGCACATCATGCAGAAGTGCCCGACGCCTGTTCTGATGTTTTCGTCGCTGACGCATGAAGGCGCTCGGGTTACGCTCGATGCGCTGGATGCGGGTGCGGTAGATTATCTACCCAAGAATTTCGAGGATATTTCCCGCCATCCCGAGAGCGTAAAGCGCTTGTTGTGCGAGAAGATCCATACCATTGCGCGCAGCAACCGCCGGTTGTCGTCTGGAAGTGTGTCGGCCCATGCGCCTGCACCCACCTCAACAACCCCTCGCCCGGCGGCGCGGACTGCTTCGGCACATCCGGCAGGCTCCTCGGCTTCAGCGTCGGTGACCAGTGCTGCGCCACGGCGCAAGAATTACAAGCTGGTGGCCATCGGTACGTCGACCGGTGGTCCTGTGGCGTTGCAACGGGTACTGACCCAATTGCCTGCCAACTTTCCAGCGCCAATCGTGCTGATTCAGCACATGCCTGCCGCCTTTACCAAGGCGTTTGCAGAGCGTCTGGACAAATTGTGCAAGATTTCTGTCAAGGAAGCTGAGGATGGCGATCAGCTTCGTCCTGGGCTGGCGCTACTGGCGCCTGGCGGCAAGCAGATGATGCTGGACGGGCGTGGCGGCGTGAAGATATTGCCGGGCGATGAGCGGCTGAATTACAAGCCCTGCGTCGATATCACCTTTGGCTCGGCGGCCAAGATTTTCCCGGACAAGGTATTGGCGGTGGTGCTGACCGGCATGGGCTCTGATGGCCGTGAGGGTGCTCGCCTGCTCAAGCAGGGTGGTAGCCAGATCTGGGCGCAGGACGAGGCCAGCTGCGTGATTTATGGCATGCCCATGGCCGTGGTCAAGGCAAATCTGGCAGATGCCGTCTACAGTCTTGACGACATCGGTCGACACATTACTGACGCGTGCATGTAATGGTACCGCTCTTGCTAGGCAGGAGCGGCGCCGGATTTGAATTTGACAGGTTTTGGCTTGCTGCCATGCCTTAGGGAGATGATGTGTGGATGTCTTGAGCCTGATTGGCATCCTGTTGGCCTTTATTGCCATCATTGGAGGTAATTTTCTTGAGGGCGGCACCATCGCCGCTCTACTCAACGGGCCTGCTGCCCTGATCGTACTGGGCGGCACATGCGGTGCGGCCATGCTGCAGACGCCTATCCGTGTTCTCAAGCGCTCCCTGACAATGCTCAGTTGGGTTTTCCTGCCGCCAAGAGTCGACATGCCAGCCGGTATCAATCGCATCATTGGCTGGAGCATGTCTGCCCGTAAGGAAGGTCTGCTGGGGCTTGAACCGCTCGTGGATGCCGAACGTGATCCATTCGCCCGCAAAGGCCTGCAGCTACTGGTCGATGGTGCCGAGCCTGAAGCCATTCGCAGCATTCTGGAAGTCGATATGTATGGCCAGGAAGATCGTGATATCCAGGCGGCCAAGCTGTTCGAGGCCATGGGTGGGTATGCGCCTACCATTGGGATTATCGGTGCCGTGATGGGGCTTATCCATGTCATGCAGAACTTGGCAAACCCTTCCCAGCTGGGTAACGGGATTGCTGTTGCATTCGTAGCCACAATTTATGGGGTTGCATTCGCCAACCTGCTATTACTTCCGATTGCCAACAAGCTCAAAGGCATGGTGCTGCGTCAAACTCGCTATCGGGAGATGCTTCTGGAAGGTTTGCTGTCTATTGGCGAAGGTGAAAACCCTCGTTCCATCGAACTCAAGCTGCAAGGCTTCATGGAGTAACCGATGCGTCGCCGTCGACACGAGGAGCATGAAAATCACGAACGCTGGCTGGTGTCCTACGCGGATTTCATCACCTTGCTGTTTGCCTTCTTTGTTGTGATGTATTCCATCTCATCCATCAATGAGGGCAAGTACAAGATTCTATCCGAGACGCTGACCGGTATCTTTACAGAGCCGGATCGCTCCATGAAACCTATTCCCATTGGGGATCAGATGCCTCGCAGCGTTCAGCCTACCATCGAGCAGAATACGCCTGCATCGGATAACGCGCCGGCGACTACTCAAGCAGTCGATCCGCTTGAGCAGATAGCAACCAGTATGCAGAACGCCTTTGGCGATCTCATCAATTCAGATCAGATGACTCTAAGGGCAACCGAGACCTGGTTGGAAATCGAGCTGAATTCCAATCTGCTTTTTCCTAGCGGGGATGCCATTCCAGGCGATCCAGCCTTTGGCTTGATGGCGAAGGTTGCCAAAATTCTGGCACCTTACAAGAACCCGATTCAGGTAGAAGGGTTTACTGACAATATTCCCATCAGTACGCCCCAATACCCCACCAACTGGGAGCTTTCAGCGGCGCGATCCGCCAGTATTGCTCGGCTGCTGATTGGTGATGGCGTTACACCCGAACGGCTCGCCGTGGTCGGGTATGGCAGCTATCAACCAATAGCAGATAACTCCACCCCTGAGGGCAGGGCGCGGAACCGTCGGGTGGTGTTGCTCATTTCACGAAATATCGACATTCACCGTGGCGTGGGTGGTTTTCAGGAGCGCTCCGCTTCCGGCAGAAATGGCACGCAAAGTGCACCTGCTTCCTCCAAGTAAGCGATAGAACCAATCGCTGTCAAATCTTCGCCGCTGGTATATCCAGCGGCTTGGCCTTGGCAATGCAGTACGCTGCCTGGGGAGGGTAGAACGTGAGAGTTTGGGCAATAGCCAATCAAAAGGGCGGAGTAGGCAAGACAACAACGTCTGTTTCGCTGGCAGGGCTTCTGGCTGACTCGGGCAAGCGTGTCCTGATGGTCGATCTTGACCCCCATGGCTCCTTGACGAGTTATTTTGGACAGGACCCGGATCGACTGGAGCGCAGCGCCTTCGAACTGTTCCTGCATCAGGGGCAGGTTCCGGACGGGCTACCCAAGCAACTTCTGCTACCGACCAGCCATGAGCGTATCTCGATGCTGCCGGCCAGTACGGCGCTGGCGACACTGGAACGGCAGTCACCTGGGCAAAATGGCATGGGATTGGTGATTTCCAAAAGCCTTGCGCAGTTGTGGAATGAGTTTGACTATGCCCTGATCGACAGTCCGCCCTTGTTGGGCATTCTGATGGTCAATGCATTGGCGGCAAGCCAGCAGTTGGTCATTCCTGTGCAAACGGAATTTCTGGCGATCAAAGGATTGGAGCGCATGGTCAATACATTGGCCATGATCAACCGCTCCAGAAAACAGGCGCTTCCTTACACGATCGTACCGACGCTGTTCGACCGGCGTACCCAGGCTTCGCTGGGGACACTCAAATACCTCCGAGACAATTACGTCGAGCATCTGTGGCAAGCGTTCGTTCCCATTGATACCAAGCTGCGGGATGCCAGCCGTGCAGGGATAACCCCCTCGCAGAACGATGCGAATAGTCGTGGTGTCATTGCATATAGGGCGTTGCTTAAGCATCTGCTTGATATGCAGCCTGCCTCAATGAACGTCGCGTGAAGACATAGTGATGCAGTACTCAAGTTTTTGCGGTATCCAGCCGATAGTTTCTTCAATCTTGAAGTGTGATACGTGACATGAGCCGTTCTACTAGCACTGAAATTCGTCCACAGCTGGCTTTGCAGTCCTATCTGGATGCGCTGCTGATGGAGGCGACACTCGAGCTGCCGGTAGAGACGCCTGCCGCCCTCCAGCATGAGGCGGTTGTCGTCTCGTTGGTTGAAGTGGTGTCCGTGGCTGCGCCTGATCCTGTTGCGCCTACGGTCCAAAGCGTGTCTTTGGACGAGTTCGAGGCGGCTGTACGTGAGGAGAAGGCACGCGATGCCCAGGTCAGGGAAACTCCTGCCCAGAACAGCCTGCCTGTGGTGCCGGTTGTTAAGCCTGTAGTGGCAGAGCCGGAAAAAGTTGTCGATACCGTTATTCCGTTAAGAACTGTTCAGGCTGTCGAGCAGCAGGTGCAGCCTTTCAAGGTAAGCGACGACGGAAGGCCGGAATGGGCTGAAGAGCCGTTTGAATGTCTGTTGTTCGACGTGGCGGGGCTGACCCTTGCTGTGCCGCTGATATGTTTGGGAACGATTCATTCACTGGAAGGCCGCGAGCTGACGCCATTGTTTGGTCAGCCCGATTGGTTCCTGGGCATCCTGCCCAGCCCGCAGGGTAATTTGAAGGTATTGGATGCCGCGCGCTGGGTCATGCCAGAGCGCTACCGCGAAGACTTCAAGGAAGGCCTCCGGTTCGTTATCTCGGTTGAAGGGTATGACTGGGGAATTGCGGTACACCAGGTCAGCCGTTCGATACGTCTGGACCCTGCCGAGGTCAAATGGCGAACGCAACGATCCCAGCGGCCATGGCTGGCGGGAACGGTAATTGAGCATATGTGTGCCTTGCTGGATGTATCGGCGCTTGCGGCGCTGATTGAAAGCGGTGCTGCAAAGCAAAGGAAACAATAGAAGGGTTGACCTACGCTTAAGGGGTCGATTCTGGATCAACCAAGGCGGGAAGACCGCCAAGACCGCCAAGGCGGTATCAACGAGGCTGGGAAAATGAAGAAAACGTCTGCACAAGGTTCCGAAGATCCAATCCTGCAGTGGGTAACCTTCCGTCTGGACAACGAGACGTACGGTATCAACGTCATGCAGGTTCAGGAAGTGCTGCGCTATACGGAAATAGCTCCGGTGCCAGGTGCTCCAAGCTACGTGCTGGGTATCATCAACCTGCGCGGTAACGTCGTGACGGTAATTGATACACGTCAGCGTTTTGGCCTGGACTCTGCCGAGATCACGGATAACACCCGTATCGTGATTATCGAGGCCGACAAGCAAGTCGTTGGTATTCTTGTCGACAGCGTGGCTGAAGTCGTTTATTTACGTCAATCTGAAATCGAAACCGCACCAAACGTGGGTAACGATGAATCCGCCAAGTTTATCCAGGGCGTTTGCAACAAGAACGGCGAGCTGCTGATTCTTGTCGAATTGGATAAGATGATGAGCGAAGAAGAATGGTCTGAGTTGGAAAGTATCTAATGTTGGCAGCGTTGATCGTGCTGGTGTTCATTTGCCTTGGGCTGGCGGGTGCCTGCTTTCTGCTATGGCAGGAGCTTAAACGGCAGGCGTCAAAGCTTGCCCAGCATGAGGAAACAACCGAAAAGCGCTTGAGGGCTCTAGCCAAGCGGCTGGAAACCTATCAGGCCGGCACGGTCCGTATGGGGGAGCAATTGCATGAAATCAATGAGATGGTTGCACCCCTGCCTGACAGGCTGACCCGTATCGAACAAAGCGATCCGGCCAGCCTGTCGTTCAGTCAGGCTGCGCGCCTTGTGGGGTTGGGTGCCAGTGTCGATGATCTGACTCAGTCCTGCGGGCTTTCACGGGCCGAGGCCGAACTGATCAGTAAGATGCATAAGGCGCGTCAGCAATCCTGACAAAGTGCATCTCGCAAGCCTGCCACAGATCTTGTGTCATATCCGGCAGGCCTTGCATTTCTTCATTTCCCGGAAAGCCATCAGTCATGCACTGATGGCTTTTTTGTGCTCTCGATAAGATGTTTCAGCATTTTCCGGATAGCGCCGATAGGATGGGATCATCCTGCCTGCATGACAGGCTCTGCGGATGCTTACCCTTCAGATACCAGGCGAACGCGATGATTTCGGCAATCGTGCGGTACAGCGCTTCAGGAATGGCATCGCCAAGCTCAAGGCGTGCCAGCAGGCGTACCAGGTCAGCGTTCTCATAGATAGGGATTTCGTGCTCTCTGGCCAATGCCAGAATGGCTTCGGCAAGATCTGCATCGCCTTTGGCTGTTAGGGTGGGAGCGGTCTGGCCGTCATAGACCAGTGCAATAGCCTGCTTCGAAGTACTCATGCGCTTTCATCTATCCAGCGTTCTTCAATGTGAGTGCGTAGTCCACGCACCGGTTTTCCCAGTGTGCATTGCAGCTCGCCTACCAGAAGTCCGGCCTCAAGCAATTGCTCCTTGAAGTGCTCCAGCTCATGGGTGATGAGCGCAGCGGTTTCCTTCTGCTCGGCCCAGAACTGGCTTGAAAGCGTACCGCGAGCAAGTTTGGCTTCGACCTGCATATTGCCAAGCGGCTCGAGGTCAAAGGCAAGATCGAGTTTCCAGATGCTGTCACGCAGTTCGCCAGCGCTTTTGGAAGGGCGTTCCTCTTGCAGCTTGTATTGCAGACTGGTGATGCGCTCACCGTTACGCATGGGAAGTTCCCCTTGCCAGGTAAGCAGCATGGATCCATCCGGGTAGTGCTGTGTCTGTTCAACGCCTGACAGCTGATGAGTTTGCAGGCGTGATAGGGCTGCTGTTGCCAACTTGAGCAATTCTTCAAGCTCCATGCCTTCCTGCAGCAGCGAGCTAACTATCCGTGACGGCAGAGGAAAGCTCAACGCAGCATGCTTAGGGTTCCCTTGGCCCAATGCCGTTAGGGCATTGCGCAGGCTTCCTGGCAGGTTTGGCACGCCGGCTTGAGGAGGAAAAGTGGTCGAAGTCGTTGTAGTCTGGCTCAGTTGACTGATTAGGCGGAGCAGGAGCGTCTTGTAATCCTGCGGCAGCCGTTCAGTCTCACCTGAAGTAAGGTGTCGCTCCAGCAAAATGCCGCTTCGCTCGAACAGGGTTTTTACGACATCCGGGTTCTTGAGTTCTTCAACCTCGGGTACGGAGGCGAGCAGCTGACCAAGCGTATCGCGCAACACGCCGGGCGTGGCGGGCGAGTCCGTTAGTAGCGGCAGAGCTTGAAACAACTGGGCCAGCGAGCCTTGTCGTTGGAACTGAGCCGTCAACTGCTGTCCCAGCTCAATCTGATCGAGTCTTCCGCTGGAGGGCACCAGAGCAACCTGCTGTGCATCGCGTACCGCAACCGTTATCAGGCTGCCGGGCTTAAGGGCATTTAGCGATTCGATTATCAGTTGTTTGCCTGCAAGGGCACCGTTGAGCAATGTCACAACGGATTTGAAGGATATCTGCCCCTCAGAGGCGTCGGCTGGTTGACTGCTGACCACTCGCGTCTGCAGCAGGGTGCCTGGCGGAAGCGCTTTGGTATCCAGGCTTTTCAAAGGCGTCTCTGCCTTGGCCTCGATCTGTACAGCCAGGCGGGTAGACGATAACGCCATGATGTTTAGTAGCGAACCGGTTGGCAGGGGTGAAGTGCTTTCCGCCGGTAGGGTAAGTTGACGTCCATTGGCAAGCGTCAACTGCAGCAATAACTGAAAACTCTGCAGGTTCTGCTTAAGGGCAACAACTTGCGCCTGGGCTGTTTCGCCGGGCAGCAGAGGGCTTTCTGTCGGCAAGGTAATCCGCACGGCCGGCTCGGCGGGTAACGCTGCCCGCGTTGGGACAACTGGGGCAGAAGCGGGGCGGATAGTGCCTATGTCAGCCATGTAGCCACTCTGATAGTTTCATGCAGTCGGTCGTCCAGGCTGGCGTGATGTGTATAATGCTGGCCAATTGACGGGCTTGGTCTTGTTTCCAGCCTACTATAGCGGCCGATTCCGTTCCGACTTGATGCCAATGGTTGCGTGTAGTGATACCCCCTTGTCTTGAAGCCGTTGCGCTCACCTGTGAGCGTGACGAGCGCGTGCTGTTCGAGCAGCTGGATCTTGTGCTCGAATCTGGTGAAATGCTGCAGATAATGGGGCCGAATGGCAGCGGTAAAACCAGTCTGCTACGTCTTCTGGCAGGGCTTATGGCTCCAACGGCCGGTGAGGTGCGTCTGGCTGGTAGGCAGCGACACGAGCCGTTCAGGCAGTTACTCTGGCTTGGCCATGCGACTGGAATCAAGGGACTCCTGACTGCCGAGGAAAACCTCACATGGTTGTGCGCCTTAAACAGGCCCGCCACTCGGGAAGCAATCTGGCAGGCTCTGGATAGCGTAGGGCTGTCTGGCTTCGAGGATGTTCCCTGCCATACGCTCTCTGCCGGACAACAGCGTCGTGTCGCATTGGCTCGCCTGTATCTTGACCCTCCTGCCTTGTGGATACTCGATGAGCCGTTTACGGCTCTCGACCTCCAAGCGGTGGAGCATCTTGAGCGGCATTTGAACCAGCACTGTGAACAGGGTGGAGCAGTGGTGCTTACTACGCATCATCAAATGACGCAAACGCCGACGCGCTATCGCCAGCTAGAGCTAGGGCAGGGGGGCTCATGAGCGGGCTCTTCGTGCTTCTGCTTAAACGTGAATCGCTACTGCTATGCCGACGCCCGGTGGAGCTGGCCAATCCCTTGGTGTTCTTTGCGATCGTGATTGCCCTGTTTCCCCTGGCGGTGGGACCTGAAAGCCAGCTGTTGAAAGAGCTGTCGCCAGGGTTGATTTGGGTCGCTGCCTTGTTGGCGGTATTGCTTTCACTGGACGGCCTGTTTCGTAGCGATTTTGAGGACGGCTCACTTGAGCAATGGGTGCTCTCGCCGCACCCACTCTTTGTTCTGGTATTGGCCAAGGTGATGGCGCACTGGGTGTTTACCGGGCTGGCGCTAATCGTGCTCTCGCCTGTCCTGGCGCTCATGCTGGGGCTTCCTGTCCAGTGTTTGGGGGTGCTGCTGCTATCGTTGCTGCTCGGTACGCCTGTGTTGAGTTTACTGGGTGCTGTAGGTGCAGCGCTGACTGTAGGGCTCAAGCGGGGCGGGTTGCTGCTGGCTCTGCTTATTCTTCCGCTTTACATTCCGGTGCTCATTCTGGGCAGCGGTGCATTGCAAGCCTCTCTTCATGGAATGCCCGCCGCAGGACAGCTTTTGTGGCTGGGAAGTTTGATGGTTTTATCGCTGACGTTCTCTCCGTTCGCTATTGGCGCTGGGTTACGGATCAGTGTGGGTGAATAATGTGGAACAGTCATGAAGTGGACGTTTTTTCATAAACTGGGCTCGCCCAAATGGTTTTACGAGATCAGTAGCCGGTGGTTGCCCATCCTGGCGTGGGCGGCGGCATGCTTCGTTATAGTAGGCATGGTATGGGGCCTGGTCTTTGCGCCGCAGGATTATCAGCAGGGTAATAGCTTTCGCATCATCTATATCCATGTACCTGCTGCATTTTTGGCGCAGTCGGGGTATCTGCTTCTGGCAATTGCCGGGGTAGTAAGCCTGGTCTGGAAAATGAAGCTGGCCGATGTCGCACTCAAATGCGCAGCGCCCGTAGGCGCCTGGATGACTTTTGTTGCGCTGGTAACCGGGTCGATATGGGGCAAGCCAACCTGGGGTGCCTGGTGGGTGTGGGATGCACGGCTGACTTCCATGTTAATCCTGCTGTTCCTGTATTTCGGCATCATTGCGTTGGGGCAGGCTATTTCCAATCGGGAAAGTTCGGCCAAGGCCTGCGCGGTACTCGCCATCGTAGGTGTTATCAACCTGCCAATCATTAAATATAGCGTTGAATGGTGGAACACCCTACATCAGCCTGCCACGTTCACGCTTACCGAAAAACCGGCAATGCCCATCGAGATGTGGCTTCCGCTTCTAATAATGGTGGTTGGTTTTTATTGTTTCTTCGGCGCTGTTGTCCTGATGCGCATGCGTCTTGAAATCTTACGCCGCGAATCACGAACGTCTTGGGCCAAGGCAGTGGTTGAAGAGAGCCTTGGTAAAAGGGGTAAAGCATGACGTTTCATTCGATAGGCGAGTTTCTGGCCATGGGTCATCACGGACCTTATGTGTGGTCAGCTTACGGAATCACTGCACTGGTCCTGATAATCAATATCGTGATGCCACGGCTGGCACACCGTCGTTATCTGCAGAGCGAAGCACGCCGCCTGCGTCGGGAGATGAACCCGTGAATGCTGTCCGTAAAAAACGTCTTTTGATCATTCTGGCGATTCTGGCTGGCGTTGGGGTCGCCGTGGCCCTGGCTTTGTCGGCATTGCAACAGAACATCAACCTGTTCTACACGCCCAGCCAGATCGTTTCGGGTGAAGCCCCCGTGGGCACTCGTATCAGGGCGGGCGGTATGGTCGAGCGGGGCTCTCTCCAGCGATCGGCCGACTCGCTCGATGTACGCTTCATCGTGAGTGATGGCGTTCAACACATTTCCATCAGGTACCATGGCATCCTGCCGGATCTGTTTCGCGAAGGGCAGGGGATCGTCGCGTTAGGCAAGCTCGATGCATCCGGTGTGCTCAATGCCGACGAAGTGTTGGCAAAGCACGACGAAAATTACATGCCGCCTGAAGTAACCAAGGCCCTCAGGGACAGTGGCGCCTACCAGCAGTTTAGTAACCAGAAGGGCAGCTGATGCTGCCGGGCTCTGCATTTTTGTTTTTAGTGTAATGCGAGAAATTCATGATTCCTGAACTAGGCCACCTGGCTCTGATACTTGCGCTGTGCATGGCTGTGGTCCAGTCGACGTTTCCCTTGCTGGGCACATGGCGAGGCAACCGGCAATGGATGGGGCTTGCGCGGCCGGCGGCCTGGGGACAATTCGCTTTCCTTCTTTTTTCATTTGGCTGCCTGACCTGGTCATTCCTGACGAATGACTTCTCAGTGACCTATGTGGCGGAGAACTCAAACAGTCTATTGCCCTGGTACTACAAATTCAGTGCAGTCTGGGGTGCGCATGAGGGATCGCTGCTGCTATGGGCTCTGATCCTTGGCGGCTGGACGTTTGCTGTTTCCATCTTCTCCAGGCAATTGCCCGAAGACATGCTGACGCGGGTTCTGTCCATCATGGGAATGATCAGCTTAGGTTTCTTGCTGTTCCTGATCATGACGTCCAATCCATTCTCACGCCTGCTGCCCCAGTCGCCTGTGGATGGAAATGACCTGAATCCCTTGTTGCAGGATGTTGGGCTGATTGTGCACCCGCCTATGTTGTATATGGGCTACGTGGGGTTTTCCGTCGCCTTTGCCTTTGCCATCGCAGCCTTGCTGGGCGGGCGTCTGGACGCGGCATGGGCCCGCTGGTCCCGGCCCTGGACGCTGGTGGCCTGGACATTCCTGGGTATCGGTATTGTCCTGGGTTCCTGGTGGTCCTATTACGAGCTGGGTTGGGGTGGCTGGTGGTTCTGGGACCCGGTAGAAAACGCATCATTCATGCCGTGGCTGGTCGGGACAGCGCTTATCCATTCGTTGTCCGTCACGGAAAAACGTGGGGTCTTCAAGAGCTGGACGGTATTGCTGGCAATTGCTGCGTTTTCCTTGAGTCTTCTGGGTACGTTCCTGGTTCGCTCAGGCGTGCTGACCTCTGTCCATGCGTTTGCTTCAGATCCCACCCGTGGGGTGTTTATCCTTGCCTTCCTTCTGGTCGTGGTAGGCAGCTCGTTAACCCTGTTTGCCCTGCGGGCACCTGTTGTTAAAAGTCAGGTTGGATTTGAGCTGTGGTCTCGGGAAACGCTCCTGCTGATCAATAACCTCATTCTGGTCGTAGCGGCGTCCATGATCCTGCTGGGTACGTTGTATCCGCTGGTCATTGATGCACTAAGCGGTGCCAAGCTGTCTGTTGGTCCGCCTTATTTCAATGCCCTGTTTGTACCGCTGATGGTCATACTGATGATTGCACTGGCAATCGGCGTACTGGTGCGCTGGAAGAGCACCCCTGTGCGCTGGTTGCAGGGCATGCTCATGCCAATACTTATTGTCAGCGTTGTTCTCGGCGTGCTGGCAGCGTTCATGCTGGGCGACTTTCATTGGGCGGTGCTGGCGGCGTGCTCGTTGACGTCCTGGGTTGTACTGGCTGGCCTTCGCGATCTGCAGGACAAGACGCGCCATAAAGGTTGGCTCAAGGGTATTCGCAGCCTCGGCCGCAGTTACTGGGGGATGCAGGCTGCCCATCTGGGGCTTGCGGTGTCGGCATTAGGGATAGTGCTCTCTACCCAGTTCTCCGCTGAGCGCGACCTGCGCATGGCGCCCGGGGAGTCGGTCGAGCTGGCAGGTTATCACTTCATTTTCGATGGCACTCAGCATTTCGAGGGGCCTAACTTCAAGTCGGACTTTGGCACTCTGCGGGTCTCGAAAGGCAATCAGAATGTTGCGGTTCTGCACCCGGAAAAGCGTCTTTACGTAGTACAGCGCTCGGTCATGACCGAGGCAGGCATCGATGCAGGGCTTATGCGTGATTTATACGTGGCGCTTGGTGAGCCGTTGGAAGACGGGGCCTGGGCAGTCCGCATCCATATCAAGCCATTCGTACGCTGGATCTGGCTGGGGGGCGTGCTGATGGCGCTAGGTGGACTACTTTCCATGTCGGACAAACGTTATCGACTCAAGGTGCGTCAGCGTGCCAGTCGGTCCCTGGGGCTCAAGGAGGCGCAGGCATGAAGCGTCGCCTGGTTCTACTGATTCCACTCGTTCTTTTCCTTGCCATGGCTGGCTTTCTATTCAAGGGCCTGTATCTGAAGCCATCTGAGCTACCGTCCGCACTGATCGACAAGCCATTGCCGCCATTTTCATTGCCCGCTGTTGACGACCCCGGCCGAACCCTGACTCAGGTTGATTTTCAAGGCAAGCCCGCCTTGGTCAATGTATGGGGCACCTGGTGTGTCGCATGCCGGGAGGAGCATCCCGTTCTGAATACGCTCAAAGAGCAGGGCATCACCATCTACGGCATCAATTACAAGGACGATAATGCCAGCGCATTGAGGTGGCTGAAGGAATTCCACAACCCCTATCAGCTCAACGTTCGCGATGACAAAGGCAGCCTGGGTCTGGACTTGGGTGTATACGGCGCACCAGAAACCTATCTGATCGATAGCAAAGGCGTCATCCGCTACAAACATGTAGGCATTGTAAGCCAACAGGTGTGGCGTGATGAGCTGGCGCCGCGTTACCAGCAGCTCATGGAGGCGCCATGATCCGCCGGATAGGAGCATCATTATTATTGCTGTTTGTATGGATAGGCGTTGCACAGGCCGCCATCGAAACCTTCGCGTACACAAACGATGCCGAGCGCGAGCGCTTTCAAGCACTGACGCGTGAATTGCGCTGCCCGAAGTGCCAGAACCAGGACCTTGCCGACTCGAATGCACCCATCGCCGCTGATTTGCGAGGAGAGATTCATCGTCTGATGAACGAAGGTAAAAGCGATGAGCAGATCATCAGCTATCTGGTGGCGCGATATGGTGAGTTCGTCATGTACAGGCCGCCTGTTGAACAGCGGACCTGGCTGCTCTGGTATGGGCCGGCTGCGTTTTTAATCTTAGGATTCTGTATCATCCTGATCATCGTTCGACGTCGCCAGCAACAAACCTTGCCATCCAATGCTCCATTGTCTGCCGATGAGCAGGCACGCCTTGCATCACTTCTGAAAAAGAAAGATTCCTGATGATCGATTTCTGGCTCGCCATAGGGCTGCTGCTGCTCGTTGCCTTGGGCTTCCTCCTGATTCCTGCGATACGCCGTCAGCACGTTGCCTCTGGTAAAGACCGTGCCGTCGTCAACGTTGAGCTTTACGAGGAGCGACTGACAGAGCTCTCCCAGCAACACGCTGCAGGCTTGCTGACTGCTGAGCAGTGGGAAGAAGCCCGCTCCGAAGCTGCCCGTGAGCTGCTTTCCGACACTCAGCAGGCAGACACTGACGCCACAAGCGCTAAAGGCGGGCGCGCTGCGCCGTTGATCGTGGCGTTAATCGTTCCGCTCGTTGGACTTGGACTCTACCTGCATTGGGGTGCCAGCGACCGGGTCGAGCTCACTCGCGAGTTCAGCCAGCCGCCGCGCTCCATGGATGAAATGACTTCCCGGCTAGAGCGCGCGGTTGCCGTCCAGCCTGAGTCTTCTGAAGGCTGGTATCTGTTGGGTCGTACCTATATGAGCCAGGAGCGTTTCAGCGAGGCTGCTCATGCGTTTACCCAGGCAGTCCGGCAGGCCGGGCGTCAACCTGAGCTGCTAGGGCAGCTGGCGCAGGCGCAGTATTTTGCGGACGGTAAAGTCTTGACCCCGGAGGTCAGGACGTTGGCTGACGAAGCGCTCAAGGCTAATCCCAAGGAGGTGACTACGCTTGGGCTCCTGGGCATAGCGGCGTTCGAGCAGAAGGATTACGCCGGTGCAATCACTCATTGGCAAACCTTGGTCGATCAGCTGCCTACTGGTGATCCGTCCCGTAAGGCTATTCAAAGTGGTATCGAGCGGGCCCGGCGCTATATGGGCGCTAGCGGCGAAGCTGCATCTTCAGCCAGTGCTACTCAATCAGCTACCCTGAGTGTCACGGTAAGTCTTGATCCAGGCGTGAGCTCACATGTCAAGGCGAGTGATACCGTGTTCGTGTTTGCCCGCGCTGTATCAGGCCCCCCCATGCCATTGGCAGTAAAGCGTCTGACAGTAGCGGACCTGCCTGCCAGGGTATTGCTGAGTGATGCAGATGCGATGATGCCCCAGCTGAAGCTGTCAGGTTTTGATCAGGTTCAGCTGGTTGTGCGTATCTCTCGGCAGGGAAATCCAACGTCAGGTGAGTGGGTTGCGCTTGGCAAGCCGATTGCGGTTAAAGATGCCCAGCCGCAGGAGTTGAAAATAACGCAGCCCGACGCCAAATAGAAGATTTGCATGGCTTCTTGCAGGAGAGGCCATGCCTTGCCGGATGGCTGTGCGCAAGCATTCGCTTCCCGCTACACTTAAGCCTTTATTTGCCGGTATTTCTACTTAGCAGGAGCGGGAGCATGTCCACACCCTTTGCCCAAATGCTCGATAACATCACGCCGGAAATCTACGAGAACCTAAAACGCGCTGTAGAAATCGGTAAATGGCCGGATGGCCGCAAGCTGACACGCGAGCAGGTCGAGCTAAGTTTGCAGGCGGTCATTGCCTACGAAGCCAAGCATGTGCCCGAGGACCAGCGAGTCGGCTATATGGGCCCACAAGAGTGCAGTTCTAAGTCCGAGCCAGTTCCCAATATTCTCTTCAAGTCCGACGCGATTCATTAATCGCCACGACTCGGCAGTTCCAGGCGCCGCGGCCTCAAAAGCCGTGGCGCTTTCATTTCTAAAGGTAGTACAACAACCATGACAGAGTTAGGGCGCGGCGCGCTAAGCAAGATGAAGGTGCGTCTCGGCGACCCCGTGCAGTATTCGTTTCGTTTAGGCGAAACAGAAATTCCAGTCAATCCATTGATTGGCGAAAAGATTCGTCTGGAATACCTGGGTGACATCCACTGTATCCATTGTGGCCGCAAAACCAAGAAAAGCTTTAGCCAAGGATATTGCTATCCGTGTTTTACCAAGCTTGCCCAGTGTGACAGCTGCATGATGAGCCCTGAAAAATGTCATTTCGAGCATGGCACCTGTCGTGAGCCGGAATGGGGCGAGTCCTTTTGCATGACGCCGCACATTGTCTACCTTGCCAATTCCTCTGGACTTAAAGTCGGTATTACCCGTGCCAACCAGATACCTACTCGCTGGATCGACCAGGGGGCTCATCAGGCGTTGGCCATCTTGCGTGTTGCTACACGACAGCAATCGGGCTTGGTAGAGGATCTTTTCCGTAGTCAGGTAGGGGATCGCACCAACTGGCGCGCTATGCTGAAAGGCGAGGCTCAGCAAGAGGATCTCATCGCGCTACGTGATCGTATACTGGATGCCTGTGCTGAAGGCATGCAGACTCTTCAGGAGCGTTTTGGCCTGCAGGCAATCCAACCAATAGTCGACATGGAGCCGCTTCAGATTCATTATCCGGTTACGGTGTATCCCACCAAGATTGTCAGCCACGATCTGGAGAAGACGCCTGTAGTAGAAGGCACACTGCTTGGTATCAAGGGTCAATATCTGATGTTTGATACCGGGGTCATTAATATTCGCAAATACACAGCTTACCAGCTGGCCGTGCATCATTAAGCCGCCGCGGTACAACCGCCGTCGTGAATTAGCATAAGGGTTACGTCATGCGCACCGAGCAACCGAAGACGATACATCTCAAGGACTATCAGGCCCCTGAGTACCTCATTGACGAGACGCATCTCACGTTCGAGCTGTTCGATGACCATACGCTCGTTCATGCCGAGTTGCATATGCGGCGTAACCCTGACCGAGGCGCCGGTCTGCCACCCCTTGTTTTGCAGGGGGAAGAGCTTGAGCTGTTGAGCCTGTCGGTCAATGCCGAGCCCCAGACGCCTAATGAGTATCAGATCGAGTCCGATCACCTGACGATCCAGCCCTGTGGCAACAACTTCACTCTCAGCACCACTGTACGCATCCATCCGGAAACCAATACGGCGCTGGAAGGCCTGTATACCTCTGGCAAGATGTTCTGTACGCAGTGCGAGGCCGAGGGTTTCCGCAAGATCACCTACTACCTCGACCGCCCGGATGTGATGAGCGTATTTACCACAACCATCAAGGCGGACAAGGTCAAGTATCCGATCCTGCTTTCCAATGGCAATCCGATTGCCAACGGTGAGGAAGAGGGCGGACGTCACTGGGCGACCTGGGAAGATCCCTTCAAGAAGCCGTCCTACCTGTTCGCGCTGGTAGCCGGTGACCTCTGGTGTATTGAGGATACGTATACCACGGGAAGCGGACGCGACGTAGCCCTGCGGATCTATGTGGAGCCGGAAAACATCGGCAAGCTGCAGCATGCCATGGACAGCCTCAAGCGCTCCATGCGTTGGGATGAGGAAGTCTATGGCCGCGAGTACGATCTGGATATTTTCATGATCGTTGCGGTGAACGACTTCAACATGGGCGCCATGGAAAACAAAGGGCTGAACATTTTCAATTCCAGCGCTGTTCTGGCGAGCCCGGACACTGCCACAGACGCCGCGCATCAGCGGGTCGAGGCTATCGTTGCCCATGAATACTTCCATAACTGGTCGGGTAACCGTGTCACTTGCCGTGACTGGTTCCAGCTGTCCCTGAAGGAAGGCTTTACCGTATTCCGTGATGCCGGATTCTCCTCCGACATGAACTCGGAAACAGTCAAGCGTATCGAGGACGTGGCTTTTCTGCGGACCAATCAGTTCGCAGAGGACGCCGGTCCGATGGCACACCCGGTGCGCCCGGATTCCTTTATCGAGATCTCCAACTTCTACACCCTGACTGTCTATGAAAAGGGTGCTGAGGTGGTGCGCATGCTGCACACCCTGTTAGGTGCAGATGGTTTCCGCAAGGGGACCGATCTGTACTTCGAGCGCCATGATGGCCAGGCGGTCACTGTCGAGGATTTCGTCAAGGCCTTGGAAGATGCTAACGACGCCGACTTCACTCAGTTCAAGCGCTGGTACAGCCAGTCCGGTACACCGCGTCTGGAGGTGGCTGAAGCCTTTGATGAACAGGCCAAAACCTATACGCTGACCTTCCGCCAGAGCTGCCCGCCAACCCCTGGCCAGTCCACCAAGGAGCCGTTCGTAATTCCGGTCAAGTTAGGGCTGTTGGGGGGGCAAGGGCAAGAATTGCCGCTACGCCTTGCTGGTGAGACGGAAGACGCTGTAACGGATCGCGTGATTGCCGTAACCGAGGTCGAGCAGTCCTTTACGTTCGAAGGTATTACGGAAAAACCGCTGCCCTCATTGCTGCGCGGATTTTCCGCACCGGTCAAGCTTAGCTTCCCCTATACGCGTGAGCAGCTGATGTTCCTCATGCAGCACGATTCCGACGGGTTCAATCGTTGGGATGCTGGTCAGCAACTGGCTGTACAGGTCTTGCAGGAGCTGATCGTTCAGCAGCAGAAGGGTGAGGTGATGGTACTCGATCAACGTCTTGTCGAGGCGCTGCGCACGGTACTGGAGGACGAGCGCCTGGATCAGGCTATGGTGGCAGAAATGCTGGCGCTTCCAACGGAGGCGTATCTGGTCGAGCTGTCTGAGGTCGCCGATATCGATGCTATCCATGCTGCCCGTGACTTCGCTCGTGATGAGTTGGTTAAGGCGTTGTATGAGCCGCTGTGGAAGCGCTATCAGGCGAACCGCGAAACCTCACGCAATACGCCGTATGTTGCCCAGGCGGATCATATTGCCCGCCGCAGTTTGCAGAACATCGCACTAGGCTATCTCATGATGAGCCGCAAGCCGGAAGTGGTTGCAGCGGCTCAGGAGCAGTTCGACAACTGTGACAACATGACGGAACGCCTGGCGGCGCTGTCAGCCTTGGTAAACTCCGACTTCGAGGCGGAGAAGACCGAGGTGCTGGAGCGCTTTGCCGAGCGCTACAAGAATGATCCGCTGGTCATGGACTCCTGGTTCAGTGTGCAGGCGGCCAGTTACCGTCCGGGTGGTTTAGACCGCGTCAAGGCATTGATGGGGCATCCTGCCTTCACCTTGAAGAACCCCAACAAGGTTCGTGCACTTATCGGCGCCTTCGCCAACCAGAACCTGATCAATTTCCATCAAAAAGACGGCAGCGGTTATCGCTTCCTGGCTGATCAGATCATTACGCTCAATGCCTTGAATCCGCAGATTGCATCCCGCCTGCTAACGCCGTTGACCCGCTGGCGCAAGTACGATGAAACCCGCCAGCAACTCATGCGTGGGGAACTGGAGCGGATCATGGCAAGCGGTCAGCTCTCGAGCGATGTGTATGAGGTGGTAAGCAAGAGCCTGGCATAACGTAAATGCTTGGGTAGCAGGCCTGAAGGATAGGCCTGCTACTTCCGGCTTATTTCTATAGAGTGGTGAGCAGGGCGGTGCTTTTCGTGATAGTTCGGAAGGGGCCGCTACTGCTTGCACGCTTCTGCCATGAGTGATGTTTGTTCTTTCCTGGCATTCTGGTCGCGCGGACTTTCCCTGGTGTCGCTCCATAACGCTTGGGTATCGACATAAGATACCTTTGCGCCAATCGGCGTACAGCTGAACCGTCAGCGGGGCTGATTGCAATCTGTTCGAAACCGCAAAAACCTGTAGGACATACGTGTAGGAAACGTTTCCTAAAGGAATCGTGCTTCAGTCACTGCTCCCGGATGCGCCCAGCGGATAGCCAGACGTTTGAAAAAATAAAACGACCGCAAGTGGCGCTCAGTTCGTGTGAGCGTCACTGGACGGTAATGCCCGGCAGCATGGCTTAGTCAATAAAGCGAGGCGTCGGCCCCTGGATTCTTAACGTGCTCAGTCCGTTGCCCTGTTTGCATACCTGTACCTGGACAGGAATACGCTCATGCATTTCCTGGACATGGGAAATGACAGCAACCTTGCGGCCTTGAGCCTGTAGTCCGTCCAACGCGTCCATGGCAAGCTGTAGCGAATCAGGGTCAAGGCTGCCAAAGCCCTCATCAATAAACAGCGACTCGATCTTCAGGTTAGTCGACGCCATGGAGGCGAGACCCAGGGCCAGTGCCAGTGAAACGAGAAATGTTTCTCCACCGGACAGAGAATGTACCGAGCGCAGCTCATCGCCCATTTCGGTATCCATAACCAAGAGCCCTAGCGCACTGCCGCCTCGCTTGAGCCGATAGCGGCGGACCAGCTGCTGGAGTTGAGCATTGGCATGATGGATCAGCAGATCCAAATTGTAGCCTTGAGCAATCTTGCGGAAGGTATGACCATCGGCAGAGCCGATCAGCTCGTCCAGCCTGGCCCAGCGAAGGTACTCCGCGCGGGCGCTCTCGATCGCGCTCAGCAACTCAGCGCTTTGTGTGCACCGACGGTTGTCTTCAGCGATTTCAGCCCGTAGTTCGGCATGGCGTTCCTGAGAGGCCTGGTTGAGTTGGCTCAGCTCTGTCCAGCGCTGCTCCAGCGTCTCCGGCTCAGGAAGGTCGGCCCGCTCGGTCCGGTGGGCTGCCAGACGTTTTTCACGCTCTTGAACGACCACATCAGCCTCATTGACAGCCCGTTCCAGGGCCTGCAACTGCTGGCGCAAGGCAGTGTGCTCACGGTCATCGATACCCAGCAGTCGAGTCAGCAGTGTCTCGTCAAGCGTACTGTGCTGGGCCCGCCAGGCGTCAAGCTCGACGAGAAGTAGACGATGTGCGGAGTCCAGCTTTTGCGCTTCGCCTCGCTTGAGCTCAACAGTATGGCGTAATTGCTCATGGTTCAGATTGACCTCATTCCAGGCTTCCCTGGCTTGACTCTCTGCTTGGCGTGCCTGTTCAACGGATTGGTTCAATGCCTGTTGCCAGGCATGGGGGCTGGCATGTTCACCCAATGTTGTCTGAAGGCGCAGCTGACCACTCGTCAATTGTTCTTCTAGTGTTGCCAGCAGACTGGAAAGCTTTTCATGCTGCTGAAGTCTGGTCTGCTGTTGATAACGCTCACGCTCGAGGTCGGACGTGCAGGTCGTCAATGTCTTTTCCAGCTCCTGTTTCCGTAGCAGGTGATGGTGTCGAGCTTCTATGAGCGCTTCCAAGCGCGTAAACGTAGGCTGGGGCTGCTGTTGCCAATGTTCCAGCCAGGGTGCAGGCAGTAGTACAGTGAGTTCAGCCAGCTCCTGAGCGTGTCGAAGCTCATCCTGCTGGATGGCTTTCAGGTGTTCTTCCAACTCCCATGCGGCCTGCTGGCTACGCTCGCGGGCGGTTTGCCAACGCTCCTGTAAGCCATCGATTTTTTGCTGGTGATTCAATAGGAACTGCAGGCGCGTTTCTTCGGTCTGGATGCGCTTGCTGAGTGCTGTCAATTGTTCGTTCAGCCAGAAAGAGCGATGCTCCTCAGGTTGGGCGAGAAGTGTCTTGCCTTCCGGGTGGCCTCGCAGCTGCTCATGTATTCCCAACTGCTGTGCGGTCAGCTGTTCTTCTTGCTGCTTGAGATCCTTGAGTCGTTCATTCAGACCGGCAACAGCGCTTCGTAGACCAATCAGGCGTTCGTACAGCTGTTGCACATGTAGTCGAGCCTGCTCTTCTTCCCGAGCTTCATGGGAGGCTATAGCTTTTGCCAGAACACTCTCCTGATGAAAAGGATGCTCCTGGCTGCCGCACACAGGGCAGGGCTCGCCTTCTACGAGTTGGGCACGCAGCTTTTCCACGCTTACGCTACGCATCAGCCGTTGCCGCTCAAGTACGGCAAGGGTGAGCTTGAGGTCGCGCTCGGCTTCGGCGTGCTCTGCAGCGGCGCGCTTACCCTCGGCTATGGTGTGGGCCCGCTCCTGCAAGAGCGCTGTCTGCTTTTCCTGATTACTGAGCCAATAGCCTTCGAGCTCTTCTCCTTGTTGCCAGAGATAGATGAGTCGTTCCAGTGAGCTGAGCAAGGGACGGCTGGCCTGTTGCTGTTGCGTCAGCGCCTGGATTTGCTCGCTCAGGTTGCCTTCCGCGCCGGATTCCTGCTGGAGCGTCTGGATGGCTGTCTGATAAGTATCGGCCTCTTCCTGGGCTTTTTTTACAGCAGCCTGTAACTGGGGAATGCGCAGGCGGGATCCCGCCAAGCACTCGCCGAGCTGCAGGTTCTGCTGAAGGCGAGGTCGGTAGGCTGACCAGGCATCACATAATGCTGACAGTGCCTCGCTTGTCTGAAGCTGTGTGGCTATCTGCTCCAGTGCCTGACGTTGCTCCACCTCGGTAGTTGCCAAGGCGTTGATCCTTGCCAGGGATTCGCGTTGAAACGAGTCCTCTTGACGCCACGCCTCGCGGGTCTGCTGGACGTCGATCTTGAGGCGGCTGAGGTCGTTCTCTTCCTGAAAAGCCTGTTGCAGTGAATCGGCACTCTGATGCAGGGCTTCTTCCGCGGTTTGGCGGCGGGTTTGAGCGTGCTGCTGGCGTTCTGTCAACTCGTCCAGGCGTTGTTCAAGCGCTTGCTTCTGCTGTTCAAGCTGTATGAGGTGGGCCGCCAGCTGGCCCATGTCATGCTCAAGCTGCGCCTTCTGCTGATAGCGATGACGCTGTGGTAGCAACTGATCAAGCCAATGAAGCGTCTGGCGCGCCTCTGTATGCTCATCGTGTTGCTGCCGCACTGTTGTACGCGCTGTCTGGGCCTGAGCAAGCTCCTGCTCCAATCGCTTCAAATCCCTTAACCAGCGCCGCTGCTGTTCCACCTCACCAAGCTCGACCTGAATGCGGGCCAAGGCCTCCAGCGTGCTCTGGCATTGGGTTTCGAGTGCTGTGCGGCCAGCGTCGTCTAGGGGGCGGATACCACCTGCTTGCTGTTCCAGTTGATCAAGGGATTGCCTAGCCTGTTTCGCCCGTTCGAAGGCGCGTCGGCCAAGCTGGCTATAGATCGCAGTATCGGTCAGTTTTTCCAAGAGTTCGCTGCGGCCGTTGTCGTCCGCTTTCAGAAAGGCGCTGAACTCGCTTTGCGCCAGTAGCACTGCGCGGGTGAACTGTTCAAAGGTAAGACCCAGGCGCTGCTCAAGCTGGGTTTTGAATTCGGCTTTCTTGTCGGCTGCCAATAGCTGCTGCGTGTCCAGGTTCCGCAGGCTCTGGCGGCTGGGCTGCAGTTTTCCATCCGCTCTGTCTCGAGCGCGATTGGCTTCCCAGCGTGCACGGTAGCGGTAACCGTCGATACCCAGGAAGTCCACTTCAGCATAGCCTGCACCGCTACCGCGGCGAAGAAGGGTACGTGGATCGCCTGTAGCAATTTCGTTATCGCCGTCTGGCACCTTGGCTTCCTTGCGCACATTGCTAAGGCGTGGCACTTCACCAAACAGCCCTAGCGAAAGGGCATCCAGCAGTGTGCTCTTGCCTGAACCGGTTGGACCGGTAATGGCAAACAGGCCGGTGCTGGCAAGGGGTTCAGCGGTGAAGTCCAGCTCATGCGGGCCGGCAAGAGAGGCGAGGTTTTTCAGGCGAACGGCCAGAATCTTCATGCCTGTTCTCCCAGTGCGATGTCTTCAAGCAACTGGGCAAAATCGTCCAGTGTGGACGATTCTGGCATTTGCCCATAGGTATCCTGCCAGGCGCGACTGAAAAGCTCTTGTGGCGTCAGTTGCTCCAGCGCCACCAGCTCCGGCGACTCGCTGGAAGTACTGACGGCTCCCGCGTATTGCACGCTGATCCGAACGAGGCGTAACGATTTTCTTTCAAGAGCAGACTCCAGCCGCTGCCGTAGATCGGGTTGGGGTGCGTCGAGTATGACTCTGACTTCGAGCCAGGGAGCCAAGTGGCTTTCGGGTGTATTGAAGAGGTCGATTTCGGATTGGCTTTTGAGATGCTCAAGGATATCTGCCAGTGGTGCAGGGCCCAGGCGCACCATGTCCACGGCTCGCGGGATCCGAATGCTCTCGACAGTCTTGAGCGCTTCCCCTTCGAACTGAACATCAAGAATCTGGTGAGGATAGTCCACTTCCGCGAACGAGAGGGGAAGGGGAGATCCGCTGTACCGGATACGCTCCTGCTTGGCTACCTTTTGCGGCTTATGCAAATGACCCAATGCCACGTAGGCAATGCTTGGTGGAAACAGAGAGGCAGGTTGAGCTTCGGCATTACCAACAATAATATTGCGCTCTGAATCCTCCGATACCTGGCCTCCCGCCAAGTGTGCGTGGCTCATGGCAATAAGGGCCTGGCCTAGTGTGCGACGTGTTTCAGCGTGGGCAATCAGCTCTGCGTGTACCTTGGCGATACCCTCCATATAGGTACCATCACTTCCCCCCGTTACTTCTGCCGGTCGTAAAAAAGGCAGGGCTAGGCACCAGGCTCTGATCGCGCCGTTTGCATCGGTAAGCGGAACCATTAGCCGCCTGGCATCCAGCGAGCCGTCATCCAGCCAAAGCACTCGGCCTAACGCATGGGTCCGCAGGCTGCGCATGAGCGGAGCGGGAAGTTCGATCCGGGCTCCGGAGTCATGGTTGCCTGCAATCATCACCACCGTTAGCGTAGGAAGCGCCAGGTGTGCCTGTACGATAAAGTCATAGAGGCGCTCCTGCGCCTTGATCGGCGGGTTGATCGTGTCGAAGACGTCGCCAGCGATGAGCAGGGCGTCGGGGCGGCGTGCCTTGAGTTGTGCCAACAGCCAATCGAGAAAACAGGCGTGTTCGAAGTCGCGATCCTGACCATGAAGGGTCTGGCCAAGATGCCAGTCGGAAGTATGAAGAATACGCATGGTGTTCCTGTTCAGGCGTGTGGTCGAGGCGTTGCGCCCGGACCATCAGCGCGGGTATAGCGGTGGCAGTGAGCCAGGCTCCTGTTGTACGGGCTGCGTAGAGGGTGGTAAAGCCTGGAACGCCTGCCACAGTGTCTCGCCTTGCCAATGCTGTCCGCTTTCGCTGTAAAGCGCGCCGTTAAGGTCATCCAGAGCGACAGAAAGCGGATCGAAGCGGGCTGCCATTTCTGCCAGGGTTTCTGGCTGTTGTCGAGCCCAGGCATCGAGCGCCTGACGCGTGGCATGCGGATCGTTAGCCTGACAGGCGCGTCGCAAATCATCGAGCAGCGTGCGTGGGCTCGGGCCGGCAGGAGCCGTTTTAATAATGGCGGGCAGTTGGCGGGCTCGCCACCATAGCCCGAAACCCAACAGTGTGGTCAGAAGCAGAATAAAACTGGCCAGCTGCCATGGCCAGAGAGGTAGTCGCTTCCCGTTCATACTGGTAGAGGCCTGTCCTGGTGACGGTGGCATTAGGGCCGGGTCGGCAGCGACGGTAAGGGTATGGGCAGGTAGCTGTGTACGCTCAAGTCGGTCGGTCCGAGTGTTCCACCAGACAACTTCCAGAGCAGGTAGAGTGATGTCGCCGCTCCGGTTGGGTACGAGCGCCTCCCGCTCCTCGCGACTGCCGACCAGGCTTTGATCCTGCACGTCGTTGGTCAGCTTGGCCTGGTCTGGATAGCGGCGAAGCCCGTCTACAATCGGCTGCGGCAGAGGCGGCAGCTGTGCACTGGACAGGCCTTCTGCCTTGAGAAGAAGGTGGCGTGTCAATACGGCGCCCTGGCGCGCTTCTTCCGGCTGGGGATTCCACGCTTCGCTCAGCTCGATATGACGTGCCGGTAGCCAGGGTGCGTCAGCAGGATAATCGGCAGGCTTGGCTTTGACCTGAATGGGAATCTCGCTGGTATCCACGCGTATTACCCGACCCGGCCTTGAGCTGAACGGAGACGACTGCTGACCACTGGTTGAGGTATCAACCGCCGTGGCACTGAACGACAGGCTGGGAATGCGTAATGGACCGCTTTGCTGCGGAAAAATGGCATAGCGGATCTCGATAACACCATGTCTCACGCCGCCGATGGTCTGCTCATACGTCCTGGGCTCCCCCAAAGGCTCGACGCGCGCTGATGGCATGCTCAGCGTACTGAGGTTACTGTCATCGTAAAGCGGTACGGAGTGGAGGATGCGTAGCGTCAGGACCAGCTGCGCCTGCACATAAACGGTTTCCTGATCCACCGTAGCATCGATAAAGACCGGCTCCAGGTTTTGGGCGCTGGGGGTGAGTGTCGAAGTTTCGTTGACATGCAGCGTAATCGGCTGGCTTCGCACCCCACTAAGGGTCAGCGGGGGAATCACTACGATTCCGCGCTGCCGCGGTTGAAGCGTTACGATCCAGCGGGTGATAGGCTCGCTTTGATCGGGACCCGTACTCAACTGGTTGATCTGGCGTGTGCCGAGAATATCGAACTGGGGCTCCAGAGGAGACAGATCCGGTTTGCCGAAAAGCGTCGGATCGCTTGATTCGAGGACAAGCTCGAAGGTCTCGCCAGGTACGAGTTGGGTATGGTCCACGCGAGCCGTAAAGTCTGCCCCCCAGCCAGGCAGACTGACCAGCAGAAGCAGGGTGAGCGCAATACGGACTAGGCTCATGGTGTTCTATTTTCCTGTTTTTGTTGCTGCTGATGCCAGAACTTGCGGCGTAACAGCTCTGCGGGATCGTCTGGTATTTCCCTTAGCCATTGTTCCAGTGACTGCCTGCGTTCCTCGCTCAGTACGTTCGAGTGAGGCTGAGACAGAAGGTCGTCGTTCTCTTCCTCGGTCTCGACGGCCTCGCTATCGCTGGCTTCGCCTGAGGTTTGGCCAACGGGCTGCCCTGATTCGTCATGGTTCGACGCAGCCCTTGGCTCATCAGTGGCGTCACTGTTTTGCGGTGAGGGTTGGGCTTGGGTGTCGGACTGACTGTGCTGGTCGTCACTTCCTGCTTCATTGGGCGTGGCGTCCTGAGCGGTTGCCTGTTCCTGTTGCTGTTTGAGCAAGGCTTCTACCAGGGCTCTGTTATGGAGGGCCTCGGGAAAATTGCTTTGCAGCCTGAGTGCTTGGTCATAAGCGTCCAGCGCGCCAGTCAATTGACCGGCTTTGGCCAGGGCGTTAGCGCGGTTGTAGTGATCTACCGCACTGTTGCCCTGGGCAAAGGTTTTGGCAGCCTCTTCATATTGACCTGCTTCGTATTGGGCGACACCACGCCATTCACGATTCTCGAACCGTCGAGCGGCTTCGTCAGGACGTTGCGCTTCAAGCAAACGGGCGCCTTGCTGATCCTTGCGCAACCAGAGATCTTCGAACGCAAACGCGTGAGCGGGAGGTGGCATGACAAACAGCAAAAGCGGTATACACAAGAGCCAGCCTTTTCGCCCTGCGCATGCAGCCAGAATCAGCACGGGGATAAGCAGCCAGTAGCCTTGGTCGACCCAGGCATCGAGGCGTACCTGTTCCTGTCGCTCGGCTACGGTGTCCGGTGTGTCGAGCAGACCCAACGCGCGGAGGTCACGCTCATCGGGCTGTTGGCGCTGATACTGCGCACCCACCGATTGAGCGAAGCGGAACAAGGTAGCCTCATCCAGGCGTGACAGCAGGATATTACCTTGATTGTCGGTCAGATAGCCGCCTTCTTCCCGCGCCATCGGCGCACCTTCAAGTGTCCCCATACCCAGCATAAGCAAGGGAACCCGATAGCTGGACAGCGCTTCACGTATGCCTTTCTGTTCCTGGGTGCTGAGCTGGCTGGTTATCAGTAAGACTCGTCCTCCTGTACCGCTGCCTTGCCGGAGTAGCTGCAGTGCCTGGCGTACCGCTAAATCCGCACGCTCGCCGGCTTCTGGCATGATCGCCGGACGCACGGCTTCCAGCAAGCTTTGTGCCGTATGCAGATCGTTGGTCAGCGGGACCAGGACATGACTGCTGCCGGCATAGACGACAATGGCTGTTTCAGCATCCCGACGTGCCGCCAACAGGTCCAGAATAGTGTGCTGGGCCTGAATGAGGCGAGAAGGGGAAACGTCCGAAGCCAGCATGTCCGGCGTCATGTCGAGCACAATAACCAGCGGATCGGTACGTGTGTAAGCCGGCTGCTCTGCGCGCTGCCAGCTGGGGCCGCTCAATGCCAGGATTGCCAGCGCAGCGCCAAGACCAAACAGTAACAACGGCAGGCGTTGGGTATCTCTGGATGGCGTGGTCAGCAGCCATTCGTGAAATGCCGTTGGCAAAAGCCGTTGCCAATGTCCTACGCGACGCGGACGATGCCACAGCTTCCAGAGTAGCCAGAGCAGCACGGGGAACGCCAGAAGCCAGAGAGGACGCGACAGGTGTGGAATCAACGACATCATGTCTGTTTCCTCCCGCGCGCCTGTGCGTAGGCACGCAGCCGGGGAATACGCCGCCAGGGTTTCGGCCAGATATGCAAGGCAGCGGCGATCAGGCTGATCAGAAGGGCAAGACTCAGTGGCCAGTAAAAGAGCGCTTTGGCTGGACGTACACGGGTGGGCTGTTGTGCAATCGGCTCGAAGCTGTTGAGTTCATTCGAGATGGCAGACAGCTCTTCCTGCGAACGGGCACGGAAATAGCGGCCTCCGGTTTCCTTGGCAATGGCTTTGAGTGTGTCCTCATCCAGATCCAGGCTGCTGAAACCGAATAGGCTCGAGAGACTGGCCTGTTGTGGGTCGGCACCAATCCCGATGGCATAGATCCGTACATGCTCTTCGGCGGCCAGGCGAGCAGCGATCAATGGATCGACGCGGCCACCGTTATTGGCGCCATCCGTAATCAAGACCATGACTCGACTATTTTCCGGACGCATCCTCAAATGCTTTACCGCCAGGCCGATGGCATCACCGATAGCGGTGTTCTTGCCTGCAATACCTACCAGGGCCTCATCGAGCAGGGCATGGACCGTCCGGCGATCAAAGGTGAGCGGCGCCTGCACATAAGCTTGCGAACCAAAGAGGATAAGACCGATGCGATCACCCGTGCGGCCTTCGATAAAATCGCCGATCAGATGCTTTACCAGGGTGAGGCGGCTGATGTCTTCTCCCTTCCAGGTCATGTCGGGATAATCCATGGAGCCAGACACGTCAACGGCCAGCAAGATGTCTCTGCCACTGGTAGGAAGCGGAAGGGGTGAACCCACCCATTGGGGACGAGCTGTTGCTGCCAGAAGCAGCACCCAGATCAATACAAACGGCAACTGCCGCTTCAGGGCAGGCAGACGTGTATGGGCGCGGTGTCCTGCAAGGTGCTCAAGTTCTTTCAGAAAACTGACCTTGAGTGCTGACTCCTGGCTTTGCGCAGGCGGCAATATCAGCCTGGCCACCCAAGGCAAGGGTGCCAGAAAAAATATCCACGGCCAGGCAAATTCAAACATGTTTGCGAATCCATATGCTGACCGCGGCGTAAAGGCCATCGATGGTCTTGTCGTCCAACCGGCAGTCCGGGCGATAAGCGCCTTCTACCAAGACCATCCAACGTGTCAGGCCAGCTGCCGTACACCGGGTGTCGAGAAAGGCCAGCCAGGCGCGTCCGCTCAGTGTCTGGCAGTGGCTGTCGGGATAGCGGGTCATGCACAGCCGTTTGAGCAGGGCATTGAGACTTTGCAGCCAGGGCCCGGCGGATTCGCCATAGGGACGGGGCATTTGTGCCAGTTCAAGCAGTGCCGCCCGGCGAGGCCCCTCCAGTTGCTCTTCTTCTGAAACAGGCTGCTCCACAGACGTCTGGCGCCGATGCCGCCATACCATGAATGCTGCAGCAGGTACCGCCACTAACATGACCAGCGCTATCCACCAGCCGAGTGCCAACGGCCAGAGCGAAACGGGCTCGGGCCTGACCAGAGGGGCCAATTGATCGAGCGGGTTCATTGTTGGTAGCCAGGCTGATGCTGGTGCAGATGCTTGCGCAGCTGCTCAATCAGGTCGTAGGAAGTAGAAAGCGGAAGCAGCGGGATACCCAGTCGCTGGCTTAGGCGTGTCCAGCGCTCCCGACGCTGCTTTGCCTGCTGCAGGTAGGCGTTCGACAGCGTGCCGTTCAGGGTGTCGATTTCAAGCTCGGTGTCGTGCTGGGCGAAGCGAAGAAATCCGGCTGCTGGCAAACGGTGGTCCAGCGGATCGGAGACCGGTAACAGAACCAGGTCCGTATGGCGAGACGCCAGGGCCAGTTGCTGCTCCGCGGCCTCGCTCAGGCTACGCTCATCGCATAGGATCAATGCCATGCTGCCTGGACGCAGTACTTCACGTGCACGCCGCAGCACCAATGAAAAGGCGTCGCTCGGAAGTTTGGGTTCGGTCTGGTCCATAAGACTGTGATTGGCCTTGATCAGATGATCGAACAACCTCAGCAGGTTTTGCTTGCTGCGCCGGGGACGCACGTCGTGAAAGCCGTCATCACCAAAAACCATGCCGCCAATGCGGTCGCTATGACCCAGTACGGACCAGCCGATTAGGGCAGCTGCCTGTGCCACCAATACCGATTTGAACACGCGCTCCGAGCCAAAGAACAAGCGCTGGCTCTGTTCAATCAGCAGATAGACAGGGCGCTCACGCTCTTCGTGAAACAGCTTGGTATGTGGCTCGCGGCTTCTGGCGGTCACACGCCAGTCGATGGTGCGGACGTCGTCGCCTGGTTGATACACCCGTACCTGATCGAAGTCCACGCCGCGACCCCGCAGGCGTGAATGGTGAACGCCAATGAGCGGGCTGCGTCGCCCGGCGGCCGCGAACAGTTTGATCTCTGGAACGCGGTGTCTCATGTCGATCAGCTCGGTCAGGCTGATACTGACGCTGCGCGGCGTGCCCATGGTGCTATGCAACGGCCACGACGTCGAGAATACGTTGCACAACGCGATCATGGTCGACGCCGGCCGCTTCGGCCTCGAAGGAGAGGATTATGCGGTGTCGCAGAACGTCGAACAGTACCGCCTGGATGTCTTCCGGACTGACGAAATCCCGTCCCGCAAGCCAGGCATGTGCGCGAGAGCAACGATCCAGCGCGATGGAGCCCCGCGGACTCGACCCATAGCTGAGCCACTGTGCCAGTTCGGTATCGAAGCGTGCCGGTGTCCGTGTCGCCATTATGAGCTGGACAAGATACTCCTCGACCGCGTCGGCCATATACAGCGAAACAACCTCCCGTCTGGCCGCAAAGATAGCCTCCTGCGTCACCTGATTAGGCGCCTTCGTTTCCCCGTGTAATGCCTCGCCTCGTGCCTGCGCCAGGATCCGTCGTTCAACGCTGGCATCCGGGTAACCAATCTTGACATGCATGAGGAACCGGTCGAGCTGGGCCTCCGGCAGCGGGTAGGTTCCTTCCTGCTCGATAGGATTTTGTGTAGCCATGACCAGGAACAACGGCGGTAGGTCATAGGTGGTGCGGCCAATACTGACCTGGCGCTCCGCCATGGCTTCCAGCAGGGCGGACTGTACCTTGGCCGGTGCTCGGTTGATCTCGTCTGCCAACACGAGATGGTGAAAGATAGGGCCGCGCTGGAATTCGAAGTTACCGCTGTCGGCTCGATAGATCTCGGTACCGGTAATGTCGGCCGGTAATAGGTCCGGAGTGAACTGGATACGATGAAACTCGGCTTCCAGCCCGTCGGCGAGATCTTTGATTGCCTTGGTTTTCGCAAGTCCGGGAGCGCCTTCTACAAGAAGATGCCCGTCGGCGAGCAGTGCGATCAACAAACGCTCGATAAGCTTTTCCTGGCCCAGGATCTGGCTGGACAGGTAATTGCGTAGCGAGATCAGCGCTTCACGGTGTTCCATTAATACTTCCTGGAAAAATGGCAAGGATGAAAGCCTCGGCAGGGCGTTACTTTAATCCATTCCCATGCACTACACCTAACCTCTAGCGGCGTTTGGCTAGTACACGGAAGATCAATGGTCTTGCAAAGGCTGCAGGCGGTATTTTGACGAAATTTTGATTCCTGATCCGGCATTCTTACGCTTTTTGAACGGGCTGCGTATCAATGACGCTGAATAGGCGTGCCGGAAAGCTGGCTGCTATTGCAGGTATTGCGCTGATTGCAGCGGCCTGCGTTCCACTTTGGAAACACTTCTTCCCTGTCCAGGCCGCTAATGGCTGGGAGTACTCAATCTATCGCCAGGATATTCCTAACGTCAGTGCGCTGATCAGGGATGAGGCAGGCACTCTGTATGTAACGGAAGAGTTCCAGGATGGAAAGGGAAGAGTCATGACGCTTTCTCCCGATGGGACGTTAAATCCTTATGTCGAAGGTCTTTCCAAGCCTGATGGCCTGACGTTCTTTCAAGGGGGTGTGGTGTATAGCCAGGAGGCTGACCGACATCCCGTCATCTGGCAAAAGGGCGATCAAAGACGCGAGCTGTTCATGGGAAACGATGTCGAGGAAGTCTCAACCGACGGACACTACCTCTACGCCATCGAAGATCTGCATGGCAACGGGCGATTGCTGCGCTATGACCCAAGCACCCAGGCGGTGACTATTCTGCGGCAGGGCCTTGATCAGGCAGAAGCCGTCGCACCTTGCCCGGACGGCTCGCTGTTCTATCTCGAAAAGCAGAAGGGTGAAATCCACCAATGGCAAGCCGATGGCCAGGACCCTATAGTGCTCACCGGTTTGAATGCGCCTGGCTTCATGGTGTGCACCACGGAGGGTGTTTGGATTACGGAAGACGCCACGCACATGGCCCGGCTGCTGCTACTCGATCGGCAGGGCAGGGAGCATGTAATCCTGAGTCATCTTCGCTCTGCCCAGACCCTTCTGCCATCACTTGACGGCAGTTTTCTGCTATCCGAGCAGGGACGCAACCGCATCCTGAAACTCCAACGCACCAAAGAAGGCGCTTAAACAATGCAACAACCGGACGCCAAACGACCCGCTAATCCAGGGCGCAGGCCTATACAGCCAACTATTGCCAGTCATCTGGTCTTTACGCTGGGGAGTGCGCTGGCCTTGCTGGTCATGTTCGCCCTGCTGCGGCTGGCCTTGCTGGCTTACAATCATGAATCCATTGGCGATACGCCTGCCGGCGAGTTCATCGAGGCGTTTATCAACGGTGCTCGCTTCGACCTGCGCCTGATTGCATATATCTGTGTGCCGCTACTGCTTTCACTGCTCAGCGTGCGTGCCATGGCGGCTCGCCGTCTGCACTGCGTCTGGCTCACGGTCGCTGCAAGCCTTTGCCTGTTCCTGGGTGTGGTGGAGCTGAACTTCTACCGGGAATTTCATCAGCGCCTGAATGGCTTGGTGTTCCAGTACATGCAGGAAGATCTCAAGACCGTATTCAGTATGATCTGGTACGGCTTTCCTGTTGTTCGCCTTCTGCTGGCCTGGCTGGTAGCAGCGTTGTTGCTGGGATGGATGTTTCATCGTATCGAGCGGGCGACGCGGCCGAAGGTTGTCGCTTCGGACAGCACGGGAGCCCGCCCGGTTGCTTCACCTGCCTGGTATGCGCGGGGCGCGGTATTCGTGGTCTGTCTGCTGGTGGCGGTCGTTGTCGTACGTGGCACGCTGCGCCATGGCCCACCGCTGCGCTGGGGGGATGCCTATACAACGGAGTCGATGTTTGCCAATCATCTAGGGCTTAATGGCACTCTGACGCTTATCAATGCGGCAGAGCACTCCTTCTCTGACCATCGGGACAACACCTGGAAAGCGACCCTGCCCGAGGATGAGGCGCTGAAGACCGTACGCAGCATGTTGCTCACACCTCGTGATCAGCTGGTGGATGCCGATACCGCTGCCATTCGTCGCGTCTATACACCGGCGCCCGAAACCAGGCTGCCGGGTGTACGCAATGTTGTCGTCATTCTGATGGAGAGCATGGCGGGCCGGTACATTGGTGCGCTGGGCAGTACGGATAACATCACGCCCAATTTCGATGCGCTAAGCAAGGACGGCCTGCTGTTTACCCGTTTCTTTTCCAACGGCACTCACACCCACCAGGGGATGTTTGCCACCATGGCCTGCTTCCCGAACCTGCCGGCTTTCGAATACCTCATGCGGATGCCAGAGGGCAGTAACAAGTTTTCAGGACTGCCGCAGATGCTCAGCCCGCGCGGCTATAATGATGTCTATGTCTACAACGGAAGTTTCGCCTGGGACAATCAGTCTGGCTTCTTTAGCAACCAGGGTATGACCTCTTTCGTAGGGCGTGACGACTTTGTCAATCCGGTCTTTATCGATCCAACCTGGGGTGTTTCTGACCAGGACATGTTTGCCCGCTCGGCTGAGGAGCTCAGCAAGCTCGAAAAGCAGGGCAAGCCGTTTTATGCCCTGCTGCAAACCCTTTCCAATCATACCCCTTACGCGTTGCCCAAAGACCTGCCGGTTGAGCGTGTGACCGGACACGGTTCGCTGGACGAGCATCTGACAGCGATGCGCTATGCGGACTGGTCGCTGGGCCAGTTCTTTGCCGAGGCGCGCAAGCAGCCCTATTTCAAGGACACCCTGTTTGTCATCGTGGGCGACCACGGTTTCGGTGCGCCGGAACAGTTAACGGAAATGGATCTTTTCCGCTTCAACGTACCGCTGCTGCTGATTGGGCCTGGCGTACAGGAAACCTTTGGCAGCAACCGCGATACGGTCGGTAGCCAGATCGACATAGTGCCCACCATCCTCGGGCGTTTGGGCGAACCGGCCCGCCATCAATGCTGGGGCCGGGATTTGCTGGACCTGCCCGCAGGTGATCCTGGCGTTGCGGTTATCAAACCGTCAGGTGGCGAACAGACCGTAGCCATCGTGTCGGGTGACAACATACTGGTGAAGCCCAAGGACCTGAACGCACGCCTGTATCGATACGAATTGGGTGCTACCCATCACGCGGAAGTGCTTAATGATTCAGACAAGGCCTCTGCCATGCAGCACAAGCTGGATGCCTTCCTGCAAACCGCAACCGACAGCCTTTTGAATAACACGACCGGTGTGACGCCGGCGACCCAGATTCCCTCCTCGAAATAATCGTTCTGGCGCAGCGGCAAACGCTGCGCCATTCCTTTCCCAAACCCCATCTGCAACAGGTATGAACGAAGATGTCGCGGCACCGAATGCAGCGGCGGCAGCTTCGTTTTAAGCTTTTACCCGGCTGAAGTCGCTGCTGCCAAAAATGTCAGGGGCTTCAGTTGCAATAAAGTTGAACTCGAGCTGAACACCCTGGGTCCTCGTCCTTGTATGTAGGCACCAGGCGTGCAAAAAACGAATAAAGCCCAGATGGAGTACAACCATGGCGTTTTTTACCGCTGCCAGCAAAGCGGACTTTCAACACCAGTTACACCTTGCTCTTGCTCAGCATGTGGACGAGCCGACGCTCTCCAGGCTGACACCCTTCGCTGACCAGTTCTTCGGAATTGTCGCGTTGGAAGAACTGACCCAGCGCCGTCTTTCGGACCTTGTTGGTTGTGTACTCTCGGCCTGGCGCTTGTTGGAGCGTTTCAATCCGGCTCAGCCGCAGGTCAATGTATTCAACCCTGAATACGAGCGGCATGGTTGGCAGTCTGCCCACACGGCGGTAGAGGTCCTGCATGCCGATATCCCGTTCCTGGTCGACTCGGTCCGCATGCAGATCAATCGATCCGGACACAGCGTACATACCCTGCAGAACAGTGTGCTGAGCGTACGCCGTGATGAGACAGGCCGTCTGCGGGAGGTACTGCCCAAAGGTACCCAGGGAGAGGGAGTCAGCCAGGAATCAGTCATTTTCCTTGAGATCGATCGCTGTGCTTCAGCCAGCGACATGAAGGCGCTTGAATCAGCCCTGCTTGAAGTGCTGGGCGAGGTACGCCTGGCCGTGAACGATTTCAACCCCATGAAACAGCGTATAGCGCATCTGCTCGATCAGCTGGATACCATGGCGGGGCCAAATGTGGCAGCAGAAGAGCTAGACGAGGTGAAGACCTTCCTGGCCTGGCTCAACGATAACCACTTCACGTTCTTGGGATACGAAGAATTTACCGTCGAGAACGAGGGTGAAGGTGGTCGTATCTTCTATGACGAGTCCTCTCTGCTGGGGCTTTCGCGGCAGCTGCGCATAGGCCTTACTGCCGAAGACGCTCATATCCAGACCGAGTCGCTGCAGTATTTCCGCGAGCCTTTGCTGCTCTCGTTTGCCAAAGCTGCGTTGCCAAGCCGGGTACATCGTCCGGCCTATCCCGATTTTGTCTCTATCCGTCAGTGCGACGAACAGGGGCATGTCATTCGTGAACACCGGTTCATGGGGTTATATACCTCCAATGTCTATAACCAGAGCGTCGAAGCCATTCCCTTTATCCGGCGCAAGGCGGCGGAAGTCAGACGTCGGGCCGATTTCGGTGCCAGTGCGCATTTGGGCAAGGAACTGGCGCAGGTGCTTGAAGCGCTGCCTCGTGATGATCTCTTCCAGACGCCGGTAGATGATCTTTTCGCTACGGCGATGTCCATTGTGCAGATCCAGGAGCGCAACAAGGTTCGCGTCTTCCTGCGCCGCGATCCCTACGGACGCTTCTATTACTGCCTGGCCTATGTACCGCGCGACATTTATTCCACCGAGGTCCGTCAGCGCATGCAGCAGATCCTTATGGAGCGCTTGCATGGCACCGACTGCGAGTTCTGGACCTATTTCTCCGAATCCGTTCTGGCGCGTGTTCAGTTCATCCTGCGTATCGATCCGGGCCAGAAGCCGGAAATTGATCCTTCGCGTATCGAAAAGGAAATGGTGCAGGCGTGCCGGTCCTGGAAGGACGACTATGCGAGTCTGATCATCGATACCTTGGGCGAGGCGCAGGGTACCGCTGTACTGGCCGATTTCCCTCAGGGTTTCCCGGCCGGTTATCGTGAGCGTTTCGCGCCGCATCTGGCGGTGGTGGACATGCGGCATCTGCTGAACCTGTCGGAAAGCCGCCCGCTGATCATGAGCTTCTATCAGCCGCTCGGTTACAGCGGCGGCGACAATGTCCTGCATTGCAAGCTCTATCATGCGGATACGCCGCTGGCCTTGTCGGATGTACTGCCAATCCTTGAAAACCTTGGCTTGCGCGTATTGGGTGAGTTTCCTTATCACCTGCGCAAGAAAGATGGGCGCGAATACTGGATCCACGATTTTGCCTTTACCACGGTGGCGGGGTTGCATGTGGACCTGCAACAGCTCAACGACACGTTCCAGGATGCGTTCATCCATATCGTCAATGGCAGCGCCGAGAATGACTCCTTTAACCGGCTGGTCCTGACGGCCGGGCTGCCCTGGCGTGATGTGGCCCTGCTACGTGCCTACGCGCGTTACCTCAAGCAGATTCGCATTGGGTTCGACGTTGGCTACATTGCCAGTACGCTGAACAATCATGTGGACATTGCACGCGAGCTGACACGCCTGTTCCGTATGCGCTTCTATCTGGCGCGCCGTATGAGTCCGGAAGATCTGGAAGACAAGCAACAGCGTTTGGAGCAGGCAATCCTTGCAGCGCTGGATAACGTGGCAGTGCTAAACGAAGACCGTATCCTGCGTCGCTACCTGGATCTGATCAAAGCAACGCTGCGAACCAACTTCTACCAGCCAGACGAAAATGGTCAGCCCAAGAGCTATTTCAGCTTCAAGTTCAATCCGCGTGCTATCCCCGAATTGCCCAAGCCTGTACCGCGATTTGAGATTTTCGTTTACTCGCCACGTGTGGAAGGCGTCCACTTGCGAGGCGGCAAGGTTGCTCGTGGCGGTCTGCGTTGGTCGGATCGGGAAGAGGATTACCGTACAGAAGTGCTGGGCCTGGTAAAGGCGCAGCAGGTCAAGAACTCGGTAATCGTACCGGTAGGGGCAAAAGGTGGATTCGTACCGCGGCGTCTGCCTGTAGGCGGTAGCCGGGACGAGATCCTGGCTGAGGCAATTGCGTGCTACCGCATCTTCATTTCCGGTTTGCTGGATATCACGGATAACCTGAAAGAAGGCGAAATCGTTCCGCCAGCGGGTGTTGTGCGTCAGGACGATGACGATCCCTATCTGGTCGTGGCGGCCGATAAAGGTACAGCGACCTTCTCGGACATTGCCAATGGTATCGCAGCTGAATACGGCTTCTGGCTGGGTGATGCGTTCGCTTCTGGCGGTTCGGCAGGTTACGACCATAAGAAAATGGGAATTACCTCGCGGGGTGCCTGGGTTAGCGTACAGCGGCATTTCCGCGAGCGGGGCATTGACGTCCAGAAAGATCCGGTCACTGTACTAGGGATCGGCGACATGGCCGGCGATGTATTTGGTAACGGCCTGCTGCGCTCGGAAAGCCTTGAGCTGGTAGCGGCATTCAACCATTTACATATCTTTATTGACCCAAACCCCGATGCTGCCCGCAGCTTCGCCGAGCGCCAGCGTCTGTTTGACCTGCCACGCTCCAGCTGGACGGACTATGACGCCAGCCTGATTTCCGAGGGTGGCGGCATTTTCTCGCGTAGTGCCAAGCGAATTGAAATTTCGCCGCAGATGAAAGAGCGCTTCGATATCCAGGCCGATCAGCTGACGCCTAACGAGCTGATTCATGCACTGCTCAAGGCTCCGGTCGATCTTATCTGGAACGGCGGTATCGGTACTTACGTCAAGGCCAGCTTCGAATCCCATGCGGATATCGGAGACAAGGCCAACGATGCGCTACGGGTGAACGGCAACGAGTTGCGCGCGAAGGTGGTAGGTGAGGGCGGTAACCTGGGCATGAGCCAACTGGCACGGGTCGAGTATGGTCTCACTGGTGGCGCATGCAATACCGACTTCATTGATAATGCCGGCGGCGTGGACTGCTCTGACCATGAGGTCAACATCAAGATTCTCTTGGGCGATGTGGTGTCCTCTGGCGACATGACCCTGAAACAGCGTAATCAGCTGATGGGCGAGATGACCGATGAGGTTGGTGAGCTGGTCGTCAACAACAATTACATGCAAACCCAAGCGCTGTCTCTGGCGGAGCGTCGTGCACGGACGCATCTCATGGAGTACAAGCGTCTCATCGTGGACCTGGAAGGTCGTGGCAAGCTTGACCGCGCACTGGAGTTCCTGCCCTCTGATGATGTTCTGGCAGAGCGCGCGAGCCAGGGCATAGGCCTGACCCGTGCCGAGCTTTCGGTGCTGATCTCCTACAGCAAGATCGATTTGAAGGAACAGTTGCTCAAGTCGAGTGTGCCGGACGATGAGTACCTTAGCCGCGACATGCATACTGCGTTCCCGCAGCGCCTGACTGAGGAATTTGGCGAGGCGATGCAGCGGCATCGTCTGAAGCGCGAGATCGTGAGTACCCAGATCGCCAATGATCTGATCAACCATATGGGTATCACCTTTATCCAGCGCCTCAAGGAGTCCACCGCCATGAGCGCGGCGGATATCACGCGTGCCTATGTTGTGATGCGGGATGTCCTGCATCTGCCTCATTGGTGGCGTCAGATCGAAGCGCTGGACTATAAGGTTCCGGCAGATGTTCAGTTGAGTCTGATGGATGAGTTAATGCGCTTGGGGCGTCGTGCGACGCGCTGGTTCCTGCGCAGCCGTCGCGGTGAGCTGGATGCTGCGCGTGATGTTGCTCACTTCGGGCCACGTGTTGCCGCGCTGGGCGTTCGTTTGAACGAACTGCTCGAGGGCGAGCCACGCAGCCAGTGGGAAGGGCGGTATCAGCATTACATCGATCAGGGTACGCCGGAGCTACTGGCGCGTGTGGTGGCGGGTACGACGCACATCTATACGCTTTTGCCCATCATTCAGGCGGCTGACGTGACCGGGCATGATCCTATCCAGGTAGCCTCGACCTGGTTCGCTGTTGGCAATGCGCTCGACCTGACCTGGTATCAGCAACAGCTCAACGAGTTGCCGGTTGAAAACGCCTGGCAAGCATTGGCGCGTGAAGCGTTCAGAGATGAACTGGATGCACAGCAGCGCATCATCACGATTGCGGTTTTGCAGATGCCTGAGGCACCTGAAGATAACGCTGCGCGGCTGGCCCTATGGATGGAGCACAACCGTACCATGGTGGAACGCTGGAGAGGTATGCTCAGTGATGTGCGTGCCGCCAGCGGAAAGGACTTCGCCATGTATGCGGTCGCAGCCCGTGAACTAATGGACTTGGCTAGTCTGGGTTCTGCCACGAGTTCGACGATGTAAGTCGCACCATCGATAAAAAACCCCGCCTCGGCGGGGTTTTTTTATGAGCTATTTAATTTCAGCCAATCCTTTGAGCAGCGCCTTGTGAAAACGTTCGGGATCCTGGATTTGTGGCGCATGTCCCATGTCATCAAATTCGACTAGTGTGGCATGGGGAATGGTCTTGGCTGTCTGCTTGCCTAGGGTCGTATAGTCACCCAGTGCCTTCTGTGCTTCTGGGGTGGCTGCGTCCTTGCCAATGGCGGTATTGTCCTTGGTGCCTATCATGAGCAGCGTTGGCATGCGCAGCTGATCAAATTCATAGACCACAGGCTGGGTATAGATCATGTCGTACAGCAGGGCCGAGTTCCAGGCTACGACCTGCTTGCCTTCACCACGATACAGCCCGGCCAGCATATCGACCCAGCGATCGTATTCAGGCTTCCACTGGCCGGCGTAATAGGTGTTCTGCTCGTACTTGCGAATACCTTCGGCGCTTGTTTTCAGCTCCCGCTCGTACCATTGATCAACACTACGGTAAGGCACACCTTTGGTCTTCCAATCTTCAAGGCCAATGGGGTTAACCATGACCAGCTGCTCGACCTGGCTGGGGTAGAGCAGGGCATAGCGGGTAGCCAGCATGCCACCGGTGGAATGACCTAAACTGTGACCTTGTCTACACCCAGATGCTCAAGAAGCGCGTGGGTATTCACCGCCAGCTGCTGAAAGGTATATTGATAGTGTTCAGGTTTGGTGGATTTACAAAAACCAATCTGGTCCGGCGCTACGACCCGATAACCGGCCCCACTCAGTTGGGCTATGGTCGTTTCCCAGGTTCCGGCACAAAAGTTCTTTCCATGCATCAACACCACGGTACGCCCGTTAGGTGTTGCGGTAGGCTTCACATCGATGTAAGCCATTTGCAGGCGTTGATTTTGGGATGTGAACTCAAACTCACTTACCGGGTAAGCGTATTCGAAACCCTCCAGACGTGGACCATAGGCGGCATCGGCAGCCAACGCCGAATGTGTCAGGGTAGCTAGCAGCAAAGCAGGGGCGAGGCGCGCGAACATGGATAACTTGCTCCTTGGGATGATTCAGCCGTTTCGACTTACCCTAGGTAACTAATAGTTCCGCAGTCCACCAGCACTGTTTGACAAGACATGTACAACAGGAAAGCTCTAGTGAGCGGATCACAGATCTTTAGCGCTATCCCGATCAATCACACTTGTACAATAACGTACCTATGCAGGCACAATCGGCATAGATAAATCATCCATACGTAACGACAGGAGAGGATGCTTGGCCGTCGCCGACAATCCCAGTTCCTCGCTTCCAGCCAGCACGCTGACGGAATGTGCGAAAGAACCTATACACATTCCCGGTAGTATCCAGCCACATGGATTTCTGCTGGCCCTGAGCGAGCCGAGCCTGACAATTACTCAGGTTAGCCAAAACGTACAGGATTATTTGCATGCCAGCCCTGCCGATCTGTTAGGGAAATGCCTGAGTGATTTTCTGCCAGAAACGAATCTGTCCGAGCGGCTGAAAGAGCTGGTCATCGAGGACCACAATCCCTTCTATCTGGGTGACGTGGCCTTGCGGCTTGGCGATAACGGCTACTGTTTTGCCATGTTCGTGCATCGTTTCGATGATGTATTGATCGCCGAGTTCGAAGCGGCCGGCACGGCGGCAATGGCCTACACAACGATGTATCCGTTGGTGCGTACCTTTGTCGAGCAGCTGCAGCATGCCGAGTCCATTGAGGCGCTTTGCCTGCTGGCGGTACGAGAGGTCAAGCGCATTACGCAGTTTGGCCGAGTACTGGCATATCGCTTCGATCACGACGGCCATGGCCAGGTGATTGCCGAAGAGGCAGACGAGGGTTACGACCGTTACCTTGGCCATGTCTTCCCCGAGTCGGATATCCCGGCTCAAGCGCGTCGGCTTTATCTTGAAAACCGGATTCGTGTCATTCAGGACGCCCATTACGAGCCCTCTATCATCGAGCCTTCCGTCAACCCGGAAACGGGGCGCCCACTGGACTTGAGCTTTGCAATGCTACGCAGCGTATCGCCAGTGCATGTCCAATACATGCGTAACATGGGTACGCAGGCCTCGATGTCCATTTCCATTCTGGTGGATAACGAGCTCTGGGGGCTGATTTCCTGCCACGATGCCGAGCCAAAGTCAGTGAGCTTCCAGAAGCGCACTGGCTGCGAACTCCTGGGACGTATGCTGTCCTTGCAGATCGAGGCTGGTGAGTCTCACAAGTTATCCGATCGCCGCCTGTCGCTTCGGCAGATGATCGTGCAGTTGCTGGCCGCGATGGCTGACCGCGACAGTGTTATCGAGGGCATCGCTGAAGTACCCGATATTTTCCTCCGGTTCGCCAGTGCGTCGGGTGGTGCTATCGTATCGGCTGAGCGCTGCGACCTGATTGGTCAGACGCCCCCGCGTTCGGTCGTCGAGTCGTTGGTGATGTGGCTCTCGACACATGTTGAAGATGATTTCCATACCAACAATGTGACACGCGATATTCCCGAACTGGAATTGGGCGGCTATGTTGCCGGTTTGCTGGCGGTGCCGATTTCCGAGCTTCACTCCCATTACCTGATCTGGTTCAGGCCAGAGCAGGTTCAGGTCGTCAACTGGGCCGGGCCGCCGCATAAGGCGGTGCAGGACGACGGGATGCTCAATCCCCGTCTGAGCTTTAGCACGTGGCAGGAAACCGTCCGAGGCTTCTCATTGCCGTGGGATCCGCTGGAGGTCGAGGGCAGCATCGAGCTGCGTAATGCCGTTCGCGGTATCGTCTTGCGCAAGGCTGAAGAGTTGGCCGAGCTGGCAGAAGAGCTCAAGCGAACCAATAAGGAACTTGAAGCCTTTTCCTATAGCGTCTCACATGACCTGCGTGCGCCTCTTCGGCACATTGCCGGTTATGCAGAATTACTCAATGACTTCGAGGGCGACAAGCTCTCTGATCGCGGCGCACGCTTCCTTGAGAACATCGGCGTTTCAGCACGGTTTGCCGGAACCCTGGTTGACAACCTGCTGAGCTTTTCCCAGATGGGAAGGGCTGCGATCCGCTATTCCGATGTCAATGTCGCAGCCTTGATCGAAGCGATTCGTCAGGAGATGGCGCCTGACTTTGCCGGGCGCAACATCGAGTGGAAGGTCGAGCCATTGCCGATGGTCATTGCAGATGCGGCTTTTATTCATCTGGCGCTCCGCAACCTGATTTCCAACGCGATCAAGTACACCCGCAACCGCGAGCAGGCGGTTATCGAGATCGGCTCAGAATCAACCGACAAGGAAGACATTTTCCATGTCAGGGATAACGGGGTCGGATTCAACATGGATTACGTGGGCAAGCTGTTCGGCGTCTTCCAGCGACTGCACCATATGGACGAGTTCGAAGGCATCGGTATCGGCCTTGCCACTGTCCGCCGTATCATAGAGCGCCATGATGGCAGGGTCTGGGCTGAGGGCGAGCCGGGCACAGGTGCCACGTTCTATTTTGCTTTACCGAAACAGCGCCCCCTTTCCACACAGAAACGTTGAGACTCCTTCTATGCTTAAGCCGATTCTTCTGATCGAGGATAATCCGCACGATCTCGAGCTGACGTTGGTTGCGCTTGAACGGAGCCAGTTGGCCAACGAGGTCATTGTTCTGCGCGACGGTGCCGAGGCGTTGGACTATCTCATGCGCCGGGGCGCTCATGCTGAGCGACTTGAGGGAAATCCGGCGGTAATGCTGCTGGACTTGAAATTACCCAAGGTCGATGGCCTTGAGGTGCTCAAAGAAGTGCGTGATACCCCGTCATTGCGCAGCATACCGGTTGTAATGCTGACTTCTTCTCGCGAGGAGCCTGATCTGGAGCGGGCCTATCAGCTCGGTGTCAATGCTTATGTGGTAAAACCTGTTGAGTTTCGTGATTTCGTAGCGGCCATCAGCGACCTAGGCATCTTCTGGGCTGTGCTCAACGAGCCGCCACCCGGTTCGTTTCGTCTAACCCGTCGCCCCGGCTCATAGTGAGGTCCTTATCAAATCCTATACTGCAGATGACCCGAACGGCCTGATTTCACGTTCCATGCTCGTGGAACCTGCTCGGCGAAGCGATATGTCCTTACCGAAACGCATCAAGATATTGTTGGTCGAGGATAGCAAGCTCGACGTCGAGCTGATCCTTATCGAACTGGAGCGCAACGGCTTTAGTCTTGAGCCGACGGTTGTGTATGACCGAGCGGGGCTTGACGCAGCACTGTGCGGCCAGCCGTTCGATCTTATCCTGTCGGATATCATCCTGCCTGGCTTCTCTGGAGCCGAGGCGCTCAAAGTGGCGCGCGTAGCGGCTCCCGATACGCCGTTCATCTTTGTTTCCGGCATTTTTGGTGAGGCACATGCCGTCGAGATGATGCGCCTGGGCGCGAATGACTACGTGCTCAAACAGAGTCTGGAGCTGCTTTCTACTTCTGTAGAGCGTGCATTGACTGTTGTGCATGAACGACGGGAGCGCCGCAAGGCCGAAGAGGCTCTGCAAACGCTTGAAGTGCGCTCCCGGCTGGCAATCGATGCGGCGCGCCTGGGCATGTGGGAGCTTCAACCCGAGACCAACTGCCTACTGTGGGACGAGCGCTGCAAGGCCATGTTCGACTTGTCTTCGGACGCACAGGTCGATTTGGAGTTGTTTGCTCGACTGGGGCATCCGGACGAAGTCCAGAAAATGTTTGACGCGGTCCGCCGTGCTACCGAGCACAGCAATGACCAGGAATATCACGCGGAATACCGGATTTCTCTTCCTACTGGAGGACAGCGCTGGATTGAGGCGAGAGGCAAGGCATTCTTCGAGGATGGCATCTGCACCCGTCTGCTCGGGGTAATGATGGATATTACCCAGCAGAAGCGGGCCACCGAAGCGCTGGAGCAACTCAATACCTTGCTGGGCGAACGTGTACAGGAACGTACACGCGAGCGCGACCGTACCTGGGATCTGTCACGAGACCTGTTGATCGTAACCGGATCACAAGGTCGTCTGTTGGCATTGAATCCGGCCTGGGCTGAGACCCTAGGATGGGATCGCCAAGCCTTGATCGACAAGCCGTTCATTGAGCTGGTGCATAGTGATGATTGCAGCATTACCCAAGCTGAGCTGAACAGTGTCAGTAACGGCCGGATAACCAACCGGTTCGTTAATCGTATTCAGCATCGAGACGGCAGCTATCGCTGGATTTCCTGGACGGCTGTGCCCGAAGATGGAAAGTTGTATGGCTCGGGGCGCGACATCACCGCCGAAGTGGATGCCATGGAAGAACTGGCGACAGCCAACCGGCAGCTGCGTGAGCAGATCAATGAGCGGGAGCGGGTAGAGGCGACGCTGCAGCAAATGCAGCGCCTGGAAGCCGTGGGTCAGCTTACGGCCGGTGTTGCGCATGACTTCAACAATCTATTGACTGTCATTCTCAGCAGTGCGGCGTTCATGGGGCGCGATCTGGAAAAGGGTACTTTAGAAAAGTTGCCTTCGCGTCTGCAGAACGTTCGCGAGGCGGGAGAGCGAGGCGCCAAGCTGATTGGCCAGTTATTGGCGTTTTCACGACGCCAGCGTCTTGCGCCAAAGCCTGTTGAGCTAAACGAGACAGTCAACAGCATGCTGGCCTTGCTGCAAAGCACCATGGGCGGCAGCGTCTGGATTGAGACCTCGCTGGAGCCGGGGCTTTGGCATGCCTTGGTCGATCCGACCCAGATCGAGTTGATCATCCTGAATCTGGCAATTAATGCTCGGGATGCCATGAGCGTAGGCGGGTCGCTGCGTCTGACCACGGCCAACCAGACGATTACCGCTGCACCTTCGCGGCCTGAAGAGCCAGAGCCGGGCGATTACGTCATGATGTCCGTGCGGGATTCTGGCACGGGTATGACAGATGAGGTGCTGGCCAAGGCATTCGAACCGTTCTTTACTACCAAGGAAGTAGGCAAGGGGTCTGGCCTGGGGCTTGCTCAGGTGTTTGGTTTTGCCAAGCAATCCGGTGGTGGAGTGCGCATCGAAACCGAATTGGGTGTAGGCACCGAAGTCAAAGTATTTCTACCTCGCGCCGAGGTGGAGTTGGATGATGCGGCGTCGGATACCCAGGCAGCCTCCGAAAGTCGCATGGATGGACCCAGACGTACGATCCTGCTGGTTGATGATGACAGTGCCGTTCGGGAGGTTACCTCAACGCTGCTTCAGGAGCTGGGATATAGCGTCATCGAGGCGCAAAACGGTTTTGCTGCATTGGCGGTGATAGAACGTACGGCCAAGATTGATCTGTTGCTGGCTGACTTTGCCATGCCGGGCATGAACGGCGCCGAGCTTGCCCGAACGTTGCGCCAACGCCAGCCCGATCTTCCGGTAGTCTTCATTACCGGATACGCCGAACTCGGCGAGCTGGACGAGCAGGAATATTTCATCGTACCCAAGCCCTTCCGAGAAAATGACCTGGCGAACAAGGTTCATTCAGCCCTGAAAGGCTCCAATCCCTTGAAAGTAATACAGCAGACATGAGTACGTCCTCTATTCGTGAGCGTTTACGACAGGCCGGTGGCGAATTGCACCAGCAGGTGGACGCCTTGTTTTCGTCCTATCGACTAACGGATCTGGATGGCTACCAGACGTTTCTGGTTGCCCATGCATGGGCCTTGTTTCCCATGGAGGAGATGCTTGAGTCCTCCGGCATCGAAGCGATGATGCCTGACTGGAAGCAGCGTCGGCGTCGGTTTGCATTGGCCGAAGATTTGGCCATGCTGGGTGTTTCTGTACCTGAATATAAGCCTTTGCAGGCCTGCAGTAATGAGGCCACCCTTTGGGGATATGCCTATGTGCTTGAAGGGTCACGGCTCGGCGGCAAGATGATTGCCCGCTATGTGGCTGGTAGTGATGAGCCATTGATTCGGGCTGCAACTCATTATCTGAGTCATGTTCCTGACTCCGGGCCGGCCGGATGGCCTGCTTTTCTGGCAGAGCTGGAGCATCGGGCGGTACATTGGAAAGAAGACGATCTCTTCAGCGGTCAATCTCAAGCCTTTGGCTTGTTTTTACAGGCAGGGCAACGCTTTCAACCGGTCGCCTCAAGCACCGCCTGATTCTTCAGGCGGTAACGGCGCTGTGGGTGTCCTTTCATCAGGAATCGCTCCAATCTGGCGTAGGCGAACCAACAGATCGGGAGCGCCTGCCAATTTGAGTCCCTGACCTAGCGCATCGCTTAACGGTGACTGACGGGGCAGCAGAAGCCATTCCAGCTGCTCCGGGTGTCCGGGAAGAGTAAGTCGGGCATAGGGAATGGCGTTATCAATCAGTAGTTTTACAAACCCTCGCTCGTTCCAGCACTCCGAAGGTACGGCAAGTACATGGAAGGCTTCACCGAGTGTCTCTACCGCAGCCGGATCGAGCTGATAGGTCGTCAATTCTGCGGGCAGTAGATATTCAAGGCCTCTCAGGCGTGCATAAGCTACTGCGCCTGCAAAAGCACAAACCTGCTGCTCATCGCCATACCAGAACAGCCGTGAGCCGCGCCAGCTCGCTTCACGAAGCTGCAGTGAAAAGCGGTTTCCTGCCAGGGCCTGGCCCAGTGTGGACTCAAAGTCGCGATAACTGATAATGCGTACATGGCGGCGACAGTAGGGTGTAGCGGCCAGCTCTTCAAAGCTGCTCGCCGAGACCGTGCTGACGGCGGGGTGGCGTGTATAGACGCCGTTGATCCAGCGCAGGTCGAAGCTGGAGTAGTTGATCTGTCGCGTCTTAATGAGCTGGCTGAGAAGCTCATAGGCAGGCGCCTTGTCTTCCTGAACCGGACCTGAAAGTGCTCCACGTGACAGGGAAATCAATTGATACAGGGGAAGCCCTTCATCCCACCAGATGCTTTCGACATCCTCCGGAAGTGGCTGAAAATCAAGATCCAGACGGCTGGCGCGATGCAGCACTCGACTGGCCGACTGGCCAAGTCTCAAGCGCTGGGTAAGCGCCATGAACCGAGCACTGAGGCTTAGCGCATTCCGCGGGCTCATTTTCCCTCCGTGGGACAATTCACTGGCGCTCCATTCGTATTCAAAGACCCGTTGATAAACGGCGGGCCATCGGACCCTGCCGACTGATAAAGATTCACTGATTGCACTAACAATTCACTATGGCATGCATAGGAAAGTCTGCGCGATTTTCTTCCGAACGGTTGGAATAACCCGGGGAAGTAGAGCACACGTTGAAAGGCACCAGCCAAATACGAGCGGGTTTTGAAAAATACTCTTTTTATTCTGACATTTTATAACTTGTTCAGTTCGTTACTGATAACTGCTTTGCAATTACAAAAGAGCTGTGCGGTTTATTCCCGCTGCTGGCATGGCGAGACTCGTGACTTGTTGAACTGTATAATGACGAGTCCTTCCATTCGAACAGCCCTTGCCCATGTACTCCACGGTTCGTAACCTACTGTTCAAGCTTTCTCCAGAAACGTCCCACGATCTGACCCTTGATCTGATTGGTGCTGGTGGCAGGCTGGGTCTCAATGGCCTGTTTAATCGCCAGCCTTCGTTCCCCGTCACGGTCATGGGGCTGGAGTTCGCCAACCCTGTAGGCCTGGCGGCTGGACTGGATAAAAACGGTGCTGCCATCGATGGTTTTTCACAGCTGGGGTTCGGTTTTGTCGAGGTGGGTACGGTAACGCCAAGGCCACAGCCGGGTAACCCTCGGCCACGACTGTTCCGTATTCCCCAAGCTGAGGCCATCATCAATCGCATGGGGTTCAACAACCTGGGCGTCGACCATCTGATTCAGCGGGTTCGGGCCTCCCGGTACAAAGGCATTCTTGGAATCAATATCGGCAAGAATTTCGATACGCCTGTCGAGCGTGCCGCTGACGATTATCTGCTATGCCTGGACAAGGTCTATGAGCATGCCAGCTACGTGACCGTCAACGTCAGCTCGCCCAATACACCCGGACTGCGCAGCCTGCAATTTGGTGACTCGCTCAAAGCGCTTCTGGAAGCGCTTCGGCTTCGTCAGGAGGATCTGGCGGTGCGTTACGGCAAGCGAGTGCCGATTGCCATCAAGATCGCGCCGGACATGACGGATGAAGAGACTGTACTGGTAGCCCATGCCATTCATCAGGCAGGCATGGATGCGATCATCGCGACGAACACGACTCTGAGCCGGGACGGCGTGGAGAATCTTCCCTATGCTGCCGAGGCGGGCGGTCTTTCCGGTGCGCCGGTGCGTGATAAGAGTACGCATACGGTACGTGTGCTGGCGTCGGAGCTAAAGGGCAAACTGCCCATTATTGCGGCAGGCGGCATTACCGAGGGTATCCACGCAGAGCAGAAGATAGCGGCGGGTGCGAGCCTGGTTCAAATCTATACCGGCTTCATTTACAAGGGGCCGGCACTCATTCGCGAGTCGGTAGATGCTATCGCTTCGACAATCAAAAGGGCTCCTTAAGGAGCCCTGTGCCTCGTTGGAGGCGTATCTGGTGTTCACCAGTGCGATCTGTTTGAGGGCGTTAAGTCACCCATCCAAAACGAATTAGGTTGTATCAGCCTGCTACGTTGAGTTGATTTAAGCGATGAATACCTGCTGTGCCGATGAAGCCATCCCAGTGGTCGCCGCGGCCTTCGCGCCAGCCGTTCATCCAGGCCTGGCGGATTTTTTGATGGTTAAAGGGGCAAAGATCGCGGGATTTTCCGCTAACGCCGTGCTGATAACCACGTTGAAAAGCTCGTTCCATCGGATCACGCTTAAGTCTTCTCATAGGGTGTTGCCCTCGTTTGTTGACTGTTTTTCCAATGGCCCTTGGGCCTCGTGGAAGCGTTGCCGGCGTGACGCTTCTCATCCCGCTCATTGCGAATCGGGATTGGTTAAGTTCTAACCAATGGTTACAGCTATGTGAATGATCGTTTTGGCATAACCATAGTGTTTTTATCAAATCTAACCATAACGACCGGCTAAGAAAGACCTTTACAAGGCCGGTCCTAACAGTCAAAGCCTTATGTAATAGGGCTTTTTATGGTTTTCAGTTTTCTGGCCGGTCAGTAAACCTGCCATCAATGAGTAATGACGATTCATGACCAATCAATACGAATTGTTTCTGACGTGCCCAAAAGGGCTGGACGGGCTGCTACTGGACGAGGCACAAGCGCTTGGTCTGGAGCAGGCACGCGCTCAGGTCTCTGCCATACGTGGGCAGGGCACGCTGGAGACAGCCTATCGGCTTTGCCTCTGGTCACGTTTGGCAAACCGGGTGCTGTTGGTACTGTCGCGCTTTGCAGTGACCAATGCCGATACCCTTTACGACGGGGTGGCGGCTATTGATTGGAGCGAACACCTTGAGCCCAACGGGACATTGGCCGTTGAATTTTCCGGAAAGGGTTCGGGGATTGATAACACACATTTCGGCGCGCTCAAGGTCAAGGACGCTATTGTCGATGGGCTGCGCAGGGTATCGGGGCAGCGTCCGTCGATTGACAAGGTGCGGCCGGACGTTCGCATTCACGTTCATTTGGATCGAGGCGAAGCGACGGTCTCGCTGGATTTGTCCGGACACAGCCTGCACCAGCGAGGTTACCGTCTGCAGCAGGGTGCTGCACCGCTCAAGGAAAACCTGGCGGCAGCCATTCTGATTCGTGCGGGCTGGCCGCAACTGGCTGCGCAGGGCGGCGCGCTGGCTGACCCGATGTGCGGGGTAGGGACGTTCCTTGTAGAGGCGGGGCTGATGGCTGCGGACATCGCGCCCAATCTGAAGCGGGAACATTGGGGGTTCTCGAACTGGTTGGGGCATATTCCGGCGGTGTGGAATCGCTTGATTGACGAGGCCGAGGATCGAGCTGTCGCCGGGCTTGCGCGTCCACCGCTATGGATTCGCGGGTATGAAGCCGACCCTCGGCTTATTCAACCCGCCCGCAATAATATCGAACGGGCAGGGCTGGGCGACTGGATCAAGGTTTATCAGGGAGAAGTAGCGAATTTTGAACCGCGACCAGATAAGAACCAGACTGGTCTAGTCATCTGCAACCCACCCTATGGCGAGCGCCTGGGGGATGAGGCAAGCCTGCTGTATCTCTATCAGAACCTGGGTGAGCGTCTGCGCATGAGTTGCTTGAACTGGCGTGCCGGTGTGTTTACGGGAGCACCGGAGCTGGGCAAGCGCATGGGTATCCGCAGCCACAAGCAGTACGCCTTCTGGAATGGTGCACTGCCTTGCAAGCTGCTCATGTTCGAGATCGAACCACGGCAATTTGTGACTGGTGAACGTTCTTCCATATCGTCACAACCCCGTGATGAGGCGCAGGTAGCATCGGAACCTGCCAAGCTGAGCGAAGGCGGGCAGATGTTTGCCAATCGCCTGCAAAAGAACCTGAAGCAACTTTCCAAATGGGCGCGTAAGGAAGAGATCGAGTGTTACCGCGTGTATGACGCGGACATGCCCGAGTATGCTGTTGCCGTCGATCTGTACCGTGACTGGGTTCATGTGCAGGAATACGCACCGCCGAAGACTATCGACCCGGAAAAGGCGCAGTCGCGGTTGTTGGACGCATTGGCAGCCATTCCGCAGGCGCTGAATATTGATCCTTCTCGTGTGGTCGTGAAGCGTCGCGAGCGCCAGACCGGTAAGAAGCAGTACGAGCGTCAGGCTGCGCAGGGTCACTTTATGGAGGTGATCGAAGGGGGGGTGAAGCTTCTGGTCAACCTGACCGACTATCTGGACACCGGCCTGTTCCTGGATCATCGACCCTTGCGCTTGCGTATCCAGCAGGAGGCCGCTGGCAAGCGTTTCCTGAACCTGTTCTGTTACACCGCGACGGCGACTGTACATGCAGCGGTTGGCGGTGCCCGCAGCACCACCAGCGTAGACATGTCACGGACCTATCTGGACTGGGGACGTCGCAATCTGGCGCTCAATGGCTTTTCTGACAAGCATCGTCTGGAACAAGCCAATGTCATGGAGTGGCTCGATGAGAACCGGGGAGAGTACGATCTGATCTTTATCGATCCGCCAACCTTCTCCAACTCCAAGCGTATGGAGGGCGTGTTCGATGTTCAGCGTGATCACGTTTCACTGATCGATATGGCCATGGCTCGGCTTGCCCGGGGAGGCATCCTTTATTTTTCGAACAACTTCCGAAAGTTCGAGCTGGATGCCTCGCTCGCAGCACGCTACCAGGTAGAAGAGATTACGCACGAGACACTTGATCCGGATTTTGCACGGAACAGCAAGATTCACAGAGCGTGGCGGATTTCGGCTAAGCCAAAAGCTTAATGATGCGCTCGCTTGTGACTTCTGTCATGAAGCGGGCCAAAACTTGAAACCCTGAGGGTCGATGAGAGTCGACCCTGGGCGGATATAGCCTCTAAGGTTTGTCTGAACAGGTCAGCGTTGCCTAATCAGTACCGAAAATGTGCTGTCAGAGCGGCTGATGCTGCAGCAGTCCTATCCGCATCAATGGGCTTCAAGGAGGCAAACGCTTTCAATGTTGGTTTCGCTTCAAGCGCTAAGGGCTCTGGCAGCCTGGCTCGTGGTGTTTCATCACTTCATGCAGGTCTTCTTTGATTTCCGGTCCGACACCCTGGTCGGCCATCTGCTCTCAACGCGAGGGCAAGTGGGAGTCGATATCTTTTTTGTGCTCAGTGGGTTCGTGATCTATATCTCGACAGCAGGTCGAGCCATGCCCACGTTCCGGTTCATGGTGAATAGGATCGCGCGAATAGTGCCCGCCTATTGGCTTTATACCGGTATTACCGCTGCCATCATTTATTTTGCGGCGGATGTGATGCCTGTTTATGGAGTGGCAAGCAAGGAGCTATTGCTATCGCTGTTTTTCATTCCGAGCCAGAATCCCGGAGGATTCGGTTTGTATCCCACGCTGCCGGTAGGATGGACGTTAAATTATGAAATGCTGTTCTATCTGCTGTTTGCACTGTCATTCAAAGTGCCGGAACGCTGGCGACTCTGGGTTGTATCGCTTCTGGTAGTTGGGGTCAGCGTTGCGTCAGCAGAGCAGCCTTTTATCAGCCATTTCTACCATAATCCCATCATGTATGAGTTCTTGTTGGGTATGGGTATCGGTGTGCTGTACCGAAAGGGGTTCATACCGCAAAGTCTGAAGGTGGCGCCACTGGTTGCAGGATTTTCGATAGCCACGATTCTGCATTTTGATGCCGGTAATGACTGGCGTTTGCTGACTTGGGGTGTTTCCAGCGCCTTGCTTGTAGCCAGCTGCATCGCAATGGAGCCACTGTTTGCGGGTAATCGGGTTCTCAAGGCGTTGGGTGATTGGTCTTACTCGGTCTATCTCATCCACGTCATTGTCCTATGGCTGGGCGACTACTGGCTACATCATCAGGTGGGGTTGAGTCCCTATGAAACCCTGCTGCTGTGCTTGCCGATCATTCTCGTGTTGTCATGGCTCAGTTTTGAATTCATCGAGCGTCGAATGACCCGCAAGGTTAAGACGGCATTGGAAGCGGTCCCGGCGCGTATTGCCGAGACCCTGGAGGCGCGGGCTCGCTGATTAGCGCCAAGCGTTGCGCTCGGCTTCGCTAAAGTCGGGCACAACGCTGATCCCTTCTTTTGCAGAACGCTGGACAGCCTCGATGACAGCCATGAGTGAGCACGCCTGGGCTGGCGTAACCGGGTTTTCCGCCTCACCCCGTAATGCACTGATCACGCCTTGGTAATAACGACGATGATCTCCTGTGGGCACCGCTACAAGCTCTTGAGTGCCGTCGGCATGGAACAGCTGTCCAGCATCCTCATCCAGGCCCCAATGTTCTCCGCCCGGCAAAATACCCTGACGTAATGCGTCCTCCTGACGGTCAGCGCCACGCTTCAGCCAGCTGGCCTGTGTACCCTGGATCATGAAGCGGGGCGATCCTCCAGCACTCAACATTCCGGCCTGCAGGATCGCCTGAGTACGTCCATAGTCGAGTACGACGTGAAACCAGTCATCCGCCAGTGCGCCTTGCCGCTGCTTTACAAGCTGGGCAGTTACACGGTGCGGTACACCAAACAGGCAGAGTGCCTGATCCGCCAAATGCGGCCCCAGGTCGTACCACAGGCCGCTGCCCGGTCCATCACTTTCACGCCAGCGTTGCCTAACCTCGGGCCGGAAGCGCTCGATACGCGATTCATACACGACGATCTCACCCAAACGATTGCTGTTTATCAGCTCCTGAGCGCCCAGGAAGTCACTGTCCCAGCGGCGATTCTGAAAAACGGACAGAAATCTATTTTCTGCCTGAGCAATGTCTGCCAGCTGGCGCGCTTCGCGAAGCGTCAGTGTAAAGGGCTTGTCCACCACGACATGCTTACCCGCTCGCAAGGCTGCTTCAGCCAGTGTTGCATGGGTATCGTTGGGCGTGGCCAGGACCACCAGATCGACTGCAGGATGCGTTACTGCAGCGTGATAATCACTGATGACATTGATATGAGGGCGTTGAGAGCGAATCTTATCAAGCTGGCGAGAGGCAATATGCGTCAGAAGAAGGCCATCGACGCTCTCGATGAGAGGGGCATGAAAGATTTCCCCTACAAAGCCATAACCGATGAGAGCAACTCGAACCTGCGTATCCATGATGAACTAATACACTGACTGAAATGAAGTCGCAGTATAGCCAGGCTGGACACTATCGATAAGAAAGCCGCGAGAGGAAACAATTCTCTCGCGGCAAGGTGGGAGATACGTTATTCCTTACCTAGCGCTGCCTGCTTGGCCAGGAAGTCGTCCTGCAGAAGCGAGTCGGTAAATTCCTGTGAATCTTCCAGATTAATCGGGTCGTCGATGTGGCCGGTAGACGTAACCTTTGCATCAAGTTTTCCGGTGAGGTGTTCAAGGGCGTGTCGCATTTTTTCTGCAGCGCCATCTACAGCAAGGTCTAGCGCTTCGGCTTTATGAGTCACTGAGATCGAGCGGTACCCCTTGGGGCGGGCTTCGATCTGACAACGCTTATCTTCCGCTCCGGATTTTTGAGCATTCTCATCGCTCAAGTGAATTTCAACGCGGGTCAAGAGATCTTCGAAACGCTCCAGGCGATCGACAACAGCAGAACCTACCCATTCTTGCAGCTCGGCACTGCCTTCGATCTGATTGGTGTTCACTTGGACTTGCATACCACATCCTCATGTTTTTTGACGTGCCTATCTAATAGGACGGGCTCGGCAGTAGGAGGTTCATCTTTTAAAGACTAATGGATGCCAAGTACTTCGCCATGCAAGGCATGGAGCTGGTGCCGATAACGCTGGTAGACAGTTTCATAGGCACGCGCGCGGTCGGGATCAGGAGAGACGTGCGACGCGTCGTCCAGCTGCACGCAGCGTTTGCTCAGCGATTCAAGGGTGTCTGCCGAGTCATGCTGAGAAGACCAGCACCATGCTGCCTGTATGGCACCGCCAAGGGCCGCCGCTTCGGTGTGAAGGGTGCTGATGACTGGCGTATCCATGATATCTGCCACCAGCTGCCGCCAGACAGGGCTTTTGGCTCCTCCGCCAATCAGGCGAATGGTCTGGCTGTGCATGCCGGTGCCGCGCAGCAAGTCCAGCCCATAGCGCAGGCCAAAGGTTACGCCTTCGATCATCGCACGGCACAGGTTGGCACGGGTAAGGTTGGAGGCGGTCAGGCCCAGCAGGCTCGCCGTAGCAGTAGGCAGGGAAGGGACGCGCTCGCCGTTCAGGAAAGGTAGAACCGTAATGCCCTCAGCCCCAATGGGTGCCTGTTCGACAAGGCGGTTGAAGGTATGCAGGTCGATGTCTAAAAGCTCGCGTAGCGCGCCGCTTGCGTTTGTCAGGTTCATGGTGCAGATCAGCGGCAGCCAGCCGCCAGTCGAAGAGCAAAACGTTGCGACAGATGCATGCGGGCTGACGCGGGGGCTAGCAGAGTAGGCGTATACCGTTCCGGAAGTGCCCAGGCTCATGGTAATAAGGCCTTCCTGACTGTTTCCGGTGCCGATTGCTCCCATCATGTTATCCCCACCGCCACTGGACACGATGGCGTGCTCATTCAGACCCAGCCGCTTGGCAACCGGTGGAAGCAACGTGCCGACAGGCTGATGGGCCTCGATGAGTTCAGGTAGAGCCTTCATCAAGCGTCCAGTCGGATCAAGGTGCAGAAGCAGGTCGTTATCCCACTGTCGGGACCGCACATTGAAGTAGCCTGTCCCTGACGCATCGCCAAACTCGGTACAGCAACGGCCGGTGAGCCAGTAATTCAGGTAGTCATGGGGAAGCAGAATATGAGCGATGCGGGCGAAAAGGTCGGGAAAGTGTTTTTGTGTCCATCGAAGCTTGGATACGGTATAGCCCGGCGCAATGGCTATACCAAGACGCTCCAGCGAACCGGCAGGCCCGCCCAGGTAATCGAGCAGCTCCTCGTTCTCTAGTGTTGACTCGGTGTCGCACCACAGCTTGGCAGGGCGGAGCACTTGGCCTTCACTGTCAAGTAATACCAGCCCATGTTGTTGACCTGATATTCCGATACCCCGGAGAGCGTTTCCTGGCAGGCCAGCATGAGCGAGTGCTTGCTGTGTAGCCGTTTCAAATGCCTGGACCCACTGTTCAGGCAACTGCTCACGACGACCGTTGGGCCCGCTGATCATGTCGTGGGCCGCGGAGCCTTCCCCCAGGATCTGGCCCGTAGCTGAGTCGAGAATGACGGCCTTGGTGCCTTGTGTACCGCAATCAATACCAAGAAACATGTGTAGTCTCGCTGTTGTTCGTAGTGAAAGGCCCTAGATGCATTTGCTTCTAGAGCCTATGGATCACCTGTCTGACTTCAGAAGATTTTCCAGAGTTTTCTCTACGCCCAAGGTTTTCAGGCTGGCGAGGTTACGTTCGAAGGAGGCAATAAGGGCGGCGGATTTTGGGATAGAGGTTCCAAAGATTTCCTCAACACCCAACAGCTGCTCGGTTAGGCGCTGATCGTTTTTGACCAGGGACTGGCAGAATTCGGCGCGAGGGTCAGGAATACGGTAGGTTTCGCCACGCTCGTCTACGCCTTTTAGATACAGCGCCCAGGCTGCCACGACGAGGGAGGCGCGATCCAGGTTCTGCTTGTCTGCAATCAGGCGATTAATGGTGGGGACGGTGAACTTGGGAAACTTGGACGATCCGTCCGAGCAGACACGCTCCAACTGATCGGCAATCGCCTGGTTGGAAAAGCGCTCGATCAGCTTGTCCTTGTAGGCTTCCAGATCAATACCGGGAACAGGGGCGAGCTGCGGGGTAACATCCTTGTTCATGTAATCACGAATGTACTGAACGAATAGTGGGTCATTCATGGTCTCGTGAACAAAACGATATCCCTTGAGGAAACCCAGGTAGGTAAGGGCAAGATGGCTGCCATTGAGCAGCTTGATTTTCATCTCCTCATAGGGCGTAACGTCGTCAGTGAACTGAACACCTACCTTTTCCCAAGCCGGTCGGCCATTGACGAATTTGTCTTCCAGTACCCATTGCATGAAGGGCTCACACGCAACCGGCCAGGCATCTTCGATGCCGTAGCTGTCCTTTAGCTTTTGCTTGTGCGCGGTACTGGTCATAGGGGTGATACGGTCGACCATCGCGTTAGGAAAGGAGACGTTTTTGGCGATCCAGTCCGCCAGCTCCTTGTCTACCAGTTTGGTAAAGGACAGCAGCATTCGCCGGGTGACGTCGCCATTATGAGGAATGTTGTCGCAGGACATGATGGTGAAAGGGGGTATGCCTTCGCAACGGCGTTTGCACAAGGCCGCCAGCAGAAATCCGAAAACCGTTTTAGGATCCTCCGGGTGGGCAATGTCATGCTGGACCAGCGGAAGTTCATCGTTGAACTTGCCGGTGCTATCGTCCATGCAGTAGCCGCCCTCGGTGATGGTCAGCGAAACGATGCGAATATGGTGATGGGCCAGTTTATTGATCAGTGCCTGGGCACTGTCTTCTGCCAGCAGCATCTCGCTGATTGCCCCCACAACACGGACTTCAAGATCTGGCGTGTCGCCCAGCTCGAAAAGCGTATAGAGATAGTCCTGCTCGGCTAGAGTGTCGCGCATGGCGCGGTCTTCACTGCGCAATCCCACCCCACAAATGGACCAGTCCAGCGCCTCGCCCTGATTGAGAAGGGCTTCGGTATAGATGGCCTGATGGGCTCGATGAAAGCCACCAACGCCGATGTGAGCAATGCCATGCCGGGTCTGACATGGCACGTAGCTTGGCGTGCGGATCGGGTCTGTCAGCTGTGCAAGATTCTGGCGATTGAGTTTCATGCAGGTGTCTCCAGGTGTGGCCCTATTGAGCCACGCGAATTCAGTTGATCAGGCGGCTTGTTGCAGGGCACGGCTTACGGCCTGCCCATGCTCATCGAAGAGATGACAGTGGCTCACATCAACGGCCAGCTTGAGCCGCTCGCCATAGGCACCCGAAAAGTCTCCCGGTACGCGTACGGTGAGGGGTTCGTCAGACGGCGTGGTCATGTGACAGTACGTATCGCTGCCCAGGCGCTCGGTTACGTCCGTGACCACGGGCAGCTGACCTTGAGGGTCTATGACGAGATGCTCAGGGCGAATGCCCAGGGTGACTTCGTGGCCGACTGCCAATGCTCTGCCGTCACGTGGCAGACGCAGTCGAGGTCCGCTGGCTAGCTCGATTTCCGTCACCTGAGCGCTGGTATGGATGACCTTGGCTTTCAGGAAGCCCATCTTGGGTGTGCCCAGAAAACCTGCGACGAAGAGATTGGCAGGGTGATGGTAGAGGTCCAGCGGCGAGCCGACCTGTTCGATACGGCCGCCGTTGAGCACTACCACTTTGGTTGCCAGTGTCATGGCTTCGACCTGATCGTGGGTGACATAGATCATAGTCGCCTTGAGTTCCTGGTGCAGCCTGGCCAGTTCCAGGCGCATCTGGACACGCAAGGCAGCGTCCAGGTTGGACAGGGGCTCGTCGAAGAGAAAGACCTTTGGATTGCGTACGATGGCTCGGCCAATGGCGACACGCTGGCGCTGGCCGCCGGAGAGCTGGCGGGGCTTGCGTTCAAGCAAATGACCTAATTCGAGGATACGTGCCGCCTCGTCAACTTTCTTCGCTATTTCGCTTTTGGCAATTCCCGCCAGATCCAGCGCGAACGACATGTTCTTGCGCACCGTCATATGGGGGTAAAGCGCATAGGTCTGGAACACCATGGCTAGATCCCGTTTGGCGGGGCTGACTTCGGTAATGTCACGGCCGTCCAGCTCGATGGTGCCGCTGGTGACATCTTCAAGGCCGGCAATCAGGCGCAGCAGCGTGGACTTGCCGCAACCGGAAGGACCGACAAACACCACGAATTCACGGTCGTTGATATCCAGGTCGACACCCTTGATGATCTCGATGGAGTCAAAGCCTTTACGCAGGTTACGAATCTTTAACGTAGCCATGGAAAATCCTCTTGTTCTTATTTGACGGCGCCGAAGGACAGGCCGCGTACGAGTTGTTTCTGACTGATCCAGCCGAAAACCAGGATAGGTGCGCAGGCCAGTGTCGAGACGGCAGACAGCTTGGCCCAGAACAAGCCTTCCGGACTTGAGTAGGACGCGATCAGGGCAGTCAGTGGCGCGGCGTTGGACGAGGTGAGGTTGAGTGACCAGAACGCTTCGTTCCAGCACAGGATCAGCGACAGCAGGACCGTTGACGCCAGGCCCCCTTTGCTGATGGGCAGAAGAACCCTGACGATTTCCTGAAAGGTGGTGGCGCCATCCAGACGAGCAGCTTCCAGGATGTCCTTAGGAATATCCTTAAAGTAGGTGTAGACCATCCAGACCATGATGGGCAGGTTGATCAGCGTATAGATGATGATCAGCGAAAGCTTGGTATCGAGCAGGCCCAGGCTCTTGGTCATCAGATAGATCGGCATAAGAACGCCTACGGCCGGTAACATCTTGGTCGAAAGCATCCAGAGCAATGTCTGCTTGGTCAGGCGCGTCTCATGGAAGGCCATGGAGTACGCCGCTGGAACCGCCAGCAGTAAGCCCAGCACCGTAGAACCAAAGGAGATAGCGACGGAGTTCCAGGCAAAATGAAAGTAATCGCTGCGCTCCTGAATGTGCAGATAATTCTCCAGCGTGGGCATGAAGATGAACTGCGGAGGGGTTGCAAAGGCATCGATTTCAGTCTTGAAGCTGGTCAGGATCATCCAGAAGATTGGAAAGAACAGCACCAGCGCAATGATCCAGGCCAGCGTGCCGAGAATGGCACTGTGCAGGCGACGAGATTGCTTGAGCGTCATCATGGTCGCATCCTCACTGTTGGGTCAGGTTCTTGCCAAGCATCCGAACCAGGATGATGGCGGCAATGTTGGCGATCACGACAGCGATCAATCCGCCTGCCGAGGCCATGCCTACATCGAACTGCAGAAGCGCCTGGTTATAGATCAGATACGCAAGGTTGGTAGACGCGAAGCCAGGGCCGCCACTGGTGGTGGTAAAGATTTCAGCGAAAACCGAGAGCAGGAAGATCGTTTCGATCATCACCACGACGGCAATGGGACGCGCCAGATGGGGCAGGGTAAGGTGCCAAAAAATGGCAAGCGGGCCGGCGCCATCTAGACGCGCTGCCTCCTTCTGTTCCTGATCAAGCGACTGCATGGCGGTCATCAGGATCAGAATGGCGAAGGGCAGCCATTGCCAGGACACGATCAAGATGATCGACAGCAATGGGTAATTTGCCAGCCAGTCGATTGGCTGTGCGCCAAAAAACTTCCAGACGGCGGCGAGAATGCCTGAAACCGGATGGAAGATGAGGTTCTTCCAGATCAGCGCACTGACGGTGGGCATGATGAAGAAGGGGGAAATCAGCAAGACCCGTACAATCCCACGCCCCCAGAACTCGGTGGCTTCCAGAAGCGCTGAAATCAGTACGCCCAGGACCACACTGATCAACAAGACACTGCCTACCAGTAGCAGGGTGTTGGTCATGCCCGGCATGAAGCCGGTGTCGGTGATGAAGTATTCGAAATTCTCCAGACCGACAAAGTCATTCTCACCGGGGTAGAGCAGGTTATAGCGAATTAGCGAAAAGTAGATGGTCATGCCCAGTGGCACGATCATCCAGAGCAGAAGTAGCAGGACCGACGGGCTGACCAGAAACCAGCCGGGGCTGGTCCGGCGCTTGCGGGCGGTGTGCTCACGAGCTCGTGCCTGGGTAGAGACGGGGCTTTTCAACGTGGTTGTACTCATGACAGTCGCTCCGAACCGTTGCAGCGAGAGGTCTACAGGGCGGCCATCCAGAAAGCTGTCAGGCCAGGCTTGTCCTGAAGCGGCGCAGCCATTACAGCCACGCCGAACCGGTTAAGCTATTTGGGATAACCCGCGCGTTTCATTTCGCGAGAGGTCGACTGCTGGGCAGCCTGCAACGCCTGTTGCACGGGCATCTGTCCGGTCAGTGCCGCCGAGAACAACTTGCCCACCGAGGTGCCGATAGCCTGGAACTCAGGAATGGTTACGTACTGAATACCCACATAAGGAACAGGCTTGGCAGCGGGATGCGCCGGGTCGGCCTTTTCCAGCATGGACAGGGATACCTTGGCGAAGGGTGCGGCCTGCATATAGGCCTCGCTGTATGTAGACTTGCGCGTACCTGGCGGGACGTTGGCGATACCTTCCTTGTCAGCTACCAAGGTGGCGTATTGCTTGGATGTCGCCCATGTCACAAAGGACTGTGCAGCTTCCTTATTTTTGGAGCTGGAAGGGATCGCCAGGGACCAAGCATAAAGCCAAGACGAACCGTTATCGGTTACCTGCGTTGGGGAGGCGGCAAAGCCCACCTGGTCAGCTACCTTGCTTTGCGATTTGTCGGTCGTAAAAGACCCGGCCACGCTGGCATCCACCCATAGGGCGCACTTGCCGCTGTTGAACAGCGCCAGGTTTTCGTTGAAGCCGTTGCTAGACGCACCGGGAGGGCCGTACTTCTTCATCGTATCGACATAAAAGTTGGCGGCCTTGGTCCATTCCGGGCCAATGAATTCTGGCTGCCACTTTTCATCGAACCAACGTGCACCGAACGCATTGGCCATGGTGCCGATCAGCGCCATGTTTTCACCCCAGCCAGCCTTGCCGCGCAGGCAAATGCCATACTGATCCTTGTCAGGATGGTGAAGTTTGGCGGCAAATTCACCGAGCTGTTCCCAGGTTGGCTGCTCGGGCATGGTCAGCCCGGCGTCCTTGAAGAGGTCCTTACGGTAGTAGGTAATTGAGCTTTCCGCATAGAACGGCAAGGCATACAGCGTGCCCTTGACGGACAAACCTTCTCGTACCGAAGGAAACAGATCGTTCACATCATAGTCGGCTGGCAGGTCTTTCATGGGTTCCAGCCAGCCTTTGGCGCCCCAGAGACCGGTTTCGTACATGCCAATGGTCAGCACATCGAATTGACCACCCTGCGTGGCAATATCAGTCGTCAGGCGTTGGCGAAGTACGTTTTCTTCAAGGACTACCCAATTGAGTTTGATATCCGGATGCTGCTCTTCAAAGGTTTTGGAGAGCCGTTGCATCCGAATCATATCGCTGTTGTTAACGGTAGCGATGGTGACCGTGGCGGCCTGAGCATAGGTGACGGCACAAATTCCGGCTGTAGCGAAAAGCGCTTTCAATAGCATGTTCATGTCGCACTCCCTTCTGCGCCGTAGCGACAGAAGCTCTTATTGTTGTTTTAACCCCCAGACTACGAAACAGGAGGAGCGTGTTCGATTGATTACACCCCTTAATTTAAGCGGTAGACAAATGCGAAAACACACTCAGACTGATACTTTTTTGCACTTATTAGCGAGTGATCTTTGCGTGTGAAATGGCAACAGAACGCTCTGCAGTAGGGCTTGGCGCGTTTTTGGCGTTGAGCCTGCGTGACAGAAATTGCAAGGTATTGGCAGGCAATGAGCAGTCGCCCGGACCCGGTTTATACGTTCTGCTCGGTCAAGCGTTTTACCGTGAGGCGCCGATAATGCGTAGGCGTCATGCCTTTCATTTGTTGGAAGCGGCGATTGAAATTGGAAATATTATTGAAGCCTGACTCAAAACAGACGTCTGTCACGGCCTTTTCGCTTTGCGATAACAGCTCGCAGGATTTGCTGATACGCAGGCTGTTCACGAATTCAATAAAGCACCGCCCGGTAGCCTTGCGAAAGAAGCGGGAAAAATAGGTAGGCGTCATGCCCAGGTGCTCTGCTGCTTCTTCAAGCGTGAGCTCACTGGTATAGCGCTCGAAGATGAAGTTAAGCGCCTTATTGGTACGGTCCAGCGTATGTTCGTCGTCTTCCGAACGAATCGGCGCGCCGCTCAGCAGGTGATAATCCTCACAGGTCGCCAGCAGTTCCATCAGTACGAAAAAGTGACCCAGACGGCTGGCACCCCGCGTCTCGGCAATACGCTGCAGAAGATCTGCCGATTCATTGATGGTGCGCGAACAGTGGAACTGAATGCCGAAACGGGCGCGCTCAAGCAGCGGGTTCAGTGCATTGAGTTCAGGAAAGACTGTCGCCGCGTTTTCAAGCGTCTCATCGGTAAAGTTAACCAGCATGTCGCGCTTGTCGACGACCTCACCTTCCGCTACTTGGCTGATCCAGTTATGGGGCAGGTTAGGACCGGTCAAGAACAGGCTGTAAGGATAAAAGCTGCCGATATAGTCGCCAATGAAGGCTGTGCCCGAGCTGGCTATGATCAGATGCAGCTCGTATTCCTTGTGAAAATGCCAGCGAACCAGAGGGCAGGGGAAACCGTGCTCGCGGTAGATCACCGAATGGCCGCTAAGATCGTCCATCAGTTCATACGACGGATCGCGTTTGCGCAAAGGTCGAGTCATGGCCGGGTCCGTGGTGTTGTGGTTATACGGAAAAGGCCACCGCAGCATAGTCCGCTTCCTCCGAAATGTCTTTAGCGGCTCAACGATACGGCCATGCCGGGTCAGGTAACGCCGGTTTGTCGCCGGTCATACAGAAGCCGGTTGCATTTTGCTACCGTAACGCCTCCCCGCCGTCCGGATCAGGATGGTGCGACTCTAAAAAGCAAAGATTATGACTACTTATTTAGATGCCTCGTTAAACTGGCTCAGGAACTATCCCGAGCTCTACACGCTGTTTTGCCTGACCTTGCTGCTGCTGGCTGCCTGGTTATGTAACTGGATTGTGAAGCGTATTCTGGTGAAGGGTGTTTACCGGCTATTAAGCAGCGCGTCGCTGGGTCTTAAAAGCGAGGTCACCAATACCCCGATGATCGCGCGCCTGGCTAATGTCGTGCCAGCCTTGATCCTTTCGACGGGTATACTCGCAGTGCCCGGCCTGCCGGAGGCATTGGTCACAGTAGTTGGGAACGTGTGTAGCGCGTTCATTATCCTTACTATCGTGTTGGCGATCAGTAATCTGCTCGATATTGTCAATGCGGTTTACCAGCGCCGTCCCGATGCGCGATTCCGGCCGATCAAGGGGTACATCCAGGTCCTCAAGATCGGCATATTCTGCCTGGCATCCATTCTGATCATCGCCACGCTGATTGATCGCTCGCCATTGATTCTTCTGTCCGGATTGGGCGCGATGGCTGCTGTGCTGCTATTGATCTTCCAGGATACGCTCTTGTCACTGGTGGCCAGCGTACAGATCTCATCCGGGGACATCGTGCGCATCGGTGACTGGATAGAGATGCCCCAGCTCAACGCCAGTGGGGATGTCATCGATATCGCTTTGCACACGGTCAAAGTGCAGAACTTCGACAAGACGATTACCACGATTCCTACCAAGCGCTTCATCTCCGATGCGTTCAAGAACTACCGCGGTATGCAGGAATCCGGAGGTCGCCGCATCAAGCGCAGCCTGTTCTTGGACCAGCAGAGCGTGCATTTCATCGATGGTGATGAGTATCGGCATCTGCATCGTTTCAGTTTGCTGGCGGACTATTTGGATAATAAGCAGAAGGAGTTGAATGAATGGAACGAAAAGCTGGCTGAGCGCGGGCAGGAGCCTGTCAACACACGTCGCATTACCAACCTGGGTACATTTCGGGTGTATGTGGAGCGTTACCTGCGTAGCCATCCCGGCCTTCGGCAGGACATGACCCTACTGGTTCGCCAGCTCGATCCTACCTCCAGCGGTTTACCCCTGGAGGTGTACTGCTTTACCAATACGGTGATCTGGGCGCAGTACGAAAATATCCAGAGCGATATTTTCGATCATTTGCTGGCGATCCTGCCGGAGTTTGGGCTTCGTATCTATCAACAGCCCAGCGGGGCGGACATGCGTGCCTTTCTGACGTCGGATCGACCCATCAACGCGGTAACGTCGCTGGATGACAAGCATCTGACCATACGATAGGCCGGGACGCTTTACCCTGACAGTGCAACTTGGGTAATACTAGTTGGCGAAGAGCGTTTCGTGCAGCATGTATCCGGCAGCGCACCGCCAGCAGCATACAAAACGGTGGAAATCACCCGAAAAGGGTGTCGAGTGTGCTGACTCATTTGCCAGAACTCGTCTGGCAGGCGTCCTAGCCGCTTTTGGGCAGCTTGCCATGCTATGTCAGAGGGGCCGGTTACTTGAGAACGCAGGACGCACTGATGGAGGGATTCATTTTTATCAGCTGGGTCCGCGCATCCATGCAGGTTTTCTGAGAATTGAACTCCTGCATGGCGACCATGGGCGAGCTGCCCTTATCGGTATGAGGATTGGTTGTATTCAGAAGGGTCACCACAAGAAGAACCCAAGTGCTCATAGGAGCTCCGTTTTAGAAACAGCGTCAGTGTTGTTACCAAGCGTCTTTTTCTACCTTAAAATTGAAGCCGGCTTATGGCGCTGAAGCGGTACGCTACCGCCTTACGCTGCCGGCTTTTTCACTGGGGCTGGAGGATACAGGATCACCGCAGCCCGCAGCTTGCTCTTGCCGAAGCGGCTGAGTTTGTCGAACTCGGCATGACTGACCGGAATGTGTTGGCAGTCCAGCTCCCGACGATGTTGGCTATGGTCTACGTCTGGGTCGTGGAAGTAAATGAAGTCTTCGTCGCAACCGGTTACAGCGATCCAGTGAGGGCCTTTGGTCTGGATAAGGCGAAAGCTGCTGATCAACACCAATGGCAGACCACCGTCGGCAATGATTTGTGGAATATCCAGCTTTGTTCGAATCAGGCGTTCAATATCAGTCTGTTTGAGTTCCCGGCTGAAGTCCTCATGCACCAGCCGCATCACGTCACGTTTTTCTTCGCTGCGTACGCCTTCCAGGAAAAGAGGGCCGCGGGTGTTAACCTGTAACTTCACACGAAAACCGCGGCGTCGGGCGGCCAGGGCCAAGCCGTGTGGCCCACAGCCCCCGTGGCCGGCGGTCATGTAAATGGTGGTAGCCTCACGCCAGAGACGTAACTCTTCCCAACGCTCCAGCGGGCGTCCAGGCTCCAGCGCGCCCATGGCCATCAGAAGCGAGGCCGGGCCGCAGGTGAAATCCGTGGTCTGTCTATAGAAGGGTACCTTGCGTAGCCGGCCTTCACCGGGCTGACGGATACGTTTCTCGAAGCGCAGCGCCTGACTGTGATCTTCGTAATAGTCATCGACGGTTGCAAAAGGAAGATAGCCATTGCGTTCATACAGGGCAATGGCTGCAGTATTGTCCGGGCGCACCTCCAGACGCATGTACGCACAGTCCCGCTCAATAGCACAGGCTTCCGCAGCCTCGAGTAGGCGCTGCCCAAGCTTGTGCCCTCGAGCTGCCGGGTCGATGGCAATGGAATACAGCCGCGCCAGGGAGGTGTTTTGGTGAAACAGGACCAAGGCGTACCCCAGGGTATTTCCAGCCTCTTCCACCAGCGTGAGAGAGGCATTGGCTCGAGTCAGCATCCATTGGAAATTGCGCCGCGAAAGGCGGTCGTATTCAAAGCACCGTTTCTCCAGCTCAACCAGTGCGTTGAGGTCCTCGTGAACAGCAGGGCGTAGCGTGAAATTCATTTGTGTGAATCCCTAGCCAGGTCAAGCGCCTCAAAGACAGTCGCTCGGTCCTCAGCAGTGCGGTTAAGCCGCGGTTAATGGAGGCTGTGTTACGTAGTTTTCGTCTGTCCATCAATTGGTACAGACCGAACCTGAGTCGTTTGACAGGAACGTTGGTAATAGGCTCCCAAGGCGATTATCTGCACCGAGGAGGTGTTGTGAGCAAGCTGTATATCATCGTCGAGCGCAAGGAGGATTGGTCATCCTATTATCCGAGCGAAGACGTTATCACTGCCCAGGAATACCTTGAGCAGTCAAATGAGCAAGATAACGGCAAGCGTGTGCAGGTCATCAACCTGTGCCGTAACCAGAAGTACCTAGGGCACGGGTATTACTGCTCATTACTGGCAGAGGCCCGGGGTCACAAGGTAATTCCCTCCGTTCGCACGATCAGTGAGCTCTCCCGTAAATCCATCTATAACCTGGCTCTGGAAGATCTCGACAGGTTACTAAGCAAGGCCTTGAAGGGCCATCCCTACGCCAGTGCTGATGGGTTCACGTTGACCCTGTACTTTGGGCGAACCGATATCGAAGCCTTGCAGGATCTGGCCCGCCAGCTGTTTGAAGCTTTCCCCAGTCCACTGCTGCTCGTGGATTTTCGCCGCAATCGTGAGGGCTGGCATATTGGGGGCGTCAAGCTGGGAGCCATACACAAGCTGCACGAAGCTCAGGAAGACCTTTTTGCCAATGCCCTGGATGGTTTTAGTCGGCAGGTCTGGCTCAAGCCGCGCGTAAGAGAAAAATATCGTTTCGAAATGGCCATTCTGCATGACCCGAAAGAAGCGTTCCCGCCTTCTGATGCCAAGGCTCTGAAGAGCTTTGTCCGGATTGGCAAACGTCTGGGAATCGATGTTGAGTTGATCGAGAAAAAGGATTACTCGCGTCTTTCGGAGTTCGATGCGCTGTTTATCCGTGAGACAACTGCCATTGATCACCACACGTATCGTTTCGCCAAAAAAGCGGAAAGCGAGGGGTTGGTGGTAATGGATGATCCCCGCTCGATCCTGCGATGCACTAATAAAGTCTATCTGGCGGATTTGCTCAAAGCACACAAGCTGGACATGCCCAAGACGGAAATCCTGTACAAGGACAATGCCGCCCAGTTGGCAACGGTAGGGGAGCGGCTGGGCTTTCCGCTGGTGCTAAAGATTCCGGATGGCTCGTTCTCGCGTGGCGTTATGAAAGTCTCCAATCAGGAGGAGTTGAACAAGGCGAGCGCCGAGTTGTTCGAGCGCTCCGTGCTGCTCCTGGCCCAGGAGTTCTTTTATACCGACTATGACTGGCGCATAGGCGTGCTCAACCAGGAGCCGATCTTTGCCTGTCAGTACTTCATGTCGAAAGGGCATTGGCAGATCTACGATCACAGCGCCGGTGCGGTCGAGAGCAGTGGTGACTTTCGTACCGTGCCCATTCAGGAGGCACCTCATGAAGTGGTCGAGCTGGCGGTTCGTACTGCCAACCTTATCGGCGACGGCCTGTACGGAGTTGACCTCAAGCAGGCGGGCGAGCGAATGGCGGTCATCGAGGTCAACGACAATCCCAATATCGACTCAGGGATCGAGGATGCCGTCCTGAAGGATGATCTGTATGCGTTGATCCTGGAGGAGTTCATCCGCCGGTTGGAGTTGCAGCGCAACGGTCAGCGTTGGTGATCACTGATGTTCTTAAAAACATTTGGACGCTAAAGTGCCCCGCAAAGCGGTCGGAGATTTAACCAAAGCGTAGCTTTTATCCTCGGACTGACCGCCCTGGAAGGACGGTTCTCAATCCCGGTAACTACGTACCGAAAGAGTGCCGATAAAAACATCGGCTTCAGGCGTAGCTGTAACGCCTGAAGCCTTTTGGCTCAATGAAACACCATCCAAATCAGCAGCCCGGCCTCGAAGAGGCAGAACGCCGTTAGGCACGCCATGGTGAACTTGAGGCCCGCGTCGTCACGACGGTAGGCGGCAATCTGCTCCTGCAGCTTGAACACGCTGAGGTCACGCTCATGCAGGTTCTTGTCCGCCTGTTCCAGCATGCTGCCTACATCCAGCAGGGAAAGCACCTGCACCTTATCCATGTTCCATTCGCTTTTAAGCTCGCTGGCCTTGGGCGCGCTACAGATGGCCTTGAGGGTTTGCCCCTCAAGATAGGTAAGGGTAAAACCCTGAGCTTCCAGTGCATGGTCGCGGCGCTTGCGCATCTCCTCGACAAATCCATCACGGGCTGGCAGATCAAGGTTGGCCACCTTGTAGTGGCCCCACTTGGTCTTGGCCCATGCAATGCCCTGAGCTAACAGAAAGCGGCCCAGGCCACGATTGGATGGCTCGACTTGCAACAGTCCGCCTTCAAGTCCGCCGGGTTCGGCGGTGAAGCGGATCTCCTTGTTCTCGTGATCAGCCCAGATATTCAGGAAATTTTGATCACGGTGAACGCGCTGTCCGGGCAGCTGAATGCTCAACGATAAAACGCTCAGATCGTCTCCATGCCGTTCGGTCTTGCCAAACTGCACAAAGCGCAGCGGGCGAGGCCCGGTAATACGATCCGTGGGCAACGGTGTCAGACGCAGCAGATAAAAATGTTCCGGTCCGAGCTCGGCCCAGGGATGCGTCTGCTTCTCAGGGGCGGTTTCCTCGGCGGTAGTGGGTTCTTCAATATCGGTTTCAGTCATGGCCGCGATCCTTTTCTACCTCCGCATGGGGTAATTCAAATCGCTATATCGGCCAAATCAGCGTGGACTAGAGACTTTTTCCTGAATGAAGGCGGTCATTCGCTCCACCAATTCGCCCGCTAATGGAAGATCCGGGTTGTTGTAGGTGGAAAGCTGAGCTTCGACATTGGCTGACGTGATTCTGAGCATATGATTCATACCGGGAATCAGTGCCAGCTCGGCCTCGGGCCTTGCCCGTTTAAGCGCCTCGGCATCCTTGATGTCTACCTGAATGTCATGCTTGCCCTGGATGATCAATGCCGGAGCCTTGACCTGAGCGAAGGCCTGGGCGGGATTCTCCCGGAAGAGGGTGATCAGGTAAGGCTGAACGCTAGGGCGAAACAGCACCATCAGGGGCTCCGGTACCTGAAGCTGCATCTGGCCTTTATCCAGCTGATCCATGATCCATTGTGCGCTGGCCAGCAGCGCAGGGGACAGCTTGGTTGCCAATTGCTCGCGCAACACGTCGTCGATAGGGCGGCCACTTCCCGACAAGGTAATCAGGGCATCGGCACCTGCATCGTTGGCAGCGAGGCTGGCCATGAGGGCGCCTTCGCTATGGCCGATCAGGATCAATTTTGTAAAACGCGGGTCTGAGTGGAGCTTTTTCGACCACGCGACGATATCTGCAACATAGCGTGGGACGCTCAAGTCTTCTTCTCGTGGCGCAGCAGGCATACTTTGTGCAACGCCACGCTTGTCATAGCGAACGCTGGCAATACCGTTCTCAGCCAGGGCCTCGGCCAGGCGTTTCAAGGCAAAGTTACGCGCCATGGGGTTATTGCCGTCACGGTCTGTAGGCCCGGAACCTGCAATGATAAGAGCTACCGGCTGTGGCTTGTGACTTTCCGGCATGACCAGGCTGCCATACAGCGTTCCGTTGGCCGTCTCAAGGTTGATAGGGTGATACAGGATCGGCCCCCTGGCCGCGAATGCGGGTAGCGTCAGAAGGCAACACAGCAGAACAAACAGGCGGGACATCACAGCACTCATGACCATAAACAAAGGGCACCGGACGGTTCCGGTAACCCGTAATTGGACGCAGCGTAACGGTTAGGGTTCTAAAGATGAACTCGGGAAAGCCAGAAGGTATACTCGTTCGCTTTCTGTGCCGGCGCTGGATAGGCTCCGGTCCATCGATTCTGCGGAGCTTTGCGACATGTCCGGCAATACCTTTGGCACATTGTTCACTGTTACCACGGCTGGCGAGAGCCATGGGCCCGGGCTGGTCGCGATTGTAGACGGATGCCCACCGGGGCTGCCGTTGGCGTTGGCTGACCTTCAACATGATCTGGACCGTCGCAAGCCGGGCACCAGTCGGCATACTACCCAGCGCCAGGAGCCGGATGAGGTCGAGATCTTGTCTGGCGTGTTCGAAGGCGTCACCACGGGTACGCCTATCGCTTTGCTGATTCGCAACACCGACCAGAAGTCAAAGGACTACTCTGCCATCAAGGACCTGTTCCGCCCAGCTCACGCGGACTATACCTATCACCATAAATACGGGTTGCGTGACTACCGTGGCGGTGGCCGCAGCTCTGCTCGTGAAACATCCATGCGGGTTGCGGCTGGCGCCATTGCCAAGAAGTTTCTGGCGACCAAGGGCATCCGTGTCCGGGGCTACATGAGCCAGCTCGGTCCTATCGAAATTCCGTTCAAGACCTGGGATAGTGTGGAGGAGAATGCGTTCTTCTGTCCTGATCCAGCCAAGGTGCCGGAGCTGGAAGCGTACATGGATCAGCTGCGTCGCGATCAGGATTCGGTAGGTGCCCGGGTCACGGTCGTGGCCGATGGCGTTCCGCCGGGCCTGGGTGAGCCGATTTTCGATCGCCTGGATGCCGAGCTGGCTTATGCACTCATGAGCGTCAACGCCGTGAAAGGCGTTGAGATTGGTGCCGGATTTGCCAGTGTAGCGCAGCGGGGCACCGAGCACCGCGATGAGCTTACCCCCGAAGGCTTTCTCAGCAACAACGCCGGCGGTGTACTGGGAGGCATTTCCTCGGGGCAGCCAATCGTAGCGCATCTGGCGCTCAAGCCTACCTCAAGCATTACCACGTCTGGCCGTTCCATCGATGTGAATGGCCAGCCCGTTGATGTGATAACCAAGGGCCGCCACGATCCTTGCGTTGGTATTCGGGCCACCCCGATTGCCGAGGCGATGATGGCGCTCGTCCTGATGGATCACTACCTGCGACATCGTGCCCAGAATGCGGATGTACACGTAGGAACGCCTGTCCTGGGTCAGCTCTGATTGCGGGCTTATCAGCCTATAGACAGGTTCAACTGCAGCTGCCCGTGGAGGGCAGCTGCATGAATAGGCACGCCGCTGATCAGCTGTACCGGCCTACTCGGGCACTGCATGAATACACATGAGTCAATGCCGATTCCTTATTGGCGTCTGTCCAGTTTTTATTTCTTCTACTTCGCCTTGCTGGGCGCAACGGCGCCGTTTCTGTCGCTCTACTTTCATCATTTGGGGTTTTCCAGCGAGCATATCGGTCAACTGGTCGCTATTCCCATGCTGATGCGCTGCCTGGCACCCAATCTCTGGGGGTGGCTGGGCGACCGTACCGGTAAGCGGTTGACCATTGTTCGTTTCGGCGCCTGCTGCACGCTCATCTGCTTTGCGGGGATTTACCTCAGTCATAGCTACGCCTGGCTCGCCCTGGTCATGGCGGCCCATGCGTTCTTCTGGCACGCGGTGCTGCCACAGTTTGAAGCCATTACCCTGGCACACCTGCGTGAACAGGCTTCGCTGTATAGCCGCATTCGCCTCTGGGGATCCGTCGGGTTTATTGCAGCAGTGGTAGGGCTGGGCAAGCTGTTCGAGCATTTCAGTCTTGATCTGTACCCAGCCGGCCTGCTGGTCATCATGGCCGGTATTGTCATAGGCAGTATCTGGGTTCCGTCGCCTCTTGCGGTAAAACTGGAAAACAGCGGAAGCGAAGGCGGACTCATGGGTTGTCTGCGTCAACCGGGCGTCATGGCTTTTTATTTGGGGGCCTGCCTCATGCAGCTCTCCCATGGGCCTTATTACACCTTTCTAACGATACACCTGGAAAACCTGGGTTATGCTCGCGGCACGATCGGTCTCTTGTGGGCAGTAGGGGTTGTGGCGGAGGTGCTGATCTTTTTGGTCATGCCTCGTTTGCTGACCCTGTTCAGCCTGAGACAGGTACTTGCGGCCAGCTTTCTGCTTGCAGCGCTGCGCTGGCTGCTGTTGGGGCATCTTGCCGATCACCTGGGGGTTCTGCTCTTTGCCCAGGTCATTCATGCGGCTACATTTGGTTGTTTTCATGCATCGGCGATCCATTTCATCCAGCGCCGTTTCGGAAACAGACATCAAGGGCAGGGGCAGGCACTGTATGCTGCACTGTCGGGAACCGGAGGCGCCTTGGGGGCGTTTTACTCCGGTTATAGCTGGCAGGTGTTGGGTCCTGCCTGGACATTCGGCTTCGCCAGCCTGGCAGCGCTGGTGGGGGCATGCATGATCATTACGCGTTTGGAAGATCGACATCATGATGAATCATCGGGAGCTGCTGGCGCAGCAAATCATTGAGGCGGGTCAGTTTCTCTACAGTCGGGGATGGTCTCCAGCAACCAGTAGCAATTACTCTGCCCGGCTGTCCGAGACCCGCGCGTTGCTTACCGTCTCAGGCAAGCACAAGGGACAGTTGGGCCTGGATGATGTGCTCGTAACGGACCTAGAAGGTAACAGCCTGGAGCCCGGCAAGAAGCCGTCGGCCGAAACGCTGCTGCATACCCAGCTGTATCGATGGAAGCCGGAGATTGGCGCGGTGCTGCATACGCATTCGGTTAATGCCACGGTTCTGTCCCGGATGGTTGCCGACGAGGCGCTGGTACTGCATGACTATGAGCTGCAGAAGGCCTTCAGCGGTATCACGACCCACGAGGGCAGGGTACTGGTACCGATCTTTGAAAACGATCAGGACATCGCCCGGCTTGCCACGCATGTTCAGACATGGCTCGACACGCATCCAGACTGCGTGGGGTATTTGATTCGTGGTCATGGTCTCTATACTTGGGGGGCTCGTATGAGCGATGCCTTGCGCCAGATCGAGGCGTTCGAGTTTCTTTTCGAATGTGAACTTAAAATATTGAGTATCCGGACATGAGCCGCCTGACTGTCTACCATGAGTCCCATCCCGAGCAGCCCAACAAGGTGCTTACCCAGGGTGATCATATCGCGGCAACGCTGGCCGAAGTAGGCGTTCGATTCGAACGCTGGCAGGCCACGGCGCCTGTAGCGCCGGGGGCGAGCCAGGAAGAAGTGATTGCCGCCTATCGTCCCGAGATTGATCGTCTTATCCAGGAGCGCGGCTATCAGACCGTGGATGTGATCAGCATGAAGGCTGATCATCCTCAGAAAGCCGAGCTGCGCGCCAAGTTTCTGGACGAGCATCGTCATGCAGAGGATGAGGTCCGCTTTTTCGTGGCCGGGCGTGGCCTCTTTACCTTGCATATCGGCGAATATATCTATGCCGTACTGTGCGAGAAGAATGACCTGATTTCAGTACCCGCCGGTACACCGCACTGGTTCGATATGAGCGAAGAGCCCAACTTCGTTGCGATCCGGCTGTTCAATAATCCTGAGGGATGGATCGCCCAGTTCACTGGGGAAGACATTGCTTCCCGTTTTCCACGCCTGGAGGCAGATGCATGACTATTCGCGCTATCCTGACCGATATCGAGGGCACGACCAGCGCGGTCAGCTTTGTCTTTGATGTCCTGTTTCCTTTTGCGGCCAAGCATCTGCCGGGCTATGTGCGTGAGCATGCTCAGGAGGTGGCAGTGGCAGAGCAGCTGGATGCGGTGCGCGCCGAGGCCGGGGAGTTGACTGCCGATACCGAGCGCGTCATCGAGATTCTGCTGGGCTGGATCGCTGAGGATCGTAAGGTTACACCGCTCAAGGCCTTGCAGGGCATGATCTGGGCACAGGGCTACAAGGCCGGCGAGCTGAAAGGGCACGTCTATCCGGATGCCGTCGAAGCCCTTCGGCGCTGGCATGCGCTGGGGATTGCGCTTTACGTCTATTCTTCCGGCTCTGTGCAGGCGCAAAAGCTCATCTTCGGTTGTTCCGAGGCTGGAGACCTGACGCCGCTGTTTTCCGGCTACTTCGATACGATGACCGGAGGCAAGCGTGAAGCCGCTTCCTATAGCCGTATCGCCAGCGCAACCACGCATCAGGCCGATGAAATTCTCTTCTTATCGGATGTTGTCGAGGAGCTGGATGCTGCCCGGTCTGCCGGTATGAAAACCTGTGGCCTGGTTCGCGAGGGCGGCGATCTGGCCGGTCACCCTTGCGTGAAAAGCTTTGCTGAAATCGACCCTCTGGCGCTCTGACAAAAGGGATATCAGCGACATTCGGTCGTTTGAGGCGAACTACCGCCTCGGGTGCGCAGTCCCAATTTTACCGGAACTGAATTGGAGAGCACCCATGATTAACTCAACTATAGGCGGTGTCATCGGTTTCATCGTCTTCTTGCTGGATATCTGGGCTATCGTTAGCGTGATTCGCAGCGACAGCACCAGTAACAAGAAGATCTTCTGGACACTGCTTATTATCATTCTGCCAGTCGTGGGGCTGATTGCCTGGGGGCTTGCGGGTCCTCGCGGAAGTACGTCCGTATCGGCGCCAACGCATAAAGGGTAGTAGAACGCGTCTGGAGACCGTCACGTATTGCCCTTACAATGCCCGCCTTTTCCAGGGCGGGCGTTTTCCGTTCCGCCCATCCGAGGAACGGGAGACCTCTCAATGAAAGATTATCTAGAAACCCTATATGACGGCTATGGCCAACGCTTTCGCATGGACGAGCTGCTCCATGAGGTTCGTACCGAGCACCAGCAACTCGTTATTTTCAAGAATGCCCGCATGGGACGCGTCATGGCGCTGGACGGCGTAATCCAGACGACCGAAGCCGATGAGTTCATTTACCACGAGATGCTTACCCATGTGCCGTTGTTTGCCCATGGTCAGGCCAAGCGTGTCCTGATCATCGGTGGCGGTGACGGCGGTATCCTGCGGGAAGTGGCCAAGCACAAGAGTGTCGAGCACATCACCATGGTGGAAATCGATGCGGCCGTGGTCGACATGTGCAAAACCTATCTGCCCAATCACTCCAATGGCGCATTTGACGACTCGCGTCTCAACCTTGTCATCGATGACGGTATGCGCTTCGTGGCAAATACCACTGACCGTTTCGACGTGATCATTTCCGACTCGACCGATCCCATCGGCCCGGGTGAAGTACTGTTCTCGGAAAACTTTTATCAGGCCTGCCATCGCTGCCTGAATGAAGGTGGAATCCTGGTCACGCAGAACGGCACGCCCTTCATGCAGCTTGACGAAGTGAAGACCACAGCAAGCCGGGTCAACGGGCTCTTTGCTGACTGGCATTTCTATCAGGCTGCCGTACCGACCTACATTGGCGGCGCGATGACCTTTGCCTGGGGCAGCCGAGACGCTGGCAAACGTTTCGTGCCGGTAGATACCCTACGCGAACGGTTCGCAGTCTCCGGCATTGTTACGCGCTATTACAATGCCGACATCCATATTGGTGCCTTTGCGCTGCCTCAATATGTACTAGGCGCCATTGGCAAGACTTCCAACGCCTGATACTTTCGGAAGGTGCTCTGTGATCATTTGCAGGGCACGCACCACTCGTCGCTATCCAAGGAACCGGTGCCGCCTCAAAGCTCTCTTTTAGTTGTGTGCAATGCTATACGTCAGGCGTTTGTGTTGGCGTTCTTTTAGTTGAAAGGGCTCTGCGGGTGGCTTCGCTGATACCGGCGATCACCGTTGCAACGCCTCTATCACGCTCTATCGCATTAACTAAAAATCCCATTCAATGAGCAGGAGGTGCCCTATGCCTTTAAACATCTCCGATGATGTAAGCCTTACTGTGCTCCGGCAGATGAAGGAGGGTGGTTTCGACTTCTCACGCATACATCCCATCGATTTCTTCGCTATTTTTCCTGATGAAAAACAGGCCCGAGAGGCTGCATGTCAATTCAAGGGAGAGTCGTTGAACGCTCAGATAATCCCGCACGAAGAGGGTGGGTGGCACTTACAGGTCAGTAAGGTCATGTTTGCTACCTATACGACAATTGACGATTTCGAGTCTGATCTTGAGGCCGTCGTCAGTCCTCTTGGCGGAACGTTGGATGGCTGGGGCGTAACCCAGGAAATCAGGAGGACCTGATCCTGACGTCGAGGCATGGCCGTTCGTGTCATGCCTCATTTTAGTTTCTGCCACATGCTCCGTCTGATCTCACGTCCTGCGATACCGATTTACTACTCCCCGTTCCTGCCCAAGAGGGCATAATGAACCCTTGATTCAGGGGAGAAAGGCATGCTGTCAGAGTTATTCGCGGTCATGGCGCCTGTGCTCATTGGCGCAGGTATCGGCTATTTCTGGAAGCGCTGGGGCTATGAATATCCCACTGACTTCATCTCCCGCCTGGTCTTCAACGTAGCCTCTCCCTGTCTGGTCCTGGCGACACTGGGGCATGCACACATCGACAAGCACAGCTTTGGGCAAATGGCCCTGGCCTGCGTTATTATCTGCGCGATCATGGGGTTGGCAGCCTATGGGCTTGCCCGAGTCTTCAAGCGAGACTGGAAGGTATTAGCCCCGGCATTCATGTTTCCCAATGTAGGCAACATGGGCTTGCCGGTGTGCCTGTATGCGTTTGGCGAGCAAGGCATGACGCTGGCCGTGGCATTTTATCTGGTCTTGTCGATCGGTAATTTCAGTTTAGGGATCTTCTGGATGTCCGGCGAGCGCTCGCTCAAGATGTTGCTGGGAAATCCCATCATGATTAGCGTAGCGATTGCGTTATCGCTCATGATGCTCGATGCCCAACTGCCGCGCTGGATTGCCAATACCGTCGACCTCATGTCCGGCCTTGCCATTCCGCTCATGCTTATTACGCTGGGCGTGTCACTGGCCAGCATACGGCCACAACACCTGGGGTCCGGCTTCCTATTCGGCGGAATCCGGCTATGCCTGGGTGCTCTTGTGGGCTGGCTGGTGGGTTGGGCGCTACATCTGCCACCTCTGGCCCATGCTGTCCTCGTCACCCAGTCATCTATGCCCGTAGCGGTTTTCAACTATCTCTATGCCCTACGCGCTAATCGGTCTCCCCAGGAAGTAGCCAGTCTCGTATTGTGTTCAACCATACTGGCGTTTGGGTTCTTGCCGCTGATGCTGGCATGGTGGCTGCCTGCCACAGGATAATCAGCCTCCCAACAGGCGAGTCAGGTTGGGAAGTACAAGTACGATGGTGGTGATAATCAGCACAAGGCTCGCTTGCCGCCACTTGGGTGTCGGTTCTCTTAACATGACTCAAGCCCTTTCTTCTTATAGGGAGAAGCTCGATTGCTCTGTCGGCATTTATTATGGCCCTCGCAAGGGCCATATCACATTGAGTCGAGACTAGGTCGCAAGTTACAGCCTGTTTAGATCTAAAGCTTTTCTAAATCTCCTACTTAATGGTGTTTAGCGATTAAAAGGAGCGCTGTACAGCGTCTTTTCACTGTTATAGACGCGTTTCACAGAGGTTTCGTGACAGCGTGCCGTTTGTCTGATGATTGTCAGGCGCGGCCGAAGTGTTGGGCGTCCAGGGCGATAGCCTCATCCAGTGCGGACAGTAATGGCGCTCTGGCCTTTACCTTCGTATTCCCATGGGCTGACATGTTGAGCTTGCTCAGGCGCATAGCGGCGCGGTGAACAGCGTCTTCCAACGCTTCTGGCGCTACGACTTCATCCAGAAAGCCTGCTTCGACAGCCGCTTCAGGTGAAAACATTTCAGCACCAATCACGGCTCGTTGAAAGGCGGGACGGGGCAACCGGTCGCGTGCGATTTCAATACCCGCCTGATGCATTGTCATACCAATAGCGACTTCATTCAGCCCTATGGTAAAGGCGCCTTTGACGCCAATCCGGTAGTCCGCCGACAACAACAGGAAGGCACCTTTGGCAACGGCATGACCACCACATGCAACTATCACGGGGAAGGGGTGGGACAACAGACGACGTGACAGACGAGACCCCATTGTGACTAGGTCGATCGCCTGCTGCGGGCCGCTCATCATGACCTTCAGATCGAAGCCCCCGGAGAGGATTCCCGGTTGGCCTGTAATGACCACAATGGCTTTGTCCTTTTCGGCCTGATCGAGGGCCTCGTTCAGCGCATCGATAACAGCTGGCGAGAGCGCATTGACCTTGCCGTTGTTCAGCGTAAGCGTTGCCACAGGGGATTCATAGCGATAAGAAACAAGTGCGTTCATGAGTGAGCCGTTGTCGTTATTGATATTGCGGTGAACGTAACGACTGTTTCGAGTCACGTAAAGCCGTTTGGTTGACTGCCTGGTCACGCGTGAACTGGGCTTTCTGATTTAAATGCATGAATACATTAAAAAAAATTTGCCATTTCAAAACTACATGGATATAGTGGCGCACCTCAACGACGCAGACGTTGAGAAAAATTCTGGTGAGGTGTCCGAGCGGTTGAAGGAGCACGCCTGGAAAGTGTGTATACGAGAAATCGTATCGTGGGTTCGAATCCCACCCTCACCGCCAGATTAACAAAACCCCTGAGAGCGAAAGCTCCAGGGGTTTTGTGCATTCTGAGTGAAATTTCTGCCGAATATACGGGCAGGATGTCAGCGTTTTAGATACCGAGCGCTTGGGGCGTAAGTTGCGAGTGTCAGATCCGGCAGGCAGGGTTCGCTGAAAGACGTTGGTTTGCGAAGTTCGCGCTCTATGTCCGTTAGCACAGTGTCCATCAGCAAAGGGTTCTGGACTTGCGCTGAGGTCAGCTTCCAGGTGAGCGGAGAATTCCCCGTTACGGGAGCTGCAGTAATGGTCAGGCTACCATCGCAATCGACCACTGTATTGACCTGGTAGCGTCCAAGCGAGAGATCCGACAGGTGAAGAAGTGACTTCATGATCAAAGAGCAGCGTTTTCCGTGATGAGTATTAGATACGGAATTTCCTAAACATTCCCGCACGGCTTGACCGTTTGTCAGATCTTCTTTTCCTGTCTTACGTCTTGATTTAGATCAAGAAAGAGGTTGTTTCACCGACGCTGTTGACTCAAGCCGCAGCGTGTCGTGGCGACATGTCCGCCGCGACTTGCCTTTTATGGCCAAAACTTCTGATGGCCTGAAGGCTATACGGGAAGGATGGTGGTAGGTGCGGTTATGAGGTCGCTGCTTAATCGCTCGACTGTTGTTTGCCAAGTTGCTGGCTATTGAATGGCTAGGCTGACTTTTCCCCTGGGTACTGTCAAAAACCGGGATTGTGGCGTGTGGCCAACTGGATGTTCGCTGGGTTGTCTGCAATGCTGTGTTTATCTTCAGGCAAAGGCGAACAGTTTGCACATCGCTATTCATTCCCTACCTCAACAATATGGCCATATGCGCCAGCCTGGCCTGTACTGGTTGTTGGTTAACCAGGCTCTGGTGGCCGATACGTTGCTGCTGTCAACCCTCCATGAGCAGGCTTCGGACGTATCGTCAATTTGCGTATTGCCTGACCGGCCCAAGGACAGCTGGATCGACGTTCTGCTGGCTCATAAAACTAACGTCCGGTTTTATACGCTAGCTGAACAGAACCATGAGCGCTGGCTGGAGCGGTTGACCGAAGAGCTTGAATGGTACGGCAGGTTGGCCGGCCGGCTGATCGTGGTGCAGTACGATGTTCGCCAATTGGACAGTCTGACCGAGGCTGCGCTGAAAAAGCGGCTGGCTCATCTGGCCGGATGGGTCCGTAAGCACAAGGCTACATGGCTCATGATTGGGGTGGGAGATGGTGTCCAGCAGCGGACACGTCTGGCGCCGCTGAGTGATGAGTTATCCGGCCTGGGTGAAATGGAGCGCCATGCCTTTCATGTGCATTACCATATTGATCACTGGCGTAGCGGGGAGGGTGGCGTTTTTCATGCTGACTTCTCACTTGAGCTGAGTGAGTCCGGCCTGCGACTGGCCAATGCCGCTGATGTGGAAGTGTCTACCAGTAACCGTGATGACGAGGTGGTTCTGGCCTGGCGAGAATGCCTGGCAGGCCGACAGGCACCCTCCCGGCATTGGCAGCTGTTTGACTCACTGGAAGATCTGCTTAATGCAGCCCATGGCGCCCATGCCGCTACGGTAGTGCTGGGCATTGCAACTGCGGGCAAGGTAGAGGAGCTGGCAAGACAGATCCATGGCTTACGCGCTGCCCGAGGCAATCGGCTCAAGATTGTGATTCGTGAAATCAGTCAGTGTCTTCGCCACGTGGATGAACGGCTGTTCTTTTCAGCGGGTACCAACCTCGTTGTGCCGTACCTGAACGATGTATCCCGTTTCTTTAGTCAGTTGCAAAGTGTACAAGGACAGATTTATCGGCGAACGGGCGATACGGACTTCGATAAGCTCCTGCAGGCATTACGTCCCCAGTTCATGCGTGGCTATGTGGCTGCAGAGACCTTTATTGGCAGTGTACAGGCCGAACTGGAGCGCATCGTACAGGATGAGCTGCCCGGCATGGTATTAAAGCTCAAGCCCGCCCATGGTCTGGCCGCTCTGGATCTATTGGCACAGTGCGACATGAAGCGTCGTGGCGATTTCGTGACGGTGGTCGAGCAAAGCTTGTACCTGTATCTGTTTGCGTGTCGCCTTAACGATATCGAACCGGCCTTGCGAAATATTTTTCGTGTTTCTGTCGATACGCTGGCATCGAGTATCGAGATTTATGACAGTGCCGAGCGGTTGGGGCTGGAGCTGAGTCGAATGAATGCGCTACCGGCCCAGCATGACTATACGGATGACCTTGCCTTCCGGCTCAAAGGTATTGCCGAGCCGGCTGACATCAAAGATGTCTCTCCCGAATCGGGTGAGCCACAGCCTGTATTGAGGCGTGTTTCGCTTATGGTAAAGAGGACTGCAACCCATGAGCGATGAGCTGTTTCACTACGCCATCATTCTGACCGGCATTCTGGCCTTTCTGGCGGGTTTTTTGCTGCGCTCGGCTTGGAAGGCCATACTGGATTGGATATTTCACAAGACACAAAGGCCTCGTTACCTGAAACCCTCGATAGAGCTTAAAGGGGGCAAGATTCGTGATGGCGAGACAAAAGGGCGGGGTAATCAGTAAACCTGACGGACGTTTATGCTCCATCATCCATTCGACTACGCCTCGCTATCGCCTTGAGCGGGCAGGACGCCTTGATTGAAGATGTGTTTATGACCGATAGACCACTGCTGCCGCCACCCACCGCGCTTCAATACTGGCGAGGGTTGGGCTTCTGGAATTACTACTTCCTCACCAAATTCGTGCTGGTCTGGCAAGGCCTGCTAAATTTTCATGCGTTGGAGAATTTGGCCTTTGCGGCTTTTCTGTTGGTGCCGCTGCCGCCGGTATGGCTGCACCGTCTGAGGCATGTCGTGGCGATTCCCATTGGCGTGTCGCTTTATCTATATGACACCTGGCTACCCCCTGTCAGCCGGCTCTTTGCCCAGTCTGCTGAGATATCGGCGTTCAGCTTTGACTATATCCTTGAGCTGGTAGGGCGGTTCATTAATACTTCCTGGCTGGCCGCAGGTCTCGTGCTGTTGGTGGGGTACCTGTTCTTCAGTCAGTGGATACGTTTCACGGCGGTAACGGTTGTAGCCTTGGTAGCGATTCTGATTGCTGGCCAGACAACCTTCTGGCGTTCATCAAACCCTGCCGCGGGACCAACACTTGTAGACGTCCCAACCACGGCTGTACAGCCTGGAGGACAGGCGTCGCCTGTGCCCAGGCCGGTGGCGGGCGGAACGGTAGAGCCAACCGATGCTAATCTCAATGCAACACTCAGTGATTTTTATACCCATCAGAGCACTCTGGTCAGCCAGTTCCCTCCAACTCTAGGTAGCGACGCGGCCCCCTTTGACGTGCTGATCCTGAATATCTGCTCATTGGCCTGGGACGACATGGAGGATGTCGGACTCAGTCAGCATCCGCTCTGGAACAAGATGGACGTGCTGTTTGATGACTTCAATTCGGCCGCTACTTACAGCGGACCAGCTGTATTGAGGCTGCTTCGAGCGAGCTGCGGCCAGTTGCCTAATGCCGGGTTGTATCAGCCTGCCAGCAAACAGTGCTTTCTCTTCGAAAATCTCAAGCAGTTGGGTTTTGACGAGGCCATGGTCATGAACCATACCGGTCGCTTCGATAATCTGATCGGGCAGGTCAAAGACAACGGTGATATGCAGGCGACTCTTTTCCCGTTTGGGGACTTGCGGCCCGTCATGACGGGCTTTGATGGCTCGCCCATTTACCGTGATGGACAAGTGCTCTCCAAATGGTGGCAACAGCGACTAGACAATGCGTCAGCGCGCGAGGCGATGTTTTATAACACAATCTCGCTGCACGACGGGAATCGGGTCATTGATCCAACGTCCGGCAAGACGGTCACGGCAGAATACAAGCCGCGTCTGCAAAACGTACTAGATGACCTGAGCGGATTTATTGATCGCCTCCAGGCTTCTGGAAAGCCGGTTCTGCTGGTGATCGTGTCCGAGCATGGCGCCGCATTGCGAGGCGATCTCATGCAGATCAAGGGAATGCGAGAAATTCCAAGCCCTACCGTGACGCACATTCCGGCCGGCGTAAAACTCATCAATGCCAAGGCGACGTTGAGCGGGGCGCCTGTTCATATCCGTACACCTGCCAGCTACTTTGCGTTGTCGGAATTGATTAATCACCTGGTGGATGGCGCTGCCTGGAAAAATCCGAATTTCGACCTGAATGCCGTTATTACCAGCCTGCCGCAGCTGGATCATGTGGTGGCGGAAAACGAAGGCAGTGTGATGATGCGTTTCAACAATACGCATTATTTGAGGCTGGATGGTAAAAGCTGGATCAAGTATCCGGAGCGGGGGAAGTAAGCGAGAAAGGCCAGTCGTAATGTACGGCTGGCCTTTCTGGCGCTAGCTTCAGTCGTTGCCGACCCGGACGACCAGCTTGCCAAAGTTCTTGCCTTCCAGGAGGCCCGTAAACGCGTCAGGGGCGTTTTCCAGACCGTCCACGATCTGCTCGCGGTACTTGATCTTGCCTTCGCTTACCCAGGGCGTCATGTTTTCCAGGAACTCACCGTAACGGTCGCCATAGTCCATGGTGATGATGAACCCTTGCATGCGAATGCGCTTGTGCAGGAACGTAGCCTCCAGCATCGGGAGGCGATCCTTGCCGTCAGGCAGATCCTTTGGATCCTTGTTGTAAGTGGCGATCAGACCGCACACCGGTACGCGTGCCTTGGTGTTCAGGAGAGGCAGAACCGCATCGAATACCTTGCCGCCTACGTTTTCAAAATACACGTCGATACCCTTAGGGCAGGCCTTGGCCAGTGCCTCGGCAAAATGCTCACTCCGGTGGTCGATGCATTCATCAAAGCCCAGGGCTTCTACGGCATGCTGGCATTTTTCGGCTCCGCCCGCGATTCCTACAACGCGGCAGCCCTTGAGCTTGGCAATCTGTCCCACCGTCGAGCCAACGGGACCGGTGGCCGCGGCAACCACAACGGTTTCACCCTCCTTGGGCTGTCCGATATCAAGCAGCCCCATGTAAGCAGTAAAACCAGGCATTCCAAGAACGCCCAATGACCAGGAGGGATGCTCCGGGTTATCGCCGAGCTTGTTGAGACCATCGCCATTGGAGACGGCATAATCCTGCCAGCCATTAGCAGCTAATACCCATTCGCCTTCCTTGTAATCCGGATGTCGGGAGCTTTCCACGCGGCAAACCGTGCCTCCCACCATCACATCGCCCACTTGCATCGGATCGGCATAAGATTTCGCATCGCTCATCCGGCCCCTCATGTAGGGGTCGAGAGACAGGTAGACCGTGCGCAGCAATACTTCACCGTCTTTTGGCTCAGGGCGAGGCTCGCGCTCCAGACGAAAGTTCTCTTGCGTCGGTGCGCCTTGCGGGCGCGAGGCCATTACGATGCGGCGATTTTCGTTTTGGGATTGGGTCATGTCTCACTCCTGTGGATCATCCAGGGTCAGCGCTGTGCCTGTTCAACGAGAGCAGGCGGGCTGTTGGTTACAGGGAAGGGACTGATCCAGATGCCCAGGGTTCCTGAAAATCTCTTTCAGGCTGGCCTGGGTTTAATTGAACTGTGCATATTCCTGAAGTGGCTCGGGCGGCATCCTGAGATCGCCTTCCCAGGGAGCAAAACTGTAGCGCAGGTACACGAGTGCCTGGTTGGGTTTGTAGTCACTCCCCACGGAGCGCTCGATTCCGGCAGACGTACCGATGAACCAGTTGGGCGAAAGACGACGCTCCAGCGAAAAGCTGGCTCGATAGCCAAGGCCTTTGCTGCGGCCTCCCGTCAGTACAGGATTTCCTGCTTCGCGCTGCCAGGCGGACTTTGTCGGGAAGTAATCCGCATCATCCTCTTTCACCCACGAGTAGCTGGCTGATGCTTCGGCGTAAAACGACCAAGCATCCCAGCGTTGCGCAAAGTTGATCGGGACAGAGTAGGACAGGTATTGCTGTGGGCTATAATAGCCTCCCTGGCCGAACGTATAACCGCTCAGGTTTTCCTTGAAGTGCCAGTACATGACGTTACTGCCAACCCGCAGGCGTCGATTGGGCTCGTCGATCAGGCGAAAGTAGATTCCGCTCGTCAGGCGCAGGCGATCATTGCTTTCCACGTTTTTACCCGTCAGGCGATGGGCCTGCAGGCTCGACCAGATGCCGTAGAAGCCGCCCTGGTCGTAGCTTAAACCAAGCGATACCCCATTGGTACGGACGCCACCCCAGGTTTTGCCTGTGCGAGGGTCTTCAGTACCTGCATAGGCCAATAAGGACGTGGACAGGGCGCGGCGGGAGATATCCATTGTCCAGCCAAGGGACTCAAGATCGCCGCTCAGGCGTACACCTCCCACGATATCCTGTACTGGAAACCCCAGGGGCGTAGTACCTACGTCCCACTGGGTGTCCTGCCCACGCCAGCCAACAGCCAGGCTGGTACCTTGGGCGCGTTGATTGACATGCCCGCGACTGCATTCCTCACGGGTCTGGCAGAGGGCGACACTTCCAAAGTTGTTCTGCTCAAGAATGTTTCCCAGGCTGCCATTATCCATCGTAATGGTTTCCGCCCGGAAAAAGCCTTTGCCATCCCTGAGGGGATGATCAGCTTCAAAGCGTAGATCATGGGCCTTGAGGTCCGATATACCCGGTGTGCCTGAACTGTCCCATGCGTCATACTGCAGTGTCGCAGTAGCGGTCTGCTGTTGATAAAGCTCAGCGGTATCGCTGCGAATGCTGCGGTTGAGCCAGTCGTCATCAGGTTGTACTCGAGTTTGTCGGGTGAACTGCGCATCGTTTTGGCCCGGATCGCCCATGTTGCTTGTGCGCATGGCCTGGCGATAGCGATCAAGCGCCAGGTCCGGCTGTTGATTGCGTCTGGCGAACCGCGCCGCGTCGCGCCATAGGAGCGGATCACGGGTCTCGACCTCCAGCGCGGCATTCATGTAGGCAGCGGCTTTCTCCGGCTCTCCCAATTCCGACCAGAGATTGGCCATCCGACGTTGCTGTCCCGCCGTGGCTGCCTTGGAAGACAGCTCGGCCAGTTGGCGCCGTGCCTGGATATCAAGGCTCTGCTGATGGGCAAGCTCTGCCAGGCTGAGTCCGGCTTCTATATTGTCGGGCTCAAGTACCTGAGCTGCACGGTAATAACGTTTGGCCTCGCCAGGATGTCCACCTAATACCGACCACTCGCCCAGCAGGAGAGGAATACCCGCTTCCTTGGGAAAGCGCGTACGTGCCTTTTCAAGCAGGGCGGTCGCATCCTGGGTGCGGCCCTGATTGTTTAAATCGCGCGCTTGAGCCAGGGTCAGGCCGTAATCCAGTCGATAGGCAAGGCTGTGCATATCCTCACTCCACTGGTTGGCAGGGACTTGTCGCAGGCTACCAAGCGCCCGTTGCGCCTGGTCCTGACTGTCTAGAAAGAGCGCGTGGGCGTACCGCAGGACCGGATCAGTGGAGCGCTGACGCAGCTGATTTGCAAAGGCGTCTTCTGCCTTTGGATTACCCAGTGCTGCGCGCGCTCTAGCAAGGTTATAGGCCAGCCAGGGATCCTGCGGCTGCAGCTCAAGGGCTTCTGTCAGCTTGTGCTCAGCGGTTGCCCATTGACCTTTGGCGGCATGGGCATCGGCCTCGCGCGACAAGATGTTCGCCTGAATCCGGTTCAACTCAGGTGTATAACGTTGACGCTGATCCTGGGGAAGGGAGGCGATAAGAGATTTGGCCGTGTCGATCTGGTTTTGCTGAAGATAAAGGTTGATGAGGCCCCGTAGTGCTGGACCGTTTCGACGGTCATAGGCCAGCGCCCGCTTGTAGGTCTGCTCGGCTCTGTTCGTATCACCCTGCGCTGCATAGACATCGGCAAGGCCCGTCAAGGGCTCTACGGCGCGAGGTTGCAGTCTGGCAGCGTTCTGGTAGGCCTTTGTTGCTGCAGTGTAATTGCCTGCACGCAGTGCAGTATCCCCGTCATTGAGGGTTGCCCAGAATTGGGCTGTGTTGATCAGGCTTTGCCACTTGGCTCGCTGGTCGATGTTCTGCTCGCTGGCCAGGGCTCGCTGGTAAAAGGCTAACGCGTCCTGATGCCTGCCTTCCCGTTGCCGTAGTCTTCCCAGGTTGCCTAAAGCGTCAGAATCATTGGGGAAGCCCTTAAGGGCCTGCTGCAGGGCGCGCTCGATAGCAGCATAGTCCTGTGAGTCTTGCTCCAGAAGCTGCTGAGCCCTTTGCTTGGCTCTGAAAGTCGGGTTTGCCAGCAGTTGCTGCTGCGCGGCTAATCCCTCGTGGGCGATAGGAGCTGCATCCGGGTAGGACTCAAGGTAACGCTTCCAGAGCGTGACAGCCCGATCTTCAACTGGCATTCGCTGGAGTTGGTCCAGCCATACTGCAGAGGCGCCCTGGCGGGCGTAGGGGTCCTGACTGAGCTTTTCCAAGTCCTTATAGGCCTCTGGATCATAACGATTCAGATCGAGGCGCTGTCTGACCAGCGCCAGCCGATAATTGCCACTTTGCGGATAGCGATTTACCAGTGATTGAATACCCTGTAGGGCTCTGGTATGACCCTGCGGCGTATTGGCAACCGCTTGCCAGTATTCCAGCTCGTATTCCGGCGACGGCAGGCCTGGCTTGAATAGCTCATCGTATAGCTTCAGGGCTTCGTCATAGCGCCCCGCCCGCGCGAGCAGCCTGGCTTGAAGAAGCTGCGCTTTTTTTTGTGGCTGGTCGAGTTCGATATCAAGCCGTACCAGACTCAACGCCTGCGAACCTGGAGCAACCTTCTCCAGATGTTTCAGTGCGGCCTGTGCTTCCTGCGGCTTGTTCTGTCTTAACTTCAGGCGGGCGAGGGCAGCCAAGCCTTCCGGATGATCAGGTGCAATTTTGAAGAGGCGGTAAAGGCTGTCTTCGATCAGGTCATCTTTGTTACGCGCCTCGCCAGCCCTGACTTGCGCCATTAGCCGATCCTCCGGCGTAACGGGCCCCTCGGCCTGGGCCGACAGGCTAACCAATAGAAGAGACAGCAGAACAATCAGCGTGGGCATGCAGCGGTATCCGGCAACTGCAATTCACCATGAACGTTGAAGCGGAAGCGACCTTCTTGCCAGCCTCGTCCAAACAGCGACAGGACATTGCCATAATAGGCATCTGCCTCGAGCGGCTCCTGCTTCAAACGGGCTAGCTGAGCGTCGAGAGCCGCCTTGTCACCCAGGCTTGCCAGAAGCGGAAGTACAGCCGCCGAGAAGCCTAAAGGCCCGCGGTTTTGAGTAGTCCCTGTCTCGGCATTGACCTCTTCGGGCGGGTACCCCCGTTGCGAGATATAAGTCTGCATGGGCTGAAAGCGCGAAAGCAGGCTATCCCGGCCGGCTGATCCAGGCGCCTGCATACCTGCCCACAGGTAAACACGAATGGCGTTATAACTGCCTTGCCAGCCGCTCCGCTCGGAGCCATGCCAGGCACCTGAGCGCCAATCAATCCAGTCAGGTGCAAAGCCTTTGGGCGCGGTTTCGTTCAGCAGTCGCAGCGTAGGAGCAATCATGCCTTGCCAGGGGCCTTCCGGATGCTTGTAAGCGAAGCTGCTAAGCAAAAAGAGCGGCGTGTAGCTGGGGTTTAGCGTCCAGCTGTCCTCGTTGGTAAAACCGACCGGGGCGGGCAGAAGCACCGGACCAAGCCCCTCAACCCGCGCGACTTCCTGCTTTTCGATCTGCTGCAGAAGCCGATTGGATAACGTCTGGTAATTGTGAATCCGCCAGAGGCGCGAGGCTTCCTGAAGGCTGTAGGCAATCCAGAGGTCGGCATCGGAAGCTGCGTTGTCATCCAGTATTTGAAAGTTGCCGTTTTCCGCACGCCCCCAGAGCCAGGCAGGCAGGTGTTTGGAAAAGTCTCCCTGGCTCAGGTTGCCCTGCGTCCAGTTGACTAAACGCTGAAACGTGGTTCGGTCACCTGCTACCAGGGCGAAAAAGAGCGCGTAGGATTGTCCCTCCGATGTTGTGATTGCGCGCTCGTCGCTGCGATCGATCACCCTGCCATTTTCGATGAACCCGCGCTTGAAACTTTCCCAAGCCGGCCACTGGCAGGCAGCCGAGGCAGGACTGGCAAGGCTGATCAGACAGAGGGAGGCAAGCACTTTTTTCATGAAGGTTACTCCTGTTCCTGCAGGCGACGGCGCGCCAGCCAGCGGAGGACATTCCAGAGCAGGGCAGCCAATATCAGTGTGGTCACGATTGCAATGAATGCCAGTAGTAGCGGATGTGCGGACAGGTGATACCAGAGAAGCAGCCACCAGGGCAGGCTACCTACGTAGTAAGGCTCTCCTACGATATGACTGTCGATCCGGTCTCCGCGGAAAAGACTGACGGACCCGGTGACATTCTCAAGCCCGGTATTCTGGCTCAAGGCCTCTTGCAGCTGCTGATAGCTGTTTTCGCCATAACCCATCAGAGCGACTACGCTGCGCGAGCTGGCGTATGGGGATTCAAACCCGACCAGCGCCGAGATCGGCCCCGACGACGACGTTTGCAATTGTGTGTCTGCCATGGCAGACCCGGTGTCCTGTAGCGGTGACTCAAGGCGGGATGTCTTGCGGTTGGGAAGCATGAGCGACGTTCGGGTCTCATCCACGAACGCTGTCATATTCTTGTCCAACTCGGTCCGAGCCTGCTCGGGAATTTCACCTATTATCAGAACGTCGCGTTCGCCTTTCTTTATGGTTGACCAGTCATCACCAATGGAGACCTGTGTCGCGGGATAGCCTGTAATGGCCCCCATGCGTCCCATCAACGTAAACAAAAGGCCTGTCTGTTCCGGCGTTGGCTGCGAGGGCATCATTACCTGCGTCTGGGATAGATCGGCAAGGCGAGTAAAGGGATATCCGGCACTGACAAAGGCGCGTAGATCGGGCATGGCCTTGTAGTGATAGAGCGAAGAAAAATCAATGGTCGAGTCCGGATCGATTGCGGCCTGAACATTGAGCGGAAGCGTCGTAGTGCAGCTGGTATTGTCGCCATTGGCCGGGAAGGCGCCGAAAGAAAAATCAAAACGCAGCTCATTGCGAGCCCCTAGCTTGAGTGACGGCACTTGAAAGCCGGTACTGGTCCCTAGCAGATTTTCGTTAAGAATCGGCAGATTAACACCGCCCATGCTCTGGTTGGCATTCTTGCTCAGCGTAAAGGCCTTGATGAACTGGTTGTTGGCGTTGACCGTCAACAAGGCCGTATCGTCACGGAGCGGGGGCGTGTAGCGGTATTTAAGATCCAGCGGGATACCGCGATTACGCCACACGAACAGGTCCGGCGGAATATTGAACGCCAGCGTAATCGGTCGCGGCACCATGCCGGTGACTTCCAGCTGATTGGGATAATCCATTAGCTCGCCCAATCGAGTAGGGCGATCCAGTGAAACCCAATTTGGGGCATCGTAGGGTTGGCGGGGTGCCAGGGTTTGCAGAGAGTCCACGGTGGTGGATTGCCCTCGTAGCGTAACAGCGCCCAGGGCGACAGCTTTCGCTGCGGTCAGCAGGTCGTTGTCGTCACGCCCAAGGATCAGTAACAGCTTCCCGTAGGGATTTTGCGGATTCTCGACAATCTCAATGGTCGGTGCTGTCACCTCCGCATGGTCTTCAATCAACGCAGGCAATTGTGCATTCGTTGCAAACACAACGGCATTGCCTTGAGAGGGCAGGCGTCCAAATGAGGTTGGAAAGCTGGCGCCTCGCCAGTCGCTCAGCGTTCCAAACCAGGACGCCATTACTGCCCCAGCAGTCTGCTCGGCACTGTTAGGCCGATCTGCAAAGATGAATGGAACGCTCAGGGGCGTTGGGTCGCGTTGATCGAAAAAGGGCTCTGGTAATTTGGATAAGTCATTCTGGATCTTTAGTGCCTGAGTGCTCAGGATCAGCTGGCTTTTCGCGCTGAAGTCAACCCATAGGCTGGAGTGCAGCGGGTCTTCGCAAATGGGGGCATAGTGGCCAACCAACTCAAAGCGCACGTTGTTGTAATCAGAAATAAACTGGGCATCGAGCGGTAGATCCCGCGTGATTTCCTTGCCCAGATCCGCCTGATTGATAGGCAATACCCCCATCAACTCATTGTTCAGATAGACTTTCAGGTGCGACTGCACCGGAATCAGCGCCGGCGAGGGGGTATACACCAAATGGAGTCGAGCGCCTGTGACGACCTCATCGCTACGTAACCCAAACGATGCGTAGAGATTTCTCAAGACATTACGGGTCGTCAGGTTTCCCGCTGATGAGATCTGATTGAAGCCCAGCTGCCGCTCCTGTACCGGTGGGGCAACGGGTGTCGTGTTGGGAGCAGGCGCAACCGTAGGCGCCGCGGTAGTCCAGGGAGCGCAGGTCAAGAGAGCCGCTGCGATGAGAAAGCGGATTACGCCTTTCATGCTTATCCTTGCTGTTGTGTTCGTTTTGGCGGTAAGACAGGGGTTACAGGTATGAACGACACGAGTTTCTCCACCAGCCATACCGAGCCCTTGATAAACGGACGGGAAAGCCTGGGGGAGTGCTGCAGCATGCGTTTATAACCTGATAATCCGACCCGGATAATGGCCAGGATGCTGCGTAGCGGACTGTCTTGCACAAAACTTTCCTGCCATTGGGCCCAAGTGTCGGCACGTG
>NZ_BDAE01000010.1 GCF_002091675.1 Pseudomonas luteola NBRC 103146 | reverse complement strand
CATTGGGTAACCGTCAAGGCATTGGATGACACCGGACGACAAGTCATGGCGTTCGTCCGGCGCGGAACGCCGGGGCTTCGAATCATTGATGACTGGTCCGGCTTTGGACAGCGCACCACAGCAAGCGGAACAGTCATTCTCAATAATGTTCGTCTCTTTGCAGAAGACATTATTCCGAGCGGATTGCTAAGCACTAAGCCCTCTTTGCAAGGCGCTTATGCTCAATTGATCCATGCGGCCATCGATGCAGGCATAGCCTTGTCTGCTTTGGGTGATCTCAGGTGGTTTGTTGTTGGTAAAACTAGACCCTGGCCTGAGGCTGGTATTACTGAAGCACGAAATGAACCTTACCTGATTGCAGAGGTTGGACGGCTAGAAGTTGAACTACATGCAGCTGAGGCGCTACTGCAAAAGGCAGCCGAAGTGCTTGATTCTTTTAAAGACCAGCCGGTTGATGAATTGCAGGCTGCTCAAGCCTCGATCGCAGTAGCCCAGGCCAAGGTACTGACCTCTGAGATTGCGCTAGCCGCAAGTGAAAAACTCTTCGAGCTGGCTGGCAGCCGAGCCACGCTAGCTGAGTTCAACCTTGACCGACATTGGCGCAACGCACGGACGCATACCCTTCATGACCCTGTGCGCTGGAAAGTACATGCCATTGGCAATTATCACTTGAATGGCATATCCCCTGCCCGCCACGCCTGGATCTGAGCCATGAATACACCTGTATTGCACGGTATTGCCGACCGGATCGAAAGTGATGAACAGGCATTAAGGATTGCTACCGAGCTGGCCACCCTTTTCAAGCAAGACGCCGCTCAGCGGGATCAACATCGGACGCTGCCGTGGAGTGAATTGGAGCAGTTCTCCCAGTCCGGGCTCTGGGCCATTACAGTACCCAAAGCACTGGGAGGTGCTGAAGTCTCCAGCGTAACGCTCGCCAAGGTCATCGCTATTATTGCAGCGGCGGATGGCTCCCTGGGTCAGATACCACAAAATCACTACTACGCGCTGGAAGTATTGCGCGTAAATGGCATTACTGAGCAGCAGCGCAAGCTGTATACCGAGGTGCTGGCAGGTGCCCGCTACGGCAATGCACTGGCCGAGATTGGCACCAAGACGGTACTGGACCGCACTACCCGTCTCATATCTGACGGGGACGGTTTCAAGGTCAACGGGCGCAAGTTCTATGCAACCGGGGCACTGTATGCTCAGCGCATCCCCACCTCGGTTGTGGATGACGAAGACAAGCAGCGGCTGGCCTTTATCCCGCGCACCCGTGAGGGCGTAACCGTCATTGATGACTGGTCTGGCTTTGGGCAGCGGACCACGGGCAGCGGCTCGGTCGTGCTCGAAAATGTCGCGGTGACGGCTGATGAGGTCGTACCTTTTCAAACAGCATTTGAGCGCCCTACTACGGTAGGCCCTTTCGCCCAGCTGTTACACGCAGCGATCGATACAGGTATTGCGCGAGGTGCTTATGAGCATGCCCTTCTCTTTGTCCGTGAACAGGCGCGTCCCTGGCCCGATTCCGGTGTTGAACATGCCTATGAAGACCCCCTGACGATCAGTGACATAGGCCGGCTGGCCATACGTGTCGCCGCCGCGGAGGCCTTGCTTGAGCGCGCTGGAGAGGCACTCGACAAGGCGCAGCAAGATCCGACCGCAGACGCCGTAGCTGCCGCCTCCATTGCGATCGCTGAGGCGCGTGCGTTGAGTACAGAGGCCTCTCTACTGGCTGGCAATAAACTCATTGAATTGGGTGGTGCCAGGGCCAGTCTGGCAGAGCATGGCCTTGATCGTTACTGGCGTAACGCACGTGTGCATACCCTGCATGACCCCGTGCGCTGGAAATATCACGCCATTGGCAACTACTACCTGAACGATACCCTGCCGCCCCGACGCAGCTACCTCTGAGGTTGTCATGGCAAAGAAGCAGATTCGGCTAAACGCCTTCAACATGAATTGTGTCGGACATATCAACCATGGGCTCTGGACGCATCCACGGGATGCGTCTACCCAGTACAAGACGCTGAGCTATTGGACTGAGCTGGCTAAGCTGCTGGAGCGCGGTCTATTCGACGCTTTATTCCTTGCTGACATCGTAGGGGTCTACGACGTGTACGGTGGCGGTATCGACCTCACGGCAAGGGAGTCCATCCAGCTTCCGGTTAACGACCCTCTCCTTCTCGTCTCTGCCATGGCATCCCATACCACGCATCTTGGGTTTGGTGTGACTGCAAATCTCACCTATGAACATCCCTACCTGCTGGCTCGACAATTCTCAACACTGGATCACCTAACGGGCGGCCGCATCGGCTGGAACATTGTGACGGGCTATTTGGATAGCGCAGCCAAGGCGATGGGGCTTACCGCTCAGCATGAGCACGATCGTCGCTACGATCGGGCTGATGAATATCTAAGCGTGCTTTACCAACTGTGGGAAGGCAGCTGGGAAGATGATGCTGTCATCGCTGACCGCCTGGGCCGTGTCTACGCACGACCGGATAAGGTGCACAAGGTTAGACACCACGGAGCGTTCTACGACGTTGAAGGTTATCACCTGAGCGAACCCTCTCCACAGCGCACACCTCTGCTTTACCAGGCGGGTTCTTCCGAACGCGGCGTTAATTTCGCCGGACAACATGCGGAATGCGTTTTCATTGGTGGCCAGAATATTCAGGCGGTCCGGCATCAGGTTGACCGAACACGTGCCAGCGCAGTAGCCGCCGGGCGTACGCCGGACGCCATCAAAGTCTTTATGGGGTTGAGCGTGATCGTTGCGCCGACTGAAGCTGAGGCCCGGGAAAAGCATGCGGACTATCTACGCTACGCCAATCCAGAAGCAGGCCTTGCTCACTTTTCCAGCTCGACGGGTATCGACTTCGCAGGCTATGGGCTTGATGAGCCTATCCGTTATCAAAAGACCAATGCCATCGAGTCGGTCGTCAAGGCGTTTACCGCCAAGGACAGTGATTGGACCAAGCGCAGGCTCCTTGAGCAGCACGCCTTGGGCAGCCGATACCCACTCATTGTTGGTTCGCCAAGCCAAGTGGCGGATGCACTGGAGCAATGGATCGACGAAACCGGGCTAGATGGATTCAACCTGACACGCATCGTTACACCGGAAAGCTATACGGATTTTATCGACTTAGTAATTCCAGAGTTGCAGGCACGGGGTCGCTACAAGACAGCCTACGAGCCAGGCACCCTGCGTGAAAAGCTGTTCGCCCAAGGTGCTCGGTTACCACCAGACCATGCCGGTACACATTGGCGAAACCTGACACATCAGGCCAGCCAAACGGCTAGACGAACTGCAATTTGATCTCAACGACTACTGGAACGCTTCCAGCCTCGCCTCCCATGACCTTGAACAGGATGACCGATATGCTGCACCGATTGAACCCAGGCCGTGGCTGGATAAAGACCTTCGCCCTTGCAGCACTGCTAGGCGCTGCAGGCATGAGCTACGCGGCCGACTCTAGTGAGCCACTGAAACTCGGCACGACAGCAGCCTTTGCCCCTCCACTGGAAGCAGCTGTGGCTGAAGCGGAAAAGCAGGGGTTGAAGGTGGAGCTGGTCGAGTTTACCGACTGGATTGCCCCTAATGTCAGCTTGGCTAACGGGGACATTGACGTGAACTACTTCCAGCACATTCCGTTTCTGGAAAATGCACGAAAGGAGGGCGGTTATAACCTGATTCCCTATGCCCCCGGCATCATCAACAACGTAGGCCTCTATTCGAAAAAGTATAAACGCTTCGAAGACCTGCCGGACGGCGCCCGTGTGGCAATTGCCAATGACCCTGTCAATGGAGGACGTGGCTTACAACTACTGGAAAAAGCGGGCCTGATCACCTTGAAGCCCGGCGTGGGATACAAGGCGACTCAAGCCGACATCCTGACCAATCCCAAGCATATACAGATCATCGAGCTGGAAGCCGTTCAACTGGTGCGCGCCTATGATGATGTCGATCTGGTCCAGGGCTACCCGGCCTACATCCGTCTGGCCAATACCTTCGACCCCTACTCAGCTCTGCTTTTTGACGGGCTTGATCATCCTGAATACGTCATCCAGTTCGTCATTCGGCCTGACCGGCAGAACGACGAACGTCTACGCAAGTTCGTCGATATCTACCAGCACTCTCCGGCTGTGCGTGCAGCATTGGACAAGGCACATGGAACCCTTTACCAAACCGGCTGGAGGAGTTGATTCATGACGGGATCGATTACACCTATTCGGCAGGCTCGAAGCACTCATGAAGCAGAGGCGGACCAATCCTCTCATGCACTACCCTACCCCCTTACCTCTACCGCACTGGAACGCGCCGAGACCCATATCCGCTTTCAGGATATTGGTAAAACCTATAACGGTGAGCAAGGGCCGGTGCGTGCGCTGCATGGTATAGATCTGGCTGTGCGCAGGGGTGAGATATTCGGCATCATCGGGCGCAGTGGTGCGGGCAAGTCTTCCCTGTTACGGACAATCAACCGGCTCGAGCAGCCAAGCGAAGGACAGGTTCTGATCGGCGGCGAAGATATCGGTCGCTATGGCACAAGCGAGCTGGTTGCCTTGCGTCGGCGCATCGGCATGATCTTTCAGCACTTTAATCTGCTTTCCGCCAAAACCGTGCGGCAGAATGTGGAATTGCCCCTTAAAGTGGCCGGCGTACCGCGGCAGGAGCGGCAGCAGAAAGTCGACTCACTCCTCAAGCTGGTAGGTCTGGACAACAAGCATGATGCCTATCCTGCGCAGCTCTCCGGCGGCCAGAAGCAACGCGTCGGCATTGCCCGGGCGCTTGTTCATGATCCTGATATCCTGCTATGCGACGAAGCGACTTCAGCACTGGACCCTGAAACGACACAGGCCATTCTGGCACTGCTACGCGATATCAATCGGTCGCTGGGGCTGACCATTGTGTTGATCACCCATGAAATGGAGGTGATTCGCGAGATCTGTGATCGTGTCGTTGTGCTTGAGTATGGCGAAGTAGTCGAACAAGGCCCCGTATGGAGAGTCTTTGGTGATCCCCACCATGACGTGACCCGCACCCTGCTCTCTCCGTTGCAGCAAACGCTATCAGATGATCTTAAAGCGCGTCTGCAGACACAACCGCTACGCCAGAACGATACCCTCCTGCTTGAACTGCGCCTAAACGGCACCAACAGCCGTGAGCCTGACCTGGGATCACTCTTCAACGCGTTGGGTGGACAGCTCACGCTTATCAGATCGAGCATCCAACGACTTCAAGGGCGCACGGTAGGCCATCTGCTGGTCTCGATCAGGCGCTCTTCCCATGCTCCAGAGGAACTGATCAAGCGGGCTCGACGTATTTTCGACGATGTGGAGGTATTGGGTTATGTCGCTGCTGATTGATCGCCTGTGGCAAGGGCTACTGGATACGCTGCTAATGGTAGGCGTCTCATCCCTGATCGCATTGATTGCCGGTATTCCATTGGCTGTATTTTTGGTTACCAGTGATAAAGGTGGAATGTTCGAGGCTGTCCGCCTGAACACGCTGATTGGAAGTGTCGTCAACCTCTTCCGCTCCATTCCCTTTCTGATCCTGATGGTGGCTCTTATTCCATTCACCCGCCTGATTGTAGGCACCACTTACGGTGTATGGGCCGCCGTCGTACCGTTGGCTATCGCAGCAACGCCGTTCTTCGCCCGTATCGCTGAAGTGAGCCTGCGTGAGGTAGACCATGGCCTGATCGAGGCCGCACAGGCCATGGGATGCCGACGCCGACATATCGTCTGGCATGTTCTGCTACCTGAGGCCCTGCCGGGTATCGTGGGCGGATTCACCATTACGCTTGTTACGATGATCAATTCTTCTGCCATGGCAGGCGCTATTGGCGCGGGCGGTCTAGGGGACCTTGCTTATCGCTATGGTTACCAGCGTTTCGATGTATCGGTTATGCTGATTATCATTATAGGGCTGGTATTACTTGTCACATTAATTCAATTTGGCGGGGATCGCTTGGCGAAGGCGTTAAACCATCGAGCATGAGCCGATAAAAAAGGCCAGTCGGGAGCCCGCTGGCCTTTTTTGCATTCGTATGAAGTTTAAAACAGTTCGATCTTGAGTCCTTCGGACTGCACTTCGTGTCCCCGACCTATCTCTTCAAGATGGCCCTTGTGCTGTGAGTGCGTCACATAGCTGTTCAGGTGCTTTTGCATCCGAGCATCGAGATCAGGTAGCTCCCCCGGCTGACAGGTTTCAGGTGAGGCAAGCCCGACACTATAGGCCTCCATAACATCGCTCAAGGTGTCCAGCATATGACTGCTCTGCTCCAGGCGCTGACGTAGCGGGTCCTGGAACTGCAAACAGGACAGTACGCCTTGCAGATCATTGTTCACTTCGGAGCTTAACCCTTTGACACCACTGACGACTGACGTCATGCATTCCGCTGCTTCCTGTAGATACCTCACCATGGAACGCAACTCATTACCTACATGTTCCAGTCCGCTTCTGGCCAGGAAATCCTCCTGCCGGTTTTGTGCGGCTGTCGACTCCTCCTCAAAGCGTGAGGCCAGATTCTGAATAGTCGTGGAAATCGAGTGCGCCGCCTCTGCAGTGCGCGCGGAGAGATTACGTACTTCAGTGGCGACTACGGCAAACCCACGACCGGAGTCCCCTGCCCGTGCAGCCTCGATAGCTGCGTTAAGCGCCAGCAGGTTGGTCTGTTTGGCAATATCACTGATGAGGGCAATCAACGGCCCGGTGGCGTTGACTTCCTCATACAGGCGCCGCATACGCTCGATATCACTACTGAGGCTTTCCTTGCGCTCTTTTTCAAAGGCAGACAGTGTCGCCAGTGTCTTTTCATTGCGCTGCTGATGCTCATCCGCCTCACGGGAAAGCGTCTGGGCACAACCACATCCTTCACTTACCGTCTCGGACAGCTTCTGACCGGTAAGATGAATATTATTGAGACGTTCGATTGCGCACAGCACATTGCGCTCGGTCTCATCACTCACCTCTTTTAGGTTACGCTGCACGATACGGCTCAGGCCAGGCACAGCATTGGCCGTGGCGACTGTTTTATCGAACAGGACTGCGTATGTGCTCCCCTCCTCTATTCGCTCAGGAACATGGGCAGAATTTTGGGACAACCTCCACGTCATCAATAACAGCGGAATGGAGAAAAACACGGCGACGCCCATGCAGGCCACGGTTGACTGTTGCGCCAGCCAAGCCGACCAGACCGGCGAGCTGAGGCCCAGCGCCACTATGGCCAGCAACAATCCGGCTTTGAGGTAGGCTTGGTTGTTCATTTTGGCTCCTTAGGCGCCCGGCAGGACTTGCTTGATGACCTTGAGCAGGTCCGCTGCCCCGACAGGCTTCACTAGCCAGCCGGTGGCACCATTCTTTTTGGCCTCGTCACGCTTGCTTTGCTGGCTCTCGGTAGTGAGAGCCAGAATGGGAACAAAGCGCATTCCAGGTAGTGCACGGGCCTTGCCGATCAGCTCAAGACCACCCATGTTGGGCATGTTGATATCGGTGATGATCAGATCCGGCTTGTAGCCGCCTTGCAGCTTGCTCATCGCCTGCACGCCATCATTGGCCGCCTCGACTTTAAAGCCGGACATTTCCAGGCTGCTGCGCAGACTCATCAGCATGGTCGCGGAGTCGTCGACGATCATGATGTTCTTGCTCATTTCACTCTCTCCTACGCATTCAGTGCGGCTTCAAGCCACACCTTTATATCGGTATTTTTCGGCCAAACTGAAACGTTTGGTTTCAATGCCATAAGTACTTGCAGATCAGCGGTATGCAGGTGTTCGAGGTCACCCAGATTGACCTTTGCGGCCGGGTTTTTCACCAGCCATTCCAGCAGGGTTTCTGCCTCTTCCACCGTGACCTGATCAGCCAATACGGCTACGCTTTTCTTAAAGGTAATGCTCATTCGAATAGCTCCGTGGGGTTGAGGATCATCAGGATGGAACCATCCCCCATCACGGCCGTACCGGAGTAACCAGATAGCTCACCGAGAATGCCCACCATGGGCTTTAGGATGATGTCGATCGAGCCGTGGAAATCATCAATGATCAGGCCGACCAGCTCGCCTCGGCTGCGTAGCACCATCAAGGCGTACTCATCATCCTCGTTAAGCACCTGCTCCTCGGAGACCGCCAGCATCTGGTTCAAACTCTTGAGCGGAATCGTGCGACCGCGCAGTTGCGCGGTGGGCTGATGCTTGATGGTATGGATCGAATCCTTGGGTAAGCGCACGGTTTCCATGACTTGATCCATGGGAATGCCAAAGCGCTGACCGCCTGACTCAATCACCATGACCTGCGTTACTGCCATGCTCAGCGGCAGTGTCAGGCTCAGCTGCGTACCCTTGCCGACCTGACTGGTCAGGCGCAGTTGGCCGCCCACTTTTTCGATACCTGAGCGCACCACATCCATACCAACGCCACGGCCGGACAGATCGGAAATCTGCTCCGCAGTCGAAAAGCCCGGCAGGAAGACCAGATTGACCAGCTCCTGATCACTCATCGCATCCAGGGCGGTCTGTTCGACCAGACCTTTACCAGCCACCTTGGCCTTGATCTTTTGTGGATCGATACCGCGACCATCGTCTTCAATAACAATAACCACATGGTCCGCGTTCTGGCTGGCGCGAATACGCAGCGTGCCGGTTTCCGGCTTGCCAGCGTTTGTACGCTCCTCCGGAAGCTCCAGCCCGTGATCCATGGAGTTACGGACGATATGCACAAGTGGATCGGCCAAGGCCTCGATCATGGATTTGTCCGCTTCGGTGTCTTCCCCTTCCAGGATGAGGTTGACCTTCTTGCCCAGCTTGCGCGCGATATCACGCACCAGACGTGGGAAGCGCTGCAGCACAAAAGAAACCGGCATCATGCGTACTTGCATGATGGCATCCTGCAGGTCTTCGGCGATACGGTTGACTACGGCATATTGAGCCTTGATCTCTCGCGCCAGCTCGCGCTGACCATATTGGTCTTCAGCACGCTCGGCCAGATAAGGTAATCCGTTCTTGGCAACTACGATCTCGCCAATCAGGTTCATTAGGCGGTCGATCTTTTCCTGCTCGATCTTGAGGACCTTAGGCGTAACATGATTGCCAGCCTCCTCCTGACGCCGACCGGCAGATGCCTCGGAAGGCGCGCGTGCAGCTTCCACCACCGGAACAACAGGTGCTGCGGGATCAAGCTGTGCCGACAGCCATGCGCTCATGGCCTCTTGAGTACGACCCTCTTCTTTGGGCGCCTCGGATATGGAGTCAGCACCCGTCTGCCAGTGTGCCTGGAACCAGGCCATAATCGGTGTGGCGCTGCGCTGCTGATCGGCGTCCATCACGCTACGCTGCAAGGTCTCATTGAGTGCAGGATAAGCCATGAGAACATTGGTTAATGTCCGGACGATGGCGGCATGCTGACCGCTACGCCAAGGCTGAGAGAGGCAGGCAGCCAAGGCTATCTGCTGAGTGCCTACTACGTCCCGTACCAGTGGATCGATTGCTTCGTTACCATGGCTTAAGCTCTGTTGAGCCTCTTCGGCCGGAGCAGGTGCAGCAAACAGTGCCGCTGTTACGGCCTCCCAGCTGACCTGATCACTGACATACCGGAAGTGCTCAGCCAGATCCTCTTCCCGTATCGCTAACAGGAATTCGATACGCAGATTGCAGTGATAGGCATCCAGTTCTGACGCTGCCGCCCAGGGCTCTACAGCGGTCACACGACGCCAGAAAATGTCCGGCAGCTGACGCACCAGGTGCAAAGGATCGGTGCCCTGGAAAAAACAATCGGCGGCAGGACGATACTCAACACGGTAAACGCATTGTTCATCCTTCAAACGATCGGCTATGTGCTGACGTACTTCATCATTCAGTTCAGTCACCCAGGCGGGCGACTCGCTTTCAGACGTACCGTTTTTGGCGCCAGCAGCAACCACGGCCGTCTCGCTGCTGGTAAGCCACGCGCGCAGCCCATCGACCAGTTCACGAGGCGGAACCTGAAAGCCGTCACCCGGCTGACCGTTTTGTTCGATCTCATCCAGGAACTCGCTGACATAGTCAGCCGTGTTCAAAAGCTGATCAGCCAGTTGTTGATTGAAGTCCAGCTCACCGTTACGGACTGCATCCATCACGTCTTCAGCGGCATGCAATACACTGGTCAGCGCCGGAAAATCAAACAGACCTGAGTTACCTTTAAGCGTATGCACCAGGCGGAACAGTTCGCCTAGTGGGGCGGTATCGCCAGGCTCTCGTTCCATGGCGAGCAAGGTACTGCCAATGGACTCCAGGGCTTCCCGGCTTTCCTGAATAAACTGTTGCAGCAATGCGTTCACTGGGCACCTTCTCCGGTCAGAACACTCACCAGCCTCAGCAACGCTTCCGGCTTAATCGGTTTAGTTAAGTAATAATTAGCACCAGATTCCCAAGCCTGCTGACGATCATGATCACCCGACTCGGTTGTAATCATTACCGCAGGGGCCTGTTCAATTGGCCGGGAGCGCAATTCACGCAGGAAGCTGAAGCCGTCCTGCATGGGCATATTCACGTCTACCAGATACAGGTCGTAGGGCGTCTCGAGGCTTTTTTCCAGCGCCTCAATGCCGTTGATGGCCTCGTCAACGTGATAACCGGCTTTCTCTAGTATTTGTCGGTTGAACAGCCGTACGGTGGCCGCGTCGTCGACGATCAGAATGCGTTTCATCGGGCCTCCAACGGCTTCTGGTAAACAATTGCTTCAGGGAATTTGCGCACCTGGAACAGAGACGAGATACGACTCATGGACTCCGAGTGACCCAGGCAGATCATCCCGCCTGGATTGAGTGCATCAAAAAACGTGTCGGCCGCCTGGCGACGCGACAGATCATCGAAATAGATCAGCAGATTGCGACAGAAAATAATGTCGAAGCCCTTATAAGCCTTCACATCGGCAGCGCTCATCAGGTTTACCCGGCTGAACTCGACACTTTGACGAATATCGTCGATCAGCTGGTAATCCCCGCTTTTCTGCTGTTTGAAATACTTCTCAAGCAGCATGGCCGGCAGGTTATGTACCGAACGAGGGCTATAGAGACCTCTTCTGGCACGCTCCAGAATATTGGTGTCGATATCTGAGGCGAAAAGCTCGACGTCCCATTTCTCAATACCTTTCCAATATTCGAGCAGGTACATGGCGATGGAGTAAGGCTCCTCACCGGAGGACGACGGCATTGACCAGATACGAATGGGCCCTGAGTCACGCTTACGCCGGGTGACCTCCTCCAGCATGTTCGTCACGAGACACTTGAGCTGATACTCCTCACGGAAAAAGTAGGTCTCATTGACGGTCATCGCATTGACCAGAGACTGCAGCTCATCACCCGATGCCTGAAAACGCAGGTTCACAAAATAGTTGCGAAAAGTACCCGCGTCCGTGGCCTCGATGCGCTCGATCAAGCGCTTGTCCACGAAATAGCGCTTCGAGTCATCGAAGTGGATGCCGGTCTTGCGGTAGAAGAATTCGCGAAACTTCACGAAGTCTTCTTTGGTAATCGCGGGTGTCTGGCTCACAGGGCTGATTCTCCACGCAGGCGCTGGATAGCCAGATCAACGGCGAAACGCAGGTAAGCCTCATCGGGGAAGCGCTCAAGACAAGCCTCAAGCGCCGGCACCGCACGCTCGCTCCCGATTTCGCACAGCAAATCCACGGCGCAGGCACAGACATTGAGATGCGGGTCATGCTCCAGCAGATCGATCAGCCACAGCTCGACATCCGGGTGCTTAAGTGATTCCAGAATGCCGATAGCCAGGATGCGGACGTCGGCGTCGTAGTCCTGCAGCGCGTTCTGAATCAACCCAGGGTGCTGAACACCTGCCGTCTTCAGAGCTTCGATGGCATCGTTACGTAGCGCCGCATCCTCACTGCGCAGGCAGTCAAGCAGAGCGGTGACTGAGCTGACATCGGCGATAGCAGCCAGACTGGTGATAATGGCCTCACGCACAGACGGTTCGGCTTCTTCTTCCAGACGATCGATCAGAGCGCTACTGGAGTCTGGAAACTGTGCTATGGCACGTGCGGCCAAGCGGCGAGCCGCGGTATCGGGACTACCGAGTGTATCAAGCAGCTGCTCGAACCCGCTTGGCTGGTCATCACCGGCCTGATCGGCCAGAGTATTACGAACGAGTGGCATGGCGGGATACTCGAGAAGACGTAGTGGTTTTACCGCTGCCCCAACGGACAAGGGTGGCGGCCATTTCAGTGCAGGCCATGATTTCCGTGGCACCGCCACGACGGATCAGCTCTGCCGGCATACCAAATACAACAGATGATTCCTTGGACTCAGCCAGGGTGCGCCCCCCACGGCGCTTGAGTTCGGTCATCTCATCAGCACCGTCGTACCCCATGCCCGTCAGCATTACGCCAATCAGTTGACTTGGCTGGAAATGCCCCATGGCAGTTTCCACCATCAGGCTGACGGAGGGATGCCAGAGGTACTTGTTGTTTTCCGGCTTGGGCAAGGCATAAGGACGGCCTGCACGACGACCGATACAAACGTCACTGCCCCCCATCCCAACGTAAACCGTACCCGCCTCGAGCGGCAGAGGTCTGCTGACCTCTACCACCGTGAGTGCGCAAACATTGTTCATGCGCTCGGCGAAAGCACGGGTAAAGTTGGCCGGCATGTGCTGGGAAACCACGATCGGCCAGGGATAGCTCGCCGGAAGCTTCGACAGAATTTCTTCCAGCGTACGAGGGCCACCGGTAGAGGAGCCGATCAGCACAAGCCCTTCACCCAAGTCACCTGCCAGCTCTACGGCTTTTTCCACCGGCTCGCGCTCGATCTGGGAGCGAGTCGGCGCGGTTGATCCGGCGCGTGATTTTCCTGCCTTCTTGAGCTGAGCGCCAGCAGCGGCACGCACCTTGGCAACCAGGCTGTCACGCACCTGATCGATATTCAGGGAAATCGTACCGCCCGGTTTGGGAAAGAAATCCACCGCGCCGAGCGCCAATGCCTCAAGCGAGGCAATAGCGCCCTGCTCGGTCAGCGATGAAAACATCACGACCGAACGAGGCTTTTCTGCCATGAGCATGGACAAAGCCGTCAGCCCGTCCATTTCAGGCATATTGATATCCAGGGTGATGACGTCCGGATCGAACTGGCGAGCCAGCTCAATCGCTTCGAGGCCATTGCGGGCCATTTCGAGTTCGAAATCACCTTCGGCCTCGAACACCTTTTGCAGATGGCGACGCATTAATGCGGAGTCATCGACGATAAGCAGACGAATCATGACGGCAGCACCCCTCTCTTACGCGACGCTCGACAGGGCGCTAAGCTCCTGCTCGCCGAGAAGCTGACGCGGCTCGACAAGCTGGATCATGCGCTTCTGCTTGGGCAGATTTGCCACGCGACCAAACAGGCGCTGCTGTTCACTCGACAGGGCCGGTGCAGGCTCGATAAGGTTGCGTGAGATTTTCAGCACTTCAGCGACCGAATCCACGATAAAGCCGGTGCGCAGATCATTGATGACAAACACCATGATGCGCTGGCGATCATTGTTCTCGATGCTCGGCAATCCGAAGCGGCGGCGCTGATCGATTACCGGCAGCACAACGCCACGCAGGTTCATGACACCCTCGACAAAGGAAGGCGCCTTGGGTACATGCGTTAGGTTTTCCGGGACGCGAACGATCTCCTGGACGCTGTCGATGGGTACGCCAAACTCTTCGTTACCCAAACGGAACACCACCAGTTGCTCTTCGTCGTCGTTATCAATCTGATCGAGCAGCTCTTCGTCCACGCTCGGCTCCTTATCATTCGTATTCAAAACACGTTGCACCGACTGGTGCTGGAACAAGCGCTCTGCTGACACGACGGAGACCAGTCGCTTGCCATTTTGCAGGCGGCATAAACCGGTCAGCTCAGCCATGTTCTGGTCTCGCGCCAGCATTGGCGGCATGGGCTCAACCTGAGAGCCGGGTACTCGCAAGACTTCATTAACACTATCGAGAATGATCCCAACCGACACTCCGGCGAGACTTACCACCAGGATGCGGCTGCGCTCGTCAGTCTCCTGACTGGGCAAATGGAACATCTCGCGTAGCGATACCAGAGGTAGCAGGCGCTGACGCAGCGTCATGACACCGCGTACATGGGACGCCGTCTTGGGTACAGAGACGATATGCTCGGGAACCTGGACGATTTCCTGAACATCCTCGATCGCGATACCGTATTCCTGACTGTCTACGGTAAAGCTGACCAACTGAAGCTCATCACTGTCCTCATCCTCATCGGCGGTGTCAGGCAGAACGGACATGCTGCTGGCCATGACAGTACGCTGGAGCAGACTGTTCTCGCTGAAGCTGTCTCGGATCAGGGCCTGGAAATCCAGGATCATTACCAGTTCGTGGCCGCCAACCTGCTTGAGCAGCCCTGTCAGGAGGCGAGTGTTGATCGTGGACTGGACATGGCTGACCGGCTCGATCTGGTCGTCTTCCACCATGATGACACTGGCAACACGGTCAACCACGAAACCCAGCGGCTGGCCCAAATTGAGCACAATGGCGCGGGTCGAATCATCGGCATCGCGGGCTTCCATGTTGAACAAGGTCCGCAGGCAGATAATCGGCAACACGTTACCGCGCAGGTTGGCCAGACCGTTCAGGGCTGGCGGTGTTAGTGGTACACGGATCACCTCTGGTACACGGATGATTTCCTGCACAGGCAACATCTCGACCGCGAACACCTCCTCACCGACGGTGAACGTTACGAACTGATGCCCTTGAGCCAGCTCGTCGTCATCTCCCTCGCCGCGTACGACGAGGGCTTCATTTGCAGTTGTTTGAGTCATCTCGATCCCCTCACTTCAGGGATTTAGGCGCTTTGCAGCTCATCAGCCAGGGAAGCAATTTCTTCAATGGCGGCGGACAGCTCCTCAGCACCCTGCGACTGCTGCTTGGCAGCAGCGGCGGCTTCCTGAGCGGCGTGCTCGGCTTCCTGGGCGGCGGCAGAGATCTGGTCGATACCGGATTTCACCTGGGTGATGCTGGCGCTGATCTCTTCGGCAGATTTCAGGATGTCGGAAGAACCCACCTCCACACTGGCAATGTCACCGGCCATACTGTCCAGGTTGCGAGTAATCACCGTTGCCTTCTGAGCTTCTGCCAGGGCAGCGCTGATGATTTCTTCCAGGTCGCGACCCACTACCCCGATCTGGTCCTGAACGGCTTTCACCAGATCCTTGATGCGGTCAGCGTTCTCAGCGGAGTCATGAGCCAGGTTACGGATATCGGTCGCCACGACGACGAAGCCTTTACCGAACTCACCGGCTCGGGCCGCTTCGATAGAGCCGTTCACGGCCAGCATGTTGGTCTGGATGGAAACCGTGGTAATCGCGTCAACAATCTTGTCGATCCGGCGGGAGATCAGTTCCAGATCCTTGATCTGGCTCAGGCTGGCACGAGTCGCTTCGATGGACGAGGTCACACCATTGACCATGGCGTCGATGTTGCCCTTGTTGGCCCCCATCAGCGTCTTGATGGCATTCGCCTTCTCTAGGCTGGCCGTTGCACGCCCTTGCGCCAATTCCAGACCTTTTTCGATCTGAGTGACCGCTGCAGCGGACTCTTCGGTAGCAGCAGCCTGCGTTTGTGCGCCTTGGCGGATCTGGTCGATTACCAGGGAAATCTGGCTGGACGCACGATTGATCTCCTGAACAGCCGAAGACAGCTCTTCAGCCGCTGAGGCAACCTCTTCGGCGCTTTTGCTGACATCAGTTGAGCTCTTCAGCTCTTCAGCCAGCTCTGAAAGACTCTGAGCGGCCTGCTCGCACTCAGCCAGGGCCTGAGCCTGCTCATCTACCGTCTTGGCGGATTCCTCGGCCGCGGCGGACTGCTGCTCGGCAGCGGAGGCAATGGAATCTGCACCGCGCAGCGCCTGTTGGGCAGCAGCGCTGCTTTGAACAGCACCCGCGGCGATGTCCTGCGCACCTTTTACAATTTCTATGCAATCCAGACGAATCTGTTCAAGCTGCTGGGTGATGGTGCCACCCTTCTCTACTTCAGTCTGGATGGTTTCAGCGGAGCGGTTAATGCCCTGGGCAATGTTTTCCACGTCATGCTGGATCTTGCCGACCATGTCGGAAATCTGCTTGGCACTCTTCTCAGAGGTTTCTGCCAAGGTGCGGACTTCGTCAGCCACTACGGCAAAGCCTTTACCATGCTTGCCTGCACGGGCGGCTTCAATGGCAGCGTTCAATGCCAGAAGATTGGTTTGGTCAGCGATACGGCCAACAGCCTTGACGATCTCGCCAATGTTAGCGGCCTGCTGTTTAAGCTCAGCGACGCGGTCAACCGAGCCGGACTGACGCTCTGCCGCAACACGAACGTTGGCAATGAGCGCTACTACGTCAGTATTGACCGCTGCAGCCAAGCGCTGCATGGCCTCGGATTTTTCCTGGGCAACCGCAGCGCTTTGCTGCTGAAGCTCAATGGATCGGCCTACGATCTCGAAAGCTTTTAGGGACTGCTGAGCAGCGCCGGACGCTTCCTCTGCACCGCTGGCGATTTGATCGGCAGCACGCTTGAGCTCTTCTGCAGCAGAAGCGGCTTCATTCACGCCTGTAGACAGCTGATTGGTCGCAGCAGCAATACGTTCAGCTGCCTGCTGCTGCTTGGCCAGTGTGCGGGCGCGCTTGCGCTGTGCCTCAGCATCACGGGCAACGGTACGGGATACGACTTTTTCAGCCGCGGCGGAAGGCGTGGTGGGTTTCTTGACCAGGGCCATGAAGGGGTCCTCAACTACGAGCGATGGTTTCATTGAAATGGATGCGTAACGCAGCTGGGTGGCTCCTGCTCACACCAAAGCGTGCGGCCTGTCTGATGTAGGCCGAAACACTTCGGCTCGCCTGACATCCACGGCAGGCATATTTAAGCGTCGGTGCTCAAGAGAAACTATCGGGGAGAACCTGAGGTAAAACGCCTGCTTTTCCTAAGAAAAAACCTGAAACATCTAAGCCACCGAGCGGCTAAAGTTTCAGGATGGATGGCAGAATCGAAGGCCTGCCACACCATAAGCTCAAAAAAAAGCCGCTCTACAGCGGAGCGGCTCTATGACACAACAAGCTGAAAGAACTAAGTCATTTACCTAATGGCAATATGCTTTTCCTCAAAAATAACGGCGTCAACCGGCGGACTGATCAAGAACCCCTGCATCTGGTCACAATGCAGTTCCTCTAATAACCGTTGTTGCTCCAGCGACTCGACACCTTCGGCCACAACCGTCATCGACAAGGCGTGAGCCATCTCAATGACGCTTTTCACAATGGCACTATCAGAAGCATTGCTGGCCATCTCGTTAAGAAAGCACCGATCAATCTTGAGTGTGTCCGGCACAAAAGAACGCAAACTTCCCAAGGTCGAATAACCCGTACCGAAGTCGTCCACCGCTATCCGGACGCCCAACGTTTTTAGATCATTGATGATGGCGCTCGACTCGCTGCCTGCCTCAGGCATGATGGACTCGGTAAGTTCCAGTTCCAGGCAGCCCGGCTCAATACCATGTCGCTTCAAGCTGGCTCGCACTTGCTCGCATAGGTCGGGCTGCAGCTGGCGAAGCGACAGGTTCACCGCTACTACAAAATGGCCTAGCCCCCTTGATTGCCACTCAGCCAGTTGCGCCAGAGCCTGGTCGATACACCAGAGCCCAACGGGCACAATCAGGCCGGTTTCCTCAAGCAATGAAATGAACCGTAGCGGACTAAGGAGACCATGAGCTGGATGTTCCCAGCGAATCAGGGCCTCGGCACCACATACCTGTTGATTAGCCATATCCACTTTGGGCTGGTAATACAGAACGAACTCGTTTTGATCGATCGCACGACTAAGTTCAGCTTCAAGCTTAAGCGTATCGAAGCTGTGCTTGAGCAATCCTTGGTTGAAGAATTGATACCCATTGCGTCCAGATTTCTGTACGGCGTACACGGCAGCATTGGCGTTCTTGATCAATTGCTCGGCCGTGTCGCCATCCAGTGGGTACTGAGCTACACCGATGCAACCTGTCAGCCGGATCGATTCTGTCGCCAGTAGGAAATGCTCATCAAGCGACTGAAGCAAGGCCTTGATAACATCATGCACATGCGCCATTTCCTCCTCTCGGCTCAACAGTACCGCAAATTCATCGCTGGCTAGATTGGCAAGGTAGCCCCTTGCGCCTAGTACGGTCTGGAAACGCTCGGAAACCTGATTGACCAATTCATCCCGTATACGCTGGCCCAGGCATTGCTGGACCCACTTGATACGATCAAGCCCAATGAAGAGTACCGAGAACTCGCGATTACCCTTTCCAGCCTGAACACATTGTTCTTCCAGGCGTTTATGGAACATGACTCGGTTGGGTAACCCACTTAAACTATCGAAATGCGCAGCCGCATAAAGTTGTTCCTGGTAGGTGCGCGCCTCGGTGATGTCTTCGGCGATACCCACAATACGAGCAATCTCTCCTTGGGCGTTCGGAAATGGAAAAGCCTTATTACGGACCCACAAAAGTTTACCGTTGGCATCGACTGAGCGGTACTCGACCTCAGCAGACCGGTGATGCCAGATCACTTCTTGGTGAAAGCGCTCAACCAATGGTTGATCATCCTGATGGACAAGGCTGATCCATTGTGTCGCGTTCTCGTATAACAACTCAGGCGAATGTCCCCATATTTTCTGGAAAGCTGGGCTTACATAGCTGACTTTTTCCTTGGAAATGTCATATACCCAGAAGACATGAGGAAGATACTCAACCATTTCCCTGAAACGAGCTTCACTTTCTTGAAGCTGAGCTAAAAGGTCTCGCTGAAAATCGATATCCATCAGCGATCCTGCAAAGCGCACCAGTACCTCCCCTTCCCGCTCGGCCTTGCCACGGATCCTGAACCAATGCCAGCCCATAGCCGTTTGCAGACGCAGCTCGATATCAAATGGCGCGTCGTGCACCAGATGGCATTCAAGCATAGATACCAACGCCTCGGTCTCATCGGGATGAGTATGTTCAATCAACCACTGTGGAAACGGTTGATGCTCATCAGGGATGCTTCCTATCAATTCAATGAACCGCTCGGACAGGTAAAGCGCTTTACGCTGTGGGATCCACTCCCACAACCCATCGCTCGAGCCTTCGTAAATCAACTTGAGCCGTTGGGCCTGAGTATTTAGTGTTCGCTGAAGACGAGCCGTTTCGGTGACATCCTCATGCACAATGAGTAATTGCTTCTGCTCAGTGTCCATTAGCAGGGCAAACATCTTGAAGACGCGAACCTCATCCCCCAAGTCCATTTTGAACTCCAGGCTGAAAGGATCACCTTCTCCATCCAGCAGAGACTGGAGTTTAGCCAAAATAGTCTGCGCCACGGCCCCGTCCCGACCTGCCATACCTGCACAGAATGTCAGGTAATTCGTTCCAGCATCCGGCCAGTCCCACTGGGCGGGATGGGTATCAATAAACTGGGTCCACGCTTGATTGACGGTAATTACAGTACCGGCTTCGTCCAATACACATACCAACTGCGGTAGTGCATCAAGAATACTGCGTGTAAAGGCTTCCGCCTGAATCAGGCGCTGCTCGCGATGCTTCTGCAAGGACACATCCTGCATGCAACCGACCAAAAGGCCTTGGGGATGAGCTTTAGGGCGAAGCACCACACCTGCAAATTGAAAGTTTCTCCATGCTCCTAACCGCCCGACGTGCCGGAGACGTAAAGAGACACTCAAGGAAGCTTTTCCCTCGGTCAAATCCAGCAGCGCTGAAACTAGTCCCAGACGATCATCAGGATGCAAATGCTTCATCAGCTCATCCTGATGCGAGCCACCTGCCTCCATGGAGATATTCAGGAGCTGTATCGCCTGCTCGGACAACATAAGCTCACGGGAGGCCAGATCGAATTGCCAATCAGCGAAACGACCAATTTCCTGAGCCAACCGCAGGCGAGTTTCTGTTGTCTGGCTCTGTTGGACACTGGCAACATCCGAGGTGATGTTGCTAAAGAACACGGTGATACCGTTAGGCCGCGGATAAGCGCTGACACGATGCCATTGCTGAAAAGGCCGAAAATAGAATTCAAAATGACGAGGGAAACCGGAGTACATCACATCCCGATAAGCCGAACCGAGTTCCCGATCTTCATCCTCTGGGTAAAGGTCCCAGATGTAAGCGCCCAATAGCTCTTTTCGTGTGCGCCTGAGCAGGACCTCAGCCATCTCATTGACTTGAATGAAACGCCACTCCTGATCGAGCCGATACATTCCTTCATCAAGGTTATTTAGAAGAGCATCAAATTCATCGTGGGTGTCTTTAAGCTTGGTAGCGTTACGCTGAGCTTCGGTAATGTCCCAAGAGAACGCCAATATCGTCTCGATCTGCCCTTGCTGCCCACGGACAGGCAGGACCAGTACATCCCACCATTTGGCTGTGCCATTGAGCGTGTCACATTGGCCAACAAAACGCCCCGGCACGCCCAAACAGGCCTGATCAAATGCCTGACGCGCCTTTGGAGCCCATTCGTCTTTCCAGAAGCTCAACCAATCCGCGCCGTGGACCTGCTCGGAATTGCAAACGTCCATGAGCAATCGACCCTGGTCATTCATGCTTAAAAGACGACCGCTCAAGTCAATCTCTTTAAGGCATACGTCAGGCGATTGGGTAAGGACCGAACTGAACTGCGCCAACAAGTGGTTGTGTATGTGCTGCTGTTTGATTCTCGTCTTCAGCCGAGCCACTTTCCCAGAAAGATAGCTGACCGAAATAACCAACCCGCAAACGATCACGAGATGAATATCGATATCGTAGGGGTGGGGATCAATGACATACCAGACCAGACACCCTACAAGGGTAACCAGCCCGCAAACGCTGAACGCTTGCCAAGCCAGACGCTTTACCATGGCCATTGTCAGCGCGCCCCCCCAGACCAGTAACGCAACCTCTAGCTGGCCAAGGCCCAGGCAAAGGAGACTGACCATGGAAACGCCTAAGCAGAGCGCCCACGAGGAGGACACCGAAAACGAAGCAGAAGGTGCGTCTGAAGCATCATGACGTGAGAGATAATGCTCCAGGAAACGATCAGCCTGGGACGAAAATGAAGACATAGGGCACTCTTTCAATAGCCAGTGACCTAGTGTGCGAAACTTGCGCTACCTTGACTATCAGGGAATTCCCTAGGCCAATAGGCTGTTAATCCTCAGGGCTTATCAAGCCTTTACGTACAGCGTATAAAACCAGCGAGGGCACATCATGCAGATTAAGGCGATCCATGATTTGCGAGCGATGGGTATCTACGGTTTTTACACTGAGTCCAAGGCCCTGAGCGATATCACGTGTCGAGCAACCACGTGCAATCAAACGCAAGATTTCTGTTTGCCTGGGCGTCAATACCGAACCGCCGCTACTACTCTCGCGTGGCCGGCCTTCGACGATAGCGGACTGAATAACGGTCTGGGCAATACCGGGGCTTAAATACGACTCGTTGCGTGCCAGGGCTTGCAAAGCAAGGTCTAGCTCTTGTGCAGCCGCATCCTTGAGCAGATAGCCCCGCGCACCTAGGCGTAATGCAGCCAGAACATAGTCAGGTGTAGCATGCATGGAAAGCATAAGAATCTGAACAGCTGGATACTGTTCACGCCATTGGCGTAGCGCATCGAGACCACTAAGGTGCTTCATGCTGATATCCAATAATAAGATGTCCGGTTTATGCTCCCGCAGAATACTTTCTACATCAGAGCCATCTCCTCCTTCCGCCACAACCTCATAGCCAGGCTGGTCTTCGACCAAAGACCGCAGCCCAGCCCTAATCAACGCATGATCATCAACGAGCGCTACACGGGTTACCAAGCTCATTCTCCTTTCATCAATTAGTCGCAACAGGCAGAACCGCTGTGATACGTGTGCCTACGCCCGATATGCTTGAGATCCTGACCTTCCCGTTTAAAGAAGCCACCCGCTCATGCATGCTGGTAAGCCCCAGACTTCTGGCTCCCTGAGACGCACTGCTGACATCAAATCCGCAACCATCATCCAATATCTCTAACCTTAGCCCCTCGACGTCATAACTTAAGGTGATCCTTACAGAAGCCGCCTGCGCATGCTTGGCTACATTGTTCACGGCCTCTTGAATGATTCTGAACGCAACAACCGCCATGTCAGCTGACAGGTTATCCAACGTCCCTTCAACATTCAGCTCCCATTGAGTAGACGTAGCTCCTAGAAATTGGGACAGATGCCACCGCACGGCAGCTTCAAGTCCTAATGTTTCAAGTTGTAGCGGATGAAGGGACAACGAGAGGCTTTTCACCTTGGCCAAGGCATCGTTTACGCTTTGGCTAAGATCAGCAGCTAATGTTTTAACTTCCTGTTCGTGGTCGAGTTTGCGAACAAGTCGTTACAGGTGCAGCTTGATGCCTGTGAGCTGCTGCCCAATATCATCATGCAGATCACGGGCCAGCTGTCGGCGCTCAAGTTCTTGTACTTCAATCAGCCGCTGGGACAGACGTTGCAAGCTCTTGTTGGCTACCTCCAGGTCCCGGCGCATCTGAGAGGCTTGACTGATATCCCGAACAAGCAACTGCACGTCACGGTGTCCATGCTCTTCAAGAATGATTTCAGCCAATTCAGCCTCGAATTCTGAGCCGTCCAGCCGTAATAATGTGATATGCCTGAATGTCTGCTCTTGCGTCAGACCTTTATGCAAGGCATCAAGGCGGTCCATCTCGCGCTCCCGATGATCCGGATGGAAACACAGCCCGATATCCAACGCCCGTAACCGCGCACCTGAATGTTCGGCGAACATATGGCAGGCGGCCTTATTGGCATATGTAACACGCCCCTGATGGATGATCAGTACACCTTCTGGAAGGGTGTCAACCATATGTTCATAACGCTTTTGCTGCCTCACCAATGCCTGCTCGGCCACCTTGATTTCGGATACATCAATAAACGTCCCGAACAGCGTTCGGGCGACTCCCTGTTCATCTCCTATTAGCTGAGTACGCTCAAACACGTAGCGAAGCTCTCCATTATTTGGAGTAACCCGATACTCATGAGTGGTCTGCCCCACCGAAGCCGCCTCATGATATATCTTGGCCATGCGCGCTCGATCATCCCGGTGAATAAGAGAAAGAAAGCGCTCGAAGGTAAGTTCTTCCTGTCTGGGGTCCAGGTTGAGGATTGAATAAATCTCAGGCGACCAGCGAATCGACTGGTCTTTTAGATCCCGCTCCCAATAACCCATCATGCCAATATGCTGGGCCAGCTCAAGCTGCCTCAAGCTATTGGCCAGCTTTTTCTCAAGCTCGAAATGGGCGCTAACGTTTTGTGCCATCAGAAGCCCGTAAGGCTCATGTTTGAAAATATGCTCATGGCAAAGCACATCTACATCCATGGAATTGCCGGATTGATTGACATGCTTGCGAATACCAGAAAGATGCTGACTGTTAATACCGTTTTTATGGGTGCGATTTTTAAATTCATCCCTATCACTGTATGCGTACAAGTCAGTGATCTTCAGCTGGGCAAATTGAGCACTGGTGTAACCATAAGTCCTGTGAGCCGCCTCATTTGCCTTGATGATAAGGAGACTGTGCTTGTCATAGAGCCACATGGGTGCTGGATGGATTTCGAATAACGCTCGGTAATCGCCTTCCGACTGGCTGATCAGTCGCTGGGTCTGAATTGCAATTTGAGTCAGCCGCTTGATAAACCACCATCCCGTGATGGCCGTAAACAAGGTAAATAGCAGCCCGCGAAGCGTATAGCTCCATTCAGGAAGCTTTAATGTCTCAATGACAAAGGACGTACCTACGATCCAAAGGACACCCACTACGGTATATACCAGAACCAGTCGCCATGGGGCTGACAGCAGGATATTTCGAGAGGACGACACTTGGGTGTCAATATCAGATGAACGCATAAACATCAAAGGACGGATTACCTATTCAAGTGACTCGCCTCAACACGAGGTGCTTATCTAACTAGTAGCACTGAATGGCCGTTTGGCTAAGTAAATCGACGCTGCATATCCCTTGAGACTGTCATCAGCCAAGCCTTTCCATAAGGATGTCGGCTTTTCCTTGATAAGCTTTACGTTTATAGCTGAAACGATTCATTACGTTCTTCTCAATAATTACGTATGACGTGTTTAAACGAGCTGGGATTGTTGGCATCCATTTTCTTATAAAGGCTGGTATTACTACTCGTTTGATGACCGTTCAGCTGCTAAAGCCGCTCTAGCCGGGAGGCTGGGGAACCAGAGTCCGAGAAGCCCAGTCGGAATTGACAAGCGCTGAATCATCAGCGCCACCAAGTCCAAGTTCCTTGCAGCATTGAGGTGAGATGCCATGATGATCATCGATATCACCCGCAGCTATGCGCGCAATGTGTCTGCTGTGGCACGTATTCAAACTATTCAAGCCGCTAACGACGCTGATGCCGGTAGTGTTGATAACACTCCCCTTCCGCCTGAAAGCCCTACTTCGCTTTAAACCCACCGACTGAATCAGCCGATAAAGCCGCGCTTCGCGGCTTTTTGATTCCTAAGGACTCTGGATGATGTCCATCGACTGGTCGACATTTCTCTCCTCTCCCTGGCTGGCTACTCTGGTAGCAGCATGTGTTTCGATGGCAATCGCCAGCATTGCCGTACTGGTTATTTCCACCGTACTGAAACGACTCGCGCGTCCCTTTTTGCTGGCTCAGACACTGATCCGCTACTCCGAGCGCCCTGCCCGGTTTCTGATCCCGCTGATAGCCTTGCAAGGTGTATTGGGTTCAGCGCCTGACACCCTGCCCCTGATCGGTGGCTTAAGGCACCTGACGGCCCTGATCACAATCGCTGCGTTTACCTGGTTGGGTTTACGGTGCGTAAAAGCCATTGGCGCGACCATTTCCATCCGTCACCCGGTCAATATTGAAGATAACCTTCGTGCCAGACGTATCCAGACCCAGACGCGCGTCATGGTGCGCAGCCTGGGTTTTGTCGTCTTTCTGGTAGGCCTGTCGTCCATGCTGATGACGTTTCCCGAGGTCAGGCAAATCGGTGCCAGTCTGCTCGCTTCCGCTGGTGTGGCCGGTATCGTGGCGGGTATCGCCGCACGCCCTGTACTGGGCAATCTCATTGCCGGTCTGCAGATTGCCGTGACCCAACCCATTCGAATTGATGATGTCGTGATCGTCGAGGGGGAATGGGGCCGGGTTGAAGAGATTACCGGAACCTATGTCGTGGTGCGGATCTGGGATGATCGGCGCTTGGTGGTACCCCTGCAGTACTTTATCGAAAAACCTTTTCAGAACTGGACCCGCACCAATTCCAGCCTCATGGGATCGGTCTTTATGTGGGTGGACTATTCACTTCCGATGGAGCCGATACGCGCTGAATTGGAGCGTGTGTGCAACGAAGTGCCCCATTTGTGGGATGGCCGTGTATGCGTCTTGCAAGTTACGGACGCTTCGGACAGAGCCATACAACTACGCGTCCTCGTTACCTCTCCAGACTCGTCCAAAAACTGGGATCTGCGCTGCCATGTACGTGAGCGCCTGATTGCCTTCGTAAATCGGGAATTTCCAGAGTGTTTGCCTCAGCTGCGGGCGGAAGTGGGCACGCAAATCAAACGGCCTCATTCAGTATCCGACGAAATGCACAACACGCCAGCTAGACAGCCTGAAATCTGAATTTAAGGCGATTACGCAGAGTACTGTCGCGTAATTGTAATGATCTTCGCTAAAGCTGCAGGCGCGTGCTTTATTTCAAACCAGCCAGAAGCGGCACGGTTCTAGCACGTTCGTCAAATGTGCATACCCAACCAGGAAACTTAGGCGAGCTGGCGCAGGTCATCTTTTATGCAGACTGGACTATCGGGCGCAACCTTGCAATGCCCTTTGTCCAGTTCCTTACAGGGGGACGTCGCCAGGGGGCTTTAAGCAGCATGGCTGTGGACGTTTTTGATCGGTATGTCGGCTTCGACGAGAAGCGTTCATTGGGCAAACCGCAGTCATTACTGCTTTTTGGGAGCGCAATATGGCAAATGCCGTTGTGGGGAAATTTGAAACGCTTGTAGCTGCGAACTCAGCAGAAGTGCGCAATGCCAATCGCTTCCCTACTCAAACCGACGAGCGCCAGCTCAAGCTGAGCTCAGTCGTTGAAACACGTAAGCGTATTTTGTTTGTAACACCCGAAATTACCGATTTCGTAAAAGCTGGCGGCCTGGGAGAAGTCTCCGCTGCCCTGCCACGCGCGTTGTCCTCCAAACATGACGTCCGGGTTCTTATTCCCGGCTATCGTCCTGTCATGGATGCCATCCGCGACGAAATGCAGATTGTCGGACGTATTCCGGCACTGGCTGCCATGCCTGCCTGCGACATCGCCCGTGTCGATCAGGAAGACGGTCTCGTGATTTATGTGTTGGTCTGCCCCGAACTCTATGAGCGTCCGGGCACACCTTATGCCGATACCCATGGTGCCGACTGGGTCGACAACCATATCCGCTTTGGTCGACTGGCTTCGGCGGCAGCGGATCTGGCAGCAGGCACGGCGTCCATTCGCTGGTGCCCTGATCTCCTGCACTTGAATGACTGGCAGACAGGCCTGGCCGCAGGTTATGTGCAATGGCGCGGACTGAAAACACCATCAGTGATGACCATTCACAACCTGGCCTATCAAGGCGTATTCCCCCGTTACTGCATGGCAGACCTCGGTATCCCGGCCGAAGCATTTTCCATTGACGGTCTTGAGTATTACGGCAAGATCTCCTTTCTCAAGGCAGGCTTGAGCTACGCCAGTCACATTACGACGGTAAGCCAGACTTATGCCAAGGAAATCACCACACCCGAGTTTGGTTGTGGGCTGGAAGGTCTGCTTCAGGTCAAGGCCAAGCAGGGCAAGCTGTCCGGAATCCTCAACGGAATCGACGAGGGCTGGGATCCTTGCAATGACCCGCACCTGTGCCAGAGCTTTTCTCCCTATGACTGGGCAGGCAAGCGGGCCAATGCAGACCGTATCCGTGAGGATTTCGGTCTTGAAGTTTCTGAAGGTCCCCTGTTCGCGGTCGTTTCCCGTCTGGTGCACCAAAAAGGTATCGATCTGACCATTGAAGCAGTTGACCATATCGTCTCTCGCGGTGGCCAATTGGTGATCATTGGTTGCGGAGAGCCTGCGGTCGAGCGCGCAGTGAATGAGCTGTCCAAGCGCTACAAGGGTCGTGTTGGCGTACACGTAGGTTTCTGCGAGACCGAAGCTCGCCGCATGTTTGCAGGCAGCGACTTCCTGCTGATGCCCTCTCGCTTCGAGCCTTGTGGCTTGAGCCAGATGTATGCGCAGCGCTTTGCCTCTCTACCAATTGCTCGCCGCACAGGTGGCTTGGCGGACAGTATTGAAGACGGTGTTACCGGTTTCCTGTTCGACAAGCACACTCTGGAAAGCTACACGAAGTCCATTGATCGTGCGTTCGAAGTGTTCGAGCGTAAGGATCTGCTTCAAGCCATGCGTCGACGCGCCATGAGCGGCCCGTTCTACTGGTCTCAGAGCGCTCAACCGTACGATGAGCTCTATCAATCGCTGCTTTCTAAAGTTCGTCAGGAACAAGCTGCGATCTGATTCAACTTTAGCGCCATCTTTCTGGTCATAGAAAGAACACTCCCGCCTTCATGGCGGGAGCGCGCACCACAAACCGAACCTGCACCCACGTGCCTTACCCTGCCCTCCACTGGGAGACAGAACGCATGAAGGACTTGTCACGCCCGTCCAAAAATAACCGCTACGCCTGGCAATGCACGGCTGGCGCCACTCTTCTCTCCGACAATCGTACCCAATTCTGTTTCTGGGCCCCCAGCGCCACGGCTGTCGACGTAGTTCTCGATGGCGGCATGATTGTTCCCATGCAAGCCCTCGATGGGGGTTGGTTTAGCGCTGAAGCCGCCTGTGGTGTCGGCACACGCTACCGCTATCGTATCGGTGACCTTCTGGTTCCCGATCCTGCGTCCCGGGCCCAGGCGGGTGACGTACATGAAGCCAGCATTGTCATTGATCCGCATACCTATGAATGGCGTAATACCCAATGGAGCGGCCGCCCCTGGCACGAGAGTGTTATCTACGAGGTCCACGTCGGTACGCTGGGTGGATTCAAAGGCGTTGCAGATATTCTGCCCAAGCTGGCTGCACTCGGAGTCACGGCCATCGAGCTGATGCCGCTGAGCGAATTCCCTGGCGGTCGCAACTGGGGTTATGACGGTGTGCTGCCCTACGCCGTGGAATCCTCCTACGGCACGCCTGAAGATCTCAAGGCCATGATCGATACGGCCCATGAGCATGGTCTTATGGTGTTCCTTGATGTGGTCTACAACCACTTCGGCCCGGACGGCAACTACCTGCACGCCTATGCCGAAAAATTCTTCCGTGAAGACATCCACACGCCCTGGGGTGCAGCCATTGATTTCCGTCAACAGGCCGTACGCAGCTACTTCAAGGACAATGCCTTGATGTGGCTGATGGAATACCGCTTCGACGGTCTGCGCTTCGATGCGGTCCATGCCATTGGTGACAAGGGTTTCCTCATGGAAATGGCAGACGAGATTCGCTCAACGGTCGAGCCGGGTCGCCATGTGCATCTCGTTCTGGAAAACGAGGACAACACCGCCTCCCTCCTGGGCGGCGTACATTACGATGGGCAGTGGGCGGATGACTGGCACAATGTGATTCATCCCATGATTACCGGTGAGAACGAAGGGTACTACCAGGACTTTACCCAAGACGCCACTGCCAAGCTGGTTCGTTGCCTGAGCGAGGGCTTTATCTACCAGGGCGAAGACACTCGCCACGGCAAGGGGCGCGGGGAGCCGAGCAGCCATCTGCAACCAACGGCCTTTGTCATCTTCCTGCAGAACCACGACCAGATTGGCAACCGTGCCCTTGGTGAGCGCCTGACACTTCTCGCCCCAGAGAATGCTCTAAAAGCCGCTACGACTCTCTTGCTGCTCAGCCCCATGATTCCACTGCTCTTCATTGGTGAGGAATGGGGTAGCCGGCAGCCCTTCCTGTTCTTTACCAGTCATAACGAAGAGTTAGCCAAGCTGGTAAGAGACGGTCGCCGCAACGAGTTCAAGGATTTCGAATTTTTCACCCATGAGGAAAACCGGGAGAACATCCCGGACCCTAATGCGGTTACCACCTTTGAAGATTCGAAGCCCAATTTTGGAGAAGCGGACCAGCCAGATCATGCCTTGTGGGTCGGTCTATACAAAAAGCTTCTCGAGATTCGCCATCAGGAGATTATTCCGCGTCTGCCTGGTGCTCGTCCGGCAGAGGCTAAAGCGTTAGGCGAAAAGGCGGTCACCGCCTGCTGGACGCTGGGTGATGGTGCCCGCCTTACGTTGGAAATCAACCTGAGCGAGCAAGCCGTTTCTGTCGATGCCAAGCAACCGGGTCGACTGCTCTTCGCCAGCATGGATAACGGTCTTTCCACGCGCGAACAAGGCCAACTGGCTGGGCATACCGCCCTCGCCTGGCTGGAGGATGCTCAATGAACGATTCTGACCAACTGCACGCACTGGCAGAAAAAGCCGGCATCTCCATTCACTGGGATGCCTATGACGGCACGCCTCAACAGGTATCGGATGAGGCCTTGCTTAGTCTGTTGGCAGCGCTTGGTCTTCCGGCAGATTCGGAGGCGGACATCAAGGCTAGCCTGGCGAAACTGGATGAGTTGGAAGATAGCGAAAACCTTCCTCCCCTCATTACTGGGGACTGCAACAAGCCTGTCGGCCGCACAGGTCAGTTCAAGGCTGGACAGACCTATGCGCTTACCCTTGAATCCGGTAATAGCGTGACCGGCAAGGTAGACGGTAACGGCCAACTCGCCCCTATCGACACCATGGGCTATCACACCCTGAAAATAGGCGAACAGCAGGTCACCCTGGCGATTGCACCCGAGCGCTGCTACAGCATTGCCGATGCCCTGGGTAAACCCGAACCGCGAACCTGGGGCTTGGCCGTGCAGGTGTATAGCCTGCGTCGTCCGGGGGATGGTGGCCTGGGTGATCTGAAAGCGCTCGAAGAGTTTGTCCGCTCGGCGGCAGAGCTAGGCGCCGATGCGGTTGCTATCAGCCCGCTGCATGCCATGTTCAGTGCTGACGGCAATCGTTACAGCCCCTATTCGCCCTCCAGCCGGATGTTTCTCAATATTCTGAATGCTTCACCCGCCGCGATTCTAGGCGAGGAAGCGCTCAAACATGCGTTGGACAAAACCGGGCTGGCGCAGGAATGGTCCCGCCTGGAAGGGCTAGAAATGGTCGACTGGCCTGCCGTGGCCAAGACTCGTCTTCGTGTACTTAGAGCGCTATTCATGGACTTCCGTGTGAAAAGCGGTGAGTTGCAGGACGACTTCAAGGCCTTCCGCCAACAGGGCGGCGAAGCGCTGGAAAACCACTGTCGGTTCGAAGCGCTACATGCATCCTTTGCCCATGGTACCGCGGCGCCCAGCTGGCAGCACTGGCCAAAGGAATATCAGGACCCTCAAAATCCTGCCGTCGCCACGTTTGCTGAAACCCATGCACAAGACGTGGAGTTCTATGCGTTCACGCAGTGGCTGGCCGCCCGCGGCCTGGAAAGCGCGCAAAAGGCTGCCCAAGCGTCAGGTATGAAAATCGGCCTTGTTGCTGATATTGCCGTAGGCGCCGATGGCGGCGGCAGTCAGGCCTGGAGCCGCCAAGAAGAGCTGCTTTCGTCTGTCAGCGTTGGAGCACCACCCGACCTGCTCAACCAGCGCGGCCAGGGCTGGGGCATCTCTGCATTCTCGCCGTCTGGTTTGCAGCGCCACGGCTTTCGGGCATTCCTTGAAATGCTCAAGGCAAATTTTGCCCATGCAGGCGGTGTACGTATCGACCATGTGATGGGTCTGCAACGACTGTGGCTGGTGCCTGAAGGTGCCTCGCCAGCCGATGGCGCCTACCTGTCTTATCCCATTCAAGACATGCTTCGTCTGGTGGCGATCGAGTCCTGGCGTAACGAATGTATTGTCATGGGTGAAGACCTGGGCACCGTACCGGAAGGGTTTCGTGAGCGTCTGATGGAAAAGTCCATCATGGGCATGCAAGTGCTGATGTTTGAGCGCGACGAAGACCAGAACTTCAAAGAGATCGAGGATTGGAACAATACCTCCATCGCCATGACCACGACGCACGATCTTCCTACTATGACTGGCTGGTGGATAGCGCGTGATGTCGAATGGCAGGCCCGGCTGGAACAGTTGGCGGAAGACACCACCGAAGAAAAAGAAAAGCAGAAGCGTGAAGAGGATCGCCAGCGCCTGGCCAAGACATTGGGCCTGAAAGACACCGGCCCTGATAGCGCCAAAGCGGCTGTGGATGCCTGCATAAGCCATATCGGTAAAACACCGGCACCGCTGGTTATCCTGCCGGTTGAAGATGCCTTGGGCCTGGAAGAACAAGCCAACCTGCCCGGCACCATCGATAGCCACCCTAATTGGCGCCGTCGCTGGCCGGATCAGGCCAGCACCCTACTCAATAACGAAACCCCCAAGCGTCGCCTGCAGTTACTGGCGGCAGCCCGTCAAGAAGCGGAGAGCCACTCATCATGAGCCCAGTGCGCGCGACTGTTCGCCTGCAGTTTCACAAGGACTTTACCCTAGACGATGCCATTCCCCTGGTCGATTATTTTGCTGACCTGGGCATCAGTCATATCTATGCCTCCCCCATCACCACGGCCAGAGCCGGCTCGGTTCACGGCTATGACGTTGTGGACCCTACCCGTGTCAATCCTGAATTGGGCGGTGAAGAGGCCCTGCGCCGTTTGGTTGCCCGTCTGCGCGAGCGTGGCATGGGACTGATCGTCGACTTTGTACCCAACCACATGAGCGTGGGCGGATCGGAGAATGCGTGGTGGCTGGATGTGCTCAAATGGGGACGCCATAGCCCATACGCTAAATTCTACGACATCAATTGGTACAGCCCCGACCCTGAATTGCATGGTCAGCTACTGCTGCCTTTCCTGGGTGGCGCTTATGGTGACATCCTGCAGGCCGGTGAGTTGAAGCTGGTATTTGATGAGAAAGACGGTTTCCGGGTCGAGTACTACGCGCACCATTTCCCCATTTCACCCCCTACCTACGCCGATATTCTACGTGCAAGCGACGCCTCCGAGCTGCGCCTGTTTGCCGATGCATTCGAGGCCCGCGAGGGTGACCGCGAAGGTGCCAACGAGGCCGTTACCCAGTTGGCAGAAAGTGCTCGCCAGAACCCTGCAGTCAAGGCAGCGCTGGACCAATGCTTGGCAGCTTTCGATGCAAGCGATGCGGCCAATCACGAGCGTCTGCATGCGCTGCTGGAGCGTCAACATTACCGTCTGGCAAGCTGGCGTACCGCTTCCGACGATATCAACTGGCGCCGCTTCTTCGATATCACCGAATTGGGTGGCCTGCGCATGGAGCGCCCCGAGGTCTTCGACGCGCTGCATGCCATGATTTTCCGACTGATCGGCGAAGGCTTGATCGATGGTCTGCGCCTGGACCATATCGACGGTCTGGCCAATCCCCGTGGCTATTGCCGCAAGCTGCGTCGACAGATCGATACGATCTGCCAGAGCCGTCCCAACGGCATGCCTGAAGGCGGCTTCCCCATCTATGTGGAGAAGATCCTTGCCGAGGGCGAGCACCTGCGTGGCGACTGGGGTATCGATGGCACCACCGGCTATGAGTTCATGAACGAAGTGTCGGGGGTTATGCATGATCCGGCCGGCGAAAAACCTCTGAACGAATTCTGGGCTGAAAAGACCGGACGCCCAGCTAACTTTATGGAAGAAGTTCGTGAGGCGCGCCGACTCGTGGTGACTACTGCACTGGCCAGTGAATTCGAATCCACTGCGCATACCTTGCATGTAGTGGCTCAGCAGAATTGGCGTACCCGTGATATCAGCTTGGGCTCCATTCGCCGTGTTTTGCTTGAGCTGATTACCTACTTCCCGGTTTACCGCACCTACGCCAGCGCAGCCGGCTTTACCGGTGAGGATGAAAAGTTCTTCCAGAAGGCCGTAGACGGTGCGCGCCCCAATCTTTCGGAAGCCGAGCTACCAGTACTGGAACTGCTGCATGAATGGTTGGGTGGCAAGGCTCCCTGCCGTCAGCCGGTGGGTAGCGTGGCACGTCGCGAGCAGCGTCGCGCTATTACCAAGTTCCAGCAGCTGACCTCACCCGTTGCAGCCAAGGCCGTGGAAGACACCTCCTGTTACCGCTCAGGCGCCCTGCTCTCGCGCAACGATGTGGGATTCGACCCACAGAACTTCAGCCAGAGCACAGAAGAGTTCCATGCAAGCAGCAAACTGCGGTCCGAGCAGTTCCCACGCAACATGCTGACTACCGCGACCCATGACCACAAACGCGGCGAAGACACACGCGCACGCCTCGCGGTCATCTCCGAAATGGCTGACCTCTATACCCAGGCTGCAACCCGCTGGTTGGAGATGGGTTCACCGCTGCGGGGAACCTTTGCTGACAAGCCTGCCCCTACCCCGGGTGATGAGCTGATGCTCTACCAAACCCTGCTGGCCAGCTGGCCGCTTGATCTGGCAGCCGATGACAAGCAGGGGCTTCAGGCGTATCTGGACCGTCTCCTGCCCTGGCAGGAAAAAGCCTTACGTGAAGAGAAGCTTGAGTCAGACTGGTGGACGCCTAATACCGAGTACGAAGCAGCGTGCCGTAATTTCCTGGAACAATTGATCACCGGTGAAAAAGGCGCGGCACTTCGTAAGGAAATTGTCGAGACGGTAGCCCGTATCGCTCCTGCAGGTGCGCTGAACGGCATGACTCAGGCGGTGCTTAGAATGACCGCACCCGGTGTACCGGACCTCTATCAGGGATGTGACTTCTGGGATCTGAGTCTGGTCGAGCCTGACAACCGCCGCCCGGTGGACTACCCGCCTCGCATCGCTGCGCTGAAAGAGGCCAAGGCCCCGGCAGAGCTGCTTTCCAGCTGGAAGGATGGCCGCGTTAAGCAGAGTGTGATTGCAAGAACCCTGGCGGCTCGTACCTCCCATGCGGATGTGTTTCTCAAGGGCCAGTACATACCGCTGGAAGTCTCGGGAGCACAGGCGAGCCACGTACTGGCATTCGCCCGTGAGTATCAGGGCAAGGCCGCTATCATTATTGTACCGCTGCGCGTTTGGCGCTTCATTGGGGAGAACCCTATTCCCTCTTTTGAGGCATCAGCATGGCAGGACACCTCTGTAAAAGTGCCAAAACAGTTCATCGATCAAATTTTTACGGAAACTTTCAGCCATTCATCTGTCCATGTGAAACAGAGTGAACTTTCATTAAGCGAGCTTCTTGCGAGCTTTCCTCTTGGTTTATTGATTACACAAGACCTGTCACAAGGAGAGACATTATAATGAGTCAACGCACCGAACGCATTCAGCAGCTCGCCTACCAGATTTGGGAGTCCGAAGGTCGCCCTGCTCATCAAGAGCATCGCCATTGGGAAATGGCTACCAAGCTCTATGAAGCCGAGCAGCAGCAAGGTGTAGCGCCTGAAGCTGCAGCAGCGCCTGTAGCCAAGCCCAAGAAGCCTCGTGCAACCAAGCCCAAGGCTGCATCGCTGGCCGAAAAAGCGGTCGAAAAGGTCAAGGAAGCCGTCAAGCCCAAGACTGAAAAGCCTCCGGTCGAAAAAACCACAGCTGCCGCTGCAGCGCCCAAGAAGCCCCGTGCTCCGCGTGCCAAGGCCGTACCTAAAGAGTAAGTCCTGCCTTAATGTCTCTACCCCTTCTGCTACTAGCAGAAGGGGTAAACACTTTTTCTCTTTGATATGTGGCTCTGCTTATATATCAAAAGGCCATATACCTTTTATCCGGATACTATCAACGGCCGATAAAAGGCTGGAACTAGCCTTCCCTCTGCGTATCAATTCCAGCACTCGATTCAAGGTGTTCGGGTATAAATTTAATCCTATGAGAATTGATGCCATGGCACACCGTCCTGAAGTTCCTCAACCTGACCCGATCGTAAGTGACAATCCTGCCAAGATGCCTAGCTGCATTGAGTTTGAACCACGCGATCTAGACGGCTGGTTAACTTCCGAGCCTAATTGCTGCCAACTAAATGCCAATCCACACACGGCGGATTTTAATTAATCAGTTAAGGCTTAAATGAATAGGTCTTACCATGCGCCATCTATTTGCAGGTAATGCTCTCAACCTACCATTTAAGCAAGGGAGGAGCATCCAAAAAAGGCCTGGACCACTCGTCAGCCGTGGGCTCTAGCGGGTGAACCGTAGCCTCATGAGGCTATCCCATACAGTGAAGGGTTAGCAGTTAATAGCGGTAATAACTGCTATTTCCAGAAACCAACGTGAGGGTAAATTCATGACTGCCAAGAACAACAATCCTGGTAATTTTGCCAATGATCGTGAAAGAGCGGCCGAAGCCGGACGTAAAGGTGGCCGTAATAGCGGAGGCAACTTTGCCAACGACCGTGAGCGTGCAGCTGAAGCCGGCCGCAAGGGCGGTTCCAAATAAAAGGTGTTGATCTTCCGACTCGTTACTAAGTTGTATTGATCACCATTAAAAAGGCGGAAAAGAATGAACATTCTTTTCCGCCTTTTTAATTAAATCTGAAATTTATAACTCTACAAATCTTATACACGAAACCTTATAAAAATAACTATTTATTTATTGAAACTTGCGCTGCTTCGCTCTAACCGGCATGACACACGTCCTTTCGGAACTGCCAGCATCCGGAAGCCTCTATACCTATGACGTACAAGAAGGTCCGGAAACATCACGTTACCGGATGGTTGAAAGTACCTCGCTCCAGATAGAGCCGGTACCGTTACCTCAATACAGGCAGCACCTGGTTGAGCTCTAAGACATAGACCTGAGTCGATTACTATGAGCGCTAACAAGCCTAGCGATAGTTCTGAGAAGACCCAAAACGCTTTCGTCAACCGCACGACATCCCGCATTCGCGAAGGACTGCCCTATCCCCTGGGAGCCACCTGGGACGGCTCCGGCGTCAACTTTGCCCTGTTTTCGGCTCATGCTACCAAGGTTGAGCTTTGCCTGTTTGACCAGGATACCCTTGAAGAGATCGAGCGCATCGAGCTGCCCGAGTACACCAATGAGATCTGGCACGGCTACTTGCCTGACGCACGTCCGGGGACGTTGTACGGTTATCGCGTACACGGCCCCTATGAGCCAGAGGCAGGCCATCGCTTCAACCACAACAAGCTACTGATTGATCCCTATGCCAAGCAGATCGTAGGCGAGCTTGAGTGGAACGATGCGTTGTTTGGTTACACCATTGGCCATCCTGACGGTGATCTTTCGTTCGATGAACGCGACAGTGCACCTTATATGCCTCGCTGCCGCGTGATCGATCCGGCCTTTACCTGGGGTACTACAGAGAAGCCCAAGGTACCGTGGGACCGTACTGTCTTTTACGAGACCCATGTCCGTGGTTTCACCATGCAGCATCCTTCAGTGCCGGAAAACACCCGCGGCACATTCTCTGCGTTCCACGAAAGCGATGTTGTAGATTACATCCGTTCGCTAGGTGTGACGTCCGTCGAGCTGATGCCCATCCACTACTTCCTGGATGACAACCATCTGCTTGAGAAAGGGCTGCGTAATTTCTGGGGTTATAACACCCTGGCCTTTTTTGCCCCTCATGCCCGCTACATGGCCAGCCAATCCATCGGCGAGTTCAAGATCATGGTCGCGCGGATGCACAAGGCCGGCCTTGAAGTCATTCTCGACGTGGTCTACAACCATACAGCCGAAGGCAATGAGATGGGCCCGACCCTCTCGCTCAAGGGGATCGATAATGCCAGTTATTATCGTCTGATGCCGGATAATCCCCGGTATTACATCAACGATACCGGTACGGGTAATACACTCAACATGAGTCACCCTTGCGTATTGCAGATGGTGACTGACTCCTTGCGCTATTGGGCAACCGAGATGCGTGTGGATGGCTTCCGCTTTGACCTTGCTACCATTCTTGGCCGCGAACCCCATGGTTTCGACGAAGGCGGCGGTTTCCTCGATGCCTGCCGTCAGGATCCGGTACTCAATCAGCTCAAGCTTGTTGCCGAACCCTGGGACTGCGGTCCAGGCGGCTATCAGGTGGGTAATTTCCCACCCGGCTGGATGGAGTGGAACGATAAATTCCGCGATACGGCACGGTCCTTCTGGAAAGGCGATGACGACAAACTTGGCGACTTTGCCAAGATCGTTCTCGGCTCGGGTGATCAATTCAACCAGCGTGGCCGCAAGCCGGCGTCGTCAGTCAACTTTGTCACTGCTCACGACGGCTTTACCCTCAACGATGTAGTGTCCTACAACGACAAGCACAACGAAGCCAATGGCGAGGGCAATAACGACGGCCATTCAAATAACCTGTCCTGGAACTGTGGCGTAGAAGGTGAAACGGACGATCCGGAAATCATCGACCTGCGCTACCGCCAGATGCGTAACTTCCTGGCAACCCTGTTCTTCTCCCAAGGCACACCGATGCTGTTGGCGGGTGATGAGTTCGCGCGGACGCAAGGCGGCAATAACAACGCCTATTGCCAGGACAGCGAAATCGGCTGGATAAACTGGGATATCAAGGAGCGCAGTGCTGAGCTTCAGGACTTCACGCGCCGGCTCATCGAGCTTCGCATGAAGTATCCGTTACTACGTCGTAGCCGCTTCTTTACTGGCGTATACAACGAAGCGCTGGATATCAAGGACGTCACCTGGTTAATGCCCAGCGGTGAAGAAATGGGCATGGAACAGTGGCAGGACGGCAGCAATCGCTGCATGGGCATCCTGCTTGACGGTCGTGCGCAACCTACGGGGATTCGCCGTGCCGGCTCTGATACGTCGCTTCTGATGATCGTAAATGCCCATTACGATATGGTGGATTTCACACTGCCCGAAGTGCCTCAAGGTGAGCACTGGGTTTTGCAGGTTGATACCAATCAGCCTGATTTGTTGGAAACCGGCGACACCTTTGCGTTTGGCGATGTCTATCAAGTAACAGGACGGTCATTTCTGTTGTTCGAATTGACCAAGCAAACCAAACGGAGGAAGCGTCAAGCATGACGAACGCAACAAAGGGTTTCTCGTTCAAGATCCTCACTATCAACACGCACAAGGGCTTTACGTCCTTCAACCGCAAGTTCATCTTGCCGGAGCTGCGTGATGCGGTGCGCACGACATCGGCTGATCTCGTGTTTCTGCAAGAAGTGTTAGGTACGCACGAGAAGCACCCGTTGCGCTTCGAGAACTGGCCAGCGGCGCCGCAGTATGAGTTTCTGGCTGATTCCATGTGGACCGATTTCGCCTACGGGCGAAATGCGGTCTACCCGGATGGCCACCATGGCAACGCCGTACTATCCAAGTTTCCGATCGTGACGTACCAGAACCTTGACGTGTCCATTACCGGCCCGGAAAAGCGCGGCTTACTGCATTGTGTGTTGCGCGTTCCGGATCATGACTTTGATATCCACGCGATCTGTTGTCATTTGGGGCTCAGAGAGAACCACCGTCTGCAACAGCTGAAACTGATGTGCAAGCTCATTGAAAATCTGCCGGAAGATGCGCCGCTGGTTGTTGCAGGTGACTTCAACGATTGGCGCCAACGAGCCAGCGATGTGCTCAAGGCGGGCGCAGGACTTGAGGAAGCGTTTCTGAACGCCAACGGGCAACACGCCAAGACATTCCCAGCGCGTATGCCTATGTTGCGATTGGACCGGATCTACACACGCAACCTCACGGTGCGTACCCCTGAAGTCTTATCCAACCGCCCTTGGTCTCACCTGTCCGATCATGCCCCGCTGGCTGTGGAGTTGTGTGTATGAGTCCGCAATGGCGAGACGGCAATCGAATCCAGCTTCTGGAGAACGGCGAAGAATACTTTCCTCGGGTATTTGAAGCTATCTCCCGGGCCAAGCGGGAAATCCTGCTGGAAACGTTCATTCTGTTTGAAGACAAGGTAGGCAATGAGCTACACCGTGTACTGATAGAAGCAGCCCGGCGTGGCGTACGCGTTGAGGTCACGGTGGATGGCTACGGTTCGGCGGAATTGACCAAGGACTTCCTTGATAAACTCGTGCTTGCCGGTGTTCGCTTCCGCTTCTACGATCCGCGCCCCCTCTTCATGGGGCGTAGGACCAACCTCTTCCGCCGTCTTCATCGCAAGATCGTTGTCATTGATGCTGAGATCGCCTTTGTTGGAGGCATCAATTTTTCTGCTGATCATCTGGGTGATTTTGGTCCTACGGCCAAGCAGGACTACGCAGTAGAAGTCGAAGGCCCTATCGTAGCCGATATTCATCGCTTTAGCCTTGAGGCACTGGGCAACAGCGAAGAGCCTAGTCGCTGGTGGGGTCGACGACGCAATGAGCCTGCTCGCAACGACTTCCCCGGTGATGCACAGGCACTGTTCGTCTACCGAGACAACGAAGAGCATCGTACGGATATCGAGCAGCACTATATCGAGATGATGCGAAGCGCCAAGCGTGAAATCATCATTGCCAATGCCTATTTCTTTCCCGGTTACCGCCTGTTGCGTGAACTGCGAGACGCGGCTCGGCGTGGCGTGAAGGTCAGACTGATCGTCCAGGGCGAACCGGATATGCCGATCGTGAAGGTCGGTGCACGGATGCTTTACAACTACCTTGTACCTGAGGGCGTCGAAGTCTACGAATATTGCCGCCGCCCTCTGCATGGCAAGGTGGCGTTGATGGACGATTACTGGGCTACGGTAGGCTCCAGCAACCTGGACCCTTTAAGTCTTTCTCTTAACCTCGAATCCAATCTCATCTTCCATGACCGAGCCTTTAATCAGGTCTTGCGTGGTCGGCTCGAACAACTCATGGCTCAGCATTGTCAGCATGTGGACATGACCAAGGTGCCGCGCAAGACCATCTGGCACCTGGCCAAAACCATGCTGGTGTTTCACTTCCTTCGGCACTTCCCTGCCTGGGTAGGCTGGTTACCGGCACACACCCCTAAAATAGCGTTGGTCGAACCGCCCGCTCAATCGCATCTTGAACGATCCGATATAGCAGATCCGGAACGTGCGAGGACTCATACATGACCGCCACTCTAAGGCACTCTCAGGATGCCTCCGTGAAGTCAAAACCTTCTCCCAAAGGTAAAGTGTGGCCTATCGCCAAGAGGCTTCTGACCTACGCTTTTTTCATTGCCGTTACTGTTCTGCTCGTGATGTATGCCCGGCAGGTGAACTGGGTGCAGGTATGGCATTCCATTCGCCAGTATGGCTGGACCGCTATCCTCATGGCCGTGGGCCTGGTTGTGGTCAGTTATATCATGTATGGCTTTTATGACCTGATCGGGCGAGCCTACTGCAGGCACAAGCTGGGCAAACGGCAGGTGATGATCGTGTCGTTTATCTGTTATGCCTTTACTCTTACGCTCAGCACATGGGTAGGCGGCATTGGCTTGCGGTACAGACTTTATTCTCGCCTGGGTCTGGAAAGCGGCACCATTACCCGTATCTTCAGCCTAAGCCTGGCGACTAACTGGCTGGGCTACATCCTGCTGGCAGGGATTATCTTTACAGCAGGGCTGGTGAAGATTCCGCCGCACTGGTACATCGGCAATATGACGCTACGGATGATAGGCATCGGCCTCGTCACCTTTATTGCCGTCTACCTGCTGTTCTGCCAGTTTTCCAAGCGTCGCTCATGGACCATCAAAGGGCAAAACCTTAATTTACCTTCCCTGCGTATGGCCTGTATTCAGCTTGTGGTGTCGTCCATCAACTGGATGGCAATGGGTGCCATTATCTATGTGCTGCTCGGACAGAAGATGGATTATGTGTTTGTGCTGGGCGTTCTCCTGATCAGCAGTTTTGCCGGTGTCATCACGCATATTCCTGCGGGCATCGGAGTGTTGGAAGCAGTATTCGTAGCCTTCATGGGCCATGAGCTAGATCAGTCGTACATCATCGCGGCACTGCTTGCCTATCGAGCCATCTATTTCATCGCTCCGCTGCTGATTGCCATCGTTGTGTATTTCTTCATGGAAAGCCGTGCCAAGAAAATCCGGGCGCGAAACGAGGCCAAGATGGAAAAACAGGACGAACAGGCACAGGCACAGGCACAGGCACAGGCCAAAGGTCCGGCAGCCTGACGGGCTGCCGAGTCCTTATCGGTTGTTGGGTTGATGCATGGTGACCAATCGGTTGAAGGTCACCTTACCCCCTTCGGTAGAAGGTCCCTCCTTGTCCTCCACATAAGCGCCCGCCTTAAAGTAAAGGTGGTAACTTGCCCAGCGCTGATCCAACTGTACAGACAGCTCCCCGTTTCCGCGCCCATGTGTAAAAAGCCTTACGCTCAGCACGCCGGTCCGACTCAAGCGCAATTCATAACTGAACGGACCGTCCAATGGAATATTGCGTAGCAGAATTTGTGGCGGAATCTTGAGGGTGTCCGGCTTGGTACGAATCAAGGCCTCAACCTGTCCAGTGACAGGCGTTTTCCCCTCCATGGTAGGGTCCAGACGATAACGCAGGCTGATCAATGCTGAGTCTGGTGTACCCTGACTATCTCCCACCGTACGGATCTGTCCGATAATCATCTTGCCACTGGAAGGCACTTGATTAACGCGCAGGTCAGCCTGCATCAGGCTGACGGAGTCTTCGTATTTCCAATTGTATTCACTGCCATCCGGGCGCGTTTCCCGAAGCTCAGTACTGGGATAGTTGAGTTCCGGCGTATAACGTCCTGTTACGGGAGCCCAGAGGGTCACGCTACCATCGGGAGTACGATAAAAGTAATCACTGCGGTAGTTGCGATTGAGTACGTTGGTCTCAATAACGACAGGACTGGATGGCTCGGGAATTGTCAGATTCCACTCTGCCAGATCTACCATGTGAGTCCTCCCTGATTACCTATAAAGACCCTGACCCGGTGCTACTGCATTAGTAGAACCCATAGCGTGTCAATAAAACGTGAATGATGCAAACAGCCGCTTAACAACCCCGACAGCAGTAAAATATCAGCCTCTTTCACCAGTCAAAAAACGCAAGAAAAACGGCGCGTTAAGCGCCGTTTTCTTTTGCTGTCTCCCGATCAATGCTCGGGCCGGGTGCCAGGTCTCAGGATAACAACGCCCAATGGCGGCAACTTCAGATTCAAAGAGGCTGGCTGGCCATGGCTGGAGGTTTCGTCGGCCATGACGGCACCGCTATTGCCGAACCCACTCCCACCATAAATATCGCTGTCGCTATTGAAGAGCTCCAGCCATTGCCCCCCTTCGGGAACGCCTATCCGATAATCGCTACGGGGAACGGGCGTGAAGTTTCCAACAACCAGCAGGGGCCGCTTCTGTGAGTCGAAACGCAGCCAGGCAAATACGCTGTTGGCAGAATCATCACCTACCAGCCACTGGAAACCTTCCGGTTCGCAGTCATGCTCGTGCAGCATGGGCTCTGCCCGGTATAACCGGTTCAGATCCGCTACCAGCTTTTGTACACCCTGGTGGTTCTGATGCTGCAGCAGGAACCAGTCCAGTTCGCGGTCGTGGCTCCATTCACGCCATTGACCGATCTCGGACCCCATGAACAGGAGCTTCTTGCCCGGATGCGTCCACATAAAGGACAGGTACGCACGCAGGTTGGCAAACTTCTGCCAATTGTCACCGGGCATCTTGTTCAGCAAAGACCCTTTGCCATGCACGACTTCATCATGGGAAATGGGAAGAACAAAACGCTCGGAATAGGCGTATACCATACCGAAGGTCATGTTGTGATGGTCGTAACGGCGGTAGATCGGATCACGCTCGATGTAATGAAGCGTGTCATGCATCCAGCCCATGTTCCACTTGTAGGAGAACCCAAGACCGCCCTCGGAGGTAGGCTTGCTGACACCAGGCCATGCGGTGGACTCCTCTGCAATCATCAACGCACCGGGCGCTTCTTCATGCACCACATCGTTCAAATGGCGGAGAAAATCGATTGTCTCGAGGTTCTCGCGGCCGCCATATTTATTGGGAATCCACTCGCCCTGCTTGCGGGAATAATCGCGGTACAGCATGGATGCGACCGCATCCACACGCAGGCCGTCTATATGGAAATGCTTGAGCCAATGCAGCGCAGACGACAGCATGAATCCGTGTACTTCATTGCGCCCAAGGTTATAGATGTAAGTGTTCCAATCCTGATGGAAACCTTCGAAAGGATGCTCGTACTCATAGAGTGCTGTACCGTCGAAACGCGCCAGTCCATGGGGATCCGTCGGGAAATGCGCAGGCACCCAGTCGAGAATCACACCGATGTGCGCCTGATGGCAGGCATCTACGAAGGCGGCGAAATCAGCCGGCGTGCCATGACGAGAGGTTGGAGCGAACTGCGACAGTGGCTGATAGCCCCATGATCCACTGAACGGGTGCTCCATCACAGGCAATAGCTCGATATGGGTAAAGCCCATCTCCTGAATATAGGGAATCAGCTGTTCAGCTAGCTCCCGCCAATTCAAGATACGACCATCGTCGCCACCGTCACGACGCCACGAGGTAGAGTGCAGCTCATATACCGAGAACGGCGCATGAACAGACTGGCGCTCCTTGCGCTGCGCCATCCAATCATCATCATGCCATTCGAACGGAGCCGGATCAGCCACTACCGAGGCGGTGCACGGGGGTAGCTCCGTTGCCAAGGCGACTGGGTCAGCTTTTAGGGGCAATAACCCATGCTGGCCAAGGATTTCGTACTTGTATGAGTCACCCGGCTTGATACGGGGGATAAACAATTCCCATACCCCTGCCCCGTGCCGTAGGCGCATTGGGTGACGGCGACCGTCCCAGGTGTTGAAGTTACCCACTACGGAAACCCGACGTGCATTGGGTGCCCACACAGCAAAGCGTACACCCTGAACACCATCGATCGTCATCGCTTGAGCACCCAGGCATTGGCCCAGCTGACGATGCTTACCCTCATTGATTAGGTAGATATCGACATCGCCCAACAGCGTACCAAAGCTGTAAGGGTCTTCTGTCTCCTGTACGCCACTGGGCCAGCGGATCCTGAAGAAATACGTTGCCTGATAGTCCAGGCGGGCATAAAACAGCCCGGGAATCTGCCCGGCTTCCATATGGGCCAAGTGGCGACCGCTCTCACGCTCGACCAGCTCGACACCCAGCGCATTGGGTAAAAAGGCACGAACCAGAAACCCGGTACCATCCGGGTGAGGCCCCAAGATGGCAAACGGGTTGCCATGTTCTCCGCGAGCCAGCGCGTCCGCCTCTGGAGCAGATAGCTGGGCGTAGTCTGGTTGGTGGTTCTGGGGTGCTACGGCTTGAGTCATCCTTTTGCTCCCGAAATGAGCGAATCCACAATGGCGGCTACGCCGCGCAGCGGAATGTTGATCCAGTTAGGCCGATTGGCCGCTTCATAACCAATTTCATAAACGGCTTTCTCTAGCGTATAGAGATCCAGCGCTGCCTGCTCACCACGCTCGCTCCACTCATGGGCGATACCGGCAGCAGCCTCACGATAAGCCTTGAGGAAGGCCGCGTAAGCCGTTGTGCGATAGGTCTCTGCTGCCTGTAGCCGTTGACGCATTGCCTCTTCCGACGTATCGGCACCACTGTTACTGCTCATGGTGATCATGGCCGCCGCATAGTCAAAGGATCGCAGCAGACCTGCCACGTCCTTGTGCGGACCATACTTGGCACGACGCTCGTCCAGCGAACGGGCAGGCTCACCTTCAAAGTCAATCAGGTAGGCATCGTCCTGAGACACCAGGACTTGCCCAAGGTGCAAATCTCCGTGAACACGGATGCGCAGGCCACCCGCTACGTCTTCGGCAAGGGCTTCAATGCGCTCGCCAAGCTCTTTGCGCTGAGATACCAATTTGTCGAGGTGCTGGGTGCTGGCGCTATCCAGGGAGGCGCGCTTGTTCTCAAGCGTATCCAGAGCAGCGTCAACCTGCTCCCGTACACGGTGAGCAAACGTACGCGCGGAGTCTGCATCGATCTTCTCGGGTGCAAACGCAGCGTCATCGGTGTCCTGGGCAAGCAAGGTGTGCATTTCACCCAGGCGCTGCCCCAGAATGGCGGCAAAGTTTTCCAGATCGGACATGGCAGTGAACTCGTTCTCCACCTCTGACAGCCCTGCCTCCAACATGTCACGGGTTACCTGGTCCAGCTTGTCCAGCGTCCACTTCCAGGCATCCCCCTGGTTATGGATCTGAGGCTGCACCAGCATGAGCACATTGGGTGTGCCCTCTTCGTTGTAGCGTGTTACCTCACCCAGCAAGGGCGCCATGTTGGCAAAGCCTTTGTCCGTCAGGAACCGACCCATTTCGACTTCAGGATGAATACCTGTAGCTACCTTCCGGATCAGCTTGAGCATGTACTTGTCGCCTACAATGAGCGAACTGTTGGACTGCTCTACACCCATGTGCCGAATTTCAGTTTCATCGGTTGTAGTGAAGTTCTCGACATCCATGTACGGCTGGAAGCGGATTTCACCTGCAGGCGATTTCAGTACGGCCTGATCCTTGAAGGCCTTAAACACCCCATGCACAAAGCTGGTCAGTGTAAAGGCATCGGTAACCAGACCTACGTTGCGAACATGGCGAATGCGGGACATCGCCAACTGGGTAGCCAACGGACTGCAATGCTGGTCACTCTCGGCCAGGAAGCCCAACGGCAAAGCATAATGTTCCTGCCCCTTGGCATTTTTCACGCAGACTTCCATGAACAGCACGGGGAATTTCGGCGTTGGAATTTCCACAGCGTACATGAGAGTGACCTGCTGGATCGCCTCGTCCTTGCTGCCGAACCAGCGGCGCTTGGGCAGGTACAGCGGCAGGATTTCCTGCTCAAGAGCCTTGCGCGGCGTACCGCTGAGCAACTCTTGCAGATTCTTTTTGATGACGAGCGTTTGGAAGTCAGGCATGGTTTCTGGAGGCTCGGAGTGCCACGCAGGCATCTGTTCATTGCCTGCGAGGTAGAACCAATAAAATCCGTACGGCTGAAGTGTCAGCATGTAAGGCAGTTGGCCAATGGGCGGAAAGGCACTGCCTCCCAGCATTTCCACGGGCACCTTGCCTGCCATGGATGACAGATCCAGTTCGACGGCCTGGGCAGCACGCGACACGTTGGCAACACAGAGAATGGTCTCGTGCTCGCCTTCGGGCGTGGTGTAGTCACGCAAATACGCCAGAATACGGCGGTTGGTTGGCCGGAGCATCTTCATGGTGCCGCGACCAAAGGCTTTCTGTTGCTTGCGCACGGCCAGCATGCGGCGCGTCCAGTTCAGCAGCGAATGAGGATCGCGCGCCTGTGACTCTACGTTGATCGACTGATAGCCATATAGCGGGTCCATTACCACCGGTAGCACGAGGCTGGCCGGGTCGGCACGGGAGAAGCCACCATTGCGGTCGACCGACCATTGCATCGGCGTACGTACGCCGTCTCGGTCGCCTAGGTGGATATTGTCGCCCATGCCGATTTCATCGCCGTAGTACATCGTAGGCGTACCTGGCATGGAGAGAAGCAGGCTATTGAGCAGTTCGATCCGCCGACGATCCCGCTCGAGCAGCGGTGCCAGGCGACGGCGAATCCCCAGATTGATGCGCGCACGTCGGTCCGAGGCGTAAAAATTCCACAGATAATCCCGTTCCCGGTCAGTCACCATTTCAAGCGTCAGTTCGTCGTGGTTGCGCAAAAAGATCGACCATTGACAGTTCGCTGGAATTTCAGGGGTCTGACGCAGGATATCGCTGATAGGAAAGCGGTCTTCCTGGGCAATAGCCATATACATGCGAGGCATCAGCGGAAAGTGGAACGCCATGTGGCACTCGTCACCTTCGCCAAAGTACTGCTGCGTATCTTCCGGCCACTGATTGGCTTCCGCCAGCAACATCCGGTCCGGGTAATTCGCATCGATCTCGGCACGAATCTGTTTGAGTACCGCATGGGTTTCGGGCAGGTTTTCGTTATTGGTGCCGTCACGCTCCACCAGATAGGGAATGGCATCCAGACGCAAGCCATCGACGCCCATGTCTAGCCAGTAGCGCATGATCGAGATCACCGCTTTCATGACCTGAGGGTTATCAAAGTTCAAGTCAGGCTGGTGCGAGTAGAATCGGTGCCAGTAATACTGCTCAGCGACAGGATCCCACGTCCAGTTGGACTTTTCGGTATCCAGAAAGATGATCCGCGTACCATCGTACTTCTTGTCATCATCTGACCAGACATAAAAGTTACGCGCCGAAGACCCTTTCTTCGCCTTGCGTGCACGCTGAAACCAAGGGTGATCGCTAGAGGTATGGTTGATTACCAGCTCAGTGATGACCCGCAATCCCCTTTTGTGCGCCTCGGCAATAAAGCGCCTGGCATCCGCCATGGTGCCGTAATCCGGATGCACTCCACGGTATTCGGAGATATCGTACCCGTCATCGCGGCGCGGCGACGGGTAGAACGGCAGTATCCAAATGGTGTTGACGCCCAGGCCAGCAATGTAGTCGAGCTTATCGATCAGGCCAGGAAAGTCACCGATTCCGTCGTTGTTGGAATCGTAAAACGACTTCACGTGAACCTGATAGATGACCGCATCCTTGTACCACAACGGGTCATTGATAAAGGCCGCTGGTTTGCGCGAGCGCGTTTTCTTTGGTTTCGCCATTTATAGTCTTCCTTTGGCCTAGATGGCCGGGCGGATACGCCATATGCCAAATGGCATGGAAGGATCGAGACGCGTCCATTGTGTTTTCCCGTGCCATGTCCAGCGGTGGCCGGTCATGAGGTCTTCGCCATGCATGGATGCATTATCGTCGAGTCCGAATTCCCACAAGGGGAGTTCAAAGTGGCCTTCCTGGGCGTTATGGGGATCAAGATTGATTGCCACTAGTACGAAATTGCTGAGATCAGGCGTGTACTTGCCGAACAGGATGATGTTGTCATTGAACACGTTGTAGAACTTGATCCCCAGATGTGTCTGGAGAGCAGGGTTCTGCTTGCGGATCCGGTTGAGCTGTGCAACTTCCGCCATGATGTTGCCCGGCGCATACCAGTTGCGGGGGCGCAACTCGTACTTCTCGGAATCCAGATATTCTTCCTTGCCGGGCGTTAGCGGCGTGCCTTCACACAACTCAAAACCTGAATACATGCCCCACAGGCCCGACCCCATGGTGGCCAGCGCTGCGCGAATCAAAAACCCTGGACGCCCACTGGTCTGTAGGAAAACCGGATTGATGTCCGGCGTGTTAACAAAGAAGTTGGGCCGATAGCATTCGCGCCAGGGCGAACTATTGAGCTGTGTGAAATATTCCGTCAGCTCAGCCTTTGTATTGCGCCAGGTAAAATAGGTATAGCTCTGCGAATATCCGACTTTGCCCAAACGCGCCATCATCGCTGGCTTGGTAAAGGCCTCGGCCAGGAACATGACTTCTGGGTCACGGCCACGGATATCCGCAATCAGCCATTCCCAGAACGGCAATGGCTTGGTGTGGGGGTTATCGACCCGGAAAATCTTGACGCCCTGCTCCACCCAATGCCAGACCACATCACGCAGCGCGAGCCAGAGGTCCGGGACGGAATCCTTGGCATAAAAATCGACGTTGACGATGTCCTGGTACTTTTTGGGCGGGTTTTCCGCGTAGCGCATGGAGCCATCAGGACGCCAGGAGAACCAGCCCGGATGCTCCTTGAGCCAGGGATGATCAGGTGAACATTGGATGGCAAAGTCGAGTGCGATTTCAAGACCATGATCAGCCGCTGCGGCAACCAGCGCACGGAAATCTTCAAGCGTTCCGAGTTGCGGATGTACGGCATCATGGCCACCATCGGGACTACCAATGGCATAAGGGCTGCCAGGCTGATCAGGGCCCGCACCCAGGGTATTGTTCTTGCCCTTGCGGTGGGCGAGACCGATCGGATGGATCGGTGGGAAGTACAGGACATCGAAGCCCATGTCACGTACACGAGGCAGCTCACCGATTACATCGCGAAAGGTGCCGTGACGCTGTGGGTCATTAGTGATCGAGCGGGGAAAGAGTTCATACCAGCTGGCGAATTGTGCCTTGAGGCGCTCAATGTCCAACGGGTACTCGACGCTGTGGGTCAGATGCGGATAGGCATCTGCGTCGCGCATGTTGCGCTCAGTTTCCGAGCTAAGCAACAAAGCCACCTTGTCACCTTCGGTAGCGCACTGATCGAACCGTACCAGCAAGGATTCCAGACCGGGCCGCACCTCGTCATCCGCACGAGTCAGGGCCTGCTCCAGATGGATGCGTCCTTCCTGTAACTCAAGTCCGATCGGCACACCAGCGCCATATTTCTTTTCAAGCTCGTAGCGGTAACTGCCGTACACATCCCACCACGCTTGAACGACAAATTCATGTCGAGCCACCTGTACCGGCGTGAACTCGCACAGCCAGAGGTCATTGGTTTGAAGCTCCAGCGGTACTCGCTGCCAGTCTTCAGCACCCTCCACGCGCCACAGTACGCAGGCGGCCAGCTTGTCGTGCCCGTCTGCGAAAATGGTGGTCTTTACGGTAATGGGCTGGCCGGCGATGCCCTTGGCAGCGAATTGTCCGTTATCCACTGTCGGACTGACCGACTCGATGGCAATTCTCGGTGTTTGCGACGCCGTTTCCGGGTCATAAGGTAGATAAGCGAGTGAACCGGGGAGATCGGTATTCGACATCGAGCCTGACTCCTTAAAGTGCTGTTGGCTGGCTCATGCCCAGCTTCCGGCGATCGGAACATCCTTCGATGCCTTGTGGCGGGTGCGGCGGAGGGTCATAACCTCTACCGCGCTGAGCCCAATAGGTATGAAATACTGAGCCGACGCCTAAGGGAAAAGTTCAGGCTATTGATGGAGATAAGTTGCAAGCAGCCGAACGGTTGACTCGGCTGCAGCACAGGCGGGGGGAAGAAATCAGGCGTGTCGGGCAACGCATTGCAGGCGCACTGCCCGTCTACTTACTCAACGGTCAAGACGACCCGCCCCTTGAGGCATTCGTTTTCTACAAGCCGATGGGCTTCCACGAACTGGTCAAACGGCAGCGTATGCGCAACGATGGGCTTGAGCAGACCATCCCGGGTCATTTGATTGATCACCGTCAGCGCCCGTTGTACCGCCTCGGCATGGGGCTCCAGGCCAAGCTCTGGATGACCTGTAAAATCCAGGACGCTATGCCGGAAAATCTGCAGGTGCTTCTTGAACGCAGCGCAAGCCGGAAAGGACGCCTCGTTACCGCCACCCATCCCGTAAATGATCAGCTTGCCCCGTGTCGCGGCAATATCACCCAGGCGGGACAGCTGCGGACCACATAGCGCATCCAGTACAACCTCAACGCCGCGACTCTCGGTAAAACGCTCTACTTCCAGCACCAGATCCTGCTCATCGGTCGATACGACCTTCACAGCACCCAGCCCTTTGAGCAGTGCACGGTTTTCCGACTCGCTGGTAGCCGCGATCACCTGTGCACCCAAGGCGGTCGCCAGCTGAACCACCGCCGGGCCTACGCAGTTGCTGGCTTCGGTAACCAGTACCTGCTGTCCGGCCTTGAGCTGAGCCAGGTCTACCAGGGCAAAATAGGCCAGCAGCAGACCGGCATAATGAACTGCCGCTTCAGCCGGCGTCAGCGTATCAGGGTATTCGGTCAATGCCTGCTGGGGCATCAGCACCATGTCACCACTGGCCGGATACTGGTTGATCGAGTGCGCAGGAAAGCTGGCCACTCGCATGCCTGGTTGGAAATGGCGGACGCCCTCGCCCACGGACACAACCTCACCCGCCAGCTCAGAACCAAACCCAGCCGGCAATGTGGCAGGCTCATCGGCCAGGTTCTGCCGCCAGAGCACGTCGCCCCAACATACGCCCAGCGCCTGTACACGCACCAGTACTTCCCCTGCACCAGGCTCAGGAGTGGGTTGGTTTTCGCAGCACAGGACATCAGCACTGCCGAACTGGTGAAAGCGAATCACACGGGACATCGCAAACCTCTTTGGTGGATTCCGTATGGCTACGGACTGTATCCAAGCTGGCGCCTCAACGCTACCCGCCCGTATCGATAGTTGTCATGAATGTCAGTGATGCAAGGCTTGACGCCGCCCTCGACTCACTACAGTCTCATGCGCTCGAACAAATGCATGGCCACGGTTAAGGGCATACCATGAATCGCAACGATCTTCGCCGAGTAGACCTCAACCTGTTGATTGTGTTCGAGACATTGATGCGGGAGCGGAGCGTAACCCGCGCTGCTGAAAAGCTCTTCCTGGGCCAGCCTGCCATCAGCGCCGCCCTTGCCCGTCTGCGCAGCCTGTTTGACGATCCATTGCTGGTCCGCACCGGCCGTACGATGGAACCTACACCCCGTGCCATGGAGATCTTCGGCCTGCTTTCACCAGCCCTGGACTCAATCTCCTCGGCCATGAGCCGCGCACAGAATTTCGAACCGGCAAGCGCCGATCGCGTATTCAGAATAGGACTGTCGGACGACGTCGAGTTTGCCCTGCTGCCGCCCCTGCTCAGGCGCCTTCGCGCAGAGGCACCCGGAGTAGCCTTGGTCATACGCCGAACCAACTACCTGAACATTTCCAGCCAACTGGCCTCCGGCGAGATAACTGTAGGCGTTGCCTACACCTCCGAGCTGCCCGCCAATGCCAAACGCAAGACCTTGCGGCGCTCGCGCTCAAAAGTGCTTCGGGCCGATTCCATTCCCGGCACGCTGACCTTGGACGACTTTTGTGCTCGCCCTCATGCTCTGGTATCGCCTGCTGGAGACCTGAGTGGCTTTATCGATGATGCGCTGGCCACGCTGGGCAAGCAGAGGCGCGTCGTGCTGGCAGTCCCCCAGTTCAACGGTCTGGGAACACTGCTGACCAATACGGACCTGCTAGCTACCGTCCCTGACTACACCGCCCAGGTATTGGCTTCCAATGGCGGCTTGCGCATTGAGGACCCACCTCTAGAGGTGCAATCCTTTGAACTCTCCATGGCCTGGAGCGGTGTGCACGATAACGATCCTGCCGAACGCTGGTTACGCTCTCGTATACAAATGTTTGTGGGAGATCCAGACAGTTTATAGTTATGGGCTGGTATTACATAGCTAAAAATAGTCTGCTATCGATACATTTGAAGGCTTTTATCATTTTGATCGATAGTTAAATTCAGAGTGTTCGATTCGATCGTGTCAGACCCTTGAGCCAGACTCCGCCGTACTTAAATTTTCCTCACTTTGTCCGGCGGAAACGAACATGGAACAGTCTTCCACTCTCTGGCGATCTTCTCTGGCATTAGCCAGCGTTCTATTGCTCAGTGCCTGCGACAACAAGCCTGATGCGTCGGCCACAGCACCAGCAAAGCCCAAGGTCAGCGCCGCTCAGGTCATTCAACAACCGATCACGGAATGGGATGAGGTTACCGGCCGCCTCGAAGCGCCCGAGTCTGTCATCATTCGTCCGCGCGTTTCGGGCTATATCGATCGGGTTGTCTTTCAGGAAGGCACCTTAGTTAAGAAAGGCGACCTGCTTTTCCAGATCGACCCCCGCCCCTTCCAGGCCGAAGTGAAGCGTCTGGAAGCGCAGCTGCAACAGGCCAAGGCTCATCTGGATCGGGCTCAGAATGAAGCACAACGTGGCGAGCGCTTGCGCTCAAGCAATGCGATCTCTGCCGAAGTAGCGGATGCCCGCACCAGCGACGCATTGGAAGCCAAGGCGACGCTTGCCGCTACGCAAGCCGAACTGGACGCAGCTCGTCTGAACCTGAGCTTTACTCAAGTTACCGCCCCCATTACAGGTCGCGTTGGCCGGGCCGAGGTCACCGCGGGTAACCTGGTAAATGCTGGGGAAAGCCAGCTCACCACGCTGGTATCCACCGACAAGGTGTATGCCTATTTCGATGCTGATGAACGTGTTTTCCTCAAGTATTCCGACTTGAAACGCCAAGGTGTGCGGGGCGAAACCAGTCCGGTCTTTATGGGGCTTTCCAGCGAAACCGGCCACCCTCACCTAGGCAAGATGAACTTTCTTGATAACCAGGTTGATCCCCGTACAGGCACCATTCGTGGACGGGCCGTATTCGAAAACACTGATGGCCAGTTTACTCCCGGGCTCTATGCAAGGCTGAAGCTGGTTGGCAGCGGTACCTATAACGCGATGCTCATCAAGGATGAGGCTGTAGGTACTGATCTGGGCAAAAAATACGTGCTGGTAGTCAAAGACGACGGCACCGTGGATTACCGCTCGGTTGAACTGGGTCCGAAAATCGAAGGGCTGCGGATCGTCCGTACAGGTCTGGCCAGCAATGACAAGGTCATCATCAATGGCCTGCAACGCATCCGTCCGGGCTCCCAGGCAGATGCTCAGATCGTACCCATGGCTGACGAGGCTACCCTGGCTGCACTCAAGCATCAGCGCGAGCTGGTAGCGAAAAGCCTGCCTCTGCCGGACAAGCCGATTCAGCTTACTGCCAACGATACGCGTCGCTAACACCGTCTAACCCTGCCGCCAAGCCCATGCGCCTCGCTCTTCTACCAGGAGAGCGACGGTGCCCTGTTGCTCGCGTTTACAAAGGAATGGTCCGATGAACTTCTCACAGTTCTTCATTAAGCGTCCCATTTTCGCGGCCGTTCTCTCGCTGATTATCCTGATCGGCGGAGCCGTCTCGCTCTTTCAACTTCCTATCAGTGAATACCCGGAAGTCGTGCCGCCCACAGTAGTGGTTAACGCTACCTTCCCGGGCGCCAACCCCAAAGTTATCGGCGAGACCGTGGCAGCCCCGCTGGAGCAAGCCATGAACGGCGTCGAGCACATGCTCTATATGTCGTCCCAGGCCACTGCCGACGGCAAGATGAAGCTGACCATTACGTTTGCCTTGGGCACAGATCTGGATACAGCGCAGGTACAGGTGCAGAACCGTGTCACCCGCACCCTGCCCAAGCTGCCTGAAGAAGTGCAGCGTCTTGGTGTAACCGCTGACAAAGCCTCACCGGATCTGGCCATGGTGGTGCACCTTACCTCGCCCGATGAGCGCTACGACATGCTGTACCTGTCCAACTATGCGCTGATCAACATTAAGGACGAGCTGTCCCGCCTGGACGGTGTGGGTGATGTCCAGCTGTTCGGCATGGGCGAGTATTCCCTGCGTGTGTGGCTTGACCCGAACAAGGTGGCCTCCCGTGGCCTGACGGCAACAGATGTTGTCAACGCCATTCGCGAACAAAACCGTCAGGTTGCGGCAGGCTCTCTGGGCGCCCCGCCCGCGCCCAACGCGAACAGCTTCCAGCTGGCTATCAACACCCAAGGCCGCCTGGTCAATGAGGAAGAGTTCGAAAACATCATCGTTCGAGCCGGCGCAAATGGTGAAATCACCCGCGTGAAGGACATTGCGCGCGTTGAATTGGGCTCGAACCAGTACGCCCTGCGTTCACTGCTGAACAACAAACCAGCCGTCGCCATACCGATCTTCCAGCGTCCAGGCTCCAACGCAATCGACCTGTCCAATCAGGTGCGGGCGAGAATGGCTGACCTGAAGAAGAGCTTCCCTCAGGGTATGGACTACTCCATCGTTTATGACCCTACGATCTTCGTCCGTGGCTCCATCGAAGCGGTTGTGCATACCCTTTTTGAAGCCATTGTGCTGGTTGTGCTGGTTGTGGTGCTGTTCCTGCAAACCTGGCGCGCCTCTATCATCCCGCTGGCAGCCGTTCCGGTTTCGCTGATCGGCACGTTCGCCTTGATGCACTTGTTCGGGTTTTCACTGAACGCACTGTCTCTTTTCGGGCTGGTATTAGCTATTGGGATTGTGGTGGACGATGCCATCGTGGTCGTGGAAAACGTCGAACGGAACATTGGGCTGGGCCTCTCTCCGGTTGCCGCAACCCAGCGAGCGATGCGGGAAGTAACTGGTCCTATCATCGCTACCGCGCTAGTGCTGTGCGCTGTGTTTGTACCCACCGCCTTTATTTCCGGATTGACGGGACAGTTCTATCGACAGTTCGCCCTGACCATTGCTATTTCAACGGTCATCTCAGCCTTCAACTCGCTTACGCTCTCCCCTGCACTGGCAGCCGTCCTGCTCAAGGGACACGATGCTCCCAAGGACCGTTTTTCGCGCTTGCTGGATCGCCTGCTGGGCAGCTGGCTGTTCGCGCCATTCAACCGTATGTTCGAACGCGCCAGTCACGGCTATGTAGGCGTGGTTGCACGTGTGCTTCGCCGCGGCTCGATTGCGCTGGTGGTCTATGCCGGTCTGATGGCGCTGACGGTGTTTGGGCTGACGAACACGCCTACAGGTTTCGTGCCGCAGCAGGACAAGCAGTATCTGGTCGCCTTTGCGCAGCTGCCTGACGCTTCTACGCTGGATCGTACCGAAGACGTCATCAAGCGGATGTCCGATATCGCGCTCAAGTATCCGGGCGTGGAAAGCACCGTGGCGTTCCCGGGACTCTCCATCAATGGGTTTACCAACAGCCCCAACAGCGGCATTGTTTTCGTGACACTCAAGCCCTTCGAAGAGCGTAAGGACCCGAGTCTGTCAGCCAACGCGATTGCAGGTGCACTCAACGGCAAGTTCAGTTCTATTCAGGATTCGATCATCGCGATCTTCCCGCCTCCGCCGGTTCAGGGCCTGGGTAGCATCGGCGGTTTCCGTGTGCAAATCGAGGATCGAGGCAACCTGGGCTATAACGAGCTGTTCGCCCAAACGCAGAACATCATTGCGAAAAGCCAGAGCGTGCCGGAACTGGCAGGCCTGTTCTCCAGTTACCAGGTCAACGTTCCGCAAATCGATGCCGATATTGATCGTGAGAAAGCCAAAACTCATGGCGTTGCGATCAGCGATATCTTCGATACGCTACAGGTTTATCTGGGCTCGCTGTATGCCAACGACTTCAACCGCTTTGGCCGTACCTTCCAGGTCAACGTACAAGCCGATCAGCAGTTCCGCCTTGAAGCCGACCAGATCGGCCAGCTGAAGGTACGTAACAACCTGGGCGAGATGGTGCCGCTGTCTACCTTCGTGAAGGTAAGTGATAGCGCAGGCCCCGACCGCGTGATGCACTACAACGGGTTTATCACAGCCGAAATCAACGGCGCCCCGGCACCCGGTTACAGCTCGGGCCAGGCACAGGCCGCGCTGGAAAAACTCATGAAGGAAGAGTTGCCCAATGGCATGACCTACGAGTGGACCGAGCTGACCTACCAGCAAATCCTGTCGGGCAACACGGCCTTCCTGGTCTTCCCGCTGTGCGTGCTGCTGGCCTTCCTGGTGCTTGCTGCCCAGTACGAAAGCTGGAGCCTGCCGCTTGCCGTTATTCTCATCGTACCAATGACGCTTCTGTGCGCTATCACAGGGGTCATTCTGTCCGGGAGTGATAACAACATCTTTACCCAGATCGGCCTGATCGTCTTGGTTGGCCTGGCCTGCAAAAACGCAATTCTGATCGTGGAGTTCGCCAAGGATAAACAGGAAGAAGGCATGGACCGTGTGGCCGCCGTACTGGAAGCATGCCGGTTGCGTCTACGCCCGATCCTGATGACCAGCTTTGCCTTCATCATGGGCGTGGTGCCGCTGGTGACGTCTACCGGTGCAGGTGCCGAGATGCGTCATGCCATGGGCGTTGCGGTGTTCTCCGGCATGCTGGGTGTGACCTTCTTTGGCCTGCTACTGACTCCATTGTTCTATGTGCTGATCCGTGCGTTCGTAGAGCGTCGTGCTGAGCGCCGTATCGCCGCACAGGAGGTGCTGTCATGAAAATCTTCGTTCCAAGTCTATTGGCCCTTGCCTTGAGTGCCTGTGCGGTCGGTCCGACTTATCAGGCGCCGCAAACCGAACCGGCTCATCTGCAGACCGCGGCGGGCAGCCAATATGATCACTCCCGTTTCGAGGCACAGTGGTGGCAACAATTCGAGGACCCCACCCTTAATCAGCTGGTGGCGCGCTCGATTTCTGGCAACCGGGAGCTTCGCGTGGCCTATGCCCGACTGCGCTCGGCTCGTGCCCTGCGTGATGATACGGCCAATGACCGCTTTCCTGTTGTGACCAGTCGCGCTAGTAGCGAGATCGGCAAGGCGCAGCAGCCGGGCTTCACCGATAAGCGTACAAACAATGAGCGTTATGATCTTGGATTAGACATGGCCTGGGAGATTGATCTCTTCGGCCGGATCCAGCATCAACTGGAAGCCAGCGATGCTCAGGCAGACGCCGCGCAGGCAGAACTCAATCAACTGCAGGTCAGCCTGATTGCAGAACTGGTAGACGCCTATGGCACGCTCCGCGGTGCCCAGCTGCGCGAGCATATTGCGCAGGAAAACCTGAAGAATCAGCGAGCCTCCCGGCAATTGACCCAAACCCTGGATGAAGCAGGCGTAGGCAGCCAGCTGGATGTCTTGCGGGCTGATGCACGCCTTGCGGCTACCGAGGCGACTCTGCCGCAACTCCAGGCAGAAGCGGCGCGGGCAAAGAATCGGATAGCGACCCTGATAGGCGAACGGCCTGATGCGATGAGCATTGACCTTTCACCCAAGCCAGTGCCTGCAATTGCCAAGGCGCTTCCCATTGGTGACCCGGCCGAGCTGTTGCGCCGCCGCCCGGATATCCAGGCAGCCGAACGTCAGCTGGCAGCCGCAACCGCGAATGTCGGTGTAGCTACTGCAGATCTTTTCCCGCAAGTTAGCCTGAGCGGCTTTCTAGGGTTCACCGCGGGGCGGGGTTCCGAGATCGGCTCTTCGGCCGCCCGCGCATGGGGCCTGGGTCCTACCTTAAGCTGGCCAGCCTTTGACTTAGGTAGCGTTCGCGCACGCCTGCGTGGGGCCAAGGCAGATGCCGAAGGCGCCCTGGCCAACTATGAACAGCAAGTGCTGCTTGCCCTTGAAGAAAGTGCCAATGCCTTTAGCGACTATGGTAAACGCCAGGAGCGCCTGGTTGCACTGATTCGCCAGTCCGAAGCCAGCCGCGCAGCAGCCGAGCAGGCAGCGATCCGCTACCGCGAAGGCGGGTCGGACTTCCTGGTATTGCTGGATGCAGAGCGCGAGCGACTGGCGGCGGAAGACGCCCAGGCCCAAGCGGAAGTCGAACTCTACCAAGGCATTGTAGCGATCTATAAATCACTAGGCGGCGGTTGGGAGATCCCCAACGCCTGATCCTTCGGTTAGGGGCGACGATGTCGCCCTGGCCCGCGGCTTTCCCTGCTCCTTGGGCCGCGGGCTTTTTCTTGTTACGGCTCACTCCTGGCGAGCGGATCCTGCTGAAGCTCAACGGCATTCCAGCCACCACCCATTGCAGCAATCAACTGAACGCTGGTAACCAGACGACTACCCAACAGCGTCAGGTTGGTGCGTTCGTTGTTTAATGCCGTGGTTTGCAGCGTTACTACGTCCAGATAATCGATCAGACCTGCACGGTACTGATTTTCTGCCAGACGCAGCGACTCCCGCGCCGAATCCAGTGCCTCCTGCCTTACACCGGATTCCTGATTAAGAACGTCCAGCTCAACCAGGTAATCTTCGACCTCCTTGAAACCGTTGAGTACCGCCTGACGATATTGGGCAACAGTCTGATCATAAGATGCTTCGGCCTGCTCGACCTGTGCACGGCGTGCGCCGAAGTCAAACAATGTCAGATCGAACGCTGGCCCGATGGACCAATAACGGTTAGGGGTGCTGACCAGATTACCCCACTGGCTGTTTCGATAACCGCCCGAGGCTGTCAGGGAAAGCGTCGGGTAATATGCCGCCTTGGCAACACCGATCTGGGCATTGGCAGCCATTACCTGCCGCTCAGCCTGAGCAATATCCGGACGACGCTGCAACAGCTCGGACGGCACGCTGGCAGGGATGCCGGGCACGGTCGGTACTGTCTCTACTGCCGCCAGACTGAACTCAGATGGCGGGACACCAATCAACACAGCAATCGCATTTTCCAGCTGCGCACGCTGGTACTTGAGGTCAATGGCATCCGCCTGGGTACTTTTGAGCTGGGTCGTAGCCTGGGCAACGTCCGAACGCGTAGTCATACCGGCGCGATACTGGTTTTCGGTGACCCGTAGTGACCGCTCATAGGCCTGCACCGTAGCATCCAGGAGCCGTTGCTGGGCATCCAGAACCCTCAATTGCAAATAGTTCTGTGCCAGCTCCGATTGCAGACTCAACTTGGTAGAGGCCAACTCGGCCACGCTGGCTTGCGCCGATCCTGTTTGGGATTCCACGCTGCGGCGAATGCTTCCCCACAGGTCAAGCTCCCAGCTGACACCAAGACTGGTGGTGTAGCTGTTGGAAGTAGTGGCGCTGCTGGTGCCTTGTGGCAATGTGACGGTCGTTCCTGTTGACGTCTGATACTGATAACTCGAACTGCTTCCACCGCCCTGCCCCGAGCGTGTTGCACCAGCGCTTCCGGTTACCGCGGGAAGGAAGGAGGCGCGTGCTTGGCGTACCAGAGCGCGTGCCTGGCGATACTGGGCTTCATACTGGGCCAGTGTCTGGTTGGAGTTCTCCAGGCGCTGCATCAGACCATCAAGGGTGCTGTCTCCATACACCTCCCACCATTGCCCCCGCTTGATGGCATCGCTGGGCTTGGCCATCTGCCAACCTTCAGCATGCTTAAATGCGATGGGCGTAGTGACCTGGGGTCGCTGGTAATCTGGTCCCACTGTGCAGCCACCCACGGCTAAGGCAAGGGCAAGTCCCAGGTAATGGGGACGAGCTGAAAACGACATCATGATGATTTCTCCATGGGCGCATGCGTGCGCGAGCCTGCTCGGCGTCCCGCCCAACGGCGGTTAAACCAGTGTCGCAGACGGTCCAGATACAGGTAGATAACGGGAGTGGTATATAACGTCAGCAACTGACTGCCAATCAAGCCACCAATGATAGTGATCCCCAGCGGCCGACGCAGCGGCGCATCACCGCCCATGCCCAGAAGCAAGGGCAAGGCGCCAAGCACTGCAGCCAGCGTGGTCATCATGATTGGTCGGAAACGTCTGACGCAGCCATCCAAAATCGCCTCGCGAGGCGCCAGCCCCAGACGCCGCTCGGCATCCAGCGCAGAGTCCACAATCATGATGGCATTCTTCTTGACGATCCCGATGAGGAGGATTACGCCAATAAGTGCGATCAAGGTGAACGGCGTATTGAAGAGCTGCAGCGCCAGCAAAGCTCCAACGCCCGCCGAAGGCAGCGTCGACAGAATCGTCAGTGGATGAATATAGCTTTCATACAACATACCCAGCACGATATACACCGCAACCAGGGCAGCCACAATAATCAGGGGCATAGCGCTCTGGGACTGCTGCGCCATGCTGGCATTTCCCGCAAACGCCGTCTGTAATCCAATCGGCAGCTTCAACGGTTTGATCGCGTCACGGATCGCATCCCTGGCCTGACTGATACTTACATCAGGCGCGAGATCGAAGAAAAACGTCGACGCGGCAAACTGACCGTCATGGGCAACCCGCAGCGGAGCGTTACTGAACCGATAACGAGTGAAGCTGGAAAGCGGGACACGATTACCCTCGCTGGTGACCACATACACCTGGCTCAAGACGTCCACACTCTGCCTGTACTGATCACCCACACCCAGCACAACGTGGTACTGGTTGCGGTCTTCATACATGGTCGAGATTTGCCGCTGCGAGAACGAGTTGTTCAAGACGGCATTAATCATCTGAATGTCGACGCCGTACCGGCTGGCCGTGTCTCGGTCGATGTCCAGCGATAGCTCAACCCCCTTGTCCTGCGAATCGCTGTTCACAGAAATGATCTGCGAGACCTTTCGAAGAGCAGCCTCGATCCGTGGATTCCAGGTACGCAAAAGCTCCAGGTCGTCACTTTTGACCGTGAATTGATAAGCACCATTTCCTTCCCGCCCTCCGGCGCGAAAGTCTTGTGACGCCACCAGGAAGAGGTTGGCACCAGGCACCTGAGCTGCCGCGGCTTTGCGCAGCCGCATGGCGACGGTCTCGACTGGATCGCGCTGGGAGATATCCTTGAGCGTAATGAAAAACGACCCGCTATTGGTGGATGAGCCGCCAGGCCCTCGGCCTCCGGTAAAACCCAGCACATTGTCGACCGCCGGATCGGCCATGAGCACTTTCCGATAAGCCTCCATCTTGCTCTGCATTCCACTGAAGGAGATTCCCTGATCCGCCACGGCATAGCCACGCAGGCGGCCGGTATCCTGATCCGGCAGAAAACCCTTGGGTACTACGGCATACAGGTAAAAGTTGAGCGCAATCGTGGCGATCAGAATCAACAGCATGAGAAGCGAGTGATCCAACGCCCAGGCAAGGCTTGCCCGATAATACCGGGACATTGCTGCAACCAGACGACTCGTCTTTTGCTCTACAGGCGTTTCCTTGCGGGGCCGGTGCGCCCTGAGAAGCCTGGCGCACAGCATCGGCGTAAGCGTCAGCGATACGACCATCGACACCAGAACGGCAACCGATAGCGTCACCGCAAACTCGCGGAACAGGCGACCAATAATGCCCGTCAGCAACAGAATCGGCAGAAAGACCGCCACCAGCGACAGGCTCATGGAAAGAACCGTGAACCCTACCTCGCGCGCACCCAATAATGCGGCCTGATAGGGTTTCTCGCCCTCTTCGATCCGGCGGGCAATATACTCCACCACCACAATGGCATCGTCGACTACAAATCCGGTACAGACGATCAACGCCATGAGCGACAGGTTATTGAGCGAAAACCCGCACAGATACATCACCGCAAAGGTGACCACCAGAGAGATTGGTACGGCAATGCTGGGGATCAATGTCGCACGAATGTCCCGCAGGAACAGGTATACCACCAGAATGACCAGGGCGATGGAAATGATCAGCGTAAACTCGGCTTCATGCAGCGAATCGCGAATGCCGGGGCTACGGTCATCCATGATGCTCAGCGTGACGTCCTTGCCCAATGTCTCCTGTAGCGTTGGCAACTGCTCCCGGATACCGTCGATGGTTTCAATGATATTGGCGCCGGCCTGCCGTGAAATCAGAATGAGCACCGCCGGAGAATTATTGGAGAAACCAAGGTTGCGGGTGTCTTCGACTGAATCGGTAATGGTGGCTACATCGTCCAGGCGCGCCACTTGACCATTACGGGTGCGAATGATGAGCGGTCGATAGTCACTCGCCTTGTTCAACCGGGAATTGGCGTCGATTTGCCAATGCAGATCGCCGTACTCAAATGCGCCTTTAGGCGAATTGGAATTGGCCGCATTGATCGCGGTACGAACATCGTCTAGAGACAAGCCGTATTGGTTGAGCGCATCCGGGTTCAGATCGATCCGCACGGCAGGCGACGAACTGCCGCCTACGCTGACCTGACCGACCCCTTTGGCCGAGGCCAGTTTGAGGGCGACCGTATTGGATGCCAGATCATAAAGCTTACCCTTGTCCAGCTTATCCGACGTGAGCGCCAATACCATGATAGGCATATCGGCCGGATTGATCTTACGGTAGGTCGGATTGCTGGGCATTCCCGTGGGCAACGAAGGCACCGCCGCATTGATGGCAGCCTGAACCTCACGCGCGGCACCGTCGATGTTCTTATCCAGATCGAACTGGATGATGATGGTGGTACTGCCCTGAGAGCTGGTGGACGTCATTTCAGTAATGCCCGAAATACGTCCCAATGAGCGTTCCAGAGGTGTAGCCACTGAAGAGGCCATGGTCTCGGGACTGGCTCCTGCCAGAGTGCCGCTGACCACAATGGTAGGAAAATCCACCTGTGGTAACGGTGCAACTGGCAGCAAACCGAAAGACAGCCAACCGGATAGCACGATAGCCAGCGTCAACAACAAAGTCGCAACCGGTCGCCGAATGAACAGTGCCGAAAAATTCATCGGATTTCCCCGGAGAAATCCAGGTTATGCCGATAGCGCCAGCGGTTGAATCGTGTGGCTAACCGGCCAAACGCCAGGTAAATGACCGGAGTGGTAAACAAGGTCAGCAGCTGGCTAACCAGAAGACCGCCTACCATCGCAATACCCAGCGGCTGGCGCAGCTCGGCGCCTGCACCGCTGGCCAACATCAATGGCAAGGCGCCCAGCAAGGCAGCCATGGTAGTCATCAGGATCGGCCGGAAGCGCAGCAGACAGGCTTGGTAGATAGCCTCCTCTGGTGTTTTACCCTCTTCCCGCTCAGCTTCAAGGGCAAAGTCGATCATCATGATGGCGTTCTTCTTGACGATACCGATCAGGAGAATGATGCCGATGATGGCCACCATGCCGATGTCCTGCCCAGCAATCCAGAGTGCCAGCAACGCTCCTACCCCGGCCGAAGGCAGCGTCGATAGAATCGTGACGGGATGGATAAAGCTCTCATAAAGAATTCCCAGCACAATGTACATGGTGACCACTGCGGCCAGAATCAGCAGTAGCGTGCTCGACAGGGAAGACTCGAACGCCAGCGCTGCACCCTGGAAATGGGTATCAACAGTTGCCGGCATCTTGAGATCCTGCTCCGCCTGACGGATCGCTTCCACAGCCTCACCCAGCGATACACCTTTGGCCAAGTTGAAGGAAACTGTCGCGGCAGGTAGCTGCCCGGCATGGTTGATCGCTAGAAGGGTATTGCGTTCCTCTACATGGGCGATGGCCGATAGCGGCACCTGCCCACTGGTTGTAGTGGTCGTGCCGTTGGTAGTGGTCGTCGTGGAGCTTGGCACGTAGATCTGCGTCAGCGCCTGCGGTCCCAGCTGGAACTGCGGCCCCACTTCCAGTACGACCCGGTACTGGTTGGACTGAGTGAAGATAGTTGAAACCAGGCGCTGACCAAACGCATTGTACAATGCGCTGTCAACATCGCTCAGGCTCACGCCCAGCCGAGACGCGTTATCCCGATCAACGCTGATATAGGCCTGCAGGCCGCGCGGTTGCAAGTCACTGGCGACTTCCGTCAGCTGCGGTAGCGTCTGCAAATGCTCGACCAGCTTTGGAACCCAAGTCTTGAGCGTTTCCAGGCTCGAGTCGACCAGACGGAACTGGTATTGCGTACGACTAACCTGATCTTCCACCGTTAGATCCTGTACCGGCTGCAGATAAAGCTTCATGTCAGGCGGATCGGCCATCTGGTCCTGAAGGCGTGTAATGATCTCCGAGGCAGATACATCTCGGGCATCATGAGGCTTTAAGTTGATCAACATGCGCCCGGTATTGAGGGTCGGATTATCACCATCAACTCCGATAAATGATGACAGACTGTCGACCGCAGGGTCCTGCATGATGATCGAAGCCAGCGCCTGTTGCCGCTTGGCCATCCCTTCAAAGGACATGCTTTGCGGGCCTTCGGAAATTCCCTGAATCAGGCCTGTGTCCTGAAGCGGGAAAAACCCCTTCGGCATGAAGAGATAAAGCACCGCGGTCAGCACCAGCGTACCGATGGCAACCATCAGTGTTAGCGGTTGATGCCGAAGAACCCAGCGCAAACCTGTAGCGTATCGATGGATCATCCCGTCGATAACGGCTCCGGCCTTGCGCGAGAATGCGCTCTGCTTGTCTTCCGGCACATGGCGCAACAGTTTCGCGCTGAGCATCGGCGTAAGGGTCAGCGAAACCACGCAGGAAATCAGAATGGAGACAGCCAGCGTAATGGCAAACTCACGGAACAGCCGCCCGGCAATGTCACTCATGAACAGAAGCGGGATCAGTACGGCGATCAGCGAGAAGGTCAGCGAGATGATCGTGAAACCTACCTGCTTTGAGCCTTTGAGTGCAGCCTCAAGTGGCGATTCTCCCTCCTCCAGATAGCGGGCAATGTTTTCGACCATGACAATGGCATCGTCAATGACGAAGCCGGTAGCGATCGTCAGCGCCATCAACGACAGGTTGTTGATGGAAAAGCCAGCCAGGTACATGACTCCAAACGTACCGACCAACGACAACGGCACAGCGACGCTGGGAATCAGCGTCGCCGAGACGTTGCGCAGAAACAGGAAAGTCACCATGACCACCAGTCCTATGGCCAGCACCAGTTCGAACTGAACATCACGGACCGATGCCCGGATAGTGGTTGTGCGATCCGTCAGCACCATCACATCCAGGTTTTCCGGCAAGGTCTCCTGCAGGGTTGGCAGTAGCCGCTTGATCTGATCCACAACCTGAATGACATTGGCGCCGGGCTGCCGCTGAACGTTCAGAATGACTGCAGGAGTGTCGTTGGCCCAGGCAGCCAGCTTGTTGTTCTCAGCCCCATCGATTGCCAACGCAACGTCTTTCAGCCGTACAGGCGCACCGTTCTGATAGGCAATGACGAGGTTTTTGTACTCATCGGCTGATTGCAACTGATCATTCGCGTCCAGTGTCGATGAGCGTGTCGGTCCGTCAAAGCTTCCCTTCGGCCCGTTCTGGTTGTTGTTAGCGATGGCGGTCCGCAGATTTTCCAGACTCAAACCATAGGCCGCCAATGCAGTAGGATTGGCCTGAATCCGAACAGCAGGACGCTGCCCGCCGGATAGGCTAACCATACCAACGCCACTGACCTGAGCGATTTTCTGCGCCAGGCGGGTTTCCACCAAGTCCTGAATCTTAGGCAAGGGCAGGCTGCTGCTGGTGACTGCCAACGTCAGAATCGGGGTGTCGGCCGGATTGACTTTGCTAAAGATCGGCGGCTGCGGCAGGTCGTTGGGCAGCAGGTTATTGGCGGAGTTGATCGCCGCCTGTACTTCCTGCTCCGCCACATCCAGATTACTGTCCAGACTGAACCGCAGCGTTATGACAGAGGCGCCTCCAGAGCTGGTGGAAGACATCTCCTCCAACCCAGGAATCTCCCCTAATTCTGACTCCAACGGCGCGGTCACGCCTGAGTTCATGATTTCAGGGCTGGCTCCCGGATAAAGGGTCTTGACCTGAATGGTGGGATAATCAACTTCTGGCAGCGAGGCTACAGGCAACAACCGGTAAGCAATAATACCGGCCAGCAGAACAGCGACCATCAATAAGGTGGTCGCTACCGGCCGAAGGATAAAAAGACGAGACGGGTTCATTCACCGGCTCCGCCGCCTAACGTGGCCTCATTGGCGTCCGGATCTGACTTGGGCGCAGTTTCCGTAATAGGCTGAGTAACCTTGACTGTCTGGCCGTCACGCAGGCGGTCGAGTCCTTCTGTCACAACAGTTTCACCGGCATTCAGGCCTGAGCGGACCTCTACTTGCTCGCCCTGTATCTCGCCCAGGCTGACTTTGCGCGTTGCAACCTTATTGCCTTCGCCAACGACGAAGACGTAAGGCCCTTCGTCGTTACGTTGAATGGCCGAGATCGGAATGACAATGACATCGCTCAGCTCCAGCGCATGCAAGCGGACATTAACGAACTGATTGGGAAACAGAGACTCATCCTGATTATCGAAGCGAGCCTTGAACTTGACCGTGCCCGTGCTGGTATCGATCTGGTTGTCCACCGTTACCAGCGTACCCGTTGCCAGAACCCTGTTTCGCCCGCGGTCCCATGCCTCTACGGCCAGCGGCTTTCCGGTCGCCATCTGGCGACGCACCGTGCTGAGCTGATCCTCAGGCAGGCTGAATGTCAGGGCAATAGGCTTGGTTTGGGTAATGGTTACGATCGGCGTAGTGTCACCGCTAGCCACCAGATTACCCACGTCCACCTGACGCAGACCCAACCGGCCGCTGATGGGAGCCCGTACTTCGGTAAAGGTCAGGTTCAGTCTGGCATCGGCTACCTGCGCTTCGCTGTTCTTGACGGTTCCCTGATACTGAGCAACCAGCGCCTGCTGTGTATCCAGTGTCTGCTTGGCTACTGAGTCTTCCTTGAAGAGCTGGCGATAACGCTCCAGATCGATCTGTGCATTCTTCAGCTGAGCCTGATTCTCCTGCAAGGTGCCCTGGGCTTGTGCCAGCGCCGCCTGATAAGGCCGCTGATCGACGACAGCCAGTACGTCCCCGGCCTTCACCTCCTGCCCTTCAGTAAACAGTACCTTGGCCAACTGACCGTCGACACGGGCATGAACTTCAACCGTGTTGTAGGCCGTTACCGTGCCCAATGCATTGAGGTAAACCGAAAGCGTCGTTTTTTCGGCCTTTCCTGTGCTCACGATCATGTCTGTTGGAGCCATGGAACCACGGCGTCCGGCTCCAGCCGGCCCTTTCTGCTCAGTTTGAGCAGCGTTACGACCGGTAGGCCCCGCCTGTTCGGGTGATTTACCTAGAAAATGCCATGCAGCTACAGCGCCAACCGCCACCACCACAACAGCAATCAACAAAGGAAATTTGGAGCGAGAACGTTTGGAATTGAGGGAATCGCTCATGAACGCCACAGCAATAAGTTTCGGAAAGATAACGGTAAGCCGCAGCCTTCATCAGGCCAAGCGGATTTACGCGTTGTTTACATACAGGATTGAATGGTGCGGAGCAGCAAGCAATACACTGCCGCCAGAATGTCATAAGAGTATGACGGAACGTTGGATTCTGCCTTGCCTTGTTACATCTTGAAGCGCATCGACTTCATGCATCAGCACCCGGGCCTTGATCGAGGCCCGAGTGCTTTTCTTCTATCTTATTTCAGCGCTGCGATAGCCGCTTCGTAGTTGGGCTCCTGCCCAATTTCAGGCACCAGTTCGCTATAAAGCACCTTATTATTTTCATCCAGAATCACTACCGCACGTGCGGCAAGACCCGCCAAGGGGCCGGACGCGATGGCAACACCGTAGTCTTTCAGAAACTCGCGACCACGCAGCGTGGATAGGTTAATTACATTTTCGATGCCTTCCGCACCGCAGAAACGCTTCTGGGCAAACGGCAAGTCAGCTGACACGCACAGGATCACGGTGTTTTCCAGCTTGGCGGCTTCGGTATTGAACTTGCGAACCGACATGGCACAGGTCGGGGTATCCACACTGGGGAAAATGTTCAGCACCTTGCGCTTGCCGGCAAAGCTTTCCAGCGTGGTATCGGCCAGATCGCCATTGACCAGGCTGAATGCCGGTGCGGACTGACCCGCCTGAGGCAGAGTACCTTCAATCTGAACCGGATTACCGCGAAGAGTGACTTCTGTCATGACCTGTTTCCTACAATTGAATGGAACATCAAGTAAACACGCTTCGCCTCAGGCTTTAAAGCCTGAAGACCTGTTTATTGCAAATCATCCCTACCGTGCACTAACGGGTCACTACCCAAGCGTTACCCTGTTGCCCGACCAATACGATCGGGCAACCCTGGCGGGTTAGAAGTCTCGCTTGTAGAAGAAATCCAATGAGCTGGCAATACCACTGGCTGCTTCAAGATACAGCTGCTTGGTAAGCTGATAACGCAAGGCGACCGTATTGGCCGGCTCGAAGACGCCTACACCGTATCGAAGCGCCAAGCGGTCGGTAATATTGCCTGACGCAACGACACTGGTCTTGTCGCCTGTCCCTTCGGTATCCAGCTGAAAGTTCTGTACGCCCAAACGCTGCGCCAGCTCACCCGCCGTGGATGACCCTCCGGCAAGGCCCAGCGCAAGTGCGGCCTGCCCCAACATGTTGTTCTCGCCTTCGTCGTTGTTGGTCAGCGGGCGCCCTAGAACAATATAGGCCAAGGCTTGCTCCTGGCCCATAGTAGGGTCCGAAAACACCTCGACGCGTGGCTGGTCGGCCAGACCTGACAAACGTAACCCTGCGGTTACGTCATCCACGACACGCACCGCTTCCACATCCAGGAACGGTTGAGCGATCGGACCCTGGAAGAATATACGCGCCCGCCGAATAGTCAGTCGCTGACCGTAAGCACGGTAGCGACCATCCATTAAACGAACTTCACCGCGCGTATCCAGGTTGTCACCAATATGCACGTTCCCTTCAAGGTTGGCAGTCAGACCGAACCCTGAAAACGTGAGCTTGTCCTGGCCCACCAGTACATTTACATCCATGGACAGCTGGGTCTCCTGCTTGGGCGCAGGCGCTTCCTGTCCAACGATTACCGCATCATTGGAAACCTTGACGGTAGACGGTGGCAACTCCCGAACCGTAATGGCACCGCTCGGCACGCGAACCGTACCCTTGAGCGCCAGACTACCGTTCTGCATGACAATATTCAGGTCAGGCGCCACGATAAGGTTAGCATAGGGCTCAACCACAACAGGAAGACGATCGCCACGTACGGCGACATTCATGTCCAATCCATCCGCCCAGGATATCGCTCCACTCACATTACCCTGGCCGCGCTCGCCGCTGCGCCATCCACCGCTCACGTTCGCTTGGTTCCCGGCAATCAGAGCAGTCAGCCGAAGATCCTGAAGACGGGTTGGAACGATACCGCCTCCGACCTGACCATTGCTCAAATCGATCCGGCCATTGATCGAAGGTTGAAGCAGCGTACCGCTTACCTGACCACTACCGTCGATTCTTCCGTCCAGCTGCTCAATACCTGAGACAAACCCTTTGGCAATGGCTACATTCAACCCGCGCAGATCGAAGCGCCCTGAAACAGGCTTGTCATCAGGTCGTGGATCAATCTGTGCATTCAGGGTGAGGTTGCCAAGCTGCGGGCCATTAAAATCCAATGAGACACGCACATCATCGGGGCGCAACGTACTATTGAGCTTGAGCGTGTCATAGGCAAAGTCTGCCCACTGGCCGTCGGCGTTACGTGCTCTTAGCGTCCCTGTGCCTGCGTCGACTGTAACCGTGCCGTCTGGCCCGCTCTCAGGAAGATCAAGACGGATATCAGCATTAAGCGCACCTTGCCAGCCAAAATCCTCGGGCAGGAAAGGTGCCAGTCCGGCAAGGTCAAAGTTGCGCAGATGGTAGCGTAGCCGTGGTTCCGGCATCAGGCGCTGGTCTTCCCCACAGAGCGAGGCTTTACCTGATAGCCAGCAGTGCTGGCCAAGCGTCAGTTGCCCGTTTGCCAGACGCTCAAGGCTTGCAGGGTTTTGCAGGCGCCAGTCCTGGGGACCACTCTGGACAGCACCTCGAGTAAGCCGCCCTCGCCAGTTCATCGCATCATCGAGCGTACCCTCCAGGGCAAGCGCCAGATTTGCCAGCGGCCCTTTTACATCAAGCGTGACTGCCTGCTGATGACGGTTACCCTGTCCATCGAGCGTCACACGTCCAATGTCGCTAGTGCCTGCACGCACACCGGAGGTTAATAGCTGGATTCGTCCCTGCTGACGCGCATCAAGCGTACCTTTAAGGCTCAAGGCCGCCAGCCGGTTGGTTTGATAGGCAACCTCTCGCCCATTCAACACCAGCTCCCCTTGCGGCGCCTGCTGAGTTCCGCGCAAATCCACTTTTCCATTAATGGCGCCAGCCAGACCAGGCCATAACTGGCCGAGACGAGGCAAGTCGATATCCAGGTGCCCTTTCCATTGCTCGGCCAGCTGACCGCTTCCCTGAATGCGATTACTGCCCAGACGGACAGTCAGGTTATCAAGATCCCATTGCTTATCCTGACCACGCGCCTGCGCTGCCAGCTGAGCAGGTTGACCTCTCAGCTGTCCCTGCAGTCCCAGATCAGCCGTTACACGCAGCTGCTCACCCTTGATTTCTCCTTCACTGCGTAGCGGTCCGCCCAGATTGCCAGGCAGCTGGGCGACCCAGAATGCAGGATTAAACTGGCTGAGGTTCAGGTTTGCCTTCCAACCAATGCCATCAGCAAACCGGACATTCACCTGCCCCTCGGCACGTCCTTGCCCGGCATGTAGATCCAGCGACGGCAAATTGATCTGTGTGAGATCACCCGTAAACGGCGTTACCAGTGTGAAATCACCGGCAGGCCCCGTTAGTGCAGCGTCCACATTTCCGATATAGCGCTCATCGGCGTACTGAACTTCACCTTTCAATCGACGCAGCGCTACGGGCGGCTCCTCAATCTCCGGGTACAGCCGACGCCATGGGAACTCATTCCAGTTGATAGTGGCATTCGCATTGAGTCCTTCCGACCAGCCTGCTTTGCCGCTCAAGACGACTTTACGCTGCTGCCCCGCATCGAGCGTCAGTCCTTTAAGGTCTGCACCTTCTGCCGTAACGGTGCCATCAAGCTTCAGGGCGACGTCACCTCCTTCACCCGGCAATACAGACGTGCCTACCAACTTATATCCATCTGTAAGAGTGCCGTTTGCAGTCAGGTCGAGCGCGTTGAACGTCAGGGTCTTTGGCAGATCCTGTGTTAGCTTGAAACCGTTGGCCGTCAGATGCAGCGAAGCCGGCACACCCTCTGCCAAAGGCTGCACGTCGCCTGTCAACCGGCCCGGCAGGTAGCCGCTGCTGTCGGCCTGAAGAGTCAAGCTTCCCTGCAGATCACCTTCCACATGTAAGGTCAGTGGCCACTCCTGCTGGTCAGGCGCAGGCAGACGGGCATTGGCGTCCGCCGTCAAAGGCCATTTCCCGGAAGGCTGCAACGTCCCGGTAAGGCTGAGCATCATGTCGTCGCGGTGCGCATCCAGCTGCTCAATGACCAGGCTGCCACCCTTAGAATGAGCGCGTAGCGTGGCGTTTGCGAACTGCTCATTGCCATCGAGCGTAAACCGTCCTATGCGTACATCACCCAGCTGAACGTCTACCGGTAGCTTAAGGTCAGGTAACGTAACCGGCCCCTCATCGGGCGTCTGCTCCTCGGTAGGCGCCAGATCGAGATTGATCTCGCTGGCTACGAGCGTATCGATGCACAGTGTTCGCTTGAACAGGCAACCAGGCGACCAAGCGAACTCAGGAGACACCAGCCTAACCTGCGTACCGGCCTGAGCCCAGGTCAGCGTGTCGGCCTTCCAGTGCCCTCCCAATCGACCCGTATAGCCTTCCACTGCAAGCCCGGGAATCCGGCCCAACACCCAACGGCTTCCAGACTCGGTTCCCAATAAAATGGTCACGCCCAATACAAGAACAACGACAACCGTCAGCAGCGTGGCGCCAACAATCTTGAGCGCACGCATCATAATTCCGGCCCCATCGAGAAATGCAAACGAAAGCCACCTTCTTCATCAAGGCCATGAGCCAGATCGACACGTATGGGCCCCACTGGCGAAACCCAACGGATACCAAGGCCGATACTGGTCTTGATATCCGGATTATCGAGCGCATTGAACGCTCCCCCCTGGTCGACAAAGGTCGCCAGTCGCCATTTATCCTTGAGCGGATACTGGTACTCAACGCTGCCCGCGACCATGTATCGTCCACCGATTCTGTCTCCGTCGGAGTTCGTGGGCGATAGCGTCTGGTAGTCATAACCCCTGACGCTCTGATCACCACCGGCAAAGAAGCGCAGCGATGGCGGAATCTGCTTGTACCCATTGGTGGCGTTGCCGCCGACCTGAACCCGCCCTAGCAGCCGGTGCCCATCGGCAAAAGTAGTCAGGCCACGCGCCAGCGCCGTCACATGCACCATGTTGGCGTCGGACACGATGCCCTCTTTGGCAGCCGAGACACCAAACTGCAGTCGGTAACCATGGCTGGGATCAATCCGATTATCGCTGCGCAGGTAGGAATAATCGACACCCGGCATGAGCAGTGTCGATAGACCCGAATCGTCTCCCAGACGGTATTCCTCTCGCTGGAGTTTCAGGGAGAGCACCCGTGTCCAGCCGCTGGGCAATTTGCGATGCCATTCGGGCCCGACGGTGAGCAGGCGACTCAGCGAATCGTCATCGGCGATTTCTTCATACTGATATCCCCCCGCCAAACGGAATTTATCGTTGATGGGGTCGCGCCCGGGAATGTCATACCAGGCGCCGATGTTCTGACGTGGCGCGGAAAGCTCCATCTCCGCGCCCAAGCTATGCCCCTGCGCATTGAGCCAATGTCGATCCCAGGTTGCGCGAACACGCGGGCCGACGTCGGTAGAGTAGCCAAGCCCCAACCCCAGCGTACGTGGCTTGCGAGTAGTCAGGTTCACCATGACCGGAATCGTCTGGTCTTTGGCATCTGCCGGAATAGCGTTGACGCGCACGCTGTCGAAATAACCGCTTCGGAGCAGCGTCTGCTGAAGCTCAGCAAGGGTTTCCGAATCATAGGGCTCGTCTGGCTTGAACGGCACCATGCGATTGAGCAGGTCTTGATCGAATGGAAAATCCCCTTCGTATTCCACGTTACCCAACCGGTAGCGAGGTCCGCTTTCGTAAACCAGTGCAATGTCTGCGTAGCCAGCCTGCGGATCGATGATCAATTTCTGCTGGGTGAAGTACCCACTGAAGAAGCCATAACGTGCAGCCTGATTCTGGATCAGTGTCTTGGCATCTTCATAGAAGCCATGATTGAGCTGAGCGCCAGACTTCAGATTGGCACCATCGGGCGACTTGAATGACTTGAGTTGCCGCGCCGGACCTTCCACGCGGATATCTACCTGGCGCAGTCGAACGGGCTCTCCAGTCTGGATATCCAGTATCAGCCGAGGCGTCTGCCCTGTCTCGACCCGGCTATCAATCTGCGCATGGTAGTAGCCCAGTGCCTGGGCAGCCTGCTCCGCCTGGCCTTCAGCCGTACGCCGCAGCCGTTGCAAGGCAACCGCGTCCCGATCGGCAAGGCTGCCTATATACGCAGAAATGTTATCCCGCAGCGCACGATTATCAGGCGTAACGTGCACGGTGAGTTCGGCCGCTTGGGCCATGGCGACGCCGCTCATTAAAAGCAGGCCGGCAATACTGAGTCGGAGTCGTAGATGAAAAGTCATGACGCGATGCTACCGGGCGAGTGGTCGTGAGACAAACGCAGCGTCGTGGCGTTCATCGGCTATACCAGCGAAGCAGGCTCGTCATGAAGCCGTTCTATACGCTAGGATGGCCATTTTACCGAGAGTCTTCTTCGCCCATGAAGATTGTTTGCTTTAATATCAATGGTTTGCGAGCACGTCCTCATCAGCTGGCTGCCTTGATCGAACGTCACGCACCCGATGTTATCGGGCTTCAGGAAACCAAGGTCTCGGATGACCAGTTCCCGCTGGCTGATATCGAGGCGTTGGGCTATCACGTTCACTATCACGGGCAGAAAGGTCACTATGGCGTAGCACTGCTTTCGCGCCAGGCACCGCTGGAGATCCACAAGGGCTTCCCCAACGACGGCGAAGAGTCCCAGAAACGTTTCATCTATGGCGTTTATGCCGACCATAACAACCAGCCGGTCGTCATTATGAACGGCTATTTTCCGCAGGGCGAAAGCCGGGACCATCCTGTCAAATTTCCCGCCAAGACCAAGTTCTATGCAGACCTGCAGCAGCTTCTCGAACAGCGCTACTCCACCAACACACCGCTGCTGCTAATGGGCGATTTCAATATCTCACCTGAAGACTGCGATATCGGCATTGGTACCGATAATGCCAAGCGCTGGCTGCGTACCCGCAAATGCAGCTTTCTACCCGAGGAGCGCGAGTGGCTGGCCAAGCTCAAGAACTGGGGGCTGGTTGATAGCTTCCGCCACCTCAACCCTATTGTTGCGGATCGTTTCAGCTGGTTTGATTACCGTAGCAAAGGATTTGAAGCGGAGCCCAAGCGAGGTCTTCGCATCGATCTGATCCTGGCCTCGCAAGGTGCCCAGCCTCGCCTCAAAGACGCCGGTATTGACTATGACATCCGTGCCATGGAAAAGCCCTCTGACCATGCCCCTATCTGGGTTGAGCTGACCTGACGCGATACAGTGGTCTGCTCAAGCAGGCCACTTCACAACACAATAGTGGCAAAAAGCTGCCGTTGTAACGTTTTCGTCATTTTTCCCTTTTATGCTGCCCGCGTCTCATTTCCAGGGTAGCTGTAGGAATATGAATTCCGCCCGTCAGGATTCCATCCGTTGGAGCCGTCTTCTTGTCAGCGCGCTTCTCGGCATCGTTTGCACCGTCTCATCATGGTCGACCGCGGCGCAGCCATTACCGCTTCGCACAGATGGCAAACCGGTACTGAGTATCCATGGCTCCAACACCATCGGCGCTCAGCTTTCCCCGCTCATGGTCGAAGGCTTTCTCAAAACACATGGGTTCGAGACCATAAACAGCCGGACTGGCAGTCATGAAAACGAACGTATCATTATTGGCAGACGCGCCAACGGTGATCAGGTTCGCATCGATATGGCGGCGCATGGATCGAGTACCGGCTTTGCCGATCTTATTCATGGCGATACCGATATCGCTGCTGCCTCACGACCTATCAAGGACAGCGAGGCACTCGAACTCAAGCGCTTGGGTAATGTACGAGATGCCGGATCCGAGCATGTCATCGGTATTGATGGCATCGCTATCATCCTGAACGCGGCGAACCCATTGACCACGCTTTCAACCGATGAGTTGGCCCGACTCTTTTCAGGCGATGTGAAGAACTGGAAAGACATTGGGGGTTCACTAGGTCCTGTTCACTTGTATGCGAGAGACGACCAATCAGGCACCTTTGATACCTTCAAGGAACTGGTCATGTCCTCTCATGGCAAAAGCCTTTCGCCTACGGCTACGCGTTTCGAATCCAATGACGAGCTATCCGACGCTATCAGCCAGGATCCATATGGAATCGGCTTTGTCGGACTGGCTGCTGTAGGCAAGGCAAAAGCCGTATCGATCTCTGACGGATCGGCGCTAGCCCTCCCCCCAACGGTTACCACCGTTGCTACGGAAGACTATCCCCTCTCACGTCGTCTGTTCCTCTATAACAAACCCGACGAGAAAAATCCGTGGGTAAACGCCTTCATCCGCTACGCTCAAAGTTCGGAGGGGCAAAGATGGGTCAGCAAGAGCGGATTCGTGGCTCAAGAAGTACTGGCGGTCCAGCCCGTCGTGCCGGCAGATGCGCCAGCGTTTTATCGTCAGCTTGCCGACCATGCGCAGCGCCTTTCGGTCAATTTTCGCTTCGCTGAGGGTAGCGCCACGCTGGACAACAAGGCCAACCTCGATATCGAACGTCTGATGACCTACCTCAGAGAAAATGACAAGCTCGACAAGAAGGTAGCACTGATTGGCTTTAGCGATACAAAGGAAGACTTGAAGCGAGCCGAACTGCTCTCCAAGCTACGCGCCATGGCCGTACGGCGGGAGCTGAACAAGGGTGGCGTGATGTTCCATGACATCGTAGGGCTGGGCGATGCCTTGCCTGTAGCAGCCAATAGTGATGAAGGCCGGATGAAGAACCGGCGCGTAGAAGTGTGGGTCTATTGAGATGACGAAGCCAACCGCTTTGTTAGATTCAACCCTACCTCTATGGAGGTGTGACGCCGGGCCCCTCTGACGATCACCCGATCGCCATGTCGGAGTCACCTAACGACATCGACAGGATCGATCATGCCCGACGCATTTGATTTCCTGACTACGCCCTTCATGGGTGCCGCCGCTTGGCTGTGGCTGAGCTTTCTTATCATCGTACTCTTGCTTCTGATCTTCGATCTGGGTGTCCTCCAGCGCAATCATCACGAAATAGGCATCAAGGAGAGCCTGTTGATGTCGGCAGGCTACATCTCGTTCGGGATCGCCTTTGGTGGATGGATCTGGTACGAATTTGGTGCCACTCGCGCCCTTGAATATTACACAGGCTATCTGGTCGAACAGTCGCTTTCGATGGATAACGTCTTTGTCATGGCGCTGATCTTCAGCTTTTTTCAAATTCCGCGTAAATACCAGCATGAAGTCCTGTTCTGGGGTGTACTCGGCGCCATTGTCATGCGTGCCATCATGATTGGCGTTGGCGCTGCGCTGGTACAACGCTTCGATTGGATCCTTTATGTATTTGGCGCGTTCCTGTTGATCTCAGGAATCAAAATGCTCTTCAGCCGCCACGACGACCAGCCCGACCTGGCCCAAAATCCCATGCTGCGCTTCTTGCGCAAGCATATCCGCGTGACGGATCAGCTCCATGGTGATCGCTTTCTGATACGCAAGGAAAAGGAAGGATCCAGCAAGCCCCTGGTCTACGCCACCCCGCTTCTCTTGGCGTTGATACTCATCGAAATGGCGGACCTGGTTTTTGCGGTGGATAGCGTTCCGGCCATCTTCTCGATCACCCAGGAGCCTTTTATCGTTTACACATCAAACATTTGTGCCATTTTGGGCCTTCGAGCGCTTTACTTTGCCTTGGCTGCCATGATCAGCCGATTCGCCTATTTAAAATATGCGCTGGCGTTGGTGCTCATTTTCATCGGGGCCAAGATCTTTGCGCACTCCCTCATTGGCCCAATCCCGGCACCGCTATCCCTGGGTGTAACCTTTGGTCTGCTGGCTGGTGGTATCGTGTTGTCGTTGTTCAAGACACGGCAACCCTCACAGCCTACAGGCTCTCCAAGAGATCATTAACTTTCGGAAGCCTTATAAATAACGCGTCCAGACCATCTCTACCGTAGGGCCGGGTCGTCCGTCATACATTGAGCCGTTTGTCATCCCTCCTGTCCCTACAGGTGCATTTCCGGGGGCTTGCTCAGGAGAATAGGTTGCAGGCCAGCCAGAGGTATCAATCGTCGTAGTGCCTCCCATCTGTTGGGTGGCCCCTCCCTGGGAGGCAGAGGTCAGCGTACCGTGAACCCGGGTAGTGCTATTGGTTACGACATTGTTGCCCGCCACGACACTGCCATATACATCATTAACAAACAGATCAAGGTTCGAACCCAGCGTAATAGTACCGCCTACAAACGAACCTCCTTCATAGCTGCCTGCTAGAAAGGCCAGATTACCTTCGGCTGAAGGCTTATACGTACCGGCAGCGGTATCACACAGGTTTCGTGGAAACAGTCCTTTCAGATCATTACTGATAGCGAGCCCGTCTTCTTGCCGAGCTACTGCGGTGCAGACAGGACCGTATCCGGCATAATTCACGGCAACCGTCTTGTTTCTGCCGGAAGTCCTTATGTTTCCCGTTGCAATCATGGAGTTGTAATAGACACCGCTGCCTGCATCGAGATTACCCTTGAACCACAGTACGCCCGGCGCCAGCGTTCGCCCACCCAGATACCATGTGCCCTGCTGGTAGGTAATACATCCATTGAAAGATGTCTCGCCCTGGCACAGCGTACGATTGGGCTGAGCGGGCACCGTACAAAAGCCGTCACTGCCAACTGCGGTACAGAGATAATCCCTGTAGCCACGCAGCAAGGTGGAAGGGTAGTTCCCTAGGTAATAAGTGCCGTCAGCGATACCTTGTACATTTCTGACGGTAACCTTGCGCTGAGTACCTACCATCTCGAATTCATAGTTGGCACTACTGCGCAAGGCATAGGCATCTACCTTGCTAACTTGAGCGGACGTAGGCGCAGTAACGGCAGTGACGGTTACTGCTGGTACGGCCACTGAATAGCCAGCAGTGCTGATTACGTTTATCCGTGATTTCGAATTCGGGTCCGCGGTAATGCTTCCGCCTACTATTCCGGCCGAGACCGCACTTCTGTTTCGGGCGTCTAGACTGCCTCGACCATCCAGTCGATTGGCGATTGTACTAGTGTCTAACGTTGTAGAGCCCTGAGTCTTGACAGCTTGCACCGTAGCACTGGTCAGCTGCACATCACCCTGATTGTTAATGACCGTGCCATTATTGCTACCTGAATAGATGACTCTACCGTTGGCATTGAGCGCCCTTGACGCCTCGCTGCTGGTCCAGACAATATCCGCCTGTGTATTTATCGTACTGACAGCACCACTTTTTACTGTCACGGTCCCAAGCGCATTTGCAACACTCACAGCAGTCGTTTTAACCAAACCGGCAGCAGTTGCCAGCGAGGCCTGCCGGAAACCATTAAGGGTAATGGTTCCGTTGGCCGTAACGTTAGCGCTACTGGCTGAGTCGTTTAACGTCACGTTTTTCATCGCCCTAACGGTCAGTGCTGAAGCAGCGTCATTCAGCGTGATATTGCCACTGGTTGTTAACGCGCTCATCGATGTTGTGCCACCTATTACGATGTCGTCCGTTGCGCTGATGGCATCCAGTCCCTGTACGTTGCCGCTAAGATTGACCTTGCCGTTAACACTGACGTTAGCCTCTTGGGGGCCGGTGAAAATAAGAGTGCCACTCCCAAGGTTCAAGTCGGTACTGGTGCGAATGAGCGGCGGCACGGTAGCCGGCGTGTTTACAGGTGCCGGACTGGTCGAGCCCGTCGATGTGCCTGGGGCGGTTGTAATGTAATCCAGCGGCTTGACATTATAGACTGCCTGCACGATAGCCGTGGAGTCAGCCGCTCTACCTGTAACATTCGCTACGATTCGATATTGACCGCTTTGCGGCTTTGTCTTGGAAAGCAGCTCGACCTTGATCCCTGTCGTACCACCCACAGCAATTTCTCCCGCCGCAAGCGCCTCCAGATCGTTTGTAGATCGGTTTGTCAAAAATTGCCTCAGCAGCTCCACGCCTGTCCAGGCCTTCAACTGGGCTGGCGTTGTTGCATGAACCGCCAGCTGCCGCTCCTGCGTGCCTTGCACCATGTACATCATGCCTAGCGCTGCAATGGTCAGCGTCATTCCAGTCAGCAGAATGACCATCAGTGAGGCGATACCTCTTTGGCGAGCCGGAAAGCTAATCATGGCGCGAAATTCGACAGGCACGTGGTAAAACTAATCGTCAGCGGCTCAGGCTGCGGCTCCAGATCCAATACAGGAAAACGCACCTGTACCGCATGAACCCCTTCATTTGTACTAAAAGGCCAACACGTCGCTTCGACCACTTGCATATAGGCGCCCTGTGTATCGCTGCCCATCTCGTTGATCAGGGCAGCCATGATCCAATCCAGCGATGCCCACACCTTCGCACTTGTGCACTTCATGGGTTTGAGCAGTACAAGCCCTGAGGAAGTCGAGACCAGACCGCTGCATTGATAGGCATCCGCGATCGGAGCAGCCGTAATGGTGCTGGCATTGAAGCCCCAGATAATCGCGTTTCCCAACGACCCTTTAATCGGGTCCGCTTTGGTAAAATCGATTACCGTTCCACCCGATAATTTGCGCACATTGTTTTCGTCTGCCTTGGACAGCACTGCATCACGGATGAAGACCAGATCCGTACCTAGTTGAGGTCGCTTGGTACCAGTTACCGGCAAACCAAACCCTGCCTGTTGCAAAGCGATCTGTGCAGTCAAAAGTCCCGAGGCTTTCTGCCCCTCCACCTTAGCCAGGCTTGCCGACTCTACACTTACACCTACCAGGGTCCGGTATAGCGACAACATCGCCAGTATGGTAATCAGCGAAATTACCATGCCTATCATGAGGCTGATCAGGTTGAATCCCCTCTGACGACTGCCTGTCACAGATCGCCCACCTGAATGGGCAGACCAAATACCTCCTGATCCATGGCACGGGTCTGTAGCATAACGTGTTGAGGAGACGCATCTACCGTGCGTCCACCCAGCGAAATAGCACCCGACGTCGTCGTGCATTCCACATCCAGTGGAAATGGGGAACCATCAATGGGTGAATAGACAATGGCTTTGCTATTGGCGCTATTACCTGGACAGAGCGTTGTTCCATAGACATGCAGCAGGTTGCGCATTTGCACCACGATATAGTTCTGGATATGCAGGTCTGTTTGCGTCTGCTGAATACGCGTGGCGATATGAATCATGCCGATGCCTATGATTGACATCAGCAAGACACCCACCAGGGCCTCGATCAGCGTATCGCCGCGCTGGCAAGACCTGCCATTAAATGATGGTGATCGGAAGCGCATCTTCTCGACCCGCCTTCACTGCCAGATCCACCGTGGCACAATCAAGTCCCGACGGGCTACTTTGGAAAGGTAGCGCTCGGTTATCCAATGCGACGCACTGGAAGGACTTGTTGTCGGACTCGATGGTAACTTGTTTGGGTAGCGCACTGCTCCATACAACCTGGGCATTACCCACCTGCCCGCAGTTAAAGGCGCTTTGCCCGGCAACTGGCTGGGCCAGCACCAAAGAAGTGTCGTTCAAACAGAGCAAGGCAGCAGGTTTATCCGCTCCGACGACGCCCGCCGGGTTCCTCAATGCCATCGCCTTGGCCCGCGCAATTCCCTGTTGAAGAACACTGGCAGCATCACGCTGATGAGCACTGTTCAACCATCCCTGAGTCAAGGGAACGCCTGCCATCAAAAGAATACTCATCACAGCCAACGTAACCATTAGTTCGATCAGGGTGAAACCCTTGGCCTGTTTTACCATGATGTCACTCCTGGGCACCCGGTCGCGGTACGTTCGTTCTTGCTTGTCAATGTAAGTGTACAGGTGCTCAACTTGGCACTCTTGCCACGGGCAGATACCGTATAGGCCGTATCGGTGACTTGAGTGATCATGTATTCGAAATCCGCACCCTGAGCAGGCTGCCATTTGCCATTGAACAGCGCCTGTGTGGCAGCTGTGGTCGTTGTAACCGGCGCAGAGGAATATTTCAGGGTACGCTGCCGCACGTTCTCCATATTAAGTCCAAGCGCCACAAGGTCGCCCTGCGCTGTCTTGATCTGGCTGAGGGTGACATACGAGCTGTAGGACGGAACCGCGATAGCCGCCAGGATGCCGACTATGGCGACCACAATCAGAATTTCGATAAGTGTAAAACCGCCGCTGCGGCGAGTATCGATATGCTTATGCATGTGTTTGAACCTACGTCTCTTTAACGTCCATGCACGATAATTCCGAACAGTGTTCGGACTTTCCCTGAACCATTGATCGTTATACAGCCAACTACCAATACCTATTCAAATGCTGTGCCAGCTAAGCAAACTGTTGTTCTGCTTCAGGCTGGACACAGCATCAATAAAGGGCCAGAGCACCTTCAAACTTTATGCATATACGATAAGAGAAGCTGGTAAAGCGCCATGATGCAAGTCGTTGATGACAATATTCTGGCGCAAAGCTAGCGAAGCGGAAGACGCTGCCAGAAAACAGTCTAGCCAGAAGGACCCTTTCCTCAATCAAATACTTACTTCCAGCTTTAACTTTATTCATTAAGTAGCTGATTAATCTATATAAATTAAATAATCCTGGAAATTACTTTAACTTTTTAATCTGTGTTCTGAAATGAGGTATAGCTTTCAGGCCTCTCATCTGATAACGGTTTAATACGGCAAATACCTCATGCAGTGGCTTACGTAACGAAACCCTGCTCAGCAGCGTCTACACGGTAATATCGCTTTATTGGATGCTTAGCTAATGATCCAATAAACAGTTCAAACATTCAGGAACGCTTTTGTTGTCCATGTCGAACACCGAGTCCCAATCACAGCGACCTTTTGCAATTACGCTTGTAGTCGTTTCAACTGTCCTCTTTACTTTCCTTGCTTATCTGACCATCGGGATTCCACTTGCGGTCCTGCCCAAATATGTGCACGACCAGTTGGGGTTCAACTCGGTCGTCGCCGGACTCGTCATTAGCAGTCAATACCTCGCTACGCTTCTCTCACGATCCCATGCTGGTAAAGTCATCGATACCATAGGCGCCAAGCAAGCTGTCATTTATGGCATGGCTGGATGTGGCATCAGTGGGACGCTCATGCTGGCATCGACGCTTTTACAGAACGCACCCTCAATCAGCTTAGGGTGTTTGCTGGCAGGACGCCTTATCCTGGGCTGCTCGGAAAGTCTTGTAGGCACGGGAGCCATCAGTTGGGCGATTGGTCGTACCGGGGCGGCGCATACGGCCAAGGTGATTTCCTGGAATGGCATCGCCAGCTATGGGGCCTTGGCCGTTGGCGCACCCTTGGGCGTCATGCTGGTCAATGGTCTGGGCCTATGGAGCATGGGTGTCAGCATTCTTTTGCTTGCCCTGCTAGGCTTCTACCTGGCCAGACCTAAACCTGCCATTGCAATTGTGCCTGGTAAACGCATGCCCTTTCTCAATGTGCTGGGGCGGGTTGCTCCGTATGGCATGGGCCTTGCCCTAGGCGGAATCGGGTTTGGAACCATCGCAACCTTCATCACACTCTTCTACAGCAGCCGTCATTGGGACAACGCAGCCTTTTGCCTAAGCGTATTCGGCTTTTTCTTCATCTGTGCACGCCTCTTGTTTGCCAATGCCATCAATCGACTAGGCGGATTTCGGGTAGCGATTGTCTGCCTGACCGTTGAGACGTTCGGATTACTGATGCTCTGGCAGGCCTCGACACCCTTCCTTGCGCTTGCAGGCGCAGCCCTGACCGGATTTGGCTTTTCCCTGGTATTTCCTGCACTGGGTGTCGAGGCCGTCCGGCTGGTGCCAGCCGCGAACCGAGGCTCGGCGCTGGGCGCCTACTCAGTTTTCATTGATCTCTCATTAGGTATCACGGGTCCATTGATTGGGGCCATTGCAGCGAACTTTGGCTATTCCATCATGTTCCTAAGCGCAGCCCTGGCGTCGTTAATGGGCTTGGCATTGAGTATCACGCTGCTAAAACGGAATCCTAACGTCTGAGCCGGGAGGCCTTACCTACTGATGAACGCTTCAGAATCCGTTGCCATTACCTTGCGTATCGCCTCAATCGTCGTTTTCAGCTTTTTGACGTTTCTGGCCATTGGTCTACCGCTTGCCATCCTGCCCGGATATGTCCATGACACCCTGGGCTTTGGGTCGGTCATGGCAGGCCTGACCATCAGCATCCAATACATCGCCACCCTGTTTACGCGCCCGATTGCAGGCAAGATTGCTGATAGCATCGGCCCCAAGAAAGGCGTAATCGCAGGGCTGTTTGGCTGCGGCATCTGTGGCATCCTGACTTTCATCTCAACTCTGCTACAGGACTTTCAGGTTGCAAGCCTGGTGCTGCTTATCATAGGGCGAGTCTTTCTAGGATGCGCCCAGGCACTGATTGGTACAGGCTCGCTGAGCTGGGGCATGGGCAGTGTTGGGATGCAGCACGTCAGCAAGGTGATTTCCTGGAACGGGATCGCAGCCTACGGCGCCTTGGCCATTGGTGCTCCGCTAGGCGTTGCCATGGTAAGCAGCCTGGGACTCTGGAGCCTGGGTGTAAGCATTGTTTTACTGGCCGCCATCGGCTTGGCCCTGGCCTGGAATAAAGAGCCAGCTCCTGTCATTCCTGGCGAGCGCCTCCCCTTTCTTCGCGTCTTCTGGCGCATCAGTCCTTATGGATTGGGTCTACTGTTAAGCTCGATTGGCTTTGGCACCATCGCGACGTTCATTACGCTGTACTACGGCAGCCATGGCTGGCCTAACGCTGCCTATAGCCTAACCGCATTTGGTGCTGCGTTCATTTGCGCCCGTCTTTTATTTGCAGGAACAGTCAACCGCTTCGGCGGCTACCCCGTCGCCATTGCCTGCTTTATCGTGGAAACACTAGGTCTGCTGCTTCTGTGGCTAGCCGTTTCACCCGGCATGGCCATGGCAGGAGCCGCGTTAGCAGGCTTTGGCCTCTCGCTTGTTTATCCCGCCCTGGGTGTAGAGGCCATTGTAAAGGTCCCCGCCACTAACAGAAGCGCTGCGCTAGGTGCCTACTCACTGTGCCTAGACATGTCGCTCGGAATTACCGGCCCCGTAGCCGGCAGCATTGCCAATGCGTTTGGCTTCAACTCCATCTATCTCTTTGCTGCAATAATGTCTCTAGCCGGACTTCTGCTGTGCCTTTATCTTTTCAAACAGGCGCAGCGCGCTATGGAAACACCTAACGCCAGGCAGGATCGGCCAAGCTAGGCTTACAGATGAAAGTATCCAGCTGATACGTATGCCAGCTGGATACTTTCGTTCAGCACACACTAACAACCTATGGCGTAAAAGCTTCGGGCCAAGTTAGCAAGATATTATTAATAATGCCTCGCATTACACATCAAGCACTTACTGTAGAACCCGTGCTCATCATCGTGATGGCTTAACAAGCCTTCACAATGAATACACCCTCCATGCAGCCTTCCTTTTTTCCAGCGCAGCAGTTTTTGGAGGCGTGTTAACAGCCACGACAGACCTATCGACAAACTTACCAACCACATCATCAAGCTAATCAGCTTGGCAGTAATCGCTAGATCCAAAAGCACTAGCGCTTCAACGTTACCCGCCCAAACGAAAAGAACGATCGAAACAGCCTGGCCTACCAACAGCACCAATACAGGCATGGCAAAAAGTCTAAAACCCATAGAGCCCAACACGAATAAAAGACAATTAATGACTCCTTTGAAGATGCCTGGCCATACAAACAACCGGGACAATCTTATCGGGTAAGCCGAAACGTTGACTCAATGTCAATTTAACGGCCACCTATCCCAAAGCTGAAATGAATATCAGACTCAAAGCATTCAACGCTACGTCGATCCAGGAGAGCCCATTATACAATCACCAGACGCTATCAAATGGCCACTAGTCTAAAAGCTTTGCCGCTGGTGCCATAAGGAGCCAACAGAGCATGGCTCCCATATCCAAGTGATTAATAACAACCCCTTCCGCACTTAAGCCATTAATAAAGCTTACGCCTAGGCTGCTTGTTTTGAAAAAGCCCCTACATCAGGCACCCGCTTAATGCCCATGTTTTTTAGAAATGGAATTTTCTATATAAATTCATATCAGGGCTTCGTAATTTCATTAATGACCTGAAAAACGCCAGCTTATATTTCTTACTCTACGATCCAAACACTTGAAAAAGCGACAAGCGGTCCATACAACCCAAACAATTGATATTGTTTTTAACCCTCTCGACCCCATATCTGTAAAGCACGACTTAGAACTTCGGAAATTTATAACTAGCGCGCAAGTTAATTATAAAGCACGCTTCTGACCGTTTTGATGTCAGCTTACTGAGCAACTCTCAACTTCAGTTTTCAGGAATGATTGAACGTATCGATGGGCAAACTAAAATAGTCGGCTTATACGTATGGACATCAGTAATGTATACAAAAGACCGCAGCCCTAGTGCTGACTGTGAGGTTTCGAATGGCTAGAGGTATCAACAAGGTTATTCTCATTGGTAATGTAGGTGCCGATCCCGAAATCCGCTATACGCCCAATGGTAACCCCATCACCAATATCACCCTTGCAACCAGTGAAAGTTGGAAGGACAAGCAGAGTGGTCAGTTGCAAGAACGAACCGAGTGGCATCGGGTCGTTTTTTTTGGCCGGCTGGCCGAGATAGCCGCCGAATACCTTCGCAAAGGGTCACAGGTTTACGTAGAGGGTACGTTACGCACACGAAAGTGGCAGGGCCAAGACGGGCAAGACCGCTACATGACTGAAGTTATCGTCGACATAAGCGGTACCATGCAACTGCTTGGCGGCCGAGGGGATAACGAACCATCGAGTAACCAACAATCCGGCAAACAACCCTCTGGGCAAGCCCGTAGGCCTACACAGCCGCAGCCCTCAACCCAGCCGGCTCCAGACTACGACAGCTTCGATGATGATATTCCCTTCTAAAGGCGCTTAGGCGCCTTTTCTTCTGCCATGTGATGGCTGGCTCTCAGTTCTTCAGGGCATACGCACATCGCTTCTCAGGCGGTGAATGATGTGTCATTCACCTTTTGAGCTAATTTTTTTCGCCCGCTGTGCAGCGCTTTTAAATTTTTATGGTCATAGCTGGCAGATCAGCTTCATCACTTCGTTTTGTCGCCCAGCTGACTCACGCTTCCGCTCTATCTCTACTCAGCAAGGAATGCTTTATGACCCGCATACAACTTCGCCGTCGACTCATCTGGACAAGTTTTGCTTACGCACTGCTTTTTTATGCAGGGGTTATTTCTGTATTAGGCTTGGCTGATTTTGTATCCAGTTAGTGATAGTTAAGAGTTAACATTAGTCACACCTAGAGCCCCTTCTTCTTTCGTGCAATCCATTAGGCAAAGCCCTTATGAGAAGTTAGCTACGCAACTAACTTAACCTGTTCCACATATTTTTAAAAGACGCTGTTAATTGTCAAACAAGCACTAGCCAACTTCAAACGTTAAGAGTAAAAAGAGAGCGGCGCCAAAATGCCATCATCCTTAGCGTATTCATGGAGCGAAACGTTATGAACGAGTCGTCAAAAGTAGAGACCGGTAATTTGCTGAGCTGGCTATTTCTTGCCGCTTTCAGTATGACAGTATGGTGGGCGTATGATGGAGACTCCTGTCTTGAGCAGTGTAGGCCATCGGCTGACATGTCATTAGCGGCCAATGTCAACGACCAGCGCAGTGTTGACATGAGCCTGACGGCGAAAACAGATTTCGATGTTTCTCATCGTCGTTATCGCTAACCGTAAAACAAAGCTCCACTGCATGTGGAGCTTTGTTTTTAAAAGGCTTAATGATCGCTATCGCTATTTACAAGCAGCCTGATACGGTGCTTCTGATTCCAGCAAAAGGAAAGGGATTATTCGCCTTGCCGTCTCGCAGGACGACTTTAGTCCCATGCGAAGTCTTGTCAGCAATAACCAGTGCCGGAGCTGGCGAGGCCAACCCTTGAGGAACCAGGGCCTTGATACTACCTCCCTTCCTCTCAATAATAACTTTTGACTGATTGACAGACAGGTCTGTCATCAGGCACTCCATAAAGGCATCTGGATCTTTATTTGATCTTCCCGCTAGAGAAGGCTGTACCTTTTCAATATCGCCAACCCCAGCGCAACCTGTTAAAGCAAGGCTGATAACTACTACTAAACGCTTCATGCCTACCCCGGCTAAACCGCTCCATTGATTAAATACGAATCCAGAACCTCTGGAGCCGTCTCGATCAATTAACGTCAAGAAAGATGTTCGAATGAAAGCTGCATCAACAGTATTGGTGCGGCCGCGTCAGATTGGCTAAGTGTCACGGTAGTTCTTCAGGATCTTTGTCTGGCATCAGTCGATGCCAATCAACACCCAACCCTAGACACAACGGGACCAGCATCCACAGCCAGTAACTGTGCCTGAATCCAAAGAAAATACAGCCAAACGCCAATAGAAACGCCCACCCCTCTATCTGGAGATTGCGCTTCAGGTTGATCCATTTTCCCATATACACTCAGCCGCTCCAGACTATTCCGTACAGAGCGAACTACAACGTTAAACGTGTAAGGATACTCAAGATTTGAGTGATCGAAAACACAACCCGACACTCAGTACCGATTTCAAGATCGCTGGTTATCGATCAGGATAGCGCGCGTTTCTTTCAATACTCTCTGTTTTACACCAAATAAAGTACTGCTTAACCGACTATTGCGGCAGAGTTGTCGATGTGCAGGAAAGGCTTTGTATATCCCACCATCAAAGTTACGCATCGGCGCTTCAGAAATACAAATAATTCTTATTTATAATACAGACTAAATGCATAATTACGTCTGAAAGTAATTTGAGAGTATTTTAACGCGCTACCAATTAGCGTATTCAATAGCTCGAACTACCCTGAAATACCAGCAGCCCTAGCGCTTGCCTCTGAGTATTCATCGGTCAGTACAAGAGCCACGTCATCATCAGTCGAAGACATTTTTTGTATGGATCTGGGTCGCCCTTCTAGGTGCTTCATTAACTTCCTTGGAGGCCCAGAAGTCCAGCAATGTAAAACTGGTCAGCCAAAAGAAGCATTCAGTACCGAAATGGCTGAGCGCTTATAGCCTGTTTTCTCCAAACAAGCTCCATTTGAGTACTGCTTGCAGATCATCAGTGAGCAGAACACACGTTTGGCTAGTCGCACTAGCCAAGCAGGCAACACCAGACGGCACAACTATTCTCCAAGCCGTTTCAGCCTCAATGAGCCTACTTCCCAATGTTTATGACTCGATCGAATATGACCCGATCAACGACTTTACGCCCCTCGCCTTGTTAGGGACTACACTTATGCTCTTGCTGTAGGGCCAGCAGCTCCGCAGTCTATCCAGAGCGTGGTTGCCTATGTCGACTGGGTTAGCAAAAAACCACACTTCCGAGATGTAGGTATAGCCCTGTATGGGTCTCAAAGTCATCTGGCAGGCTTGATGTTGGGCTTCGAAGAAGAAATTGCTCTGCGCATGCAAACATACAGTCACACCACAGCTATTATCGACGACCTACTCGACGGAGGATTGGCCGCCACGATATTTGTATGCGGACAGGTTAACAGCCGTAGAGCAGAAGGAAAGGTACACGCTCTTACTGTAACCAGCAAAGATCGCCTTCCTAACTGGCCGGCCGTCAAAACCTTCACTGGGCAAGGTATGCCGATGGATATAAATGGCTGGATTGGATGGTTCGTGTCAGCTAATACACCAGACCCAACGATTTCCGACCTATTTAATAAAGTAGCCGGTATGCAGCAGACCCAGGACTATCAGGAATTGCAAAAGCGTTATCTGCTTACTCAGGTTTCTCTTTTACCCGAGTAGATTCAAACACCGCATTACTGATGAAAATGGTTATTCCGGTAAGCTCATAACAGGGTTAAGTATAAGCAAGCTGAGCAATAGCGCCTAAGCGTCACAACGGATAGATTCTGAACTTGACCAGCAACGCTTCGGCAGCCTGTTTGAGGGCCTATCTGCACAATCAGCAGGCACATAAGCTTAGACAACGTGAAGACCAGCTTGATACGAAAGCGAAACCCGACTCATCGGTCGGGTTTCAACAAGCTGAGTCAGCACTTATGAATACTCTCTTCGAAGCAGGCCTTATTACTGCGTGCTTCGTACCAGTGTATAAGGAGCTGCTTCCAAACATTATTTCTCTTGTGAAGGAATAAACTCAGCGACTGCCTGATCCGCCGCCCGAGCCGGATGAAGATCCGCCCGCCCCGCCAGTGCCGCCCATACCGCTGCCCGCACCTCCAGGTCCACCTGCCGCACCACCTTGCTCCTGCGGACTGACATCTCCGCCCCCTTGATCTTTGCCCCACGGTACACAGCCAGTCGCCAACAATGCCCCGAATAAGATACTCGTCACCCATGCTGCTCGTTTCATTTTGGATCCTCCTGTCTGGACTAAGTGGGACCCTCAACATGGCCAATAAGTGCAAGGCGAGAGGCTCTACGGCGTTTCTTTCCTAGGAGTCACTCTGGTGCTTGTCCTGGGCACTATCCATAAGCGTCAGAAGAGCTTCACTAATGAAATCAGCATTTGCTGCAAGCTCTTCAAGATGCTCCATGGCACGACCTGACACATCGGTTGACCCGCGCTGATCAATCCAAATTGCAAGCTCCTCAACCGCTGCGCCGAGCGCTAATTGGTTCCGATTCAAACGGGACAGTAACGCCACCATGATTTGTTGATCACCGTAAAGCATACCGGGCAGCCTCCTGAGCTTAGGAATGAAACTACACATCACTTGAACGTTATACCTAACCTACTCATACCCCGATATGATCAAAAGATCATGAATAGTTAAAGCATGAAAAGACAAGCTCATCATTAGGCTAGCAACCGCACAAAAGGTAGTGATGCATTCTTTGTAGCCTTTCGCCAGCAAACGCAGCCGTACTCTAAAGCCTGGCCTGAGTATTGCTAGAACACTGAGGCACTATTACTCAAGCTCTATTCTGTCAAAAAACCATCAAATTAAATTTTCGGCCGGTTTTGACGATAAGCAGACGTGCGCTCCGTTGTCCGTATTAGGTGTGAGCAATGAATATACTTTTTTATCTGTCCGGCTTTATCAGAAAAGCGCCGCTTTTCCTGTCATTTTTTGTTTTATTGACCGTCCAAACCGAAACTGCTAAGGCATCCGTAGAGTTGATAGGTCTGAATATGTCTGGAGCAGGGTTTGCAGGACAAGTGCTGCCTGGCGTAAACGGCCGTAACTACATTTTTCCTACAGAGCCTTACTTTCAGCAATGGAGCGCCAAAGGCATACGGCTGATTCGCTTTCCTATTCTTTGGGAACGCCTTCAGCCTACCCTAGGTGGGCCGCTGGATCCGACTTACGCTGCCTTGATAGATGGTACGTTTAATCTTGCCAATAAATATGGCATGAAGGTAATTCTGGACCTGCATAACTACATGCGTTATCGGGGACAGATTATTGGTACAAGTGGTGTGCCTTATCAGAGATATCAGGACATCATGGCCAGGATTGCACAGCGCTGGAGCACCCAACCATCGTTGTATGCTTACGACATCATGAACGAGCCTCATGATGCCCTAGCCTATTGGCCAACGGCCGCTCAATATGGGATTAATGGTGTTCGCAGTATAGATAATGTTCGCCCCATCATGATCGAAGGTAACGGATGGGCTGAGGCCACCCGCTGGGCATACTGGAATGATCCGCTGCTCAAACTGCAGGATCCTGCAAATAATATTATTTTCGAAGCACATACTTACTTTGATGAGGGAGCTGGCGGCACATACGACGCTGTCGACGTTAGCACCCTAAGCCCAACATATGGTGTTGAGCGTGTTAAGCCCTTTATAGAATGGCTGAAGAAAAACGGCAGACGGGGCTTTATTGGAGAATTCGGCGTTCCAGATAACGACCCCCGCTGGCTCACTATTATGGACAACATGCTGGCTTACCTAAGACAGAACTGCATTCCAGCAACTTACTGGGCAGCAGGTCCTGGCTGGGGAACATATAACCTGTCAGTAGAACCCGTTGGCGGACAAGACCGCCCTCAGTGGGCGACACTGAAAAAATATATCGATAATACAAGCTGCTCTTCCTATGGACCTGCAGTAACACCTGTTACAGCTCTGCCATCAGGAGCAGGAGTCATTACCCCGTCGACACCTAATACAGCTATACCAAAAGCCACACCTACAAATACGGCTCCTGTTTCAAATATCTCTGTGTCACTATCCGGGTTTGATGCACTAAACTATATAGCATCGTATCCGGACTTAGCGGCTGCTTTTGGTACAGACGTTCAAGCTGCAACGCAGCACTATATCAATACTGGATACAAGGAAGGACGGGTTGTGTCATTCAACCCTCTAAGCTATATAGCTTCAAACCCTGATCTAATTACAGCCTTTGGTGCAGACACCAATGCTGCGGCCAGACATTATATCCTTTATGGATATAGGGAAGGCAGAACGGTATCCTTTAATGCTCTATCTTATATCGCAAGCTATCCTGATCTTATAAGAAACTTTGGAACTAACGTTACTGCGGCGACCAAGCACTATATATTGCATGGATACAAAGAATCTAGGAAATTATCTTTCAACGCAGATAAGTATTTGGCAAATTACGCAGATCTTCGTGCCGCATATGGCTCTAACAATTACCTAGCAACACTGCATTACATTAATAATGGCTATAAGGAAGGACGTACACCCTGACGCTTATATGTATTTCGAATCGCACGAAACGATTCGCGTGACGATTCGAAATCCAAAAAATTTATACATATTTCAAAACAGCTTCTAGTCAGCCATGACCTTCGATAATCCACTTTTAACTAAGCCAGCCACTTATTTCAGCTGTAATGCACTAGGTTTTAACTCTCACTGATCAGCATCACTGAAAACCAGGCAAAACTAGCGGCAAAATTAGGATAAAATAGACTCACGTCTAAGCCTGTACAGGCGGACCCGATTGATTTCCTGCAATATAATTAGCGCTGCGGACTGATAACGCTGATCCCTGGCGATCACAAAGACCTTTTTGAAATAACCCCTTAACGGCATGAGTTTGGGCATGGATTTACCTATACTCATGGACCAATAAAAAGCCGTTTTCTCGCCATTGAGCCAGCGGTCCAAAGCGCTGCGTTGGCCCTTCCCTTGCTAGCGATGCCCTAATTTGTCAGCCCTCGGCATTGCATAGATAATCACTTATCGCATATACAATGCCAAAGACAACCAATGCTCCCCCGGTCCTCTATCTGCAGCACATGCTGAAGAAAGCAAGCCGGTGGAAAGCTTTCCAAGCTTGTACAGCCGCAATCAATTTTTATCCCCCGCAGCCTGGTGAACTGAGATTATAAATCATCTAGACTCTTTCACACCTCTCGGACAGTCTTTATACTCCGAAAAAAACTATACATCCCTCAGCAAATAATAAGGATATGAAATGAAAATACCCAACTTCAAAAGTTTATAGATTTTATAACTCCCCATTTCTTTTAATTAATAAAGAATAAGCAAACAGCCAGATGACTTTAATAACGTATTTTAAAATTTGGCTTTTCAACACTTTCTTGATGCTAGTCATGCTTTGATCGGAAGTCCTCATGCTTACTAACGAATCTTATTTAGGGCACGACAAAAAAGTGCTAAGGTCATCTACTGCAATTTCGGTACTTGTAGCAATAAGTTTTTTCGCAATAGCATTCATGTTATTTTTTATGCGAAATTCAGAGCCACTCCTCAATCCGACTGTGTTTGCTGAAGATGGTGTTTGGACAGGTATGGGAATGGAGCATGGATGGCTACAAACTGCATGGAATGCAAGGCCTGATTATAAGGTCGTCCTAAATGTCGCTATGCTTTGGCTAGCTGCAAAAACAAGCTATATTTTTACAGGAAGCCACATAGAAGAATTGGCTTTCTTTATAGCTATATTTTCATATGCTTTTTTTGCCGCTATCGCTACTCTTGGCTACCTTGCTACGCAAGGTATTATCAGCCACCCATTGAGAATCGTGCTTTACATTCTAATTGTAATGGCTCCAGTGGGTCTGCATGGAAATGAAATATTTGGAAGGATTCTCCAAATAGGGTTCTTTTTGCCACTGGCTTCTATTTTTCTTCTGATGATAAGAGACCAAACGCTTGGAGTTATCGGCACTATTACTATCGATGCGATTTTAGTTTTGTTCGTGATAACAAACCCAGTCGTTGCGTTACTGGTATTTCTATACGCAGCGCTTTACTTCCTAAAAAACAGGAACCTCCTCGCCACTATTAAAAAGCTTAGCACCACTATGCTTGATTTCTCTAACCTACATTATCGCGGTAAAGGACAACGTTCGACCAGGCTCGTCGCTGCCTATAGCGTGGGACCAAAATCATGCTGTAGAGGCGATTGTAGCAAGGAGTGTGCTCTACCCATTCGTTCATTTAATTTATAGAAACATGACCGATGTTACTTCTATAGTTTTACTGGTTGTATTTATTACACTTATTGCATGTGCACTTTACCTTTCCCGCAGGAACGGTAAGTGGTTTATACTCGCATTCTCAGCTGCATCGCTGTTCATCTACGTCGCGCTAACATTCAAGATGCGCGGGGGACTGACGACGCTGCTAAACGGATACAACTCGACGTTCCCTGACCGTTATTTTGTCGGAATAAACTTGATTGCGATGCTTTGCTTTGTTCTGGCACTCTCGATTATTATCGAAAGCGCAGGTAGGAATGTGCGCATTGCATGCTATTCATTATTGGCACTGATTGTTTTTTCCTATGTTTGGAAAGCAAGCTCAATATTCGAAAGAGGCAGGCCGACGATGGTAATTTACCAAGACAAATCATTTGGAGACCGACTGTGAGCTGCTAAAAAAACTATGGATGGACTTTATTCTCAAGTGCTAATAGAACCGGCAGGATGGTCAATGAAGATACCAAATGGAGAGCTTCATTTAACCAGATGCCCGTAGCTAGAATAGGCCACGATCAGGCAACCAGAATATACCAAGGTGGCGATATTAACATTTTCACCTTGGCATATACTTATTTCTAGCAATGTGAGTCACATCCTGCCATTTAAAACCAAAAGAATTACTTTAGAAATGCGCATCACTACTAGCCACTTTATTATGCACATAAACAGCGAAACCCGATGACTTCTCTCTGTATTCTTATTAGCGTAGCCAGATCAATAAGTTGAATTTACAAAAATTTTCACTTTTCTCTAGATAACAAACTTCGCAATATCAAAAATTAATATTCAGATTCCTGACTGGCTAGCTGGATGCCTTGCATCAACACAGTATTTATTCCAATAGAGCCGATCAAAGATCGTTTCTTTGGTACCTAAAATACTCGTATTGTCAGGAGCCTCGACCCATATATTATTTATAACTAATGTATTTTCTTTAACTGACACTGACGAAACATACCTCATGAAACGTGGAGCAGTTTCCCTGACGCCTACCCCGCTTAAGCGTCCACATACATATCCGTCCCCAGTCCCGCTACTCAATGAGCCTAAAAAGTAGGTATACCCAAATTTTGCTGACTTTGGGTCTTTCAGCTCTTTCTTGACTAACGCCTGACTTTTTTCAATAGCATCCTTCTCGGTTGGACTACATCCAGCCAAGCACACAAAAGCAATAGCAATTAACAGGACGTTTCTCTTCATGACTGGTCTCTTCAAACCGCTCAAAGGCTAAATACATTTTTTACATTGAAGTCCGAATATGATTACGCCGGTTTCTACCGCTTTCTATGAACAGTTGGAGGAGTCGAAACCATAAATCTTGCCGTACACCTTTAAGCCAAACCTTCATCATTGACCACCGTATAACTGTAGGCACAGTTATGCCACAATATGCCTAATGTCGGGAACGAATCCCGCTTTCATCACCGGTCAGCTGGGTCATAGCGTTCAACTGCTGCTATCGCCTTACGCCACTGGATCTCTTCACAATCAGACTGCAACGAGCTGGCAAAACTTCAAATTGGCCTTGAATCGGTCCTCGCCTCGCTTATGACAGTCTGGACACCGCGACAGGTAAGACTCTTGATCTCCACCGCAAATATCACCATGCAGTTCGGGGCAAAGCCCCTGTTTGAAAATGTTTCAGTCAAATTCGGCAATAGCAACCGTTACGGCCTGATCGGCGCGAACGGTTGTGGCAAGTCGACCTTCATGAAGATTCTGGGTGGTGATCTGGAACCGTCAGCGGGTCAGGTCATGTTGGAGCCGAATACTCGTCTGGGTAAGCTGCGCCAGGATCAGTTCGCCTATGAGGAGTTTACCGTCATCGATACGGTCATCATGGGGCACACCGAGCTGTGGAGGGTTAAAGCCGAGCGTGATCGCATCTATGCACTTCCGGAAATGTCGGAAGACGACGGCATGGCGGTTGCCGAGCTTGAAGTTCAGTTTGCTGAAATGGATGGCTACACAGCCGAATCACGTGCAGGCGAACTACTGCTCGGGCTCGGTATTCCTCTTGAACAGCATTTTGGTCTCATGAGTGCCGTATCGCCAGGCTGGAAGCTTCGCGTGCTTCTCGCGCAGGCGCTGTTTTCAGATCCAGACGTGTTGCTGTTGGACGAACCCACCAACCACCTGGATATCAACACAATCCGTTGGCTCGAAGGTGTACTCACTGCGCGTAACAGCACCATGATCATCATTTCGCACGATCGCCACTTTCTTAACAGCGTCTGCACGCACATGGCCGATCTGGATTATGGTGAGCTGCGTCTGTTTCCTGGCAACTACGACGAATACATGACGGCCGCCACCCAGGCGCGTGAGCGTTTGCTGTCTGATAATGCAAAGAAAAAAGCACAGATTGCCGAGCTTCAGTCCTTTGTCAGCCGTTTCTCGGCTAACGCATCCAAAGCAAAGCAAGCTACAAGCCGAGCACGCCAGATCGACAAGATTCAGCTTGAAGAGGTAAAGCCTTCCAGCCGGGTAAGCCCCTTTATTCGCTTCGAACAGACTAAGAAACTGCATCGCCAGGCTGTAACGTTAGAGAACGTTGCCAAGGGCTATGACGGCAAGCTGCTTTTTGACCGCTTGAGTCTTCAGATTGAAGCCGGTGAGCGCGTAGCCATTATCGGACCGAACGGGATTGGTAAAACCACCCTTCTCCGCTGCCTTGTCGGCGAGTTGCCTGTCGATAAAGGTGAAGTCAAGTGGACAGATAGCGCGGAGGTTGGCTACTTCGCCCAGGATCATGCTGAGGATTTCGAAGACGATATCAACCTGTTCGACTGGATGGGCCAATGGACCCAGGGCGGAGAACAGCTGGTACGTGGAACGCTAGGTCGGATGCTATTCTCCAACGATGACATTCAGAAGTCTGTAAAAGTCATCTCGGGTGGCGAACAGGGTCGCATGCTGTTTGGCAAGCTTATCCTCAAAAAGCCTAACGTACTGGTAATGGACGAGCCGACAAACCACTTGGATATGGAGTCCATCGAAGCCTTGAACCTGGCGCTCGAAAACTATCCCGGTACACTGATTTTTGTCAGCCACGACCGCGAATTTGTGTCCTCGCTCGCCACCCGTATTGTTGAGCTGACCGAAACAGGTATTACTGACTTCAGTGGTACCTACGATGATTACCTGCGTAGCCAAGGCGTAATTGTCTAGGCCAATGTAGCCTTTAGTATATAACGCTACAAAAAGCGGTGAGATTTATTAAAAGTCCACCGCTTTTGGGTTTTATCCTGAGCTCCGCGCTTGTATCATCCGCCATGCTTTTCCGATTCGCCCATGAAACGGATATTTCAAGCATGTTCCGGTATGTCCGGCTGTTGAAAAGAGAAAATGCCTTTTCCTACGTCGCTCACCTTATCGAGTCGTTGTGTACTCGATCCTTCCATCAGGCAGCCATGATGCCTGACCGCAGCGATATTCTTCGTTTCCTTAATCATCGCCGCCGACTGTCTTCAACAAAATTATCTGTCAGCATTGTTAGTCTGCTTACGATCTGGCTTAAGATTGTTTATAACGTATTTCCGTTTGTGTTTTATGCCTCAAGCCCCATATGGATAAGGTGTGGCTTTGCATCGCGTCACAGCCAGATGTGCCTGGCACGCGAGCTCGAGGTATCTGAACTAGGTAATGCAGGCTCAAGTCGTAAAAGGCTTGGCCTTTATAATTCAAGAATGACCTTGTGCTTCAGGAGTACCATTAATGACCCAACGTGGTAGCGGAGAGTCGGATCTCGTTTTCGTGGGAGCCGGCATCATGAGTGCGACGCTTGCTGTCATGCTCAAGGAACTCGACCCCTCATTGAATGTGGAAGTTCTAGAGCTACTCAGTTCCGGCGCCGCCGAAAGTTCCAACCCTTGGAACAATGCCGGCACAGGTCACGCAGCACTTTGCGAGCTGAACTACACCCCGGAAGGCAAGGACGGTACGGTAAACATTACCAAGGCCATCGATATCAACATCATGTTCGAAACGTCCAAGCAGTTCTGGACCTACCTTGTCGAACAGGGCCATTTCGATTCGCCTAGAAGCTTTATCAATCCTGTTCCTCACCTAAGCTTTGTCCGCGGCGATAAGGATATTTCGTTCCTGCGCAAGCGCTTCGAAGCATTGTCGGCGAACCCCTTGTTTGCCGGGATGGAATACACCGAAGATCGTGCAAAGCTTGAAGAGTGGATGCCCCTGATGATGAAGGGACGCACCACGAATGAAAAGATCGCGGCGACACGCACTGAGAGCGGTACCGACGTGAACTTTGGCGCACTGACCACTAACCTGCTCCATCACCTGACCAAGCAGCCGGGTACCAAGATTACGTATAACCAGAAGGTTACCGATCTGCATCGCGAGCCTGACAATCGCTGGCGACTGACCATCCAAGATACCCAGACCGGCGCAACTCGCACCTTACGGGCCCGGTTTGTTTTTCTTGGCGCAGGCGGCGGTGCTCTACCACTCCTGCAAAAATCCGATATACCGGAAAGCCACGGTTATGGCGGCTTCCCGGTGAGCGGTCAATGGCTGCGCTGTGACAAGCCGGAAGTGGTCAGTCAGCATCAGGCCAAGGTGTATGGCAAGGCAAGCGTAGGCTCGCCCCCCATGTCCGTACCCCATCTGGATACGCGTGTTGTGGACGGCAAGAAATCTCTACTGTTTGGTCCATTTGCAGGCTTCACAACGAAATTCCTGAAGCAAGGCTCCTTTATGGACCTGCCTAAATCCATTCGAGCCAATAATCTGGGCCCCATGCTGGCTGTGGCACGGGATAACATGCCCTTGACCAAGTATCTGATCGGTCAGGTCATGCAGACGTTCGACCAGCGTATCGAGGAGCTTCGGGGCTTTTATCCAGAAGTGGACAAGAATGACTGGCGCCTTGAGATTGCAGGTCAACGCGTTCAGATCATCAAGAAAGATCCCAAGACGGGCGGCACTCTGCAGTTCGGAACGGAAATCGTGTCGGCACAGGACGGATCGATTGCAGCGCTACTGGGTGCCTCTCCAGGCGCGTCGACGTCAGTCTCGATCATGCTTACGCTCATTCAGCGCTGCTTCCCTGAGCAATACAAGAGTGAGGCCTGGCAGGCTCAGTTATTGAGGATGTTCCCGGCACTCAATGGTTCGCTGGATAAGGACCCTGAGCTGCTTCAGCGCGTGCGTTCACACTGTAATGAAGTTTTGCAACTCCGATAATATCGGTGAAAGAGGACGTGTTGAGCACGTCCTCTTAGAATAATTAGAATATCTAGCTAGCGTGTATTCACTGGACAACCGTCCACCCCGCCCCGAATACCCCCTCAGTGACTGTCGAATGCCATGAGAAACTCTTCCATGGCATTCGATTCGCGACCTTACTCAAGCCACTGCAGACGTCCAATCCACCCAGCCAAACTTCCAGGTTGCCAGGATCAGCAGACCAAAGACGATCCGATACCAGGCGAACATCGCATAACTGTGGTTACCAATAAATTTCAGGAGACCACGCACGGCGATCATCGCGAAAATAAAGGACGTGATGAAACCGATAGCGAATACAGGCAGGTCACTGGGCTGAAAAAGATCCCTGTACTTGTAGCCTGAATAGACCGCGGCGCCGACCATGGTAGGCATGGCGAGAAAGAATGAAAACTCGGTTGCAGCTTTTCGAGAAAGGCCGATCAGCAAACCACCAATAATGGTAGACCCCGAACGGGAAGTACCTGGGATCATAGCCAAGCATTGAATGCAGCCAATCTTGAGCGCATCGACCCAGGTCATGTCATCGACATGATCGATATTCGTGTTGTGTTGGCGCCGCTCCGCCCACAGCATGATCACGCCACCAATAACCAGTGCAATGGCTACCGTGATGGGATTGAACAGGTATTCATGGATCGCATCGGCAAAGGCAACGCCCAGAATGACGGCTGGAAAGAAGGCTACCATCAGATTTACGGTAAACCGTTGAGCCTCTCGTTGGCGGGGCAGGCCGACTACGACATCGATGATCTTGCGGCGAAACTCCCAAACGACAGCCAGAATCGCACCCAACTGAATAATGATGTTGAACGCCATGGCTCTATCGCCACCAAATCCCAACAGGTCGGCCACAATAATCTGGTGACCTGTACTTGAGATCGGCAGAAACTCGGTCAAGCCTTCTACGATGCCCAAAATTAGCGCCTGGATGGCACTCCATAGATCCATTCGTTTCTCCATATAGCTGCCGAGGTAGCAGCGCTAGCTTGCTTATTCAACTGGGGAGTCAGGTCTACAACCGGAACGCCGTGAACAATACCAGAGGCCTTACTTTTCGTTGGCATACGTTCAATAAAACGGAGCGATACAACTGAAGGTAAGATACGGTCCCTGTCCGACATATTTTCCCAGGGTGCTTAGGGTGTCTTCTTTTGAAATAGTTGCAGCCGTTTTAGGCGTTATCGCGGTCTGGCTCACGGTTCGGCAAAATGTTTGGGCCTGGCCGGTCGGATTAGTCATGGTCGTGATGTATGCCTGGGTCTTTTATGATGTCAAACTGTACTCAGATATGCTGCTTCAGGGCGTTTATGCCGTTCTGCAGCTCTATGGCTGGTGGCAGTGGGTCAAGGGCGGACAAGATCATCAAGGACGACACGTCACTCGTCTTTCAAATGCAGCTCTGCTGGGTAATCTGCTGGTAGGTGCTCTCGGGACAATTGCCTTAGGTTATTTAATGAGCACCCATACCGACGCAAGCCAGCCCTGGCTGGATGCGGGGCTGACCAGCTTTAGCCTGGTTGCTCAGCTCTGGATGGCACAGAAGCGGGTCGAATGTTGGGTGCTTTGGTTCGTAATCGATGTAATCTACGTTGCGCTCTTTATCTACAAGGCCCTCTACCTGACCGCCCTGCTCTATGTACTGTTTGTTGGTTTGGCCGCGCGCGGCTGGTTTGTATGGCGACGTGAGGTAGCAACCGTATGAAGGTGATCGTACTGACAGGCCCTGAATCCACTGGCAAGTCATGGTTGGCTCAAACGCTCAAAGACAATCTGGACGGAATGCTGGTAGGCGAATATGTGCGGGAATACTTTGCTACGCTAGGGCGCGATACTACCTACGAAGACATCACCCCTATCGCGCGTCGTCAGCTTGAACATGAAGACGCAGCACGCCAGCAGCGCCCCGCTCTTCTGATCCTAGATACTCATCTTTTAAGCAACATCTTGTGGAGCCGCTTTCTATTCGATGATTGCCCGGACTGGCTGGAAGCTGCATTGCTTGCGCGCCACTACGATCTTCATCTGCTGCTGGACCCGCGGGAAGTACCCTGGAGCAACGACGGACAACGCTGCCAGCCTGACATGCGAGACCGCCTGGCCTTTTATGAGGCTTGTAAAACGTGGCTGGATAACCATAAGCAAACCTATCGGTGCATCGGAGGCAACTGGGCGAATAGACAACGCCTGGCCTTGCAATATGTCACTGAGTTGCTGGAAGGTTAGCGTACCTGCATGTCTATCCAGTAAAATGATGAAATCATTTGGAGGCCCTATGCCAGACGACGATTTCTCATCATTCGCCAGTGAAATGCGAGGCGTTCGACGCTTGGTAGATGACCATGCAGACACCGGTAAACCGCGCACGGATCGTCAGCAGGTCGTCAAGCGTCGTGAAGCCGCCATACAGTCAACGGCAGCTATCAAGGTTGATGGGTTGTCTGATCAGTTCATCATCGACGTGGGGGCTGAAGACGAGCTTTACTGGGCACGTGATGGTGTTCAGGATAGCCAGATTCGTAAGCTCAAGGCCGGGCAGATTCCGTTTGACGGCAGCCTGGATTTGCATGGCATGACGGTAGAGAAAGCGCGCGCGACATTGTGGGACTTTATCGCTGAGGCAACGAAATTCGAAGTTCGCTGCGTTCGCATTACTCACGGGAAGGCAGCGCGCCTTGATGGACGACGTCCGCTCATCAAGAGTCATGTCAACACTTGGTTGCGTCAACATTCTCAGGTGCTGGGCTTTGTGTCTTGCCAACCGCGCCATGGCGGTACTGGCGCCGTCTATGTACTGCTTAAACGAACCATGCTGGAAGGTCGGGACGAATAACCTAGCTTTCCAGTCAGAATTGATTTTAATCGCCGCAGCCCCTACTCTCCTCATCCCGCATCGCTGCGGTGTCAATATCCATAGGAATTACCATGTCATTGGAACAACACTACTCCGCCATTCTTTCTCAGTTAGGCGAGGATGTTTCCCGGGAAGGCTTGCTGGATACGCCCAAACGTGCCGCCAAAGCCATGCAGTACCTGTGCAAAGGCTACAACCAGACGTTGGAAGAAGTGGTTGGAGATGCGCTGTTCACTTCAGACAATAGCGAGATGGTACTGGTCAAAAACATCGAGCTGTATTCGCTGTGCGAGCACCATATGCTGCCCTTTATCGGCAAAGCTCACGTAGCCTATATGCCAAGCGGCAAGGTGCTGGGCTTGTCCAAAGTTGCCCGCATCGTTGATATGTACGCGCGCCGCCTGCAGATTCAGGAAAACATGACCCGTGAAATTGCCGAGGCGATTCAGAAAGTCACCAACGCGGCGGGTGTAGCGGTAGTCATCGAAGCTCAACATATGTGCATGATGATGCGCGGCGTCGAGAAGCAAAACTCATCGATGGTTACTTCCGTCATGCTTGGTCAGTTCCGTAGCAACGATGCAACACGCGCCGAGTTCATGGGCCTTATTAACCGATAAGTCTGATGCTCGTGAAAAACCGGCCTGAATGGCCGGTTTTTTATTTAACCTGCATTGCGGTGTTGGGCCTGTACGTCATCAAGCCCCTTGGCCTGGATAGTCCATAACGACTCGAACAGTCCTCCACTTCGCTGCAGAACAGCCGGTGGGCCATCTTCAACAATACGCCCTTTGTCCATTACGATGACCCGATCGAACGATGCGACTGTAGACAACCTATGGGCTACTGCCAGAACGGTACGTCCACGAACTAGGTCCGTCAGCGCCATCTGAATTTCCTTTTCCGAATGCGTATCCAGCGCAGAGGTCGCCTCATCCAGAATCAGGATGGGGGAGCCCGTCAAAAACGCCCGCGCAATGCCCAAGCGCTGACGCTGCCCTCCTGACAAGCGAGCCCCTCGTTCGCCTACCAGTGTGTTGTACCCTTCCGGTAGCTGGCGTATGAAATGATCGCAATAGGCGTGGCAAGCTGCTTTATAGACCTCTTCATCCGTAGCATCAGGTTTTCCATAACGGATATTTTCACGGATGGAACGATTGAAGAGAGCGATCTCCTGCGGCACCACTGCGATGGCTGCGCGCAAGCTGTCTTGGCTGACTTCATGAATAGGCTGACCATCGATAAGAATTCGACCGCTACTCACTTCATCCAGACGTTGAAGAAGGTTAATCAGCGTAGACTTGCCTGCCCCGGAGGTGCCCACTAGGCCAACCTTTTGGCCTGAGGGAATGTGCAAGGACAGGTCATCAATGACTTTGGATCCGTCAGGATAGCTGAATGAAACATGCTCAAACGTGATGGAGCCTGACTTGGCATTGAGAGTAGCAGCATTTTCTGTGTCCTGAATGCCATGGGGCTGGGCAATCACCTTGAGCGTATCGGCTACCGTTCCAAACTGCTGCGCGGCATCGACCAGTGCCAGCGCCAAGTCTCTGGAGCCATGCAGAATACGGAAGGTCAGTGCACTCACCACGACGACGTCACCAGGCGTAACAGTACCTTGTCGCCAAAGGTAAATAGCCCAGAGCAGCATAGAGCCAGCCATCAAGGTCAGGCATATATCGTGTAGAACTCGCGCTTTCTCCACGTACATCCAGCTACGACGCTGAGCACGTGCCTCAACACCCAGTTCCCGCGCCAAGCGATCACGCTCTCGAGCCTGAGCCGAAAAAGCCTTGATAGTCCAGACATTGGAAACCATGTCCACAACCTCTCCGCCTACACGCGACGCTTGCTCGGCAAAGGCCTGATGCTTATGGCGGCCACGGATGCCAAAACCCGTAATGATGCAGCCAACCAGCAGCACAAAGCCTATCAACGCCAGCGCCATTTCCCAACGGATGGACAGCATAACGACTACCGCCCCCAGGAAATCGGTACAGGGCGGGACGATACGCCACGTCAGCGCAGAAAAAATATTCGCGACGGCTGTGCTGGTCTGATTGATTCGATTGCCCAATGCGCCAGAGAAATGCTCCTTGAAGTAACGCATTGGGTGGCCGGTCAGATACTCGAACAGATCGATTCGCAGATCTACGCCTGTCTTGACAATAGTCCGACAGCCAAGCCACCCACCTCCTCGCCACAGGATGTTTTCAAGAGCAATAAGTCCGATGAAAAAACCAAAGGGGAGCCAGACATTAGCTTCCATTCGGTTGTCACTGGCCATAGCATCCACAAGAAGCTTCATGGCGTACTGAACGGCAACGGCGCAGGTGGCGCCGCCAACCATTAGGAAAAACAACCCTCCAAACGCCAAACGGCGCCGACAGACATAGCGCCATAGAAACGCGATCGGACGAGAGGGGAACGGTCGCCTCCCTGGAGAGTTGGAAGTGTTGCTCATGAAGCCTGCCCTTCAGCCATCGCAGCGAACTGAGCCTGTTGACGCTCCAGCTCTTCTGCCAACGGAGAATAAATGGCTCGATGACCCTGAGGATCAGCATAACCATATAAACCGACTTCACATAGGCGCTCATCGTTCCATCCCGGATAGTCCAAGATGGGATACAGGCAAATGCCTTCGACAGGGATATCCTGAGCCATGGCGTTACGAACTTCTTCACATACGTATGCCAGCCATGAAGGCCTCGCCTCACCTTCCGCTCCTGTCTCTGCAATCATGAGCGGCCGCTGGTAGCGGGCATAGACCTCAGCCAACATTCCACGCAAGGGACGATACAGTGGATCATCCCGAAAAACGGTTTTACCGCCGTTAAACCATTGATTGTCGGAATAGAAGTTGAGCCCAACGATATCAAGATATTCAGCCTTCCCACCGAGCCCCGGCCAAGCTTTTCCACACAACATGTCCCAGGCTTCGAACTGAGACTGCCGGTAGGCTTCGGCCGCCTCGCGGTCTGCTGCTCTACCAGAGGCAGGAATCACATTGATGAGTGGGTCCGCCTGGACGAACCGAGCCTTGGGCGCAACACCACGAATGGCTTCGATGGCAGCAATCGAGGCTCGGATCAACTGATGCTTGAGTTCAGCTCCCCGCTTGACACCCTTGGGGTTGAACTGCCCCGTATCACCACCACCCCATGCCCAAAAGGATATTTCATTGACTGGACAATAAAAGGGTACTTCTATGCCTTCGTCACGCATAAACGTGGCAACAGCCTTTGTGAATCGCTCAAAGCGTTCCACAAAGCCGGGATACCAAATATCGATGTCGTCAGGCCACCCATAGTGGCACAGGTCCCACACAATCTGGACACCCTCTTCCCGGGCGGCTTTGACTTGGGGAAGCAGGCTCGACCAGTCAAAAAAACCTGGCCGCGTCTCAATTAGATGCCAGCGCACACCATCACGAGCAGCCTGAATGCGATGGGTACGCAAGCGCGCAAAGTCGGCTTTCGCAAAGCGATCATGCCCCGTCGCCTGGATCAAATCCAGGCGACGGTTATCGAAACGGCGGTGAGTTGAGCACTCGAACCCACCCAGGAAAAAACTGTTAAAAGTCCCAGGTACATGCATCGTAATGTGCTCCGGTCTTTATACTGCCGAGACTTCAGCAGTGTCCTCAACCACACCTTCCGATTCCGCGATACGCTTGTAGGCTGTCAATGCCTGTCCAACGACCTGGTCCATGTTGTAGTACTTGTACGTACCCAAGCGGCCCAGGAATGTCACGTTAGGCGTCGAGTTAGCCAACTCCTGATATCGCTTGTAGAGCTCGGCATTTTCCGGGCGAGGGATTGGATAATACGGGTCGCCCTCCGCCGACGGATATTCATAGGTCACGCTGGTTTTCAAATGCTCTTGGCCGGTCAGGTGCTTGTATTCACTGATACGGGTGTATGGAACATCTTCAGAGGGATAATTGACGACTGCCACAGGTTGGAACTGCGCCGAATTGACCGTTTCGTGATGAAACTTTAGCGAGCGGTACGGCAGCTTGCCGTAGCAATAATCAAAATATTCATCGACAGGACCGGTATAGATCAGCTGATCGAACTGGACTTCGTTACGGATCTCGCGGTAATCGGTGTTAAGCATGACCTTGATGTTGGGATGATTCAGCATCTTCTCAAACATACGGGTGAAGCCATGCAATGGCATGATCTGGAAGGTATCGCCGAAATAGCGATCATCCGTATTGGTACGGGTAGGAACGCGCGAAGTGACTGATTTATCCAGCTGTGAAGGATCAAGCCCCCATTGCTTGCGGGTGTAGCCACGGAAGAATTTCTCGTAAAGCTCACGGCCTACCTGATTGATGACAACATCCTCAGATGTCCGGATAGGCTCTACCGGTTCAGCCCGACCTTTCAGGAAGCTCTCGGCCTCCTCGTCTGTTTTCAGGTCAAGACCATACAGCGCATTCACCGTGGTACGGTTGATCGGGATCGGTACCAGTTGATCGTCCACATAAGCGAGCACCTTGTGCTCGTAGGTACGCCACTCGGTAAAACGGGAAAGATAGTCCACGATCCGCTGCGAGTTGGTATGAAAAATATGCGGGCCGTAGCGATGAATCAGAACCCCTGCCTCGTCATAGTGATCATAGGCGTTGCCCGCAATATGGGGCCGGCGGTCTACAATCAGGACACGCTTATTGAGCCCTACGGCCAGACGCTCAGCCAGTACGCTCCCGGCAAATCCGGCGCCTACGATCAGATAGTCGAACCCACGTCTCTGGGATTCTTTTGAACTCGCTGCACCTGCAGACATGGCTTCCCCCTCGTTTATCGTGCGCATTTCATTTGCTCCGTCATGCCCTGCCAAGTGGCATCCCATGACATTTCACCCAGGATAGAATCGGCCTGTTTCAAAAGCCCTTCCCGATCCTGGGCATCTACCAGCGAAGCCTCTACGGCACGAATGAATGTTTCAGCGCTATCTGCAATACGGACGATACCCGACTCACCATAGGTGCGTACCACATCGGTAATGGGTGTCGATACGACAGGCTTACCGCCTGCCAAGTACTCGGGCGTCTTGGTAGGGCTGATGAAACGTGTTGACTCGTTTAAGGCAAAAGGCATGATCGCGACGTCCCAGCCCGCAAGATAATGGGGCAGCTCGTCATATACCTTGCCGCCCAAGAGATGAATATTGTCGAGCTTAGGCAAACTATTGGGATCTATCTTGACAACCGGACCAATCAGCACAATGTGCCAATCAGGCCGTTGACGCGCGACCTCGGCCAGCAAATCGATATCCAGACGCTCGTCAATCACGCCATAAAACCCAAGACGCGGATGCGGAATACTGTTCTGGTCATCAGGATCAAGCTGCTCGGCGCGGGCTTGAGCGAAATGAGCGATATCTACACTGCTCGGGAAAGGATGGGCATTAGGGTGGCGCTCGCGCTTGGCCTCATACAGGCTATAACCACCCGTAAACACCACATCGGCCTTTTCCAACAGAAGTCGTTCACGCTCTAGCATTTCCGGCGGCGCGCCTCGGAAAGCAGAAAGCTCATCCATGCAGTCATACACGGTAAGCGTGGATTTGAGGTGATGGCTGAAGGGCCAACTCATGGGAGTGTAATACCAGAGAACCGCCTCCTCGATTCCGGACTCTTCGACGTATCTGTCCAGCAGACGCTTCAATACTGCCTCAGCCGCCTCGCCCTGTACGTCAGCAGGCAGTCTGGGTACCAGACGCGTAACGCCTAGATCAGCTTCGATTTCTTCAAGCCAGGGATTGGGTTCATCCGATGGCATCGGCTCTTCAAAGAACAGTACGTTGTAGTCGCGCGCAAAGCGGGACATCAAGTGCTGAGGCCGTTGGTAGACGAAATTCCAGCGCAGATGGGAAAGACAGATCAGGGTAGGAAGGTTTTCCCTGCCTGATGCATCAAAGCCCATTTCCGTTCTGGATGACGGCTTTGACTTGCCAATCTCATATTGAAAGGGTCCAGCCCAGCTCATCGATTACTCCTTAACTCGTGTATGACCAAGTCAGGAACTCGTACAACACGAATCGAGTTCTATGCCTTTTCCCGTTGGAAAGATCCGATTCTTTCCATTTAAGAGCTAAACCCGCCGGCTACTCAATACGCCAAAACCGGCAAAAATCAGAACACCTTGCATTCGAACATCATCGAATATCAATAGAGTCACTGGGCGGTGAGACTGGTTCTGAGCAAACCCAGTTCCAACCCTTTCGTCGATACATGTTTTTTTACACTTACCTCATTCCTGTAGGAACTAGTCGTCATATCACCGGGTCTGGCTTTATACATGCATATTCTTTGTGCATGGCCTGTCTTGTTTGCCGCTTCGAATAGGCCGCTGAACCTCGTTCAGCGCTTCGCTGTGTCGGCGTGCTTTGTATTACGACTAGATCAATGGAGCGTGACGATGATTCTTGTGACTGGGGGCGCGGGTTATATAGGGTCGCATGCTGTTTTGGAGCTGTTACTGTCAGGGCAAGACGTTCTCGTGTTGGATAACCTGTGCAACAGTTCACGTGTAGCATTACAACGGGTCGAGCAGCTAGCTGGCCGCAGCGTGCATTTCGTCAAAGGTGATATACGCCGACGCGCGCAGTTGGATGCTCTGTTTGCACAATATCCAATCGAGGCTGTCCTGCACTTTGCCGGGCTCAAAGCAGTAGGCGAAAGCGTCAGACACCCGTTGAGCTATTACGACAATAATGTGGGTGGCAGCCTGACGCTTTGCCAGGCAATGGCTGACGCGGGTGTCTTCAAGCTGGTATTCAGTTCATCAGCAACCGTTTACGGCATGCCTGACACGGTTCCTATCAGCGAGCAGGCACCTACCGGTATACCAACCAATCCGTACGGGCAATCCAAGCTCATGGTTGAAAACCTGCTGCGCGATCTGGCTGCTGCAGATCCTCGCTGGTCCATTGCCCTGTTGCGCTATTTCAATCCCATAGGTGCACACGAATCCGGCATGATTGGTGAAGACCCAAGTGGCATTCCCAATAACCTTCTGCCATACATCACGCAGGTAGCCATTGGCCGTTTGGAGCGCTTGAGCATTTATGGCTCGGATTACCCTACTCCAGACGGTACCGGGATACGTGATTACATCCATGTGGTCGATCTGGCCAAAGGACATCTTTCCGCCCTGCGCAAGCTGCAAAGCGTCAAGGGAGCGCACGTCTGGAACCTCGGAACCGGGCGCGGCTATTCGGTACTGGAGTTAGTCAGGGTGTTTGAAGAGGTTGCACAGATGCAGCTGCCCTATCGCTTGGCGCCTCGCCGCGAGGGGGATGTTGCGGAGTGCTGGGCCGATCCTCACAAAGCCGAACAGGAACTGGGTTGGAGAGCAGAACGCAGCCTGACGCAGATGATTGCCGATGCTTGGCGCTGGCAATCGCAGAATCCAAATGGTTATCGTGTTGCAGAGACAGTGAAGAAGTCCATCAAACAGATTCCAGCAAAGCCTATTACAGGCACTACCGGAAGCCGGATAAACACGTCTGCCAACGCCTCGGCTTGATTCTCAGCTATAAAAAGGCCGCTGTAAAACAGCGGCCTTTTTCATTCTTGTCAATCAGTCATACATGCCCACATGCTGCGGATGGCTTGCAATACGCTGCAGCCAGGCATTGATGGCAGGGTACCGAGACAAGTCGAATCCACCCTCTGCCGCTACGTGCGTATAGGCGTAAAGCGCAATATCGGCAATGGAGTACGTATCGCCTACCAGATACGGTGTCCGGGAGAGTTGCTGCTCCATAACATCCAATGCCTTATAGCCTTCCTTAAGGCAACTTGCATGTTCGGCACGCCGCTCTTCAGGCATGTCAAGGTAAAACTGAATAAACCGCGCCACTGCTACGTAGGGCTCATGACTGTACTGCTCGAAGAATTGCCATTGCAGTACATGAGTCCGCAAACGCGGCTCCTGGGGCAGGAATGTGCTGCCTTCTGCCAGGTAGTTCAGAATGGCATTGGACTCCCATAGGTAGGAGCCATCATCCAGTTCAAGCACAGGAATCTTGCCATTGGGGTTTTTTTCAAGAAACGCTGGAGAGCGTGTCTCGCCCTTTAAGATATCTACATCAACCCATTCATAGGCAAATCCGCGCAAGGCCATCATCAGCTTGACCTTGTAGCAGTTGCCGGAACGCTGGTCTCCATAAATCCGGTACATAATGATCTCCTTTCATTACAAGGCCTGGGCGGCCTTTATGACACTGGCCAAACGGCTCAGCCCTTCATCAACACGCTCAGGTGCCACATGGCTGAAATTCAGGCGCAAGCGACCAAGGTTGCCCTCCGGGTCACTGAAGAAAGGCTCCCCAGGCATGAAGGCCACATCCTGAGCCAAAGCGGGCTCCAACAGCAAGCGTGTGTCGATTGGCTGGCGCAGTGTTAGCCAGAAAAATAGCCCCCCCTGAGGCTGATTCCAGTCTGCAAGCTCACCAAAGTGGCGAACCAGCGCAGCCTGGTAGGCATCGCGACGAGCACGATAGAAATTGCGCAGCTCCTGAATATGGGCTTGATAGCGTGGCGTTCCGACCCACTGTAAGGCCTGCCACTGCCCGATACGGTTCGTATGCAGATCAGCGGCCTGCTTGAGGCGCAACAAATAAGGATACAGATCAGGAGAGGCAATCAGATACCCCACGCGCAAACCAGGCAGTAACGTCTTGGAGACCGTACCGGTATAGATCCAGCTGGTTCTCTTCAAGCGGCTTACGATAGGCGTAGCCGGTGCATCATCAAAGATCAGCTCGCGATATGGCTCATCTTCGATCAGCGTGACGCTGAACTCATCCATCAAGGCTGCCACCTGATCACGGCAGGCTTCGGTGTAACGTACACCGGACGGGTTCTGGAAAGTAGGAATCAGATAGGCAAAGGCTGGCTTGTTGGTCTCGAGGCACTGGCGCAGCGCTTCAATATCCATGCCTTCCGCCGTCAGTGGTACTGTCAGGCAATCGGCACCGAAAAATTGAAAGCTCTGCAGCGCAGCCAGATAGCTGGGGCCTTCTAACAGCACCTGAGTATCTTGGTCGATGTAGAGTTTTGCAGCCAGATCCAATGCCTGTTGCGAACCAGCCGTAACCAGTACTTGACTGGCATCACACTCAACGCCCAAGGCTCTGGCCTGGGCAGCGATCGCTTCGCGCAGCTCCGGCTCTCCTTCGCTCGTTCCATACTGCCCCAGATTCACCGGCAGAGCATCCCATTCCACGCGAGGCAACATCTCCTGCGCAGGCAGACCACCTGCAAAGGACATCACTTCCGGACGCTGTGCCGCTGCCAGAATTTCGCGGATAAGACTGCTTTTTAGACGGGTAACGCGTTCGGAGAAAGCCATGGAAGCACCAGTAGTCAGCGGCCGGAGAATAAGTCAAACTGCTTGACCGAAACTACGCTGAACCGGATAGAAGCGTCAATATGCTTGACCTAAAAAATACCGTAGCCCAACGCCAGGCGATGCAGTCATTCTTCTTCGGCTACCAGGCATTTACCGCCAAGGCCGACGAAATGCTTTCGCGCCGCGGGTTTAGCCGCGTACACCAGCGTATTCTCTTTTTCGTGGCTGGCTCGCCAGGAATCAGCCACAAAGAGTTGCTGGAGGCTTTGGGGGTTACCAAGCAGGCAGCTAATCCGCCCGTTCGCCAGCTAATTGAAAAGGATATGCTTGTGGTGGAGTCAGACGCGGAAGACAAGCGCAAGCGCAAGTTGCGGCTGACATCGCACGGTGCAAAGCTTGAGCAGCTCCTGCGGCGGGAACAAGTCAAGCTGCTACAGCGTGCCTTTGACGAAGCCGGAGAAGCCGCAGTAGAGGGATGGATGAAAATCAACCAGACGCTGGCAGGCCAGGAGCGCCAACGCGAATCGAGCCGGAAAGACGGGTCGACTTGAGCACAGACTAGCGGCTTCATTCAGACAAAGCCTGATCGACTGTACGGCTCCTTCTACAAGTGAGTGTATCGGTACGCCAGCCAACAGGCTGTTTATGCTGGAAAAAAAGGAAGTCCAGCCATGACAGCCGAATTACTTACCGCTTTTATACTTTTCGCCTTCGTATCCTCAGCTACTCCGGGTCCCAATAACATGATGCTGCTCGCGTCAGGCGTTAACTATGGTTTCCGCCGGACACTTCCGCATATGTTCGGCATTAGCCTTGGGCATATGGTGATGGTAATCACCATGGGATTGGGTCTTGGACAATTGTTCAGCCTGTACCCCTCACTGCACATGGCCTTGAAGGTCGTGGCTACTGCATACCTGTTGTACCTGGCATGGAAAATTGCCAACGCCGCACCGCCTACGCCCAAGCAGGCTTCCGGCAAACCATTCGGTTTTTTTCAGGCAGCTGCCTTTCAATGGGTTAATCCAAAAGCCTGGGTAATGGCCATAGGCGCCGTCACCACGTATTTGCCCGTTCAAGATTTCAACAGCAACCTGCTGCTGATAGCGCTGCTGTTTGCGCTTATCAACCTGCCTAGCGTTAGCCTTTGGACGCTGTTTGGTATGGCATTACGTACACTTTTGAATAGCCCGATGCGTCTGCGTGCGTTCAACTGGACGATGGCTGCCCTGCTAGTTATTTCTCTGTATCCGATTCTGCTGTCTACCCATTGAAGACCGTACCATGACCGTATCCACCGCCTTGCGCCCTTTTGCCGACACATCGCCTTCTTCAATCGTTGCCGGTTTCGTAGCGATGCTGGTTGGCTACACCAGCTCCCTGGTGCTTATGTTCCAGGCAGGCCAGAATGCAGGGCTGAACAGCACTCAGATTTCCTCCTGGATCTGGGCACTGTCCATCGGGATGGCGATAACCACGATCGCGCTCTCGCTGCGCTTCAGGACTCCTATCGTCATCGCGTGGTCTACCCCCGGTGCTGCCCTGCTGATGACCAGCTTGCCTCAGGTCCCTTACAGCGAGGCTATCGGCGCTTTCATGTTATGCGCCCTCCTCACGGCCTTCTGCGGTATGACTGGCAGCTTCGAGCGTCTGATGCGCAAGGTTCCTGCTGCATTGGCCGCCGCGCTGCTGGCGGGCATCCTGTTTCGGATCGGCATTGAGATCTGCTCGGCTACTGAGCAGCAACCTCTGCTTGTAATAGGCATGTTCCTGACGTATTTGCTGACCAAGCGACAGGCACCCCGTTATGCCGTATTGGCTGCCCTGATGATTGGAATGATCATCGCCGCCGTCGTAGGACTGTTGCATTTCGAGCACTTTCATTTGCAACTGGCGGTGCCTGTCTGGACCACACCGTCCTTCTCCATGTCCGCCATCATCAGCATTGGTATTCCGCTATTTGTTGTTGCCATGGCTTCTCAAAACATGCCAGGCATTGCGGTGTTGCGGACCGACGGCTATCAGACACCTGCCTCACCCCTGATATCCGTTACCGGAATAGCCTCGTTACTGTTGGCCCCATTCGGCTCCCACGGAATTAATCTGGCGGCCATCAGCGCAGCCATCTGTACAGGGCCTGAGGCCCACGAAGACTCACAAAAGCGCTACACCGCAGCGCTCTGGTGCGGCTTCTTTTACGGTATAGCCGGAACGTTTGGTGCAACACTGGCAGCCCTGTTTGCAGCGCTTCCTAAAGAATTAGTGCTATCCATCGCCGCACTTGCACTGCTTGGGTCCATCATGAATGGGCTTAACAGTGCCATGAGCGACCCCAAACAACGCGAAGCCGCTCTTGTCACTTTTCTTGTAACCGCTTCAGGCATGACATTATTAGGCGTTGGGTCGGCTTTCTGGGGAGTGGTCGCAGGCCTGATCACCCAGTTAGTCCTGAATTGGAAAAAGGCTGCTGGATCAACGATATAGGTAGAGCCCATACAAAAACGGCTCGCCTAGGCGAGCCGTTCGAGCACAGGTAACCGCTTAGCGTTTACCGCGATTATTACTACCAAAGCCTGGACGCTGACCTTCACGGGCTGGACCATTACGGCGCTGTGCCGGTGCGGCCCGTTCCCGGGCAGGACGCTCGCGACGTCCGTCATCACCAGAGGCATGCTCTTCACGAGTCCGTACCGGACGCTTGCGCCCACTTTCGGATGGACGCTCGGCTAATGGCGTGCCACCACGGCGGCCCTCGCCCTGCGGCTTGCCAGAGCGCTTGTCACCACGGCCGCCGCGGCCAGCCTCAACAGGCTTGCCAGACTTGCGTTGCATACGCTCAAGCTTTTCGCGAACCTTCGCGGTCACAGGAGGCAATTCAACAGGCGTCAGCCCTACTTCTGCGCTGAGAATATTGATCTCACCCTGCATCATCTCGCGCCAGCGACCCATGGACAATTCAGCCGTCAGGAAAACCGGTCCGAAACGTACCCGCTTCAAGCGGCTGACCAGCACGCCCTGGGATTCCCACAGGCGGCGAACCTCTCGGTTACGTCCTTCCATGACCACGCAATGGAACCAGTGGTTGAAACCGTCACCATTGGGAGCCTGTTGGATATCGGTAAAGCGTGCAGGACCGTCTTCCAGCATGACACCTGTCTTGAGACGCTCGATCATGGCCTCATCGACTTCACCACGCACACGTACCGCGTACTCCCGGTCCATCTGATAAGAGGGATGCATCAAGCGGTTGGCCAGTTCACCATCGGTTGTGAACAAAAGCAGGCCAGTCGTGTTGATATCCAGACGACCAATATTGATCCACCGCCCGCCTCTCAAGCGCGGCAATCGGTCAAACACCGTAGGACGCCCTTCGGGGTCATCACGGGTGCAGACTTCACCTTCAGGCTTGTTGTAAATCAGTACACGGCGAACATTTTCGGTGGCCTCTTCGCGGCGTAGCACACGCCCGTCCACAGCAATGGCATCCTGAGGCGTAACACGCTGACCCAGAGTGGCGACATTTCCGTTTACTTGAATACGGCCCTCGGCAATCCAGGCTTCCACATCACGGCGGGAACCTACACCCATACGGGACAGGACTTTCTGGAGTTTTTCCCCGACTGGGGTATGAGGAGTGTTGTCGTTCATAAGGCACCTCCCGGTGTAAGCGGCAACAAAAAGGCGCGCATCATAGCGTCACCTGGCCTTTGAGCCTAGCGACTAAATGACTCGACGTGCAGGCCTTTCGACAGAAAAGAGATGGATGGTCTGAGATGCAGACGGCCTGCATGATACAGGCCGTCGAACAAGATGACTGCCTTAATCGAGCGCAGCCAGGGCTTCGCGGCAAAGCTGCTCTATCTTTGTCCAGTCACGCGCCTTGATAGCGTCGGAAGGCAGCATCCAGCTACCTCCTACGCACATGACATTGCTTTGCTGGAAATAGGCTTTGACATTACTCGGATTGACGCCGCCCGTTGGGCAGAATCGAAGATCGCCAAAAGGACCGGCAAAGGCTTTAAGCGCGTCTATTCCACCGTAAACGTTGGCCGGGAAGAGCTTGAAGCGACGGTAACCCAGCCGATAGGCACGCATGATGTCTGAAGGCGTAGCAATACCGGGCAGTAGCGGCACATCGCTTTTAACGCCTGCCTCAAGGATTTCGTCCGTGCAGCCGGGCGTTACAATGAACTGAGCACCTGCTTCTACCGCAGCATCAAACATGTGGGTGTCCAGAACAGTACCGACACCCACCGTTAGCTCCGGGCGTTCCTTGCGCAGCAGGCGCACAGCATCCAAACCATGGGCAGAGCGAAGCGTGACTTCCAGTGTCTTGAGCCCCCCCGCTGCCATCGCGTCAGCAAAAGGCAGGACGTCAGCCGGATCGTTGATCACGATGACGGGCAGGATGCGTGCTTTCTGGCTCAGCGCATCAATGGCAGCGATCTTGTTTTGCATGTCACTCATCCTCAAGGGCACCAATAGATCTTCAGCGGCTCTCGCAGGAAGGCGCTGATAGGAGTCGCCAGCTCATCACCGGCAGTTGCAGCGGTTTGCAGAGCGGCCAACTTGCTCTGACCCTGGATGGCCAGGAACTGATTGTGAGCACCAGACAACAATGCGCGTGTCATGGTCAGGCGTTGACGAGGCACGGAAGGTGCCCACATGGGCAGGCACAAGCGCTCGCTCTGTGGATCAAGCGCATCCTCAAGCCCAGGGCTTCCGGGAAACAACGAAGCAGTATGTGCATCGTCGCCCATTCCCAGCACCAGCACATCGATAGGCTTGGGCAGATTCTTCAAGCGGTTATCAGCCTCCTGAGCAGCCGTTTCAGCGTTTTCGCCAGCGGCATAGAGGTCTACAAACGTCGCTGCCCGGGCTGCATTACGCAACAGGTGCTTGCGAATTAGCCCGCCGTTGCTATCCGGATGCTCTAAAGGCACCCAGCGCTCATCGGCGAGCGTAATCGTGACCTTCGCCCAGTCCAGCTCCTGCTCGGATAACTGTTCAAAGAACGGCACTGGGCTACGACCACCCGAAACCACCAGTGTGGCCGCCCCTTTCTGTGCAATGGCCTCACGAAGCGCAGCCGCTACAGCTTGGGTCAGCTGCTCAGCATGGGCCTCACGACCGTTCAGCTCGATGAATTCGACGCCTTGTGGCAGGTTAGATATCGCCATACCAGGATCTCCCGTCACGTGCAATGAGAGCAATGGAAGTCAGCGGGCCCCATGTGCCAGCTGCGTATGATTTCGGGGTATCGCCCATTTTTTCCCAGCCTTCCATGAGCTGGTCGCACCAGCGCCAGGCCGCCTCGATCTCGTCCTTGCGCACGAAGAGAGACTGGTTGCCCTGCATCACTTCCAGCAACAAACGCTCATACGCGTCTGGTACCCGCGCCGACTTGAAGGCCTCGGAGAAGTTGAGCTGCAACGGACCGCTGCGCAGCTGCATCCCTTTGCTCAAGCCTTGATCCTTGGTCATGACCTGCAGGGAAATCCCTTCGTCCGGCTGAATACGGATGATCAGTCGGTTGTTGATCAGACTCCGCTGCTCAGGCGCGAAGATGTAGTGTGGCGGTTCCTTGAAATGAATAACGATCTGCGAAAGTTTTTGCGGCATACGCTTGCCGGTACGCAAATAGAAAGGCACTCCGGACCAACGCCAGTTACGAATATCGGCGCGAATGGCCACGAATGTTTCCGTGCTGCTGCTCTCGTTGGAGTTTTCTTCCTCCAGATAGCCGGGCACCGGCTTGCCATCGCTGTAACCACTCGTGTACTGGCCCAGCACGACACGGCTGGCCAGCTGATCGGCGGTGATCGGCTCAAGCGCCTTGAGCACCTTGACCTTTTCGTCACGGATACTGTCCGCCGAGAGATCAGCGGGCGGGTCCATTGCAGTCAGGCAAAGCAGCTGCAGCAAGTGGTTCTGCACCATGTCGCGTAGCTGCCCGGCCTGATCGAAATAACCCCAGCGGCCTTCGATTCCTACTTTCTCAGCAACCGTAATCTCCACATGGGAGATATAGTTCTGGTTCCATTGGGTCTCGAACAGACTGTTTGCAAACCGCAGAGCAATCAGATTCTGTACGGTTTCCTTACCCAGGTAATGGTCGATACGATAGACCTGACTTTCCGGGAAGAACCGAGCCACGGAGTCGTTCACGACACGCGAAGACTCAAGGTCATGGCCGATGGGCTTTTCCATGACGACACGTGTACGGCTGCTAAGCCCTACCGCATCAAGATTCTCGCAAATCGAGCTGTATACTGAGGCGGGTGTTGCGAAATACGCAATCACCGTTTCGGAGTCACCTACGTCTTCGGCCAGTCCGGCATAGTCTTCCATGCGTCGGAAATCCATGGCACGGTAGCTTAAGCGGGCGGCGAAACGTTCCCAGACGGCTTGATTCCAGTCAGCATTCGGCACGTAATGCCGAACCCGCTCTTCAATATGAGCGAGCTGCTTGGTGCCGTCTCCTTGATCTCGAGCAAGCGCGACGATACGCGTGTCATCATGGAGGAGACCTTCGCGATCGAGTTGGTAGAGAGCCGGAAACAACTTGCGCAGAGCGAGATCGCCCAACGCGCCGAACAGGGCCAAAGTGCAAGGGAGTACGCGAACTGCTGGCATATATTCGTTCTTTTACGAAAAGTTGGTGAATGAAAGCCCAGTTTAAGTGAGCTTTCCCCTTTTACGTAGTATAAAAATCAAAAATTTAATAAAACCTTTTTGTGCAGCCTTATTCCTCTATAGCTGTACGATAAAAGGATGACAACTTTCAGGAGCATTTGATGGATCGGGCCAGCACATTGCTGCAATTGATTCAGACCCGTCTGCCGGAATTGAACCGTGCCGAACGCAAGGTAGCCGAGGTTATTCTAAACAATCCACGGCAGGCTACCCGCCTGACCATTGCTGCTCTGGCGCAGGCAGCTCACGTCAGCGAACCGACCGTCAACCGCTTCTGCCGATCACTGGGAATCAGCGGCTACCCTGAAATGAAGATTCAACTGGCTCAGAGCATCGCCAGCGGCGCCGTCTACGTAAGCCAGGCGGTGGAAGCGGATGATGAGCCTGAAGCCTACTCAGAAAAGATTTTCAGTAGCACCATCGCCTCGCTCGATAATGCTCGTCAGCGCATGGATGCTCAAGTGATCAATCGAGCCGTCAATCTCCTGATTCAGGCACGGCAGATTCATTTCTTTGGCCTGGGTGCATCTGCACCCGTAGCGCTGGATGCCCAGCACAAATTCTTTCGCTTCGGTCTGGCTGTTTCGGCCCATTCAGACATTCTGATGCAGCGCATGCTTGCGTCTGTAGCGCAGATAGGCGAAGTCTTTGTCATCATTTCCTACACCGGCCGCACGCGCGAACTGGTGGATGTTGCCAAGCTGGCACGGGATAACGGGGCATCAGTTATCGGGATGACTGCTGCTAATTCTCCGCTTGCGAAGGTTTCAACACTTAGCCTTGATATTCCAGTGCCCGAAGATACTGATATCTATATGCCAATGTCATCACGTATCGTTCAGCTGACAGTACTCGACATTCTGGCCACTGGCGTTACGCTGCGCCGCGGCGTTGATTTCCAGCCGCATCTGCGCAAAGTAAAGGAAAGTCTGGTAGCAACACGCTATCCAATGGAGCAGGAACAGGAAGAGTTGTAATCGACGAGAAAGGCTGGAGCAGTACGCTTCAGCCTGTAGCGAGGTTACTTCTTCTTGAGCTTCTTGAGACGCTTGCTGGCCTTTTCGACCACATCCTTGCGCTCTTTGTCCTTCATGGACTTCCAGCCCTTGATTTCATCGCGGCTGCGGCCGCATCCCTGACAGACTTCATCCTTAAGCTTGCATTGGCTTACGCAGGGACTCTCAACCTTACCCACAGGGCTACCTCAGCATCTGGACACAGCGAACAGTATAAACACACTGTTCGCTGCGCCCAGTACCATCTGCGGAATTAGAACACCGCTTGGACCTTCAGGCCGCCGACAACAGCATTATCAACTTCCTTGACGCCGCCCGGGTTACGCATGTACTGAATATTCGGACGTAGGGTGAGCCAGTTGGTCACGTGTACGCCGTAGTACAGCTCAGCATCGTATTCGCTGTACTGCAGCGGTACGTAGCCTGGGTTGTCATAATCGTCGATACCGGTAGCAAGGTTGGCTGCACGTTGCGCATCACGCGCATCGCTGTTGGTGTGGATACGGGCCACACCGAAACCGATGTCGTCTTTTGGTCGCGCATCGAATGGTCCCTTGTACACCACACCAGCCTGGATGTAGTTGTCTACCTTGTTGGTAGCCTTGTCATGCACCGTGAAGTTGGCGAATACACTCAGACCACGAGAAGCATCACCGTTGTGCTTGGTCAGCTGCTGCTTGGCTACAACCCAATAGCCATGCTTACTGGAATGACGGCTGGAAACACCATCCACATCATCCGCATCAGCGGTGCTGTAGTAGTAACCGAAGCGGTACTCACCCGGTAGGCTGTTCAGTGTTGGCAACCATACCAGCTCAACTGGCAGGATCACGCCTTTGGCACCGCTGGTATTCATTTTGAAGCCATTACCGGTTTCAAGCAGCGACGGGTTCTGCTCGTAAACCCCAACCTGCGCAAACAGCTCAGGTGTCAGGTTGTACTTGACGCGCATGGCCCACTGGCTGACCGGCCAGTTGTACCACTGATCACCTACCCAGTTACCCACCTGGGAGCCACAGAACGCCAGGTTCTGGAAGTCACAGTCGAACGAGTTGAAATCTTCACCCTCGCCGAAACGACCCGCTTTGATGTCTAGGCGGCCATCAAAGAACCCCTTGCTCAACCACAACTGGGTAAGGCGCCAGGTCTGGCCGCGACCCCAGACTTCTTGTACGGAAGAATACGTACCGGAACGTGGATCACCAATATTGTCGTTGGTCAGGTTACGGCCGTCACGTGAAGTAATGGCAACTTTGAATACGGAATTCTCCCAACCCAACGTCTTGTTCATGTCGACCGCCAGGCCGAACATGTACTGGGAAGACCAACGTGCGGTGTGATCCTTGTCGTATCCACCTCGCATGTTGGTAGCGCCTTCCCCGACGTACTCCAACTTGATGTCGTAACCCTTATCTAGCAGTTCAGTACGCAGGCCACCCCAATCGCCTGTCATACCACCTGCTTCAGGGTCGAAGGCATCGGCTGCATGGGCAGTGGCACTGAGTCCACCCAGTGCAGCTAACGACAACACAGCCAAGTGCCGTACGCGTTTGCCTTTATGCTTATACATTCTTCTCGGTCCTTTATAATTTTTAATGGGCTATACGCAACACACCACAGGTCCCACGCCAATAACTGGCTAAACTTCACGGCAGAACATTGAGTACCTCGTAACAGGCTCCCATGGTGTGGTAGTCGACCTTTCCGGCCGGACTTTTTTCGTCGGAATACTTGGTATTTCGACGGTCGAGGATGCGCCACCAAGCGCCATACTCGTGATCAATGAAATGCTCCCAACTATAGTGCCAGAGCTGTTCATATTGTTTCCAATATTTACCGTTGCCGGTGCGCTCGGCAAGCAAGGCTGCAGCCGCCAAGGCCTCGGCCTGAACCCAGAAGTACTTGTCTGGATCACAAACGCTGCCATCCGGAGCGAACCCGTAATATAGGCCACCATGTTCATGATCCCATGAGGTTTTCCACGCGGCATCAAACAGCTCTGCAGCACGTGGCGCCAACCATGCCTGGGGACGATGGCGCTCGAGAATCAGCAAGAGCTTGGCCCACTCGACCTGATGTCCAGGCTGGAAACCCCAAGGGCGGAACAGGTTGGCAGGATCATCTCTGTTGTAATCCCAATCGATGCTCCAATCCTGATGGTAATGCTCCCAGATCAACCCGCCTGATACATCCTGAGCAACCTCAGCACGTTCCTGGCTAAGTGCTGCCTGGCGCTGAGTCATATTGAGTGCAAGCGTTTCGGCGCGGTCCAGATAGCGGGACTCTTGTGTCGCCTCATAGGCAGCCAGAAGCGCCTCGCAGGCATGCATGTTGGCATTTTGTCCACGATAGGAGGAAACCTTGGACCAGTCGGCACTGATCTCATCACAGTACAGACCGTCTTCTTCGCGCCAAAAATGACGCTCAAAGGTATCCCAGGCTTCAGCCAGCCATGCTCTGCTCTCCTCGACTCCTGCCATGACGCCGTGAGAGTACGCCAGGATAACGAATGCCAGACCATAGGCATGATTGGTGCCGTCTACTACTTTGTCGCCCTTCAGTAGCCAGGCGTAGCTGCCATTGGGCTGCAGATGCTTTTCCCTTAGAAAGCGAAGCCCGTGCCGTGTGGCGCCCAAGTATTCAGCGTTGCCAAACTGCCGATAGGCCATTGCAAAATTGAAGACGAAACGGGTACTGGAGACAAGATGGCGCGTCTCTCGGTCGTAGATATCGCCATTGTCACGGAAGAACTGGAAAAACCCGCCCTGCTCGTCGATGCAGCGTGGATAGTAGAAAGCCAGCGTATGCTGGATATGATCCAGCAGAGTGTCACGTTGACGGAAGTCTGGAAAGTTCATACGAAGTCCCTTAGGCAGGAAGCGGCGAAGTCGCCATCATGGCGCGAACGTCATCAAGCGTCGGCGCATAGGCCCCCGATTTCTGGCAAGACACCGAGGCACAGGCAGCTGCGAAAAGTAGTCGCTCTTCCAGTGATGCGCTTGAAATGATCCCTGACGCCAACCACCCCGCCATACAGGCGTCACCGGCACCTACGGTGTCCGCCACATGAATCGGAATACCAGGCTGAGTCCATTCCCCCTGGCTGGAAAGCAGCGTGATGCCCTTGGCACCCTGCGTATAGAGGATGTTGGCCTCTGGATTCATCTTCCGCAGGCGGCTCAAGCCCTGTTCAGGCGTTAATCCGGGATAGATATTTTCCAGGTCTTCGTCAGAAAGCTTGATGTCGTCTGCCAGCTTCACAAGGGTTGGAAAGATACGACGACAGTAGTCATCGCCCATCAGGTTTCGCCAGTTGGGGTCGTAGCTGATACGTTTACCTCCTGCCTTGGCCTTTTCTGCCTGTTCAAGCAGTTTGGAAGCCAACGGCTCACGGGCCAGACTGATGCAGCTGAAGTGGCAGAGTTCAGCAGCCTCGAGCCAGCCTTGCGGCAACGCATCCGGATCAAAGGCTAGATCCGCCTCCCCAGCAAAGAAATACCGAGGTGGATTGCTGGACGGCACTACTGCCACCAGCGGATCAGCTTCGACCCGCTGCAGAAAACGCATATCCAGTCCGGACACCTGAGACTGCTCATGAATCTCATCGCCTAGAGAATCCTGGCTGATTGATCCCGCAAACGCAGCGGGTACGCCCAGACGCGCCAGCGTCCGGGCAACATTCCACGGTGCACCGCCTGGATGGCCTTGCCACTGTCCGGGTGAATGCTGGACCAGATCGGTCAAGGCCTCTCCAAAAACCACCACACGTGGCAATGTCATAACTTTCTCCTAAGCGATACGAGCACCTGAAGCAGGTTCGAATAATACGAGACGCTCTACATCAAGCTCTAGCGTTACGATTGATCCGATTTCAGGAGTGTCGACTGGCGCTACTCGGCAACACACCTGGACGCCATTGACCTCGACATAAACCAGAGTGTCGGGACCTGTTGGCTCCACGACCTGCACTCGGGCGTTGACCAATGGCAAATCGCCGATCTGACCACTGCGAATACAGATTTGCTCAGGTCGAACCCCTAAAATTGCTTCGCGACCGTCTGCCAGAGCGGTTTGAAGCATGGGTAGACCAATAGCGGTACGCTCGCCATGCCCCTGCAAACGCACCACAGGGCGCCCGTTTTCCTGCTCCAACGCGACAGGAATGAAGTTCATTGGCGGAGAACCAATGAAGCTGGCCACGAAGAGGTTGGCGGGGTTGTTGTAGATTTCCTGGGGAGTACCAAACTGTTGAACTTCTCCCTCTTTCATAACTGCGACACGGTCGCCCAGCGTCATGGCTTCGATCTGGTCGTGAGTAACGTAGACAGTTGTAGTCTTGAGCCGCTGGTGCATTAGCTTGATCTCGGTGCGCATTTCCACACGCAACTTTGCATCAAGATTTGAGAGCGGCTCATCGAACAGGTAAAGCTTGGGGCGGCGCGCCAGTGCGCGCCCCATGGCGACACGTTGTTGTTGCCCACCGGATAGCTGCGAGGGTTTGCGCTCAAGCAGGTGCTCAATCTGCAAAAGCTTGGCGACACGGTCCACTTCCGCCGCGATCTGGTCAGCAGGTGTCTTGCGGATCTTCAACCCAAAGGCGATGTTTTCCCGCACCGTCATGGTCGGATACAACGCATAGGATTGAAATACCATGGCGATATCGCGGTCCTTGGGCTCGACCGCAGTTACATCCTCACCACCCAGCATGATGGCCCCGCTGGAAATATCTTCCAGGCCAGCGATGGCGTTCATCAGCGTAGACTTACCGCAACCGGAAGGACCAACCAGGATCAGGAACTGCCCGGTCTCGATACTGATGTTGATACCTTTAAGCGCTTCCTGAGCAGCGTTGCCGTAGGTCTTGCGGACATTTTTAAGTTCTAGTGCGGCCATGATTGTTCTTATCCTTTGACGACGCCCGAGGTCAGACCACGGACGAAATACTTGCCGGCGAAGATGTAAACGAGCAGTGTCGGCAGCGCCGCAATCATCGCAGCGGCCATATCAACGTTGTATTCCTTGGCCCCGGTACTGGTATTGACGAGGTTGTTGAGCGCTACCGTAATCGGCTGCGCAGAGCCGCTGGCGAACACTACGCCAAACAGAAAGTCATTCCAGACCTGAGTGAATTGCCAGATCAGGCTTACCATCACGATAGGGGTGGAAAGCGGCAGCAGGATCTTCCAGAAGATGGTGAAGAAGCCTGCACCATCCAGACGTGCCGCCTTGATCAGGGCATCCGGAATACCGACGTAATAGTTCCGGAAGAAAAGCGTTGTGAAGGCCAGACCGTAGATGACGTGAACCAGCACGAGTCCGGTCGTGGTATTGGCCAGACCCAGCTTGCCCAAGGTGAATGACATTGGTAACAGAATGACCTGGAACGGGATGAAGCAGCCGAACAGCAGCATGCTGAACAATACGTTCGAGCCCTTGAAGCTCCACTTCGACAAGGCGTAGCCGTTAAGCGCACCGATGAAAGTCGAGATGATGACGGCAGGAACCGTGATCATGAAGGAGTTCCAGAAGTACTCGTGAACCGTACTCCAGGCCTTTATCCAGCCAATGAGTGTCCAGTCTACGGGTAACGTCAGCAGGTTACCGGTGCGCACGTCATCCGGTGTCTTGAAGCTAGTTAACAGCATGACTACCAGTGGCACGAGATAGACAGCGCAAGCCACCAGAAGCGTAGTGTGAATTGCAATGCGGTTGAAAGACCAGCGCTTGCTGTGGGAAAGATCAGCCATGACGCTTGCTCCGCAGTTCGGAATAAAGGTAAGGCACCAGGATGGCAAGCACCGCGCCAAGCATCAGGACGGAGCTGGCCGCCCCCAAGCCCATTTGCCCGCGTGTAAAGGTGTGTTGATACATGAAGACCGCAGGAAGGTCGGATGAGTAACCGGGTCCACCGGCGGTCATGGCCATTACCAAGTCAAAGCTCTTGATCGCAATGTGCGACAGGATCATCACGGCACTGAAAAAAACAGGTCGCAAACTGGGTAGAACGATGCGCAGATAAATCGTGGGCAGCGAGGCTCCGTCGATTTGTGCGGCACGAATGATGGCGCTATCCACGCCGCGTAAACCGGCCAGGAACATTGCCATGACAAAGCCGGAGGCCTGCCAGATCGCAGCGATCAGCAAGCAATAGATGACCCTATCCGTATCAACAAGCCAGTCAAAGCGGAAACCTTCCCATCCCCAGTCGCGCAGGAGCTTGTCCAGGCCTAACCCTGGGTTGAGCAGCCACTTCCAGGCAGTACCGGTAACGATCATCGATAGCGCCATGGGATAAAGATAAATGGTGCGGATAAAACCTTCGCGTCGGATGCGTTGATCCAGCAGGATGGCGAAGAACACGCCGATGATCAGGCAAAGCAGGATAAACATCCCGCCAAAGATGGCCAGGTTTTTACAGGCCACCAGCCAACGGTCGTTAGCCAGTAGGCGTTCAAACTGGGCAAGACCTGCAAAGTTATACACCGGCATGAAGCGGGACGTGGTCAATGAGATCACGGCCGTCCACAGCATGTAGCCGTACAGGCAAACAATCATTGCCACCGCGGTAGGGGCCAGAACCAGCTTGGGAAGCCATTTCTGGAGGCGGTCAGGCTTTCGTACAGACGTGCTGGTACCTGTGCGCATGATTTGCACTTCGCTTAAAGACATCGAAGAACTCCTGATCCAACCCGTAGGTTGGTATTTGCATCAGGACCGGGCGTCTTGCAACGCCCTGCCCTTACTGCATTACTGCGCCGCTTTGATGGAGGCGACCAGTTGTTCGGTCGCCTTTTGGGGGTCGGCGCTTGGATCGTTGAAGAAGTTGGTGATCACATCGAAGACAGCGCCCTGGATATAGCTGGTGTTGGCCATGCTATGCGCCAGGCTTGGCTCCGCTTTGCCCGAGTCGTTGGCTGCCTGGAAATCCTTCATGGACTGTTTGGCACAGTCATCGAACTTCGCCATGTCGATATCATTGCGAACAGGAATCGAGCCTTTGTTCAGGTTGAAGACTTCTTGGAAAGGCTTGTCGATGACAGTACGGGCCAAGTCGTCCTGGGCTTTCCTGTTTGCCTCGTCCTTGAGCTTAAACATGGCCAGGGAATCGATGTTGTAGATGAAGTCACCCTGAGTGCCCGGCATGACTACGCACAGGTAGTCCTTGCCAGCAGTCTTGTTTGCAGCCGTAAACTCGGCCTTGGCCCAGTCGCCCATAATCTGCATACCGGCCTTGCCATTGATGACCATGGCGGTAGCCAGGTTCCAGTCACGGCCCGCTGCATCTGGGTCGATGTAGTTGCGAATACGCTTGAAGGTCTTGAACACTTCAACCATCTTGTCGCTGCGCAAAGTGTCTTCGTCAGTTTCGACAAATGCCTTGTGATAGTCCTCTGGCCCCATCATGGCCATGACCAGCGACTCGAAAATGGTGGTGTCCTGCCAGTTCTGACCGCCGTGGGCAATCGGAATGATACCTGCTGCCTTGAGCTTGTCTGCAGCCTCGAAGAACTCATCTAGTGTCGTTGGCACCTTGGCGCCCGCTTTCTGGAAGGCCTCAGGGTTTATCCAGAGCCAGTTGATGCGATGAACACCGGCGGGAACGGCGACGTAATCACCATCATGCTGCATGGTTTCAGCGATGCGCTTGGGCATGATGCTGTCCCATTTTCCGGCCTTGGCGATGTCGTTCAGGTTGGTAAGAAAGCCCATGTCAGCCCACTCCTGAATGTCGGGGCCTTTGAGCTGTGCTGCAGAAGGAGGATTGCCAGAAACCGCACGGGTTTTCAGAACGGTCATCGCGGCCTCACCGGCACCGCCGGCAACCGCGAAATCCTTCCAGGTATCGCCCTGCTTTTGCATCATTTGCTTGAGGGTATCGACAGCCCGAGCTTCACCACCTGAAGTCCACCAATGCAGGACTTTCACTTCACCCGCCTGGGCGGTTAGGGGTAATTGGCTCAAGCAGGACAAAGAAACCGCGAGGGCGAGACGATTGAGTGCTTTCATGATCAGTGACCTTGTTGTTTTTATAAATCTGATCGGAGTCTAGCCAGCCCTTGGCCAGCGTGGGTAACGAAGGGAATCATTAATGTCACAATGCCGTTACATTAGGCGGCTTTTGTAGATATCGATCACAATTTGACGCCACTCGTTTCAGGACGCCTCTAGCGCGGCAATGTCAGCGTGACCCGCAGGCCCCCTTCCCGACGATTACGCAAGACCACCTCCCCCCCATGGGCATGGGCTAAATTGCGCGCAATCCCGAGCCCCAATCCGTATCCCTGCTGTTGACCTGTCAGGCGGACATGCGGTTCGAAAACCTGCTCTAAATCCTTTTCTGGCACCCCTGGGCCTTCATCGTCGACATGCAGCATAAATACCTTGCCATCATCCTCCACCGTCAAGTGCGCCCGATTACCGTATTTCAGCGCGTTGTCGAGTACATTGCCGATACAGCGCTTCAAGGCCAGCGGCTTGCCGGGATAGAGAGCTACCGCCTCACCTTGCAACGTCGCTCGAGGCTGCTCACCGGCCTGGTAAGGCTCGACGATATTGCTCAGCAGGAGATTGAGGTCTACCGACTCGATGTTTTCGTGAATATCGGTGTCCTTGACGCACTGCAGTGCTCCCTTGACTAGCAGATCCAGTTCGTCAAGGTCTCGATTGAAGCGCGCCTGCAATGCCTCATCCTCCAGTAACTCGGCACGGAGCCGCAGCCGGGTGATAGGGGTCCGCAGATCATGGGAAATCGCACTGAAAAGCTGGCCCCGCTCGGCCAGGTATCGACTGATACGATCACGCATGGTGTTGAAGGCGCGTGTGACTTCCTGAATTTCACTCGCCCCGACTTCAGGAAGGGGTTGAACCTGTGCCTCCAGCGAAAGCTCACGTGCCTCTTGCGACAAACGTTTAAGCGGCCGGCTCTGCCAGTGGATGAGCAGGCCGATGAACAAGAGCAGAAAAGCGCTGCTGAACAGGATGAACCAAGCCTGCTGCAGAGGCAGGAACGGCTCATCCAGGGTGAGATAAGGGGCTGGCATCAGTGTCCCGATGTAGACCCACTCCTCCGGGCCTATTCGTATCTGGGTGACCAGAATGGGCGGATCTAGTGGTTCAAAGCTGAGGACGTAGTGCGCCCAGGAGCGTGGCAACTCATCCAGGGAAAGATTGCCATTGAACAGGCGCAGGTGCTTGGGGCTGACAAACTCCACATACATCGGCATCCCATTGCCGAGACGCTCCCGCAAGACTGACTCCACAGCATGAAGTACCGCCTGCTTGCCAGGCGAATCGGGCAGCGGCTCCATGATCAAGGGCTTTTCATTAAGCGATACGAAAAACCGTGTACCGCCCATATTACGCAACTGCTCCAGCACTACCGGACGATACGCCGGCGGTAGCAGACTGAAGTAACGCACGCTGGCCGCAATGGAGTAACCAAGGCTGCGCGAAGCGTTCAGCAGGCCTTCCATTCGGCTGGCACGCAAGTGCGATATCCAGAAGAGGCTGGAAACGCCCTGGGCCAGCAGAACCGCCAGCAACGTAAGCAACAGCATTCTTCCCAACAATGAGTGCGGTACCAGCCGCTGGAGTGCCTTAAAAAACATCAGCGGTCGGGCCATGCACCTGCGCCGCCAGAAGGTAGCCACTGCCGCGTACCGTGCGAATCAGTCGAGGCGATTTCCCGGTGTCACGCAGCCGTTGACGCAAGCGGCTGACGGCCATGTCCACGATGCGGTCAAGCGGCATGACTTCACGCCCCCGCGTCGCGTTGGCAATCGTGTCACGGTCAAGTATTTGCTGGGGATGATCTAGAAACAGTTTGAGCAGAGTGAAATCAGCGCCGGACAGAATGACCTCTTCTCCGTCCTGGTGGAACAGCCTATGCGTGACAGTATCAAGACGCCATTCATCAAACACCAATGTGTGTCCCGACTTGGCGTCACCAAAACCTGCGCGCCGGAGAAGCGCTTTGATCCGCGCCTGCAATTCCCGCGGGCTGAATGGTTTTCCAATGTAATCGTCAGCGCCTAATTCAAGGCCAATCACACGATCTGCCTCATCGGAGCTGGCGGTCAGCATGATGATAGGTACTTGAGAGATGGAACCACTCAGCGCTCTGACCCAACGGCAAAGACTGAAGCCGTCCTCACCCGGCAGCATGACATCCAGTATCAGAAGATCAGCCGGCTCGGCTTTAAGCGCAGTACGAAATCCGTAGCCGTCTGCCACAGCCCGAACGCTAAATCCGGCACGACTCAAATAAGCCTCTAAAAGCTCACGAATGTCCTGATCGTCATCGACCAGCAGGATGGATTTACCCATCGGTGTCATAGCGTTGTCCCTTGTCTTTTTTATTATTGCCCCGGTGTCGAAGCATGCACGACACCGGGGGGAACGCCAAGAGGTGAAACGCGGTATTACTGACCGTTCAGGCTTTGCTGCAAGGCAACCCCTGCGCCAAACAAGCCAGGGTACTCGGCGGTAACCAGCCAAGCAGGAATATCCTGCAGGTAGGCACTGCTTGTCTTACCCTTGTCCGCAAACGCCTTGGCAAAGGCGCCGTTCTGGAAGCGCTCGACAAATCGCGGAAGAATTCCACCGGCGATATAAACGCCACCCAACGCACCTAAGGTCAGCGCAGCATTACCTGCCACACGGCCCAGCCATACGAAGAACTGCTCCAGCACCTCGTCGGCATAGGCGTCACCGGACAGCGCCATTTCACAGATCTCGGCAGCGGTCACGCATTTCTCTTCGCGGCCATCCAGCTCACAGCTGGCCTTGTAGAGATTCACCAGGCCATTGCCGGAAATAATACGCTCCGCCGACACGTGGTTACCAAACTGGCGCTTCAGGATCTTCCAGATTTCGAACTCACGTGGCGTGCCGATCGGCAAGTCAACGTGACCGCCTTCGCTGGAAAGTACCATCCAGCGGTCATCCCCGATCGGCAGCAGACCGGCCACACCCAGGCCAGTCCCCGGCCCAATGATCAGACGTGCCCGATTGGCATGCGCCGCTCCCTCACGGACCTGAACGCAATGCGCTTTGTCCAGCTTGGCTACAGCCCAGGCCATTGAGCTGAAGTCATTGATCAGAAGCAGGTGAGTCAGACCAAGCTCAGCGCAGAAACGCTCGCGGCTGATAACCCAGTGATTATTGGTAAAACGGAAGTCACCCTCGCCTACCGGCCCCGCGCAGGCGAGACATACGGAGTGGATATCGTCAAGAGCGACACCGGTACGCTTGAGGTATTCACGCACAGCATCTTCGGGACGCTCGAAATCGGCACACGCCATCACCTCGATCGCATCAAGCTGCTGGTCACGCCACAATGCGAAACGGGCATTCGTGCCCCCGATATCCCCTACCAAAGCCAAATTCATTTCAGCGCCTCCAGGCTGGATGTAAATGCACTCGCACCCTTTTCGGCGGTGCTCATTGCTTGCCGCATGAACGCAAAGAGTTCACGTCCCGTTCCAATTCCCATGCCTTGCGGGGGCGCCACCTGCTCCCGAGCATTCCACTCGGCAGGATCAACCACCACGATCAACTCTCCGGTTTGTCCATTGACACGCACCAGATCACCGTCACGTACTTTCGACAACGGACCGCCATCGATTGCCTCAGGGCATACATGGATAGCCGCTGGCACCTTGCCGGATGCTCCAGACATACGTCCATCAGTCACCAGAGCGACCTTAAAGCCTCGATCCTGCAACACGCCCAGGTAAGGCGTCAGCTTATGTAACTCCGGCATACCAAGGGCCTTGGGTCCTTGAAAGCGGACCACCGCTACAAAATCGCGGTCCAGCTCACCCGCCTTGAAGGCATTAGCAAGCTCGGCTTGATCAGCAAATACTCTAGCAGGCGCTTCTACGATCTGGTGATCAGGCGCTACGGCAGATACCTTCATTACCCCACGGCCAAGGTTGCCATCCATCACACGCAAACCACCTTCAGGGCGGAACGGGCGCTCAACCGGACGCAGGATTTCTTCATCCAAGCTCGCCACAGGTCCTTCACGCCATGTCAATGTGCCATTCTCCAAGAATGGCTCCTGCAAGTAACGACGTAATCCATGACCCATGACGGTGTTCACATCTTCATGCAGCAAACCGGCATCCAAAAGGGTGCGAATCAGGAAATTGGTGCCACCAGCCGCATGAAAATGGTTCACATCCGCCTTGCCGTTGGGGTAAACCTGCGCCAGCGTTGGAACGACAGCCGACAGATCCGCCATATCCTGCCAGGTCAGTTCGATACCAGCCGCCTGTGCGATGGCGGGAATATGCAGGGTATGGTTGGTAGAACCACCGGTTGCATGCAAGGCCACGACCGAGTTGATAATGGCTTTTTCGTCAACGATCTCACCCAGCGGGATGAAATTACCGCTTTGCTGCGTGATACGTGTCACCTGACGCGCCGCTTCACGGGTCAGCTCGTCACGCAGAGGCGTATACGGATTCACGAAGGACGAGCCCGGCAGGTGCAGTCCCATCACTTCCATAACGACCTGATTAGTGTTGGCTGTACCGTAGAAGGTGCAAGTGCCGGGACTATGGTAGGACTTCATTTCGGACTCAAGCAGCTCCTCGCGGGTTGCCTTGCCCTCCGCAAAAAGCTGACGCACTCGGGCCTTTTCCTTGTTGGAAATGCCCGAAGGCATTGGACCACCCGGCACAAAAACGAATGGCAGATGACCAAAACGTAGAGAGCCAATCATCAGGCCAGGAACGATCTTGTCGCAGATGCCCAGGCACAGTGCGGCATCGAACATATTGTGGGACAGTGCCACAGCGGTGGACATTGCGATGACTTCACGGCTGAGCAGGCTGAGCTCCATGCCTGCTTCGCCTTGGGTTACGCCGTCACACATGGCTGGCACCCCACCGGCGAACTGACCAACGGAGCCTATTTCGCGCAGAGCATCTTTGATGATCTGGGGAAAATGTTCGTAAGGCTGGTGCGCAGATAACATGTCGTTGTAAGACGAAACGATAGCGACGTTAACCTCATCCATAAGACGCAGGCGCTGCTTATCCGACGCACCGCACCCGGCTACGCCGTGGGCAAAGTTGGCGCATTGTAGCTTGGCACGCTGAGGGCCTTCGCTCGCAGCTGCCCGGATCATTTCAAGGTAGCGCGTACGCGTAGGACGGCTACGCTCAATGAGACGCTGTGTAACTTCAAGGACGCGAGGATGCATGGTTCCGATTCTCCAGGCAGGCGAAAAATTTGTTGTTTTTAAAACAAATTTGATCTGAGTGGCTATTATTCCTCTCAAAATACGCGATAGTGTAATTGTTTTTACAACAAATCCTGCCAGAACGAGGTTTCAAATATGAGCATTCGTATTGCTATCAATGGTTTCGGGCGTATCGGCCGTAATGTTCTTCGTGCGCTTTACTCCGGAAATTATCGTCAGCATATGCAGGTTGTCGCCATCAATGACTTGGGTGACGCGTCCATTAATGCCCATCTCCTGGAATTCGACAGCGTGCATGATCGTTTCAATGCTGAGATTTCCGTTGATGAGAATAGCCTGACCGTGAATGGCGACCGTATTGCGGTATCCGCTATCCGAAATCCGGCAGAGCTTCCCTGGAAAGACCTGAATGTTGACGTGGTGTTCGAATGCACCGGTCTGTTCACCAGCCGCAGCAAGGCGGCGGCTCACCTGGACGCAGGTGCTTCCAAGGTCATTATCTCCGCACCTGGTAAGGAGGTTGACGCCACTATTGTTTATGGTGTGAATGACAATATCCTGCGTCAGTCCCACCAGATCATTTCCAATGCGTCCTGCACAACCAACTGTCTGGCCCCGGTCGCTCAGGTCCTGAACCGTGAGTTGGGTATCGAGCATGGTCTGATGACCACAATCCATGCCTATACCAATGACCAGAACCTGTCGGATGTCTATCATTCCGACCCCTTCCGTGCCCGCTCGGCTACTCAGTCGATGATTCCAACCAAGACCGGTGCGGCTGAAGCCGTGGGTCTGGTGCTGCCAGAGCTGGTCGGGAAGTTCAGCGGCATGGCTGTACGTGTGCCGACCATCAACGTGTCGCTGGTCGACCTGACCATTCAGGTTTCCAAGACAGCAGATGCCAAGGCAATCAATGCCTTCATGAAAGCGGCCAGCGAAGCCTCGCCGGTATTGGGTTATAACGACCGTCCACTGGTGTCGATCGACTTCAACCATAACCCGCTGTCCTCAATCTTCGATGCCAACCACACCAAGGTCACCGGCAATTTGGTGAAGGTCATGGCTTGGTACGACAACGAGTGGGGATTCTCCAACCGTATGCTCGATACCTGTCAGGCACTGGTAAACGCTCCGGCGTAACACAGAACCTGACACAGACGAATCGGCCGGATCATCTCCGGCCGATTTTCATTATAGCGGCTATTGCCTCATTGCTCTTCCCGATCCTCTCCCATCGGATCGATGGCCTCTTCCAGACGCAGATCGTTAAAATCGATCTTGAGTCCGGTCTCCATGGCATCCAGCTCCGCCAGTAATGTCCGAAAACTGGTCTCCTCTGCCGGCTTGGCTGTTGTTTCGGCAGGCTCCGGTGACATGACTGACGCATCTTCTGCTGCCAGCGCGTGATCGTCGAGAACAGGTTCTGGCTCGAGCTCCATCTCCCGAATAGCGGCCAGCGTTGGCAACTCATCCAGGCTTTTCAGGTTGAAATAATCCAGAAACGCTCTGGTAGTGGCAAACATGGCCGGGCGGCCCGGCACATCACGATAGCCAACCACGCGAATCCATTCGCGCTCAAGCAATGTCTTGACGATCTGGCTGTTGACTGCAACACCACGCACTTCTTCGATTTCACCACGGGTGATTGGCTGTCGGTAGGCAATCAGCGCCAAGGTTTCCAGAAGCGCTCGCGAATAACGCGGCGGACGCTCATCCCAAAGACGACCGACCCAGGTTGAATACCGCTCCTTGACCTGCAAGCGATAACCGCTGGCCACTTCCTTGAGCTCAAAACCACGCTTCTTGCACGAGCCGGCCAGCACAGCGAGTCCATCGCGTAACTGCTTGGGCTCGGGCCGCTCATAGTCATCGAAGAGTTCCGCGAGGCGTTCCAGCGTCAGCGGTTTACCCGCAGCCAGCAGTATTGCTTCGAGCAGAGGCGCGAGTTCTTTAGGGTCAGAAACATTCATGGCGCGCATCTTAAAGAGGTTGTTGCCAGAGCAGAAGCCACCCTGAAGAATTTCCGATGATCTTATCCAGATGTCCATATCTGTGGGGCACTTGTCATTGCAGACAGACACAGTGCGCAGCACACTTGATTGATCCGTCCTGAGTATGAACCATGAGTGCCGTCCGCGTTGTTGCCAGCCTTCTCTATCCAGACGTAATGAGCCTGGATGTAACCGGGCCATTGCAGGTTTTTGCGTCTGCCAATGTTGAACGGCAGCGACAAGGGCTGCCTCCGGCTTATCAGATAAGTCTTCTGGCTGATCAGCCCGGCCCAATCATGACCTCATCTGGCATTCAGATCGTGGCGGATCAATCCTGGCGTGACATGCCTGCAGAGCAGCTCGATACCCTACTGATTCCTGGCGGTATTGGCGTCGAGCAGCAATGTCGACATACCGAACTGCTGGACTGGCTGCAACAGAGCCAGCCTCGCCTGCGTCGTCTGGGGTCCGTTTGCTCCGGCGCCCTGATCCTGGCTGAGTCAGGACTGCTGAAGGGCCGACGCGCCACGACACACTGGGCTGACCTGGAAGCGTTGCAGCGTTACACCGCCATACAAGTTGAGGGAGACCGCCTGCATACCTACGATCCTGCCGGGCAGGACGGTTATGCCGATGTCTTTACTTCCGCCGGTGTTACGGCAGGCATTGACCTTGCGCTGGCCCTGGTTGAAGCGGATCTGGATCGACCTACAGCATTAAGCGTAGCGCGCAGACTCGTCATGTTTTTACGTCGTCCCGGTGGTCAGGCACAGTTCAGCGCCTGTCTTTCGCCGGAGCCCAGCCGAACTCCTCGTTTGGCCGCATTGTTGGACTGGATACCCGCGCATTTGGGGGAAGATCTTTCCATCGAGCGTCTGGCAGAGCAGGTCAACATGACGCCTCGCACCTTGTCGCGTGCATTTGGCAGGGAGTTGGGCATCACTCCGGGACGCTATGTAGAACAGGTTCGCCTGGAGACCGCCAGAGCACTTCTACATGATGCACAAGCCTCAATCAGCACCGTTGCTCGCCTCTGTGGCTTCGGCCACCCGGAAAGCCTTCGCCGGACGTTTCAGAAACATTTGTCAGTCAGCCCGCAGGCGTATAGCGCCCGATTCGGTGACCCCATACGAGGACTTGATCATGCTTGAGCTACGCCCTAACTGTGAATGCTGTGATCAAGACCTGCCGCCTGACACAAGCGACGCATTCATTTGCTCTTTCGAGTGCACATTCTGCAAGACATGCGCCTTGAGTCACCTGCACGGCTGCTGCCCCAACTGTGGAGGTGAACTGGTCAGAAGACCGATCAGACCGGCACGAAAGCTGGCGCACTTTCCTGCCAGCCTGAACAGAAAGATACAGCCCTGCCGATAACCATGCAGGCTTTCTGATGGACACGCTCTTAAGGTCCATACCTAGTACATTAACGCTATCGCCGCCTCCAGCGGAGCGGAGCGAATTTGAGCGGCAAGGTAGCGCAGAACGCAGCATTCAGGATTCGCCAGCACCTGGTCGAATTTGCGGCTCGCACTATGGTGCCCGCGAAGAAAATATTGCCTTCACTAATGGCTATGTAGCATATGGGAACAGCAGCCGGCCTTCGAAAAGTTGTTCCGCAGGGGCTATATCGATCAGATATCTCTCGAAATTCCTACAATAACGGATATCCCCCTGATTTCCGCATCAAGCCGGTGGAAGATCGAACCCGAGGGCAACCGTATCTCACTCCTACGCCGTAGGCGAGCCGCCCTTCATATGAGGCATTGCTGTCTGGTACAAATTAAAGGACGCCGTTGCCAGCCTAGCGGATTACCGGATTCACCCAAATGTTGATGCCCTCCCCACTCGAGTATGTACTGTAGGACGTGAAACTGACGAAACGCCTGGAGCAGGCCGAGGCCTGCTCCACTGCAAACCCCGCCACTGAGCAGGTAAATGTATGAAAGAAAAGACGGGCTGGTTAGCCGAGCTGGCCACTTTTGAATCCCAGGGCACTCCGTGCGTGTTGGTCACCGTTGTTGAAGAGAAAGGCTCAACGCCGCGTACTACAGGGACAAAAATGATAGTCACTGCCGATAGTTTACGTCTGACGATTGGCAGCGGTCACCTCGAGTACAAGGCCATCGAGATTGCGCGGCAGATGCTCAAGGAAGGAATACGCGAGCCGCGCATCGAACGGTTTACGCTGGGTGAAAGTCAGGAACCATGCGGCACGGAAGCCACAGAATTGCTGTTTGAGCCCATGGGCCAGCACACGGTGCACGTCGCCGTGTTTGGTAATGGACATGTGGCGCGTTCCCTAGTACCACTACTAGCCAGCCTGCCATGCGAGATACGCTGGATCGACTCACGTGTTCGGGAGTTTCCAGACACTCTTCCTAGGGGAGTCACCAAAATCGTCACGGACGAACCTCTGGATGAAGTAGACGCCATGCCAGGCGGCACCTACTTTATCGTCATGACGCATAATCATCCGTTAGACCTTGAGCTGACCGAGCGCATCCTGACCCGTAACGATTTTGGCTATTACGGACTGATAGGCTCTAAAACCAAGTGGGTGAAGTTTCAGCATCACCTTGCAACCAAAGGTTTTACGACCGAACAGATCGGTCGCGTACGTTGCCCTCTGGGAATCCCGCAGATTAAAGGTAAACTTCCTGCGGAAATTGCGATCTCTGTAGCGGGAGAAGTTATCGCGACCTATAGCGCACAGGCTACGCTACAAGAAGCCTCTCCACTGCGTCTCGTTCAGCCGACACATAACCATTGCTAATAATGTCGCGCGGGTTTGAATTGTCGACCTTGCAGTGGCTGATCGTGCGCGACAGGTTGCATGCTTGACCTGTCTACCGTTAACACACTGGATGATTAAGAAGGGATATGACTACTCAAGCCTACCGTGCCGCTCTGCTCCACTGCGTTGCCGATCCGAATGACGTCGGCATTGAGGCTGCCTGTGAGTTCGTTGAAGACGGACTGCTGGTCGTAACTGATGGTCGCATCGATGCAATGGGAAACGCAGCCACGCTGTTGCCCGTACTGCCTGAAGGAACCGAGGTCATTGAGCACCCGGATGCGCTGATTACACCAGGCTTTATCGACACGCACATCCATTACCCACAGACAGGAATCATCGCGTCCTATGGCGAGCAGTTGCTGGACTGGTTAAACAACTACACCTTCCCGGCCGAGGGAGCGTTTGCTGATTCAGCCAAAGCGGCGGAAGTCGCCGATATTTTCCTCAAGGAGCTGTTACGTAACGGCACCACAACTGCTCTGGTGTTTGGCACTGTACACAAGCAGTCTGTAGAGGCATTCTTCGAAGCGGCTGAAAAGCTCAATTTGCGCATGATCGCCGGCAAGGTCCTGATGGATCGAAATGCTCCCGACTTTCTGATAGACACGCCGGAGTCCGGCTATGCAGACAGCAAGGAGCTGATCGAGCGCTGGCATGGCAAAGGCCGCCTGCACTATGCCGTGACACCGCGCTTTGCACCAACGAGCACGCCAGAGCAGCTAACGCTTGCAGGCCAGTTGCTTGGGGAATATCCGGATATCTACCTGCACACGCACCTTTCCGAAAACCTCAAGGAAATCGAGTGGGTGAAGTCGCTTTTCCCCGAGCGCAGCGGTTATCTGGATGTCTACGATCATTATCAGTTGCTAGGTAAACGTTCCGTGTTTGCACACGGTGTACACCTTTGCGATGAAGAATGCGCCCGCTTGAGTGAAACTGGATCAGCCGTTGCCTTCTGCCCTACTTCGAATCTGTTCCTGGGTAGCGGTCTTTTCAAACTGCCGCAACTTGAAAAGCATAAGGTAAACGTTGGCCTGGGCACGGACGTTGGTGCTGGCACGAGTTTCTCAATGCTGCAAACCGTCAACGAGGCGTATAAGGTCATGCAGCTGCAAGGCGAAAAACTGCATCCGTTCAAGGCCTTTTACCTTGCAACGCTAGGCGGCGCTCGTGCGTTACGCTTGGAGGATCGGATTGGTAGTTTCGCTCAAGGTAACGATGCAGACTTCGTAGTGCTTGACTACCATGCAACACCGCTACTGAGTTATCGCCTGAAGCAGGCCAAGTCACTGGAAGAAAAACTATTTGCCTTGATGATGCTGGGTGATGATCGAGCCGTTAAGGAAACCTACGCCATGGGCGTGAAGGTTCATCAGCGCTAAGGCGCCAATGAAAAGGCCGGCTAGAAAGCCGGCCTTTTGTTAAGGGCAAATAGTTATTCACCTACAATCAGCAGCGGGTTGAATCCGCTTCGATCAAATTGCCCTTCTTCTGCAAGCTTCATATCCAGCATAAGGCTAGCTAGATCATCCGCCATTGGTTCCGCTCCCAGATTGAACTCTTTGGTTACAATCTTGAGATAGCTGTTGCAGTCGCTACATGTTTCCACCTGCGCAGCCACCGGCGCTTTGCCTTGCTCATCTTCGAGGCTCAGGTACTTCACCGTACGGCCTTCTCCACACACACTGCACTTGCTGCGCTCCAGATGCCACTCGGTCGAACACAGACCACAGTGCAGATAGCGTACGCCACTGCGGTCTCGATCAGCATGAATGATACTGGCGACAGGAGCCGACCCGCAGCATGGACAAATCGTTCGTGCATTACCGGATGGCCTTCTGGGTGGCGAAGATAGACACTGCGTAAGACGAACCCAGGCGATCTGCAATGCTGCCGAGATAAAAGGAAGCAGGGCACGATGCTCTACAGGGCCTGGACGGCCATCCAGAATATCGTCCGCCAGTGCTTCCCTTGTCTCATGGTCCAGATGACGCAGTGCAGTCAAAAGCTCACGCTGCTTATCGGCCACGTGGAGTTCAAGCGTATCAAGCAATGCGTTCAGCTCAGCCTGCCAATCAATGTCACGACGCAAAGCATTGATTCCAAGCGGCGGCATACCATGCTCCAGCGCCAGCGTAAAAGCGCTTGGATCAGGTAGCCAACTGGCTTCATGCTCGTTCAAGACAATGTCCTGCGCTTTGACGAGCTGCGACATGAACAGCAAGAACCCGCTGAGCGGCTCGACTTTCTCAGAAAGCTCGTTGAGCCGTCGTGCCCGCATGGCAAATACCTGCTTTTTAGGCAGTACAACGGGAGCCGGATCCATGATCCCCGTCGGCGAGGTCCCATATTGGTGAGTGGCAGTGGCTGTCACGGCGTCCCCTTCGTTGGCATATGATGCTCATTGACCGCACCCGAACGCGAGCCGGTTCTTTCCTTTTCTTTGCGCTCCTGCTCCACAATATCATCGTACCAGAGGCGATGATGATGCTTGGCCCAGGCACGGCTAACCCGTCCCTGCGTCATCGCTCGGAAGGAGCCTTTCACCCAGATCGCCGAGTAAACGTGAATGATCAGCGTGATGATCGCAACAAAGGCGACGTATGCATGTACGAGGCTCGATACCCGCAGCCATTCACGCGGAAAATATTCCGCGAAATAAGGCCGCCAGATAACGATACCCGAGATCAACAGCAACGGCACACTCATGACCATTAGCCAGTACACCAGCTTCTGACCGGGATTGTTGATGCCGATCGGTGGCGCCAGTTCGTCCCGGTTACTGAGTACATCACCAATGTGCTTCATCCACTCGATATCATGACGCTTGAACAAGTTGACCTTGAAAAAGCGTATGGCCATGACCACGAAACAGAGTGCCATGATCACCCCGATAAAGGGGTGAACCATGCGCGTCACTGTCGGACCGCCAAACAGGGCGGTCAGGTCAAAAAAGAAGGGATGAAAGAACGCCAGACCGCTGAGCACCAGACATACGAACGTAATCGCGATGACCCAATGGTTCAGACGGCTGAACGTGCTGTACCGCAGAATGCCTTTCTCGCTGCTTGAAGGGGTCATTTGCGATCCTCCTCTAAGGCCTCGTGACGAATCTCCTCATCCGGCGTGTCCTCTGGCTCTTCCTTAGGGCCTTTCATGACGTAGTGAGCAAAACCTGCCAGGGCAGTCAAACCAATCATCGCGGACATGATGGGCTTGGTAATGCCCTTCCACAGCCCTACCAGCGGACTGATCTGCGGATCGCTCGGCAGATTACTATAGAGCTCTGGTTTGTCGGCATGCTGCAACACATACATGACATGGGTACCGCCTACACCCGGTGGATCGTACAGACCAGCATTGGCGTAACCACGATCATTGAGCTGGCCTACCCGCATCAACGCATGTTCGGTCATGTCTTCCTTGGTACCAAACATGATCGCGCCTGTTGGGCAGGTCTTAACGCAGGCAGGCTCCAGGCCGTGATAGACACGGTCCGAGCACAATGTGCATTTATAGGCCTTTTGATCCTTCTTGGAGATACGCGGAATGTTGAATGGACAGCCTGACACGCAATAACCGCAACCGATGCAGTGCTCGGAGTTGAAGTCCACGATACCGTTGGCGTATTGCACAATCGCCCCGGGTGCCGGACAGGCCTTCATGCAGCCAGGCTCTGCACAGTGCATGCAGTTGTCCTTGCGGATCAACCACTCCAGATTGCCCTGCTCGTTCACATACTCATTGAACCGCATGACCTGGAAAGTAGTAGGACTAAGGTCTGCCGGATTGTTATAGCTGCCGTCACAGTGGCCGATCTCATCACGCAGATCGTTCCACTCCGAACACGCTACCTGACAAGCCTTACACCCGATGCACCGGGAAACGTCGATCAGCTTGGCGACCTTCTCCACTCCGCCGTCACGTGTGTGCGGCGAGGCTTCGGTGGTCGCGGACCGGGCGACGATGTTTTGAAAGTTGACTTGATCGCCTCTCATGATTATCGCGTCCTCATACCTTCTCGACGTTCACCAGGAACGACTTGAACTCAGGCGTCTGCGTGTTGGCATCGCCCACCACTGGTGTCAGGGTATTGGTCAGGAAACCTTTCCTGGCCACGCCTTTGAAGCCCCAGTGAATAGGAATACCAATCTGGTGCACCGTGCGTCCTTCCACTTGAAGCTTATGGATACGCTTGGTAACCACCGCAATGGCACGGATGAAGCCACGCTTTGATGTGACCTTTACCGTATCACCAGCCTTGATACCGAGTTCATTGGCCAGGTCTTCCCCGATTTCCACAAACTTTTCTGGCTGTGCAATGGCATTGAGTCGCGCATGAGTGGTCCAGAAGTGGAAGTGCTCCGTAATCCGATACGTCGTAGCGGCATACGGAAAGTCCTTACTGGTCCCCATTTGCTCCCGGTCGCCTTTGAACACACGTGCCGCCGGATTGTTTTTGGCTGCAGGGTTGTTCGGGTGCATCGGATTATAGTCGAGAGGAGACTCGAACGGCTCATAATGCTCAGGGAACGGCCCTTCCGCCATCATGCTACCGCCAAAGAAGTGCGCAACACCTTCCTGGTTGAGAATAAATGGGCTAGCACCGGCTTCTGGTGGCGACGTCCAAGGAAAGTCTGGAATATCTGGTCCAGCCCAACGCTCGCCGTTCCACCAGATGAGCCGCTTCTCGGGCGCCCAAGAGGTGCCATCAGGACGCGCGCTTGCACGGTTATACAAAATGCGTCGATTGAGAGGCCACGACCAAGCCCATCCCAATGTAATACCGACATTGTAAGGATCGGCATTATCGCGTCTATCCATCATATTGCCGGCACGAGTCCAGCAGCCAGAGTAAATCCAGCAGCCACAGGCTGTACGACCATCATCGGTCAGATAACCAAAGTCATCCAGCAGATCCCCCTTCTTGTGGGTGATGGTTTTGCCATCGGTACTGGGCAGATCCGCCAATGCGCGGCCGTTATATTCCTGGGCCAGATCTTCCGGGTTAGGCTCTTCAGGGTTGCTGTAGGGCCAGGTCAGATTCAGAATCGGATCAGGGAATGCTCCGCCTTCATCACGATACATCTGCTGCAGACGATGGAAAATACCGGCCATGATCGCAACGTCTGGACGCGCCTCGCCTGGTGGTGGTGCCGCGCGCCAATGCCACTGCAACCAACGACAGCTGTTGACGATGGAGCCATTTTCTTCGGCGAAACAGGTCGTGGGTAGACGGAAGACTTCAGTCTGAATCTTTGACGAGTCTACATCATTGTACTCGCCATGGTTTTTCCAGAACTCGGTCGTCTCGATATCCAGAGGATCCATGACTACCAGGAACTTGAGCTTGGAGAGTGCTTCCACGTTCTTGTTCTTGTTCGGGAACGAAGCCAGGAAGTTGAAGCCTTGCGCCAGGTAGCCTGTTATCTCGCCATTGTGCATACGCTCAAGGGTATGCATAACGTCATACAACGGTTCTGTGAGCTTGGGCAGCCAGTCATAACACCAGTTGTTTTCTGCCGTGGCTGCATCGCCATACCATGACTTCATAAGGCTGACATGGAAGCGCTTGAAGTATTTCCAATAAGACACCTGCCCTGGACGTAACGGCTGCTTGGCACGCCGCTCGATATAACCGTCAAAATCCTGCTCTTCATGAGAAGGCAGACGGATATAGCCAGGAAGCTGGTTTGAGAGCAGACCCAAATCGGTCAAGCCCTGAATGTTGGAGTGCCCACGCAAGGCATTAACCCCACCACCCAGCATGCCGATGTTACCCAGGAGTAACTGCACCATACTGCCGGCACGAATCATCTGCGCGCCAACAGAATGCTGTGTCCAACCCAGCGCGTAGAGAATGGTCATGGTTTTGTCTTCGGCAGCCGTCTCGGCAATCATGTCCCAGACTTTCTGGACTTGATCACGCGGCATACCGCAAACGCTTTCAACCTTCTCGATGGTGTAGCGGCTGTAGTGCTTACGCATCAGCTGATAAACGCAGCGGGGATGCTGTAGGGTTGGGTCTTCCTTCACCATACCCTTTTCATCGAACTCATAACTCCAGCTCGACTTGTCATAAGCACGAATATCGTCCTGCTTATAGCCGGAGAACAAGCCATCATGAAAGTCGAAATCCTCTTTTACGATGATTGCGACGTCGGTATAGGCCTTGACGTATTCATGGTTGATCTTGTCAGTAGTCAACAAATAGTTGATCAGACCGCCCAACCACACGATGTCAGTACCTGTCCGAATGGAGGCATGGTAATCCGCCACGGCGCCCGTACGGGTAAAGCGCGGATCAATGGAAATGAGTTTGGCGTTGTTCTTTTCCTTTGCCTCGATTACCCAGCGAAAGCCTACAGGATGCGCCTCAGCCGAGTTACCGCCCATGGAAAGGATCAGATTGGCATTGCGGATATCAGTCCAAGAATTCGTCATCGCACCGCGACCGTATGTTGGGGCAAGACCTGCCACCGTCGGTCCGTGTCAAACGCGTGCTTGGTTATCCATTACAACAACACCAAGGCTACGTGCGATTTTCTGAGTCAGGTAAGCCGTCTCATTCGAGGTAGCAGACGCTGCAAGAAAACCTGTCGTAGTCCAATGGTTGACCAGATGACCATGCTGGTCACGGGTCACAAAGTTCTTATCGCGGTCATCCTTCAAATGACGCGCAATGCGGTCCAGCGCTTCATTCCAGCTGATACGCTTCCATTCATTAGAGCCCGGCTCGCGAACGGAGGGGTGGGAAAGACGGGACTCGCTTTTGACGAAGTCGAGTGCGCCAGCACCACGAGGGCACAGGGAGCCGCGACTGACCGGATGATCCGGATCGCCCTCGATGTGGTAAATATCCTCAACGGTATTGATGCTGTTATCGCCTCGGCTATAAATCAGCATGCCGCATCCTACGGAACAGTAGGTGCAGGTGTTTCGAGTTACCTTGGCTGCAGCAAGTTTGAAATAACGGATGGACGCCATGGCAGGTTCAGGCGCAAAGCCCAACATTGCCATACTCGACGTTGCCACCCCGGTCGCGCTTAATTTTAAGAAGTTTCTTCGCGATACACGGATCGACATGGGGGTTACTCCAGGCACAACTTTCACGGATCAACCCTTCGGCCCCAAGATATTCGCAATTGTTCCCCAAAAAGTTCCACTACCTTACGAAAGGTTACAAAGGGCACATATATAAATAAGCACGCCCTTCCCCTCTACCACACGCATTGCGCTGTTAAGAGCACTGTCTGCTGCCCAGTATAGAGCGCGCTCCCTTACCAGCCATGTGCGTCAACAATGCGTGAGATCGGCGTACTCAGCGGCATCAACTCGTTCTAAGCAGAATAACTAAGAATATTCGCATGATGCTAAAGGCAATCCAGCGCTAAATACGACATTATCCAGAAAAGCCGGCTCGGGACATGAGACCTCTTTCTCGGCAGTTACCACCCACCTTGAATCAGCTCATAGCATCCCGAAACAAAATTCTCATCCTTCAATAACAGCTGATCACAGCGGCCATTGGTGTTTAGTACAAGCATAACCAATGCGCTGCATTATCCACGCGGCACAACGCTAGAGCGATATTTGCACCCGCACAGCCGTGAGCGATATCCAGCATATGATCGTCCCATGACCAGCCCCTGATAATGGTATTGAATCAGTCAACGCGTGATGAGCTACAGTAGAGCAAACCAGAAAGGCACGGCTTTTTTGGTCATAGTTCTACCGCTAGCGACAAATTTGATCCTGACGCCATCAGGGTCTTTGTTGCCAACGAAGAACAAGCCTTTAGTTATCATCGAACAGTTAGGCATCACCCTGTATTAGCACTCTTGGATGTTGCGACCTTATCGTTGACCGAAACGGCACAGCCAGCCGATAGCTCCTGACTGACTATCATCAGGCCGAAACACCGCTTGGTTATACTGATAGCTTTAGCCAGTGATCGCGACATGCAAAAACTCAGATGGATGCTGTTTGGCTCAGGGCTAACATTGGTAGCGCTGGGCCTCTTCCTGTGGTTTGACAATGAGCAGATGTCTCCATTGATACAATCCACTCACACGCCCCCACCTGTCAAAAATCCAGGCAGCCTTTACGCTACGGTACAATCGCAACAGATGCCACTTACCGCTACAGGTGATTTCGCTCAGGTAGAAGGCATCATTCACGAACGCTGTACGGTCTGTCATTCCAGTCAACCCACCAGCCCCTTGTTTAGTGAGGCACCGGCTGCGGTTCTATTGGATACGCCTGATCAGATCCGGCAAATGGCCCCGCGAATCAAGCAGCAAGCCATAGATTCCAATGCCATGCCTTTAGGCAATGTCACGCAGATGACCCAGTCCGAGCGAGACCTCGTAGGACGCTGGATTTCAACGCTTAGTGGCGGCCGCTGAAGCTATCAGACATTTTCCAGCCCTCGACGCAACTGCTTCTTGAGCAAACGGGCACTGTCCAGGCAAACAAGCAGTACGGCAGTCCAGATCGGTCCGTATGTCCAGAGCAGGGAAGAGACAAATGCTTCGTCCAGCAGCAGGATCGCGACAAACACAAGCAGGGCTGGCTCGATGTAGCTTAGAATACCAAACAGCCCCATTGGCAACAGTCGGCTTGCAGCCATCATGGCGCCGAAGGCCACCGCGCTCAACAAGCCAAGCCCCGGTAGAAGGATCCACAAGCTCGGCGCCACCTGCAGAGCCGAGGCAGGACTGAAAAAATAGAGCAGCACGATAGCCAAAGGCGTCATGCACAGCATTTCTAGAATAAAGCCGGACAGCGCATCAATTTTCATCCAGCGCCGCAACATGAAATAAGGTGGATAACCCAGAGCCGACACCAGCGTAACCCAGGAAAACGCCCCGGTAGCCCACCACTCATGAATGACGCCGATCAAGGCGAAGACTACAGCGACCCGATATAACGGTCTCATCTCTTCGCCGTAAAACATGCGGCCGACTATGACCATCACCAGAGGCAACAGGAAATAGCCCAGTGTTATATCCAGAGTATGCCCTGTCATCGTTGCCCAGACAAATACCCCCCATTGCGATCCAACCAGTAAGGTGCTGCCTATTAGAGCCAAAATCAGCCGAGGCTCACGAAGCAATCGAGCAAGCGCCTGTCGCAGCATAGCGCCCTGTCGTGTCAGTACCAGAAGCAGCAATACCATGGGAATCGACCAGAGAATGCGTTGCGTCAGCACCTGAACACCGTCCAGTGGCTCCAGATAATTGAAGTACACCGGCATCACAGCGAACAGTACGGAAGAAAGCACCGACAGCGCCATACCCCGGCCAGATAGAATCATGCGAATGCCCTGCGTCCCAAACGATTGATCATCAAAGAGCCCACGATAACCCCACCACCCAATAGCAACCGAACAAGATCCACATCTCGATTCCAGATAAGAATATTCACGATTAGACCGGCAGGTACATGCAGTTCGTTCAAAATCGCCAGTGTTCCGCCGTTGACCCGGGTTGAGCCGATCGTCCACCAGTACATGCCCAGCGCCGTGGCAAACAGTCCCATCCAGATCAGTACGCCCCACTGTACGGCTGTTTGGGGCATACGCTCCAGATTGCCAAACAATAGAAATGACGGCAGCGCAATCAGTAAGGCGCCTAGGAAAAAGTATCCAAAACGGTGATACAGCGGGATATCCGAGGGATGACGCTGTACCAGGTATTTACACAATACCTGTCCTGCCGCGAAGGTCAGATTGGCCAGCTGCAACAACAGAAATCCTGACAGATACTCACCTTCGAGCCGCTCCAAGCGAATCACGACGGCCCCTAGAACTGCCACCACAGCGGCGACCAATGACCACGGATTGAAGCGGCGACACACCACATCATCCAAAAGCGTCACATAAATAGGCGTCAGTACGGTAAAAAGGAGTACTTCCGGTACCGTCAGAACTGCAAAGCTTCGGTATAGGCACAGGTATGTAATGCCGAATTGAAAGGCACCCGCCACCATCAAGCCTGCAATGAAGCGCGGCGCAACACCTCGCCACCGAGTAAACGGCAGAAACACAGCGGCGGCCAGCAATACTCTGATCAATACAGCAAAATCACTGTCGACCTTACCGGCCAGGTATTCCCCTATCAAGCTGAAGGAAAACGCCCAAAGTACAGTGACAGACAACAGATACGGCATAACGACCACTCAGCAAAAGTTGCGCGACAGTACCGCGCTTTTTAGCATCAGAAAAGTCTTCACCTCTTGATACCGAATCCACGAGACACCAGGAATAACCAATGCCCAGACGAAAAAAAGCCTCCCGAAGGAGGCTCAATCCAAAGGTAAACGCCTGAACTTAGAGTGCTTCGGCCAATTGAGCCTTCGCCAGTTCCAGTCCCTTGGCCATTGCTTCTGGCCCCATCGCAACGCCCTCTACATGGATAAACGTCACATCAGTAATGCCAATGAAGCCCAGCACCTGCCGCAGGTAAGGCTCCTGATGATCAAAGGTATTTGCAGGACTTCCGGTGTAAACACCACCGCGCGCCGTCAGAATATATGCGCGCTTGCCTTCAAGAAGCCCTTGGGGCCCCTGCTCAGTGTACTTGAACGTCACACCTGCACGTAGTACATGATCCAGCCAGGCCTTCAGGGTACTAGGGATAGCAAAGTTGTACATGGGTGCGGCCAGTACGAGAACATCGGCTGCCAACAGCTCTTGGGTCAGCTCGTTCGAACGTGCAAGAGCTGCTTTTTGTGCCTCGGAATGTGTCTCGGCTGGGCTCATCCAACCTGCCAGAAGGTTTTCATCCAGGTGAGGAATAACATCAACGGCAACATCCCGTACCGAGATTTTGTCTTCTGGATGTTTATGCTGCCACGCTTCGATGAACTCAGCGGTAATCTGACGAGAAATCGAACCTTCTTTACGAGCACTGCTTTCAATCACGAGAACCTGAGACATTATGCTGGCGTCCTTTGTAATGGGAGAATGAGCACAGCTTAATAACAATTAAGTTGATATAAAAACGGAATTTATAGCTAATACCAATCAACTTTATTGATATAACAATGTCTTATCATGGCGTTTACGCTGCCCGATTCGCTAAGGAATAGGTATGAAGGCTCCTCGAGTTACGCTAGACCAATGGCGCACCTTACAGTCAGTGGTTGACCACGGCGGTTTCGCACAAGCTGCCGAGATGCTACATCGCTCTCAGTCATCCATCAGTTATACAGTCGCGCGCATGCAGGAGCAGCTGGGCGTTCCGCTGCTACGCATCGAGGGGCGCAAGGCGGTACTGACAGAAGCCGGAGACGTCTTGCTAAGGCGCTCACGCCAACTGGTTAAACAGGCCAGCCAGCTGGAAGAGCTTGCCCACCATATGGAGCAAGGCTGGGAAGCAGAGGTACGCCTGGTAGTCGATGCAGCCTACCCTACTTCCCGTTTGGTCAGCGCACTGACCGAATTCATGCCACAAAGCCGTGGATGCCGGGTTCGCCTGAGGGAAGAGGTACTGTCTGGTGTAGAGGAAGCCTTACTTGAAGGCATGGCCGATCTTGCTATCAGCGGTCTGAATATTGCGGCTCACCTAGGCGCAGGCTTGGGTACAGTTGAATTCGTCGCAGTCGCCCATCCAGATCATCATCTGCATCGACTGCAGCGTGAGCTGACGTTTCAGGACCTTGAGGCTCAGATGCAGATTGTCATACGAGATTCCGGTCGCACCCAACCACGAGACGCTGGCTGGCTGGGCGCGGAACAGCGCTGGACCGTCGGGAGCCTTGCTACAGCCGCCACTTTTGTCCGCAATGGGCTGGGGTTCGCCTGGCTACCTCGTCATTCTATCGAGCGCGAAATCAATGAAGGTACGCTAAAACCTCTTTCGCTGAGCCAAGGAGGTAACCGCTTCCATCCTTTTTATATGTATCAGAGTCGAGAGCGCCCGCTCGGTCCTGCCTCTCAGATACTGGTTGAACTGATCAAGAAACAAGGTACAGGGCATGGCCAGTCTTGATAAGTGCCATGCAAACCGCGCTACGCTCATACATAACCAACCCTAAACCCAAAAGGAGCGCTTATGCTCAAAGCTTTCTTTACTGCCGCCACGCTTGTACTGGCTTCTTCTGCCTGGGCTGCCGAAAATCCTCATGTCGTGCTGACCACCAACCAGGGCGAAATTGAACTGGAACTGGATGCACAAAAAGCGCCTGTCAGCGTACAGAATTTTCTTTCTTACGTAGATTCAGGTTTTTACAAAGGCACCATCTTCCATCGCGTCATTCCAGGCTTCATGATCCAGGGCGGCGGATTTACCCAGGACATGCAGCAGAAAGACACACAAGCCCCTATTCGCAACGAAGCGGACAATGGACTTAAAAACACACGCGGTACCGTATCCATGGCACGCACCGCAGCGGTCAATTCGGCAACCAGCCAGTTTTTCATCAACGTCTCAGACAATGCCTTTCTTGATCATGGCCAGCGGGATTTTGGTTATGCCGTCTTCGCAAAAGTTACTCGCGGCATGGACGTAGTAGATAAGATCGCCGGTATCTCGACTGTTAACAAAGGCATGTTCCAGAACGTTCCACGCGAACCGATTTTGATCCTCGCGGCCAAAAGATCATAAGCCTGCTTCCGATTAAAGTGTGACTGCTTATTCTGCTGACAGGCAGTCACACGCCTCTGAGGATCAGGCTTAAGACAGCGCGGCTTCCTGCCGCATACACTGAACGGCAACGAGAGCGCATATGGTTTTTCGCCTGTTTGAAACTATTATTGATCCCTTCAAGCCTGCCTCCGACGAAACACCTCCCAGCAACGTAATGCGGTTCTACATCCACTACCTTAAACAGGCCTGGCCTGCTTTTCTCTTTCTATTGGTAGTGGGCCTAGTAGGTTCCCTTATCGAAGTCGCACTCTTCAGCTTCCTGGGTCGAATCGTCGACTTGGCACAGAGTTCTGCTAACAGCACGGTTTTCTTTCAGGAGCATGGCCATGAACTAGTCTGGATGGCAGTCGTTACACTCTTGTTGCGTCCACTTTTTATCAGCCTGCATGACCTGCTGGTCCATCAAACCATTACTCCTAGCCTGACTACACTGATTCGTTGGCAAAATCATCGCTATGTCTTGAAGCAGAGCCTCAGCTTCTTCCATAACGATTTTGCAGGTCGTATTGCCAACCGTATTATGCAAACCGGAGCCTCGCTACGGGACTCCGCTGTCCAGGCAGTGGATGCCATCTGGCATGTACTTATCTACGCCGGCAGCGCCCTGGTTCTTTTTGCCCAGGCTGACGTCTGGCTTATGGCTCCCCTGATTATTTGGATCATCGCGTACATCCTTACCCTTTGGTACTTCGTACCCAAGACCAAGGAGCGATCCGTCATCTCGTCCGAAGCACGCTCAAAACTGTCCGGACGGATTGTTGATGGCTACACAAACATCATGACGCTCAAACTCTTTGCTCATACTCGGCAAGAGGAAGACTACGCTCATGAAGCCATGGCAGAACAAACAGAAAAAGCTCGCTATGCGTCACGTCTGATTACCGCTATGGGTGTCACTATTTCCCTGTTGAACGGCTTCCTAATCGCCGGAACGACGGGACTTGCCCTGTGGCTTTGGCATAACGGTCTTATCTCAATCGGAGCGATTGCTCTTTCTACAGGACTTGTCATCCGTATCAACAACATGTCCGGCTGGATCATGTGGGTAGTCAATGGCATCTTCGAAAACATTGGTATGGTTCAGGATGGCCTGGAAACTATTTCACGCCCCCGCACCGTCATTGATCAAAGCAGTGCCAAACCACTTGAGATTGAGCGAGGCGGAATCCGCTTTCAAGAGATTGCCTTTCACTATGGCAAAACCCGTGGCGTTATCGAAAACCTTAACCTAGACGTAAAGCCCGGAGAGAAAATAGGCCTTGTCGGACCCTCTGGCGCAGGGAAATCCACGCTGGTTAACGTCCTGCTTCGCCTGTATGACTTGGAAAAAGGGCAAATCTTGATTGATGGCCAGGATATTGCTCACGTCACTCAGGAAAGCCTTCGCAGCAACATAGGTGTCGTAACTCAAGACACATCACTACTGCATCGCTCGATTCGCGAGAACCTGACGTATGGCCGACCCAATGCAACAGACGAAGAAATTCAAGCAGCCGTACATAAGGCTAGAGCAGATGAATTCATTCCATTACTGACTGATGCGCAAGGACGAACCGGGCTCGATGCGCAAGTAGGCGAGCGTGGGGTCAAGTTGTCCGGCGGGCAACGCCAGCGTATTGCGATTGCACGCACCCTACTCAAGGACGCGCCTATTCTTCTGCTGGATGAGGCAACATCAGCACTGGACTCAGAGGTCGAGGCTGCCATTCAGGAAAGTCTCGAAACGCTTATGAAAGGCAAGACTGTGATAGCCATCGCTCACCGTCTCTCTACCATCGCACGTATGGACCGACTTGTTGTGATGAATAAAGGCCAGATCGTTGAAACTGGCTCCCATGAAGAATTGATTGCTCAAGGAGGGTTATATGCCCGTCTATGGCATCACCAGACGGGCGGATTCGTAGGAGAAAGCTGAGGCTATTTCAAAAGAGCTGTTTGGCAATATTGGTCAAGCAGCTTTTTTTGGTTTTCAATATCCAAGCCAGGATAGAAACCCTGAATCTTCTGAAAACCACCAAACCACCATTGCTTTTCAGTCACGCACTCATAAACAGGGCATTGCTCGCTACGGGCGGCACAGTCCTGGTAGTACGTAAGCATTTGGCTTTTGTCAGCGCTGCCTTGAAAACTTCCCTTGCGGTCCCTCAAGGAAAAGAAGTCAATAAAGGCTGGACCGCTGTAATGTCTGACCTGCACTTCAAGCGCGGATGGGTAAAAAATCACCAGCAATACGTTAAAAAGCAGCCACATGATCAGCGCTGTAACGGGTACAGGCAGTCGTGCGCGATAACGCCCTCCCGCCTTTATGAAAGCAGCAGTGACTGCAGTTGTAAGTGCCAAGGCGAACAATAACGATGTCAGGCCATTGACAACATACCCATGTGTACCCGCCTCCAGTCCATTGGGTAGCGACATTGAGTCATAACCAATATGTATCAGCTCCCATCCGAGCTGATTACCAAGTACAGCGAGCATTACCAGCACTGCAGCAATTCCAATAAGCACCCAAAAAGTGAGCTTGGTTGGCGATTCCGTTGATACGTTCTTTGCCACGGGACCCCTCATACATGATTAAAGCCGCGAGCCTGCCTTGCTTGCTATCACAGCGCAACGACTTTCAGCGAGCACCGAATGTCCATAATTGTTAATCATAAAAAAATGCTTGATTAGAAACCGCTTTTGCTTCAACCAAGAGCATCTTCACAGGTTGCTTCTCCCTCTATTCACGCCTCTACAGCCCGCTCGTATTCGTCTAACATGAATCATGTGATCTTCAGGTACACCTTACCGATAAGCGCAGTCAGTCGGCGAAGTGGGATATAAAACATGAGAAGTCGAAAAAATTATGACGAAACTGTTAAACTCCGCGCCCATCAGAACCGCATGTCGCGGTAGTTCGAGCTGATCACGTGGAAATTTTTAAAGAATTCACCTTCGAAGCAGCCCATTTCCTACCTAATGTTCCAGAAGGACATAAGTGTGGGCGCCTACATGGGCACTCCTTCAAAGTAGCCATCTATCTTGAAGGGCCGGTTGATCCCCACACAGGCTGGCTACGGGATTTTGCTGATATCAAAGCGATCTTCAAGCCTATCTATGAGAGACTCGATCACTACTATCTGAACGATATTCAGGGTTTAGAGAACCCGACTAGTGAAAATCTGGCAATCTGGATTTGGCGTGAACTGAAACCACAGTTACCCGAACTCTCTCGGGTCCGTGTTCACGAGACCTGCACAAGCGGCTGCGAATACCGCGGCGACTGAATATTACCCATTTATTACACAAAGGGTCAGTTGTCTGGCTGCTTTCTGACATAATTGCTGCCTTTCAACTGTCGATGAAACGATATGTTCGATCTCTTCAGCGGGCTAGATGTCTGGGTAGGCATTAGTCTGGTTCTTGCCTTGGCTTTCGTGCTGACATTTGAATTCATTAACGGTTTTCATGACACCGCAAATGCTGTCGCAACCGTCATTTACACCAAGGCAATGCCGCCTCATTTAGCGGTTATGTTCTCAGGTATATTCAATTTCCTGGGCGTTCTGTTTGGTGGTGTTGGTGTTGCCTATGCCATTGTTCACCTCTTGCCAGTCGATCTACTCATTAATGTGAACACAGGTCATGGCCTCGCGATGGTCTTTTCGCTTTTGGCTGCTGCCATTACCTGGAACCTAGGCACTTGGTATTTCGGTATACCAGCTTCTAGCTCTCACACTCTGATCGGCTCAATTTTGGGTGTTGGCCTTACTAACTCCCTTATCACAGGTATCCCCTTAAGCGAGGGCGTTAACTGGCAGAAGGTAATTGATATCGGCCTTTCGCTTATTGCCTCTCCAATAGCAGGTTTTGTACTGGCAGGCGCTATTCTTATAGGTCTAAAGCGCTGGCGCCCCCGTTCCAAAATGCATAAGACACCTGAGCAACGCCGCGAAATAGACTCAAAAAAGCATCCACCTTTCTGGAACCGTTTGATGCTAGTCATCTCGGCCATGGGTATGAGCTTCGTGCATGGCTCCAATGACGGCCAAAAAGGGATTGGCCTCATCATGCTGGTACTCATAGGCATCGTGCCAGGTAAGTTCGTCTTGGATCTGACTAGCACCACCTATCAGATTGAACGCACCCGTGATGCGGCTATTCACTTGGGTCAGTTCTACGAGCGTCAATCGAGTGTTCTGAAGGAGTACTTGGATTACACAACTGGCAATCGGGATCTTCCTGAAGAGTTCAGCTGTGAAACCAGGCTTACAATCCCTACACTTAATGCGTTGTTAAGCAATCTGAATGGTGTGACCGACTATCGCGCCATGACCGTGGATCAGCGGACCCAAGTACGCCGCTATTTGCTTTGCCTGGACGATTCCGCAAAGAAAATTAGCAAGCTTCCCGTTCTGGAAGGCCGCGATGTTGAAGATCTGAACAGGCTGCGTAAAGACCTTACCAGCACAACAGAATATGCTCCGTACTGGGTGATCATCGCAGTAGCATTGGCTCTAGGGATCGGAACCATGGTCGGTTGGAAGCGAGTGGTACTGACAGTAGGTGAAAAGATAGGCCGGCAAGGAATGACGTATGCACAAGGTGTCAGCGCGCAGTTTACTGCCGTAATCGCCATCGGCGCCGCGAACATTTATAGTCTGCCCGTATCCACTACACACGTTCTATCTTCTGGTGTAGCAGGCACAATGATCGCCAACCGCAGCGGTCTGCAGGGCGGTACGGTACGTAATATTCTATTAGCTTGGGTACTAACTCTCCCCGCCTCGATGCTGCTTTCAGCTGCCCTTTTCTGGTTGTCCAACCAGTTTATTGGGTGAGATCTTAGCTTGGTAGCTAACTAGCTATGATTGCTAGTTAGCTACTCGCCTCAGGCGACTACTCGTCGAATTCCTGTAGAAGCTCTAAACATCTCTTGCTTTAGCGAGTCTGTATAGGTATAGCCCCTTTAAGGGATATCAATACGCTTGAGCAGTATGGTGACGCCATGAGCCCAGCAGCCTATATAGTATTATTGATTATCGGATGGCTCGCATTAGCCGGTACGATGTTATGGGCAATGCTTAGAATAAGCCGATCTCCACGGCATCATAGACATTCGCACTCTGAAACAGACAAGCCGGTTACAGTAAAGCCTACTGGCTCAGAACCTCCGCAGCATCTTTCAAGCCTATCTCATAAAGCTCGCTCCTTCCACGCCTGAGCGGCTAATAAAAACCGACCTATTAAGGTCGGTTTTATTTATCTCTTCGCTATATCGAGCTGATCAACAAGGGCACTACTTCCGTACTGCTTTCGAACTCTCGTTCAATCATCTTTTTCAAAGTCAATAACGAATCCTGAGACGCTGGCTTTTCAAAAAGTTTTACGTGAGAGGTGATAAGGCCATTTAGCCAAGCGGCTAATTGCTCAGCAATTGTCTCCTTAGCATCACCTTTGACTTGAAAGGCAAAGCCAGGAACTTCCCCAATAACAAAACCAGAACCAATAGCAGCAAACATAAATCCACCTCACTCAATGCTTGTATCTAGTTGAGTGAGCAAGCGAGAGGGAGTTCGTGACTGTTTATCGGGAAAGAGCTTTTTCCTGAAAAGAAGAGGCCTAGCCTCAGTAAGCAGACAGGCGGAAGCAAATAAGCAGTTCTTGCAGGCCACGCAGAAAGAAAAGCCCATCGCCTTTATTTCTGCT